>NZ_CP152017.1:1835000-3072500 GCF_038618305.1 Sporosarcina sp. FSL K6-2383
CTTGGAGAAGTTATGCTTATACCGGAAGGCTTTTCCGAGTTATTGACATTTCCTTCTGTCAGCGGTAATCAAGAGGATCGTATATTATGGATAACTGAAACAGAAGATCCGCTGCGAGCAAAGTTAGCTGCATTGCCGGAAACAGCTAATATAGGTCGTGCACAAGTGATACACGGTCACCAGTGGCAATGGGGAGGGCAACCATGGGCACTCGTTCATGCGAGTGTTGAGCAATCATTTGTTTTTTATGGACATAGCCATCAATCAGGTTTGTCACGCAATGGTATCCAACAAGAAATCGAATTCGGCATTCCTTACAGTGTGGACGGTGAGAAAATGCTCGTTAATGTCGGGGCAGTTGTCGGTGATTGCGAATGGCTGTTGTATGATGCGGAGGTACAAACTGTTACTTTCATGAAAGCATAGTGAAAAAGACTGAAGCCACAGTTGCTTCAGTCTTTTCTATGAATGGCATCTCTCGCCAGTGCATCCGCCGCACGATTATCTGCATCGGAAATCCATTTGATGAAAAAGAAATCAAATGTTGTGGCGATGGCAAGAATTTGTGCCAAAATGGGTTTATGGGCTTCATTCTTTACAAATTCTTTTTCTACAGCCATGACAACAATTTGAGAATCAGAACGTACGGATACAATCCCGGTCGTTAGTTTGGCTGCTTCTTCCATACCACGAAGCAAGGCTTGGAATTCAGCAGAGTGATTATCTGTCGGTGCAATCGGCTCAGAAATTCTTAGCTGATGGCCTTCACCTTTAATGTAGATACCAATGCCACTTTTTCCCGGATTGCCAGCGCTGGCACCATCTACGTATACTTCAAGCATATTTGTCACCTCAATTTAGTTGAATAGTTGTGTCTTCGAAGACTGCGTATTAGAATAGAGGAATCATGTTTGTGGGGGGAAGGTTATGAATAAAACGATAATTATGAGTGAAATAGATAGTATTCTAACTAGTTATTGTGAAGGCTGTTTCTTGAAGAGGCAACTGTCCAAAGAACGGGGAAAGACAGGTGCACATCAGTTTTGTATCAAGACCTGTACAATCGGGGAGCAACTTCAGTTCCTGGGGCGGGAGATTAATAAAATCGGAAAATAATATCCCGCAGCAAACTACGCTAGCGGGATTTTGTATTCGATCATTCATCTCCAGATTTTAAGACATTCGCCGCCTGAGGACCTCGATTTCCTTCGATAATTTCGAAAGATACAGATTGCCCTTCGTCAAGCGTTTTAAAGCCTTCTGATACAATACCGGTAAAGTGGACGAACACATCTTCCCCGTCATCCGCTTCGATGAAACCATAGCCTTTTTCGTTGCTGAACCATTTCACTTTTCCCTGGTACATGTAGACTCCTCCTCGGCGTTTCAATGTCCCATCCATCATAGCATGGATAACTTAACTATACATGAATCGACATTTTGCGTCAATGATATGCCTGAACTTTCTGACTGAGTTTTTCAATAATTTATTAATCAAAAATGGAGTGATTTTATGGGAACAATAGTAGATAAATGTATGAGAATGGTTGAAGGAATTTATAATCAGTTTGATGCAAGTCATGATTTTGCGCATATCGAACGGGTATTGAAAAATGCGGAAGAGATTTCACAAAAAGAAGTTGCGGCAAACGAGGAAGTTGTGCGTTTGGCTGTCTTATTACATGATATTGACGATGCCAAATATCAAACGGTGGGGCAGAAAACAGCGACCGATATTTTACAAACAATTGGTGCATCTGATGACTTGTCGCAGCAAGTATTGGCATGCATTGACAGTGTATCATTTAGCGGGGGCAATACAAAAGAATTGACGTCCATTGAAGGGGCCATCGTTCGGGACGCTGACCGTTTGGATGCCATTGGAGCGATTGGTATTGCCAGGACGTTTGCATTCGGAGGGGCAAGAGGAAGAAAATTGTATGATGCTCATGAAACAGCACGTGATCAGATGTCTGAGGCAGAGTATCGTGGGAAGGAAACAGCATCTGTTACACATTTTTACGAAAAATTATTATTACTAAAAGACTTGATGGTGACAGTGGAAGGGAAGCGTATAGCCCAGCAGCGGCATGATTATATGGTAGGATTTTTGAAGCAGTTAGAGAGGGAAGTTGGGTTGGAATAGTGAGTAACAAACGCCACAACGATAAATAGTCGTTGTGGCGTTTGTTATTTAGCCGATTTTACTATCGGAGCTACGATTAAGTAAATTGAAAATGTCTTTTTCATTCGTATATGCTTTATGGGAAGTAAAGGCTAGTTCTTTTTTGATGAATTCAACAGTTTCGGCTAAGGCAGTCACTTCGCCGCGCATTTGATGAACGTCCATTGTGAGGTTTTCAAGTTTGGCATCTGTTTCTTCTTGACGATCACGGATAACTTTAATAATTTGCGTGTTTTCATCTAGTTGCGCTTTCATGCTAGTGATGTCGGCTTTCATGCCAGTGATCTCAGATTTGATACCATTGATGTCGGCTTTCATGCCAGTGATCTCAGATTTGATACCATTGATATCGGCTTTCATGTCAGTGATCTCAGATTTGATACCATTTACATCCGTTCTTAAATCCTTTACTTCTGCAAGAATTTGGAGTAAAAGTTTTTCACTCATAAAAAGGTCTCCTTTCATCAATATTTTGTGAACTTTATATTGTGTTGATACATAAGAAGTATTTTTATTTATAGAATAACAATAACATACGTTCGTATATTTTGTAAAGCGAAAAAAGGATTTTACATTAGAATAAATTTAACAACAGCCGTATTTTATGTATAGGGGCTGTTGGTACTATGGTAGTTTAGTTTAGTCCTTCACAACGCGTTTAAACTCCAAATAACGCGTCCCCTGAAATGTCAGCATTCCAATATCATCCTCGGCTAGCATACCATATTCAGAGCCCTTCATGCCTAACTCCATGCGGTCACCACTTTCAACTTGAAAAGTGACATAATACCATGTGCTAGCAGAAGAATCACCTGATCCGCCGGATGTCTTGGTGCGCTTTGTCACGACTTCAGCGGGTACAGTTAGTTTTGGTGAGTTGTTGTTTTTATTCCACTTATTAATACCGCCTATGATTGCTACCAAAATAAAACCAAATACAATAAAAAATATGATGCCGATAAAGACCGGAATAGCGGAAAACATAAAGTTATCAAATGGACTAAATCCCATTAACAATCCCTCCTTTGAATAAATTTAGCATACCATTTATACGTTTCATTTCTAGAAAAAGATTCATAGATGCCTTTGATATTTTTAATATATGACTCTATAATCATACCAATAGTCTTATCATTCGATTTTATACAAAGAGGAAGGGGAATTGTAATGAAATACATAAAAATCATTGTACAAGTCTTCTTATTGTATGGCTTTGTACTTATAGGGAACTGGTTGCAAAGTATATTTCATATACCCCTTCCAGGCAGTATCATTGGGCTGTTATTGCTGTGGCTGGCTCTGTCGTTGAAAATTGTTCGACTGCAATGGATTGAAACAGGCTCTTATTTTCTTTTATCCTTTATCCCACTTTTTCTTTTACCCGCGACAATTGGTGCAATGGATTATGGTCATATATTCGTAGGAAAGGGCTTTCTATTAATCCCAATTACGATGATCAGTACATTTTTAACGATGTGGATTTCGGGCTATACAAGTCAACTTATTGCTCGGAAATCGGCTAAAAGGAAGGGGGAAGTACCGTGCGAATAATGCTGCTTACCGTCCTTTTTTTCATCATGACAATTACTACGTATATGGTGATGAATTTTTTCTATGTAAAATATCGCCGATCTTTTTTAATTCCCATTTTGACATCGACAGTTGTTATGATTGTAATCCTTCTGTTGTTCAAAGTCCCTTATACAACATATATGATTGGGGGCAAATGGCTGGATGTATTGCTAGGTCCGGCAATTGTTGCATTGGCAATTCCACTATTTAAACAACAGGATTTATTAAAAAAGAATGTGTTACCGATTATTGGTGGGGTGTTGATGGGGGTACTTGCGGGAATGGGAAGTGGCATGTTTTTTGCCGAGTTATTCGGTTTCTCGCAAGCTATTCTTTTATCATTATTACCGAAATCTATTACAACACCTATCGCGATTCAAATTACAGCGGCAGTGGGAGGGATTTCTTCATTGGCGACTGTGTTTGTCATGATTGCGGGCTTTACGGGTGTCATTTTCGGCCCGCTGTTGTTTAAGTGGACTCGGATGGATATGGCAATGGGGCGTGGTATCGGGCTAGGTGCTGCGGCGCATGCGCTTGGTACATCGAAAGCCATTGAACTTGGAGAGCAGGAAGCGTCGATGAGCTCGGTTTCTATGACGCTATGTGCGATCATCGGCTCCATTGTAGGTCCAGTGATGGTGTGGATATTTTATTGAAATTAATCCCCCAAATACAAAAAGCGGGTATCTGTCATTCGACGAGGATACCCGCTTTTAGTAATGCTTTTTCCGCATTTTTTAGTTGTCCTTCATTATCAGCTAGCAAGGTGTGAAGATGGATGCCTTCCTCCGCTAACTTCGATAAGTAAATGGCATTTGCTTCTTGAATTCTTTTGAGAAATTCTTGTACTTCATTTCGATTAGAGACCATGATGGATGCGCTCAAATCACCATAAACAGGATGTTCGATTTTGACGTCTTTGACGGTTACACCGTTATCGACAAGAATATTTAGTTCTTCTTCCGTTTGCTCAGGTCGGTGTTTGCAGACGATAACTTTCTCGATTTTTCCAGGTGTTGTTGATGTATGCATATAAATATAGCCTTGACTTGTTGCGATAATTGGTTCGTTTTTTGCTTTAAGCAATGTAATATCACCGACAATCACTTGGCGACTGACATTGGTCATGTCTCCTAGTTCTTTCCCAGTCATTGGTTTGGTAGCCGCCTGTAATGTACTCACAAGGAGTTGCCGGCGTTCGCTTCCAGGCATTTTTTCATTTTCGCTCATCTATATCCCTCCAGCATTATTAGTTTATCATAATTGGTGAAAAGATAGGGAAGTGGCGTACAATAGATTTAAATTGATCTTGTGAGGAGATTTTTTATGATTATTAAAAAAATAACAATCCGTAAAATGCAAATGATGATGAAAACACCATTCTCTACTAGCTTTGGGACATTGCAAGAGAAGGACTTTCTTGTGCTCGAAGTACAAGATGAGTTAGGGAACACTGGTTGGGGAGAGTCTGTTGCATTTCGTGCGCCTTGGTACACTGAAGAAACGCTTGAAACTAATTTACATATCATTAAGGATTTTTTAATCCCCCTCGTTTTAGGAAAAGAAATTGGGCATCCTGATGATGTTAGTTCATTGTTTGCCACGATTCGTAAAAATAATATGGCGAAGGCTGCTGTTGAAGGTGCAATTTGGGATCTTTACGCCAAGCGTAACAAGTTAACACTGTCGCAGGCGTTAGGTGGCGAACGCGATAAAATCGAAGTCGGGATCAGCATAGGTATCCATGATGATCATGCAGATTTAGTTGCGGCTGTCCAGGAGTTTATCAACATAGGCTATAAACGTATTAAAGTAAAAATTAAACCCAATCATGACATCGCAGTCATTCGTGAACTGCGCAAACACTTTCCGGACGTACTACTAATGGCAGATGCTAACTCGGCGTATACGCTACAGAATGCAGAGCTGTTGAAACAGCTAGATGCATTCAATTTAATGATGATTGAACAGCCGCTTGCGCATGACGATATTATCGACCATGCTGTATTGCAAAAACAACTGACAACGCCTATATGTTTAGATGAAAGTATTTTGTCCTTGGAAGATGCTCGAAAGGCAGTTGAACTCGGGAGTACAAAAATTATTAATGTGAAAATTGGACGCGTAGGCGGTTTAACAGAAGCGAAGAAAATTCATGATTACTGCATGGAACAAGGCATTCCCGTTTGGTGTGGCGGTATGCTGGAGGCTGGAATTGGACGTGCACATAATATTGCGCTGACAACATTGCCGAACTTTATTTTACCAGGCGATACTGCAGGATCATCGCATTATTGGGAGCAAGATATTATTTCACCAGAGGTGGTTGTCGAGGATGGTTATATACGAGTGCCGACTGGCTATGGCATTGGTTATGAGCCGAATTTGACCGTGATGGAGCAGTTTATGGTCGATGAAATGCAGTTTGACAGTAAATAAGGTGTTTTTCCTACTTGACAAAACTTTTTCTTATTGTATGATTATTTACAATCTTAGAAAATTGAACGGTGATGAAGGAATAGTATGTGGGCCCTTGTTGTGCCAGAGAGCGAAATTTATAAGCTGGAAAATTTCGCCATAAACGAGCCGCGGAACCTGCCTTTGGAGTCCTATGTGAAAATAGGCGCGAACCTCAGCGTTATGAGGAAAGCGGGGTGCGTCTAAACGCATCCAATTTTGGTGGTACCGCGGAAGTAAAGCTCTTTCGTCCTTAATATTAAGGATGACTGGGCTTTTTTGTTTAATCATATGTGAAATGGTGGCGATATTGACATGAAAAAACAACGAATTGTTGTCAAAATAGGTAGCAGTTCCTTAACGAATGATAAAGGAGAAATCGATCAGGAGAAGTTCGATGATCATATTGAGGCTCTTTCAGCACTACGAAAAGCAGGGCATGAGGTTATTGTTGTCTCCTCAGGCGCGGTGGCGGCGGGATTTGCGGGTTTAGGCTACCCGTCAAGACCGCTTACCATTAAAGGCAAACAAGCGGCAGCCGCGGTGGGGCAAGGTTTATTAATGCAATCTTATATTGAAAAATTGAGTAAGCATCATCTTGTGCCTGCACAAATTTTATTGACACGCAGTGATTTTTCCAACCGTGGGCGCTATAGAAATGCCTTTGCAACATTGACAGAACTACTGGAACGGGGTGTTTTACCAATTATCAATGAAAATGATACCGTCTCCGTCGATGAATTGACTTTTGGTGATAATGATATGCTATCCGCACTTGTAAGTGGCTTGCTTCATGCGGATCGGCTTATTATTTTGACAGATATTAATGGACTGTATGACGCTAATCCACATAGTAATCCAACGGCTCATCGCTTTGATTATTTGGAGGAAATCACGGATACTCTTTTGGCGGGTGCCGATGATACTGGTTCGAAAGTTGGGACGGGGGGGATGAAATCCAAGTTATTAGCAGCTAAAACAGCCTATTCTCTCGGAGTATCTATTTTTATTGGGACTGGAAAAGGATCGCAGAAGTTACTTGATATTTTAGCAGGTGCAGGGGATGGGACATATATTGCGAATCCAGATTATACAAAAGTCAATACAAGTCGACAATGGATTGTCTTGCATTCGGAAGCGACAGGCAAACTATATGTCGATCAAGGGGCGGAGGAAGCGATTTTATATAAAGGGAAAAGCCTATTGCCAGCGGGCGTGTTCAAAGTAACTGGAGCTTTTGATAAGGGAGATGTCGTGGAAGTGTTTGGCATGAATGGTTTGTTAGGTAGAGGGGAAGTCAGTTATTCATCAGATGAACTGGACGGTGCGATTGAAAAACGCCAACAGGAAAAGCTGTCACCGACAACTGAAGTGATTCACCGAAATCGCTGGGTACAACTATAACTTGAACCAGCAGAAGCCTAATTGATTAGGGGGGATTATTATGAGCGAAGTAGTAAAAAAAGGACAATTGGCAAAGGAAGCAAGTTATTCACTGGTCAATGTTACAACGGAGCAAAAAAATGAGGCATTGGCATTGATTGCTGAACAATTATTGAATGACCAAGTTGCAATTCTCGCCGAAAATCGAAAAGATTTGGAGGAAGGGCGAGCAAACGGACTGACGGACGCTATTTTGGACCGAATACTGTTATCGGAGAAACGCATTCAAGACATGGCTGAAGCTGTGAAGCTGTTAATGGCATTGACAGATCCAATTGGTGAGACGTTGGAGACGATTGAAAAAGAAAATGGCTTGCGTATTGAAGTGAAACGCGTGTCACTCGGTGTAATTGGGATGATTTATGAGGCGAGACCGAATGTAACGGTAGATGCTGCGACGTTAGCTATTAAAACGGGTAATGCCGTGATTTTACGGGGCAGTTCTTCCGCAAAATATTCAAATAGCGTACTCGTCAAATCCATTCATACAGCACTTGTTAAAAGTGCTATTCCGCAGGATTCTATTCAATTCATCGAAGATACGAGTCGAGAAACAGCGAAGGAACTTTTCCGATTAAACGATTATTTGGATGTTCTCATCCCTCGTGGTGGAAAAACACTAATTGATACGGTCATCCGTGAAGCAACGGTTCCAGTCATTCAAACGGGCGCCGGTAATTGTCATATTTATATTGATGAAACGGCAGATTCAAACATGGCTGAAGAAATTACTTTAAATGCAAAAATTCAGCGCCCATCTGTTTGCAATGCTATCGAAACGATTTTAATTCACGATAAGTGGTTTGCACAATATGGCAAGAAGCTAGTTGAAAGGCTTTTACAAGAGGGTGTGGAGATTTACGGTGATGAAACCGTCGTCCGCGAATGTCATGGTGTTCAAGCCGCATCTGAATCGGACTGGTCCACGGAATATCTTGGCTTAACCGTCAGTATTAAGCTTGTCACGGGACTCGATGAAGCCATTTCTCATATCAATCAATACGGTACACAACATTCGGAAGCGATTATTACAAATGATGAGCAGCACGCGGCAATGTTTTTAACTCGCGTCGATGCAGCCGCTGTTTATCATAATGCATCCACTCGATTTACTGATGGCTTTGAATTTGGATATGGGGCAGAAATCGGCATTAGTACACAGAAGTTACATGCTAGGGGACCAATGGGATTGAAAGCATTGACGACAAGTAAATATATGATTCGTGGGAATGGACAGGTGCGGGTATAAATTTGAAATTCCTTTATCATTGAAAAACCGCGGGAAATTTAATCCCGCGGTTTGCTTTATTACAACTCTAAATGCTGTTTTAATGTATCTACCACTTCTTGTAGTTCCTCTTCATCCATCATGTAATACCAAATCCCGCCGTTCATGCGCTGACCTGTCCCTTTTTCAAAATGTAATTGTTCAATTTTATCAGCCGCATCTCGATAGTTCTTTTGCACATCGACCATTTCATCGAATGACATATTGGTTTTTACATTATCGCCCAATGCACTAAAGACACTGCGGTAATTAAGGAGGCTATTAAACGATTTTCCTTGTGACAGGACACCTTGAATGACTTGTCTTTGGCGATCCTGTCTTCCCCAATCTCCGTTTGGATCTTCTTTGCGCATCCGTACATAAGATAATGCCTCTTCGCCAGACAATGTTAATTGACCAGCTTGAAAATCAAAAGAGTCTTGTGTGAAATCCATTGTATTTGTCACGGTTATTCCGCCAACCGCATTTACTACATCTTGAAAACCTTCCATATTTACCTCTGCCACATAATCAATCGGCATATCTAATAAATTCTCGACAGAATCTAGTGACATCTGGATACCACCAAACGCGAATGCGTGGTTCAACTTATCCTGTGTACCATGCCCGACAATTTCGGTGTACGTATCACGTGGAATACTGACCATTTTTGTCGATTTCAAAGTGGGATTGACCGTCATGACAATCATTGTATCTGAGCGTCCTTTATCTCCTTCCCGTTCATCAACACCTAAAATAAGGACGGAGAACGGTTCTTTTTTATCAAAAATAACCGTATTTTCACGCTTAGTCGACTGCTCCCGATCGATGGGCTCGTACATATCTTTTAATGTCGATGTCAAATCTATATAGATAGTCAAAGCTAACCCTCCGACTACAAGACCAATTATCGCAATGATCCAGGGCCACTTTTTCCGTTTCTTGTTTTCTGCTCGTTTCATTATATTCCTCCGTTACACGTAATCTTGAAAATTATACACTAGTATAGACGTAGACTCGCCCCTAAAGTTTCAGGTGAGATACATAGAGGTAATTTTGGAATTGAATGAATATAAGTAGATGAGATTTGACATATGGTCTATGCGTTTTGTTGGCATGGAGGCGCTGCATGTTTATAGCGCTTGGCTATTTACAGCATCCAGAATGATTGCTATTTCATTCTATGCTACTTCAGACTATTCTTATACATCTACATGTGAACAGCCAATTATTCAAGGCTATACCTTTGCAAAAACGATGATTGCATCAAAGCTAATTACGTAGACTCGAACGTTTCAATGGTCTTAATGATTCATTGAATTAGTCTCTCAACAGCTCAAAATTGTTGGGGGCTTATTTTTTTAGTTCTACAATACGCCCGTAGTTCTTACAGTGTAACAACACCGAGAAAAGGGAGAGATTCAAAGATGTTAATAGATGGAGTGTTTTCAGGGGGAGGTTTGAAGGGATTTGCATTAGTTGGGGCGTATCAGGTATTGGAGGAGAAAGGGTATCGTTTTCAACGTGTTGCCGGAACGAGTGCAGGTGCGATTATCGCTTGTTTTATCGCAGCGGGCTATTCCGCGAATGAAATGGAAGAACTGTTAGATGAATTGGATATGATGTCCTTATTAGATCCACGTAGAACTTTGTTGCCATTGCCGCTTATGAAATGGATTGGTTTGTATTGGCGACTCGGTTTATATCAAGGAAAGGCATTAGAGAACTGGTTTTTAGAAAAATTAGCAGCAAAAAACGTCTATACTTTTGCTGATGTGAAGCCTGGCTCATTGAAGCTCGTTGCGTCCGATTTGACGAATGGTAAGATGCTTGTTTTACCAGATGATCTAGAACGATACGGTATCGTAGCAGATAGCTTTCCTATTGCACGCGCATTACGTATGAGTTGTGGTATTCCTTTTTTCTTTGAACCGGTTAAATTGAAAGTCGGTTCTGGCGATACAATCGTTGTCGATGGTGGTGTGTTAAGTAATTTTCCAATGTGGATTTTTGACGATGACAAAGGTAAAAAGCGGCGCCCCGTTCTGGGACTGAAGCTTAGCCGCGGCCAGGAAGAACAACAGCAGGGATATCCGATTCATAACGCCTTGCAGTTATTTGAAGCTTTATTTACCACCATGAAAAATGCCCATGATGAACGTTATATTTCTCGTAAGCATGAAAAGGATATTATTTTCATCCCAGTAGATGGTTTTAGTGCGACGCAGTTTGATTTGAGTGACGGTGAGAAAGAGGAGCTTATGGAAATTGGAAGAAGTCGTACTACCCAGTTTTTGAAAATATGGTAAAGCGTAGCTCTGAATCTAATTCAGGGCTTTTTCTAATAGGGAGAAATCGAGCAGGGTATATGAGTTTAATGCCGAGTAGTAGAGTTTCTGGGAAAGGTAGTCGAGTTTGGTTCCAGGGTAGCCCAGTTTGCGAAATAGGTAGTCGAGTTTCAGCGGAGTAAACGAGTTTCTATACAGGAATCATACATCACTGGGTTTTATTGGTGGAAAGACCTTATATTCGCCTACCAAAATACTGGATTTATCATTTATACTAAAGCTATCCCCTAGAAGGAGTTGAGTAGGCTTGAAGCTTGCAACAAAGATTGTCATTCTAGTCCTCTTAGTCATGGGAACGGTAGCAAGCATAGGCTTGTATACAGTCAATACGAACAAAGGAATCACCATTTCGTTTGCTGAATTAGAAAAAACGATTCAGGATGAACAAGGTCAGGCAATCACTCTAAAAGAATCATCTGACGGCTCATTGTACTTGCAGACGGCAGACGCATTATACGTGACGCAAGTTCGTCCGCAAAGTCAGTTAGTTGAGCAATTAGTTGAAAAATATAATTTATCCTACCAATATGCCAACCAAAATCGTTTCGACGGTTTGCTCATTGGTGGATTACTCATAGCATCACTAGTTACATTATTCGTCCTTCACAAAAAGGGTAAAATCGGCATCGGTGCTTCTACGATGAAAAACAGTGCTGCTAAAGCAACACCGTTACCAGACATTACTCTACAACATATCGGTGGACTGCCAGTTGAAATGAAAGAAGAAATTCACCAAACTTTATCCATCATCAAAAATCCGAGACAATCGGAACAGCTGGGCATCACTCCACCAAAAGGTCTACTCTTATATGGACCGCCAGGCACTGGGAAAACTTTATTAGCACAGGCAATAGCACGTGAAATTGGTGCTACATTCTATTCGTCGAGTGGTGCAGCTTTTACCGAGTTATTTGTAGGGGTCGGTGCTTCACGTGTACGCACGCTATTTGAAAATGCTAGAAAGCAAAAACCAGCTGTCATTTTCATTGATGAAGTTGATGCGCTCGCAGGGAAGCGGAAAACACATGGTGGGGAAGAAACAGAAAAAACGTTAACGGAATTGCTCGTCCAGTTGGACGGTGGCAATAACAACGATGGTGTACTTTTCATCGCAGCTACAAACCGCAAGGATATGCTGGATGAGGCTTTCCTTCGCCCAGGGCGTATTGATTATTCATTCCAAGTTCCATTGCCAGATGCGACAGGCAGGAGAGAGATTATCGAGATTCATACGAAAGGCAAGTTGTTAGCGGATAATGTTGCGGCTTCCTTGGATGGCTTGGCAGATAGTACAGCAGGTTTTTCAGGCGCTGAGCTCAGCTCACTGTTTGAAACAGCTAGTAGAAGGGCAATGCGCGATGGACGTCAGCAAATCGATAAAGCTGATTTAGACTTTGCCATTGACCGTACCATCTTGGGAAGTACTTCACGCACACTGAATGACCAAGAAACGAAGCGAAGAGTAGCCATCCATGAAACAGGTCATGCACTTATCGCAGCAATTACGAAACCAGGTTCAGTGCGGAAGGCGACGATTATTCCGCGTGGACAAGCGCTTGGCTATGTGGCACCCTTTCAAAAAGAGCTGCATTTATCGACGTATAGCGAATTGCTCGACCAAGTGAGCATGATTTTGGCGGGTGGGGTAGCAGAGCGTATGTATCTTGGTGAGCACAGTATTGGCGTTGGTGGAGATGTCCAACAGGCCAAGGAAATCATCGAAAGAATGGTCGATACAGGTTTACTAGAAAATGGCTTTACCCTAACGTTCAATGAAGGACAAAAAGAGTCGAAGATGCAAGCCATTTTTGACAAAGCGCTTCATCAAACAGAAAGCCTAATTCAACAATACAGTACTGAATTTAATCAGCTAGTAGAACTGTTAATAAAGAAGGAAACACTGGATGGAACAGAAATTCAGAACATAGTCACAAGATAAGGAAAAGCAGCTTGTTACTCCAAGTGGAGATGAACAAGCTGCTTTTCTATTGTTATTTACAAGAACCAAACCATTGCAGATAGTCTCTAATAAAGACTCACAAAATTTTCTCTAAAAAGTCCTGCGCTCGTTTACTTTTTGGGGATGAGAAGAACTCGGCAGGCGGGGCGTCTTCAACGAGTTGACCATCGTCTAAAAATAACACGCGATCCGCTACTTCTCTCGCAAAGCCCATTTCATGCGTCACAATCGCCATCGTCATACCTGTGAGTGCTAAGGACTTAATGACTTCGAGTACTTCTTTGACCATTTCTGGGTCGAGAGCAGACGTTGGTTCGTCGAATAACATCATTTCTGGAGACATTGCTAACGCTCGAGCAATAGCGACACGTTGCTTTTGCCCGCCAGATAATCGGACAGGATGCTCATGCTCTTTATCCAACAGCCCAACCTTTTGCAGTAATTCCCGTCCTTGCTTTTCTGCGTCACTTTTAGACATGGACTTTACCATCATCGGTGCATACGTGATGTTTTCAAGCACCGTTTTATGTGGGAATAGATTGAACTGTTGAAACACCATGCCGACTTGTTGTCTGACCTTCATAATATTAGTTTTAGGATTTGTTACTTCATCGTCGTTGACCCAAATCTGCCCACTAGTAGGTTTTTCTAATAAATTAATACAGCGAAGAAAAGTAGATTTACCAGAGCCAGAAGGTCCAATGATTGCAATGATTTCACCTTTTTCAATCGTCGTTGTAATGCCTTTTAATACATCATTTTTCCCGAAGCTTTTGCGAAGGTCTTGGATTTTAATCACTTCTTCTCATCCTCCTTTCAATCGCTTTGCCGAGTAGTGTCAGTACCATCACCATGACATAATAAATAACACCCGCAAAGATAAGCGATTCAAAATAGCGATAAGTGTTGCCACCGACGATATACGATCTCCTCATAATATCTGTGACACCAATCACTGTCACAATAGCAGATTCTTTCGTCAGTGTGATGAATTCATTCATTAAAGCCGGTAAAATATTTTTTAATGCTTGTGGTAAAACGATATCCTTCATCATATTTTTATAGGGGACTCCAAGTGCCATAGAAGCCTCGAGCTGACCTCGATCAACTGCTAAAATACCTGCCCGAATAATTTCCGAAATATAGGCCCCTGAATTGAAACCGAAGGCTAAAACAGCTGCGGTATAGGCGCTGACTTTAATATCAAACAGCTGTGGGGTACCATAGTAAATTAATAGAAGTTGGAGAATCAAAGGTGTTCCACGGAAGACTGACGTATAAATATCAGCGAACCAGGTTAATGATTTAATCCGTCCAATTTTACATAATGCCAGTAGAATTCCGATGGCAAAGCCAATAAGTGCGGCTAGGCCAACAATTTTTAAGGTGACCCCGATACCTTGTAAAATATAAGGTATCGAGGGAATAATTTGGGTAAAGTCTAAATTCATAGGTTATACCCCTCTCTTTCTCGAATGAATTAGTTACTAAACCATTTGACAACTAATTTATCGACTTCTCCTTGGTCTTGTAGCTCTTTTAAAACACGGTCGAATTCAGCCGTTAAAGCACTGTCTTTTTGGAAAGCAATAGACAAGCCCAACTTATGTTCTTCTGGTAATTCAAAGCTAGCAAGGTCTGGATTTGCTTCGATATACCCATTTGCTACAACATCCGCCACTACAATTGCGTCAAGATGTCCAGAACGAATCTCTTGGAATAAATCTGGAACGCGGTCCCGGCTTTCAACCGTATAACCATATTGTTCTTCTAGTGATTTTGCACCTTTTTCCTGAACAGAAGCCGTTTGCGCACCTATTGTTTTACCGTTTAAATCATCGGCAGACGCAATGTTTTTATCTTTCATCGTGATGACTAAGTTTGTAGCAGTAAAATATGGCTCTGAGAAATCAATAACTTTTTTACGTTCTTCGTTATTACCGTCCATACCTGCAATGACAAAGTCGATGCTCTTCGCTTGGAGAGCAGGGATCAAACCATTAAAATCCATATCTTCAATCTCTAGCTCATAGCCAAGCTCTTTGGCAATCATCGTAGCTAAATCAATGTCAAAACCGATGATTTCATCGCTGACAGCTGTATCGACATATTCAAAAGGTGGGTAATCAGCAGAAGTAGCTATTTTTAGTGTCTTTGTATCTGAAGAACCCGATTTTTCGTTTCCATCTTTTCCTGTTGCTCCACATGCTGCAAGTACACTCATCACAAGGACAAAGAGGATTGCAATTCCTGACCATTTTTTCATCATAAATCTCTCCATTTCTAATTTGTTATTTGCCAAACTCGGTAAGCACTTCATCTAACATAGCCAACCCAACATCAATTTGATCTTTCGTTATCGTTAGCGGTGGAATCATTCGGATGACTTCACCGGAATTACCGCATAAGTAGAACAGTACGCCTTTTTGCAGACAGCCATCGAGTACGGTCATGACGGCTTCACCATCAGCTTCTCCTGTTTCAGGATTGCCAAGCTCTATGCCAATCATCAGACCGACGCCTCTCACATCTCGAATAATAGGGTGACGCTGTTTCATGAGTAGTAATTGTTCCATTGCATATGCACCTACAGTTGTTGCATTTTCCAATAGCTTTTCTTCTTTCATCACTTCAAGTGAAGCTAGGGCGGCAGAACAGGCAATTGGATTCCCGCCGAATGTTGTGCCGTGTGAGCCAAGTGGCCACTGATCCATTAGCTCTTTCGAGGCAACAGTTGCACTTAAGGGAAGTCCAGCAGCAATGCCTTTTGCAATTGCCATAATATCAGGTTTCACATCGAATGTTTGTGCAGCAAACCAATTACCTGTACGACCGAACCCTGTTTGAACTTCATCGAAAATGAGAAGAATCCCATGGCGATCACAAATTTCACGAATCTTTTTTAACCACGCCTTTGGTGGAATGATGTAACCACCTTCACCGAGAACGGGTTCAATAATCATACAGGCCACTTCTTCGGGGTCAACTTGGTGATTAAAGAGTTTTTTGACATCCTGTTCAAGTTTTTCAGGGAAGAAAATTTCTGGATCTGCACCTGCTGGAAGATACTCTGGTAAAGCATAGGGCAACTGATAGGCTAACCATGAGGGCTGCAAATGTTTCCGGTATTTACTTTTTGATGTCGTCACACTTAGTGCGCCAATGGAGCGTCCGTGGAAACAACCCGTAAACGAAACGACATAAGGACGCTTTGTTGTATATTTTGCAAGCTTTAAAGCTCCCTCAATCGCTTCAGTCCCGCTATTAGCAAAAAAGAAATTGTCGAGCTTATGAGGCAAAATGGTTTGCAGCTCAGCCGCTAATTTTAAAATGGACTCGTAAATAATGACACCAGAAGGACCATGTATTAGATGATCTGCACTATCTTTTATCGCTTGAACGACTTTTGGATGCCGATGCCCCACGTTTTCGACAGCAATACCAGATGTGAAGTCTAAGTATTGTTTGCCATCAACTCCGTAGTAATAACAGCCCTCTGCTTTGACAACAGGTAAGTTTGGATGATCTTTTGCCATGCTTGGTGCAAGAAAATTCCCGATATTGTTCACCATATGAACCCAATCTTGTTTTTTCTCTACATGTTGTTGCACGCTAAATCCTCCTATTCAAAATCAGTATATTTTTTTAATTTACGCACGACAGAAGGTTGGCTGATGCCCAGATACTTAGCAATTTCAGTTGTTGTACGATAGCGTGTTTGCGCATCACGTAGTACCTTCATCTCTACATTTTCTAAAATACTAGGTAGTGTCCGACCTTGTAGATGGATCATTGATAAGTCTTCGTCTGTCTCTTTTCGGTATTCTGGTGGAAGATCTTTAGCTGTAATGAGAGTAGAAGGGCTTTGAACAACCAGTCGTTCTATCACATTAATAAGCTCGTTATGATTTCCAAACCATTCGAGATGAAGTAGTTGGTTAAATACATCATCTGAAAGCTCCTTCACCGTCTGATATTTCATTGAAAATTGGCTCAAATAACTACTGATAAGGGCACTTATATCTCCCTTACGATCTCGTAGTGGTTTTAAATGAATCGGAACGATATGGAGCATGTAATACAAATCTTTATGGAATTCATTTTTAGAAACTGCCTCTGTCAATATGGTTTCAGAAGAGCTGATCAATCTAACGTTAAGTGGAAGAGCCGCTTCTGCACCAATGGGTGTGTATGTACGTTCTTTTAATATTTTTGAAAGTTTTCCCTGTAGATGAATCGAAAGCTGATCAATCCCTTTTACATAAAGGGTGCCCCCGTACGCTAACGCTAATAGACCTGTTTCTTTTTGTTCAAAGCCACCGCCAAATAATTCCCGTTCAAACATCGCTTCAGGTATTGTTTCACAGTCAATCTCGATGAAAGGTCCATTTTTTCGAGTACTTTCATTATGAATGACTTTAGCCAGTGTGGATTTTCCGGTTCCTTGCTCTCCGTAGAGGATGACGGAAACGTCATGGGGTGCTGCATTACGGGCTGTTTCAAATGCAATACGAGTCGATCTATTTTCAATTGTTAGCCCGTCGATTGTCAGATGTTCTTTGCGAAGCAGTGAAAGTTCCTCTTTTGTGAGTAACATTTCCTGTTCGAGCTCCTTCATATATTCATGGATAACAAGAAGCTCCGAAACTTCGTATGAATAACTAAGGACAAACTCAACTTCTCCTACTTCATTAAAAAAAGGCATTCCTGTAATGAGTACTTTTTGACCTGTTGTAGTTGTTTGTATGACGACCATCTTCTTTTTTTGTTTAAGAACAAGTGGAGTAATCGCCGGAGAGAAGATACCCCTTTGTTCCAAATCATAAACAGATTTCCCGAGGAGCTCTTCAGCTTGAATTCCATAATGGCGGCCGCTAATTTGAGAGGCCTTTACGATAAAACCAGCATGGTTCGTAACAATAATATCTTCCTCATACGAGTCAATAATTTCTTCTTTTGAATTTGGATGTAAGAAAAATCCTGTCATTCGACTCCTCCTCCCAAACGATTCTATTCAAATGTGAATAGCTATTTGAAATTAAATAAAACTATACTATATTTTCAGAAGATTGACAATAAAAAAAGTAATTTTATAATTAGAAACCTCATTGTAGAGGGGATGATGAAGAGTATAGCATGAATATTCATGCGTGTATAGGTATTTAAATGCGGATTATGATAGGTTTTTTTGAGGGTGAAATGATGAGAATATTAGCGTCTAACTAGGGAGTATGATTTTTTATATGATGATTGTCGTTACTAGTGTTACTATGATTACATACAAATAAAGCTATCGATATGCGAGTTTAGTCCATTGGAAATGCTAATTAGGAAGGGGATTGTACGAGTGAGAGACGCTATTTTTGAGGAAATAACTGCAGGTATGGAAGAAATGATTCGAGTACGGCGCCATTTGCATATGCACCCGGAATTGTCTCATCAAGAGATTGAAACCCCTGCTTATATTGCTGCTTACTTAAATGATTTAGGTATTGAGGTGAGACAAGGTGTTGGAGGTAGAGGAGTCATTGGGAGAATTCGAGGTGGCAAACCGGGAAAAACAATCGCATTTCGAGCAGATTTCGATGCATTACCCATTGAAGACTCGAAGGATGTGCCTTATTCATCGACCATAGCGGGAGTCATGCACGCTTGTGGGCATGATGGTCATACAGCTGCTTTACTTGGCTTTGCAAAAGCAATGAATGCCGTCAAGGATCAGTTGTCTGGAGATATTATTTTGATTCACCAATTCGGAGAAGAATTACCGCCAGGTGGAGCGAGAGCGATGATGGCAGACGGTTGTCTTGACGGGGTTGATGCAATCTATGGTGCGCATCTGCAATCTACGATGGATGCTGACAAAGTCTTTGTACGTGATGGTTATTTACAAGCAGGAGAAGACACGATAAAAATCATAGTCAAAGGTTCTGGAACACATGGAGCAGAGCCGCATAATGGAGCAGATCCTATTTTAGCCGCAAGCCATATTATGGTCGCACTGCAATCGATTGTTAGTCGAAATGCAGATCCACTAAAAGAGCTTGTCATTACCATTGGAAAGTTTCATGCGGGCGATGCAGATAACGTTATACCGGAGCAGGCTGTTTTAGAAGGAACGATTCGTGTTTTCGATGAAAATATACGCGTACTGGCAAGTAACCGCCTTCGCGACTTGGCGCAATCCATCGGGTGTGGTCTAGGCTGTGAAGTAGACGTCCATATTGAGTCTGGCTATGATGCGCTTTGGAACCATGCCGCCCAAATGGATGTCGTAAGAGGTGCTGCTGCACATGTAGTCGGAGAGCAAGCCGTCATCGAAACCGAACCCATTATGCCTGTCGAGGATTTTTCTTATTATCTACAAAAACTTCCTGGAGCTTACTTTTTTGTCGGTGCCAAACTAGCGGCCGCCGAAAAAGTTTTTCCTCATCATCATGAAAAATTTGATTTTCATGAACCAGCGATGCAAGTCATCGCAAAAACATTTGCGGCTATCTATTTGGAAGAGCAAAACAATATAGACGAATGAATTTTGTAATCATTTTTATATACCTCTTTGTTAAGGATTAGTGCTAGAATGGAGTCAAGAAAAAGTAATGGGGATAGATGGATGGAAAATTACGTAATTCAAAAAACTTTGAATAATAATGTGTTGATTGCTACAGATAATAGTGGCAATGAGGTGATTTTAATTGGGCGTGGTATCGGATTTGGTGCGAATGCAGGGGAATTTATTCAACAAGAAAAAATCGAGAAATTATTTGTATTGAATGATCCTGAGGAACAAGAGCAATACAAACAATTACTCACCACTCTTGATGAAAAGACGTTGAAAGTGCTTATTTCTGCGGTTGAAATGATTCAAGCAGAAGCGAATCAACCATTGAATGAGCATATTCATGTTGCGTTGACAGACCATTTAGTCTTTGCCGTTAATCGAATGAGACGTGGCATGGCGATTCGAAATCCGTTTTTATTGGAAACGAAAGCACTTTATCCGAATGAATATAAAATTGCAGCAGAAGTGACAGCAATGGTCAATAAACAGCTGATGGTCGCGCTTCCAGAGGGAGAAATTGGTTTCATCGCCTTACATATTCACAGTGCCCTTGTGAACAAAAATGTTCGTGATGTAACGCGCCACTCTGAGTTGATTGTTCAGCTTGTCGACATGATTGAAGAGCAATTGGCTGTCGACATTGATAAAAATAGTATCGATTATATGCGGCTTATTCGACATCTTCATTTTACAATTGAGCGGGTTGTACGTGGAGAGCGAGTTGCGGAACCGAAAAAAATCACGCTATTGTTAAAATCGGAGTATCCAGTCTGCTACAATTTGGCCTGGAAGCTGATTAAGGTCATGCAGCAGAGCCTACAAAAGGAAATCTATGAAGCCGAAGCTGTTTATTTAACACTTCATTTACAGCGGATTCAAGCGAAAGTAGAACAATAATTAGAATACGTTTGTAAAATAAAAGTAACTATGCTACGATAATTTCATAAAGTCATTGGATTTGTAAGAAAGCACAGAATTGAATAACCTATTATCTGCATACGTGTTACTGATACGATCAGGCATGAGTACAAAGATGATTGATGACGGTTACAAGAGGGAACTCTTGTAGGCTAGTCTCAATTGTCTTTTCTCATGCCTTTTTTGTTGCACTAAAATCCGATGACTTCATAACTAAAAAGAGGAGGTATAAGTATGTTTAAAAAAGTTTTTGGCGTGTTACAAAAAGTAGGTCAAGCTTTGATGTTACCTGTAGCACTATTGCCAGCTGCAGGTTTACTGCTTGGTTTTGGTAATGCTGCTCAGCAAGAAACAATGCTTAACTATTTGCCGTTTTTGTCGGCAGATTGGATTCAGCATACAGCTAAAGTGATGGAGGATGCTGGTGGAATCATTTTTGGTAACTTACCATTGATCTTTGCTATCGGTGTTGCGATTGGGTTAGCGAAAGATGGTGCGGCAGCACTTGCAGCTCTTGTCGGTTACTTAGTGTTGAATCAAGTGATGAGTTCTTGGTTAGGCATTACTCCAGAGATGGTGGCTGGTGATCCTAGCTATGCAATGGTGTTTGGAATTCCAACATTGCAAACGGGGGTATTTGGTGGGATCATTGTCGGTCTAATAGCAGCTTTTTGTTACAATAAATTCCATGCTATTGAAATGCCTTCATTCCTCGGTTTCTTTGCAGGGAAACGTTTCGTGCCAATTGCGACGGCTGGTGCAGCTTTTGTAGCAGGCTTATTATTATTAATTATTTGGCCACCCGTGCAAACAGGCATGAATACGGCATCCCTTTGGTTACTTGAAGAAGGTACATATATCGCGGTATTCTTCTTTGGATTTATCAAACGTTTGCTTATTCCGTTTGGATTGCACCATATTTTTCATGCACCGTTCTGGTATGAGTTTGGTTCGTATACAACGACTGCTGGTGCAGTAGTTCGCGGAGATATGACAATCTTCTTCGCACAATTAAAAGATGGTGTCCAACTTACAGCTGGTAACTTCATGGGTGGAGAATTCCCGATTATGATGTTTGGTTTACCAGCGGCAGCACTTGCGATGTATCATGCTGCACGACCTGAAAAGAAAAAGCTCGTTGCAGGTTTATTAGCATCAGGTGCGTTAACTTCATTCTTAACAGGAATTACGGAACCACTTGAGTTCTCATTCTTGTTCTTATCACCAATTCTGTTCTTAATCCATGCTATCTTGGATGGTTTATCATTCGTAATCATTACTTTCCTTCAAGTTCACGTCGGCTACACCTTCTCGGGTGGGGCAATTGACTTCTTCCTGTTTGGTATTTTACCAGGTAAGGAAGCATGGTGGCTTGTCATTCTAGTAGGTCTTGTCTTTGCAGTGATCTATTACGTCTTGTTCCGCTTTATGATTAGCAAGTTTAATCTAATGACACCAGGACGAGAAACAGACGAGAGTACGGATGAGGTAGAGATGAGTTCGAAAGGGAACACGGATCTTCCATATAACATTCTCGAAGCAATGGGTGGACAAGAAAATATTACCCATTTGGATGCATGTATCACAAGACTTCGCGTATCTGTGAAAGACGTGAAGAACGTCGATAAAAAGGAATTGAAAAAACTAGGTGCAGCGGGTGTACTTGAAGTGGGGAATAATATTCAAGCCATTTTCGGCCCACGCTCTGAAATTATTAAAGGACAAATACAAGATGTCGTCAGCGGTAAACGACCGCGTACAGAAGAAGTTAAGCAACCTGTTAAAGCTGTTGCTTCAAATGGTCAACCAGACGATTTCGTGTCACCGATGCAAGGTGAAATAATACCACTGTCAGAAGTACCTGATCCGGTATTTGCAGGGAAAATGATGGGTGATGGATTTGCAGTTGTTCCATCAGATGGAGTTATTGTGTCACCAGTAAACGGAACAATCGTCACACTCTTCCCGACAAAACATGCAGTAGGCATTCAATCCGATTCAGGACGAGAAATTTTGATTCATGTGGGGATTGATACGGTTAAACTAGCAGGTGAAGGCTTTGAAGCGTTGGTCACACAAGGCGATCGTGTTGAAAAAGGACAACCATTACTAAAAGTTGATATTGATTATATTCAAGAGCACGCGACTTCGATCATAACACCAATCATCTTCACGAATCTATTTGAAGGTGAATCAGTTGTTTTGAATAAATCAGGTCAAGTTACATTAAAAGAAGAACATATAGTTACAATTGAAAAATAAAAAAAACAGGAGCCGATATGGCTCCTGTTTTTTTTATTGTCTAGGAAATTATACAATTTTTGAACTTTGGATAAGTTGGAACCTTCACGTCTAAACTAAAAGGCATTCGAGGTAGTCGAGTTTTCGAAATACGTAGTCCAGTTTGTCCGAAAGGTAGCTGAGTTCGCTAAAAAGGTAGTCGGGTTTTCTAGGGAAATCCAAGAATATACTTTTTGTGGTGGAACCATGCGAAGGGCGAAGAAAAATCCCAAGTGAATTATTTACACTTGGGACGTGGACAGTGGAGCTTTAGCGCTTTTGTTCTTACTTAGTTTTTTGCCCATTCAGTATGGAAATGGCCATCTTTGTCTACACGTTCATAGGTATGTGCTCCAAAATAGTCGCGTTGTGCCTGGATAAGGTTTGCTGGCAATGTTGCCGTTCGATAACTATCATAGTAAGCCAATGCGCTTGATAATGCAGGTACCGGAATGCCTTGTTTCATGGCGACGGCCAATACTTCACGAAGCGAATGCTGATATTCGCCGACGATTTCTTGGAAGTATGGATCGACTAATAGGTTAGGCAAGTCGTTATTCGCGTCAAACGCTTCTTTAATATTTTGTAAGAATTGCGCACGAATGATGCAACCTCCTCGGAAAATCATCGCGACATCTCCGTAAGGGATATTCCATCCATACTCTTTAGATGCTGCACGCATTTGCGCAAAACCTTGCGCATAAGAACAAATTTTACTCATATATAAAGCTTTACGAATCGCTTCAATCAAATCGCTAGGATTGCCTGCATACTTTTGGGGTGCAGGTCCTTTCAGAAGGGTACTTGCCGCAACTCGTTCTTCTTTAACGGAAGAAATAAATCGAGCAAATACAGATTCTGTGACGATTGGGAGCGAAACCCCTAAGTCTAGCGCATTTTGACTCGTCCATTTCCCAGTTCCTTTTTGACCAGCAACGTCTAAAATGAGGTCAATAAGTGGTTTGCCAGTGTCCTCATCCATCTTTGTGAAAATATCTGCCGTGACTTCAATGAGATAGCTATCGAGTTCACCTTTGTTCCACTCAGAGAAAACGTCATGCAAATCTTGTGCCTCAAGGCCAAGGGTATGTTTCATAATGAAATAAGCTTCGGAAATAAGTTGCATATCACCATATTCAATGCCGTTGTGGACCATTTTTACATAATGGCCTGCACCATCAGGTCCCATATGGGCGCTACAAGGGGTACCATCGACTTTTGCAGAAATCGCATCAAGAATAGGCTTCACTTGTTCGTAAGCTTCTTTTGCTCCACCAGGCATAATTGAAGGACCATTACGAGCACCTTCTTCTCCACCGGAAACACCTGCACCGATGAAATGTAGGCCGGATTCTTTCAAGGTAGCTGCACGTCTATTCGTATCTTCAAAGAATGTATTTCCGCCATCAATCACAATATCACCTTGTTGAAGATGAGGGACTAGGGACTGGATGACTGCATCTGTTGTTTCTCCAGCCTTCACCATTAATAAAATCTTACGTGGCACTTCTAACGAAGAGACAAACTCTTCAATGCTTTTTGCCCCAAGAATATGTTTATCTTTTGCTTCTTTACTAGAAAACGCATCCGTGCGATCTGTCCAGTAATCATAGACCGCTACAGAGTAGCCTTTACTTTCAATGTTTAGGGCTAGGTTCATCCCCATCACGCCTAAACCGATAACACCCATTTGCTGTGTACTCATGATGATTCCTCTTTCCTTCATGTTAATAAAACTGTCTCTCTCTATTGAACGTTGCTATAATCACTTACCACCAATTAAATTGATCCACTTGCAAAAGTTGGTTGGCTGCATCAGGACCTATCGAACCGGCAGGGTAACTATGTAAAGGCAACCGGTTTTCCTGAAATGCTTCCATGATTGGTTGGATCCACTTCCATGATAATTCAACTTCCCTCCAGTGGGCAAAGAAGGTTGCATTTCCAATCATTGCATCGAATAGTAGTAATTCATAAGCCTCTGGTTGATGTTCCACTGTAGTTGAAAAGTTAATGGAGGTAGGGGTAAATCGGTTCGTAGAAGGATCTTTCATATTCACCCGCAACGATATATTCTCTTTTGGACCAATTTCCACTATTAATAAATTCGGGGTGATGCCTTCGGTTGAAAGTCTATTTGCATCATCTACCTTACTCTTGAACTCCAAAACAATACGAGTCGATTTCTCATTGGTCCTTTTCCCAGTGCGAATATAAAAAGGAATCCCATTCCATGAGGGATTATCTATATATAAACGTGCTGCAACATACGTATCATTCATTGAAGATATATCCACACCCGGCTCCTCGGTATAACCAACTACCGGTGTACCTAGAACTTCACCAGCCGTATACTGGCCACGAACGATATCCTGATAGGCTGTTTCTTTTTGGATAGGGCGCAGGGAAGTGATTACTTCAATTTTTTTATTTTCAATTTCTTTGGGTGTTAATTTCTCTGGTAGATTGAGTGCTGTCATCATGACTAATTGCAGAAGATGATTCTGAACCATATCTCGAATGGCGCCAGCTTGATCGTAATAGGCAGCTCGAGATTCCACGCCAACCGTTTCGCTTGCTGTGATTTGAACATTCGCAATTTGTGTATGATCCAATAATAAACCGAGCGCCGGATTGGCAAATACCAATGACTCAAGGTTTTGGACCATTGGTTTTCCAAGATAGTGATCGATTCGGTAAACCTCATCCTCATGAAAGGCTATACTCAAACACTTATTTAAGTGCTGTGCCGATTTCAAGTCACTGCCAAACGGTTTTTCAACAATGAGTCGCTTCCAGCCCTTTGTTTGACTGATGCCGCTAGCACTAAGATTAGCCGCTATTCCTTCGACCAACTGAGGGGCAACAGACAAATAGAAAAGTCGGTTTTCGGGTATATCTAATTCAGCTTCCCTACGTTGAATAAGTTCATGTAAGTTCTGATAAGATTCTTCGCTTGTTGCATCGAATATGCAGTACTGAAAGTGGTTTAGAAAATCTTGCACACTAGACGTCTGAATAGGTCTTCTAGAATATTCCTGAAGTGCATTTTTCACCACAGATTGGAAATCATCATGTAGATAAGGGGTTCTACCTAGACCAATGATTGAGATAGCGTCCGGTATTTTGCCATCGAGAAATAAATTATATAATGCAGGAAATAGCTTTCGTTTTGCTAAATCTCCAGTTGCTCCAAATAACACAAAGGTCATATTGGGCATAATCCGTTCCTCTTGGAAATCATGTAAACTATCTTTCCTAGCAAATCCTTCCGAGGGATTTTCATAATTCATATTCCATTCTCTCCTACTTTCCATACAGTATGTTCTTATGCGCTGAATGATAATCACAATAGTTTACAGTATACCAACTGCGTTCGATTAATGTAAGTCTGAAAATTTATTACATATAGGGAGTAAACCTATACGGTTATTTGTGATAAGATGGTTTATAGGCAAATACTAAAAAAAAGGCGGTTATTACTATGAAAATGTATGATGTGACAGGAACGATTTATGAAGGTATGACAGTTTATAAAGATAAAGCGGAGAAGCAACCGAAATTTAATCGGGTGACAAATGGATATGTAACTGAAACGCGTATGGAGTTGGATGTCCATACAGGAACGCATATTGATGCGCCACTTCACATGGTTGTAGACGGAGAAACATTTGAGACCATTCCAATGGAAAGTCTTGTGGGCCAGTGTAAAGTGCTTGATTTAACAGATGTGGAAGACGGTATCTCAAAAGCGGATTTAGAGAAGTTTGAGATTAACAAAGATGATTTCCTATTCTTTAAAACAAAAAACTCTTTTGAGGAAGCCTTTGATTTTGATTTTATTTATCTTGCACTTGATGGAGCAGAATATCTTTCGGAGATAGGTGTTCGAGGAACTGGAATAGATACGCTTGGCATTGAAAGAAGTCAAGAAGGTCATCCAACTCATAAAACACTATTTGCTAATAATATCATTATAATAGAAGGACTTCGTTTAAAAGAAGTTGAACAAGGTGACTACTTCATGGTTGCAGCACCTTTGAAATTAACTGGTACGGATGCATCACCAGCAAGAGTATTGTTATTTGAAGGACTACAATAATCAACCTCTCGAAATAGCTAACAGCATGTGAATGAATTTGGGAGTGAAAGAATTGGTTGTTGCAGTCATCTTGTTTATAGTCGCTGGATTGGCTGAAATAGGCGGTGGTTATCTGATATGGCTTTGGTTACGAGAAGGGAAGCCGTACTATTGGGGGCTAATTGGCGGTCTAACCCTAGCGTTATATGGCGTCGTCGCTACTTTTCAAGCGTTTCCTTCATTTGGTAGAGTATATGCAGCCTATGGAGGGGTCTTTATTGTCCTTGCGGTGTTGTGGGGATGGGGAATCGATAAGAAAGCACCTGATGTCTACGATTGGATAGGTGCTGCCATTTGTCTAGTAGGTGTTTCAGTTATCCTTTTTGCACCACGGCACTAGCATCGTTCTCCGTTAACCCCAAAATGCGAGTCAGTTAAGGAGGAGAAAAGTATGTATGAACAAAAAACGAAGGAAACGGATAATGATGTTATCGAATTTATTGAACAAGTAGATAGCCCTAAAAAACGTGAAGATGCTTATAGATTGCTCAAATTATTTAATGAAGTAACAGGATTTGAAGCGAAAATGTGGGGTCCAAGTATAATTGGATTTGGCTCCTATCATTATATCTATCAAACGGGCCATGAAGGAGATGCACCGCTAGTTGGTTTCTCTCCGCGTAAAGCTAAAATTAGTCTGTATTTTGCTCCGGGAGATACTGAACGTGAAGCGCTGCTTGCTAAATTTGGCAAGCATACAACTGGAAAAGCCTGTGTCTATATTAACAAAGTAGATGATATCGATCCAGAAGTACTCAAGGAATTAATTACCCAGTCAGTTGCGTTTTTGCAGAAACAATATCCAGCTAATGAGTAAAATATAAAATAAGAAGCATCCTGTGAGTCAGAACTGAACTGAACCCCAAATGGTAGACACTTTTAAAAAAGTGACCCCATTTGGGTTTTTTTCTGTCTTAAAACCTAGGTATACTTAAAATAATTATCCTGACAGGAGTGTTTTCAATGAGTAAAATAATTTTCAATGAACACCAACGTAGAATATTAGAAGCTAATCCATATGTGAACTCAGTTTCAGATCGCTCTATCCAATACAATCCTGAATTTAAATTATTAGCTGTCAAAGAGAATCAAAACGGTAAAGGTCCTTCACAAATTTTTATTGAAAATGGATTTGACATAGAAATGATTGGTACGAAGAAAGCTAAAGAATCACTTAGTCGTTGGAGAAGAACCTATCAGCTCCACGGCGAAGTAGGATTTTTTGAGGAGCGTCGTGGAAAAGGAAGTACTGGACGTCCATCAACTAAAGGATTATCTCCTGAGAAGAAACTTGAAAAAGCTGAAGCACGTATTAAATATCTTGAAGCTGAGGTCGAGCTGTTAAAAAAGCTAGAGGAACTAGAGAGGCAGGCGAAGAAATAATACTAACATCAAGTGAAAAATATCAGGTGATCAATGAAGTGATTCGTAAGTTTCAATTAAAGAGATTCACAGCTCACCTGTGCAGAGTCGCAAAAGTACATCGAAGTGGTTACTATGCATGGCACGAAAAATCGGAGAGTCATGCCATTCGCGAGGAAAATGACTATCAAGATTACCTGTTACTTAAATGTATTTATGATGCATACAAGGGGAAAATCGGCTATCGGGGCTTCTATATGGCATTAGAGGAATTACTGGAGACCCCCATGAATCATAAAAAGATTCTTCGTTTAATGCGTAAATTTAATCTCTTCGCCAAAATTCGAAGAAAGAATCCTTATAAAAATATAGCTAAGACTACCCAAGCACACCGTACGGTGCCAAACCTCTTGAATCGGCAATTCACTCAAGATGAGCCCGGCAAAGTTTTTGTAACCGACATCACTTATCTTCAAATGAAAACTGGACAAACTGCATATCTTTCCTGCGTGAAGGATGTGGCAAGCCGGGAAATTGTCGCGCATGATCTTTCAGTCAGCTTAAGTATGGGAATTGTCTATCGAACCTTAAGGAAACTTAACGATGCATTAGCAGGTAACGTACACCCAGAGGCGATGATTCACTCTGATCAAGGTTTTCATTATACGCACCCAGAATACCAGAGACATGTAAAAGAGATGCAGTTTACACAGTCGATGTCCCGAAGGGGCAATTGTCTGGATAACGCACCTATCGAATCATTTTTCGGTCATTTTAAAGATGATGTAGACTACAAGGAAGCATCCAATCTTTTAGAGTTGAAAATAATGGTAGATGAATACATGGAACACTACAACTGTACACGTAAGCAATGGGATTTAAAAAAGATGACTCCGGAACAATACCGAAGTCACCTCATAGCTGCATAGAATAAAACGTCGTTTTTTTAAACTGTCCATTAAATGGGGCTCAGTTCAAACCGAATTGCAGGATGCTTCTTATTTTTGTCATTTTGCTTGTGCGCGATGCGTTGTCAGCAGACTTGTCGATTTCAATCGATTTCTAACCGCAATACCAGCCCATGCTGCCAAAGCTGCTTTTAGTATTCCTGTAATAAGAAAAGGTGCGAATCCACCCGTAAATGCAGCAGCCCATGACAGATTAGCAATCACTTTTAACCAAACAGTTCCAAATGCTAAAGCAACAAACATACCGATGATGTTTGCGATCATTGCATTTTTGATTGTAAAGCTTGTCTTCTCAAGATAATAGCCAATGATAAATGCAGTGGGGATGAACCCGACTAAATAACCGCCTGTAGGACCGAAAAGAATCCCTAAGCCCCCAGTCATTTGTGCGAAAACTGGTAGTCCGATGGCACCCATACATAAATAAATGACAATAGATAAAGTCCCGTATCGTGCGCCTAATATCGTTGCGGCAAGCCCAATTGCTAAAGTTTGTCCAGTAATAGGAACGAGGGGGAGTGGAATTGTGACTTGTGCCAAAACCCCAATGATAGCCGCAAATAGGGCGGATGTAATCATCATCTGTAATTTGAAACGTGATTCGAGCATCGTATGAAATCCTCCTTCAATTGGTTAACCATTAATGTGAAATAGTTTACTCATTTATTGTAGTACAACTGATTTATGTTAGTCAACTTAAATTTAGTTTGAGTTGACGCAAATTTTGTTTTAAATCTACTTGCGTTTCCAGTACAGGCGCCGACTGAACCGTTGCAGAACTGAATGTCGCCCCCCACAAATACTAAAGCTAGTGCCAATCCTGTTGCTGCTAATTTCTGCTTCATACAAAAACCTCCCATTTTTTGTTGTGTAAAGGTGTAACGTTTCACAACATCTGTATTATTACATCACTTCCAAATTACTTAAAAGTATATGTGTAATATAGTCTGAATTTTCTTTTTTCAAGATGTGATTTATTTAAGGTCTTAGTTGCGAATTAGTAACCATTTTTCCTTCAGAAAAACAAAATAGTAATATATTCTTTACTAATTGTATGGAATATGTTACAATAATTCTTGATATCAGACTAAAATATGTTATATTTAGAATATTGAGTTAAGTTTCTTTTTGTAATTTTTGTGCAACAAAAAAACATTAAAAATATATAATTCCGGCGAACAAATGGTTATTTATTACAAAAAATGAATGCCGAAAGGCTCTGTTTGTAATAAATTCTTTACATTTAGTAATAAATATATTACAATTTGGGCAATATCTAATTATTATTTAAGGAGATTGAAAAATGAGTCGTTTATTTCCATGTAATCCCGATTGTAATAAAAAAGGAGTGATAATATGCTTGAAAACAAAATAAACGTCTGGAGGGCAGAAAAAAAGTGGACACAGCAACAATTGGCTGACCAAGTGGGTGTTAGTCGACAAACAATAATTGCACTAGAAAAAAATAAATATAACCCATCTTTTATCTTGGCTGCTAAAATTGCAAATGCGCTTGAAAAACCCATAATGGAAGTCTTTAATTATAAGGAGGATTAATAATGGAGTCAGTAATTACGGGGTTAATATTGCTTTTAGTTTTACTCGTTTTTATATCTGAAATTTACAAAATAAGATTTGAACGTAAAAACGAATCTCAAGATGAGAGGGGACAATTTTTAATATTTAAAGTTAAGTCCCTTTCTTACACTATACTATCTGCCGGGATTTTTATTGGTTTTGCCTTAGTTGCGATTTTAAAAGTTATGAAACCAGAAATATTTATTTATTATATGATTATTGTTTATTTGTTCCAAAGTGTAGCATCATCAATTTATTTATCTATAGTTCGTAAAATATAATCCATCCAAAGGAGAATACTATGCATTTTCACCTCGAGCTTCAAATAATTTCACTCAGGTAATGACTAAAGATTTAGCTGTGCCAATGCTTTCCGTAATGATTTTGTTTTGTAGCTTTCATTTACAGTTAAATAGCGTTCCACCGCTTGTAATTTAATTTCTACTGTATATTTATATATATAAAACACCCCGTAAATGTTAGTTGATATCAAACATTTACGGGGCAGTTCACATTCAATCAAATGATAAAGGAATCCTGTTTACAACCGTTTAAAACTATGAAACTTCGATTTCCAATAGCTGTTGCTTAAGCTTGTGACTTGCGATTTTTTGCCTCCAGCGTGGACGAACTTATTATTGCCAATGTAAATACCGACGTGCGAAATGCCTTTACGATAGGTATTTTGGAAAAAGACCAAATCACCAGGCTTGGGAGCGGTTACTTTCTTCGTTTGTGCAAATTGGCTAAGCGTGGTGCGTGAGATGCTTTTTCCGGATTTTTTGTAAGCGTATTGTATAAATCCACTACAGTCAAACCCTTTAACTGTCGTCCCACCAAATACGTAAGGTATCCCGATTAGCTTCATCGCTTGATCAACAACTTTTGGGGAAGCAACAGTCGTTTTTTTGCTGACACTTGCTGAGTTGCTATTCTTTGTCGATGTTTGCAAGACTTGATTTGGCATAATTTCGTCTGACTTTAAGTCATTCCATTTCATCAAATCTGCTACGGAAACATTGTTTGCTTTTGAAATAATCCACAATGATTCTCCGGATTGGACTTTGTGTGTACTTGCTTCTGCATCAGTCGTTGCCATTCCGAAAGCTAAAGAGCCTGCTAAGATGAGTGAACATGTTATTTTTTTCATTATGTATTTTAGCCACCTTTTCTATGAATCATTGAATCGTCAATGACTATATATCCAATAGTAGTGGACTAAGTAGGTGTATTCAACAGCAGTTCGATTACAAGTTCATTACACATTCGTAAAATTAACGGGATATTTTGGAGTCATAACCAATGTTGTGAAGAATTTGTTGAATAGACAATAAATCTATTCCATTTCGTAACAATCAATAAGAAAACTTAATACTATAAAACTAGCGAATTAGGTAGAAACTGCAGATAAATCAACCGTTAGGAGTGGCTATATGCCGGTAATTACGGGTAAAGATTACATCAAGCGAATCGATGAGTTGCACACGAATGTCTGGGTAGATGGGCAACCGGTGACAGGTAAGATTTCTGAGCATCCTGCTTTCAAAGGAGTCATGAAAAGTCAGGCTGCCTTATACGATTTACAGCATGAAACCATGAGTATGACGTATTCCTCCCCGATAACTGGGCAGCAAGTAGGTATGTCCTATTTACAACCAACGACCGTAGAGGATTTAGTGAAAAGACGTGCGATGGTCCAACAGTGGGCGCTGTCTAACAACGGCATGATGGGCAGAAGTCCTGATTATATGAATACCGTAATAATGGCGTTGGCCTCGTCTGTGGATTTATTGAAAGGAAAAGAGAACTGCTTTCCAGAAAATGTTGTGGAATTTTATGAGTATGCGCGTGAAAATGATCTATCCATGACTCATACGTTCATCGATCCACAAGTCAATCGAACGCAATTCTATTTCGAAGAGGATAGGGAGCCGATTGCTGCAAAAGTGGTCGAACGAAATGAGGCCGGCCTCGTCATCAAGGGTGCTCGCTTACTCGCAACACAGGGCGGCATTACCGATGAAATCGTCGTTATTGCAACAGGTGGCGTGAATGATGCGGCCAATGGTTTCGCATTCGCAATTCCTAGTAACAGTGCCGGTCTCAAGTTTGTCTGTCGAGAATCATTTGTAGGGGGGAACTCCATATTTAATTATCCATTAAGTTCACGTTACGAGGAAATGGATGCAATCGTTGTATTTGATAATGTACTTGTACCGTGGAAGCGCGTGTTTTATTATGACAATATTGCGGTTGCGAACAGCTTCATGACTTGTAGCTCGTTTCAACCGTTTGCACTGCATCAGGTCGTTTCTAGGCAAATTGTAAAAACAGAATTTGTGTTAGGTGTTGTCCAATCCGTCATCGACACCATTAATATCGGCGAATACCAGCATGTGCAAGAGAAGGTAACAGAAATTATCATTGCATTGGAAACGATGAAGGCATTGGTCATCAAATCTGAAGTTGAAGCCGAGCTAGACGAATGGGGATGGGTGCGACCTGATCGAACAACACTCCAAATCGCTATTAACTACTTCCCGCGTGTCTATCCACGCTTCACAGAAATCATTCAGCAACTAGGAGCCAGTGGACTCATGTCCATTCCGACAGAAAATAGCTTCCAGTCCAGTGTTCGGGAAGATTTAGACCAGTATTTGCAATCGAAAGCCGATACTGCAGAGGATAGAGTGAAGATTTTTCGTTTGGCATGGGATTTGACGATGAGTGCATTTGGTACGCGCGAGACATTATATGAACGTTTTTTCTTTGGCGATCCAGTAAAATTGGGGGGGCAATTGTGTCATGATTATGATAGAGAATTGTTTGTGAAGCGGGTGAAAGAGGTTCTGAGGATATAAAAATAAAAAGGGACTTTTCCGAAAAATTGGTGAAAACCACTTTACTGGAGAAGTCCTTTTTATAGTTATAAATAAATGGCAAATTACAATCGAAAATTGAGCAAGTAACTTGAAAGTCAAAATAGGTCAGTATATACTACAATCAAAGGTTAAATATAGTCAAAGTCGAACTGTGATATATAAAGGGAGGAAATAGATATGAAATGTCAACATTGTGGTCAGAATGAAGCAACGATGAGTTTAAGATTTCAGATGAATCATCAGGGAATGCAAGTCAACTTATGTCACGGATGTTTTCAAGAAATCCAAAGTCAATTGGCTACTGGCAAAATGCCACCATTCAGCAACGATGCGCAGCATTTTTCCCAAGCGAACGGTAGTCAACAGGCGCGGACACAAACAAGACAGACAAAAGAAAATCAAGGTACTGGTTTGTTAGACCAACTTGGTAAAAATCTTTCAAACGAGGCTAAGGATGGACAAATTGATCCTGTTATCGGACGTGATCAGGAAGTAAAGCGTGTCATTGAAACGTTAAATCGAAGAAATAAAAATAACCCGGTGTTAATCGGAGAGCCGGGTGTCGGAAAAACAGCCATTGCCGAAGGGCTTGCTGTGAAAATTCACGAAGGCGATGTACCTGTGAAATTGATGAACAAACAAGTGTATCTGTTAGATGTCGCTTCACTAGTTACGAATACAGGTATTCGGGGACAATTCGAAGAGCGGATGAAACAATTGATTGAAGAACTTCAGACGCGGAAAGATGTCATTTTATTCGTCGATGAAATTCACCTGCTTGTTGGTGCAGGAAAAGCAGAAGGTTCACAAATGGATGCAGGAAATATTCTAAAGCCAGCTTTAGCGCGTGGGAGCTTACAACTTATTGGCGCAACAACGTTGAAAGAATACCGTCAAATTGAAAAAGACGCTGCTCTTGAACGTCGGTTCCAACCGATTATCGTGAAAGAGCCGTCTGCAGAAGATACGATTCAAATCCTAAATGGCATTAAAAATCGTTATGAAGAGTTCCACGGTGTTCACTATACGGATGAAGCAGTGCAAGCTTTTGTCACTTTATCGCAACGTTATATCCAAGACCGATTTTTACCAGACAAAGCGATTGATTTGATGGATGAAGTCGGGGCGCGTTTAAATCTTGCACATACGTCGGCTGATTCTAAATCAATCGGTGTACGTCTCAATGAAGTCATTCAGCAAAAAGAGCTGGAGGCGGAACAAGAAAATTATGAAAAAGCAGCGAATTTACGTTATGAGGAAATTCAATTACGTAAAAAATTAGAAGAGGCAAAACAAAGTGATGAAGTAGAACATGGGGAAGTGTCTGTTGCAGACATTGAGTTGATTGTCGAAGAAAAAACAGGGATTCCTGTGACAAAGTTGCAAGCAGCAGAACAAGCGAAGATGAAAGGCATCACGGAGAGCCTTAGTAAAAAAGTCATTGGACAAACAGAAGCGGTTGATAAAATTGCAAAGGCCATTCGTCGTAGCCGCGCAGGGCTCAAAGCGAAAGATCGCCCGATTGGATCATTCTTGTTTGTCGGTCCAACAGGTGTCGGAAAAACAGAAATTACGAAAGTGCTTGCAGAAGAGTTATTCGGTTCGCGTGATGCGTTAATTCGCCTCGATATGAGTGAATATATGGAAAAACACGCGGTATCCAAAATTATCGGTTCTCCTCCGGGCTATGTAGGGCATGAGGAAGCTGGTCAATTGACAGAACAAATTCGTCGCAATCCATATTCAATTTTACTGTTAGATGAAATTGAAAAAGCACATCCGGATGTTCAAAATATGTTCCTGCAAATTATGGAGGATGGGCGATTAACGGATTCGCATGGTCGCACCGTTAGCTTTAAAGATACGGTCATTATTATGACAAGTAACGCGGGAACAGGCGACAAAAAAGTGAGCGTCGGATTCAATCAAACTGTACATGAATCCGTCACGATGATGGAAACATTGGGGAACTATTTTAAACCAGAATTCCTCAATCGTTTCGATTCAATTATTACATTCAATGAACTAACAGAAGAAAATCTACTTGAAGTTGTTGACTTGATGTTAGTAGATTTACAAGCTGCCATTGAAGAAAATAATATTGACATAACGATTTCAGCAGAAGCAAAACAGGCGTTGGTTAAACTAGGTTATGACAAACGTTTCGGTGCTCGACCGCTGCGAAGAGTCATTCAAGATAAAATTGAAGATCCATTAACAGATCTTATTTTAGAGGAAGAGCATATTGAAAAAGTTCATGTCGATGTTGTAGATGATGAGATTATTGTAAGCAAAATCTAATACAATTTAACACCCCTGAAAATCATTTCAGGGGTGTTTTTAGGATTGAAAAGTTGGTTTCCTTCCCAGTATGGAAAGTCATCGGCCGCATGATGCAAAGTATATTTCTAACAATGCCACAAAGTCTTCATATGTAAGCGCTTTGAATTTGAATGATTTGTGAAATGATTCACATACAGCGTTTTTCCAATCAAAATGGGTGTACACTAGAGATAACAACAAATATGGAAATCGAAAAGGAGAATGCACTATGTGGGTAGTCACAGTATTTGAACAAAAATTTGTCCGAATCTTCGAGTTTACTGATCAAACAGAAGCCAAACAAGCCCTCGCACGTTTCCCGAAAAATGCTCGACTTTCTTTTGTAGCGTAATAACAAAATGGAATCTTTAATCCCTTACTAGGTAACTGGTGAGGGATTTTTTATATTATGATAATGTCAAAAAAGTATAAGTTCGTTGATGACCTTATATAAAGTTTTCAATAGTAGTAACTCTTTAACTAACGTTTCTAAATGAGTTGTGTGAGTAACCGAGGTGAAGAAAAAAATCCCTCTGTCCACTTTTCTGAATGCAAACTCTATATAGGGGGTGAAAGCATCATTCGTCTAGGCAAAAGACATCGTGCTTTCTTCGATAAGATGCATTCAAAAAAGAGGAGGAATTGTTATGAATTTATTAATACAAGAGTCGCCACTTCAAGTGCTTCCATCGCTCGCAATGCAAGTTGGGTTGAACGAGGCAATGGTACTCCAGCAACTACATTTTCGCTCGCTTATCTCGAACAATATTCGGGATGGATATAAATGGGTTTATAAAACATATGAAGAGTGGAAAAACGATGAATTTCCATTTTGGTCTGTCGATACGATTAAACGAGCGATTCGTAGACTAGAAGTTAAAGGATTTATTATTGCAACTGCTTCGTATAATCGGATGAAAATGGACAAGACGAAATGGTACCGAATTGATTATCAAAAACTTCAACTTCATACAGAGGAGCAGCATGCAATTATGCCGATAGCAAAATCAGCTGAAGAGGAAGCGCAAATTGCTCCCACTACAGAAGGCGAAATGCCCCTAGCAATAACCAAAGAGACTGAGAGTAGTAAAAAAGATATTGTCGAGTATGAACTCGACGTTGTGTCTGTCATTGATTATTTGAATGACAAAACAAGCAAACAATTTAAAGCGAATTCAAAGGCGTCAGTCCAATTAGTAACAGCACGTTTACGTGAAGGGTATACAGTGGTTGATTGCCAAAAAGTCATTGATGCGAAAGCGAAGGAATGGCTCGGTGATCCACGTTGGCAGAAGTATTTACGTCCTTCTACGTTATTCAATGCGACGAATTTTGAAAACTATTTGGAGGAATCGAGGGGCAGTGATTTGCCAGCAAGTAGTCAACCAGAACCGTTTGAATTGGATTTTAGCAAAGGGGAGACATGAGGGATGCGGGGTTTTACATATACTGCGCTAAAAAAAGAAACTCCTCCAAATTTGAAACGTTTCTTTGCCAGTATCGTATAAAAGATATAAGGATTGACTGAAAATAGTCTTTCGATATGGGGGGATTAGCATGAGACAGTTGTATATTAAGCAAAAAGTATTGAGCCTGAGTGGTAAGTTTTCGGTGAAGGATGAGCTGGAAAACGAAGTGTATTTTGTCGAGGGAAGCTTTTTGCAAATACCAAAGACGTTTTCCATTATGAGTGCGGCCAGGCAGGAAGTGGCGATGATTACGAAAAAAACATTTAGTTTCCTTCCAACTTTTCTTGTCGATGTCCATGGTCAAGAAACGATGACAATCAAAAAGGAATTTTCTTTTTTGAAAGCACGCTATTCAATTGACGCGGCGGGGATAGAAGTACGTGGAAATTGGTGGGACATGGATTTCGAAGTGCACCAACATGGCAATTTGATCGGAGCAGTTAGCAAAAAGTGGTTCACATGGGGTGATAGCTATCAGTTGGAAATTATGAATGACGAAATGGAACCACTTCTCGTGGCACTCGTTGTAGCGATTGATTGTGCGAAAGCTGCACAGGGTGCTGCCGCCGGGGCTGCTGGTGGGGGATGAATTGAAGAGGCGATTTTCACGGGATGCACTGACATCATTTGTGTTCGATGATCTGGAAGTTTAAACTAAACGCCTATTGAACCAATTTATTGGCCAGAATTATAATTACCCTATTTATAAGGTGGTACCTGTAAGTAGGCTGAATAAAGAAAACGAGTCCTATATGGACCCTTTTTCAAAGTAATATAAAGGACAATCAGTTAATGAAATCTTTTAAAAGTTATTTCAGGAATATTATTTTTTATTAAATTTAAAATCTTCTTTTTTGAAATGTCTTCTTGGTATGACTTCGAGTATATGTCCAAAAGGTACACGGTATTTTCGTCTTTTACAACGTTTGGTATGTCTTCACCTAAATCGCCGACGAGTTCAACCTCGTTAAGGAACGCCTCGAAATCTTCATCAATTTCCGGATATTTTTTTCGAAGTTTATGATACCGTGATTCAAAAGTTGGCGTAGTAATCGTGCTAAATTTCGACTTCATTACTTATTGTTGACGAGATTCTTTTAAGAAATCTCTAGCTGATTTTTTAGGGAGTTTTCCCTCTTGTATCAATTTAACCTCTTTTAAGGCATTCATCACATGATTATTTTGAGAGTCAGGAGTAGGCTTCACTATTTCTTTTATAGACATATCGACATCCTCCTTCTTACACATACAACCACAACCTTCTTTTCGAAAAGTAATAGTTAGTATATGTGTTTCTTATGAGGATTATACCAGTAATTAAAAGAACAATCCATTGACAGATATTAATTTGACTAGGGCTCGGAGTGTATATAACTTTTATAATTTCATGGATATCAGTAACACTCTATTCTAAAAAAGAACGGTACACGGACAACCATGCAGGTGCTAGGTCACAGAAATCAATTGTAGCAGTGCCTCCCGTTTATTTTTATAAAAAAGCGCTACTGAATAGGCTATACTTATGGGTATAGAAAAATCAACATCAACTAACAAAAAAACGAGGCTAATCACATGAGTGAAAGAAGTTTTAAAGACTATCAGTTAAGCAATGAAATCACAAGAGCCCTAGCTTTATTGAAATACGAAACGCCGATAGAGGTTCAAAGTCAAGTCATACCACGAGCCTTAGACAAACAAGATCTCATCGTGAAATCTCATACAGGCAGTGGCAAGACAGCGGCATTTGGTATCCCTCTATGTGAAATGATTGACTGGGAGGGGCAGAATCCGCAAGCATTAATTCTGGCACCTACTCGGGAGCTTGCAGTTCAAGTGCAAGAAGACGTAGCAGCTATCGGGCGAGTAAAAGGAATTAGAACCGTGGCGGTGTACGGTAAAGAACCATTTGCAAAACAGCAGGAAGAATTGGAACGGAAAACGCATATTGTTGTCGGTACACCCGGGCGTATGCGGGACCATATTGACAAGGAAACGTTCAATGTAGATGACGTAAAATATTTAATTATAGATGAAGCAGATGAAATGCTAAGCATGGGTTTTGCTGCCCAAGTAGAAGCGATTATTGAGAAATTACCTTCCAGTAGAGTGACGATGGTCTTTTCCGCTACATGGCCTGCAACTGTTGAAGAACTTTGCCGTAAATATATGAGCAATCCCATAGATATCCAAATTGCTTCTACAGCAGTCACTACGAGTGCGATTGAACATAGCATGTTTAAAGTGAAAGAAGCAGGGAAAATGGCATTGCTAAAAAACATTTTAGCTATTGAGAAACCTGCTAGCTGCATTATCTTCTGCAAAACAAAAAGACAAGTGGACACAGTGTTTGCAGAGTTGAAGAAATCCAATTATTCCTGTGAAAAAATTCACGGTGGAATCGTACAAGAACATCGATTTGCGGTTATGGAAGGATTCAAATTGGGCAATTTCCGTTATCTCGTAGCGACCGATGTGGCAGCAAGAGGAATCGATGTAGAGCATATTTCACTAGTCATCAACTACGACGTTCCAATGGAAAAGGAGAGCTATGTCCACCGAACAGGCAGAACCGGTCGTGCGGGTAAAAAAGGAAAGGCGATTACGTTTGCAACGCCTACTGACAGGGAGGCCCTTTCAACAATTGAAACATACATTGGCTTTGAGATACCTGTAAGGGAAGCACCAGCGCAGCAGAAAGTAGCTGTTGGGAAAAACGCTTCCGAGGAAAACCTAGCTGGTCGTCGGGGAGTCAGCAACAATAATACGATGAAGCTCCATTTCAACGGTGGAAAAAAGAAGAAGCTTCGGGCTGTAGATTTTGTTGGAACGATTGCGAGGATTCCTGGAGTGACAGCGGATGATATTGGTGTGATTACTATAGAGGATAGTTTGACTTATGTTGATATGCTGAATGGTAAGGGGTTATTGGTTTTGCAAGCGATGAAAGAAACTACGATTAAAGGGAAGAAGCTTACGGTTAGTGAGGCGATTAGAGGCTGAAGTGTTTGAGCAGGGAAGTGTACAGGTGCTAGCTGCTACAGCTGGTGGGGGATGAATTAACAATTGAATAGAATCAAAGTGAAAAAAGTGTCTAGCATCTGTCCATTTTAATCTGGATGAATGCTAGGCACTTTTCTTATTTGTTATCGATTGTTTCCAAAAACTCTTTTGTCGTGTTCGCTACATATTTGATCTCACCTAGGTCACATTCCAATAAAATACTTCGATGGATATCGATTAATAGCTTTTTGTTCGTTAAATCGGCGTCAGTGGCGCTTGTTTCGTGACATAGGAAGCCGATTCTTCAAAAATGACCTACTGCTCTGCCTAGGTCCAAAAATATCACTTCAATTTCATCATGCGGCTCTCAAACGGATTGTATCAATTAAATTTGACGCCAGTAAATGAACTTTAGTCATCTTCTACTTCTAGCAAAAAGATACGTTCATTGAATCCTCCACGTTTTACTGCTTTCTCAACTCTCACTTCTTCAAGCTCTTCAAATGTAGAGCCATGATATACAGTAGCGGCATGAATAAGTTCCAACAGATCCGCAAGTTCTTCCAGCGCGTCTGCAGTCGTCGTTGTTTCCAGGTACTCGGCTAATTCTTCGCCCATTTTGTTATTGATTTCTGTTATATATTCATCGTCGTTTAATAAGTGAGTTGTAAATATCTTGCCAGACTTTTCAATAATTTCTGGGATGTTGTCACGTACAAGTTTGTTGTAGATTGGCATGAGGATCATCTCCATTTGTTTAGATTAAAAATCTGTTAATTATATGATAGCATGTTTGGCTTTCCGTTTTAGATTCTGTGGAGTTGAAGAGGTGGGTGAAGTGGTTATATTTATAAATAAGTACTCAATAATTTCAGCTTATTGAAGGAGAGGTTTTATAAAAATATAGAGCGATATACAAGTGTGTAATTTATTAATTCAGAATTAATAAATTGATAAACTTGTATAGTACATATAAGATGACATAGGTACTACAATAAATATTATTTCAAGGAGAAGAATAATGCAGAAATTATTTGTAACTTTTAGTTTAATACTGTTCACCTTATCCTTTTTTGCTAGCAATGTATCGGCTCATCCAGGTAGAACAGATGGTAGTGGAGGTCATACCTGTAGAACAAACTGCGCAAAATGGGGTTTGAATACAGGTGAATATCACTATCATAATGGAGGTGGCTCTAGTTCTAGTGCAACCACAACTACTTCTAAACCAGAACCAACCTATAGCCAAGCGGATGTGGATGAAGGAAAAACTAGTGGTCAATCAAAAGGGTATGAAGATGGTTATAGCAGAACGAACAATAATTCTATCACTGACATAGGCAACGAAGGCTATAAAAAAGGGTATGTCTCAGGATATGAAGCAGGTTACAATGAAGGGCTCAAGAAAATTAAAGAGGAAGATATAGTGTATGGGACTACTTCAGGAGAAAATGATGGGAAAGCATCTCTTCGAAAAGGCGAGAATAAAGAAGCACCAACTAATGATTCTAAATCCGATGATTGGAATAATGCCTATAAAGCAGCATTCATAAAATCATTTGATTATGAAAAGACAGTACAAAACGCTGAGAAATTAGGGAGTGACTCTGGCTACTCTCTAGCAAAATTAGCAGTTCCCGCCGATTTATCCAAAGATGAAACAGTAAAAAAGGCATTTGAGTCCCATTATAAAATAGGCTATGAAAAGCGAACAAAGGAAGAAAATGATAAGCATTTGGAGTTAGGAAATAAGGATGGATACGCCTTATCATCACTAGCGATTGCCTCTCTCGATAGCAGATTCGTGGATTCCTATAAGCAGGGGTATGAAGAAGGAAAGTCCGAACGAAAAGATGAAGTCTTAGTAGAAGGACATCAATCCGCTTTTATCAATATGAACTATCAAGAAACAAGCGATTACGATAACCAAGAGCTAATGGATTGGCATAAAGAAGGCTTTGAATCAAATGAAGTTGCTGTTCAGATCAAAGAGACGGCTTTTGAAAATGGTCACACTAATTCAGAGTACGTCATTCCCGAGGAATTTAAGTTGAATGAAGAATCTATCGCATTATATGATTCTTTATTCCAAGAAGGACAAGAACTAAGGAATCAGGAAAATGAAAAGAAAATGATGGTTACTGCGGGAATTGCCGTACCAGTGGCAGGTGTAGCCATTGGTGGACTTTTCCTGAGAAAACGGAAAAAGAAAAAACTTATATAGGTCGATTTAGGCCATGAATTAGCACTGTCTTTGGACGGTGCTTTTACTATTTAGGGACGGAATTTTGAATGAACGAATAACTATTACAAAAGGGAGATACATTGTGCACGTTTTTGATGAGTTATTGAGCGAATATAATTATATCCATAATAGGGAAAAAATGAAGAAATGGAACTGAAGACATCATTGTTTAAAGTTTAACCTTATTAATGAATAATATTTTCCTACAATAACTGGGTAATGTCGAGAACCTTAAAATAAGGAGCTTTCCTATTGTTCCTATTTATATATGGTAATATGAAACTAATAGAAAAACGAAAAAGAAATCATCGTCTGCGCTATTTTCTGTAATACTAGTAAAATTTATTATAAAAATAAAAGTTGGTGTGTTTATGATTATATATGAGTCGACAAAAGAGCAATTCGTGGGTGATATAGTAAATGAACTTCTAATTGATCGATTATACAATTCTTATCAGGAGAAAATTGGTCGCACGTCTAAATCTGAGATACGTTCATGGGAAAATTCTTTGCAAAAAATGTCTAATGTTATGCAAGATGATGACATTCCAAATGATGCTTCTGTTGCAATTGAGTTCAATATTCCCAATACATCCAAACGAGTAGACTTCCTTATTGCAGGAAACGATGGAGTTCAAGATCATGTAGTTATTGTAGAACTGAAGCAATGGGAAAGTGTTGAAAAAATAGCTACAAGAGATGGAATCGTAAAAACATATATAGGAAAAGGGAATCGTGAAATAACACATCCATCCTATCAAGCTTGGTCTTATGCTGCACTAATTGAAGATTTTAACGAGAATGTGCAAAAACAAGAAATACAATTAAGGCCCTGTGCATATCTACATAATTATAGAAAAGTCGAAGATGATCCATTAACAGATATGCATTATAATGACCATCTTGAAAAGGCACCTGTATTTACAAAGGGTGAAATAGAGAAACTTCGTTCGTTTATTAAAAAGTTCATTAAACTAGGGGATCAAAACCAACTAATATATCAAATAGAAAATGGAAGAATTCGGCCATCAAAATCATTGCAAGATTCATTAAATAATATGTTGAAAGGCAATGAAGAATTTATAATGATTGACGAACAAAAAGTATTCTATGAAGAAGCATTTTATCTTGCTCTGGAGAGTGCAAAAACAAATACAAAGCAAGTGATGATTGTTCAAGGAGGGCCCGGTACAGGGAAATCTGTATTGGCTATAAACTTACTAGTAAAACTAATTGACCAAGGACTCGTCGCGATGTACGTTACAAAAAACTCTGCGCCCCGTAACATATATTCTTCAAAGTTAAAGGGAGATTTTAAAAAGACTCATATTGATAATCTGTTTAAGGGCTCCGGTAGTTTTACAGAGGTTGAAGATAATGAATTTGATGTACTAATCATAGATGAAGCGCATCGTTTAAATGAAAAGTCCGGTATGTTTCGTAATAAAGGAGAAAATCAAGTTAAGGAATTAATCAAAGGCTCTAGGTTCACTATATTTTTTATAGATGAAAACCAAAAGGTGACTTTGAGTGATATCGGTAGTGTGGAGATAATAAAAAAATATGCAAAACAATTCAATGCCGATATTATTTTGCATGAACTAACATCCCAATTCCGTTGTGATGGATCTGATGGTTACATTGCTTGGTTAGATGATGTGTTGCAGATTCGAAATACGGCGAATATGCATGAATTAGGAATGGACTATGATATACGGATTTACGATGACCCGAATGAAATGCTTGCGGAAATCGAAAGTCTGAATAAAAGAAACAATAAATCCCGTGTAATGGCAGGGTATTGTTGGGAATGGCCAAAGAACAATCGGCAAGACGTAAATCATCATGACATTGCCATTCCTGAACATGATTTTGGAATGAGTTGGAATATCGAAAACACCTGGGCCATTGAGAGCTCTTCAGTGAGAGAAGCAGGCTGTATCCATACTGCCCAAGGATTGGAGTTCGATCATGTAGGTGTTATTATTGGCGATGATTTGCGATATGAGAATGGTCAAATCATCACAGATCACACGAAGCGTGCAAAGACAGACCAATCCTTAAAAGGGATAAAAAAGATTGCAAAAGAAGACCCTGAGGAAGCACATTTATTAGCTGATCCAATTATTCGTAACACGTATAGAACATTAATGACTCGTGGACAGAAGGGCTGCTTTGTTTATTGTACTGACCCTACGTTACAAGCTTATTTAAAAGAGAGATTGGAAAAAGTTACGTTCTATCGCCAGAAGAGGCAGCAATCACTATATTTAGTGGACGAGAGAGAAGAATATAGAACGTGAATGTAATAGCTTGTCCAGTGGAACATTAGACAATGGAATTCTCACTGTGTGCAACAGAGCCAGAAGTGCAAGAGTTGAATGCCGAAATCGGATTTTTTAAAGCAGTGAAAGCGGGCATCATGAAACTGATTCCTGTAGAAGGAGCAAAAAAACTTCTTCACAAATCGACGAGCAGCTAAACCAGCTCATTTCAAAAGCCGTCATTTCCGAAGAAGTGATTGATATTTACACTTCACTTGGCATCGAAAATCCTGATATCTCGATTCTGTCCGATGAGTTTTTAGAAGAAGTACGCGACTTGCTACAGAAGAATTTGGTGGTAGATTTATTAAATCGTTTGCTGCAAGCCAAAGTGAAAAACGTGTAACGAACGAACTTAGTGAAGGAATAAAAATTCACTGACATGCTGAACAACACCATCAATAAATACAATAAACGTGCCTTTGAAACTTCCAAAGTCATTGAAGAGCTCATCGCACTGGCAAAGGAAATGAAAGATTTCTATAAAGCAGGAGAAGCATCGGGGTTAATTCAAGAAGAAGTGGCCTTCTATGATGCCCTGGCCACACAGGATACGGCGGAACAAGTAATAGGTGACAGCCATCTTGAAAGTAATCGCGCATGAGCTGACGAAGGCGATCAAAGAGAAGATGAGCATCGACTGGAATTTGCGAGATTCGGCGAGAGCTAAGATGAGGATTACAGTTCGGAGACTGCTGAAGAAGTACGGCTATCCACCTAATTGATCCGTGCCAGTCACACATTCAACCGCGGAAGTTGTAACATTCCTATTTATTCAAATTGCCATGAAATTTCGAGTGACTGGCACCACAGTTTAAATCAAAGATTATGGAACTTCATGGAAAATAACTAATGTATCAATTAGATTTGTTAGTTGTGAATATGCCTATTATCCAGCAGATGATAAAGATCTATTTTATTTTAGAATTGTTGTGGAAGAATATTAGGTAGTTTTACTTAAGTTGAAATTTATCGATTCATTTAATATAAATAAACTTACCCGATTTACCTTGGTATGCACTAGTTATTTTAATCACATTGAACAGTTTAAAGGATAATTTTACTTGAGAGTTAAGATATTAATATGCTTAATCTAAAAGTCAATTCTATGTATTGAATAAACAGAGGGGGTATTCTGTTTATTTATTTTTCTGTAAATTATTTGGTATATTGAGTAAATAATTTTAATAGGAGTTGAATTATATGTTATTTCAAACCTCTTTGAATAAACTTGTGAATATAGATCTTAACAGACTTCCTTTTTTTCGAAAATCGACAATATGTATGGAAATAATAATATATCAAGATAATAAATGTTCGAAATTCTTATTTATTGAATCTTTAAGCAAAAAAGAAATGTTATTAATGAGTCATTGTTTGAAAAATGATGAAATCACACCTGTGAATATTAACGAAATAAAAGGTGTTTATGAATATCTTTTATCGATAATTACAAAGTTAGATGAGGAAGATAAAGAGAAATTTTCGGATATTTGTCAGTTACTAAATTCTATTATGGATGATATTCCACCATTGGATAATGGAAACAAAATTATTAACAATGGCCCACTATATATATTAGTATCAAAAGATATTAATAATACTGAAAAATATTCTTTTGATCTAGAGTTCATAAAAGGAGAATTTATACAACCAGTAAAATTCCATTCATTTAATTATAGAAATAATGATGTGGAAGGAACTATTGAAATAAGTGAAGAAAATCTGCATTTATCCAAAATGAGATTGCTTCAAGAGTTTAAAATTTATATTAATGATTCATTCCAAAAAAATCATATTTCTACAAATATATTGTTAGAAATGAAAAAGAATAATAGTAACTATATATTTAAATATTCAAGTGCTATGTATTATTTAAAGACAGCAATCCAGCCCTTTATGGAATCAAGAATTAGAGAGCCACTAGAGTTGCTTAACTTTATTTTAGCTAAAAGCTCAATTGATTACAGTATCGAAGATTTTAAGGGAAGAAATCGAACTTTCCAATGTATAGTTCCCCTCAATAATTTGAAAGTCGCTAACAGTGTTGGACTTGGAAATGTTGAAATAGTTAATAAATCTTATATAACTGGAATAGATGATTTGATGATGCACGTGGAGAAACAAAATGTTATTTTTGATTCTTATGCTAAAGTTTTAGTTGAAGGTCTTAATTTTTGGGAAGCCACAAATTTAGCTATAAATCAAATTGAAAAAGCCATAGATTCAATTTATCATTTAAAAAATCATGATTCTTTATTCTTTGATAAACAAGTTGAAAATTTATCTTGGAATAGAAAAAACTATGGTCCTGTAGTAAGTTCAGATGAATTAATATTTATCCAAGATATTGTATCAAATGAATTTATGATAACCAGCCTTGATTTAATTAGACAACCAACGTTTTTGGACCTTGATAATCGGTTTGAAATATTATTAGAAAAATTGGAGTGGTACGAAAAACTTCTAATAATGGATATGGAAGAAGAATCAAAATCGAATGTTAAAACACTTTTTATCGCTTTAAGGTATTTAAGGAAAAGCTGGGACATTCCTAATTTGGAGGATAAACTAATATTTACTAGCATTGCGTTGGAGTTTTTACTTGAAGATGAAAAACCTCAGGAATTACTGGCGAGGACTTTTAGAAGACGTTTTGTTAATGAGGCAATGAAACAATTTAAAGAAATTTATTTAGAAGCGGATGCAGAACCAAAAGCTATTAAAGTAAAACAAATAATAGCAGGCTCTTTGTCAAATCCACCATTGATGGAAAACCTAAGACACTTGGTCGCAAGATTATTAATACCTTTGACTGAAGTAGATATTGAGTACATCGAAACTATTAGAAGTCAAAGAAATGACTTGGTTCATGGAAGATCAATCCCTGACATTGATTTAAAAAAGATAGAATATGTAAATACAATAATTGGTATTTTGTTATTTTTCAAGATGCAAGAAAGGGCGGAATAATAAAAATGAACGTACCAGAATGTGCATATAAGGTAGGGAAAATATTCAAAAAAACAATAGAAGGAAAACGCTATTTGGAATTGTTGGAAAAATTAAAAGAAGAGATTTCCGAAAATTCTTTAAGTGGTTTTATGAGTACTCTAAATAGAAATCAGATTTCAGGATTTGGTAATCATTTTTTTAGTGTTGTTAATTCTTATGAATTGATGAAAGAGAACTTAGACAATGAATACTGGGGGAGAGTGGCTAGAGAAATCCTTGACAGTAGAACCATGGAAGAGCTCGTTGTGCTTAGTAAAAATGTAGGTGAAAGTCTGGAAAAGTTAACTTTAGAGCTATTACAAAGTAAAATAGTGAAAACATTTGGAGATATAGATACCCCGCCTAAATTAAAAAGAATATTGCAAGACCTACAGGTGCAAATTCAAAGAACTGGTTTTATCGAATGGTGTATTTTGAATCAAAGCAACTTTCAAAATCATTTGAGCGTATATGAGAGTGAAAGAGGGAAATTACCATTTGATAAAAAAAATAAAGAACTCAGAAATAGATTGGCCTTAAACCAAGATGAAATAAACTTTTTGGAGAAACAAGAACTTTTGTTAAGCATGATGAGTTTTACTAAACAGCTTATATTTGATACACATATAGATAGCTTAAGCGATTTTAATATGGATTCAATTTATAGAATTCGTGTTAAAGATATTAAAGGATTGGGGCATGCTGTATTTAAAACAAACTCTTTCCGAGGGCAAGGAGAAAGTTTTATATTCAAGCTAATTGATTTAAATGAAGTGAAATTCGGAATTATTAATTCCACAAACACCTCTTTTAAGCAAGGTGATGAATATATCAATACAATAGTACAAGCAATTATTTTTCCAACTAATGACACGAACTTTTTCAGAGATAATAATTGAAAACAGATTAATTTATTACAGTAAAAAAATTAACTTTCAAGAAAATTAACTCAATGTTGGATAGAGCATCTTTATTGAATTCATCGGGTTGCATTCTGTTATAATTTTAAGTAATGAGGAATCAACAGTTTAAAAATGAGTAGCCGGAGAAGGAGGGTGTACTCTTCAAGTGAATCAATGGACTCATCAAATTTTAGCTAACGAAAATTTCCTGGGATAAGAGTTTAGTCGTTTTAAATGAAGAAAATGAAGTGGTCATATCTTGTTGACAGTTGGGAGAAAAAACTGAAAGGTATCCCTGCACATACAGAAGACACACACTCTCACTCACTCAGTAGTCATAACTGCTGTTTTAAGAAGCCACCAATCACCGTGTTTGAATGATGATTGGTGGCTTTTTTATGGGCCTAAATTGCAATATTAAGTTAGCCACTTAGATAAAATTCAGTGTATTTTGGGGCAGGGATGTGTACGCTCCCCTAATAAAGTTGTTTTGAATTTGAACTTGTTTCTAATACGTTAAGCTAATCTAGCTAATTTTTGTTCAAAAAGGACTGCGGGTTGTTGGTAGTCTAGAATCTTTCTTGGTAAATTATTTAGCGTTTGATAGCTTGCTTATAGTAATCAGAAATTGCTTTCCCCTTCGGGATATAGCGTCTTAGAAGACCGTTGTGTCTCTCGTTGGAGCCTCTTTCATATGGGGAATAAGGACGAGCGAAAAAGACATCCGTAACACCTTGTAAACCATCACTTTGGAGTCTCAAAGTGATGGTTTTGAAGTATTTAAAGAATGTCTATTTTAAGTACAAGAACATAGTGATTTGAAGGGTACCTTAAAATTTTGCTATCTACTCTTGTTCACAAGCAGTTCTTTACTCTATCCCTAGGCTTACTAGTATACTTAACTGATGATGGAACTCATTCGTATAATTGTGTTTAGAAAAATACAAAGTATAGAAATCAATTGAATTTACGATTAGAAAGCGGGAAGATACATGGCAATTATTCAAGTGTCTCAGCGTGAAGGATCCAACTACAAAGCCATTCAGGTTGCAGTAGAGGCAGCTCTACCAGGAGATACAGTGGAAGTTGATGAAGGTGTTTATGATGAACATGTAACAATCGATAAGCTGCTCGTTCTTCGAAGTTCAGAAGGTGAAGCGAGCTCAGCTCGTCTAACAGGAAGTGTTCGTATCGCGACAACGGAAGAAGTGCGTATCGAATCGATCAGTATTGGAGGAGGCACTGGTCCAGTGGACTATGGTTTACATATCGAATCAGGAGATGTAACGCTTCACCACTGTCTTTTCTCTGAGATTCAAGGAGTTGCAATGCGAGTTGATGCAGCTGCAAAAGTATCCGCAGAGCATTCGAACTTTCAAAAAAACATACAAGGGATTGAGGTAGTAGGGCGTTTGGCTTTGTTCGAATGCATAGTAGAAGACACGATCAAGTCTGCACAAATTAGTGTGTGCGCGGGAGGAGAAGTCGCGGTAACGAATTCCGGAATTTTAAGTGGGCAAGATGCTGGCCTTTGCTTGTATGAAACGAGTCGTGCAACAATCACCCAAAGTTCATTCATCGGAAATCGCGGGGTTCAACTTCGTTTGGAACAAGACAGTTCTATGCACGTAGAAAGTACGAATTTTTATTTTGGACATGTCCAAGGAATCTATTGTGATCAATCTAAGGGTGTCCTGAAAAATTGTGTCTTTAAAAACCAAAGTTTGGAGCATGTAGCATTTACGAATGGATCCCATATTAAAGTCGAGGCAAGTACGTTTGAAAATGGTGAGGCTGAAGGAATGAACGTCAGTGGTTCATCAGTTGAGCTATCCGACTCACAGTTTAAAAACCAAAAAGGAGACCAAATTTCCTGTCACGAACAAAGCAAACTCTCGATTACAAAAACTCAGATTCTTTCGGGTGAGTCTAGAGGAATTGTTTCCGAAAATTCCACGTGTACACTCATCGAATCTGAAGTGAAGTACAATCAGATGACGCAACTCTCAGCGTTTACTCAAAGCGTGTTCACGATTCTGGGTTGTGAAGTTGAGAGTGGAAACAATAAAGGAGTTTACGTGACAAGTAGTCAAGTGACTATTTCGGATTCTCTTATTAGCCATCATAGTGGTGTACATATTTTTGCTTCTGAACAATCGGAAGTAATTTTGTCGGCGACCGGAGTAAAGAGTGGGGATAGTGTAGGGATAGTTGTGAAAGAATCCAAGTTGACGGCAGCCAATTGCATCATCTTCGGTCATAAGGGATCCAACGTTTTACTCAGTGCTGCGGCTAAAGCAGAAATTACCGATTGTAGAATATCGGGTGGCGATAAAAACGGCATACTTGCAGGTCCTGAAGTAGTTATTTCAGTAGAACGGTCAATTTTGTTCAATCATAAAAGGCCACAAATAAGAGCAACGGAATCTGCAGAAGTCTTTATAACGGAATGTGAAATCTATGACGGTCAATCGTCAGGAATCGTCTTGAGTCAGGTGGAGCGTACTGAAGTGACGGGTACTCGAGTACATGGTCATCGTGATGATCAAATCATCTTGCAAGATTGTTCAGATGCTGTATTCACTGGGGTGCAAGTGATGAATGGGAAGAAGGCTGGACTGAGGCTCGAGCGTTCGGTTCCGGTTCTTAACGACTGTTCTTTTGAGAACAACGAAGCAGGAGATTTAGTCCGCTTTGATGACAGTGTTCCTTTGCTTACCGATACGGACTTGCAGGTTCCACCAATCACTAGTAAATTAGGCGGCAGTGCTGGACATTCCTCTACTGTAGATTCATCACCTACTGATCAGATGGATGTTTTCATGAGTGGTTTGAACGGGTTTATTGGACTGGAAGATGTGAAAGACAAAATCCAGGAGTTTAAAAACGTAAGCGACATTAATCAATTCAAATTAGAGCGTGGAATGAAAGCTAATCCGATGATAGCGCCTCATATGGTCTTTCAAGGTAATCCGGGTACTGGTAAAACGACAGTCGCTCGACTTATAGGAAAGATTTTTAAGGAACTAGGTTTATTAAAGACAGGCCACGTAACTGAAGTGAAGCGGGAAGATCTCGTTGGAACGCATGTTGGTGAATCAGAAGAACGAACGAAAGTAATTATTAAGGAAGCTATGGGTGGCGTCCTCTTTATAGACGAAGCGTATACGCTTGCAGCAGGGGGCAATTCTAGTAATGATTTCGGTAAAAAAGTAATTGAAACGTTGCTTCCTGCAATGGAAAATTCTCGAGGTGAATTCATTGTCATCGCGGCAGGCTATACCGAAGAAATGAACAGTTTCCTAGCGTCTAATCCGGGATTGAAAGATCGTTTTACTGAAAAGATTCACTTTCAAGACTATACACCAGATGAGTTGCTTCAAATCTTCTTAAGCGAGTGTGAAGGAAGCTATGTGCTTACTCCTGCTGCCAAACAAGCAGTTTATGAGGAGTTCGTGGAACGTTATCGTATGCGCGATGAAACATTTAGTAACGCTCGAATGGCACGTATACTATACGATCAAATCGGGCTTGCTCAGTCGATGAGAATTGCGAAACTTCCGCGTGAAGAGTGGACGGAAAAGGTATTGACGACGATTGAAGAACAAGACGTTGTAAAAGCGGTACAAGAGCGTGGAGTGAAGACGTACGAAGTTCCAATCGATGAAGTACTACTCGCCCATAAACGTGCAGAACTCCATCAGTTTATCGGCCTTGGTTCTGTGAAGGCTGAAATAGATAAAATGATTGAATTAATGAGATACTACAAACGAGAAAATCATTCTACAGAGAAATTGATGAACCACACGCTGTTGATTGGTAAACCAGGGACAGGTAAAACCGAGGTCGGTCGTGTGCTCGCTGGTATTTATCAAGCGCTTGGATTATTAGAACGAGGCGATCTGATTGAAGTAGATCGTAGCGATTTAGTCGGTAGTCATATTGGTGAAACGGAGAAGCTGACAGCCGGGCTGATTGAACGAGCGATGGGTAGTGCGTTATTTATTGATGAAGCGTACACACTTGCGAGTGGTGGAGAGAATGACTTCGGGAAAAAAGCAGTGGACGTGTTGCTGAAAAAAATGTCCGATCGACAAGGCGAGTTCCTAGTAATCGCCGCAGGGTACGAAAAAGAAATGAATCATTTCTTAGACAGCAACGCCGGACTCCGTCGACGTTTCGGACTAACGTTCCATTTTGAAGATTATACACCAAAGGAATTAATGGAGATTACCGACCTCTATAGTAAAGGGTACGGCATAACAGATGAAGCAAAGCGTGCATTAGTTCGTCACTATGAAGAGATTTATGCGCGTAGAGATAGTCATTTCGGAAATGCCGGTCTTGCTAAAAAAATAGCGAAAGAAATGACGCGTAAAGTCGATTATCGAATGGCTGTGGCGAGCAATAAACAAAATAGGCTTGCGCTCGAAAAAGAAATTACGAAGAATGATTTAGTTTTGTTGGAGAGTTGAATGATTTGTTGTTTTAACGTTATTAAAGAGGTTAAAAATAGGGACGATGTTGAGATGAGTGATGGGTCGACGTTTTATTTGAAGTAATAGTATAATGTGATTTTCATAAAAAGCAGGACTCGATGGTATCGGGAATCCTGCTTTTGCATGTTAGATTTTTTTGTGGTGCCTGGTTCATACTTAATTCAGAATTATATAGGAACATGTACCTTTTGAATTGGAGGATTATTTCCTTTAGTGTCAGGCATGGAAGTGACCACCGACCCTGTTTATGCAATTATTTCTGTAGAGTTGACGAGTCCATATGTCGAACCCTCTCATGCTAATGACAAATCTTCCGAAATGGATTTTCGAATTTTAACGGATAAAGGGGAATAAATCAACATCGAGATACAGTTGAAAGGAGATTATGCCAGGGTGCCTGTGTAACAAAGATTTCTGAATTAATTCTAACACAGGCACCCCGTAATAGTTTAAGGCCCTGGTATTCAGAAATGAATGCTGAGGTTTTTGGTGATGAGATAATAGATTAATGCTTTTGATTTATTAGTATAAACAGTCTAATTTGTTATAGGATAGAATTAAGAGCGTGTGTTCTTTTGGGGTGTGATGAACGATTACACTTTGCAATCAGAGGAATGACAATATAGAAGTGAATTTAGATAAATCGATTCAAATAAAAAGGAACGCATGTACGAATGACATGAGTTCCTTTTCTCCGATACTCAAACGCATGTACGAGTGACATGAGTTATACGTTTCTCTGCTATTATATTCATTATCACAAGAATACATACATTTTGTCAAGGAAGGCAGGTGAGTACTTATATGAATGAGTCTAAGACTACAGATTTAATTATTTGTTTTGATGAGAGCGGCAAACAAAGCAGCCCCCAACCGATTCCATCTGTATCTGTTACAATTTCCCTCAATCTTTCTTTGAAAATTTGGATAAACTCCTCTTCCTCATTGCAAATCGTAATGACCTTTTCATACATTGTTTCCATACTGGTATAAAAACGTTCATCAATATCACCGTACGTATTTGTAAACTCGACGCCTTGTTCGACGTAGTAAAGCATAAGCTCCGTTGTTAGTAAGAGATTGTTTGTTGTTTTTTTGAAATTGGAAATGGCCTCTTTCGCCTCACTCAAACGTAATTTACCATGTCCCTTAGCGGGAAAGAATTCATTTCCGACTTTAATTTTTGCTTCATTGAAAAGTTCAGTTACTGCTTGCTCCCCTAGAAATTGAACTGACAAATAAGACTGTACGTCCTTATTGATTTTGTAAAGATCCGCTACCAATTGAATGAGTTGTTTTTGATCGTAGTTTTTCAGCAGTTTTTTTCAATTCGGTTACTTTTAGCTTCATAAAAAGCACCTTCCTTTGATAATTTCTTAACTAACTAGGATATATATAACAGTATACATCAAGTAAATCGAGGGATTGATATGAAAGATGAAATGGAGAAACTGAGGCAAGAAAATCACTACTTGAAACAATTACTAGTGAAGAACTTGACGGTGGATACGGTTGTAAAGCAGGCGAAGTTGCTGGCTGGTGGGATGGAGATATAAGAATAGTTTGTGGCCCTATTGTTCTCAACTAAATTGTATAGCTGAACCTTGTTCTTCTGGCAGTGGGAAGAAGTATAAAAAGTGTTGTAGGAAGGGCTGAGGATGGATAGGACCTATTGATAGATGACTTATCCAATAATTCCAGTTGCCTATATAAATGAGAGACAGGATATAAATTGCTTTAATATATTAATGACAGGCACCCTTAATTTCAAGTACCCTCTTCTTTACGTGCAGTCGCCCGCTTCAGCATACAATCTCCCATTCCCCAAAACTTATAAAAAAACTTTTGAAACTTTTCCTGAAAAACTACGTCTGTAGGTTGTTTGCATGACAATGGAAGTTGAAATAGGAGGAAGTCAAATGAAGGGGTACAAAATGTTTATCGCAACCATAGCGGCAGCTATTGCTGTTCCTGTCATCGTTTTACCAATGCAGGCAGAAGCGGCAGTGAAGAGTCCTTTTAAGGACGTGTCCAAGAACAGCCCATATTATGAAATCATCCATGAAATGCGGGACCAGCATATTATCAGTGGTTACGAAAACGGGGAATTCAGGCCGACTGAAGTTATCACACGAAAACATGCGTCAGCCCTCGTCAACCGTGCTGTCACATTGCCAGCAACAAAGCCGTTCGTTCCGTTCAAGGACGTATCCACGAAGAATGCCTTCTTCAATGACGTGAAGAAATTGCAGCAGGCTGGGCTTTTTGAGCCGGATTCGAAAGGCAACTTCACTCCGAATAAACCAATCAGCCGTGCGGAGATGGCAAAGTTGCTGGCCGTGGCTTTTGATTTGAAAGTGAAAGTGGATTTGGATTTCATGGACGTGCCAAAAGACCATCCTGCGAGCAAATACATCAGGGCACTTTATTCTAATGGCATTACAACAGGTGATTGGGGGTTCTACAATCCCGATAAACCCGTTACAAGAGTGCATTATGCCGTATTTCTATATCGGTTGGTGCATATGAATGATCCGATTGATCCTGCGGCACCGGCGCAGCGGATTCGGGGACAGTTTGCGAGCATTTCTGCACAGGAGTTGGAGAGGGATTCCAGTACGATGGCCAATACGATGCTGCGAATGCTTCGGCAAAAGGTAACAGATAATCCATCCGATTATCTCATTACGGACGTGTTATATGGTGACTGGGCGGAAGTGAATAGTTATCCGGCAGGCCATTCACTCGGGCAAATGGCTAAGGAAAACATCCTTTATTTGAAACGTTTTGTGGAGAAGGATCCGAAGTTAGAGGCGATTTTGGATAAATGGCTGCAAGAGGACTTCTCGCAAGTGAAAGATGACTATTTTTATTTGAGACTTGAAGGAGACCAGGATTACGGGAATTGTATTGTTTGCGAAGACCATTCATCCATTCATATACGGACCAAAAAAGCGGAAGAACATTTTGTACGTACACTTTACGGAGAAGAAGGGTTGCAACGGCATAAGGAGCAATGGAACTAAGCCTTACGAATCTTATTATCTATAACAAATGAGCATCTGGTCAACATAGGGGGGTGTCCAGAAAGTCAGTGGAAATTGGCTTTCTAGGCGACCCCGTATTATGGATATGTCGGCGTACCTTCAAAAAGAAACTTTTTAAAAATCTTTGAAACTTTTTCCGGAAATCTCCGTCTGTAGGTTACTTAATTGACTGTGGGGGAAAATGTATGAAGAAGATTTCTAGAAAAACACCATTACTTGTGTGCTTGATTGTATTTATAATAAGTGTTGGTGCGATATGGATTTTAGTTGAATCGCAAGGAAGGGTGTTCGCGCAGGAAAGGGATCAGTTTGTCACGAAGCGGGTATTTGAGCGGGTGTTGACATTGCAGGAGCGTCAGCCGATTTATATGAAAGGGGAGGCCTTGACGCAGATTGGCGAGTTGAAGGCGAATCAGCCTGTTGCAATCACAGGTGAGGATGAGGCGTATTATGAGCTTCGATTGGGAAATATGACTGCTTTTGTTCGTAAGGGGCAGGCGACGGTTGAAAAAAAGAAGCTTTTGACAGTTTTACATACGGAGCGGTCTGCTGCGATTCATACGCTTCAAAAGACCGCGGTTTACGAGTATGCTGACTTGCAGAGCAGCGTTATACTAGAGATGGAAGAAGGCTATCGTTATCCGGTCATAGGGGAGGAAGAGGATTGGTATATCCTCGCAATAGGAGAGCGGCCGGGATATGTTGCTAAGCAGTCCGTTGCTTTGGACGAAGGCCTTCCTGTGCTTGTCTACCATCAAGTTTTGCCACGCGAGTTGATGAGAACGATGGCAAGTACGATTTCCTTGGAAACGTTTGAGCAGCAGATGGGGTACTTGGCGGATCATCATTTCGAGACGCTGACGGCATATCAGTTGTATGATTATTTGGAAGGGCGCCTTGTTGTCCCGAGCAAAGCAGTGCTCATTACATTCGATGATGGGTTATTATCGACGAAGGAATATGCCTATCCCATTTTAAAGCAATACGGGTTTACTGCGCTTCAGCACATTATTTCCTCACGTACGGATCGGGCACAGGGAGCGCAGCTGTTTGATGTGGAAGGTCCGTTGCAGTTTTTTACCGCTACGGATTTAGAAGAGCTGGCGGATGTTTTCCAGTTCGAAGCACATACATATGAATTGCATTCACTTGATGAGGATTTGGGTGTTGGGGTTGCGTTAGATCATTCAAAAGAAAAGATTCTTTTAGATTTACAGCAGAATATCCAGCAAGTACCGGCAGCCGTTTCATTAGCCTATCCGTTTGGGCATTATCATGAGGATTTCATCGCGGCGGCTAAAGAGGCAGGGTTGTTGATCGGTTTTACTACGACCGAAGGGTATGCCAATCGAAAGACATCCAATTATGAAGTACGCCGATATGGAATAACAGAGAAAAAGTCGTTTGAGCAATTTGTTACGTATATGGAGGGGAACATGACGTGGCCATCATAGAGGGGGGCGAGGGTTCGTAAATGAGTACTATCGATCAAATAATCGATGAGCATTCGCGTTATTTAGTGCGCATCGCTTATTTATATGTGAAGAATTGGTCGACTGCAGAGGATATTGTACAGGAAGTATTTGTTACGTATTTTCAAAAGAGTGACCAGTTCCGCAATGAGGCGTCATTGAAGACCTATTTAACGAAAATGACAGCCAATCGTGCAAAAGATTATTTGCGCTCGTGGAAGCATAAAAAAGATGTGCTGTTCGATACCATCTTTGCTTCGACAAGAGGCGCAGAAGAAGTCGTGTTGGAGCAAGAACGGCTGGCCACACTTGAAAAAAATCTTTTCCAGCTTCCATTAAAATACCGTGAACCATTACTATTATTTTATTATGACGAGCAATCGATAGCGGAAATAGCAAGCTATCTGCAGCTGAATGAAAATACCGTGAAAACACGGTTGCGAAGGGCAAAGCAGCAGCTAAAGGAATTTTTTGAGGAAGAGGACGGGGAGGGAGTGAGCAATTGAGCGATTTCAAACGTAAGCTCGATCAAATGATGGGTGATACATCGAAGCAGGAAAGGCGGATAAAGCAGCGTGTGCATGAACGTTTACAGAAACCGGCTAAAACGTTTTCTTGGCAAGTGCTGTTTGTCTCGGCGGCGCTTCCTATAGTAGCACTGTTTCTTATTCTCACAATTGACCCTACGAATTATCTTTCTTCAGATAAGGGGCCTGGCATTCCATATGATCCGCTGGATGATTTGGCGCAAATCTCTGCACTGCAGAAGAAGCAGCAACTGTCAGCCGTTGATTATGAGGAATTTGCGACACTTCCGCATTTTGAAGAAGTCGATGGTCTGTATTATGTGGATAAAGAAACGTTTTCACTACAAGGGAGTTCGGAAACAATGCACACGGTCATTGAGCGTAAAGTGAATTTATTCGATGAGGTTGTCTATGAGGCGGGCGATATTGTACGCACGATGACTAATACGACAAGCCATTTACCGACCTATATGGATGTCTATTATGAGGTAATTGCGGTCCCGGGGGATCGTGTCGTGCTGAAAAACGGCAAGATGGAGATAAACGGAAAACCGTTACCATCTGACATTATGGATCGTTATGAAAAACAGGGAATCACGATTGCAGGGGGGTACGACCAGCTGTTGAATGCACGGGAATATTTTTTATTGAACCATTTCCCTGCAAGTAAAACGGTGCAGGGGGCAACGATTACGCCTGTGCATAAAATTTATGGGCAAGTTGTAGGCGTAGCAACGGTAGAGCGCACCCATTCGATTTATATGGATTATTTATCTGGACAGCTGACGGGTGACTATACACCGGAGCAATATTTTGATTTGTATTTATATGACGATCTGTTGGGCTTCGGCAATTTGCCGAAAACGCCTGGGTTTACAGAAATTAGCCGGTTGGGTGAACTGTTTGTAGAGGCATCTTATCGAAAAACGACTCCTGTTTCTGACAATGAGGTTGAAATCCGCTACCAATATGGGCGAGAAGGGGTAGTAGATCGGGTATTTACGATGAAGCGGGATGCGGGCTCAGATCGTTGGGTGATAGCAGAATAGCGAAGGGGATGGGAACCCCGACGTAATTTTTGAAAACCAGATTGGTAGTTGTCCAGAAGAAGTAGCCGTCAACCAACCGCTTACGATATAGGGACATCAACCTGGTTTTTCATTCACTAAATTTTGGGTGCTGATTCCAATATAATTTCGAGTTTTATTAGAATTTGGTCCCATTTTTAATCACTATAAGAGGGAGTATGAAAAAATGAAAAGAATTATGGCTACAACACTAGGTACATTATTACTTACTGCCACTATGATTCCTAGCATGCAGGTCGAGGCAAAAGAGCGGTTTACGGACTTAGAAGGAATCGGAGCAAAGAATGATATTATGTATTTGTATGAAAAAAATATCATCGGTGGCTTTGAGGATGGGACATTCAAGCCGAATCAGCCAATTACACGAGCGCAAGTATCATCGATGTTAGTGAAGGCATTGGATTATGAATTGATTGACAATCCAACAGTTAACTTCAAAGACGTGACGAATAAATCTGGTTATTATAAAGTTATGGCAACGGTTAGTGAAAAGGGTATTCTACGTGGGGACAATGGCTATATGCGTCCGAACGAACCAACAACAAGGGGGCAAATGGCTGCAGTTTTAAGGAGGGCGTTTGATTTACCGCTAGAAAAACAGGCAACCTTTGTAGATGTATCGCCTTTAAATGGGTTCTCCTCAGATATCAATAGCATTGCGAAGAATAGAATTACAGGTGGCTATCCAGATGGTACATACAAGCCTGCGGATTCAGTAACACGAGCGCAATTTTCTTCGTTCCTCGTTAGAGCGCTTGATGATAAGATGAAAGTAAGTTCTTATAAATCCTACGTTGGTCAAAAAGGAACTGAAATAGAGCAAAATGGATGGTTGTACACGATTAAAGGTTCTAAACTTGTTAAAATCAACCAAAAGACAAAAGAAGAGGTTGTAATGCTTTCCAAAACGAACTTCTCTTATATTGATGCTCTCTATCAGGTGAGACTTCAAGATGGGTTCCCGATTGTCTTATACAACAATGAGTTGTTCATTCCATATTGGAGCAGTGTTGGTGAGGCAACTGATCTCCCTCTATCATACGGCCTGATGAAGACTTCGACAAATGAAGGAAAATACGAAGAGATTGACTTGCAGGGACGTAAGTTTAATTCTGGTGCTAATCGAAATGTGTATGTATGGAACGATAGAATTTACTATACAGTTGAGCAAAAATCAACTGATTTAAACCAGATTTTCGATGAAACAGTCAATATTGATGAGCCGCTGGACTTTTATTCAGTTAAGTTGAATGGAAGCGACCCGAAATTAGAAGCTACAATCAATACACGTGTTATCTTTGAAGATGTTGGCGGATACATAAAAAAGCCAACCATCAGCCAAGACAATAAATCTGTTAAATACGACCATTCTGCAATGTACTACTTCAATAAAAAGGGTGTCTTTAAATATGATTTGATTAATGGCAAATCGACAAGGCTAACAAGCGTTCAAGCGAAAGATATGACAGTAACAGACACTGGAATTGACATTGTGGATGTGAAAGGTAAAAAGCATACGTTGAAAAAGTAATGAAAGGTATCCTTCGGGATGCTTTTTTTGTGGAAATGAAAACCCCTTGTCATGCGAATGTAGGGTTCAAAGACAATTTCGAACATGGTCTACGTAGATGTTGAAAGGATTCATTAAAAAAGTGAACTTGCTTTTCTTGGTTAGAATATTGTGAATCCGTAGTGTTCATATCCAAGCCCCCTTTCAGTCGTCCATGCCGAATCTCTATAATTGATTACAAAAAAAGAACGCATACACGAATGAAATGAGTTATAAGTTTCTCTGTTATTATATTCATAATCATAAGAATACGCATATTTTGTCTAGAAGAACAGGTGTATATAGTCTAAATCTGTTATATACTTGAATTATAGAGAATTTAAGTAAAGGGAGCTTAGTGCTCAAATGAATGGAGGAATGCTTTCATGCAAACAATCATTTTTGGAGAACACGAAGACAATACACTACGTCAGTTTCAAAATTGCTTGGAAACTGGAAATGTTATCGGTGGCGTGTTGTGTGCGGATGGACATTATGGCTATAGTCAGCCAGTAGGCGGAGTTGTTGTATATGATGGACAAATATCTCCATCTGGCGTCGGTTATGACATTGCTTGTGGCAATAAGGCTGTTAGAACGAATATTAAGTACGAAGAGATTAAAAATATTCTTCCGAGTGTGATGGATGAAATTGCGGGAAAAATTTCTTTCGGTATTGGTCGAAAGAACAAGAAACCGGTAGACCATGAGTTGTTTGATGATCCGGACTGGAATGTTTTTAGTCAGATTGGTAAACATGAACATGATACTCTAAAAAAGTTGGCCATCGATCAGTTAGGGACAGTCGGTTCTGGTAACCACTATGTCGATCTTCTCGTCGAAGAACAGACAGGTGATTTATGGATCGCCAACCATTTCGGCAGTAGGGGATTTGGCCATAAGACAGCGAGTGGGTTTTTAAACTTAGCTAATGATCGTGGGTTTTCAGACCGTGCCCCCGGTGAATCAATGGAGCAAGCTCCTACATTGATTGATTTGGATAGTGAGCTAGGCGATATGTATTATCGAGCGATGACGTTGGCCGGAAAATATGCGTATGCAGGAAGGGATTATGTCATCGACCAAGTACTTCATACGCTGCGAGCTAAAGCGTTATTTGAAGTGCATAATCACCATAATTATGCATGGAAAGAGACGCACCAAGGGAAAGAAACTGTCGTTGTTCGGAAGGGGGCAACGCCTTCTGCGCCGGGACAGTTAGGTTTTATCGGAGGCAGTATGGGAGATATTTCGGTAATCGTGCAAGGGAAAGATTGTGAAGACAATGAACAAGCATTTTACAGTACGGTTCATGGTGCAGGTCGGATTATGAGTCGTACGCGGGCAGCTGGGAAGATGAATTGGAAAAAGCGTACTCGCTCTGGCGGGGCAATATCCCAGCAGCAAATGGATGATGCAGTGAAAGAATATGGCGTCATGCTACGCGGGGGAGGAACGGACGAAAGTCCATTTGTGTATCGAAAACTACAAACTGTACTGGATGCACATCAAGATACGATTGATATTCTACATGTCCTTAAACCAGTTGGTGTTTGTATGGCAGGTGCTAATGAGCTTGATCCGTATAAAGACTAGGGGGTATATGATGACCTATTTATCAACAGGAGAATTGTCGAAACGTTTAAAAGTGTCCGTCAGAACGCTAAGGTATTATGATCAGATTGGTCTTGTCCAACCTTCCAAGAAAGGGGAGGGAGGCAAGCGGTTTTATTCGCCGGAAGATATTTTAGCACTAGAAAAAATTCTACTTTTGAAATCACTGTCACTCTCCCTTGAAGACAGTAAAAAAATCGTAACGGAAAAATCGATTACATCCATCTTATTGGTACATAAATCTTTATTGGAAGAACAAGTAGACAGCATACAAAAATCGATTCAACATACAACTTCCTTATTAAATATTTTGAAATTGGAAGGAACCATCAATTGGGAAGACCTGCTCTCTTTAGTTGTCCATCAAGAACATGAACGTGATTGGCAACAATATTTTACGGAAGATGAAAAACAACTATTGAGAGAGCAACTACCCAAACTTGAAAATGACGATTCAACCACAAAAAAGTGGGTGAATATAATGAAACGAATTGAAATGTGTATGGATAGGGAGGTGTCTCCACAATCGGTAGACATGCAGCTCATTATGGAGGATATTACTATCCTGTCAGAAGAAACATTTCAGGGAGATCAGCAACTGATGGATAAGTTCTGGGAAGTTAGAAAATCTGAAAAAGCATCAGCGGATTTAAGGCTCTATCCAATTAAACCCGCCATCATCGAATATATCGAGCAGGCTCTCCAAGTCGAAAAATGAGTAAACACCGCTTGCGATTGCAAGTGGTGTTTATTCATGAAAAGGCAGTGAGTATAAGAGCAATTCCATTAAAGGTGCCATGAATAATCATGCCTGGAATCACAGAACCCGTCTTTTCATAGGTCCAAGAAAAGACTAATCCAGATACAAAGGTGACTGGCAAGACGTTATATGTTGGAAGATGAACAATCATGAAAATAAAAGAACTAACGAGCATTCCAGCAGCAATACCAAGTTTACTTCTCAACAGTCTATAAAGAAACCCTCGATAAAATATCTCTTCGTATATAGGTGAAATGATACATGCTGACACAAAAGCAATCAGGAAAGTTAAAGGTGTCATGTGAGATTGGATACTCTCTGTTTTACTATTCTCCACGCCTATCCCCATTAGTTCCATGACTAAGACTAACAAAATACTAACGACAATTTTAATAATTGTCCATCCAGCAATCGGCCCCCAATAATTCAAAGGGAAACGATTTAGTCCCACATCATGCCAGGAGAGTCGTTTAGGCTTTAACGCAATAAAATAAAGCCCCGACATAAAAATGATAGACATGATAAAACCAACTAAAGTTCCGGCATACAGGTCATTTTGAAATGCCTCCGACAAGTAATTCATCAATAAATACTCAACGAAAAAAGGTACTAAAACTAACACAAGAATCAGAAGCTGAATAAATTCCTTCCACGACCAGGGTGACTGAGTGAAAAATGATTTTTGATTGTTCAATTCGATTCCTCCAAATACTTAGTGGTATGTATTTAGATTAAATGGTGACGTAGCGTAACCTGCAAGTATTTTTGAAGAAATGATAGAAATGAATTGATTGAACATATGGGTGGGGACATTTGATAACAAAGGCAGATTAGTTCCAATGAGTGACTTTGATTGAATGAGAGAGGCGGATTTTTTGCAGCAAGAGCTATTTCAGCAGATTATAAAAGAAAGGACGGAAAATAACCGACCAACTGGCCAAAGTATATCTAAAGGATGGGGAGGAAAAGTGGGTGTTGGTTCATGTGGAAGTACAAAGTGACAACGAACCAGACTTTGCGAAACGATATGTATTTAAAATGAAGTTGATGGGGGAAATTATTAAAAGTGAACGCCATTCCCAATTAATTTGAGGTTCTAGCGCACTATCGAATTGTGTTAGAACCTCACGGCTTACTTATAGATTCTTCAATACGTCTGGAATGGCTGTTTCACCGGTGACAAGATCAAATGAACGTTTATAGGTGTTTTTCTCATTTAGTGCTGCAACTAGTGTTTTTGCGACATCTTCACGTGAAATAGATCCCCGTTGTAAATTCTCTCCCGCAGAAACCTTTCCAGTTCCGGCTTCATTTACTAAGCCACCGGGACGAACAATTGTGTAGTTTAATTTACTACCAACAAGTGCTCTGTCTGCAAAATGTTTTGCAACCATATAGGGTTTGATTGGACTGGTTGCCCAGCTTTCCCTGTTTTGTGCCTGAATTGCACTTACCATCACATACCGATTTGCACCGACCTTTTCCGCAGCTTCCATCGATTTTACTGCCCCATCCAAATCAACTAATAACGTTTTATCTGGACCTGTATGACCACCCGAACCAGCCGTGAAAATAACAGCGTCACAGCCTTGTGCAGCATTGGCAATTTCATCGACAGAACCTTCCAAATTAGCTACAATCGCTTCTATCCCTTTTTCTTGAAGAACGGCAACTTGAGCCTCATCTCGCACCATTGCTCGCACAGTATGTTCATTGCTTTCTTGCAGTAGTTTGACAACATGTTTACCAATCTGTCCATTTGCCCCGATTAACAATACTTTCATCAGCCATGACTTCCTTTCTTTGTATCATTTCCATTCTATTGTTTCAAAAGGGGTGTCGCTTAGCAAGCAGCATGCTTGAAAAGACTTTATTTCATAATTTCCATTCATTACAAGATTGATATCGTTAATTTAATCATCTTTTTTTGCAGAGTACATCTTCTACTTATGAGCTGCTCTTTTTTTGACATCAAACTAACCACTGGTTATAATATAACCAGTGGTTAGTTTGGTGGAAAGAGGTCATATAATATGAAAAGTAGACAGGAGCAACGTTCAGAGGAAACCCAAAAGTTGATTTTGGAATCTGCTGCAAATTTATTTGCGAAAAAAGGATATGATGCCGTAACGATTCGGGAAATTGCAAAGAATGCGGGCTGTTCACATACAGCGATTTATCTATATTTTAGGGATAAGGAAACATTACTTCACCAGTTGTCTTTGCCACCATTGCATCAGTTACATCAAAAATTACAGGCTATCTCAAAGTTGGATTCATTATCACCCGAAAGCAAGCTAAAAGAAATAAGTTTAGAATACATGTCCTTTTGTTTGAAGAACCGCAGTATGTATGATGTTTTTTTCAATGCTAAATCATCGAGAGTGGATGAAAAGCCTGAATTAGAGGTCAATCAGCTTCGAATAGAAATATTTAATCTATTGAAATCTATCATTCAAGAAAATCTCTCTATTTCGAATGAGGAACAACTTTTGGCATTTTCTCGAATTTATTATTACCAATTGAATGGAGTATTGAGTACCTATTCTTATCAGCATGAACCGCATGATTTACTAATGGAACGATTGAGACCAACATTTAATCTAGCAATAGAAATTTTACTTTTAGGTTTCCAAGAAAAATTAAAGTAAGGGGGTATGACGATGCAGGTGAAAAAGATTTCTGAGCATATATGGTGTCTGAAAACTTGGATGATCATTCCTATTCATGTATGGGTCGTAAAGGATGGGGAAGGGATTACATTAGTAGATGCAGGAATGCCAATGATGACAAACCGCATCATTCAATTTATGGAACGATTAAATGCCGGTCCTTTATTGAGAATACTTTTAACACATGGACATTCTGATCATGTCGGGGCAGTAAAGGGAATTTTGAAAAAGTATAAAGTTCCGGTGTATGCTCATCAAATTGAAATCCCTTATATGGAGGGCGAAGTCGTTTACCCAAAACGTAAAAAGTTGGAAACCAATTTACCAAAGACATTAACCAACCCCCTTTTAGAAGATGGCTTAGGGAATTTAAAGAAAATCGGGGGACTTACCCCTTATTTCACACCAGGGCATTCTCCAGGTCACGTCGCCTATTACCATGAACAAGACCAAGTATTATTAGCTGGAGATCTGTTTACATCTAAAAAGGGGAAGCTCAAGCAACCTATGCCTGCGTTCACAGCAGATATGAAACAAGCTGTAGCAAGTGCTAGTATAATAAGCCAATTAAAACCAAAGCGGCTAGAAGTGTGTCATGGAAATACAGTGTTTCAACCTTCCGATCAACTAGAGGAATACATGAAGATTATGGAGAGAATGCTAGAAGGTCAATAGGGATATTGATATTCAAATATACAGTATTTAGGTTGTTTTTTGTTATGGAATTATGTGTGCTCGGTGCTTTTTCTTACTGGGGTTTTCACATGAACAAAGGATGGCTCATCAATACGATACTCGGAATTGGAACACCACTAGCGGTTGCAATATTTTGGGGAACTTGCATTGCTTCGAAAGCGACTTTCCCGGTAACTATTCCTATTCGAATACTACTTCAAATAATCGTATTTGTACTTGCGATTACGGCTCTATTTGTGTAAGGAAAAGGTAAACTGGCTATTGTATTTAGTATGATTGTTGTAATAGAAATGATTTTAATGTATTCCATAGAGGGACAATGATGTGAAAGGATCAAACTATTCTCTACTGGTGTGGGCTGTTTTTTTGAATTGTAGAGGATATTGAATGAAGCATTTTCTACCTGACATGCGTATTTGGTGGTAACTGGCAGTTTAGAATTAATTTGTAGTAACAGGTTCTAATACAATTCGAAATTGTTTTAGAACCTTCACTACTCTAATTGTGTTGACACCTTGCCCGCTATTGCATCCTCCTACTCCTAGCCTTTTAATATATCTTGAAGCGCATCCTCGATTACACAAAATGTAAACTGAAACCCTTCCTTTTCCAACCTCTCCGGAACAACCCAACGACTTTTTAAAATCAATTCTGTTTCGGTTCGCATAAAGACCGCACCCATTTCAAGTATCCATTTCGGTGATGGGAGGCCTATCTTTCGATCCATCGATTTTCGCAGCTGCGACATGAATTCTCGATTTGAGATAGGCTGAGGAGCTGAGCAATTAAAAACTCCGTCCAACTGTTTATTGTCTTGAAGAAATAGTACAATCCGAAATACATCTTCTACATGAATCCAGCTGAACATTTGGTTGCCTGTTCCTTGTACACCACCGAGGCCGAAGCGAACTAGGTTACGGTAAGGCTCCATTACTCCGCCATCTTTACCAAGTACGATGGCTATTCTTAAGGCGACTGTCCTTGTCTGAGGAAGGTCGAAACTAAATAGGGATTCCTCCCAAACTTTAGCCACATCAACGGAGAAACCAGTTCCAATCTCACCACTCGCTTCTGTCATAGGACGATCTTGCGCATGTCGATAAATCGTTGCAGTACTTGAGTTAATCCATAAAGAGGGTGGATTTTTACAAGCTAACAGTGCGTGACCGAGAATGTGAGTAGTTTCTGTTCTGGAATCTATGATTTCTTTCTTATTCTTCTCGGTGTAGCGACAGTTGACGGACTTGCCTGCAAGATTGATGAGCATTTCTGCATTTTCCAGAGCCTTCACGATACTTGCCTCATCCGTCCAAGAAAGATGTTGTGGTTGCCTTGAAATGATTATTACTTCATATCCTAAGTCCGCAAACTTCTCCTCAAAATAGTGTCCTATAAAGCCCGTTCCACCAGCAATGACTATCTTCTTTTTCATATCATCCACTCGCTTCTTATGAGTTCTTACAAATAGGACGACAGTAAGCCTACTTATGATGCCGATAATTCCATTATTCTTTTGAAAGTCGGAAAAGTCTTATTTGTTTCAAGTAATGTACTAGAATTTTGGCAATGCTTACTGCGCATCGGGCTGAAATCCTAGGCAAAGGAGATTGCTTTGGCAGGCTAGAGAGGGGGTTGGATGCCAACTTCCTAGCCGTAGAAGGTATTCCTAGCTTAGAGATTACCGAGACTGAAAGATAAGGCAAGTTTTCTTTTGGGGTGAAAAAGTAATTGATCGCTAAGCGTGAACTAAAATCATCCATATAAGTGTGAATGGCTTGAATAATAGTGTAAGTGTCAGAGTATTTGATTTTTATGAATATAAGCTTATAGTAATATTGAAAGTGCTAAATGTTTTCCGTATGTAGATAAATATTTAAAAAGTGGGAGGGAATGGGATGGTAAATGTGCCAGTGAAAAACAAGTTCTTGAACTATCCACAACAGCCTCATGGGGGCAAATTGGTGGATAAAGTAGTGACGGGAAAAGAGCGAGAAGAAGAGCTTGTCAGAGCCAAGCAACTACCAACGATTATGGTAGACATGGAGGCTTCAATTACGCTTGAAATGATTGCGACAGGGGTTTTGTCTCCGAATGAGGGCTTTATGAACGAGCCAGATTATAACTCCGTTCTTGCGACAGGGCGGTTAACCAATGGCATCATATGGCCTGCGCCGCTAAGTTTTGCGCCAATCGGTAATCGGAACCAAGATATCGTGAAGTCACTTAAGCTTGGGGATGAGGTGACACTTGCGGATGAAAACAATGAGCCTGTTGCTATTTTGCAAATAGAAGATATTTTTCAATATGATAAGGAAAAGCGTGCGTCATCTCTTTTCGGTACGACTGATCGAAACCACCCAGGGGTAGATGCAATTTATAGAAGAATGGGCGATGTCTCTTTAGGTGGGCCTATTCGATTATTGCGGCGAATGGATTGGGGACCATTTGAGAAGCTTCGCCTGGAACCAAAAGATACGTGGCATACATTTTATGAGGAGAAGAAGTTTCGCACTGCGGCAGGTTTTATAACAGGAGCCAATCCATTGCATAGAGGCCATGAGTATATTCATAAGAACGCTTTAGAAGAATTAGATGGCTTGCTTCTTCAACCTTTAGTCGAGATGGCCAAACGTGAGTATACCCGTCATGAATTCCGTATGTTGTCTTATCGAAGCGTTTTGGATACGTATTATCCGCAAGGCCGCTCGATTCTCGCTCCTTTGCGGGTAACGTATATTTTTGCAGGGCCACGGGAGACTGTTTTACATGCCTTAATAATGAAAAACTATGGATGTACGCACGCGCTCATAGGGCGAGATCATGCAGGAATTGGCGATTATTATGATAAGTATGCGAGTCATAGTATATTTGACGAGTTTAAACCAGAAGAGTTAGGGATAGAGATTCGACTGTTTCATGAAGTCTTTTACTGCACACGTTGTGATAGCCCAGCTACAGGGCAGTCCTGTCCGCATGATGAACAGTATCGGATTAATATTTCTGGTACGGGTATACGGGAAATGCTTCGCCATGGGATTATGCCACCGAAGGAAATTGTGCGTCCTGAATCAGCTCGCATTGCGATACAAGGAGTTCAGCCGAAAGGACTTGATGAGTTTGGAAGATCCATTTCACCAGTCGGCAAAACGCTTAAAAGTATATTCCCTTTCTATTTAGAAAGGACAAGGCTCGGTGGAAGAAAGCGCATTACACCTTTGACAGTAGAGGAACTAACGAACCTTGATTTGGAAGCGGCGAACTTGGATGTCCGGACCAATGCGGATCGAATCTATCGAGACATTTTTGATGAGTTTAGTAGTGTTGGTGATGTCAATCGTAGTTTACAGCCAGAATGGATTGCAGATGCCCGGGAGTCAATGCGTGTTCATCAGGAGATGGTCATTCAGGATTTGGAGGAGAAAGTGACTCAAGCATCAGCTACCGCTTCCGATGAATTCTTATATCAGGATAAAGAAGATTCCCGAAGCGAACTTGATGTCGCTAAAAAGATTCTTGCGGACATTCCGAAGGTGCTCACTGATGAGCATTTCCAAGAGCGGATTTGGAACCTTCTCCCTTACCATCGTTATCGTGGCAGCGATGAACCAAATGAGCAAAAAGAGGACAATCACGAAAAGTAAGTACATCTTATTAATCATGGATTTTGGAAGATGACCTACTGAAATAGGTTGAACTTGACTAACTAAAAAGAGCAATCCCTAAGTTTTTTGACTTATGGATTGCTCTTTTTTTCATGTTTTTATTTTCGCATGCCAAGCAGGTCTAAAACCTTGATTATTACAATCGCGCGCTAGAAGATGTTTCGGCCGATAGGTTGTATCGGACAACTTTATCGATACTTTCAAGCTAAGAGACATCCCATTATGTTGGGTCATCGTCGGATTTGTTTTATGGGCTGGAGATTCTAAGCAGTGAAAGTAAAACATACTATCCAAAGAGGGATGGCGGTCAGTCGTAAACTGGAAAATAGTCTTACTCATATAATCAAGCTATAAGGGGAATTGCTTAAATGATTTCAAGACCATTATCTAGAAATAACTTGAAACGTCAAAGTAATTTATTGATTGTAGGAAGATTGAGTGAATGGAGGCTCTTAGAAAGTATCTAAATATAAAAATAGTGAGGGGGATTGTAATGAAGAAAAAATGGAATTGCTTTCAGAAGGTCGGTTTCTCGCTGGTGGCTCTGATCGGGGTAAGCGCTGCTCTGGCTGCTTGTAGTGGTGACAAAAAAGAAGATGAAGTGACTACCGGAGAAAAGTCATCTGGGAACGAGCCTCAAACAATCAGATTGGTTGCTGCTAATCACCCATGGACCGAAGCCATTATGCCAATGCTACCTGATTTTGAAAAGGAAACAGGCATTACGGTGAAAGTAGACAGTTATTTCGAAGATCAGCTATCCCAAAAGACTTCTGTTGAGTTTGCGGCAAACGCAAAGAGTATCGACGTCGTGCTGTTCCGTCCACTTCAAGATGGGAAACAGTTTGAGAAGAATGGGTACTTTGCCTCTTTGAATGACTATGTTTCTCAAGAGGGGAATTCCACGGATGATTTTGTTCCGTCCGCTCTTGGCAGTGTGAAAAACGGGGATAACCTGTACGGGCTTCCAGTTGTAACTGAATCGACGGTTTTATACTACCGTAAAGATATCTTAGAAAAGGCAGGTCTTCAACCACCAAAGACGTTGGATGAATTGAAAGAACAGGCGGAGAAATTGAGTGATCCTCAAAACGGCTTGTATGGGTTTGTCGCACGTGGGAAACGTTCTCCAGCGGTTACTCAGTTTTCAAGCTTCCTTTACAGCCATGGCGCTGATTTCATGGAGGATGGACAAGCGACTTTGAATACACCTGAAGCAATCCAAGCCTTTGAATATTACGGTGGGTTGTTAAAAGATTATGGTCCTCCTGGAACGTTGAATATGAGCTGGCCGGAAGCGATGGCTGTCTTCACGCAAGGAAAAGCAGTTTTCTATACAGATGCATCTGCCCTTTATACAAATGCAACGGATCCCTCGAAGTCAGGGGTAGCTGAGGAAGTTGGTTTTGCACCGTTCCCAGCCGGCCCTGGTGGAAATAAAGTGGCAGCCCCTCCAGCTTGGGCTATCGCCATTGGTGCCAACTCTGAAAAGAAAGATGCTGCATGGCAGTTCGTGAAATGGGTTACGAGTAAAGATATCGTGTTGGATCTTCAGGCCGACGGAATCACAGGGGCTCTCACATCGGTTTGGGAAATGCCAGAAGGTGTTGCTCATTTTCCGGAAGACTTAACAGAAGCGATTGTGGAAAACAACAAACACGGCGTGCCATATGACCGTCCAGCCATCATTAACGTAGGTGAGGCACGTGATGCGATTGGTGATGTCATCAATGCTGCGATTGAAGGTAAAGATGTAAAAGCCGCTGCAGATAAGTCCAATGCGGCGTTCCAAGCCATTCTAGATAAAGAATAACAGCAATATGGATGATGATTTTCGATTGCTAAAGGATGTTTCCTTTGCTGACAATTGGAAGTCATCCTCCTCTTTTTATCTACCAAATAAACTTTCGAAGAAAGGGGGAAGTTGAATGTTGTACTGGATTGACAAGAATGTGAAATGGATTTACCCTCTGCCGGCGGTTTTATTTGTTGGCTTGATGATGATTTTTCCGATAGGCTATACGTTTTGGCTAAGTTTCCATGAATGGAGCATGTCGAATATTACGCCTCCTTTATGGGTCGCCCTCGATAACTATATGTCTCTCTTTAAAGACGAGCTGTTTCGTGAGTCGCTTTGGATTACGTTTTATTTTACCGTTGTTGCTGTCGGGGTGCAGACGGTGCTCGGGATTCTCCTTGCTCTATTGATGAACAAACATATTATTGGTAAGGGCCTTGTCAAGACACTTTTTCTTCTTCCTATGATTGCGACACCAGTGGCTGTTGGCTTAGTTTGGGTCTTGATTTACGAACCTAATGTTGGCGTTGCGAATATCTTTTTGCAGGCACTCGGTTTGCCGGTACAGGAATGGCTTGCATCCCCCGACCTTGTAATCCCGTCCTTAATCCTGATTGATGTATGGGAATGGACGCCGATGATTGCCCTTATCGTCCTTGCAGGTCTAGTTTCCTTGCCTAAAGATCCTTATGAAGCGGCCATTGTGGATGGGGCTAGCGGTTTTCAGGTTTTTTGGAATATCACTCTGCCGTTATTGAAGCCGGCTATTTACTCAGCTGTACTACTTCGTTTAATTGATGCGTTGAAAACATTTGATATTATCTATGCGACGACGCAAGGGGGACCGGGAACCTCATCCCAAACGCTGAATATTTACGGGTATGTGTTAGGGTTTCAATATTTCCAAATCGGGAAGGCATCCGCTTTATTGATGGTGTTTTTTGCGATTGTTCTCTCTCTTAGTATTCTGGTAATCTCCTTACGTAAAAAGGCAGGTGCTGCATTATGAATAAACGGAAGAAAAACACGATGAAATTGATTTCTACGAATATAGCAATTTACGTCATTCTAATTCTCTTCATCTTGCCGTTTCTTTGGATGATTTTGGCTTCATTTAAAACCCAGCAACAGATTTTGGATACATCCAATCTCTTCGGTTTTACGCCAAACTTTGATAACTATATAAGCGTATTTACTAAATATGAGTTTATGGATTTCATCGTTAACTCGTTTCTTATAGCAGTGGCATCCACCTTTTTAGGTCTTTTACTTGGATTACCGGCCGCTTATGCCATTGCAAAATATAAACAAAACGGACTGGGTTTGTTGATTTTAATTGCTCGAATTGTTCCAGGAATTTCGTTCTTGATTCCTTGGTTTATCATTTTTTCAAGGCTAGAACTCATCGATACATATACAGCTTTGACGCTTAGTCATACGCTCGTAACGATGCCATTCATCATTTGGGTAATGATTCCTTTTTTCGAAAGTATGCCGGGGGAATTGGAAGAATCAGCGAGAATCGACGGTTGTACGACTACGGGTGCCTTTCTTCGAGTAATTTTACCCATTTCTGGTCCTGGAATAATCACATCCTCTATTCTAGCCTTTATTTTTTCGTGGAACAATTTTATGTTTTCGCTTATTCTTGCGGGAGAAAAGACCAAAACCCTGCCAATCGCGGTATTTAATTTCCTTTCCTATTCCGACATTAACTGGGGAGGTTTAATGGCTGCATCTGTGATCATCACATTGCCTGTGCTCGTCATAGCATTAATCATGCAGCGCTTCATTATCGCAGGTTTGACCGGTGGGGCAGTCAAAGGGTAACTTATGTAGCTGACACTTCGCTTTCAATACTAAAACATTTGCTAATTCAATTTTGAATATCTTGTTCATAGTAATACTTGAAGAAAGTATCTATACATTTCAATCCTCCTATCTAATTGGAGTGTTAGTAGAGCCAGATATCTTAATTTCATGATAAAATAGACATACTTTAATTTAGAAAGGAAGTGTTCTTGGTGAAATCACCATTTACATTTACGCATACAACACCAACAGCGGAGTCGGGAAAGCAACCTGCTATTTTTTTATTACATGGCATGGGGAGTAACGAAGAGGATTTGCCACAGCTTGTCCAAGATTTTAAAGATAGCCACCATATATTTAGTTTGCGTGGTCCTATTGTATCGAAACCGGGTTATTCCTATTTTACAATTGAAGAGATAGGAAAGCCGATTCGCTCGGTATTTGATGAAGTGCTAACGTATATTCAATCTTTTATTCACGAGGCGATTGCGGAATTTGGGCTAGATGAGGAGCAAATCTACATACTTGGATTTAGTCAGGGTGCGATCCTTGCTCAGTCTTTAGCGGTAACAATGGGCGACGTAATACGTGGCGTTGTAGCATTGAGTGGCTATGTGCCAGATTTTGTGAAGACGGATTATGAAATTCGTGCAGTCGATCATTTGAACATCTTTATTTCACATGGAGAGTATGATTACATCATTCCGCCACATTGGGGGAGGGAGAGTAAGGAGTACTTTGAATCGCTAGATGCCAATGTGACCTTTAAGTCATACAATGACGGTCATGGTGTCACGCCTGAGAATCATCAGGATCTAGTGGCGTTTTTGCGCCAATTTTGAATAATGCACAAATTAAATTAGGCTACCATGACACCCTGTTTTATAGGTGTTAGGTAGCCTAATTTTATTTCAAGGATAAATAGTAGGTATTAAAGTTTCAATTTCAACTCACCCTAAGCTATCTTGTTAAACACTGAAAATTTACAAATATTAATATAAACCAGCTTGCTTTTAACGAAATTTACAAAACCTTTACAAGAAACCAGTCGATAATTTACATAAGGAATTTATTCTAGTAGTAGACAAAATGCGACATAGAAAAGACTTTATTCTTACTGAACTAATGATTCTAGATAACCCACAGCAAAGGCATCCCCAAGCGCCGAGCGTTGTCGGAATGATTCTTTATGCTAATATACATAACCTATTTATCTTGGAGGTACCAAATGATCAGTTTGAAAAAAGTGAAAATGGGATTTCTAATGCTGTCTCTACTTACTGTACTCTCAGCATGTACAAGCGATGATAATACCGCACAATCGTCAAAAGGTAGCAACACAACAGTGGCTATTTCAGGATCAACATCCGTAGGACCGCTTGCTGAAAAATTAGCTCACAAATATTCAGAGCAAGATAATACAAATATTGAAGTCAATCAAATTGGTTCATCTGCGGGTATTACCAACGCAATCAGTGGAGTGTCTGAAATCGGCATGTCTTCACGTGATTTAAAGGAAGAAGAAGTAGCTAGTGGATTGAATGAGGTAGTTATTGCTTACGACGGAATTGTAGTCGTGACTCATCCAACTAACAAAGTAAAAGATCTTACGATGGAGCAAGTAAAGAAGATTTTTACTGGTGAAGTGACGAACTGGAAAGAACTTGGTGGAGATGATTTAGAAATTGTTGTTGTCTCTCGTGAGGATGGTTCAGGTTCGCGTGATGCTTTCCAAGAAATTGTAGATTACAGCTCTGGTGAATTAATCAGAAATGCAATTATCGCAAGTGGTAACGGCAATATTAAAACAACAGTTGGGAACAATAAACATGCAGTGGGCTTTATTTCATTTGAATATATCGATGAATCCATTTCTACAATCGATATTAATGGAGTGGCAGCAAATGCAGAAAATGTACTAAAAGAACAATACAGTTTGTCTAGACCCTTCTTATTTGTCTATAAAGAAGGTCAATTAACAGATGCTGGTCAACGATTTATAGATTTTATCTTAAGTGAAGATGGACAACTCATTGCAGCAGAAGCAGGAGCCATTCCTATAAAATAAAGAATGACAAAACATAATTTTGAGCGTGATTTTGGAGGAATAAAGTGTGTCTATCCTAACAACTAATAAGCAGGCCGTAGAAATTGGTAAAGTGAATAAAAGGAAGTATATGTTGGAGAAAGTGTCTTCAAAAATTTTCATGATTTGTGCACTTCTTTCAGTCATAACTTTATTGTTAATTATTGGATTTGTCTTTTACAAAGGAGCTCATCCTTTTGTAGCAGAGGGCTATAGCTTTATAGACTTTATTTTCGGTACTGATTGGGTACCAAGTGAAGATAAATTCGGTATTTTTCCAATGATTGTTGCATCCATTTATGCAACAATTGGAGCCTTAATTATCGGGGTTCCTATAGGTTTATTTACAGCTATTTTCTTAGCAGAAATTGCATCTAAAAGGGTAGCTAAAATAATTTCGCCAGCCATTCAATTGCTAGCGGGTATCCCATCTGTCTTATATGGTGTATTTGGCCTTGCCATCATTGTTCCATTTTTACAAGATACGTTTGGTTTAGTGAAAGGACAGAGCTTAATAGCTGTTATTCTTGTACTAGCCATCATGATGTTACCAACAATTGTGACTGTAGCAGAGACGGCGATTCGTGCTGTTCCTCAAACATATCGCGAGGGATCACTAGCACTTGGTGTATCCCAGATCGGTACCATCTTCAAAGTCATTGTACCTGCAGCTAAATCGGGAATTATGACGGCAATCGTATTAGGTTTAGGTAGAGCAATCGGAGAAACGATGGCAGTTATCTTAGTAGCAGGTAATAGTTTAATCGTGCCTACAAGCCTAACAGACAGTGTTCGTCCACTGACGACAAATGTTGCATTGGAAATGGGCTATGCCTTCGGTACCCATCAAGAAATGTTATTTGCGACGGGAATTGTTTTATTCTCATTTATATTAATTTTGAATTTTGTATTAGCAAAAATAAGTGCGAAGGGTGGCAATTAAGATGAGACAATTTAAAGATAACTTGTTACGTGGATTCTTATGGTTATCAGCTTTCTTATCGGTTGCTGTCCTCGTCATGATTGTAGGATTTATCTTTTATAAAGGATTTGGTTTAATAAGTTTCGACTTCATTTTTGGCGATTATTCACCAACTCGAGGCGGTGGGATTTGGCCAATGATTGTAACAACTGTCTACACAATTGTTATTTCATTAGTCATCGCCACACCAATTGGAATTTTAGCGGCCGTTTACTTGCAAGAATATGCTAAGCAAGGACGATTAGTAAAAATTATACGTTTTGCAACAGAAAGTTTAACAGGAATTCCTTCGATTATTTATGGTCTTTTTGGTGCAGTATTCTTTGTAACAACGTTAAAGTTAGGGATGTCTATTATTGCTGCATCATTAACCTTAGCGATTATTGTTTTACCTGTCATCATTCGGACAACAGAAGAAGCATTAAAAACAGTGCCGACTTCGTATCGGGAAGGTTCGTTAGCACTTGGCAACACGAAGCTACAAACCTTATACAAGGTGATTTTACCTACTGCAATGCCGGGAGTTCTATCTGGTATCATCCTCTCTATTGGACGAATTGTTGGAGAATCAGCTGCCATCTTCTTAACTGCTGGAACTGTTGCTGCCATGCCGGAGGGCATCTTTTCATCAGCTCGAACGTTAACAGTACATTCCTATCTAGTTACGCAAGAATCGGGAGACATTGAATTAGCTGCGGCAGTTGGCATTGTCCTAATCGTTATTATTTTAGCCATTAACCTCTCAGCAACGTATATTTCGAAAAAATTAAATAAAGCGACCAACAAATAAGAAGGTCGTCACATACATCAACGATCAAATAAAACCAAGTAGGGAAGGTATTATCGCATATGGAGAAACTTAAAGAAAGTACATCGAAAATTAATGTGAAAGATTTAAATTTATTCTATGGTGAGAAACAAGCGCTGTTTGGTGTAGATCTTGCTATTCATGAAAAACAGGTTACTGCTTTAATCGGTCCATCAGGTTGTGGTAAATCAACTTTTTTACGAACATTAAATCGCATGAATGATCTAATTGATGGTGTGAAAATTACAGGTGAAGTAGTCATTGATGATGAAAGAATTTATCATTCAAATGATGTCATCAAATTACGTACAAAAGTGGGAATGGTTTTTCAAAAACCGAATTTATTCCCGATGAGTATTTATGATAATGTTGCTTATGGTCCAAGAGGACAAGGCATAAAAAATAAAAAAGAATTAAATAAAATTGTGGAAGAGAGTTTGCGTGGAGCAGCGATTTGGGACGAGGTAAAAGACCGTCTTAAAACATCAGCACTAGGTTTGTCTGGCGGTCAGCAGCAACGTGTTTGTATTGCACGTGCAATTGCGATGAAACCAGATGTTATATTAATGGACGAACCTACTTCTGCACTAGACCCAATCTCTACGTTAAAAGTAGAAGAACTCATCTCAACCTTGAAAAAAGAGTTCACAATTGTTATTGTTACTCATAACATGCAACAAGCTGCACGAATCTCTGATAAAACAGCGTTTTTCTTAAATGGTGAAATTGTTGAATACGATGATACTGATAACATTTTCTCCACACCAAAAGATCAAAGAACTGAAGATTATGTAACGGGTCGATTCGGATAATAGGGGGGTAACTAATGGCTATGCGTGAAAACTTCGAGAAAAACTTAGAGGAATTAAAAAGTAAAATCACCGAAATGGGTGAACTATCCATTACTGCCCTAGAGAAATCCTTTAAAGCTTTGAAAACGCAAGATATTGAGAGAGCTTTAAAAGTTATTGAGGGCGATACAACAGTTGATAATCTGGAAACGGAAATTAACCAGTTTGCTATCTGGATAATGGCGAAAGAAGCACCTATATCAAGGGATTTACGCCAGATTATTGGTGTACTTAAAATTTCGTCTGAAATTGAACGAGTTGCGGATTTCGCCGTGAATATTGCCAAAGCAACGATTAAAATTGGTCATACAAAATCTTTATTGGACATTACGCATCTAGAGAAGATGAAAGAATTATCCATTGAAATGCTCCGAAAAGCACTCCAATCTTTTTTAGAGGAAAATATCGCACTTGCTAAAGAAGTTGGCAACTTAGAGGATGAAGTGGACCAATATAGTGATGAAACCTATAAAGAATTGACTACTTATCTAAGTGAACATCCAGAAGACACAAATCAGCTTGTGCAATTATTATTTGTCAATCGTTTTCTTGAGAGAACGGCAGACCATATGACAAATATCGCTGAAAGTGCGGCCTATCTGATTAAAGGTCAAATATATGATTTTAATTCATAAAAATTAGTGAACGGTACCCGTATCCAAAACAATTTCGAATTGTTTTGGATACGGGTACCGTTTTTTTATCGATAAGAGGTACTCACATAATTTGGATTTGTATGAGTACTCTAAATGGGTTTCTTTACACTCTCTTTATCCTTTTCCGGTCAAACTATTTTTACTTACCTCTTATTCTATACCTATCGGCAATGAAAGGATGATTGCATATGCTGGGAGTGATTCTTAAAACGACGAATGTATCAAAGATGTATGGGTAACTCAAGGTCCCTGATAAAGAAGCAAGTGAATAATTGGACAGCCTATAGTCAAATAAACTATTTCAATAATAAATTTGTTCATATGTTAGAGAAGCAAGGTTGTAAAGCATATTTCAATCTGGCTAATAAATGGGGAGGAGGTTATGAAATGAGTAGCTGGAAATGTAGACGATGTAGTTATGAAAATATGGGTCCAGTAAAAAACTGCAATCGATGTAACAACTATCATTCTGAGGAGAGGACGCTGGAAGATAATCCTTACAATGACTTTAATGATGCGATGGTTTTTGAGGACATCGATCAACTTGCATCCGTATATCAAAATTCCGATGAAGTCATATGGATTAAGGATTCTTGCAACATTAGCGTTCAAACAACAGATACGCAAGCATCGGTATCTCTTCAAGTTGGCTTACAACTTGCGATTGCTTTAGTTGTAAGTATCGCAATTGGTGACTCTGATCGGGGACAGGCTGTTGCACAAGACATCTTTCAGCAATTTAATGACGAACAAACGAATAAACAAAGGATCTATATTGATAACTCGAATGACGTTAATGTTGTGACTATTGATACAGACTTGGCTGTGAATATTCAGGCATTGTTACAAGTGCTGGTTTCGTTAGTAGTTAGGTTAGATGTACTTTAATTTGATTCAGTAAACGTTTTTGTACCAAAAGTGAGTCGTCAGTTGCAGAAGTCCCCAAATTCCATGAGTAGCGGGATGAATGCTGGACAAGCATTCAATTCATTGTGGTTCAAACCCCAACTGCATGTCCTGCTTCTTTAGGCGCGAGGTGTAATAGATTTAACAACGAAAAGAGGTGGAAAAAATGAGTGGAAACAAATGGAGGGCATTAGATCATTGCAATAACAATAGAAGAAACAGCGCGGATGTTCAACAAAATGGAGAACAATCAGTATCTAATAAGCAGCAATCTTATGAATGGATCGTCGTAAAGGATTCCGAACATATTGATATACACACAACAGATACACAAGCAGCATTGTCATTACAACTAGGAATTCAAGCCGCTATTGCAGCAGTCATTAGCATTACTATCGGAGATACAGTTCAAGGCAAAGCGGTCGCACAAGATATGAAGCAATTTATAAAAACAAAACAACGAAACGTTCAAAAAACGATTGTTGAGGGATCAAGAAATATAACAGTTACAACAACCGATACTGACTTGGCAGTAAACATCCAAGCATTACTTCAAATCCTTGTTACTTTAGTAGCGAAGTTAGATGTTCTATAATTTACTGCTATATCAAATAGAACTACGGTGTATTAACTTCAAAAGAATATTTACTGAAAAATTTATGGTGAATTTTCACCAACGCAACAAATAAATTTCTTTGTTGCGTTGAATATTATTTATAATGTAATTCCGATATAAAAGTGGGTGGGAATACGAAAATATTCCACGTCTCCTTTTAATTGATAGTTGCATATAAATAATACGAGAGATATCACAAGAAGGAGCGGTAGCTTGAGCGATTTACCTAAAAAGACGAATGCAATTTCCGACAAGGTTATTGATTTAATAGTAAGTAATACTCTAAGTAAAAACGGGGTAGATTTAGATGATGTAAAAGGGAAAATATCAGCTGAGGAAAAACAGTTACTTAAAGAGCTGGTAGAAGAACTGACTTTACAAGTCGATCAATTTGTTGATCAATCCACATCTCCGAAAAAGGATTCCAAATAAAAATCTATATCACTTAAAATGCCACTAACACTGGCATTTTTAATTTGTGAATGTCTTTTACACTAAGACTTACAGAAAATGCCCCTAGTTTCATACTTCCACCTCCCAACAAATTAAAAACTTTACTTGTAATGTAGTATAAATGGGCATCCCGAAATACACAACATCCACGACAAGTTATGCAACCTCACGTTTGCGAATAATTGGAACTCATAAAGTGATTCTAGATTTCCATCCAAAAATACGTGCTCATCCAAAAGCTGATGGAAATAGTAATAATACTTTCTTCCCCTATCCATTAAGTGATAGGATAATAGGAGTACAACTGTTAAAGTGAGGGGATTTCTGTGTTCCTAGATAAATTGAAGCAGTTAAAAGAAAATGAGTTTCATTTTATAGGGGAGGAAACAGCTTTTCGTTCGGCTGTGCTAATCCCAATTGTGCAGGTAGATGGAGAATGGCATATCCTTTTCGAAATTCGTTCATTCACGATGCGTAGACAGCCAGGGGATATTAGTTTTCCAGGAGGTCGAATCGACATCACAGACCCAACGCCATTGGCAGCGGCATTACGGGAAACGCATGAAGAATTGGGTGTTGATCCTAAAACGGTTACAGTCATTAGACAATTAAGTCCCTACATTGCTTCGCCTGCCTTTGTAGTTTACCCATTTGTAGCGATTATCGAATATAGTGAAATTATTCATTCTTACAATACTGAAGAAGTGGAAGAGGTATTTACAGTTCCGATTAAATGGCTTTTGAATTATGAGCCGTATATGCATGTCGTTTCCGTTCAAGCAACGCCTGCATCCAACTTTCCCTTTGATAAAATCATGAATGGTACCCAGTATCAGTGGAGAAGTATTGGAATGGAGGAATGGTTTTTTGACTATAAGCAATATACTATCTGGGGGTTAACCGCCAGGATTTTAAAGCATTTTATTGATATTATCAAATAAATATTATTTTTTATGGAGGAATTCAAGATGTATCAAGAACCCATTTTTTTGAAACCAGTATTTCAAGAACGTATTTGGGGTGGGAGTAAACTGCAGACATTGTTTGGATATGCGATTCCAAATGACTTAACGGGTGAGGCGTGGGTGATTTCAGCTCATAAAAACGGTCCATCTACGATCCTCAATGGTCCATTACAGGGGGAAAACTTAGCACAGGCGTGGCAAGAACACCCATCATTATTTGGTAAAGAAACGTCCGATGGTGACTTTCCGTTATTGGTGAAAATATTGGATGCCAATGATAATTTGTCAGTACAAGTCCATCCGAATGATGAGTATGCTAGAAAAGTAGAAAATGAACCATATGGTAAGACGGAGTGTTGGTATGTGTTGGATTGTGAGCCGGATAGCGAAATTATTTTTGGTCATCGTGCCAACACGAAAGAAGAGTTTAAGCGTCGGGTAGATGCTGGCGAATGGGATGATTTACTCATTAACGTTCCCGTGAAAAAAGGTGATTTCTTTTATGTTCCAAGTGGGACGATCCATGCGATTGGTAAGGGGATTGTCATTCTAGAAATCCAACAAAGCTCAGATATTACGTATCGTGTCTATGATTATGACCGCAAGGATGATGCAGGACAAACACGTGAACTCCATATTCAGTCTGCAATTGACGTAACGAATTATCCTCACTCTACAACTACAACGCAGAAAGTAGAGGAGACAATTGATGATTTAGTGACTGTGCAATTAGTAAAGGAACAGTATTTCACAGTCTACCATTGGAAGTTGGCTGGCAAGGTCGCGATGCCTTTACAAACGGATTATCTGCTAGTTAGTATTGTGAATGGTACGGGGGAAATCACTGTTAATGGTCATTCATTCCCGCTTGAAAAAGGGGATAACTTTATGTTGCCATCAAAGATTACGAATTATGAAATTGAAGGAAGTTTAGAAATGATAGTATCACACGAATGAGTTGGCGAAGCTAAAATTTAAAAGGGTTAAGATTTATGACCATATATTTTTAGCGAGATTTTTAGGGTGTCCACTTCGCCTTCTAAACGGATGATGAGAGAATAACTTTAAAGTAAGCCACAGATAAAAAAGGCTTGGGCTAAATAAATGAAATTCAACTGATAAGTGGTGATAGACTTGCAAATTTTTTTAAAACGGTTAACCCAACATCGTGAGCGCTTGAGTCGTTTGGAAATCGAAGTGTTAGATTACATTTTGCACTATCCGGAAATAGTTGTAGATTTGAATGTGGATCAGCTAGCAAAAAAGCTCTTTGTTTCTACGGCCACTATTAGTAGGACATGTCAGCAGCTAGGTTTTCGTGGTTTTCAAGATATGAAATATTCTTTAAGTAAAGAAGTTGGTCAAGAAAAAGAGCTGAGTGGTTCATCGAATGCTGGTGTTTTAGTTGACCATATCAGTAGAATCCAAAATGAAATGACAAGTACTTTGCAGTTGGTTAATGAGGAACTAATAACTGAAGTTGCAAAATGTATTCATGAAAGCACCCATGTGGAGTTCATTGGAATGGGGAATTCTCTTCCAGTTTGCATTGATGCGGCAAGGAAGCTCATGTTTTCGGGGAAAATAACGAGTGCTCGAGAAGATTGGGATGAGCTACGGAGTGTTGCCAATAGTTTAACGACAGGAGATTTGGCGATTTTGGTTTCCTATAGTGGAGAAACCATCAATATGCTAGAGTACGCTTCTTTATTGAAGGACAGAAATGTGAAGATGATTGCGATTACTGGTCAACAAAAAAATAGATTACAACAACTAGCAGATATCTCCCTTCAAGCACACGTAACGAACTGTTATTATGGAGAATTAGATATGAGCTCACGATTTCCGTTAAGCATGCTTTTAGATTTTATCATTCTAACGTATCTTGATCAGTTTAAAAATAAGTAAAGCCGTAGAATTACTTCTACGGTTTTTTTCTTGTTTAATTGTGCGTCTGTTCACTAGTTATTTCCTTGTGTAAATCGCAAGTAAGCAAAGGCTTGAAAACCACCTTCATAACAATCACCAAAAAGAATGAATAGGGATGCGACTTCGCCGCGTCCCTATTCATAAATACAGTACAGTACTGTATAGAAGTCGTTCAATCCAAAATGATCCAAGACGGTTGAATATAGAGTGCTTTGCGTTTGAGTAAGTTATGTTTAGTTAATCAACAGGCGTGGTTTAATTGGGTAGAAAAGAGAGTGTGTGTACAAAAAATGTATGTACGTACAAAGACTTGGAAGCGCTTGCTTACTAAAATGTAGTCAAAGTATACTGATAATTGAATACAACTTCTATTCGAAAAGGAGAATGAATGATGAAAAATAGATCTATGAAATCTCGATTATGGGAATTCTTCCAAGGTCTTGGGAAAACATTTATGCTACCGGTTGCTTTGTTAGCATTTATGGGGCTTGTTTTGGGGATAGGTAGCTCGTTTACTAGTCCTTCTACGATTGATGCTTTTCCATTTTTGGGACATCCTATTTTACAAGTGTTATTTAGCTTTATGAGCACTATTGGGGGCTTTGCATTTACTTACCTACCAGTTTTGTTTGCAATGGCAATTCCAATGGGGCTTGTTCGCTATGAAAAAGGTGTTGCTGCTTTTTCAGGGTTTATCGGCTATGTGATCATGAACTTATCAATTAATTTTTATTTATCAGAAACTGGAAAGTTAGTGGATGCTGATCAATTACGTCAGGCAGGTCAAGGAATGGTAATGGGGATTCAGACAATAGAGATGGGTGTACTAGGTGGTATTATCGTCGGTATAATCGTTTACCTATTACATAATCGTTTCTATGCAATTAAGTTACCAGATGCTTTTGCATTTTTTGGCGGAGCGCGTTTCGTACCGATTATCACAGCACTTACTGTGTCGATTGTGGGTATTCTTATTCCGATGATTTGGCCAGTTTTTGCGCTAGGTATTACGGGCATTGGAACAATTATTCAAAAGGCGGGTATGTTTGGTCCGTTTTTATTCGGCGCTGGTGAACGCTTTTTGCTACCATTTGGGCTACACCATATCTTAGTGGCGATGATTCGTTTTACTGAGGCTGGTGGTACAGAAGTAGTCAATGGTCAAACTATCTCTGGTGCTTTAAATATCTTTTACGCACAGTTGCAAAGTGGAGTAGGAATCAGTCCTTCGGCAACGGCATTTTTATCACAAGGAAAAATGCCAACCTTTATGTTTGGATTACCAGCTGTAGCCCTTGCGATTTACCATACAGCTCGCCCAGAAAATCGTAAGAAAATTAAGGGCTTATTAATCTCCGGTGTGATTGCTACTTTTGTAACGGGCATCACTGAACCAATTGAGTTCTTATTTTTATTTGTTGCACCTGCATTATTTGTGATTCATGCATTTTTGACAGGTTTAGGTTTTATGGTTATGAGCGTGTTAGGGGTTACCATTGGAAATACGGATGGTGGCATACTCGACTTCATGATTTTCGGTGTGATGCAAGGGGTGAATACGAGATGGTATCTTGTACTCGTAGTAGGTGCGATTTGGTTTGCAATCTATTATATTGTTTTCCGCTATGCAATCGCGAAATTTAATATAAAAACACCGGGGCGTGAAGCGGCGAATCCTGAGGAAGAAGCAGGCTCAACTGCGAATGATGGATCGAGTTATGCTGAACAGGTTTTACGAGCATTAGGCGGCAAAGAAAATATTCAATCACTGGATAATTGTGTGACTCGCTTGCGTCTTGTTGTGGAAGATATGGACAAGGTCGATGAGAAGGTATTGAAAGAACAATGCCGAGTCCTTGGAGTTGTAAAACTAGATGAACAGAATGTGCAAGTTGTGATTGGCCCGCAAGTAGGGATATTAAAATCACAAATTGAGAAGATTATCTAAAAGTAGGTGATAAAAGATGAAGAGCTTTGACGAAGTGATTGATCGACAGGGTACATTTTGTACACAGTGGGATTATATTGAAGATCGATTTGGCGAAAAGGGCCTCTTGCCATTTTCTATTTCTGATATGGATTTTCGTTCACCGGAAGCGATATTAGTAGCACTTGAAGCACGACTACGACATGGTGTTTTTGGGTATACACGCTGGAATCATGATGACTATAAAAAGTCTATCCGTAGCTGGTACCAAAGACGATTTTCAAGCACGATACAAGAAGAGTGGATTATTTATAGTCCCTCTGTTATCTATTCTATTTCAAAAATGATTGGGCTATTAACAGATGAAATGGATCATATCGTCATCCAAACACCTGCCTATGACGCTTTTTATAAAACGATTCAAGACAATAATCGTATCATTTCACGCAATGAATTGATCTACCAGGATGGACAATATTCTATTGATTTTATCGATCTAGCTGATAAGCTATCGCATTCAAAAGCAAAAGTGCTACTTCTTTGTAGTCCACATAATCCTTCAGGTCGTGTTTGGACAAGAGCTGAACTAGAAAAAATAGTTCAGCTTTGCAATCAGTACAATGTCTATATTATTTCTGATGAAATTCATATGGATATCATTCATGGAGGAAATAGCCATATCCCAATTACAGATGCTGCGATAGATGTGAGCAAAGTGTGCATTTGTACTTCGGCAAGTAAAACATTTAATATACCTGGATTGGGTGGTTCTTATCTGCTTACTCCTGACGAACAGATTAGAAAAGAATTTCTGTTAGCTTTAAAAAATAAGGATGGCTTATCAAGTGCTAGCGTGCTTGGGCTTACTGCTACCATGACTGCGTATAATGATTGCGAAGATTGGGTAGACGAATTAGTTAGCTATCTTCACGTCAATTTGCAAACCATTCAAGACTTTTTAGTTGAACATTTACCGACTCTCCATTTGACGATACCCGACTCTACTTACCTCGCTTGGATTGATGTATCACAGCTGCCCTATTCAAGCGAACAGTTGCAAGCTGCACTTGTTCACCATGGCAAAGTAGCGATTATGTCTGGGGATACGTATGGGGATGAAGGGAAGCACTTTATCAGAATGAATGTAGGCTGCCCTCGATCCAAGGTAGTAGAAGGTTTACAACGATTGAAAAAAGCAATTGAGTATTTGGAGCAGCAAAAGGAATAGCTAATGGATTTCCTTGAAGATACATTGTTATCTGTGGAAGCGGATTATAAAAACGTTTAACGATTGTAGATTATACAATAGATTGGGCTATCTCAGCTTGACAATTTATAAAAATATAAACAACTTTCATGCCCTTATCCATACAGCTGGATAAGGGATTTTCTATCTCTTATTTATCACGTGATGCAGTTTAGCTAATTACTTGGTAAAATACATTAAAGCATATAGAATAGATAGGGGAACAACTCTTTTCTAAAAAACTTTAATTTTCACTGAAGGATTTGAGAAAAAATGACTTTTAAAGAACGTCGATCACAACATATTTTACAGGCAGCATTTTCAGTTTTTTCGCGTAAAGGATTTGAATGGTCGACGATGCAAGACGTGGCAGATGAAGCGGAACTTGGGGTAGCAACAGTTTTTCGTTATTTCCCTAAAAAAAACAAGTTGATTATTGCTGTCATGGTAGACATCCTGGAAGGTAGGCTACCGGCATTTGAACACATATTAGCGAGCGAGGGTAACTGCTTACAAAAATTTGAGATGCTGCTGGATCATTATCTTGGGACATCGAAGCCAGAATTGATGGATAGCATGAAGTTGCTAGAAGCATTTGAAGTCTATGCTGCTTTTTCACAAGAACCAATGGAAGATATAGCGAACTATCATAGAGCCTATTCGGATATTGTAAATGTTATTTCGGACATTATTAAAGAGGGCAAAGAAGACTTATCAATTCGGCAAGATCTTTCTATAGAGGAAACATTAGGCGCGATTTCAAATATTTTTGGTCTTTTTACAAGAAAGCTTTCATTTTTTGAAAGTGTAAGGATGGGAAATCTCGTCATTTTACCGATTGAACAAGCAATTCTTGTTAAAAACATCTTTCTCGATTATTTAAAACCAGAAAAGACTACACAAGATTAATCTCTTGTGTAGTCTTTTTTCTTACTGTCCAGACTCCTGGCCTAGGCGCTTACGCTTTCCTTAACTAAAATTGTTAGTGGTCTTAAACGTTGACACTTTCAATTTCATTAATTTTCGCAGCAATTGCTTCAGTTAATTGTTGCGCAGTTTCAGGCACAAAGTTTTTCAGAATGGTGTTAACCATCGCACCCATCATACCGCCTGCTGTAATGTCTAAGTGACCAGCCATGCTTGTAGAGGAATCTGAAATCTTTTCAGCGATAAAATAACCGCCGCCTGTAAAGTTATCCGACAAACCTTTTAAATCAAAAGTTACTTTTGATGGCTCGATCCATTCTTGGATATCAATTTGAAGTTTAACTGTTTTTTTCATGAAGCCTAAATCGCCCTTAAATTTCCAAGTTGACTGCTTGTCGCTTAAAATTTCGTGCTCGATATAACCAGGTACTAACGGTGCCCATTTATTCATATCACTGACGAAATTCCAGATGTTTTCGATAGGTACTTGAAGTTCTACTGTATGTGTTCCGTTAGGCATAATTAGTCACGCTCACTTTTCTTGTTAGTTAAGATTATTGTTTGAAAATTAAATTTCACGTGCAGCTTTTGAACCGACTTCTTTACCGATGATATAACCCATTGTCATACCAGGCCCGATTGTACCTCCAGCACTTGGGTAGACAGGTCCTAGGATACTCATCGCTGCGTTACCCGCTGCGTATAGGCCGTCAATTGCTTTTCCACGAAGGCTCATTACTTCGCCTTTTTCGTTAATGCGAGGGCCACCATTTGTGCCAAGTGCACCTGCATATACAGGGACTGCATAGAATGGTCCTTTTTCGATTTTTCCAAGGTTAGCTTCAGCATTTCCGCCGCCACCTAAAATATTTTCAAAATGAGTCGTTCCACGATGGAAATCAGGGTCTTCCCCTTTGTCACAGTGATCATTCCAACGTGCAACAGATGCTTCTAGGCCATCAGCGTCTACACCGATTTTTTCAGCAAGTTCGCGTAAAGAAGAGGCTTGGTCTACCCACTCAGGAGCTTCTTCACCTGGCATCATCGTAATAATCATCGTCTTATCTTTTAACTGTTGGTCGAATACCATCCAAACAGGTCCCTCGTTCGGATATTCTAGTTTAGCAGCATCGAATTCGAAAGTAGCACGAGGCATATCATTGTACGTTGTGCCTTCGTGTACAAAGCGCTTCCCATATTTGTTAACAATGATGCTGTTCGGGCCGAAACGTCCGCCACCTGTTTGATTCATGACATGATCCTCATATTCAAACGTTGGATCTTGCATCGTTGGGTAGTACCAAGCTTCACTCATGTTGCCAAGAGCAGCTCCAGCTTCCATTGCCATGATTAAGCCATCTCCATCGTTACCTGGAGGTGACATTGGGTGAGTAATTGGACCTTTTAGGAATGTTTTAATTAATTCCTGGTTCCATTCGTAGCCACCAGATGCGAGTACAACACCTTTTCGAGCGCCGATGAAGATTTTTTCTCCATCTGCATTTTCAGCGACCACACCAATTACTTTGCCGTCATCGTCTAGTACAAGTTCTGTACCTGGAGTGCTCACTTTGATGTCGATACCGCGATCAAGCGCACCTTTTAATAGTGCTCCGATAAGAGAACGCCCCATTGTGACGATATTGTTTTCCATGCGCTCACCAAGTTTAGCGAAGTCGATTCCGCCAACTGCTCCACCCTCAGCTAACGTAAGGGGTGGGAAAACCGGGTTTTGACGGACAAGTGGACCCCATTCGCCAACTGTATTTAAATCGAATGGTACTGGATCCATTGAACGTGTTCCTTTGTGCAAGGCTTCTGGAAGATGTGCATAGTATTCAGAATAGCCTTCAGGCATTTCAAAACGTAATGGTGTATTTTCATGTAAATAATCGATCATGACATGTCCATTATCAACAAATACGTCAATTAATTTTGAATCAGGTTCTTTGCCTAGTGTTAAGCGTTTAATAAATGCGATAGCTGCTTCACGACTATCATCGATGCCCGCTTCTTTCATGTAGCGGTTCATTGGAATCCACGGTATTCCACCAGAGAAAGCAGTCGTTCCGCCGACCTGATGTGTTTTTTCTAGCATTAACACTTTTGCGCCTTGATCAGCAGCTAAAATGGCTGATACAAATGCAGCGCCGCCTGTACCTAAAACAACTACATCTACTTCTTCATTCCATTGTGCAGGTTTTTTTGCTGGCATAGCTAATCCTCCTATTATCAAATGATAAATTATTTTACCGAAAATGATAGTATGGCTATCATTAATTCTATTTTAATAGATAGATGAGAGTGAAATCAATACCAAAGTCTTAAATAATACAAAATATTTAATGTTGTATTATTCCGAATAAATAACTTTTGGGTAGAAGGTGTTCAATCGTTTATTACGGTCTTTTTTCAAGAATATAAAATCATAAAAAAATCCCTGCTGGGCATACTTTGACTATTATTTCAAAGTAGGAGGATTTTACCGTTGACTAAAACTGACAATAAATTATCCGTATTTGCATTAGGGGGTATTAATGAAATCGGCAAGAATATGTATGTTTTACAATATGAAGACGATATCTTTGTGATCGACTGTGGGTCTAAGTTTCCTGATGAAACTCTACTTGGTATCGATTTAATTATCCAAGATATTTCTTATTTAAAACAAAATAAGGATAAGATTCGTGCATTACTTGTTACACATGGGCATGAAGACCATATAGGAGGTATCCCATACTTTCTAAAACAATTAAATATACCGATTTATGCAACACGATTAACGCTAGGTTTAATTCAGCTTCGGTTAAAAGAACATGGTCTTCTTAGGTCAACTGAGCTAGTTTTAGTAAATGATGAGTCGGACCTAGAGTTTGGTGCAGTGAGACTAACATTTTTCAAAACAAACCATAGTATTCCGGATTGTCTAGGCGTTGTATTTCATACGCCAGAGGGGGCAGTCGTCCATACTGGTGATTTTAAGTTCGATTTAACGCCGGTGAATAATGATTATCCGGATATTCACAAAATGGCCGAAATCGGTCATAAGGGTGTCTTACTTTTATTATCGGAAAGCACTAATGCGGAGCGCCCAGGTTTTAATCCGTCCGAACGGCTTGTAGGGGGGCATATTGAAGAAGCTTTCCGCCAAGCGAGTCGGAAGGTATTCATCTCCACCTTCGCTTCTAACGTCCATCGTGTCCAGCAAGTAGTAAATGCAGCACAAAAAACAAACCGTAAACTTGCCTTGCTTGGGCGAAGCATGGTGAATGTTGTTGCGGTTGCATCGGAACTCGGCTATTTGAAGATTCCGGAAGGGATGTTAATCGAGAAGAATGAAATCAAGGGCATGGATCCTGAGAAAGTTGTGATACTTTGTACAGGGAGCCAAGGAGAACCAATGGCAGCACTTTCTCGCTTGTCGAGTTCAAATTTTCGGGAGGTAGAAGTCGAGCCTGAAGATACAGTTATTTTTGCTTCAACACCAATCCCGGGGAATGAAAAAAGTGTGGCGCGTATCATCGATAATTTATTTATTTTAGGAGCCAAAGTGATTTATGGGTCAGGAACAGTTACAGGTATGCATGTTTCAGGTCACGCCTGTCAGGAAGAACTGAAGCTTATGTTAACTCTCATGAAACCGAAATATTTCATTCCGATCCATGGAGAATTCAGAATGCTGTATCAGCATCGCTTATTAGCCGAATCCGTTGGTGTGCAAAGAGAAAATATTTTCATTATTAATAATGGAGATGTCGTTGATATTACGAATCAAGTTGCTCGTCAAACAAGGAAAGTCCAATCGGGTAATATTTTCGTAGACGGCATGGGGATTGGAGATGTTGGAAATATCGTATTACGTGATCGAAAACTGTTATCTGAAGAGGGGATGCTAGTCATTGTCATTACGTTGAATAAAACGGATGGCCAGCTCATTTCTGATCCAGATGCAATCTCTCGTGGCTTCGTATACGGTAGCGATTCGGAGGCATTGTTGCGAGAGGTCAATCAGCTAGTCAGTACAACCATTAAAAAAATACAAAGTGCTGATAGAAACCAAAGAATTAATCTGAAACAACATATAAAAAAGTCGGTTGAAACACTGCTCTATTCGCGAACAAAAAGAAGACCGATGATTCTGCCAGTCGTTATTGAAATATAAGGGCGGCTTATTACTATGTAAATATGTAGAGGAAGATCAGTCATTTACGTAAATGGCTGATTTTTTGTTTAGATGATTAAATTTCATTTTTCGACACTAATCCAAAAGTTGTTCTTACAATGTCTATCATCTATAATTAAGTGTAGAATCTTTCGAATTAATCATTCTTTTTGAATCAAGTCAAAGCATTGACAACGTATATCGATTACGTTAGTATTCTTCATATCATACAAAACAAACCTGTACAGTATGAATTGATTTTATTTCCAATAAAGACAGTAGGAGCCTGCAAAGAAATGGAAATGCTACAACGACGAAATCGCATAATTTAGGGGGAGTAACAAATGAAGTCAAAGAAAATCAGTCTAGTATTAGCATTATTTGTTGTGGTCATCGCCTTGATGGGATGCGGCAATAAAGCTGATAAAAATAGTAAATCAGAAGGCCCGGGAGATGCGGGAAATACAGAATATAAATCTGAAATAAATGTGGCAGTGACTGCACAGCCACCTACATTAGATCCATCGATGACTGTGTCGCAAGTGGCACTCAATATTGCAGGCAATGTATTCGAAACCTTGTATACGTTAAATGCGAACTATGAACCCGTTCCGATGCTTGCTGAATCAGTAGAGGTAAGTGAGGACGGCAAGATCTATACGTTCAAACTGCGAGAAGGAGTCAAATTCCATAATGGGGAAGAGATGACGGCAGAGGATGTTGTCGCTTCTATGAATCGTTGGGTGACGACATCATCACGTGCTAAATCATTGTTAACAAATGCAGAATTTACAGTTCAAGATCCAACAACTGTCGTGTTAACACTTGAAAAGGCAACATCAGATGTGTTAATTATCCTTGCGACGAAAGCGCAATTCCCGGCCATTATGCCAGCTGACATCGTGGCGGCGGCTAGTGCTGAAGGTGTCAATGAATATATTGGGACAGGCCCATTCCAATTTGAAGAATGGAAACAAGACCAATACATTCACCTTGTTAAAAATGAAGAGTATCAAGCAGTAGAAGCTGAAGCAAGTGGTCTGTCAGGAAAGAAGGAAGCATTTGTTGAAGATGTTTATTATCATTTTGTAACAGATCATTCAACTCGAATTGCGGGGATTCAAACAGGGCAGTATGATATTGCAGAAAGTATTCCATTGGAAAGTTATGAGCAATTGAATAGCTCTAATGATGTTAAAGTCCATTCGTATGATGGTGGTGCATTAACTGCTTTTTATAATACGAATGAAGGCTTATTGTCGAATGTGAAAATCCGCGAAGCCATTACAACTGGATTGAAAATGGATGAAATTCTATTGGCAAGCTTTGCAGATGCGGATCTTTTCTCACTTAATCCAGGATATATGAACCCAAACCAAACGCAGTGGGCTACTAATGCGGGTGAAGGGATTTATAATGCAGGCGATGTCGAAAAAGCGAAACAATTGCTGCAAGATGCTGGGTATAATGGTGAAGAAGTAACATTGCTGACAACGAAAGATTACGGGGAAATGTATACAGCGACGATTGTCATTCAAGAGCAGCTTCGTCAAATGGGTGTCAATGTCAAAGTAGAGAATTTCGATTTTCCAACATTTCTTGAGCGGAAAAATGATTTTGCCAAATGGGATATTTTTGTAGCGAGCACAGGCTATCAGTTGACACCGCCACAATTATTAGCGGTTACACCTGACTGGGCAGGAACGAAAGACCCGAAAATCACTGAATTATTGACGGCGATTCGCTCGGCGGAATCTCCAGAAGTAGCGCAAGCGAAGTGGGATGAGCTGCAAGGGTATTTATATGAGTACTTACCGTCGTCTGTCATTGGACATTATAAGAGTCTAATTGCTTCGACCAATGAATTGGAAGGCTTTACTGTGTTTGAAGCACCGATTATTTGGAATACAAAAGTGATTAAATAAGACGATTCCTCCATTGCGATTTTAGTGATGGAGGATTCCGTTTTTTATTGAAGTAATGGGAAGAGGGGGTTCGTCTTGATTATTTACATACTAAAACGCATTTTATCGCTCATTCCGGTTCTTTTTGTCGTATCGATTGCTATTTTTTTTATCATCCATTTAACACCGGGCGATCCAGCTGCTACTATTTTAGGCATTGAAGCGACGCAAGAACAAATTGCGGAGTTAAACGAACAAATGGGGCTTAATTTACCGTTGTATCAACAGTATATCCAGTGGGTTTCGGGTGTGCTACAGGGGGATTTTGGACAGTCTTATTTTATGAAAGAGTCAGTTACAGAGGCAATTTGGAGTCATTTGGGTCCGACAGCATCGCTTGCAATTTTGGCTGAAATTGTTGCACTTGTTATTGCGATTCCGATTGGTATTTTTGCGGCGTATCGACGAGGCACGATGGTCGATCAATCACTAATGGGTGTGTCATTAATAGGTATGGCGGTGCCTAGTTTCTTACTAGCTTTGTTACTGATGTTATTTGTCGGAGTTTACTTACAATGGCTACCAGTTGCGGGCTATAAGCCTTTGAGTAAAGGGTTATGGGAGCATTTTCAGTACTTGATCTTACCGGCGATTTCTTTGGGAGCTATTCAGGCGGCACTTGTGGCACGTATGACGCGAGCATCCATGCTAGAAGTGCTAGATGCGAATTTTATTAAGACGGCTCGTTCTAAAGGGGTTTATGAATATAAAGTTGTGCTTAAACATGCACTGCGTAATGCGTTTCTGCCGATTTTAACAGTCATAGGTCAATCTTTTGGAACGCTGGTGACAGGAGCAGTAGTTGTAGAGACGATTTTTAATATTCCTGGATTGGGTCAATTGATTATAAATTCTATTGTTCGCAGGGATTTTGCTGTTATTCAAGGCGTTGTGTTATTCGTTTCACTCATCTATGTAACCATCAATCTTGTCATTGATTTGTTATATGGGATTGTGGATCCGCGAGTCAGGCTAGAGAGGAAGTAGGGGTGAATACATATGTCTGCTGCAAACAAAGCTGCTGATATTCAGCAAGTGGCATTAAGATTAAAAAAACAACAGCGCCAATTAATGATGAGGCGACTGTTGACGAATAAATTAATGGTTTTCGGGGGCATTATTTTTATTGTATTTGCATTTATGTCGCTTATCGGCCCTTATTTAATGGCTTTTGACCCCTATGAAATGAAAGTCACGGAACGTTTACAAGCGCCAAGCGCAGTGCATTGGCTAGGGACTGATGAATTTGGGCGAGATCTCTTGACGCGAATTGTCTACGGTGCCAAGGTGTCTATGGGGGTAGGGCTTGCAGTAACGGTTATTTCCTCCGCTGCTGGTTTAATCATTGGCTTATATGCAAGTTATTATCGCTTGCTAGATCATATTTTGATGCGGATTTGTGATGGTCTCATGTCAATCCCTGGTATTTTATTGGCGATTGCCTTGATGGCGGCACTTGGTCCGTCTTCTACAAATGTCATTATCGCGCTTTCAATTGTTTTTACGCCGAATATTGCGCGCATTGTGCGGTCTTCGGCATTGATTATTCGAGAGCAAACATATATTGAGGCCATGCATGCGCAAGGTGCGAGTACGATGCGTATCATTTGGCGACATATTGCACCGAATACGATTTCACCGCTCGTTGTCCAAGCTACTTTTGTTTTTGCGGAAGCCATTATTTCTGAGGCGGCGCTAAGCTTCTTAGGCGCGGGAATCCCGGCTCCAGAGCCGAGCTGGGGAAATATTCTCTTCGCTGGTAAATTGGTAATTTTTAAAGCGTGGTGGATGGTTGTATTCCCAGCGGCTATTATTGTGCTATCTGTCTTAGGACTGAATCTGTTAGGGGACGGTTTACGCGATTTCATCGACCCACATACGTCTAAGAAAAATAAAAAATAAGGATTATTTGATAGAGGGAGGTACGTACATCCATGGAGAAAGAGCCCCTTTTGGAAGTGAAAAATATAAGGACGCATTTTTACACAGATAGGGGACAAGTAACGGCTGTCGATGACATTAGCTTCCGTGTCAATGCGGGTGAAATTATCGGTGTCGTTGGCGAATCTGGCTGTGGGAAAAGTGTGATGTCCCAATCGATTATGCGCTTATTTGATGAAAGAAATACAGTGGAATATGAAGGGGAAGTTCTTTTTGAAGGGAAGGATTTATTGAAATTATCAAGATCCAGTATGCGAAAGGTACGGGGGAATGATATTTCAATGATTTTTCAAGATCCACTTAGTTCATTAAATCCTGTGTATACAATTGGTGACCAAATAAGAGAATCGATTTTATTGCACCAAAAAATAACGAAAAAAGAGGCCTATGCCAAAGCAGTTGATATGCTACGGCTGACGGGAATCCCCTCGCCCGAGCAACGTGTTAATGAATATCCACATCAATTATCAGGAGGTATGCAGCAGCGTGTTATGATTGCAATGGCGTTGTCTTGCCAGCCAAAGCTTTTAATAGCTGATGAACCAACGACAGCTTTAGATGTAACAATTCAGGCACAAATTTTAGATTTAATCGTAAATCTCAATCAAGAGCTCGGTATGGGCGTGCTATTCATCACGCATGATTTAGGTGTAGTGGCTGAAATTTGTTCAAAAGTAATGGTGATGTACTTGGGGCAAATTGTTGAGGAAATTGATACGGAAAGTCTTTTTACGAAGCCTTTACATCCTTATACGAAAGGTTTAATACAATCCATTCCGCTATTGGAAGGCGATCGCTCACAAGAATTGCATGTCATCGAAGGTACCGTTCCTTCGTTGAATAATGTGCCAAAAGGCTGTCGTTTTGCGGCACGTTGTCCATTTGCCGATGATCTATGTAGAGAAGAGGAACCGGCATTGCGGATACATCAGGGAGATCATAGAGTGAGATGTTGGCATTATGAAAAAATCAATCAGTTGGAGGGCGTGACACATGAGTCAGAATGAAATAGTAACTAAAGAACCAATACTTGATGTGCACAACCTCCAAAAGTATTTTCCGGTGATGAGTCAGTTGGGACGTTTAGGCGGCGTGAAAAACCATGTTAAAGCTGTCAATGATGTATCCTTCCAATTGTATGAAGGGGAAACGTATGGCCTTGTTGGCGAATCTGGTTGTGGAAAAAGTACGACAGGACGTACAGTTCTTGGTTTAACTGAGGCAACGAATGGACAAGTATTGTATCAAGGACAGGATATATTTAGTTTGTCAAAAAAAGAACTACGGGGAATTCGTAAGGATTTACAGATGGTTTTTCAAGATCCATATTCCTCTTTAAATCCACGCATCCGAATTGGACAAATGTTAGAAGAGCCGATGATTATTCACGGAATTGGTGGCGATAAGCAGCAGAGACGCCAGCATGTATTTGATATTTTACAGAAGGTTGGTCTACAGCCGGAGCATTATTACCGCTTTCCACATGAGTTTTCGGGCGGTCAACGGCAACGATTAGGTTTGGCACGTGCGCTAATTGTTAACCCGAAAATTATTATTTGTGATGAGCCAGTTTCGGCGTTAGATGTGTCGATTCAATCGCAGATTATTAATTTGTTAAAGCAATTGCAAGCAGAATTCGGGCTGACTTATCTGTTCATCACTCATGATATTAGTGTTGTACGCCATATTTCTGATCGCATTGGCGTCATGTATTTAGGTAATATTGTGGAGGAGGCACCCACGGATAGCTTGTTTGCCACACCACTACATCCTTATACGCAGGCGCTGTTTTCAGCAGTACCGAGTACGGATCGAACGAAGATCAAGGAGCGAGTTGTCTTACGTGGTGAAATTCCATCGCCATTAAACCCTCCATCGGGCTGTACATTCCACACAAGATGTCCTTTTGCGATGGATATTTGTAAAACGGTTGTTCCTAAGTACAAGGAAATTCATCCAAAGCATAAAGTTGCTTGTCATCTTTACTAATCAATCAAAGGAGGGAGAGTAACTATATGCAAAGTGAAACGGTCAAAACTTGTTTACCGTCGGGTGTTGACTTACCGAATACTGGATTTGGTTATACGTTGTCCTTAATAGGGGGTAAATATAAAATACTCATTTTATATTGGCTATATGAAAATAAAGTCATTAGGTTCAACGAGTTAAAACGAAATATAGATACTATATCTTTTAAAACACTCAGCGTTATGTTAAAAGAATTGGAAGCTGACGACTTAGTCATACGTGAGGAATTCCCACAGATACCTCCCAAAGTTGAATATTCGTTATCTGAGCGTGGTCGATCATTGATTCCAGTAGTGGATATGATGTGTCAATGGGGAGAAAGTAATCGGTAATTAGTCAAATAAGTTTTTTCAAATCCAAACATTAGCAAGTAGTAGTCGGGCCAATAGCCACAGTCTATACCACTTATTGGGCTTAAATAAATTGTTTGCCGACCGAGCTATTAATGTAGACGTAAGAAAAAGGGCTGTTCCACCTGTCATTTTTATGACCTTTTGTAACAGCCCTTCACTATTTCCATTATAATACGATAGGTTTTTTAAGCATCTATAAATTGTCTATAAATTTTACTAACCCTCTTGCACTTTTCGTTAATTCATTTTTCTCTGGCTCGATATCCTCTTCAGTAGCTCCCTCATTTCCATAAAACGCATAGATTGAGCGATAATCAGCATCACAATAAAATAGTGTTGTTTCAAACGGAATTAATATTTGTTCCAACGTATGCCGATATTTCCCGTTTTCACTATAATCGGATTGTTTTGCTCCAGCAGAAACGGCTAAAGCCACTTTACGATTCTGCAAATGATCACCACCATTTGAACCAAACGCCCAGCCGTAAGTAAAAACTTCATCCAGCCATTCTTTCAAAACAGAAGGGCAGTTAAACCAATAGATAGGAAATTGTAAAACCAGACTGCCATGTGATTCAATTAATTTTTGTTCTTTTTCAATATCTATCTTTCCATCTGGATAATCTTTATACAACTCATGCACTGTATATTTCTCTGGATATTGTTTAAGTTCTTCTATCCACCGTTTATTTACTACAGATGTTTCTATATTGGGATGAGCTACAATCACAAGTGTTTTCATAAATGTGTTTCCTCCTTAATTGTTGTGGTTTTGCTCTTTGAGTATATCGGCAATATTTATTCTTTGTAAGTACGCACTTTTTCACCAGGTACTTTCTTAAATGTAAGTAGACTGTAAAAAGTAAAACATAATTATATAGTCTTTTTATTCTAATATTTGCAATCACAATACTGAATGCTATATTAATAAGTGCTATATATTATTTATAAAGACAGGAGAAATTATGAGAACAAAACAACATAAGATAATTTTCACCATATTAATAATTTATACAGCTTTGATATTATACTTTCTGTTTTTTGGTGTTGGTAGACCTGGTGCAGCAATAAGCATTCACGAATATCGATTTAATTTAATTCCAAATATAATTTATTTAGATATTCCAGCCATTTCAGATTTGAAATATTTTCGATTTTTCACCTTTGGTAATTTTGCAGGATTTATACCTTTTGGTATACTGATTCCTATGCTATATCGCTGTAATTTTTTTAGGTTTATCTCATTATTTCTCCTGTCAATCCTGATAATAGAAACCGTGCAAATGCTAACTTTTCTCGGTAGTTTTGATATAAATGATGTAATAGTGAATTCATTAGGTGCAGCAGTAGGATTTTGTGCATACAAAATTGGATTTCGTTTCAAGGGAATTCGAAAAGAACTTGTTGTCACGGCCATGTCCGTTGTTATCCTTTCAATAGGGGTAATGGTTTTCTCGGAATTGCTAAACAAATCTTTCACAAAAATAGAAGGGCCGATTATGGCTTTAAATGAACTGGATAGTAACAGAAATGTACAGATGGATAAATATCTCCAAAGTTTCGAAATTGACCATGAAAAAATTGAACCAAAAATAAACTTGTATGGTAGCGAAGGTGATGGCGTGGAAGTATTTACCTATTCATTTGATGGTAAAGACATTGTGCTTTCTTTAAACTATGGGATTCCTGATAATGCTAGTGACTATGATGGTATGATAATTATTTCTGTTGATGGGAAAGAGGTAGAAACCCATTCTAATAAAGGCTCTTCCGAATCTTATATGGATGAGGTAAATGAACTTACAATAACAATTAAAGGGAATGTAAAGTTATGGGATGTTACATTTAAAGAAATGAAGTATTGGTGGAACTAGTAGAAAAGGTCGGTTTTCTTAATAACCATCATGACATACGGTATAGAAAGCACCCGTATCCGTTTTTACTTAGATATTATTTAACAGGGACTAAAGAATTGACAGATTAAATGAATGGATGTTATGTTTATATTTAATTCAAGATAAATTAATTAAGGATAATTAAAGAAGTAATACGATTGGAATTAGTCGCAAAAGAGTTGACGGCTTGCTCCGTTATCCTTCGTTCCTGTGAATCAATAATTATGCATGTCTAACGAGCACTGATAATAAGCTGATAAATCAAGTTCTTCGCAGCATGAAAATATTTTTTTGAATATACATTCCGAAATCAAGGTGTATATTATAATGGGAGGAAGTTATTTTGACAATTATCAATAAGATTAATGGCGTAAATGGCATCTATAACGAGGCTGGATTGCAGCTAGAAGGAAGCTTAGCACCTAATTTAAATGGACTATCTCCACGAGAATTGTTGGAAGCATCATTAGGGTTATGTGTGTCTATTTCGCTGCAAAAAATGTTTGAGCGAGACAATATTGTAGTGGAAGATCAGGATATTTCGATTGAGGTAGTGGCTTCTAAAGAGGAAAATATTACAACGCGCTTCGGAAAATTTGATGTGTCTATCGCATTTCCTGAACATTTCACTGAGGAATATAAGCAGAAATTAATCATTTCAGTTGAAAGAGCCTGTACAATTGGCAATACGTTAAAAAATGGTGTGACGATTCATACAGTGGAAAAAGCTGAATAAGTAAATGAGACGCATCAAGTTACAGCCTATTGCTGAAGCTTGATGCGTCTTTTTTTGCCTGCGAATATGTTTCTAACTTCATCCATAAACTAGAGAAACATCAAAATAGAAAGGATGAAGTATTGAAGCGAGCATTATTGTACGGTGCAGCTATCTTAGTTGGACTCATTCTTGGTGTTCTAATTACTTATCTTATGGAATGAGTAAGCTAGTATAATTATAAAAAGAGCAAAGTCGAAAAATTGACCTTGCTTTTTTATCTATTTATTTAAAGCCTTTGAATTCCGAGCAAACCGAATATACACAATGAAGAAGAGAGCAGCGCTTAAAAAGCGTAACCCGGAATTGATGGTCATTGCTATTTCAACACCCCACATTTCCAGTAACCAAATCCCGATTTGCGGTGCGATAAAGGCCATGACCGCGAGCAAAACATTATAGGTCGTGATGCAATACGTTCTTGATGCTTCTGGTGATTGTTCAAGCAGTAAATTGAACAAAATGAGTATAGTTCCTGATAAGAAAAAGCCTGATGTTGTTTGCACAAGTGTTAGATAATACAAGTTTGTAGACAATATCGTTAAAAACGGAGTCGTTGCCATACCAATAGCTGCCCAAACGAACACTTGGATATTGGATCTTTTTTCTGCCCATTTCTTCCAAAGGGGAAACGTTAAAATTTGCATGAGCATACTACCGACAGAAAACATGCTAATCCAAAAAATCGTTGCACCTACGATACGAACATGATAGATATTGAAAATCCCCCATGCCATTTGCCACGTAAAGTTAAAAAATAGGGCAGCAACTAAAAAGGATACATAGCGGGAGTTCTGAAAAATGGACCAATCCATCGCTTTCTTTTTTTCGATTGGCCCATCCCGTTTTACGGGCTCCTCCTCATGTTTCATCAATAAAAATACTTCTACTAAACCAAAACAAAAGGCGATGGCGAATAATACTTGATAAGCCGTGACATTGTCAGACATATCTTTCATAATAATCCCGATCAACAGCGTTGAAATAAGGCCGACTATCGTGAGCATTCGGTTACGGTCACTAAAAAATGCTCCTCGTCTTGAATCACTAACTAAGCCCCCAATCAGTGTTTGCCATCCGATGTTGGCGACAGTATTCGGCATACTCATAACAGCAATCACGATGAGAAATGTCCATGCTTGAAGTGTTGTAGATGGTAAATAGACAAGGAAAATGATGAATAAAAACATTAAACGTGCAAGTAAGACTGACATCGCGACAAGCTTTTTCTGTGCGTGGGCCCGGTTGAGTAAAATAGCAGCTGGAATTGTCATCAGCAATGCCATCAATGGGGGAAGGGAGCTGATAAGCCCAACTTGGTAATTTGTCGCGCCTAAAATGGTAATCGCAAAAATCGGAAAGAAGTTATTTGAGAAGTTTAATGCAATCGTCGATGCCATTCCATGATAAATACTGATTTTTTCATTATAAGTCCGCATATGATCTCCACACTTTTTATAATTTTATCTTCTGTATTGAATTATAGTCTCGAATAGCTAGAAAACAAGTACTTTGAGAAACGAAATTTTTTGGCTGTCTATACACTGTAAGATTTTTAAATCGTAGAAAACTTCAAGTATTCTATCTTATTAGACAGAACATGTATTAATGGGATAAAATGAAAGCATTGATTATTAATTAGGGGGCAAACAATGATTAATTTCCCAAAACCAACAGTTGAACAATTTTTCCGTACGTACACGATTACAAACTTTGCGGTGAGTAGTGATGAAAAGCGATTAGTGTTTAATGCCAACTTGAATGGGAAAATGAATTTATGGGCGATGGATTTGCCTGACACGTATCCGTATTTATTTGCTCATCGGGATGAATCTTGTAATTTTATCAAATTTGATCCGGAAAATCGCTATGTACTTGCGGGATTTGATAAAGATGGGGATGAGAATTATCAAATTTATGCGATTCCAAGTGAAGGTGGATTACCAGAGCCACTAATAACAGGCGTTGCATCTGAAAAGTATTATTTCGGCCATTTAAGTAAAGATGGCAAACGTCTTTACTATGTGACTTCTGAAGAGAACCCATCCTTTTTAAATACGCACGTCCGTGAACTGGAAAACGGAGGAGATACGTTGTTAAACGTTGGAGAGGTATCTCATACTGAACTAGCAGCAGTATCCGAGAATGAACAAGCATCTGTCTATTTACGAGCATTTGCGAATACGTATGTCGTTGGCTTTGTGAAGGTAGGAGAGGAAACATTCAACCTTACACCAGATCCAGAGAAGATTCATGTTGCATATGAACCAGTCTTTACAGATAATGACACCATTTACTTTGTGACTGATTACGATAGCGACGATCTGTATTTGGCCAAGTTCGATTTGACATCAAAAGTGTTTTCAAAAGTGTTAGCAATCGAAGGTGAAGGCATTCAATCTATTAGTTGGGATAAAGGAAATGATGTATTATATTTAACGACTGTCAAAGGTGTTACGGATGTCTTATATCGATACGTCATTTCTGAAGATAAATTAGAGAAATGTTCCTTACCTGTTGATATTATTGAACAAATCCATGTGGCTAAATCAGGAACGCTTTATATTTTAGGACGAAGCGCGACGATACCGCATAATATCTATCAATCAGCAAATGGACTAGAATGGAAGCAATTGACGAATAACCGTGTTTTAGGTTTAGGCCAGGAAGATATGGTGGAGCCAGATATTGTTTCGTATACATCATTTGATGGAATGGAAATCGAGGCTTTATTATTCAAAGCGAAGCCTGAAAATGATAATGGTTATACGATTTTTTGGCCACATGGTGGACCGCAGGCAGCGGAGCGAAAAATGTTCCGTTCGATGTTTCAATGTTTCATCAATCGAGGCTATACGATTTTTGCGCCGAATTTCAGGGGGAGCACAGGCTACGGATCGGCGTTCACAAAACTGGTTGAACAAGATTGGGGTGAAGGACCACGGCTCGACTGTGTTGCTGGAATTGAGTGGTTGTTCGACAATGGATTGACGGATCGGGATAAGCTATTCCTTGTCGGTGGTAGCTATGGCGGATACATGGCACTGCTCTTACATGGTCGTCATCCGGACTTTTTCAAAGCAGTTGTTGATATTTTCGGGCCATCTGATTTATTTACATTCGTCAATTCTGTGCCTCCACATTGGAAGCCAATCATGGAACGCTGGCTTGGAGATCCTGAGCACGATAAAGATCGTTTTATCAAAGATTCACCTGTTACGTATTTAGATGGCATGATCAAGCCAATGCTCGTCATCCAAGGAGCAAAAGATCCGCGTGTCGTAAAAGAAGAATCAGACCAAATTGTTGCCAAATTACAGGAAATGGGTCGCAATATTGAGTATCTTGTTCTAGAGGATGAAGGACATGGCTTCTCGAAAAAGGACAACGAAATTAAAGTATATAGTTTGATGTTGGAGTTTTTAGAAAAGCACCAGGCATAGGTTTTGAATCAATACCAATAACCGCTATGAGAGCAGGAGAATTCAATCTCGTAGCGGTTATTCCTATTTTGCATCTGCAGCACTAGCCAGGAGATGATCTTTTGATTGAAGTAAAACATTTGCAGTTAGATAAAACAAAACGTTCGATTGTAATTTCAGATATCCACGCGAATCTACAGCTTTTCAAGAAATTATTAACCAAATTACAGTATACATCCGAAGACTACCTGTTCATTAATGGAGATTTGTGTGAGAAAGGACCGGCAAGTTTAGAGGTGGTTGACTATGTGCGCAACATGTCCGAAGAGTCAACGAATGTCTTTATCACAAAAGGAAATTGTGATGTTGTATTTAGATATGTATACAACGGAGATGAAGGAATTATTTCGTATATGGATAGACGAAAGGATTCTATTTTAAACGAGATGCTTTCAAAATGTGGTAAATCATTGGAAGACTTTGCTGACCTACAAGAGCTAGCCCATTTTTACCAACACTATTTTTCGGAAGAACTAGATTGGCTTGATGCACTTCCGGCGGCATTTGAAACGGATGATTTTATTATCATTCATGCGGGCATTGAAGATATTAAAGATTGGCAGCTGACAGATGAACAATTTGCTTTATCTGCATCTGCATTTTATGAAAAAGGGCACCAGGCCAATAAAACAGTTATTGTAGGACACTGGCCAGTCGTGAATTATAGAGCAAAACAAATTAGTTCACATAATCCATTGATTGATCTAAAAAAACATATGATTGCGTTGGATGGCGGAAACCAAATAAAAGTAGATGGTCAGCTAAATGCCCTAATTATTGAGAATGGCACTTATTCTTATACATATGTTGATGAGTTAACGCATGAAATGATTGTGCAACAGGATCACGTGGACCCAACGGAAAGAATTGGAACCGTTACTTATCCGAATTACCAAATGAAAATAATAGAGCAGGGAGAGTTTTTTACACTTTGCGAAAATAGTAATCTCGGTATTCAGCAATGGATTAAAAATGAATATCTACTTGTTGAAGATGGGCAGCCATACTGTAAAGATGACCTAAGTATAACCTTTTTATCAGTGGAAAAAGGTGAGAGCGTGTTTATTGTTGATGACACATGCGAAGGGTATACGCTTATTAAGAGAAATAATGGGGAGGTAGGATGGATTCCTGCATATTGTTTGAGCTCTTAACTTTGAAATGATTTTCTCGGCAATGCTTTTATTCGAAATGAAAGGTGGATGATCTTTTGTTCACATTGCGACGTAAGAAGAAAAGAAAGAACAATAATGAGCCTTATTCAAAAGCTGATTTCCTTTTTGATATAGTATTTTGGATTCCCGAGTTAATCTTTTTGCCATTTCGTTTATTTTTTTATGGTGCAAGGGGTATTATACGTTGGATTGATGACTTTTGATGTTCCAAATTGGAACTATGCTATGATAATTGAAAGGGGTGGGGGAAATGGCTACTCGGCTGGAGTTACGTGGGCAAATTTTGAGCGAGTTAAAAAATATTATTGATCAAACTTTGTGCAATGAAGATGTGAAAGTATACTTGTTTGGTTCATGGGCGAGAAATGAAGAAAAGCAAAGCTCGGATATTGATATAGCTGTGGAATCCCGTCATCAGCTTTCCCCTTCAAAGTGGTTGGAGTTACATGATCGGATTGAAGAATCCATTATTCCATACAATGTAGATATTGTTAATCTTGCAGATGCAAGTTCGGCTTTAATTCAAAATGTCAAAAGGGAGGGAGTCATTTGGAAAGACTACAAGAACGAATAGTATCTGCCAAAAAAGCATTAGCTTCCTTACAGAAACTTGTTGTGATTGAACATCCGGACGATGTAGAACGAGATGCGCTAATTCAACGATTTGAATTCACATTTGAGGCATCTTGGAAAGCGGCCAAACAATATTTGTATGATATGGAGGGCATAGATATTGGCTCACCAAAAGGCGTCATTCGAAGCTGTCGGGAAATAACGCTATTTGATGATGAAGAAACGATTCTTGCATTGTAGATGGTAAACGATAGGAATCTAACTGTCCGTACATATAACGAAGAAGTAGCGATTAAAATCCAAATGAATATCAAAACGTATTTTCCGTTATTATCGAATTGGATTTTGCGAATAGAAAAAAGAATATAGCGACCAAAACCACTAAGCCCTATGTAAAGGTATAGTGGTTTTGTTACGTAAGCTATAAATGGAGGAAAAGTTATGCGATTGAATCAATTTATTAGTGCTTCAGGATTTTGTTCGAGACGTAAGGTGGATAAGTTAATTAAGGAAGGGATAGTGACGGTGAATGGAGAGCAAATTAAACTTGGTTATGTGATGAGTGAAGGAGATCGCGTTGAAGTGGATGGGCAGCTTATTAAAGCGAAAGTAAATGATGTTTATTTAATGCTCAATAAGCCACCTGATGTAACTTGTACGGCGGCGAGTGGAATTGAAGGGAATATTATTGATTTTGTTAATTATCCGGAACGTATTTTTCCCGTTGGGCGGCTCGATAAGCAATCTGAGGGCTTAATTTTACTGACGAATGACGGCAGCATTGTCAATGAGCTGTTAAAGGAAGAAAATGAGCATGAAAAAGATTATATTGTGACGGTCGATAAAAAAATAACACCTGAATTTATAGAAGATATGGCGAGTGGCGTTGACATTTACAATCCTAGAAAAAAGGGGAATGTTCAAACGAAGCCTTGCCGAGTTGTTCAACTAGATGATTATTGTTTTAAAATTACGTTATCACAAGGGTTGAATCGACAAATTAGACGCATGTGCCGACGCTTTCAATATACGGTCACACGGTTGCAACGTGTGAGAATCAAGGAATTATCGTTAGGAACATTACCGCTTGGTCAATGGCGTTCGCTAACACAAGGAGAAATAGCTAGGTTGAAATGAATATCTACATTGAATCCATTTAAAATAAAACAATAAGTTTTGAAATCTGAACAAGGTTGATTTCCACTTCAGTCGGTCGCTTTCCGCGGGCTTGGCTTCAGCCGCTTCCCTCGCTGTGCTCAGTCCAGGGTCTTCAGCTCAAGATTTTCCCACTGGAGTCGCCGCCTTCCCCTACAATCAACGAGATTAGAATATTATACCCCTGGAAGTTAATTGAGTAAACGAGCAACCATTCGATTTTTCAGTAAGATAGATGATAACGAAAGTGACCTGCAGTAATAAAACAAATGAATGTTGTGGTAGAATAGAACTACGAAACTTTCCGAAGGTTTTAAGTATAAAAATGTTTGTATAGATTTCAAAAACCGAAGTACTTGATGAATTAAATTTTATAGAAGTGACAAAATTTCTATGAAGATAATAAAGTTAGGGGATTGAGTCTATTGAAGAAATTCACAGCCAATTATTGCAAGTCAAATTCAAATTTTATTATTACGAATTTACCTGAGTATCCCAACAGTGGTGCTTATACAAACCTTATACGAATTGTACAAAATTTATTGACACGTGGCAATCCAACTATTGCCTCTTCTTATATTCGTAAAGAGCTACTACTTAATCGAAATTATCTTGATACACTTGCTGAAGTTATTTTTTTGTCAAATGAAGATCTTAATTGGTCACAAACAATAAAGGGAGATATCAGTCGTGCAGATTATCCCGCCGATGAGCTTTATAGTGATTTATCGGAAATACTAAAAAGTGTTGGATTTATTAAGAACTTAACGATTGCAGAATATAAAGTTCAAGACATTTTGCCGGAAGTAAGCGATGCATTCCATGAACAACAAGTTGATTTTTACATCCCATTGCTTAAAACAGTCATTGAAGTAGATGGGAGTGGACACCAAGATATTGCTCAAAAAGAGTTAGATAATAAGCGTGATAAATTATTTGAACGAAATGGCATTGCGGTTATTCGAATTAATACTGATGATATTCGTAACAAAAATTATGAACCTTTTAAAAAGGCTTTTCGTAAGGTGTATATAAAAAATAAAAAAATCATTAATCACTATGGGAGTGGTTTGGCAACACCACATTCACAGATTGAAACACAAATTCTACTTACCTCAATTGCCCGTATTCAAGTTTTAATACTAGAATTATTGGATCGAGGAGTTATTTCATTTACCAACCGTGTATGGAGGTTTAATATACTTGCAAAAGGTGCTGAACGGTATTTGGAAATAGCATTAAAAGATTTAGAAAATTGGTTTGATAATGTGGCTGCACTCTTAAATATTCAAATTTCGTTACCTAAAGTTCATATCACCATTTTTGAAAGGGAAGAAGATTTTCCCTTAGATCAGAAGCACATCAATATAGACTTTAACCTATTCAAACGATGGGACGAGACAATAAACAAAGAGAATGTCTATACGATTAGAACGGATTTTGATGATAATGCCAATTACTATAGAGTAAAAACAAATGAGCCTGTCACATATGAGATAGGGAAGGACTCACATCCTGTTCAATTAGAGTTTATCTTGGAAAATCTATTTGGATTTTCAGAATTTCGTGATGGCCAAAAAGAAATAATCGTGAACTCTCTCAACGGAGAGGACACTGTTGGACTATTGCCTACGGGTGGAGGGAAATCGCTAACATATCAAATTTGTACACTATTACAACCCGCTATTAGTTTCGTAGTTGCGCCAATTAAATCCCTGATGTTGGATCAAATACGAAATATGAAAACGAAGCATCATATTACTCACGCCACCTATATTAATAGTGATTTGAGGGTAGAAGAATCAAGTAGGGCACTACATGATTTCGGTGCAGGTAAGTACTTATTTATTATTATCTCTCCTGAACGTTTTCAAATACAGAAATTCCGTAATGAATTGTCACTCATCAATCGTACAAAAGCAATTGCCTTAGCTACAATTGATGAAGTTCATTGTCTATCTGAATGGGGTCATGATTTTAGAACCTCTTATTTGATATTGGCGGATACAATACGCCGTTTTGCACCATCTGCTCGCTTTTTGGCATTGACAGCAACTGCATCTTCCAAAGTATTGAAAGATATTATGACAGAATTAAAAATTGAATCGCATAACGTAAAAACAATATCAGACTTTACTCGTAAAGAATTAACTTTTGATATAAAGAATGTTGCAAAGGCAAAGAAATCGCAAGAGCTATTGGAATTAGTAGGTGTTTCAAATCAAGTAGAAAGTACTGTTGAAGGGCCAACTCTTGTATTCACTTCAGTAATTAATGGGAGTAGTGGTTGCTTCGAATTAAGCAATTTGATTAGTAAAAATACTGGTCTTTCGACGAATTTTTACTCAGGAGGAAAACCTAAAAAATTTGAGTCTAATAACTTTAATAAGCATAAAGAACAGATTCAGGAATTATTTATGGATAATAAAATAGATGTACTTGTTGCGACAAAAGCTTTCGGAATGGGCGTTGATAAAAGCAATATTCGACGAACGATTCACTATGGAATTCCGAGTTCATTGGAGTCTTTTTATCAAGAGGCAGGTAGAGCTGGGCGGGACAAAAAACCATCTGAATGCTTTATTTTATATAGTCCTGATATATTAGATGATCAGAAAATAGAAGATATATTTGGTACTGAAACAGATTTAAATAAACTAGAAAAATATCAGAAAGAAATGTCGGGAGATTTAAATACTTCGTTGTTTTTCTTAAAGAATTCCTTGATGGATATTCAAGTTGAAGTTGATGAGCTTTTTGATTTTTTTGTTAATTACCTTTTGGATGTAAATCAATCGATTGACATTCCTTATTTTGATGAATTTGATTTAGGGAAGAAAGAGCGTTTTATTTATCGTTTAGCACTTATTGGGGTAGTAGAGGATTGGACTATTGATTGGAATAAGAAAAGAATTGAAGTAGAAATGACAGAGTGGACAGAGCAGTCAGTTATTAAGACTCTGGAGCGTCATATTCAAAAATACGAGTATAATTTCACATTTGAAATGAAAGAATCTAAGGAGGACGTTTTTAATAAAACAATTGAATATTTCTATGGAAGTGAAGAGCCGTTTTTGAAAAGAATTTTATATGTACTTTTAAAATGGTATAACGATAATGTTAGTTATTCGCGAAAACGTTCTTTACTTTTAATGAAACAGTACGCAGATGAATTTACTGATAGTGCTGCATTGCAACAAAAAATTGAAACATATTTTAAGAGAAATGATGATGTCTACTTTTTAGAGAAAATAGTAGCAAGTGAGAGTAATCTTGAAAAATGGTTCGAAATATTTTTTATTGAAGAAGAGGGAAAAAAACTACAGCCAAGGCCAATTGCTTCATTTAAAAATTTATCTATTACATGTAGTCGTTTCTTAGAGGATAATAATCATGACCCAGCATTAAATTTAATATCAGGTATGCTGGAATTACAACAAGGTCGCTTTGAAACTATAGATGGGAGGAAACGGATGGCTTCTGCCATTCGGGATATTGTAAAAATGGATATGGTGAAAAGAAGGAAAATACTCATATCTATTTTGCATACATTTAATTCGTATTATGACAATGAAAAGCGAGATCAATTGAGTGACGTGCTGATTTCAAACGGATTTGAAGCGATGAATGATTTAAAGGAAATTCACGCAGTCCTTGAAGACCCGATTAGCTATCGTCACATGATACAAACACTTCATACGAATGTACAGAATCAAAAAGTAGGAGGGTACCCATGGGAGATTTAGATCAGATAGAACTACTTGAAGAATATATTGAAGACTTTGGAAAAGAATTAAAAAGCATTAAGAAGGCGTCCGAATACTTGGAATTGATTGAACGATTCCAAGATGAAATCACAAGAACGACCGATATTATGGATCAATCGAAAGACAATATGGTTGCACATCAAGAACTTGCAACGACAAAATTATCACTTTACCAATCAATTCTACAAGGAATTGAACACAAACAAAAGTCCTTAGAAGAATTACAAAAAAATACATTGGATGATCTTTCGGGCTTTGATCAAAAATATGAAAAATACATGAATGAATCAAATAAGTCAATTAAAGAATTATTTAGCAATGTCAATGAGAATAGAACTATGATTGAAACATTATCAAAAGAACAAATGGACCATCGGGGATTTTTGTTCAAGAAGTTATATATGATAGTAGGAGGATTTCTTGGTCTTAACATGGCTTTGGGTGTAGTAATTTTATTTATTTTGCTAAATGGAAAATAAGTGATGTTAAAGTGGGCGGAGTGAAATTCAAATCGCATTTTAGTTATATTAAGGAATCTTTAACCTTTTATTTTTCTGTTGAATATAAGGTAGCTGTTTACTTAAAACATTTTCATAATTACCTATTCCAATTAAAAAGACACATATTTGTATGAATACTAATTTATTTGTTAATAAATATAAAATTCTACTTTTGTTGATTGAAGTGCAAGACGGCGACTCCAGCGGGAATAGCGCGAGCTGAAGACCCTGGACTAAGCATAGCGAGGGAAGCGGCTGAAGCCGTGCCCGCGGAAAGCGTCCGTCTGGAGCGGAAATCAACCTAGTTCGGATTTTAAGGTTAATTGTTCTATTATAAAACTGAATCGCTTATGTAAAAATACAGGAGTGCATTCGTCCCGTTTGGACATACTACAGCGTGAGTTGAAATGTCTAGTTGGAGGTGAAGCACATGGCGAAAAATAATAATGCTGATAAGGGAAAGAAAGCGATTAGTGTAACGCCGCAAGGATATACGGATACGGAATTCGCGGAGGCACCAAAAAGTAAACTAGAAAATGCGGCGAAAAAGAAAAATACTAAATAGGTAAGTGTTTGTAGAACTATAAGGTAAAAAATTACGGGAAGGAGCTTTCGTAAATGAGCGAGAAAAAGCCTCCGCATGAACAAATGACCAATAAAAATAATGGATTATCTTCAGCGCAAGAAGTGCTCTACCAAGAAGAATATAAAAAAGCAGATAAGGTCGCGAAAAATAAAAAGAGCAGTACAAAATAATGAAAAGAACCAAGTCCATAACGCACTGAATGGTTTCGGTACTTGGTTCTTTTCTTATGAAATATCAGGAAATGAGATCACTAACTGTCCCTCTACATTGATAACTTCGATGAGTGCATCGTTGAAAAGATAAGGCGTGTCATTGCTGTCCTGCGGCGTTATATTTTCGTATATATTCTTCACAGACAATACAGGAAACGTCACAGGAATGTAGCGACCATTGCTAAGTGTCTTCATATTCCCCATTAAAAAGATTTCTTTACTCGAGGCTGCAAAACTTAAATGCCCGACTTCTTTTTTCAACGTTCCGGAGACCAATGCTACGCTTTGTAATAAAGAGATGATACATAAAATGAAGTCATTGATGATTTCATTCGATAGCTTGTCAAAACCGTAGCTACTGAATAATGCGTTAAAGCTATTTCGAATTTCTTTAAATGAAAACAGGTCTTCAATCTTTTTTCTGTTCTTTGTCTTTTCTAAATGAGTAATAATTTGTTTACATTCTTCAAGATAATCCTTGACGTAGCCTGTGTTATTTTCCCGTTGGAGTAGAAAGTTACTAATCTCTTGAATTACATTATTATCATGCACATCGTTTCTAACAATCATTAAAAAACTATACAGGTCTTTTTCGTCAAAAGTCTGTTCTGTAAACTTAGTATAATAATATGCCATTAATTGCTGTTGTTTTTTATCCAAAATGCTCGCTCCCAGCTATATAATCACTAATCTAATTGTAATGATACCATGCCGGGAATCCAAAATCACGGGACATTTCATTCGAAATACACTATAATAGGAACATTAGCTTGTATAAAAGGAAACGATAAAAATAATGCAAAGTCAGTCATCTCAGATGTAAAGGGAGGCTGACTTCTGTTTGTTGTAGAAAGAAGGCATTCCTGTGACCCGACAATTAACTAAACAACAAGTGTTGCGCTGTGGCCTCGGCATGACGGAGAACGCGCGTAAAGGAATGGCGCAAATCGTAACAGGAGAACATGCTTTTTTTGCGTTACAGGATGCTTTTGACATCTATATTGAAAAACGGCCCAATAATAAACAAGGCAATATGTCATTTTCATTTTTCTTTGACAACGATACGAATGAAGTGCTTGCAAAACGGCTACAAGGCAAGGTGGCTGTCATGGAATGTGTATATCAGCATGATGGTTTTTTAGCTACAGGTTTTCACGTCAGAGGCCGTAAGGAAGTCGTCCGCACCAACCGCCGTTTACCAACTCGTTTAAAGTTCCTGCTCGGTCGTAATACGGGAGCGACGATGCCTGTTGACTTGTATACGAGTCTTCGGGAGCTACCGATTGCAGAAGAGCGCTCTGAGTATGTGAAGAAAAGAATTTCTAGCTGGGAAGGCTATTTACGGATACAGGAACGCAATGCAGATGTTGCAGATGTGACATCGGCTTTTTCGCGTGCCAGTTTTAGCGAGGATTTTAGTAAGCTCCGCTTAGTGTGCAATGATTTAAAAGGCCCTGATTGGCATGCGATTAAAGGCTTCAGCGCCAAGATGGCAGGGACTTCACAGGATATTGGGAGTGTACTGAATGCCGATCGCTCGAAAAGTCTAATCGAAATTGAACTGAATCGCCATTACAGGGAGCTGGCAAGACAGCATAAATGGCAGCCTCAATCGTTCAAGGCAGTGACATTCAGTAACTTTTTGGAATTAAGCCAAGTGAGACGACTGCGTAAGGGCTTCAAGGATTTGCAGGATGGTCTAGCTGCTAACGCCAATTTGGAGAAAGTTTTATTTGAAGAGCGACCAACTGTCCGTATTTCCAAGCAACAGCAGCAACTAGAATTTCATAATGAGTTAAATAAATTCCAGAGGGAAGCCGTCACTGGAGCTATGACCTCGCATGATTTATATGTGATTCAAGGGCCTCCGGGAACAGGGAAAACAACGGTGATTTCTGAAATTTGCCATCAAAATGTTAAGGCTGGACTACGCACGCTGGTCGCTTCTCAAGCGAATTTAGCTGTCGATAATGCGCTTGGCCGCTTATTGTCGCACCAAGACATTCGAATTTTACGCTATGGTCGAACAGAGAGCATTGAAGAAGAAGGAAAGAAATTCATCGAAGAAAACGTGGCGCTTAATTGGAAAGATCAGACCTTAGATGCCGTCAATGAACAACTGCGTGCACATAGTGAAAGAGAAGCGCAACTGACAGAGGATATCAGGCGTGGTGTGGCTGAGCAAATAGAATTACAAGAGCAATTAACTGTCATTGCGGAAAAAGTACGGTTGAAGCAGGCGACTGAAGTTGAACAACGAACGCTTTCTGAACAGGTTAGTCAGCTGACAATAAGAATGAATGCTATTACCGCAGAGCGCGAGGGCTTATTGCAGCGTCAATCGGAGTTAGAAAAAATAGTCGAAGAAGCTACGACTGAAATCCAACGACTGGAACAGCTTTTGCAATCACAAAGTAGTGGGATGCAGTCTACTGAACAAATTGATAAATTGCAACAACAACTACTGAAGCTATGCGGTGACATTGACTATCGTCAAACGGCGCAAAAAGTAGACGAAACCCAGCAATCCCTTGCGGCGACCCAACAGAACCTTACGGTAAACCGCCAAAAAACAGACAAGCTCCAGCATTTGGTCAATGAACTTGGAGGGATCATGGAGCTAGTTATTTTCGAACAACGGCTAGCTGAGGTAGGAGTTGACGTACCGTACGGGACGAAGCCAAAGATAATCGATTTAAATCAGTTACTTGCCGATATTGCCGCTAGTCAATCAGAGGATGGCTATACAGAATGGGCAGAACTCGCTAATAGGTTGTCCACTGCGATTAAGATGATAGAGGATTTGTTAAAAGAGCATGGGTTTTTGAAGCATTCAGGCGAGAAAACGGTAAGTCGTTCGTATATAACAGTAGCGGAAATCAATGGACTGGTTGATAATATCGCACGATTCCTTGTTGCATCGACAACGAAGCAGAGCCTAGCCATTAAAAGCTACTCAGCTGAGAAATATGAAAACCTTGAAAAAATTGCGATCGCTTTACATATGCTGCGTCAACAAAAAAGTTTTACCTCGATAAAGCTAGCAGGCTTTGAAAAGCAAAATGGGCTACTTGGTCAATCGAAAGCATTATTTATGACTATTCGACAGGAAATCATTCACGCTTTACAGCAAGATATTACAACTGTTGAACAGAATTCAGCGGTCATGCAACAGCAATGTGACAGACAGCGGCTGAAGCTAATTGATCTTCAACAAGCGAGCATGAAATTGTTGGAGCAACTTGGTGTTGTTGATGAAATAACCGTATTAAGTGATATGCAGGCAGAAATGATGGAAAAAGAAAAAATGTATGCTGCTTACCAACGAACGAAGGTAACAGTAGAGACCACTGGATCTGAGTTGAAGCAACAACAGACTGCGGCTCAGTTAACTACTGAAGAACTGATAAACAATACATCAATGTTAAAGAAGTTGGCTGATGAAAAAATTAGCTTGAATGAAGAACTAGTGGCACCGCAACAGCGACTTGAAGTGTTGGCAAAAATTTTGCAAGAGCAGCCTGAAGTGGAGTATCGCCAAGTAGTTGCAATTATGGAAGCGGCACTGGCCGAGCTGAAGGAATTGGAGAAAGAACAACGTGGTTTGCCAATTAAACAGGCTTTACAACAGCAATGGCTATCCCTGCTGACAGAAGCCAATGACTATGATTTGGATGAAATACGAAAGCTATATGTTAAACATGCTAACGTCATTGGTACAACATGTGTGGCGTCAGCAAGACGCGATTTTATGGAAGAATATCCAACCTTTGATGTCGTCATTATTGATGAAGTATCAAAGGCAACTCCGCCTGAGTTACTATTGCCGATGTTAAAAGGTAAAAAGGTTATTTTAGTAGGGGATCATCATCAGTTACCCCCACTCGTTGGACAGGAAACGATGGAGGAATTCCTTGAAGAAATCGATATGCAGGAAGAGAAGAAGGAATTTGAAAAATTGCTGAATGAGTCGTTATTCGAGCGTCTATTCAGAACATTACCGAAGCAAAATAAGACAATGCTTGGTATTCAGTATCGAATGCATGAAAGCATTATGCAGACAATCACGCCTTTTTATGAAGAAGGCGATTACAGTTTGCAATGTGGATTGCCGGATTCTGATACGGTACGTGATCATATGATTGATTCTCGTTATATTCAACGGAAAGACCATCTTCTTTGGTTTGATATGCCCAATAAACCAGCGTATTTTGAGGAAAAGGTGAAGGGCGGAACAAGTCGTTTTAACGAAGCCGAGTTAAAGATGGTTAAAAATGTATTAGTCGATTTGGAACAAGCTACTGACAAGGCAAAAATAGAAGGTAAGATGAAGCCAGAAGATAAAAAAAGTGTCGGTGTCATTAGTTTTTACGGGGAACAGGTGAAGCGTATCGATCGCTTAATTCAACAGGACTTAGTGCCACAGCATTTGCATTGCCGAACAGGGTCTGTCGATAAGTTCCAGGGGATGGAAATGGATATTATCATTTTAAGCTTCGTGAGAAATCATGGGGAAAAGGGCGGCGACATCGGATTCGCACGCGATTATAGGCGGCTAAACGTAGCGTTGTCGCGGGCGCGTGAGCTACTTATTATTATAGGAAGTTCTGAAATGTTTACTATGAGAACGAAGCATCCAAGCTCGAGAGCGATGTATGGTCGTCTGTTAGAGAATATTAAAAAGAATAACGGCTTTAGACAGTATAATGAAATATAAAGAGCGCCAGCATCTACAGTTCTGTAGACGTTGGCGCCTCTTCTTTTTTGGTATGCGTTAAGAAATTCCGGTAAAATGCGGAAAATGATAGAAAAGCAATGAGTGAACCAGTGAGAAAGGGTAATAAAAATGTAAAGACGTTAAAGCTTATATAGAGTATGATGCCACTACATAAAGCGACTGCAATAAATAATAGTGGGCTTCCAATCGTTATAAAAAACGTGTTTTTTAAAGAAGGTAGCCATTTCATATGATAATGAACAGTTACGGAAAAAAGATTGATTGTGAAGACGAATAGTAGCATTCCTAACACGATAAAAACAATAACCATTATTTTATTTTTATCTAAGAAATAGTAAAGGTCGACTGCCCAAATGAGCCAAATCAGTGTGACGAATAATCCATTTCCTACACTTCTTTTATAGTTTTCTTTGTAAAAACGTAAAAAAGGTCGGAAAAGCTTTTCGCTATCCTCGGTTTTCATAATCCAACCCCTAACTACGGCAAACATCGCGGTAGTCGCGGGGAAGAATAGCATAGGCATCAAAAGTGCTAAAGGAATAAGAAAGAACAATACTTCTTCTAGCTTTTCAACGAATAATAGATTTAATAATAAAAAGGCGATGGGTAAGTTGAATAGTATCCAGAATAGATTTGTAAGAGAAAACTTCATAATCCATTCACTGATAGCAAACAAACCACCCATTAACCCAGAATGATTAGTCATACTTGTGCACCTCCTCTAAGCTGCAAACGCCATTACTCGTACAAGTGCAAAGATGCTGCTCCAAGTAATCCAGCCTTATTTCCAAGACTTGCACTAATAATTTGAACGTCAGAAAAACTGCTAATCGCCAATTGTTGTACTTTTTTAGAAACAGCAGCCACGAGTTTTTTCTGCTCCATCACACCGCCACCAATAATAATCGCTGGTGGATTAAAGATATGAATGAGTGAAACAAGTCCATTGGCTACTTCAAGCACCCAATCATTCAATACATTTTCTAGCTGCTGGTTGCCTTGCTCAATACCTTCGAAAATCATGCGACCGTTGCTATATTTACTGTCCAGCTCCGACGCTTTTTTTACTAGAGCTGTTGTAGAGCCATACATTTCATAGCAACCAATACAACCACAATTGCATTTCTCGCCACCAGGGTGTAGCATCATATGTCCAAATTCACCTGCAATGCCATTCATCCCTTTGTAAACTGTGGAATCAATGACGATTGCGCCTCCAATACCTGTTCCATACGTCAAACATAAGAAATCTTTAAATGATTGACCAGCTCCAAAATAATTTTCTCCCAGAGCTGCTGCATTGACATCGTTTTCAACTTTTACAGGAACATCAAAACGCCCCTCAAAAATCGCTTTCATATTCATGCCTGTATAGCCGGGGAAGTTTTCATTCGCATAAATAATTATTCCTTCTTCGCTGTTTACCTGACTTGCTGTACTAATCCCAATGGCATCAAACGCTGTATACGTCTCTGCAATTACCTGCATCAGATTGTCGACTAAGTATTGCCCACCTTTTATAGCTCCAGATTCAATTTCCTTAAATGCAGAAGCCTGTCCATTATTGTCCACTAGACACATTTTAATATTTGTACCACCAATATCAATCGCTAATACGTTCATCGCAATCACCTTATTCTTCATTATTTTAACAAGTTAGCAAATTAACTGTAGCATAAGATTTCTGTAGTTTCTAGACCCATTCGAATAGATGTATCAGAAAACAATAAATATTTGTATTGCACAAATCTACATTTCGTGTTAGTCTGGAATTGCAATTCAATGCAACCGGTTTCATAAAGCGCTTCTAGAATGAAAGTACTGTCTAGAAATTACTTCTTTGAAACTGTGCAACCGTATTCATTTTAAAGAAAAGGGGAGATTGTATGAAGAACAAAAAGTATTTGATTGGCATGTTGTCTGTAATATTCCTGTCTATTTTCGCATTAGTTGGCTGTACACCAGCGGAAGATGGAGAAACAGGGAACTCGGATAAGGAAACAGCTAGCGGTGATCAGGTAACAATAGATATATTTCAATTTAAAGTAGAGATTAAAGATCAATTTGAAAGTTTAGTTAAAGTTTATGAAAAAGAAAATCCCAATGTAAAAATTAATGTGAAAACTGTCGGAGGCGGAAATGATTATGGTGCAAGTTTAAAAACATCATTTTCTTCTGGTGAAGAGCCAGACATTTTTAACGTAGGTGGACCATCAGCTGTTGAAGAATACAAAGAGTACTTAGCAGATGTATCTGACACGGCAGCGGTTGCTGCATCTCTAGACGGAACGCTAACTGCAGTACAAGATGGTGATAAAGTTCTTGGATTACCATTTAACCAGGAAGGTTACGGTTTAATTTTCAACAAAGCTATTTTAGATAAAGCCGGTATTAACCCGGATGAAATTATTACATTTGCTGATTTGGAGGAAGCGGTTGAATTACTAGATAGTAAAAAAGCTGATTTAGGTATTGATGCAGTATTCGCGTTACCAGCAAAAGAACTGTGGGTTCTAGGCGATCACATTTCAAATATGTTTATCGCACCAGAATTCAATAATGATATTTCAGAGGCTTATAAAGCTGAGACGATTGCATTTGAAAAAGGCGATGAGTTGAAAAGGTATCTTGACTTGCAAAACAAATATTCTGTTCAGCCAGTTCTGAGCTTGGACTATTCTCAGCAAGTTGAGCAATTATTCTCACTGGAAAGAGTAGCAATGATCCAACAAGGAAACTGGGTCTATAATTCTGTTTATGACATGGATTCAGAGCTAGCGGAAAACGGTATCGGTATTCTTCCGGTTCCGGTTGAGGGCTTTGAAGGTAAGATTCCAGCAGGCGTACCAATGTTCTGGGCTGTTAACGGCAAAAGTGATCCAGCAAAGGTACAGGCAAGTAAAGATTTCTTAGATTGGATGTATACATCTGAAACAGGAAAGACTGCTGTACTAGAAGACTTTAAATTTATTCCAGCATATAAAGGGTATGATGCAACTAAAATTTCTGATCCACTTTCACAAAAAATCTATGAATATGCTGAAGCGGGAAATACCATTGAAGGATGGGTATATCAAGCAAGCCCAACCGGATGGAATCAAGAAACACTAGGTGCAAATATACAAAAGTATTTAAGTGGTGGAATAGAGTGGGACGAAGTCATGACACAATCAAGAGCGAAATGGGAAGAAGAACGAAAATAAGTTTGAGATACTAAAGCTATCGTGGCGTATATAATAAAGATAGCACAATACAGCTAACAAAAACGATGAAAAAGTTTTTGTTAGCTGTACTACATATTGGAGGTGCCAGCTATGCGTAACCGTGATGTTTCATTTTGGTTATTTTTGATGCCAGTCATTTTAAGTTTGGGAATCGTCATTATCGTGCCGTTTGTGTATGGTTTTATTTACTCCTTTACCAATTGGAACGGGATGGTGGCTACTGAATTTCTCGGCTTTAAGAATTACATCACCTTATTTAAAGATGCCGAATTTAGAGCGTCGATCTGGTTTACGACGAAGTTTGCAATAACTTCCGTTATACTACTTAACTTTTTAGGATTAGGTCTCGCTTTACTTGTTACTCGGAAGATGAAGACAAGTAGTTTAATGCGAACGGTTTTCTTTATGCCGAATTTAATTGGCGGCCTTATTTTAGGGTTTATTTGGCAGTTTGTATTCATCAGCGTTTTTGGTAGTTTAGGAGATTTACTTGGAATTGAAGCATTAACAGGTTGGTTATCTACGACCGCAACTGGTTTCTGGGGATTAGTCATTTTGACATCTTGGCAAATGGCAGGGTACATTATGATTATTTACATTGCTTACTTGGAGAACATTCCAAAGGATTTATTAGAAGCTGCGGAAATTGACGGTGCATCTAGTTTTCAGCGCTTTAGGAATATCACTTTTCCGCTTGTTGCACCGGCATTTACGGTTAGTATGTTTTTAACATTGTCCAACTCATTTCAAATTTACGATCAAAACTTGTCGTTGACAAATGGTGGGCCCTATAATTCTACACAAATGGTTGCGATGAGTATTGTTAAAACGGCTTTTACCGAAAATAAAATGGCTTATGCTCAAACACAAGCAGTTATTTTCTTCATCATTATAGCGGCCGTTGCCATCACACAAGTTTATTATAATAAAAAGCGGGAGGTAGACTTGTAATGAAGCGAAGTAAACGTAATTTGTATCTCATTGAGTTATTTGGCCTGTTGCTTGCTTTATTATGGCTATCTCCTTTTTACTTAATGATTGTCAATGCATTCAAAACGAAAAGGGAAATCTTTACGGATGTACTTGGATTACCAAAAGAATACACGATGGATAATTTTGTGAAGGCTTTTGCCGACTTAGATTTTATGAGGTCACTTTTCAACTCGCTACTTATTACCGTTCTAGGTGTCAGTGTCATTATTATCTTTTCCTCAATGGCAGGCTATGCACTGGCGCGTAATAAGAGTCGATTGAGTGGTATTATCTTTTTAGTATTTGTTGCTGCAATGCTCATTCCATTTCAATCAGTGATGATTCCACTCGTTTCACTTTTTGGTAAAGCAGATATGCTTAATAAAACAGGTTTGATCTTTATGTATCTAGGATTTGGATCAAGTCTATCCATATTCTTGTATCATGGTGCCATGACAGGTATATCGAGCTCGTTGGATGAGGCTGCTATTATTGATGGTGCGAATAAATTCCAAGTATTTTGGAAAATTATTTTTCCATTATTAAAGCCTATTTCAGTGACAGTTGGTATACTGAATGTTATCTGGATCTGGAATGATTATTTACTCCCTTCACTCATCTTGGCAGATTCAAGTGCGACCATTCCTTTAAAAATGTATTTATTTTTTGGTCAATATACGAAACAATGGCATTTAGCGTTAGCTGGTCTGACAATCGCAATCATTCCAGTGATTATCGGTTATTTCTTTGCGCAAAAACAAATTATTGAAGGCGTATCAGAAGGTGCTGTTAAATAAATTAGACGAAGGATGTAGAGTTATGTCAGTGACGATTAAAGATGTTGCAGCAAGGGCGGGGGTAGCCCCATCTACGGTTTCACGTGTCCTCTCGGATAGTCCGCATATTAGTGATAAAACAAAGCAAAAAGTGCGTAAAGTAATGGATGAAATGGGCTACCATCTGAATTACAGTGCACAAATGCTCGCGACACAATCCACCAAAACGATTGGGATTATTATGAAAAACTCGACGTCAGAGATTATGCATAATTCATTTTTCCCAGAAGTTATTAGAGGAATAAGTGCATTATGTAGTAAGTATGATTTCAGTATCAGTTTAACGACAGGGGAATCTGAGGAAGAAATTTTTAATGATACAGTCAAGATGGTCCGTGGAAAACGAGTAGATGGCATGATTGTTTTATATTCCAAAAAAGAGGATAAAGTAGTCCCTTATTTAATTGAATCGGGCATTCCTTTCGTCGTCATCGGTAAACCACTAATTGAATCTAGTAAAATTATGTTTGTCGATAATGATAATATTCAAGCAGCAAAAGAAGCAACGGACTTTTTACTGAACTTGGGTCATGAGAAAATTGCGTTTATTGGAGAAGATGAACAGTTTGAAGTAAGTGAAGCAAGGCTTAACGGTTTTAGTCAGGCAATTAAAGGGAGAGACCTTACCGTTCCGAAGAGTTATATTAAAAATATAGCATTCAACCCTAACCATGGGAGGCAAATCATTGGCGAATTATTAGATTTGCTTGAACCGCCAACTGCATTAGTCGTGTCGGATGACTTAAATGCATTAATTGTGCTAACAGCTTTAAGTGAAAGAGGAATTAAAGTACCTGATGATATGAGCATGATTGTTTTTAATGATTCTGTCATAGCTAAGGTATCTAATCCATCTCTAACAACAGTAGATACTCAAATTTTTCAGTTAGGCTATGAGTCAGCGAATTGCTTAATCGAATTGGTAAAAGAGCCAACAATGTTTAAAAAAAGTGTTATCATTCCAACCGTTATTGTGGAAAGAAATTCGTGTTTACCTCTGTGACTAGGGGAAATACGAAATTTCATTCGAAAATGCAACCGATTGCTTAAATTCGTGCAATAAAACAAGGAGGAAGTTATTATGAATATTGTCGTTTGGAATGAAAATCGTCATGAGCAAAAAAATCCAGCGGTCGCTGAGATTTACCCGGAAGGGATTCATGGGGCGATTGCGGGATTTCTACGTCAAGATGATAATCAGGTAACAACTGCAACGCTAGATGAAATAGAGCATGGTTTAACGGAAGAAGTACTGAAAGCTGCAGATGTACTCATTTGGTGGGGACATCTTGCGCATGATGAAGTACATGATGAAGTGATAACTAGAGTGAAGCAGCGCGTACTGGAAGGCATGGGACTCATTGTTCTACACTCTGCACACTTTTCTAAAATTTTCAAAACGTTAATGGGCACAACTTGTGACTTAAAATGGCGTGAAGCCGATGAGAAAGAGCGTTTATGGGTAGTCGACCCTAGTCATCCGATTACAGCCGGAATTGGCGAGTATATCGAACTTGAAAAAGAAGAAATGTACGGCGAGCATTTTGATATTCCAGCACCTGATGAGTTAGTGTTTGTGAGTTGGTTTGAAGGTGGAGAAATTTTTAGAAGCGGGGCAACGTTTAAACGTGGCAAAGGAAAGATCTTCTACTTCCGTCCAGGACATGAAACATATCCGACATATTACAATGAGGATGTACAAACGGTCATTCGCAACGCAGTGAAATGGGCTGCGAATTCAAATTCACCAACACCGATTTACGGTAATGCAAAGCCGTTAGAAAAAATTGCGAATCATAATGAATAACACCAAGAGGAGTGAAACAAATGACAACTTTACGCGTTGCAGTAATTGGCTGTGGAAGCATTGCGAAATTTAGACATTTAGGGGAATATGATAATCATTCGGCAGTAGAGATTGTTGCAGTTTGTGACATTGTTGAAGAACGAGCACAAGAGACGGCTCAGCAATACGGTGCTACAGCTTATACAGATTATAAAAAACTACTTGAAGTTGAACAAATCGATGCAGTTAGTGTGTGTTTACCAAACTATTTACATGCACCTGTATCTATCGCAGCTTTAGAGGCAGGCTGTCACGTATTATGTGAAAAGCCAATGGCAACATCAAAAGAAGAAGCAAAAGCTATGATTCAAGCAGCTAAATCGAATGACAAAAAGCTAATGATTGCCCATAATCAACGCTTTGTGCCGTCACATGCGAAGGCTAGGGCGTTAATTGCCAGTGGAGAAATCGGGAAAATTTATAGCTTTAGAACGGCTTTTGGTCATGGAGGACCTGAGCAGTGGAGTAGAGACGGTGCAAATAGCTGGTTCTTCAAAAAAGAACAGGCTTTTATAGGTGCAATGGGTGATTTAGGTGTACATAAGGCTGATTTACTCCGTTATTTACTTGGTGAAGAGTTCGTCGAGGTCGCTGGTTTTATCGAAACAAGTGCGAAGGAAAATACAGATGTCGATGACAATGCGGTTTGTATTTTAAAATCTGAGAGTGGTGTGATCGGTACACTGGCAGCAAGTTGGGCTTACACAGCAAAAGAGGATAATTCAACGATTATTTACGGTGAACATGCTATATTACGTTTAGAGGATGATCCAGACTATTCACTAATCGTCCAATATAAAAATGGGGAAGTCGTAAACTACGCATTAGGTGCGATTCAATCGAATGCAGAAGACGGTCAAACGACGACACATGTGATTGAGCATTTTATAGAATCAATTGTTCAAAATACGGAGCCACTTATTAATGGAGTAGAAGGTATGAGATCGCTGGAGGTTATTCTTGCAGCGTTGGCATCAATGGAGAAAAAACAGTTCGCTAAAATATAACGGATGGGGGAATCATTCATGAAATTAGGCGTATTTGCAGTGTTATTTTCAGAAAAATCATTTGAAGACATGTTGGATCATGTGAAAAATGCAGGTGTAGAAGCAATTGAAATTGGGACGGGTGGCTATCCGGGCAATGCTCATTGTAATGTAGATGAGCTATTAGCTAGCGAAGACAAGCGTAAGGACTATTTGGATAAAGTGCAATCACGCGGATTAACGATTAGCGCGTTTAGCTGTCATGGTAATCCTGTTTCACCTGACCAACAAGTGGCGCAAGAGGCGCATGAAATATTTGTTAAGACGGTGAAGCTAGCAAGTCTATTAGGTGTCCCAGTCGTCAACACGTTTTCAGGAACGCCCGGAGCGCATGAGGATTCTAAGCAGCCGAGCTGGCCGGTTTCCCCGTGGCCAACGGAGTACACAGATATTTATAACTGGCAATGGGAAGAAAAACTGATTCCTTATTGGAAAGAGCAAGGGAAATTTGCGGAAGAGCATGGCGTGAAAATTGGTATTGAGTTGCACGGTGGTTTTTCCGTACATACACCGTATACGTTACTGAAATTAAGAGAAGCGACATCACCTGCTATCGGAGCGAACTTGGATCCGAGTCATCTATGGTGGCAGGGGATTGACCCTGTGGCAGCTATCAAAATTTTAGGTAAAGAAGACGCCATTCACCATTTCCATGCGAAGGATACGTTTATTGATCAAGACAATGTCAATATGCATGGTCTAACGGATATGCAGTCTTATGGAAATGTGCAAACACGTGCCTGGACTTTTAGATCCGTAGGTTGTGGGCATAGTATCCAGGAATGGTCTGATATGATGAGTGCGTTACGCACGTATGGCTATGATTATGTAGTCAGCATTGAGCATGAGGATCCATTAATGTCGATTGACGAAGGATTTTCACGCGCTGTCACGAATTTGAAAACGGTTTTGATCAAGGATCAACCAGCGGATATGTGGTGGGTGTAACTTGAATCATAAATAAGTAAAGTTGTGTTGTATGAAAAAATTCATACAACACAACTTTTTTCAGTAGTTTTAATCTAACAAAGAGAAGAGTGTTCTATATGACTGTATTAAGAGTAGGAATTATCGGTGCGGGTGGTATTGCAAGAGATGTACATATACCTAGTTATTTGGCTAGTGGGGACAAGGTAGAAATCGTTGCGATTGCTGATGTTGCGGTCGAACGGGCACAGGAAGTTGCGGATAAGTTTGCGATTCCACATGTCTATGATTCGTACCAAAAAATGCTTGCAACAGTAAAAGTGGATGCCGTTAGTATTTGTGTGCCAAATAAATTTCATGCTGAAGCAACGATTGCGGCGCTTGAAGCGGGCTGTCATGTGCTATGCGAAAAACCGCCTGCGATGACTGTGGAGGAGGCGGAACAAATGGTGAAGGTAGCGAATGATGCTGGAAAAATTTTAACGTACGGCTTCCATTATCGCTATCGTCCTGAAGTGGAAATCGCAAAATCATTTATCGATGCAGGAGAAATGGGCGATATTTACTCAGCACGTGTTCATGCGATTCGTAGGAGAGGGATTCCAGGCTGGGGAGTATTCACAAATAAGGACCTGCAAGGCGGCGGTCCGTTAATCGATATTGGCGTGCATATGTTAGATACCGCACTCTATCTCATGGGCTACCCAGAGCCTGACGTTGTATTGGGAAAAACACATCAGCAGATTGGTCATAAAAAGGGTGTTGGACTATTTGGTGAGTGGGATCATGAAAACTATACTGTCGAGGATATGGCTGTGGGAATGGTGACATTCAAAAATGGTGCCACCTTAACATTGGAGGCAGCTTTTGCAGCAAACGTTGAAAATGATGATACGATGCAAGTGTCTTTGATGGGCAATAAAGGGGGAGCTGATATTTTTCCATTGAAAATATATCAGGAGAAATACAATACACTTATTGATAGTACACCTGCTTATTTACCGGAAACAAACGGACATCAACTTGAAATTAACCAATTTGTTGCGTGTTGTTTGGAAGGGACGACGCCATTAAGTACACCTGGACAAGGGCTTATCATTCAAAAAATCGTCAACGCTATTTACGAGTCGGCAGAAACAGGGAAGGCCGTACAGTTTTGATTCATTATTAAAGATTTTCGAACTAAAAAAGTTATGCAGTATGAGTTCAATCTTCATACAGCATAACTTTTTTTAATGGTCCTTCTTTAATTACTTTCAACTATAGTGAGGCTTGAAACTTATTTTAGAACACTTGACAGATTATTTATAATATACTATCATTCAAAATGTAATCGATTACATTTGAAGAAAGTAGGACAATCAAGATGGCGAACATTCAGCAAGTCGCAAAAGAGGCCGGAGTATCCGTAGCAACCGTCTCAAGAGTGTTAAATGGACAAAATTCTGTAACGGCTAAAACGAGGATGAAGGTAGAAGTTGCAATTGAAAAATTGAATTATGAACCAAGTATGCTAGGTCGGAATTTAAGGAATTCGAAAAGTCGTTTACTGTTAATTCTAATCCCCCAGATTTCAAATCCATTCTATTTCGAAATAATTAAGGGTATTGAAAGTACTGCGATTCAACATAATCATAATATTCTTTTATGTGAAACTGATTCTAGTTCTGCAAGAGAAGATATCTATTTTAATTTAGTTCGAAAAAAAATGGCTGATGGTATTATTTCGATGGATCCGGCTGTCAACATAGAAACCTTAACAAAACTGGCTGAAAGGCATGCGATTATCCAATGTAGTGAATATTCGTTAGATAGTGGAATTCCATACGTAACGATTGATAATGAGGGTGCCGCTTATCAAGCAGTTAATCATTTAATTCAACTAGGGCATGAGAAAATTGCGTTGATTAATTCAGATGAAACATATTTATATGCAAGGCAACGTAAAATGGGCTATAAAAAAGCACTAGAACAACATGGTATTGAAGTAAAGGAAGAGTATATCTATCAAAATAAGGGGATAGGATTTGACTACGGTCAACAAACGATGAGAAAAATATTGGCGATGGAAGATCGACCGACTGCTATTTTTGCTGTATCGGATTTGCTAGCCATCGGGGCATTAAAAGAAATAAATGCGATGGGGTTGAATGTCCCGAATGATATTGCAATCATTGGGTTCGACAAAATTGATTTTTCAAATATGACACATCCTACGCTAACAACAATTGCTCAACCGATGTATCAAATGGGAACAACGGCTGCAAATATGTTGATTAAAAAAATTAAAGGAGAACAAGTAGAAAGTGTGATTTTAGATCATGAGTTGGTGATACGCGGATCTACGTCAGGATAGAAGTTACTAAGAGTAGCGCTCTGGTATTAAACAAGTACGATTAATACTAGAGCGCTAACCTTAATTGTAAATGATATCGATTACATTTTTGGAAAGCCTATAAAATAAGAGGAGGGATTTTGTTGAAGAAATTAATCTTTTTATGTGTAGCTTTAGTAACTGCGCTAACTTTATCAGCTTGTAACGATAAAGGGGATAGTGGAGAAGGAAATCTTAAAATCGGGATTTCATTGCCATCTGCGACGCATGGCTGGATGGGTGCACTTATTGATAGTGCCGAAAAGCAGGCGAAAGAGCTGAAAGAAAGTGACGGCATTGACTATGTCATGACAAATGCAGCAGATCCAAATAAACAAGCAAATGATATTGACGATCTCATTGCCCAAAAAGTAGATGTCATTGTGATGCTTCCGATTGAGTCGGCGGCACTTACTCCAATTGGTCAAAAAATAAAGGATGCTGGTATCCCATTAGTTATTATTGACCGAGAATTAGAAAATGATGCTGCTACCGTCGTTGTAAAGGGTGATAATGAAGGAATTGGCGTTAACGCAGGTAAATACTTCCTTGAACAATTAAACGGTAAAGGAAAGGTTGTTGAAATTACAGGTCCTCCAAGTTCTGTAACAGAACAACGTGGTAAAGGATTTAAAGAAGCCATGGCAGGGGAGCCAGGAATTGAAATCGTTGCTTCGCAAAGTGGAGATTTTTCAACTGAAAAATCATTAGCGGTAATGCAAAATATATTGCAAGCCCAACCAGAAATAGACGCTGTTTTCACTCAGGATGATGGAATGGCACTAGGTGTACTCCAAGCAATTAAAGAAGCTGGTCGTGAGGATATCCAATTCATAACAGGTGCAGCTGGAGCTAAAGAAGTTTTCACCAATATGAAAGAGGATGGTTTAATAAAGGCTACATTTTTATACTCACCAACAATGGTGATGGAAGGGATTAAGATTGCTGGGCAAATAGCGAAGGGTGAAGATCCAGGAGAAACAATGGTCATCATAGACGCTACGCAAGTAACAATAGACAATGTTGATGACTATTACGATCCAGAATCCAAATTTTAACGCATTTAATAAGTTGAATTCAAGTAGTTTTTTATTTGCTTTCGGAATGCCTTCAGCCATAAGTCTAGCAACCAGCTTAGACTTATGGCACTAAGGTGCATACAGTCAGTTCGTACATGGATTCAATACTTACTTGTAGAAGGGAGGGGCATTAAGTGTCGAATTCTTCTTTGTTAACAATGAACCATATTGAAAAATCTTTTCAAAATGTCCAGGTATTAAAGGGTGTATCTTTACAAGTAGAACAAGGTGAAATTCATGCTTTGCTTGGCGAAAATGGTGCAGGAAAATCTACACTCATGAATATATTGGGTGGCGTTCATCAGACGGATAAAGGCACTATAGAGATTAATGGTAACAAAGTGAAAATGATAAATCCAAGGATATCTCAACAATATGGCATAAGCTTTATTCATCAAGAATTAAATGTGGTAGCAGATTTAAAAGTCTATGAAAATATGTTTTTGGGCTCAGAGATATGCACTCGATACGGCTTTTTAAAAGTAGAAGAAATGTGTAGACGAACAAGTGAAGTTATTTCCAAATTAGGCGTAGATATTAATCCTAAAGAGTACGTACGGAATTTGGATACCTCATACAAACAATTGATTGAAATTTCCAAAGCACTACTGCATAATTCTAAACTGATTATTATGGATGAGCCAACGTCAGCACTCGCTGATCATGAGATTGAACGGTTATTTTCTTTAATGAAAAATCTGAAAGAAGCAGGGGTTTCGATTATTTACATTTCCCATAAACTGAAGGAAATTCAGCAAATCTGTGATCGCTATACGGTGTTACGGGATGGGGAAGTAGTGGGCAATGGCTCTATCAAAGATGAAAACCTAGATAATATCACCAAATTAATGGTCGGTAAATCTGTTTCAGAAGATCGATTCACACAAGGACATGAATTAGGACCCAGAGTAATTGAAGTAAACAATCTTACAAGTGATAGATTGTTTAAAAATATTTCCTTCCAAGTACGACAAGGGGAGATTGTTGGTTTTACAGGTTTGGCAGGGGATGGGAGAACAGAACTGTTTGAAAGTATATTTGGCTATCGGAAAAAATATACAGGTGAGATAAAAATCAAGAATCAACTCATAAAAATTGATCATCCAAGTAAAGCATTGGAAGCAGGTATAGGATTTGTCCCAAAGGATAGAAAAGAAAATGCCATTATTAAAGATTTAAGTGTCTTACATAATATGAGTCTATCTTCAATAGGGCATTTCGAAAGATCTGGTTTTATACAAGGAAAGACAGAATTAGAAAAATTCCAATCATACAAACAACAATTGAATATTAAGGTCCATAACCCTAAAATTACGATTGATAAATTAAGTGGAGGTAATCAACAGAAAGTTATTATTGCCAAATGGCTTGAAGTGGATGCAGATATACTGATTTTTGATAATCCGACACAAGGGATAGATATTGGTGCGAAACAAGAGATTTATCAGCATATTATTAGTTTAGCTGAGCAAGGAAAAGGCATCATCATCCTTTCTTCTGAAGTTCCAGAAATATTGAAAATTTGTCATCATGTATATGTGATGTACCAAGGTGAAATAACAGCCCGATTTAAAGGGGAAGAAACTTCAGAGGACCAAATTATGAGTTATGCTACTGGCTCAAAGAGGGAGGCTGATATTAATGGCTAATGGCGAATTAAAAGAACGTAATCCAACATCCAATAAATCCAAACTAAGGGACCAGCTGTCCTGGATATGGTCAGAGTATAGCGTCATTATCGCATTTTTAATTATTTTTATAGCTGCATCTATTATAAGTCCACGATTTCTCGATATTAATAATCAATTTAATATTTTAATGCAAGTTTCAATCATTGGAATTATCGCCTTAGGTATGACGGTTGTCATGATTTCGGGGGGCATTGATTTATCGGTGGGATCCGTTCTCGCATTGACAGGAGTAATGACTGTTCTTGCGTTAAATGCATCTGGCAGTATACTAATTGCTATTGTAGTGGCATTTGCAATGGGAATCTTCGCAGGATTTTTAAATGGTTTAATGGTTGCCAAAGGGAAGATTGCATCATTCATTGCAACATTAGGAATGATGGCAGCGGCACGTTCCATTGCCTTGTATATAGCTAATGGAGGAAGCATCTCGGGAGAAGTTTCAAACTTCACACTTATTGCCAATAGTAAACTAGGGACGATTCAATATCCAATAATTTTTTTCTTAATTATGACTGCTCTCGTCTACATCTTAATGCACAAAACACGCTTTGGACGTTATGTATATGCACTCGGAAGTAATGAAAAAGCGACTCTTTTATCGGCAATTAGAGTGGATCGTGTAAAAATCGGAGTCTATAGTTTGGCAGGCTTGTTAGTCAGTGTGGCAGCAATTATCGAAACATCACGTTTAAATTCTATCTCCTCTTCTAGTTCCGGGATGTCCTATGAATTGGATGCAATTGCCGCAGTCATTATTGGAGGGACAAGAATGACAGGCGGGCGTGGAAAGATTGTTGGTACATTTTTTGGGGTACTCATTTTAGGTATTTTAAATAATATGATGAACTTGATGGACGTTTCTCCACATCTTCAAGGATTTGTAAAAGGACTAATCATTATCGTCGCAGTCGTATTCCAAAAGAGAGAATAAGAAGGGAGCGATTCAATTGAAGATAAAAGCTGGAATTATTGGATGTGGCTCAATCGCTAAGCTGCGCCACGCGCCGGAATATAAAGCAAATCCCTTTGTAAGTGAAATTGTTTTTTATGATAGAAATAGGGAGCGAGCTCAGGCATTAGCTGATCTATTTGGGGGAAGTGTGGCAGAAACCCTAGAGGAGCTACTGAATGATCCTACAATCCAAGTAATTAGCGATTGCTCATCAAATGAATCCCATCATGTTTTTTCTTCTCGAGCATTGCTGAGTGGCAAGCATGTATTATGTGAAAAACCGATTGCTTTAACAGTTGAACATGCAGAACAAATAATCGAAGCCCAGCGTATTTCAGGAAAAAAACTCATGGTTGATCATAATCAGCGTTTGACTCGTGCGCATCAAATGGCGAAACAAATTATAGAGAACAATCAGCTAGGGGATGTGCTCACGTTTAGAACAACATTCGGACATTCAGGACCGGAGAAATGGGGGGTTAATAAAACAAACTCCACTTGGTTCTTTAAAAAAGATCGTTCGGGCTTTGGAGTAGCAGGTGATTTAGGTATCCACAAATTAGACTTACTGCAATACTTACTAGATGATGAAATTGAACAGGTAAACGCTATGCAAGGAGCACTTGATAAAGTAGATAAAGACGGAAACCCAATCGAAGTATGTGACAATATGGTTTGTCTACTAAGAACAAAACAAGGACGAATCGGAACAGCAACCTTCTCATGGACATATTACGGTGAAGAAGATAATAGTACGACGATTTACTGCAAAAATGGCATACTGAAGATTTATAATAATCCTGACTATCAAATTGAAGTAATCATGAACAATGGCGGAAGGATCAACTACGAGCTTGAAACTATCCAGACGAATGATAACCAAATGAATAGTGGTGTGATTAATGCATTCATTGACAGTGTCCGTTTGGATCAAGAACCTATTGTTACAGGGCAAGCTGCATTAGCCTCGTTAAAAGTAGTTTTAGGCATTATCGAAGCTGCCGAAACAGGAAATAGTGTAAGTATTGAATAATGGCTGCATAATCTAAAAAGTCGTCGTGTATGAGTTTAAGATTCATACATGACGACTTTTTTTATTGTTAGCTGAGGAGATTAGTGAGTCAGTAACTTTGCTACAGCACGGGAGATCTCATGCGTATTAATCGTAGATTCAATTTGCTTGTTATTCACACAAGCTATAAACTCCGCAACTTCATAATACATAGAATCATAGTCATGCTGGACGGAAATATCCTCAGTTTGTCCATCTCGATATTTAATCAAAATATGGCTTGGGTCACTAATTTGATCAATTTCAATTACACCATCTTCTCCCTGTATTTCACTCGGGAAATGGGAGTCTGTAATTTTAGAGTACATTAACACTGCTTCAAATTGCTCATACACTAAAATCATACTTCCTTGACCAATCGCACCCGTTGACAATAAATAATCATTTTTCAGCACAGAATTCGGCTCGCCAACTAAGTGCATCAGCGGGGCAATTGTATAGACGCCTAAATCCATTCTCGCTCCATTACCAAGCTCAGGCTTGAAGGCATTTTCAATAATCCCATCCTTGTACTTATCATAACGTGAGGAGTATTGGTTATAATGAAAAACAAATCGGCGGAGTGGACCAATCTTATGCAAATGCTTTTTCAAATTGAGAAACGTTGGTGTAACAGTCGACTTCATTGCTTCCATATACGTTGTTTGGTACTGTTTCGCAGCTTGAATGACTTGATCCATTTCATCTACGGATGTTACTGCAGGCTTCTCGCAAAGGACATGAATGCCGTTTTTTATAGCTAAAATACTTTGCTCTGCGTGAAAAAGATTCGGCGATGCAATATAAACAGCATCAATATCTCCACTTTGAAACATCTTTTCCATATCCGTATAGACATTTTTGACGTCATATTTATCTGCAAAATGTTTGCCCGTTTCCTCAGCTCTTGAATAAATTGCGCCAATGCTAAATTCGGGATGCGCGTTAGCTGCTGCAATGAAACGATCTGTAATCCAATTCGTTCCGATGATACCAAATTTCATAGTGCAATCCCCCTCTTCTTAGTAAATAAATACTGCTTTAGAATTATGATTCGTTATTATTGTGTCATAGTAGTTCTTCATTAGCAACTTTAAAAATTAGAATACTTACTCTTTTCCTCCACCTAATGGAAAAACAGTATGTGTAGTTGTAAGCGCTCGCAATCTATAATCATAGTATGTTCAATTAATTGGTAGAGAAAGGGAGGTGTTTTAGATGAAAAACATTTTATTAGCTTGTTCAGCAGGGATGTCTACAAGCCTACTCGTAAAGAAAATGGAGGAGGTTGCACAGAGCAAAGGAATTGAAGTGAATATTTGGGCAGTTTCACAGGACAAGGCAATGAAGGAAATTGAAAAGGCTGATGTTCTATTAATTGGTCCGCAAATGAGATTTTTGAAGAAAAAGTTTTCAAGTGTTACAGAAGAGCAAGGAATACCGTTAGAAGTCATTGATACATTAGCATATGGCAGATTAGACGGTGAAGCAGTGTTGAATAGAGCGCTAGAATTGATGGAAAACTAATCTAACAGATAAAGGGGAGAGCAGGATGGAAAATAATAAATTTATGCGCTTTTTGGAAAACTTCTTACTTCCAATAGCAGATAAACTAAATAATAATCGCTATTTAACTTCATTGCGTGACGGATTTATGATAGCTTTACCATTGATTATTTTCGGATCGATATTTGTTGTTATTGCAAATCTTCCGTTTCTTGATAAAGTGATAAGTGCAGAAGCATTAACAGCCTATCAAAATGCTTTGGGGCCAGCTTCAGCTGCGACATTAAGTTTAATGGGACTATTTGTTATTGTAGGTATCGGTTATAAGTTAACTGAACACTACAAAGGTGAAGCCATTTATGGTGGTGTGATCGCATTAGCCTCTGTACTTATTATGACACCACAAGTTTTAGACGGTGTTTCAGGTGTTATCCCGACTGCAAGCCTCGGGGCTCAGGGGATGTTTTTAGGAATATTTACTGCCTTTATTTCAGCAGAACTATATCGCTTCTTTGTTAAAAAAGAATGGACAATTAAAATGCCCCCGGGTGTTCCTGGTGCTGTAGCAAAATCATTCAGTGCATTAATTCCCGTTACGTTAACATTAACTATATTTTTAATCATCCGAATTCTATTTAGTTATACTACATTTGAAACGGTACAGAACTTTATCTATACTGTCATTCAAGGACCGTTAACTGTCTTAGGAAGTGGATTACCTGCTACAATTGTTGCAGTGCTACTCATTCAAGTATTCTGGTTCTTCGGTTTACATGGTCAAATTATTGTAAACTCTGTTTTCGATCCAATCTGGTATACATTGAATGAACAAAACTTAGCTGCGTTCCAAGCGGGAACAGAATTACCAAATATTATTACAAAGCAATTCATAGATTCATTCCTAGTTGGAATGGGCGGATCAGGTATGACATTAGCTGTCATTATTCTAATCTTCATAATTGGTAGAAGTAGACAATTGAAGGAGTTAGCTAAATTAGGAACACCTTCGGGTATCTTTAATGTAAACGAACCGATTATCTTTGGGCTACCTATCATTTTGAATCCTTTAGTAGTGATTCCATGGCTAGTAGCGCCGGTTGTTGTCACATTAACTACGTATTTTGCCATGGCAACAGGATTAGTTCCACCACCAGCAGGAATTATCGTACCTTGGACAACACCACCGATTTTGAATGGATTCTTGGCAACAGGAAATGCATGGCAGGGTGGAGTGTTACAAGCCTTTAATCTATTTGTTGTTATGCTTATTTGGTGGCCATTCCTACGAATCATGGACAAAAAATACTATGAAAATGAACAAGTTCAAAAATAATTACGATATTAAGGTGAAATAAAGAACCTTACACCAATGCTTGGCGTCTGGGGATGCCTCCCGCGATTAAGGAAGTTTGAAAAAACATGATTAGTCTTAATTCGCATCGGTGCCCCAGTTGACGCCATTGCTAGAGATTACAGTGAAACGGAAAATTACGGAATCGTTTCAAGAAGGAGTAACCTATGGATAAAATAACAGAAATAGCATTCCAAATCATTTTAAATGCTGGGAATGGAAAATCGAGTGCAATGGAAGCTATACAAGCAGCGAAGGAAAAAAACTTTGAAGAGGCTGATCGTCTCATCGAAGAAGCTGGAGAAGAGTTGGGGAAGGCGCATAGCTATCAAACTAAATTACTGCAAAAAGAAGCTAGTGGTGAAGAGAATCCTATCACTGTGATGCTTATCCATTCTCAGGACCATTTAATGACGGCGATGACTGTTAGAGATTTAGCAATAGAAATTGTTGAAATTTATCGCAATAAATAATGGAGGTATTCGCATGTCAGTACAATATAAATTCCCGACAGGTTTTTGGTGGGGAAGCGCAACGTCAGCAACACAAATTGAAGGTGCTGCAAATGAAGGAGGAAAGGGACTAAATATATGGGATCATTGGTATAAAACAGAACCGAATCGTTTTTTCGATAATGTTGGTCCTGAGTCTACTTCTAATTTCTATCATTTGTATAAAGAAGATATTCGTTTGATGAAAGAAATTGGTCATAATACATTTCGAATGTCTATTTCATGGTCCCGCTTAATTCCAACTGGACGTGGAAAGGTAAATGCCGAAGCTGTACAGTTCTATAATAATGTCATTGATGAATTGATTGCCAATGATATCGAGCCATTTGTTACTCTTTATCACTTTGATATGCCACTGGAACTTCAAGAAGAAGGTGGTTGGGAAAATAGGGAAGTTGTCGAGGCTTATACAGACTATGCTAAAGAATGTTTCCGCCTATTTGGTGATCGCGTGCAAAAATGGTTCACGTTCAATGAACCAATTGTTCCGGTTGAGGGAGGCTATCTGTACGATTTCCACTATCCTAATGTTGTTGATGCAAGGCGTGCAGTCCAAGTGGCTTATCATACGATGATTGCTCATGCTCAAGCTGTAAGAGCATATCGCACATTTTCATTTGAAGAGGGGCAAATTGGGATTGTTTTAAATTTAACGCCATCTTACCCGAGAAGTGAGAATCCGGCTGATTTACAGGCTTCCAATCGAGCTGATTTATTCTTCAATCGTAGTTTTTTAGATCCATCCGTATTAGGAGAATATCCAGCTGAGTTGATTGATATACTGAGAGAACACGATCAGTTGCCTGTGACGGAACAAGGTGATAGCAAATTATTAAAAGAAGGGATTGTCGATCTTCTTGGCGTAAACTATTATCAACCACGACGAGTGAAAGCAAAGGAACATTTACCTAACACAGACGGTCCATTTATGCCTGATTGGTTCTTTGATAATTATGAAATGCCAGGTAGGAAAATGAATAAGTACCGTGGATGGGAAATATACGAAAAAGGCATTTATGATATAATGATGAACCTAAAGGAAAACTATGGAAATGTCGAGTCGTTTATTGCTGAAAATGGAATGGGTGTTGAAGACGAGTCACGGTTTATAGTCGATGGTGAAGTTCAGGATGATTACCGGATTGAATTCATTGGTGGTCATTTGAAATGGTTGCATAAAGCAATCGAAGAGCAATGTAATGTTCGAGGTTTTCACATGTGGTCATTTATGGATAATTGGTCATGGATGAATGCTTATAAAAATCGTTATGGCTTTATCTCAGTAGATATTGAAACACAGAAAAGAACTCCTAAAAAGAGCGCCCATTGGATAAAAACTGTTTCCGAAAATAATGGTTTCTAATTATGGATTATGAGCCATCAATAATTTTCAAGCTTCATAATCCTTCGGTACAGTGATTAAGTGAGCTTTGGAGGGGTTTTGACTTACTTGTAGGTCAAAGCCTTTTTAGCTTCACTAGTAAGGAGAGTTGGCTTTGATGTTGACCTTAAGAATAAAAACAATCCTTCGAGAATTGGTAGCCGTAGCAACACCTATTACAGGTAAATATTTGGCAACTATCAACCAAGTTACTTCTAGGACAATAAGAGAAGACATAAAAACCCTTGATTTATTGCTCGTCGATAATGGAGCGAATATTGATTCGATAATGGGGCAAGGATATAAATTAAGGATTACAGATGAGCAATTATTTCGTAGCTATTTAAAAAGAATTTCTGGCGATGATTCTACACTTGGAAAAGTGATTCCTAAATTACCAGAGGAGCGAATTATTTATCTCATAAAGCGCTTCCTTTTAAGTGAGAGATACATTAAGCTAGATGATCTAGCTGACGAAATGTACGTTAGCAAATCGACCATTCAAAATGATTTAGTGCATGTTAAAAACAAGCTGTCATTGTATGACATTCGTTTAGAAGCACGTCCTAATTATGGATTGAAAGTCAGTGCCGATGAATTAAAGCTCCGTTTTTGTATGGCTGAATATATATTTGAGCGAAGAGAGGGGATAGCTCGGCAACTATTCGGCTCTCACTTTACGCTGCTATCACAAGGGGAATTGGATTCTTTATTAGAAATCATTGTAAGTCAAATCAATATTCATCAAATTACTGTGTCGGATATTGCGATTAATAATCTAGTGATTCATATGGCTATCGCCTATAAAAGAATAAAAGATGGCTATCACATTACTTTATATAAAACGGATCTAGATGAAATACTTGGACAAAAGGAATATCAGGTGGCTAGCGAAATTGTTAGGAAAGTTGAGGAGCGGTTTCAAGTTGAGTTTCCTCAAGAAGAAACGGCATATATCGCACTACACTTACTAGGTACGAAAATCTTATTACAAATGAATGCTACGAATAAGATTATTAAAGAAGTTGTAGAGGAAGATATTTCAAAGGTAGTCGTAAAAATGTTGGACAAAATAGAGTCCAAGCTAAACCTAGGGGTGAGCGAGGATCAAGAGCTTATTATCGCATTAAGCTTACATTTAAAGCCTGCAGTCAATCGTTTTAAATATGGTATGAATGTTAGGAATCCAATGCTTGAAGATATTAAGAAAAATTACCCCCTTGCTTTTGAAGCTGGGGTTATTGCGGGGGCAACTATCAATGAGCAGATTGCCATGGAAGTTGACGAGAATGAGATAGGCTATCTTGCGCTTCACATAGGAGCTGCCATTGAACGAAGGAAATCGAAGATTGGTCCAAAGAAATGTTTAATCGTTTGTGCTTCAGGATTAGGAACTGCACAATTAATTTACTATAAATTGAAGAATCAGTTCGGAGAAGGACTAGAGCTTGTAGGCACTACTGAATATTATAAGCTACATCAATATAATTTACTGGATATTGACTTTATCGTAAGTTCTATTCCAATTCAAGAACAGCTTCCAGTCCCTGTTATTATCGTTAACGCTATTTTAGGAGATACAGATATAAGAAAAATAGAACAATTTATCGTGCATTCAAAGCAAAAGTTTAACGCTTTTTTCCAAGAGGAGCTTATGTTTTTAACTAAAAGTTTTGTATCCCAAGAAGAAACATTGGAATTTTTGCATACTGCATTATTGGATAAAGGATTAGTTGATGGAACATTTCTCGATGCAATTTATGAGCGAGAGAAAGTAGCACCGACATCATTTGGAAATTTAGTGGCGATTCCACATCCTATAACACCCAATTCGGATAAAACCTTTCTAGCGGTTTGTACATTAACAAAACCCGTTATGTGGAATGGTAAACCTGTACAATTTATTTGTTTACTCAGTGTGAAAAAGAATAGTCAAGAAGATTTACAAGGGATGTATGATTTGCTAGGGGAAATTATTCATGATAGTTCACTTGTCGAAAAGTTAATTAATGTGAAAACATATGATGCATTTATGAAAGTGTTATCAAAAGAAAAAGCGTAAAATAGGTAGGTACTATTTTACGCTTTTGTCTGAGTTCAGCAGAAAACCCCGGCTGAACTCAGATAAAGCCTCCGGCGGATGTCAGGGATTTTGAAAGGAGTCAAGAAGGAAGTCTAAGTGCGCGACGTCCTGTCGCAACGACTGCATAACCTACATCCTGTTGGTCTCAAGCTCAATTCAAAATCCCGACGCAATTACGCCAAGGCGTAATTGATTATGTCCATTTTGAGCAATCTAATCTAGTAGCACGCCAAATGAAAACACGGTCTGTTTATCATAGGGGATATGCGCATCTAGCCGTACAGTTGGAAAGCCTTCATGATGCAAGGAAGCGGGGGAGGCTTGTGTTTCAAAACAAATGCCGTCATATCGTTTAGATGTGCCCTCTGTTAGCTCCAGCCCTTCAGTCAGATTATTGGCTGTGTACATGACTACACCCGGTTGATTGGTCTTGATTGTCATAACACGCCCACTGACTTCGTCTTTAACATAAATTGCTTCCTGTTGTTGAGGATTCAAAATAAAATAATGGTCATAACCATGACTTGCTATGATATTTTGTGAGAATGTGGAGTCAATCCCATCGGCAATCAATTGCCCAGTCCGAAAATCAAATGGTGTATGCGTGACCTCGAGCTTGTTACCCGTTGGAATTAATTCATTATCGAGTTCAATAAATTCATCACTAGCGATTGTGACATGATGGTCGTGTATCGTCCGTCCTATATTCCCAGATAAATTAAAGTATGAGTGATTGGTTAAAGTAAGTGCAGTATTTTTATCGGAAGTTGCCACGTAATCGACAATTAGCTCATTGTTATTGGTCAATGTATAAGTAACAGTAATCTCCACTGTCCCCGGATAGCCTCCTTCACCGTCTACGCTCGTATGTGACAAAGCCACTCCTACTGTATCCTCTGTTTGAAAGGGGGCAGCTGTCCAAATGACTTGATGCAACCCACCAGCACCGCCATGTAAATGATGGGCTTCTTCATTTGCTTCTAATCTATAGGATTGATCTTCTATGGCAAAAGTAGCTGCTTGAATTCTTCCTGCTACACGACCAATAATCGCACCAAGAAAGTTAAGGTTCTGGGTATAGTCTGCATGGTTTTTGAAACCTAGTACGACGTTCTCGATGTTGTTATGACGATCTGGAACGTTAATAGCAGTAATGATGCCACCATAGTTTAGCAAGCTGACGCTCATGTTCTGCTGATTGGTTAGTGTGAATAATTTCCAGTTATTCACGGTGTTTTGTATGTCTATATTCATTCAATCGTCCGCCCTTTTATTGATACTGTTGATAAATCGTTCACATGCATGGTTATCTTTAAAGACGCCCGCATCTCCAAGTACTTTAGCAAATTTAGCTCCTAGTTCTTGTTCTAAAAATGCATCAATTTGTACAAGATCACCCAACAGTCCATATTTTTCTTTAAGCTGGTCCGCCCATTGATGATGGTAGGGGGCAACAGTACTTGGTCGATCTTGTAAAAATGCCTTAATTTCTACTAATTCATCCTTCAAACGAGCGGGTAGAACAGCGAGCCCCATCACTTCAATCAGCCCAATATTTTCTTTTTTGATGTGATGAACATCAGCATGTGGATGGAAAATCCCTAATGGATGTTCATCAATTGTTCGATTATTACGTAACACTAAATCAAGTTCAAACTGTCCATCACGCATACGGGCAATCGGTGTGATGGTATTATGTGGCGTATTTCCACTGAAAGCACTAATACTTGCTTGCTCATCATTGTAATTTTTCCAGATTGAGAGGATATGGTCTGCCGCTTCAATCAATGACTCGGTGCTGACACCTTGTAAGCGAATGGTCGTTAGTGGCCATTCCAAAATAGTCGCTGATACATCTGAGAAATGATCGAGTTCGAACGACAAAGCAGTGGCGGCAGCAGTCATTGGAAAGTCATATCTACCAGCCTGATAATGATCATGGCTTAAAATAGATCCACCGACAATCGGTAAATCAGCATTTGAACCAATAAAATAATGTGGAAACTTGCTGATAAAATGAAGCAATCGCTCAAAAGTCGCTTTACCAATTTTCATATCACGATGTTTTTCAGCTAGCAAAATACTATGCTCGTTATAATAGACATACGGTGAATATTGTAAATACCAGTTTTCATTAGTGAGTGATATTTTTATCACACGGTGATTGGCGCGTGCGGGATAACCAGTTCGACCTGCGTAGCCCTCGTTTTCGATGCATAAGAGACATTTTGGATAATTCACCGTATGCTTTAATTGGCTCTCACGTTTAATTTGTTCTGGATCTTTCTCAGGTTTTGATAGATTAATCGTAATATCCAATTTACCGTAGATTGTATCAGTTTTAAATTGGATATTCTTTTGGATTCGGTTCATCTGAATATAATTGCTATTTTTACTTAATGCATAAAAATAATCGGTTGCTTGTTGTGGGGAATGGCGATACTTCTCTTGAAAAATGTTATTAATAACAGAAGGTCTTGCCACAAAGCAATTCATGATATTGGCGGATAGGATTTCTCTGTCATCAAAGACATCTTCAATGATACCCTGTTCAACAGCATAATCAATGATTTGTTCAAGTAAATTGGGAATGGTATCGTCTATCGAATTTTCAATTTGTGCCGGCATTGCTTTGAGATGGAGTAAGGCAAGCACCTGGTTTGTGGCGTAGATTTGGTCAGCATATTCAATTAGCTCGATCTGAAGTGCTTGTCGAATAAGTCCCGTAATCTGTTGATAAATCATTCGTTTGTCACGTCCTTTTGGTAGCCGGTGGGGTGATTGACATGCCAGTTCCAAGCATCTTGAATAATTTTATCAATAGAAGTGCGTGTTGGCTGCCATCCTAATAAGGAAGCAGCTTTTTCAGAACTAGCGATCAAAATACTTGGATCACCTGCGCGACGCACACCTGCTTGTGTTGGGATTTCTTTGCCCGTCACTGCGCGTGCTGTTTCAATCATTTCTTTAACAGAAAAGCCTTGATTGCTCCCCAAATTGAAAATATCGCTTTTCCCCCCATTATTTAAGTATTGAAGGGCTAAAAGATGCGCTTGGATTAGGTCTTCTACATGTACATAGTCACGAATACAGCTACCATCTGGCGTATCATAATCCTCCCCGAAAATAGTAATATGTGTTCGTTGTCCGAGCGCTGTCTGGAGAATGATTGGAACAAGATGTGTCTCGGGATGATGATCTTCTCCAATTTTCCCAGATTCACGTGCACCTGAAACATTGAAGTAGCGTAAGGCGACATAGTGAATGCCATAAGCTTGCTCGCACCATTTCATCATTTTTTCCATCGTCAGCTTCGTTTCCCCATATGTACTTGTCGGGTTAGTAGGCATGTCTTCTGTAATCGGCACTGCTTCAGGCTCCCCATAAGTAGCTGCTGTCGATGAAAAAACAATTTTCTTCACTTGAAATTCCTGCATCACTTGCAATAAAACCTGTGTGCCGTAAACGTTATTATCAAAATACTCCAGTGGCATTTCCATAGATTCACCAACAAGGGAATTCGCTGCAAAATGGACAACGGCTTCAATGGATTCCTTCGTAAAGACACTACGCATAAAGGCAATATCACGAATATCCCCTTCATAAAAGGTTGCACCAGGATGGACAGCCTCTCTATGACCTGTCTGGAGATTATCAATAACGACAACATCCAATTGCTGGTCCATTAGCTGATAAACCGCATGTGATCCAATATAGCCTGCTCCACCTAAAACTAATACACTCATTTAAATCACTCCTTCAATAAGTTCTCTAGCCCCGTCCCCAATTGTCGCGGTATAAAAAGTTGCTTCGTAGCCTGTTTTTTGATGATAGATAGTATTGACAGTGTTCTTAAAGTGTTCCACTTGCTCCTTTTCAACAATGGCAATTGCACAGCCACCAAATCCAGCACCTGTCATACGGGCCCCAATCACGCCAGGTTGCTCCCATGCCGTATGAACGATTGTATCCAACTCAATACCTGTTACTTCATAATCTAGCTGAAGTGAAAGATGTGATTGATTCATCAATTGACCAAAGGCGTCTATATGTCCTTGTTGTAACTGCTGCAGAGCTTCTAACGTCCGATGATTTTCATAGACTGCATGCTTTGCACGTTTTAGGTTTGTTTTATTCTGAATTAAGTACATATGTTGTTTGAATTGTTCCTTTGTTAAATCACCTAGACTTTCAATTGAAAGTTCCCGTTGCAAGTCTGCTAATGCTTGTTCGCATTGTGTCCGTCGTTCATTATATTTTGAAGTAGCTAAAGTACGTCGCTTATTCGTGTTAATAATCATAATCACATGGTCTTCCAATTGGATGGGCGCATATTGATAATCTAATGTTTGACAATTTAATAGAATTGCATGGTCTTTTTTTCCTTTTCCAATTGCAAACTGATCCATAATGCCACTATTGACACCAATATAATTATTTTCTACTTGCTGCCCAAGCTGAATCATCTTGACACGATCTATTTCTAGGTCAAATAATCCTTCCAACAAAACGCCAGTGACCATTTCAATTGAAGCGGAGGAGGACAACCCAGCACCATTGGGGATGTCTCCGAAAAATAAAATGTCCATCCCTGAAGAAATTATAAATCCGCTGTCACGCATGAACTTAATCATCCCAATAGGGAAGTTCGCCCAGTCATGCGCTTCGTCATAAGCTAAATGGCTAAGATCACATTCAATAATTCCAGTATGCGTAAAATTTAGTGAGAAAAAGCGTAACTTTTGATCATCACGTTTGTGTGCAAGTGCATATGTACCAAATGAAATCGTGGCAGGGAAGACGTGGCCACCGTTATAATCTGTATGTTCACCAATCAAATTAATGCGACCGGGTGCAAAAAATATACGTGGAATTTCAGTGCTGTCAAAAATAGTTTGAAACTCTTTCCGTAAATCCAGCTTCAAAGTTATACCTCCTCTTAAGTTAATAAATTAATTTAATTAAGTAGAGTATACGCTACTTTGAGTGAATATTCAATACTGCTTAAATATGATAGTGGTTGCTTCCCAAATGGACTCATAAAGAAATATTTTCGTGCTAAGTTGAAATCAAACCATGTCTATGTAACTATGAATCAAGAAGAGTGTCCTTTGATGGTTAGCAATACATATATCACAAGCCATTTTGGGCGGTGCCAAACAATTTGATCTTGATTTTGCTATATAGCAACTCCAAAACATGCTTTTCAGACTAGTTAAACTATGAGAGAAATTAGTATTCAGAGAATATTGGATGAATTCATAGGTTTATAGGATATAAATTAATAGAAAAAGCGTTAAAATCTATTTAAGCGCTTACATTAAGGAGGAGAAGTTTTGTGAAGAGAATTGGATTAATAATATTTGGGGTATTCATGGTGTTAAGTTTAGCAGCCTGTGGCAGTAATAAAGATTCCTCTACAGATGGTGTAATTGAATTGACGCTTTGGAATGATTGGACTGAAGATCGACCGGAAAATACAGTTTATAAAGAAATTATTGCTAAGTTTAATGAAGAACATAAGGACATTCGAATTAAAGTAGAAAGTATTCCACATGATCAATATGAAACAAAACTAAGAACGCAAGCCGCAGGAAAACAACTTCCGGATATGATGCGGGTCTGGCCGGGGGCTCGAACTGCTCCGCTTGCGGAAGGTGGCGCATTACTTCCGCTTAATTCGATCATTGATCATTGGGATGGAGTAATTCCAGATTCTATATTACAGGATTATGCTTTAGATGGAAATTACTACGCGATACCTTCTAATATTAGTGAAACGAGTTTGATTTACTATTTTAAAGATTTGTTACAAGAAGTTGGATATGATGAATTCCCATCTACTTATGTAGAGTTGAAAAAGCTGATACAAGCACTAAACGACAAAGATATTACTCCAATTGCACTTGGTAACAAATCAATTTGGCCTTTGCAATCCGTATATATTTCTACTATTGCTGATCGTCATACTGGGAGCAACTTTTTGAAAGAAGCATTAAATGGAACTGTATCTTTTGAAAATGAACAATTCATTAAGTCCCTATCTGTGATAGATGAATTGACTAAATTAAATGCATTCAATGAAGATATGAATACGATTGATGAAGCACAGTCAAGAAGTGAATTTATCAAAGGAGAAACGGCAATGCACTTTGCAGGATCATGGGCGCTTGGTCCAATTATTGGGAGTGTAGAAAACTTAGATAATATAGGAGTCGCTCCATTTCCCACATTCGAAGGTGGAGAGGGAGACGCTTCAAAAATATCAGGTGTCGCAGGTGGTGGAATTGCAGTTAATAGTAATTTAAGCGATGAAGAGCAAGAGGCAGCCTTTACATTTTTGAAATACTACTATAGCGATGAGCTGTATCAGCAACTTGTAAAAGCAAATATTATTGTTCCGGCAGATGTGAAAATGGATGATAGTATACCTCAAGTTTTTCGTGATGCAAATAGCTATGCACAGGGTGGTTTGTCACCAGTGTATGATGCAACCCTGACACCAGAATTAACAGATATGATTAATAACGGGCTCCAATCAATTACATTAGGTGAAAAAACACCAGAGGAATTAGCTAAGGAAATGCAAAAAGAATGGGAGAAAAAGAAGTAGTAGTAATAAAGCGGAAATTGTACAGGTCGCCATTTTCGGCGACCTGTGAATTATAGGAGGCGAGACCTTGCACTTAACTAAGAAAAGTAAGGTAGCCATAATTATTGGATTGCTACCAGCTTTGGTACTTTATATTTTGTTTGCGATATTACCGATTATTCAATCCTTCTATTATTCTTTAATGGAATGGAATGGCATCTCTGATATGACATTTGTGGGGATTGATAATTTTAAAAGGTTATTTCAAGAGCCCTTATTTTGGAGTTCGGTTAAGAATAACGTTTATGTAGTTACAGCATCTGTTTTAGGGCAAATTCCAATAGCATTATTCATAGCACTTCTATTAAATAGAAAACTAAAAGGTGTTAGGATTTTTAGAACAATTGGCTTTTTGCCAGTTGTTTTGTCTACAGTTGTTATCTCATTAACTTGGAGTCTTATTTATAATTCCAAAAATGGAATGCTTAATGAATTATTAAGAACTGTTGGATTGGATGGATTGACTCAAAATTGGCTAGGCGATACGAAATGGACCATGTTTGCAGTTCTAGTCACAATCATTTGGCAATTTATTGGGCTTTACTTAATTATATTCCTAGCTGCCTTACAAAATATCCCGGAGGAAGTATTAGAAGCTGCAAAAATGGATGGTGCTTCAGAATGGGTAACTACTTTTAAAATTACAATACCGATGATTTGGAGTACAATCATCGTTGCAGTGATTTTATGTATATCAGGTAGTTTGAAAACATTCGATCTAATTTATGTAATGACAAATGGTGGTCCAGCACATTCTACAGAAGTTATGGCGTTATATATGTTTAATGAGACATTTAGTAAACTAAATTACGGATATGGTAGTGCTGTTTCTGTATTTATATTTTTCTTCAGTCTTATTTTAATATTTATCGTCACAAAAGTGTTTAAGGGTAAAATGATATAAGGGGGGAGGAATTATAGTGGAAACAGTTGTAAAGTCCAAAAAAGATACAAGGACAAAGGATTTAACTAGTAAGAAAAAAAGCATAAAAAACACTATTATTTACACTATACTAGGTATATTTTCTTTAGTGAATGCTTATCCGATTGTTTGGATGGTCATTAACTCATTTAAGTCGGAAAGTGAGTTCGTTGTAAACCAATTCGGCTTTCCAAAGGTATTTGTTTTGGAAAATTACATAAATGCTTGGGATATTGCTAATTTAGGGGTTTTATTTAAAAACAGTATCTTTATTTGCATTACCGCTACAGGCATAACTGTTTTACTAGGAGCATTAGCTTCCTATTTTTTATCTAGGTTTACTTTCAAAATGAATAAGTTTATTTATAGCTTCTTCATTTTTGGATTATTAATACCTATACATGCAACATTAGTACCTATGTTTATATTAATGAGAAATCTTGGTTTGCTTGATACTCCGATAACATTGATATTTCCATATATCGCGTTTCATTTACCGATTACGATCTTTATTTTAACAAGCTTTATGAAGGCGTTTCCAAAGGATATAGAAGAATCAGCCATTATGGATGGTTGTGGGATATTTCGTGTATTCTGGTCAATCATACTGCCTATGTCTCGTCCAGCCTTAGCAACTGTCGTTATACTTAATTTTATTTATAATTGGAATGAATTTTCATTTGCTTTAGTATTGATTAATGATCCTGAATTACAAACTTTGCCATTAGGATTAGCGAACTTTGCTGGTCAATTTACAACTAATTATGGAGCACAAATGGCAGGATTGACGATGTCGTTAGTTCCAATCGTTATTTTTTATTTACTTTTGGAAAAAGAAATCGTAAAAGGTATGACAGCAGGTGCTGTAAAAGGGTAAGCTGAAGGGAGCAAATGGTAAAGGTTGATGTATAATGTTGCAAAACTGGGGCTTGAAGAAGAAGTTTGTTGTACTTTTTTTAGTGTTAATAACACTACCAACCGTTTTATTTAGTTTATTTATTTATTATCAAACAACTATAGCTCTAAAAAACCAAGCGATAGAAGATATAGTGGAAAGACTTGATAAGAATGAGCAGCATATTACATCAATCATAACAGAACTTGAAAGTATGACTTCTTATATGATTTATGATGAAAGCTTTCGAACCTTTTTTAAGACATCCCAAAAAGATTTGTCCCAGATTGAATATAAAAATGCAATCAAATCAATAAATGGTTATTTCACTTTCCAACTTATGTCTCGTGATTACATTTCTTCAGTTTCGTTAATGGGGAAAGACGGCAATATGATAACGGTAGGTGAGCCAATTACAGAAAAAGGGCAAATTTCGAATGAGACAGCTATTCAGGGGAAAGGAATTCCAGTATGGAGTGACTCATACGAGGTTACTAGTGGCTGGGGTGGTCGAAAACATATCATTAGTTTGACTAGAGTTATTAATGATCTTCATCACATTAACGAACCTATCGGAGGGGTAAGAATCCGCATAGACCAATCAATACTATTTAATGATATTAAAGCAAAACGCCCTCTACAACAAGGGAACTATTTTGTGCTGTCGACAAGAGGAGATGTTGTTCTTCATTACGATCAATCACTTGTTGGCAAGCAATATCCAAATGAAGAGCTGAAAGATTGGGTTATAAATGGTAAGGATTCAGCTTATAGTTATAAAAAAGATAAAAGTGGCTACCTTAGTGTTAAAAAGAAACTAGAAGGTACGAATTGGTTATCTGTAGCAGTTGTAGACGAGGGAGAACTTGTAAAGGAACTTTATGCCGTTCGGGCTTCTATAAAAAATATGATAGTTCTACTTTTGGTATTAGGAATAATTGCTTTTATAGGTTTCTATCGATCCTATATCAAGCGAATAACAGAATTGACAAGGCAAACAATGCAAGTTGAAAAGGGAAATTTTTTGGCTAGTGTGGATGTGAAAACTAGAGACGAAATTGGTATATTGGGAATGCAATTTAATAAAATGGTGAAAACAATACAAAAATCTATTGATATAGAATATAAACTGAAAATTAAACAAAAAGAATCTGAATTAAAAGCACTTCAAAGTCAGATAAATCCACATTTTCTTTATAATACTTTAGATATGATTCGCTGGACAGCACGTTTGGAAAATGCGATGGAAACTGGAAATTTAATTGAAGGGCTTTCTAAAGTTTTTCGGATGAATCTAAATAACGGGAAAATGTGGATACCCTTGGAAAAAGAGATTGAATATATAAAAGCTTATCTTGAATTGCAAAAAAGTCGTTTAGGAGACCGTTTGGCTTTCAGTATATTCATAGATAATCAGGTTAAAGAAAAGTTTATTATGAAACAAATTATCCAACCGTTAGTAGAAAACTGTATTAAGCACGGCTTTAATAATTATTTTAAACAAGGGATTATCAACATTCGATGTTATCAAGTAGATAATCAATTGTGGATTGATGTAATTGATAATGGCTGGGGATTCCAACCTACATCTGGTGAATCTACCGGATATGCTTTAAAAAACCTAAGGGATCGCTTAAATATTGCCTTTGGGGAAGAGTATAGTCTGATCTTACTAGAAACGAAAGAAGGGGCAGCATTTCGGCTAGTTCTTCCACTTCTTGATGGAGATAATTTAAAAGTACTCATAAAAGAGGATTAGGTGAATAACCCATGATATTCAAAATGCTAATTGTCGATGATGAGCCCATTATATGTCGCGGTTTAAGAGATACGATTCCATGGGAGAAATACAATATTGAAGTGGTTGATATTGCTCATGATGGTCAAGATGCGATTCTAAAAGTGCAAAATCATGGGAATGTCGATCTTGTTATCACTGATGTCAGGATGCCAAATATGGACGGTCTACAATTGGCTGCCTTTATTCATCAACATTACCCTACGATTCGAATGATAATGGTTAGTGGTTATGATGAATTCTCCTATGCTCAAAAAGCGATTCAACTAGGTGTAAAGGACTACTTATTAAAGCCGGTTAACATAGAAGAGCTAGTGAGTAGAGTCGTTAAATTAACACAAGAAATAGGAAACGAGCAGAAATTAACCGATATGATAAGTCATTTGGATCTAAAAGAGAATGTTATTATCGTTCATTCTTCCACGAGTATCGGTCAGTTAAATTTGAAAAATAATGATAAAACGGACTGGTTGATTGGAAAAGCTGAAGAATATATAAAAGAATACTATAAATCCAATATTAGAGCACATGAAGTAGCCGATATTATAAATATTTCGCCGAATTACTTCAGTTCCCTATTCAATCAACAGACAGGTAAAAGTTTCAATGAGTATATAAATGATTTAAGAATAGAAGAAGCAAAAAAATTACTTAGTGAAACGCCATTTAAGGTGCATGAGATAGCAGAACTTGTTGGTTTCAAGGAGTATAAATACTTTGTTAAAGTGTTCAAAGAATTTACAAATCTGACACCGATGACATATCGAAAGCTAATGATGACAAAATAAGAAGTTACGTGAATGAAAATATTTCAGTATAAAATTCACTCAAGACAAAATCGGGGGGAAAACAAAGATGAGCACTATTACAGTTAAGATACCAGAAGATTTTATGATTGGCGCAGCGCTATCGGCTTGGCAAACAGAAGGATGGTCAGGTAAAAAGGAATTTCAAGATTCATATATTGACCTCTGGTACAAAAACAATAAACATGTCTGGCATGAAGGATATGGTCCGGCAGTTGCCACAGATTTTCGTAATCGTTACAAAGAAGATATAGGGTATATGAAAGAAATTGGGCTTACACATTTTAGAACGTCGATTAATTGGTCCCGTTTTTTAGTCGATTATGAAAATGCAGAAGTCGATGAAGAATACGCGAGTTACATCGATAACGTTATCGATGAACTAATTGCTAGTGGCGTTGAGCCAATGATTTGCTTGGAACACTATGAAACTCCAGGAGTTTTATTTGAGAGCTATGGTGGTTGGGGATCTAAACATGTTGTGGAGTTATTTGTTAAATATGCAGAAAAAGTTTTTGAGCGCTATGGAGACCGTGTGAAGCATTGGTTTACATTTAATGAGCCAGTAGTTGTTCAAACTCGTGTATATTTAGACGCCATCCGTTGGCCATTTGAACAAAATACTAAAAAGTGGATGCAGTGGAACTACAACAAAGGATTAGCCACTGCTAAAGTAGTTAAACTATTTAAGGAAATGGGTTTAAAGGAAAAGACCGGATCTAAAATAGGAGTTATTTTAAACCCCGAGGTCACATATGCCCGTTCATCAGCAGAACATGATCAAAAGGCGGCAAGAATTCATGACTTGTTTTTCAATCGAGTATTCTTGGATCCAGCTATCAAAGGAGAGTACCCTGAAGAGTTGTTTGAGCTAATGGAAAAGCATGATATTACATTTGATTCTACTGAAGAAGAATTGGAACTGATAAAGGGGAATACTGTAGACTATGTTGGGATAAATCTTTATTTTCCAGCCCGTGTAAAGTCTCGTTCTTCATCTTGGAATGAAGATACGCCGTTTCATCCTGAATATTACTATGACAAGTTCGATCTTCCAGGTAGAAAAATGAATCCATTTCGTGGATGGGAAATATATCCGAAAATTATGTTTGATATGGGCATGCGAATGAAAGAAGAATACGGTAATATCGAATGGTTTATCGCCGAAAATGGTATGGGTGTGGAAGATGAATATAAGTACAAAAACAAAGAAAATGTGATTCAAGATGATTATAGAATTGAATTTATCAGTGACCATTTGAAGTGGTTATTGAAATCAATTGAAGCTGGATCAAATTGTATTGGCTACATGCTTTGGGCTTTTTCAGATAATGTTTCACCAATGAATGCATTTAAAAACAGGTATGGATTAGTTGAGATTGATTTGGAGAATAATAGGAATCGTGCCATGAAAAAATCTGCTTACTGGTATAAGCAACTAATAGAAACGGAACAGTTTGAGGCTGTAGATGATAATTTCATCAAATGATTTTCAAAGTATGAATGGCATTTCTAACTATTTAATGATTAATAAAAGAGCAAGATATAAAAATATTTCGTTGTCATCTCGAAGAGGCAACGAAATATTTTTATATTAGTATCGTTTGCCATGTATAACTAATAAATAAAAATGTGGAGGATAAAACAATGAAAAAATACTTATCTTTTGATATTGGTGGAACATTTCTAAAGTATGGGGTAATTGGTGAAAATGCAGTAATTCTGGAAACAAATACAGTTAAAACACCAGGTACTCTAGATGAATTATTAAACTTCATTAAGGAAGTTTGTTTTTCTCATCAAGAAGTGATTGGAGTAGCAGTGAGTTGCCCTGGAGCTGTATCTGACGAAGGAATTATTTATGGTTCAAGTGCAGTACGCTATCTACATGGACCCAATATTAAGGAGTTGATTGGGGAAAATGTGAAATTACCAGTTTTTATTGAAAACGATGCTAACTGTGCTGCCTATTCGGAGCTATGGGATGGTTCAGCTAAAGGGAAAAAAGATGTTCTTGTCATCGTAATTGGTACAGGAATTGGGGGTTCAATCATTAAAAATGGTCTATTGCATAAAGGAGCCAACTTACATGGCGGGGAATTTGGTTATATGCTGTTAACATCTGATGTCAAAGGGAGTGACGATGTTTGGAGCAGAGTAGCGTCTACAAAAGCACTTGTTAAAAAAGTCGCTCAGAAAAAAAAGGTAGATATGAATTCACTTTCCGGTGAAAAAATCTTTATGCTAGCAGATTCAGGGGACGAAGATTGTAAGCAGGCAATCGATGAATTTTATCATCTATTAGCGATAGGCATTTATAACTTACAGTATATTTATGATCCTGAAATTATTTTAATTGGTGGAGGAATAAGTGCACGGGAAGATTTAATAGTGAAAATAGATGAAAAACTCGATAAAATAATAACTACTATCAATCTTGCAAAGATTAAACCGCATGTTAATACGTGTAAATTTCGTCAAAATGCAAATCTTTTAGGAGCTGTTTATGGTTTTATAGAGAAGTATAGTTAAAGGTATGTCTTTCATGAAAACAGTATGTCGGAGTACTCTAAAAATATGCAATCCAATATGAATCAATTTCATAATTACTTGTTTTGACTGGAAAAGCGAACGATTATATAGTTATTTATTTTAATACTTGTTAAATCGATATCCTACTCTCGTTGATTGGAGCGGAAGACGGCGAGTCCAGCGGGAACAGCACGAGCTGAAGACCCCGCAGAAGCGCAGCGGCGAGGAGGCTGAAGCCGTGCCCGCGGAAAGCGTCCGTCTGGAGCGGAAATCAACCTTGTTCGGGTTTTAAATTAAGTTGTCCAATTATGAAATTGACTCATATATAAAGTTAAATATATTTGTTATTTCATGGAGATATAGCAAGAATACTTCGAAGGTTTGATAAAGACTTGTAAAGTAAAACGTTTACATCTATTATATATGATAGATACTATTCAGTTTGTTTGCCATACAAACTAATAAGGATGGAAGGATGATTACGTTGAAAACATTTATTACAGATGACTTTTTACTATTCAATGAAACAGCAAAAATCCTATTTCATGGTACGGCTAAAGGTTTACCGATTATCGATTATCATAACCATTTAAATCAAAAAGAAATTTTAGAAGATAAGAATTTTACAAGCCTGTCTGACATTTGGCTAGGTGGGGATCATTATAAATGGAGAGCGATGCGCGCTAATGGCATTGATGAAGCTTATATTACAGGAGATAAAAGTGGATATGAGAAATTTTTAGCGTGGTCTAAAACCGTTCCAAACACATTTGGCAATCCATTGTATCACTGGACTCATCTAGAACTCCTTCATTATTTTGATATAGATGAGGTCTTGGATGAAAAATCAGCACCAGCTATTTGGAAAGAAGCAAATAAGAAGTTAGCGACAAAGGAAATGTCCATTCGATCACTTCTAAAAAAAGATAAAGTTGAATTTGTTGGAACAACGGATGATCCAACAGACGATTTAGCAAGCCATAAAGCGTTACATAAAGAAGGATTTGAAATTACTGTATCGCCTTCATTCCGACCAGATAAAGGGTTGAATATTGAAAAAGATGAGTTTTTATCATGGGTAGGGAAATTGGAGCAGGCAACAAATTCTACGATTGAAACGTATGATGCACTATTAGATGCTTTCATAAGCCGAGTCGATTATTTTGATGAGCATGGTTGCCGAAGTTCCGACCACGGTATTGATGTTATGTTTTACGAGCAGGCTACAAAAGAGGAAGCAGCATCCGTTTTCCAGAAACGCTTACAAGGTGAAAAACTGACTGCAAAAGAAATTGAGCAATATAAAACATATACATTACTAACACTAGGTGAATTATACGCTGACAAAGGCTGGGTAATGCAACTTCATCTAAGTGCGTTGAGAAATAATAACACAAGAATGTTGAATCTACTTGGTCCAGACACCGGTTTTGACTCAATAGGTGACCTGCTTATTGCCAATAAACTTTCTAATTTTTTAAATGCGTTAGAAAGCAAAGATAAATTACCTAAAACCGTTTTGTATAGCTTAAACGCGAATGATAATGCTGTGTTAGCTTCCATGGCGGGTAATTATCAAAGCTCTGAAATTGCAGGGAAGGTTCAGTTTGGAACCGCTTGGTGGTTTAATGATGTCATCGATGGCATGGAAGACCAAATGAAAACATTAGCTAATATTGGGCTAATTAGCAATTTTATTGGCATGTTAACGGATTCGAGAAGTTTCCTTTCATTCCCAAGACATGAATACTTCAGAAGGATACTGTGTAATTTACTTGGAACGTGGGTAGAAGAAGGTAAAGTACCGAAAGATATGGCATTATTAGAGAAGTATGTGACAAACATTTGCTATGATAATGCAAAGCGTTATTTTAGACTTTAAGAATGATCTACTTGTTTAACAGCGTTGTAAATTCGAAATATAGAAAGGAAGAAAAAAATGTCGAAACAACAAATCGGTGTCATTGGCCTAGCGGTTATGGGAAAAAACTTAGCGTTAAATATCGAGAGCAGAGGGAACTCTGTTTCTGTCTACAATCGTACAACTTCAAAAACAGAGGAATTTTTAGCAAATGAAGCGGTAGGCAAGAACTTTTTTGGTGCTACGAGCATTGAGGAGTTTGTTAACTCATTAGAAGTACCCCGTAAAATAATGCTAATGGTTCAAGCTGGATCTGCAACAGATGCAACAATTGCATCATTGCAGCCGTATCTTGAAAAGGGCGATATTTTAATTGACGGTGGGAACACGCTATTCGAAGATACGATTCGTCGTAATAAAGAGCTAGAGAAAACAGGTATCCATTTCATCGGAACAGGGGTATCTGGTGGGGAAGAAGGTGCACTAAAAGGTCCTTCTATTATGCCAGGTGGTCAAAAAGAAGCCTATGACTTAGTTGCACCCATTTTTGATTCGATTGCAGCACGAGTAGATGGGAAGTCTTGTAGTACCTATATCGGTCCTGATGGTGCAGGTCATTATGTGAAAATGGTGCACAATGGTATCGAATACGGAGATATGCAATTGATTGCTGAAGCATATGCGATTTTGGATAATGTCCTTGAGTTGGATGCACAAGAACTTCATGAAGTATTTTCAGAATGGAATAAAGGTGAATTAGATAGTTACCTAATTGACATTACTGCAGAGATCTTTACAAAGATAGATGAAGAAACAGGTAAACCACTTGTAGATGTTGTTTTAGATAAAGCAGGTCAAAAAGGAACAGGCATGTGGACGAGTAAAAATGCTTTAGATCTAGGTGTTCCACTTCCGTTAATCACAGAGTCTGTATTTGCACGTTGTATTTCTTCGATGAAAGAAGAGCGTGTCCGTGCAAGTAAAGTATTGTCTGGACCTCAAGTAAGCCAATATGACGGCAATAAAGAGGAACTCATAGAAGCAGTTCGTAAAGCATTGTATATGAGTAAAATTTGTTCTTATGCACAAGGATTTGCTCAAATGCGTGCACAATCTGCGGAGAGTAATTGGAATTTGAATTATGGAGAGATTGCAATGATCTGGCGTGGGGGTTGTATTATCCGTGCACAGTTCCTACAAAATATTAAAGAAGCTTATGACCAAGAACCTGATTTAGAAAACTTATTATTAGATAGTTATTTTAAAGAAATTGTAGAAGGTTACCAATCAGCATTACGCGAAGTCGTATCTGTTGCGGTTAAACAAGGGATTCCTGTTCATTCTTTCGCAAGTGCAATTGCTTATTATGATAGCTACCGTTCAGAAAATCTGCCTGCAAATCTAATTCAAGCACAACGCGATTACTTTGGCGCTCATACGTATCAACGTAAAGACAAAGAAGGAACTTTCCATACGAACTGGTTCTAAATAAAAAGTAGTAAAGTAAATAAAAAAAAGATCTCTCTTTCCCATGGATAGGGAGATCTTTTTTTATACCTATTTGACTAAAACAGTATCCTCTGTCAGTGTTAAGATGAGCTCCGGTACCTCTAGAAAACGCTGAATCGCTAGTGCACATGCACCAAGGGCACAGGAACTATTCCCAAAATCGGAGATTACTAATTCACCATATTGACTTACTGCGGAATTCAAATTATTTTTAATTTCCTCGATTGCATTTGGATACATTTTTAACAGTTCACTCGTCAACACCAATGTTTCTGGATTGTAGATATTGATAATATTATTTAAACCGATTGAAAGGTCGATGATATATTGTTTCATTAGTTGGAGAATAGTGGGATCTTGCTTGGCCAGTAGGGATTGTATGTCATCATGTGTTACTTTTGGAACACCTAACTGCATTGCCAAACGTGCAAGTAGGCTAGGCTCAGATGAGTAGAGCTCCCAGCAACCTCTGTTACCGCATCGGCAGGCTTCTCCATCCTTGGAAATAATCATATGGCCCATTTCTCCGGCGTAGCCGTGAAATCCTTTATGGAGTTTCCCATCAATCATTATTCCCGATCCAATTCCAGAAGAGAAGAGAAGACAAAGTAAATGATTACTCTCATGGTGTTTATAGACACGTTCGGAATAAGCCGATAAGTTTGCGTTATTTTGAATGGATATGTCCATATCTAGCTCTTTCATAAGATCGGTTTTCAAGGATTTATTTTGCCATTGATGACTAGGTACAAAGTAGATGCTCTCATCTTTATTTACTGTCCCGTGAATCCCAATCATTACACTAACTAAACCATAATGTTTTTTTGAATAATCATTTTTATATTTTTTAATTTGCTTAATAAGTAAATGTACTAACTCTTCATAACTATCGATTTCCAACTCTATGGAGTCATGTTGGACAGGATTACCACCTAAATCGGAAACCATATACTGGATATGGTTATAGTCTAGGTCGATGCCTAACACATAGCCTGCATCTTTATTTATCGAAAGCATGATCGGTCTTCTACCTACGACATTATGCTCCAGTCTTGTTTCACAAATTAAGTTTTCACTGAGTAAATCGGCAACTTGAATTGAAATAGTAGCTTTGTTTAATCCGGTAATTTTGGATAGGTCAGCTCTTGATATCATGCCATGCTCAACTATTTTACTTAAAATAATACTTCTATTGATTTTTTTTATGTAAGCACCGTCGCCAGTAATCATCTATTTACCCCCGAATTAATTATAATTATACGAATGCAAAAATGGTTTATTTAGTGTAATAAAAATTACTTTGTTGTGTGGACAAAGTAATTGCGAAGTTAATTTATTATAGCATAGAAAGGAATGTTACGTATGAGAACATTATATTTCGATTGTTTTTCAGGAATTAGTGGTGATATGGTTATTGGGGCCCTTATTGATGCAGGAGGGGATCCTGTTCATTTAGAAACGGAGTTAAAAAAACTGAATATGGAAAATGAGTATGAATTAACATTCAATAAAGTCGTGAAAAACGGCATTACTAGTACAAAGTTTGATGTTTTATTAACGAGTGATGCTCATGACCACGGGCATAATCATAATCACGGACATAGCCACGATCATGACCACGGGCATAATCACAGTCATGAACATAGTCACGACCATGGCCATGAACATAGCGACCGTCATCATCACAACCATAATCATGATCATCGTTCTTATAAAAAAATTGTTGAGCTTATTCAATCGGCAGGTTATTCTAATCGAGTGGAAGGACATGCGCTCAGCATTTTCAAGAAGATAGGACAAGCTGAAGGGAAAATCCACGGTGTAGCACTTGAAGACGTTCATTTTCATGAGGTAGGAGCTGTGGATTCGATTATCGATATTGTAGGTGCAGCTATACTTCTTGAACAACTGCAAATAGACCGTATTAAATCATCTGCCGTTCCAGTTGGTTCGGGGAAAATTCATATTGATCATGGCATTTATCCAGTTCCAGCACCTGCTACATTAGAAATTTTACTCGGTATTCCTATTGCAGAAAGCCAAGTCAAAGGGGAGTTAGCAACACCTACAGGAGCAGCCATTGTAGCGGTACTTGCCGAAGCATTTTGTACATTACCCGCTATGAAGGTTCAATCCATTGGCTACGGAGCAGGTACTAAAACGTTTCCAAAGCATCCAAATGTACTCCGAGTGATTATCGGAGAAGAATAACTATCACCATTGAATAATTAGGTAAATAACGGAATGGCGTTTTTGGAGGTAAAGATGAAACTGCATTCGGTATTTCAGTATGTATATATTTTTTACACATTCGTATTTGTCCTTCACATCGCCAATATATTTATCGCTAGCGATCGTTTGAATTATGTGATTGGCTTATTAGCTTTAGTCATGTTAGTCATTTCTTTTGCGAGTGCATCGAAATTATTTAGAATACTAAGTGCCTCCTTCATTGTGATAGGAGGCTGCTTATATGCTACATCAGGACAATCAGTTTTGGCTATACCTAGCGCTTTAACGGCTAATATAGCCTTACTCACACTTTTAGCGATGTTACCGTGGATGAATAGTGTTGTTAGAAGTGGTCGGTTTGACCGGAGCTTAAACAGCTTAATGAAGGCGAATGTATCAGATGTGGGCAAAATGTATACGCGTGGTTCAGCGACAACGTTTACGCTAGCTGCATTTTTAAATTTATCGGCGGTTACCATTTCACAGGACGTGCTGAAAGATAATTTAGCGCATTTCAATAAAAAAGTGCGAGATTCATTCATCAGTACATCAACATTGAGAGGGTTTTCCTTAGCCTTACTATGGAGCCCACTTGAAATACTAGTCGTCCTATCTATTTTTGTAACTGGCGTTTCTTACGTAGCTATACTCCCTTGGTTGTTATTAATTGCGGTGCTAACATTTATACTTGACGCTTTGTGGGGCCGCTATCATTTCAGAAAGTATGCGTATGCAAACCAAAGCGGTGAACAGTCTAGGGAAATGAATGTCAAAGGGATAGCTAAAAAAATTGCTCACCTGGCAAGTGCACTAGTGCTATTTTTAGCCCTAGTTATTGTCTGTGGTACATTTTTTGAAATCGATTTCATATTGACTGTGACACTTCTCATCTTTCCCTTTACGCTAATATGGTCTACAATCATAAAAAGGGGTAGAAGTTTTTGGGTCATCGGTTGGCATAATTGGAAAATGAAAGCGAATACAATGCAAAACTTTATTATCTTATTCATTTCACTATCCTTTTTCTCAAATAGTATTAGCAACTCTTCATTTTTAGAAGTCATTGAGAAGCCAATTCTACTCGTTGCACAGTATCCATTAGTAGTCTTTCTGCTAATTCAAGTTATTTTTATCTTCCTAAGTCTGTTCGGGATTCACCCGATTGCAACAATTGGGATATTGACAGGCTTAATCGGAAGTTTGCTTGATGTGTATAATCCGCTAAGTCTCTCAATTGTCATGGTAACAAGTGCGATTGCTACATTGACAGTCGGGACATATGGATTAGTTGTAACACTGACGGCAATGGATACCAATCAAAGTCCCTATCGAATCACTTTAAATAATTTACCGTTTGCGCTCCTGCTCGGTGGGATAGGAACAATTATTGCCTACATTCTTTTATGATCTATTGCTATATTTGGTGAACTGATGATTTCAATTAATCTCCGCGAAGGCATTTTCCAAGTGCCGGACGTTATTGATAGAATTCTTCCGTTCACCTTAATATATACAAAAAATTTAAGGAGAGATGTTAATTATGACACAGAATAATCCATTATTTATTGCAGAAAAAGCCTGTCAGACAATTATGAACACATATAGTCCAGCAGAGCTACCACCAGCTAATAGGTGGCATTACCACCAAAGTGTTTTTTTGTATGGTATGTTGCGTGTTTGGGAAGCAACAGGGAAGCAGGATTATTTTGATTACACAAAGGCCTATGTTGATAACTTACTAGATGATGAAGGGAATTTCTTGTTTGCAAGGGATGAGCTGGACTCGATTCAAGTAGGTATTTTACTATTTCCTTTGTATGAGGAAACGAAAGATCGCAAATATATGATTGCAGCGAAAAAATTGAGAAATCTACTGCATACAATTAACAAAACATTTGAGGGTGGTTTTTGGCATAAAGATAAATACCCTTATCAAATGTGGTTAGATGGATTGTTTATGGCGGGGCCATTCATGCTCATGTATGATAAACAATTCCAAGAACCAGAGCTTATTCAATCTGTATTGCTGCAAGAGAAATTAATGAGATCACATATGAGGGATCCACAATCTGGCCTTCCGTATCATGCGTGGGACGAGAAGAAAATTCAGCCTTGGGCAAACAAAGAAACAGGATGCTCGCCAGAATTTTGGGGCCGGTCAGTCGGTTGGTATGGAACAGCACTCATTGATTTATTAGAACAGATAGAAGGACAAAAACATGGTCAGGAAGTGTGGGTCGAAGAATTACAACGCTTTATCCCTGCAATTGTTTCGCACCAAGATGCAGACTCAGGTTTATGGTATCAAATTGTAGATAAAGGAGACCGTGAGGATAACTGGTTAGAGTCTTCTTGTTCGGCGTTATTTATCTATACGATTGCAAAAGCATTAAAAGCGGGTTATGTAGAGGATACTTATCAAGAAGTTGTGAAAAAAGCATATAATGGCTTGCTGGAACATATGGTGAAAGTTGATGATCAAAGGCTCGAGTTAAGTGGCATTTGTATTGGAACTTCTGCTGGAGAATATGAGTATTATGTATCGCGTCCGACTTCAGAGAATGATTTGCATGGAATGGGTGCCTTTATCTTAGCTTGTATGGCTGTACATGATATTTCATGATAGAACGGCATACTTTTCGGTCGTAACATGAATAACCATATAATCATTTCATTGGGATTGACTCAATTATTCACTATTAAGAGCAAACTAGAATGATATGCCTTGAAAACGCTTACTATAATCTATACAATTAGGTTGAAAGTTTTGAAATAACAATCACTGAATTATTTCAAACGAAGAGAGTATATATCGGGAGGTTTGTTATGAATAAACTGAAAGTATTGAATAAGATTACGAGCTGTGGCGTCGTTGCTGTCGTTCGAGCGACTTCAAAAGAAGAAGCGATGAACACCACGGAAGCGTGTATAGAAGGCGGAATTACAGGAATTGAAATCACTTTCACCGTGCAGGGTGCAGATCAAATCATTCGCGAATTAGTGGCTCTTTACCAACAAAATAACAACGTTGTTATTGGGGCGGGTACAGTTTTAGATGCAATTACAGCGCGAATTGCTATTTTAGCTGGAGCTGAGTTCATCGTCAGTCCAACTTTCGACCAAGAAACTGCTGAGTTATGTAATCTGTACCAAATTCCTTATATGCCAGGATGTATGACGATTACTGAAATGAAGCAAGCACTTAAATCAGGCGTTGATATTATTAAATTATTCCCTGGAAACACTTTTGGGCCAGATTGGGTCAAAAGTGTGAAGGCTCCACTCCCACAAGTGAATATTATGCCAACGGGTGGAGTAGATCTGGAAAATGTAGCGCAGTGGATTAAAAATGGTTGCGTTGCTGTAGGTGTAGGCGGCAGTTTAGTAGCACATGCCAAAACGGGTGAGTTTGAAAAAATGACAATAGACGCAAGAAAGTTTGTTGAAAAAGTACAACAAGCTAGAGAGGCGTAAGGATGAAAAAAATAATTACGTTTGGAGAAATCTTATTACGTCTTTCTACTAGAATTGGAGTACGGGCAGTTCAAGCGAGTGAGCTAACGATGCACTATGGTGGTGCTGAAGCAAATGTAGCAGTATCATTAGCCAATTTTGGTCATACTGTCCGTTTTGTAAGTAAAGTGCCGAATAACCCACTCGGTCATGCAGCAGAAAGACATTTGCGCCTGTATGGTGTTGACACAAGTCATGTCTTGCGTGGCGGTGAACGATTAGGCACTTACTATTTAGAAAGTGGGGTAGGAGAAAGAAGTGCGCAGGTCGTCTATGACCGGAAATATTCTAGTATTTCTGAACTGACAGAAGAGGAAATCGACTTCGATGAAATCTTTCAGGGGGTAAACCTTTTTCATGTTTCGGGTATTACACCTGCTTTATCTCCTACCTTACAAAAGTTAACATTACAAGCGTTACAAAGAGCAAAAGCTCACGGTGTGATGACAAGCTTTGATTTTAATTATCGTTCAAAACTGTGGAATCAAAAGGAAGCAGCGGATGCTATTAAACCACTCTTACCGTATGTCGATATTTGTTCTTGCGGTGAATTGGATGCGATTCATTTACTTGGAATTGCAGAGGCTCCTGTTTCGCTAAGCAAAGAGATGAAGCTGCAATACTATTACGAGCAAATACAAGAAATGTACCCGAACATTACGTATATGAGTTCGACTTTCCGACAAGTGATTTCTGCCTCTGCCAATACATTACAAGGCAACTTATATACAGATGCGATTTTATATCATTCCAAAGAGCATCATATTGAACCCATTGTCGACCGTGTCGGCGGGGGGGACGCTTTTGCCGCAGGGATTTTACATGGAATACTAAATGGGCAATCTCCTGAACAAACTGTTTCATTTGCAACAGCTGCGTCTGCATTAAAACATACTGTGCATGGAGATTGTAATGTCTTTTCCGTAGATGAAATTAATGGTTTTATTGAAAACGGCTCAGGTCGTATCATTCGTTAACTTATAAGATTAAAATGATTTATAAAATAGGAGGATGGAAAATGGAAACACGTTATGCAAATCACCCAGAAGAAATAAAGAGATACAATACAGATGAGTTGAGAAAGCATTTTCTTGTCGAAACACTTTTTGAAGCTGGAAAGGTTCATTTAACGTATACGCACGTAGACAGAATGATTTTTGGCGGCGTTACGCCGACGAATGAGGAGTTAACAATTAAGCTAGATAAGGAACTAGGGGTTACTTATTTCCTTGAACGTCGTGAACTAGGCATTATTAATATTGGTGGAGAAGGCTCTGTCATCTTAGATGGTGAGGAGTACCAAATGGTTGGTCGAGACGGATTATATGTTGGGAGAGGAACAAAAGAAGTGTTATTCCGTTCTAAGGACGCGAGTAATCCTGCAAAGTTTTACATTAACTCTGCTCCGGCACATCATACGTACCCAACGGTGAAAATTGATATTAATAATATTAAACCGCTTGAAATGGGTGAGCCAGGTACATTAAATGTTCGTAAAATTTATCAATATGTTCATCCGAATAATTGTGAAAGCTGCCAGTTGCAAATGGGCTTAACAATGTTGCAGGCTGGAAGTGTTTGGAATACAATGCCTTGCCATACGCATGAGCGCCGGATGGAAGTTTATTTATACTTCGATATGGAGCCAGAAACAAGAGTATTCCACTTCATGGGTGAACCAGATGAAACGAGACATTTAGTGATGAAAAATGAACAAGCGGCTATTTCACCAAGCTGGTCGATTCATACTGGAACTGCAACGAGTAACTATACATTTATTTGGGGCATGTGTGGAGAGAATATCACATATGACGATATGGACCATGTCGCGATGGCAGATTTGAGATAAAACGAAGTTAATTAGGGAGGACTATACGCATGACGAACCAGTTAAATGAATTCTCACTAGATTTTTTCTCTTTGGCAGGCAAGGTTGCCATTGTGACGGGTGGAAACAAAGGATTAGGCCAAGGATATGCAGTTGCACTTGCTAAAGCCGGTGCAGATCTATTCATTGTGACACATGGCGATGAGTGGGATGAAACGCGAGCGTTAATCGAACAACAAGGACGTAGAGTTGAGTTTTTCCAGGCGGATCTGACAAATAGAGAAAAAGTGAAAGAACTAGTTGCTAAATGTCAAGAAATCTATGGACAAGTGGATATTTTAGTCAACAACGCTGGAACAATTCGACGCGCTCCACTACTTGAATACAAGGGTGAAGATTGGGATGCTGTAATGGAACTCAATCTCAATTCCATGTTTTTCTTAAGTCAGGAAGTTGCTCACTTAATGGTTAAACAAAAGAGTGGTAAAATCATTAATATTGCTTCCATGTTATCATTCCAAGGTGGGAAATTTGTCCCTCCTTATACGGCGAGTAAGCATGGTGTTGTCGGACTAACGAAAGCATTCACCAATGAATTGGCGGAACATGGAATTCAAGTAAATGCGATTGCACCTGGCTATGTAAGAACAGCAAATACTGCCCCTATTCGTGCAGATGAAAAACGTAATAGTGAAATATTGGCACGCATTCCAGCAGGACGCTGGGCCGACCCAGCAGACTTAATGGGAACGGTCGTGTTCTTAGCAAGTAAGGCGTCTGATTATATGAATGGCTCCATTATTGCTGTCGATGGCGGATGGTTGTCGAGATAATATTCTTCAAATACGCCGTATCACTGGTAGTGATACGGCGTATTACGTATATAAAACTAGTAAAGAGGGGATAAACATGGAATTGAATTTAGGGATTCGTGCACATGATATTGAAAATCAGACGACAATAGAGGGGCTAGTAGAAGAAATCGCAGGTAAGGGACTAACATCTGTGCAGCTAGCGCTAGGCAAATCCTTTACAGAGATGAATACGAGTGTTGGCAGTTTAAGCCCTGGCTTTGCTCGCCATATCGGGGATGCATTTCGGAAGAAAGATGTTCAAATAGCTGTGTTAGGCTGCTATATTCACATGATCCATCCTGATAAAGACAAAAGAAAACAAGAATTGGATCGATTTAAAGAGCATATTCGCTTTGCAAGGGATTTTGGTTGTAGTATTGTTGGTACTGAAACCGGTAATGTCTATGAAAAAACAGGCTATACGGTAGACAATTACGAAGAACAACCTTTTCTAGATGTAGTAGAGAGCGTTAGCGAATTGGTGGCAGAAGCGGAGAAATTTGGTGTCATTGTTGCTATAGAAGGAGGCATTAATCATCCTGTTCATTCTCCGCAAGTATTAAAAAGACTATTGGATAGCATCGATTCGCCAAATCTTCAAGTCATCTTTGATCCGGCAAATTTCTTGAATCCGACAAACTATCATAGGCAGGAAGAAGTTTTTCAAGAAGCGATGGATCTTTTTGGCGATCGAATGGTCATTATGCACGCCAAAGATTTTATCATTGAAGACGATTGGATCAAAATGGTGCCAGTAGGTACAGGACTACTAAATTATGATGCAATCTTCAAATTAATAAAGCCGAGGAAACCGTATATCAATGTATTGTTGGAGAACACAAGAGAGCCCTATATTAATAATAGCATTGCGTTTTTAAAGGAGAAATACAAACGAGCTTAACATAGGGGAGGGAAGTTACATGGATAAAAACCTGCGTGATGACATTTTTCAGCATGCAAAAGAATGGATCTTAAAGGCTGGCGAAACCATTCGTACAAAAATTAATGATCCACTCATTATTGATACGAAGTCTAACCCAAAAGATCTTGTTACGACGATGGATAAAGAAACGGAATATTTTTTAGCTACAAATATCAAAAAAACGTATCCGCATCATCTGTTGTTTAGTGAGGAAGGCTATGGAGATGATGTCACATCATTGGATGGGGTTGTATGGATTGTTGATCCAATAGATGGCACAATGAACTTTGTACAGCAAAAGAGGAACTTTGCTATTTCCATCGGTATCTTTCAAGAAGGAATTGGTGAGATTGGCTTTGTTTACGATGTCATGGCTGATATTCTGTATAGTGCTAAAAGAAATGAAGGAGCCTATAAAAATAATGTAAAGTTACCACCTTTAAAGCCAGAATTGGTACTTGACGAGGCAATGCTCGGCTTCAATCATCATTGGTTATGCGAAAATAGTGTCATGGATGAGCGGACTATGCAGCAACTGGTCAAGAAAATACGTGGCTCAAGAACTTATGGTTCAGCAGCTTTAAAGCTTGCCTATGTCGCTGAAGGAATTATAGATGGATATTTAACAATGAATCTTGCACCATGGGATATTGCAGGAGGTATTATTCTTGCGAAGGAAGTTGGTGCTGTCACTACTAATTTAGACGGGGCACCCGTTACTTTGTTGACAAATGAATCTACAATAACTTGTCATCCAGCCATTCAACAGGAAATCATTCATGATTATTTGCAAAAAGGGAAAAAATAATCATGGACAACTTTAGTAAAGTGAAAAAACTAACTACCACTCATCTAAAAAGGTAGTTAGTTTTTCAGTTTTTACTATTAAAACGAAACTCACTTTTTAGCCGCACAACTAGCTCTTTCATTTAGAATTGGTGTCAGTTTCTTCACAAGGGGGTGTACATCCTTCTCTTCAATGAACTTGATTATAGTTGTAACTATTTCTGTCGCCAGTGTATCAACCGGTACACCAATACAGGTTAATGGGATTTCAATATCGGCCATTTGGGGAATATTATCATAACTAATAATGGAGATATCTTCAGGGATTTTTAGGTTTCTCTCCTTAATGCCCCGAATAATGCCACCACTAATATCAAAGCTCCCCCCAACAATCGCTGTAGGGTGAGTAGAATTGGCAAGAGTTTTTAAGGTTGCGAGATAACCATCGTATGCATTCAGTCCAGCCGTATCGATTAACTGATCATTGTCTCCTGGCAAACCAAATAGAGTCATTGCCTTCTTAAATCCATTGTATTTCTCGATTTGCATTGGGTCAGTAGATGATAAGTCCCCGATATAAACGATATTTGTATGACCTAATTGAGTTAAGTAATGTACCGCTTCATACATGGCTTGCTCATGATTCGCATCAATTATCGGATAAGGGGAGTTTTCTTTACCTGCAACTCCATAGGAAAGCAATGGAATTGAACTTGTATCAATAGATATATCCGTATTCTCTTCAAATAAAATGATACCATCTGTTTGAAATCTTTTAAATGTATCTAAAGCTATTTGTACAGGATCGACAGATAGAATCATGGAGTAAGGTGTTGCGTTAATCTTATCACTAATTTTTGTCACCAATGTTGATAGGACAACCCGTTCAATTGTTGGCCAAATGAGCCCGATAATTCTCGTTTGTTTAGAAGCAAGTCTTTGTGCGGCAAAATTAGGCTCGTAACCTAATTCTTTTGCAATCTCGACGATTCTTCTTTTCGTATCTTCCCTAACTAAGGGACTATTATTTAATGCCTTTGACACAGTGGAATAACTCACTTTGGCAACTTTCGCAATATCTTTGATGGTTACGTTCAAAATTCATCACCTGCTTTGATATGTAGTATGTATTCTTAATGTAACATATAATAACAACGTTTTCATTATTGAAGCAAATTACCTATATAAAGAATAATCAGTATGTTATGATGGAAGCGTTTTCATGTTGGTGTAGCTGGGTTTGTGAGGAGTATAAGAAATTGATTATATACGATATAGGCATTCATAATCTATGCTAAATGTGTAGTAAAAAATAGAAGAAGGGGTGTTTGTTAATATGAACTTGAGAAAAGGTTTTATGGCTTTATTTTCGATGCTGTTGGTTTTGATGGTATTAGTTGCGTGTAGTAATAACGATGATAAAGATGAAAGCGCTTCATCGGACTCCTCGAGCGATAAAGGGGACGCTGTCGTAAAAGACAAAGAGAAAACGAAAATCTCTATTATGACAAAACTTCACACTGCAGAAGTACCGAGTGAGAAAATACTTGAATTAGTAGAAGAAGCCGCAAATGTAGAAATCAAAATGGAGTGGGTTCCAGACAATAACTACAGTGATAAACTGAACACTGCATTTGCTACTGGAACATTTGCTCAAGCTGTAACGATGGGATCGGATCAAGTAGATCAATTTAAAGGTGCAATTCGTGATGGACAGTTCTGGGAAATCGGACCTTACCTCAGTGAATTTAGCAACCTAGGCAAATTAAAAGATGAAGTCGTTAAAAATACAATGGTAGACGGAAAAGTATACTCACTTTACCAAGGTCGACCACTCTCACGTCAAGGAATGATTTATCGGAAAGATTGGGCTGATAAACTTGGTTTAGAAGCACCAAAAACAGTAGATGAGTTTTATGAAATGGCAAGAGCGTTTACTGAAGACGATCCTGATGGAAATGGTAAAAATGACACAATCGGCTTAACAGATAGAAGTGATTTAATCTACGGTGCATTTAAAACGATTGCATCTTGGTACGGAACACCAAATAACTGGGGAGAGCAAAACGGTGAATTATTACCTGAATTCATGTTCCCGGAGTATATGAGTGCCATGAACTTTATAAAAGATTTACGCGATGATAAGTATATGAACCAAGATTTCCCTGTAACAAGTAAAGAAGATCAGCAGGCATTGTTGAAAAACGGTACAGCTGGTATTTATATCGGTGCAATGGTTGACATTCTAGGGTTGTACAATGATGCGATTGAGCTTAACCCAGATTTAGAATTTGATGTACACAACTACGTTGCAGGTCCTACTGGTGAATTTACTGTATGGTCGAATCCAGGATATAACAACGAAATCCTGTTTCCTAAATCTGCAATCAAAACAGAAGAAGAGTTGAAAGATATTTTAGCATTTTTCGATTTGATGATGACACCAGAACTTTCTAACCTTGTTCAATGGGGTGTAGAAGGTGAGCACTATTCAATTGTAGATGGTTATGCAGTAATTGATAGTGATCAAGATAAAATCAATAAAGAAGTATTTGCGTACAATATGCTAGGAATTGGTGAAGCAGAAACAAACGGAAGATACGAGTCACGCTTTGATTATGAACCACGTCAAAAAGCTGAGACATTAATTTTGGAAAATGATAGTCACTTAATTCAAGATCCAACGCTTACATTAGATTCAGAAACGTATATTCAAGATGGAGATCGCTTACAAGCTATCATTAATGATGCGACGTATAACTATATGCTAGGCGGAATTGATGAAGCTGGATTTAATAAGGAAGTAGAAAAATGGAAATCTGAAGGCGGAAACAAAATTATTGAAGAGTTTAATGCATCAAGATAATTAATGGAGTCGCACAGGAGGGATTTTAATCCCTCCTTGTTGCGATAATATAACCCCTTAGTATGAAAGAAATCCTTTTCAAAACATATGTACAATATGTTGTTTGATAAGGTAGATATATATGAAAAGGTAAGAATTCTACCTACCTCAGAAAGGGTGATAACAATGAGTAATCAGATTACTGTTTCGGAATCGACGAGTAAACCGATTGTGAGAAAGAGCTTAAGAAAAAAAATTGTAGCTCGTACTCGCAGTTTATTTACTCGAGCCAAGAAAAGTGAGCCGATAGAGAAAAAGAGCTTACGAAAAAGATTAGCAAAGCATAAAATGCTCTACTTAATGATTGCTCCTGGTTTGTTATATTTATTTATCTATAAATATATTCCTATGTTTGGAATGATTATATCTTTCCAGGATTACAAACCTTACTTGGGGATAGCCGGAAGTGAATGGGTAGGGCTAAAGCATTTCGAACGATTGTTTACTTCTTCGGATTTTTGGATGATTTTAAAGAATACGCTCGTACTATTCGGTTTGCAAATTCTTATCTATTTCCCAATACCGATTATTATCGCTTTAATGTTGAATGAGTTAATGAACGAAAGATATAAAAAGCTTGTTCAAACGTTTATTTACTTACCGCATTTCATGTCATGGGTTGTTGTTGTTTCCATCAGTTATGTTTTGTTTACGATGGATGGTGGAATTATAAACGGCTTGCTGAAATCAATGGGATCAGAACAAATTAACTTCTTATTGGATTCCAAGTGGTTCCGTCCTATGTACATCGGACAAGTGATTTGGCGTGAAGCTGGTTGGGGAACAATTATTTTCCTTGCAGCAGTTGCTTCAGTGGATCCGCAATTATATGAAGCTGCGAAGATGGATGGTGCTAATCGATTCAGGCAGATGTGGCATATTACGCTCCCGGCCATTAGAAGTGTCATTGTCATCCTTCTTATTCTTAAAATAGGTGATGTATTAGAACTGGGATTTGAACATGTTTTCTTATTATTGAATTCGACAAATCGTCATGTAGCTGAAATTTTTGATACATACGTCTATGTAGCAGGGTTACGACAAGGTCAATTTAGTTATGCAACCGCGGTTGGGTTGTTTAAAGGATTTGTAGGACTTGTACTTGTTATTTTTGCTAACTGGTTGGCGAAAAAGAATGGAGAAGAAGGCATTTATTAATGGTTTAAGGAGGTGTACCCATGATTCAAGACAAATCAGTTGGTAGTCGGTTATTTAATTTTACGAATACGGCAATACTAACAATCATTGCTTTAGTAACGGTACTACCTTTCATTCACGTTTTAGGTAGTTCATTTGCAACAGGTGCAGAAATAGCAAGTAGAAGCTTTTTGATATTTCCGACCAAGTTCACATTAAGCGCCTATAAATATATATTTTCTACAGATACAATTCTAAAATCTATTGGAGTTTCTATTTTTGTAACTGTCGTAGGGACGACTTGGAGTATGCTTCTGTCTACTATGACTGCATATGGGCTATCGCGTAAAGATTTACCTGGTCGAAGATATATTATGTTTTTCATTATCTTCACGATGCTCTTTAACGGAGGAATCATTCCAACGTTCATCATCGTACAAAAAACGGGCTTATTGGATTCGTTAGCAGCTCTAATTATCCCAGTTTCTATTAACGTATTTAATATGATTATATTAAAAACGTTTTTCCAAAACCTACCTTCCGGATTGGAAGAGTCAGCAAAAATTGATGGTGCTGGTGATTTCGCTGTGCTGTTTCGGATTGTGATTCCCTGCTCGTTACCAGCAATTGCAACAATTTCACTTTTCTATGGCGTAACTTACTGGAATACTTATATGCACGCTATTTTATATTTAAGTGATGCAGCTAAATGGCCAGTGCAAGTTCTTCTACGCCAAATTGTTGTGTTAGCGACTGGGATTTCATTTGACAGTGCGGAGTACTCAGATGTTCCACCACCATCCCAATCAGTAAAAATGGCGGTTATCGTTGTCGCTACGATTCCAATTCTGATAGTGTATCCATTTTTACAAAAGCATTTTGCAAAGGGAGCCTTGCTGGGTTCTGTAAAAGAATAAATGGACTCAGCTGGTTGTGAGAGGGGGATACTAGATGTGGTCTGCCGATCAATATTTGAATAGTTTGTATCAGGAAAGTATGAAATCTCACAATAATGTGAACGAAAAAGCAGCGAAGTTAGATTTGAAAAATAAATTCCAACAATTATTAGGAAATTTTGAAGAAAAGAAAAAAAATTTAGAACCTCTGTTAGTGGAACAAGCAGATATGGGCTCTTATCTTCGATTACGGGTCGAACTTTCAACGATCGATTCGTTGAGAATGCCTGTGTATCTATTAATCCCTAAAAATAGGGAAGAGACTAAATTGCCGGCAGTACTCGCACTTCATGGACATGGGTATGGGAGTAAAGAGGCTGTTGGCTTAAATCCAGATGGTTCGAAAAGAAAAAATCAAGGCTATCATAAGCAGTTTGCAATTGAGCTTGTCAAAAAAGGTGTTGTTGTCATTGTCCCTGAGTTAATTGGCTTCGGAGATCGTAAATTACAGTCTGATCAGGGGAATGGCTCTCCTACAGACAACTCATGCTATATGATTGCAAGCCAATTACTCTTACTTGGAAAGACACTGGCAGGTCTCAGGGTACAAGAGTGCAGACGTGTCATCGATTATTTACAAACGCTTGAGGAAGTGGATGAAGGGAAAATTGGTTGTATCGGGATATCTGGTGGGGGGCTTGTTGCTTCATTTACCTCTATTCTGGATGAACGAATAAAAGCTACAGTTATAAGTGGTTATACCAGCACATTTAAAGGCAGTATTATGGATAGAAGACACTGTTTGGATAATTATATACCGGGGCTATTAATGTATACTGAAATGCCTGATTTAATTGGATTAATCGCACCAAGGCCTTTATTTATTGAAGCAGGTACGACCGATCATCTTTTTCCAATGAAAGAGTCGTTAGTTGCGATCGAGAGACTAGCGAATATTTATAAAGCGTTAGATACAGAAGCATCGTTTTCCTCGCATATATTCGAGGGCGGACACGAAATAAGCGGAGAAAAATCATTTGAATGGCTAATCCGTCAACTATCAATTGCATAATAATTGACATATCTGTTGATTAACTATTTGCTTGCATAAATTGCTGCTCAGCAAAGGCTTGAACCCCATTTTTGCTGGACTATTTCTGATTTACTTTCGGCGAAATATTCAAGACATAATTACCACAGAAAAAGCATGGCTAGAAACGACTTCCTCATTTCTAGCCATGCTTTTTTGGTCATCTTGTTATGAATAATCGCCTGTCGCATCCCAGAAATGTTTTAGTGAAAAATGCCGTTGCTTGAAAAGGAAAGAATAGAATGGATAACCTTCCATAAGAATGTAAGTTCCCGAAGATACAATTTCGGGAACTTTTGCACGTTATACAAGGTGTGTCTACTTTACTTTTAGCAAGCTCTATACTTCCTGAAATAATAAAGGATAAGACCATGGTGAAACATTCAGCCGCCAAAATTGTATCTTTGGCGGCTCTCTCCAGTTAAGAAGTCTTCTATTCACTCATCCCCAAAAGTATTTGTACTTCATGTATCTACGTTTTTGGAAAGCGGTGGATGAACGACGACCATACAATTACCGAAAGAAATGAATAGGGATGCGACAAAGTCGCATCCCTATTCATAAAAACATCACGGATATTGTATAGAGGTCGTTCAATCCAAAGCGAACCAAAAGCAAGTGAACCTAAAGCACCTGGTGTGTACTTGAAAACCTATCCTTGCTTATCTTCACGATACTTTCCAGGAGTTATTCCCTCAACCTTTTTAAAGGATCGAATAAAATTTTGTGAGTTTTTATAATTTAGTCTTTCAGCGATTTCTTTCACTGTGCTATTCGTTTCTTCTAACCATTTCTTCGCAACATTAATTCGATATAACGCCAAATAATCACTAAATGATGTATTTGTTTCTTTTCTGAAGATGCTGCTTAAATAATTTGCATTGTAATGTAGCTTATCGGCAATATAATTCAACGTTAAATCCGAATCGAACTCTTGTTGAACGATGTGAATAATCTCATCTGAAATATTTTTGTATTGAGACTGTGTTCGCTCTTCAGACTCATCCATCATCGGATAAATGATTAGATTTTTAAACCAATTGACTACTTCAGGAAGCGTTCTAAATTCGTATAGTTGATTGAATAAAGATTTATGACCATCATATTTTAAGACGTTTACACCAAGTGTTTCAGTCAATTTTATTAAATTCGTGAGTAAGCGTACAATGGCAATTTCATGTTGTGTATTACTTAATTCTTCATTGAATAGAGATTCTAAAAGCTTATCCAAATTTTGATCGACTTCAAGTTTATCTCCCATTTTAATGGCGTTAAATAGTTCATTTTCAATATGCTTTGGATAAAATGTAAAGAAGCTAGAGTCACTTTGTAGGTTTTCATAAAAAATGATGGAGCCCGGCCCAAATTTAAGCACATGCCTAAGTGCCTCACGACTTTCTTTAAATGCTTCATGTGCATCCGTCAGGGCCTCGTATGTCTGACTAATACCTACACTGATTGATATACCTAAATCATTTAGTACTTCTAATTTAATATCTTTAATCATCGTAGTAAGCGATTCTGCATAGTGTCTGTCTTCTATTTCATCATCCAAAAATAGTGTTACTTGTGTTTTGTTTATGACAATAGGGGTCATTCTTTTATTTGACGGAATTAATTTTTCAATCATCGTATTCACCGTGAATAATAAGATTTCTTCATTGTCGATATTGTATTCTGTATCTTCTACCGAATCAATTTGAAGTGTAAGCACCGAAAACCTTTTCCAGCTTTGTGTATACCCAAATGATTGCAGCTTATTTGGCAATTCTTCATTGCTAATATTTCCTTGTAGAAGGCGAGCCATAAAGAATTGTTTTAACTGTACAATTTGCCCGTGGAGCCTAGATTCTAACTCATCATTTTGTTCGAGTACATGTTGAATTTGACTTTCTATCATACTAAACTCATCAATCTTCTTACCGCTTTGAGAGATACTTGAAAGTGAATTCGAAAGCGTAGAGGTTATGCGATTAATCGGTGCGTAAAGTCTATGTGATGCGATTAAGGAAAGTAGAATGGCACCAAGTAAAATGACAGTACTAATGAGTAGCGTAAACCAGCCGATTGAATTTGACTGTTTATTTAATTCGCTAATCTTAATCATAGAAATATAGGTCCAGTTATTATAGGCAGATTTTCTATAGGTAACCTTGTAATCGCTTCCATTTAGTGCGATATCATACTGTCCTTTATTGTTTTGAAGCTCATTTAGTTCTGAGATAAAGGATTGGCTTGAAAAATTGGTGCCAATTTCTTTAGAATCACTATGTGCAATGACGGTATAATTTTCATCTAAAACCATTAAGGATTCTGATTCTAAATGACTCGTTAGCATATCTGTGAAATCACAAACAGGTACATAGGCAATGGCAATTCCAGTTTTTTTATTTGAATTAAGGGGCAACTTTTTTACGAGACTAATATAATGATTACATGAATTACCTTCACTTGAGTCATACAAAACCTGATCTTCTTTTTCGATTATCCAAGAGGATTTATAAGGTAAATCAGAATACTTTTCAATAATATCGTTGGCCTGTCCTTCTCCCAATCTTCTAAGGCCGTTGTTATTGATACGCCACCCTTGCTCAAGACTGACCAATAAAAAGTTAGAAACTCCACTATCGGATCGTTGTAGCTGATTGATTTCTTTTTTTGTTTGATGATAGAGCTGAAATTGATAAGTTGTTAATGGTTCTTTCAATGTTTTATTTAGTTGGTGTGATGTTACAAATGTCGTAACAGAGAGATCGACTGTTTGCAAAACTTGTTCAAAGTTAGTTTGAATCTGATAGATGCTTTGTTGTTTTTCTTCGGCAACATTGGATTGAATAATTTCCGCTGATTTTAAGTAAGAAAATAAACCGACTATAATAACGGGGAGTGTTGCTAAGATTGTGACAATAGTCAATAGCTTCGTATAAATTTTCTTTCGATTTTTCATCAAATGGTCTCCTTTGTTCAGAAACATTTAAATATGAATCATATTTAATTATTTTTAGAAGAATTAGTTTGTCAAGTAAACTTAATTATAACATATGGATTACTGAAATACAGTGTGCATTTTTAGTCTTCTTTTATAACAATGTACTGATATTGTTTTAAATAGAAAAGTGATTCACTTTTTCTAGTTAACCAGTTTAGATGATTATAGATGTGATAGGTAAGTTGCGCTAAAATGAGAGCCAACAATGAAAATGAGGGGCAATGTTGAGTATGATGAAAAAAAATAACTTGAGGCCAGTAGTTGTATTTATAGCGCTTGCTTGTTTAATTATTTTAGTAAGCTGTCAACAGCAGACGGATAATGAAGAGTTTCAAATTCTCGTTTTCTCGAATATATCAAGGGAAACCTTGACAGATATGCAGGCGGATATGAAGCTTGAGTTGGAAAACGTTGAGATTGTATTGTACCCATCTGTAGCTGAAAGGCTCATGATAGAAATTGTTCGCCACGCGGGAGATATTTTAATTATGGATCGAGAACTATTGGCAACAGCATATGATTCCAAAGAGCTTCACGCATTAGATGACTTTAGAGATGACAGCAACACAGTTGCATTAACTGATTTTGAAATAGTGGCATTGGAAGCAGCTGATGAAGAGGTGAATATAGAACAAATTTATCCTAACGCAATCCACATCAATTATATGGAGAAATATGAAGTTGGTTCTGATCCGATTGAACTTGTTGCGATTATTCCTAAATACACAAAGAATAAAGAAATGGCCTTTTCAGTTTTGAAGGGACTTGTTCAAGAATAGAAGTAGAAGGGGTGATTGAAATGGAGTTAGAAGGCATAGCTGGACGCTTTTTAAGAGTTAGTGAAATGATTACCAGAATGGCTTATGTAAATTTATTGTGGATTTTATTCACGCTGCTCGGACTGGGGATCTTTGGATTTATGCCTGCTACTGTTGCATTGTTTACGGTGACTCGTAAGTGGGTGATGGGGGATAAGGATATTCCTGTGTTTAAAACATTTTGGAAGACTTATCGCCAAGAGTTTTTCAAGTCAACATTATTTGGTGTAATGCTTTTTGTAATCGGTTACATTATTTATATTGATTTGGCATTTTCACCAACAGGTGGTTTATTTACATTATTGAGAATTGCTTTATTTCTATGCGGGGTTTTGTATGTTGTCTTGTTACTCTATATTTTCCCGATTTATGTACATTACGATTGGAGTAAAAGACTATACATTAAGTATGCACTGTTAATTGGGATATCGTATCCGCATTATACTTTTATCTTAATGGCCGGGATTGTAGCTCTGTATTACCTTTGCATCTCAATACCAGGAATTATTCCATTTTTCAGTGTTAGCCTTTTATCGTATATGATGATGTGGCTTGTGTATAAGGTAATTCGGAAGATGGAGTTAACGCAATCAATAGGAAAGGAAGAAGGAATAGAGACACAATCTGTAGAAGCATAATGACAAAAAAAGATATGGGAGCTGGGGAAATGAGTAAAAAGTATGTATTAGTAGGTACAGGTGGAAGAGCGGAATTTTTTTACGGGGCAATGGTAAGGGATTTTAAGGATACTTGTCAGTTAGTCGCTTTTTGTGATGTCAATCAAACAAGAATGGATTACTCAAACCGTTTATTGGAAGAAAAGTATGATCATCCTCAAATTGCAACTTATTTAGCTAGTGAATTTGAAACGATGATCGCGAAAGAAAAACCAGATATCGTCATTGTGACAACGGTGGATCGCACGCATCATACATATATTATTAGGGCATTGGAGCTAGGTTGTGATGTCATTACTGAAAAACCAATGACGATAGATGCTGAGAAGACACAGGAAATTATTGATGCGATTAAGCGAACAGGTCAAGAAGTACGTGTCACGTTTAACTATCGCTACGCGCCGCATAATACAAAAATTAGAGAGCTTATTCGAGACGGTGTTATTGGGGATGTCTATTCTGTTAATTTTGAATGGGCATTGGATACGCAGCACGGCGCGGATTACTTCCGTAGATGGCATCGTAATAAAGCGAATAGTGGCGGCTTGCTCGTTCATAAATCCACACATCATTTTGATTTAGTGAATTTTTGGTTAAATACAACACCTGAAACGGTTTACGCTACGGGTGGTTTACATTTTTACGGCAAAGAAAATGCTGAAAAACGAGGAGAAACAAAGTTTTACCAGCGTGCACATGGCAGTGAAAATGCCAAAAATGATCCTTTCGCCATTCAGTTGGAGGACAATCCTCACTTGAAGTCGCTTTACTTAGATGCGGAAAAAGATGATGGTTATCAACGCGATCAAAGTGTTTTCGGGGATGGCATTGATATTGAAGACACATTAGGTGTAATGGTGACGTATAAAAACAAAGCGATTTTAACATATTCACTCAATGCTTATTTGCCTTGGGAAGGGTTTATTGTGTCCTTTAATGGCAGTAAAGGGAGAATTGAAGTAGAAGTTCGTGAACAATCGTATATTAACTCTGGCGGTTCGAAAGAAGATGAAGGCAAGTTAAAGGAAAAATCAGTAAGGGTGTTACCGATGTTCGGAGAGCCTTATGAAGTAGAAATCATTGAAGGGGAAGGCGGACATGGTGGAGGGGATCCGATATTATTGCAAGATCTCTTCGGTACGCCAACAGAAGATGAATTCAATCGTGCTGCCTCTCATATAGATGGGGCAACATCAATTCTAACTGGAATTGCAGGCAATATTTCATTGAAAACAGGCCAAGCAGTTAAGTTAGACGATTTAATTCAATTTTAACTTTATTCAGCAAATACTTTTGTACTGAAAGCGAAGCGTCAGCTACAGAAGTCTCCCACTTGTATAATTGGCGAGATGAATGTGAATTAGATTTGTAATTCAGTGGGGTTCAAACACCTGCAGAATGGGGGAACGCAGGCTAAGTTCGCCACGTCCTGTGGCAACGCCTGCATGACCAACGTCTTGTCGGCCCAAGCCTCCGGCGGATGTCACGGATTTTGAAGGGAGTTAAGGATGGCTGTCTAAGTTCGCGACGTCCTGTCGCAGCGACTGCATGACCTACATCCTGTAGGTCTCAAGCTCAATTCAAAATCCGGACGCAATCACGCCGGGGCGTGATGGATCTAATGTTCAAAGCCCTAGCCCCCACTACAAGGAAAACAGTGTAGATGGGGGCTAAAGTAGTATATAAAAGAGGTATGCTATAATTTTTTTAAACAGGAAGGTGATTCATATTGAAGAAAAAAATAAGCATTTATTTGGCAGCAGATTCAACTGTACGGAATTACGATGCTAGTGAATACCCGCAAGCCGGCTGGGGGCAATTTATAGCGGATTATTTAACAGCTGAAGTGATGATTGAAAACCATGCAGTGGGAGGGAAAAGCTCAAAAACATTCATTACAGAAGGGTTGCTCGATCCTATAATGGATGCAATCGAAGAACACGATTATTTGTTTATTCAGTTCGGGCATAATGATTCAACGAAAAATCGTCCAGAACGTTATACGGAAGCGTATGATGATTATAAAATATACTTACAGCAATATATTGATAAGGCGAGAGCTAAAAAGGCGATTCCGCTGTTAGTTACTCCAGTTGGTAGGCTTCATTATGTGAATGGAGAATTTTTGATGGATTTTGGGGATTACTGCAACGCGATGAAAGAAGTTGCAGAAGCTAATGATGTATTCATCATTGATCTGATGACAAAAAGTATTGATTACCTTTCATCCATTGGCTACGATCGTGCAAAAGAACTGTATATGATAACCGTGAATGGAACGGATTGTACCCATTTTACTGAACAAGGGGCAAAAGAAATGGCAAGGTTAGTTTATCAGGAAATTAAAGAATTGAATTGTAGTCTATCTAGCTATGTAAAATGATAGAAGAGGTATCCTTATAGTGGGATACCCCTTGCAGTAGATTAGAAATTATTCACTCAGAAGTTTCTTGTTTTTGAAATGGTCACTCATTCGGTAAATGATGATTCCAACAATCACTAGCCCAGCTAGCTCACCCAAGGATGCTGCAATCGCACCGTTCACTCCGTTTAACTGAGGAAATAGCTGAATGAGTATTACCATCGTCGAAACCACAACAACCAAATTTGCCATTTGAGCAAAAAGCATTTTCTTTGTTTGTCGTCTAAGCATCAAAAATCCATTGAGAAAATCAACCCAAGGAAAAACAAGTGTTTTTATGATGAAGAATTTCAATACTGTAATTGTTGCTAAGGATAAGGCTTCATCAGCACCCATAACACCTTGCATAAATGCCATTCCAAGGGGAGTGTAGCATAATAGGCACAATAATAACGTCGGAATGATACTAGCAAAAATCACGAATTTCACGACTTTTTGTTTGTTCACAGCATAAAATTGTAGCACTAATTGATGCGTGTACATGAAAAATCCTAAAATCAAATTGGTAATACTAAACGCTAAGGCAAATGATGCAATGCTCATTTCGATATTACCCGATTTCGCTAATAAAATATAGATAACGGGAGTAAGAATCGTTTGCATAAGAAAATAGTACATCAACGGAAAATAAAATTTTGAAATATCTGCTTTGACCAATGGGGGAGAATCGACTGGATCTAATCCATTTCTTAGCAGTGAATCCCCTTTGTAAATACTAACTAGACATTCAATGAGCATTCCTACAAGAAAGATAATCGCTCCACTGGCACTCGTAATGAAATCGTAACTTACCATTAAATAAGCAGTTATAAACATCGCAATCAGTCTAGCGACAACGCCAATTGTTAACCAATTCGTCGCTAGTTGTGTAATGATAATGCCCTGATATAAGCCGCGGATTCCAGAGAAAATAATGACTAAAATAATAACTTTAAAAGCTAGTGAAACTGCCCCGACCATATTCGCCGTTGCTCCGAAAATGGTTGTATAAATCCAGTGACCTAATGGGCTAAATGCAATAACTACACTGATTAACATTGTGGCTACTAAGACATAAATAAAAAATATGCTTACTAATTTAAATGACCTTTTATCAGTGACCAATGCTGAGGATGTTTGTCGGAACACAATCATCGGTCTTTCTAGAATACTGAATAAGGACATTGCAATTGCATAACAAGCGATAATAAAAGCAGCATGCTCACCTCTACTTAATGTACCGTTAATAATCACATGTGTAATTGAAGTTAAACTTGCCGAGACACCTAGCGGAATAAAAAAAGCACTTAGCTGTCCATAAGATAACCGACCCGATGAATGCAAGAAACAAACCCCATCTCATTAATTAATCGCTCTAAGTAACAACGTTGTTATTTTGAGTGTAATGATCTTTGATTGTTATTTCAACTAGAAAGATTAATATAGATTGATATTTTAGAATCTACGGATTAAAAGTATAACAATTACTTGCTCTTTCTTTGAAAATCAATTATCATGAAAATAACAACGTTGTTATTTTGTTGTTATACGTATCGTATTCATAAAAAAAGTAGATAAAAAGCTCTCTTATTGAGAGGGTGTAGTATGGCAATTGATTTTCGAATAGTTTAGTACTCAAGTAAAAATAATTCAAATAAAATACAAAGGATTGATTAGAATGAAGCAATTATTGCCAACGATTGAGTTATTAGAACAAGGAAAAGTAGCAGCTCAAACGGAGCAAGTGACGGTCTATCAAGAATCGTATACAAATCATGAAAATGTCCATTTATTGATGGTTAAAGTGAACGGTGAAAAATTTATTTTAGCAACTGGAAGCGGTTCCATTTACGATGAATTAGCAGGGACAAATGTTGAAGGAAAAGGAAAAGTATGTTCATTGACTTATGGAAACCGACTTGTTTTGAATCGCTATTTCCCTTATACGGCTCCGCAAGCATTTGGTACAAAAATTGCAACGATAGGTTTAGGAGATCGCTTAGGTTTAGCATCCCCTGGACATATTGAAACGGTCAATGGAAGAAATATAAAACCAGTGCTTGCCCAACAAAGTATTCGTGAGTTGACACTAACAAATCGCTCCATGACTGATATGCTAGATGCCGCTGCATATGCGGTTTTCCAAGAAGGTTATACAGGCGGATACGGTGCAGACGGCGATCATATCAAGCTTGAATCAGACATTAAATATGCCTTATCACTTGGTGTATCCATGATTACTTTGGATTGCTCAGATCAAATCGACAAAACAATCGAGGAAGCAACCGATGAAGTCATTGCAAAAGAGTTTGCTAAAGTTCCAGAAGACGTTAAACAAGTATATTTTGAGAAATATTTAAATAAAACTTTTGAAGTGAACGGTCTATCTTTATCTTTCGATGAAACCTCATTAATGAGAAACATCTTGCTGTATGATGAAGCTATTACGTACACAACACATGTTTACAATGAGTACATCAGTAAAGAAGACCGTGCGATTGACTTTGAAATTTCAATTGATGAAACGGAAACTGTTACAGCACCGATTTCTCATTTCTTCGTTGCTAATGAACTGATCGAAAGAGGCGTGACAGTCGTCAGTCTTGCTCCGAGATTCTGTGGAGAATTCCAAAAAGGAATTGACTATATCGGAGACGTAGTTCAATTTGAAGTTGAATTGCGTGAACATGCGTTAATTGCTGAGCATTTCGGGTATAAGTTAAGTATCCACTCCGGCAGCGATAAGTTTAAGGTGTTCCCAATTATTGCGAAATATACAAAAGGAATTTTCCATGTAAAAACGGCTGGCACAAACTGGCTTGAAGCTATCCGAGTCATCGCGGTTACAAATCCTGGCTTATATAGACGTATGCATAAATTTGCACTGGAAAACTTTGAAGAAGCGCTGAAATACTACCATGTAACACCTGACTTAGACAGCGTTGTTTCACTTGAAAGTGTTGCGGATAATCAGCTTGTGGAATATATGAATAATGATGCGGCACGCCAGCTGTTTCACGTCACATATGGTTTGATTTTGACTGCAAAAGATAAAAAAGGTGAATTTGTATTTAGAGATGAATTATTTAAAACACTGGATGTACATGAAGCAGATTATCGGGCGGCACTCGTTAACCATATCGGGAAGCATATCGATCTACTAGGACTGTGAAGTCAAGAATAAAATTTTAACTAGCTACTCCATATACAGGAGTAGCTAGTTAAAATGAAAACTATTTTTGATTGACAATTTGAGCTTTGAAAAGTAAGGTTACGGTAGAATCTTATAAAAATCAAGAAAAGTGAGGCGAAAGAGCATGAGCGAAGTAATGAATGACAAGAACCGTCATCTTGGTGAAGTACTTACAGAGATGGGACGCGTTATCGTCGCTTTTTCCGGTGGTGTTGACAGTGCATTAGTATTGAAACGTGCACAGGAAGAGCTTGGCGACCAAGTTCTAGCTGTTGTTGTTGCATCAGAATTGTTCCGCAAACAGGAATTTGAGGATGCAGTCCAATTGGCTAAAGACATGGGTGTTCAAGTATACAAAACAGAAATTAAAGAATTAGAAAATCCAGACATTGCAGCGAACACGCCTGATAGCTGGTATTACAGTAAGAAAATGCTTTATTCTCATCTCAATGATTTAGCTGGGGAGTTAGGTTATCCGTATGTGCTAGATGGCATGATTATGGACGACTTAGACGATTTCCGCCCAGGAATGAGAGCAAGAACAGAGGCAGGGGCACGTAGTGTGCTTCAAGAAGTCGGATTATTTAAGCATGAAGTTCGTGAACTTGCAAGTCAATTAGGACTCCCAGTTTGGGATAAACCTGCATCTTGCAGCCTTGCATCAAGAATTCCTTACGGTATTGAGCTTGATAAGCATAAAATTGAACAAGTCGATCAGGCCGAAATCTTTTTGGCTAAACTTGGATTTGCTCAAGTACGTGTCCGTCATCATGGCAATGTTGCTCGCATTGAAGTCACACCAGAAGAAATCACGGAATTAGTGAAGCATCGCGATCAAATCCAACTAAAACTTACTTCACTTGGTTTTGCATATGTTTCATTGGATTTACGTGGATACCGCACAGGAAGCATGAACGAAGAGTTATCTGAAGAAGTGTTAGAATCAAAATTAGCACAATAATTTTCAGGAAATATCAAATATGCCCTGCTACTTAATTGTAGTGGGGTATATTTGTGTATCAAGTCTGTAATTGGACACCGAGTAATAAAAAACTTGAAAAGTAGAGCGTTTACATATAATCTAACTATAGATAAATAATTAATTTGTCGGATAAACAAAATAAATGGTTGACGAAAAATTCGGTTTAATCAAAAGTAAGGGAGTAGATGAATGATGAGTAAGGATGGAATGACATATGCGCCAAAGGGTAAGCCAAATCCGGTTGTAAAAGAGGGGGAATTTGTGATTGCAGTTGCTGCGCTTGATCATGGCCATATTTATGGGATGTGTAATGGTCTAGTAGAAGCAGGTGCTACATTGAAATATGTATATGATCCTGATAAGAAAAAAGTGGCAGACTTCGTTGAAAAATATCCCGACGTCGAGGTAACAGATTCGCTCGAACAAATTTTAACTGATGAAACGATTAAGTTAGTGGCTGCTGCTGCAATCCCATCTAAGCGCAGTGCACTTGGAAATCGGGTAATGGAAGCTGGTAAGGATTACTTCACAGATAAAACACCATTTACAACGATGGCTCAATTAGAAGAAACAAAGAAGGTTGTCAAACAAACTGGACAAAAATATATGGTCTATTTCAGTGAGCGTCTCCATGTTGAAGGGGCAGTTTTCGCCGGCGACTTGATTAAAGATGGGGCAATTGGTCGCGTACTTCAAGTGACTGGTTTTGGCCCACATCGCTTAAATGCTTCAAGTCGACCAGATTGGTTCTTTAATAAGGAACAATACGGTGGAATTCTATGCGATATTGGGAGCCATCAAATTGAACAGTTCTTATATTACGCAGATTGTAAGGATGCTGAAATATTGCATAGTAAAGTAGCGAACTATAATAACCCTGAATATCCGGAATTAGAGGATTATGGTGATACCACATTAGTTGGTGACAATGGCGCAACACAATATTTCAAAGTGGACTGGTTTACGCCAGATGGGTTAAGTACATGGGGAGATGGACGGACGTTTATTACGGGAACAGAAGGAACGATTGAAATCCGTAAATACGTCGATGTTGCAAGGGAAGCAACAGGAGATCATCTATTCTTAGTGAATAAAGATGGCGAGAAACATTATAAGTTATCAGGTGAGGTTGGATTTCCTTTCTTTGGGGAACTTATTTTAGATTGTATTCATCGCACAGAAAAAGCAATGACGCAGGCTCATGCCTTTAAAGCAGCCGAACTATGCTTACTTGCACAAGAACAAGCAATAGTTGTATCTAAGTAAACCACGTCTATTGCATTCTTAATTAAACATTAGGAACTTCGTGTATAGCTGTTTGTGGTCGCTTTTGGATTGAACGACCTCTATAACAATAACCTTGTAATTTTATGAATAGGGATGCGACTTCGTCGCATCCCTATTCGTTTTTTCGGTAATTGTATGGTGATCGTTCATCCGTCGCTTTCTAAAAATACAAGTACACGAAGTGCAAATGCTTTTAAGGATGAGAGAATAGAAGACTTCTTAACTGGAGTGAGCAGCCAAAGATACAATTTTGGCTGCTGAAGCTTTCGTCATGGCGTCTTTCATTGTTATTTGAAGGAGTTATAACTTTTTCTATAAACCTTTCAAAAAGTAAAATGGAGACACTTTGTACAACGTGCAAAAGTGCCCGAAATTGTATCTTCGAGCACTTACATTCTTGTAGAAAGTTATCTATTCTTTCTTTTCCAAGTAACGGCATTTTTCACTAAAACATTTCTGGAATGCAACAGGCGATTATTCATAACAAGATTACCAAAAGAGTGTATTTAGAAATGACGAAGTCATTTCTAAATACACTCACTCCACGGTAATGATGTCATGAATAAATTTGCCAAAAGCAAACCAGAAATAATCCAGTGAACAAGCCAGTTTTTTATAGATGTGAATGTACTTATTTGTAGATAGATATAGGATTATAGAACAAAAAACGTAAAATTAAATGCGGAGAGATATCTCAATTAGGTAAAGATTTTGTCAATAGGGTAAAGATAGTACATTGTTGAAAGCGATTACACTCCCTATAATTAACCCTAACATAAAGAAACTGAGGTGAACGCGATGCAAAGCGTATCAAATGCGCAATCAGCAGAAGTCAAAACAAAGCCCAATAAAATGCGCAAAAAATCCAAAAGACGTAATAAAACTCCTTTTGGTGGTTGGAAAGAGAATGTGGCAGGTTATTTATTCATTGCACCCATGTTTATAGGAACGTCTGTATTAGTCTTATTTCCAATCATCTCATCATTAGCATTGAGTTTTACAAATTGGAATTTTGTATCTGGTTATGATGGCGCTAAATTTGTAGGGTTCGAAAATTTCCAAAAGTTGCTAACCAATAACTTATTTCACAAAGCGCTAGTCAACAACTTTATTTTGTTACTTGCCGTACCTATTATGCTCATCATTTCATTAGGACTTGCAGTAGTCATTAATAAGTATGTTTATCTCAAAGATATGTTTAAAGTCATTTATTTCATGCCGTTTATTTCCAGTGTTGTTGCGGTAGCGGTAGTGTTCCAAGTGTTATTCCATCCATCCAAAGGACCGATTAATCAAGTGCTCATGTCATTAGGTGTTGAAAACCCTCCAGGGTGGATTGCAGATATTTCATTTTCATTACCTTCAGTTATGCTCATCATGATTTGGACAGGGATTGGTTTTAACTTAATCATTTATTTAGCAGGACTACAAAATATTCCGAAAGAATTGTATGAAGCTGCACAGATGGACGGAGCGTCAGCTTGGTATCAATTTACTAAAATAACAGTTCCATTAGTATCACCGACAACCTTTTTACTATTAATTACAGGTGTTATTTCGAGCTTTAAGGTGTTTGACTTAATCATTGTATTAACAGGTGGTGGACCAGCAAATTCAACGCTAACACCAGTCGTCTATCTGTACCAACAAGCATTTCTCGAGTTGAAAACAGGTTATGCATCAGCGATCTCGCTTGTATTGTTTATCCTAATACTCATTATTACTTATATTCAATTCATCGTTCAGAAGAAATGGGTAAACTATTAATTCAAAGGGGGGGCAGTATGATGACAACAACAAAAGGAATCGATATAAAAAAATTAATTGTGACAATCATCATGGCGATATTAGGTATAGTTTTCTTAATGCCATTTATCTGGATGATCTCTGCATCATTTAAAGTTGAAACGGATGTTCTAACCTATCCGATACAGTGGATTCCAGAAACATGGAATGCTGTTGAGAACTATAAGAGCGTTTGGACAGGGACAATGCCATTTCTTTTACTCTATTGGAACTCAATCAAGGTGACAGTGTTAACAACAATTACTTCTGTCACCGTGTCATCTTTAGCTGCATACGGCTTTGCTAAAATTAATTTTAGAGGTTCAAATTTCTTGTTCCTAATCATATTAGCGACATTTATGATTCCGCCGCAAACATTACTCGTTACACAGTTTTTGTTATTCAGATGGCTGGGACTCTATGATACACATATGGGTCTGATTCTATTAAACAGTTTCAGTGTATTCGGTACATTTATGTTACGCCAATTCTATCTAGGCATCAGTAATGAGCTGATTGAATCCGCACGAATGGATGGGGCCGGGCATTTCCGTATTTTTGCATCGATTGCATTACCACTCGTCCGACCAGCAATCGCAACCTATGCTATCCTGCGTTTTATTTGGACATGGAATGATTTCCAAAATCCATTAATTTTCTTGAGAACAAAAGAACTCTATACGATACAACTTGGGATACAAAGCTTTGCGGATCAGCATGGTAGTATTTACTCGTTGATGATGGCAGCATCTGTATCCGCGATAATTCCATTACTAATCATCTTTATCCTTGGGCAGAAACATGTTATCGAAGGCATTCAGCTTGGCGGCGTAAAAGGATAAAATACTGATATTTAACCTTTTTTGAAAAAAGGGGTTTCATATACTAATCTAACAACAGAGGGGGCAATTGTATTGAAGAAAAAACGGGGTCTAGTATGGATAGTTACACTTATCGCAATGCTTGTTTTAGCAGCATGTTCTGGGGATAAAGCAGGTGACAGCTCCGCAGGGGACAAATCTAGCGATGGTGCTAGTAAGTCAGGTGAAGAGGAAATCACATTAAAATTTGTACACTGGATTAATGAAGGTGTAGGAAAATGGCAGCCTGTCATTGATAAATATGAGGCTGAACATCCAGGGATAAAGATTGAATCGATACCACTAGTCGATAACATGACTGCTCTAGATTATTTTAAACAATTAGATTTGATGGCATCGGCAGGAGAAAAGCTTGATATTATCATGTTTAATAATCCAAACGATCTCGCAAAAAGAATTGACGCTGGCCTAGTAGCACCAATTGATGAATTTTTGGCTGCAGAAGGCATTGACATTAATGAGGTTTATAATAATGCATATGCACCAGTAAATGGCGAATATTATGGTTTGCCAATGAAAAATATTTCTGGCCTAATTATGATGAATAAAGGTCATTTAGATGAAGCAGGCTTAGAAATCCCGACAGAATGGACATGGGATGACTATCGTGACTATGCAAAGAAATTGACGACTGATGAACATTATGGCTCTTATTTACACACATGGCACGAGACATATTCAGCGTTGAAATTAGTCAGTAAAGCAGAAGAAACGTTACTGCTAAAAGAAGATGGTTCATCGAATGCGGAGGATCCATTGCTACGGGATTCACTGGAGCTTCGTTATCAACTAGAACAAGTAGACAAATCATCTGTTCCATACTTTGAAACATTCTCGCAAAAATTAAATTATCGTCAGCAATTTTTCTCACAAGAAGCAAGTATGATTCCGACTTTTAGTTTCATGATTACGGAGTGGGGAGAATTCACACCAGACTTTGAAATTGCATGGGCGCCATGGCCACAAAATGAAAAAGGAACAAACTTTACAACTATGTCAGGTGATTTACTCAGTGTTTCCAAGACTTCTGACCATAAACAAGAGGCATATGACTTTATGCGTTGGATGTCGACAGAAGGTATTGTAGAACAAGGTGTGTGGACACCTTCTTGGAAAGAGGCTGACTTAGACGCAGTGCTAAATACTTTAGTAAGTGGAACTCCAAATCCTGAAGCTATCCATTTACCATCATTAAAACATTCGTTGACTTCTCTTCAACCAAATAAAACATTTGCACCAGCACCGTATATTACAGAGGTAAATGGAGAATATGGTGCGGAAGCTGAGATGTATCTACTAGGAGAACAGGATTTAGATAAGACGATGGAAAATGTTAAGAAAAGGATTCAAGCCGTCGTTGATGCAAATCAATAAATAGAATATGATGAATGGAGAGGGGACAATACAGTTCCCTCTCTATTTTTACCTTTTGAAAAGGGGCTAGTGATAAAAGTGAAGAGAATAGTGGGAAGATTAAAAGAAATGACGTTGCGCAGTCGACTATTGGTTGCTATTATTCTTTGTATTCTATTGCCCTGGATAAGCACTTATATAGTTTCTAATTATTTTACGAAAGACGTTTTAGAAGTACGCGCAGCAAAACAATCAAAGGATACGTTAAGTATGATTGAAATGAGCATGAAAAGAATCCTTGATGATGTGATGTATACATCCAATTTTATTCAATTCGATACAAACTTTAATCGTTTATTAAAATCTAACAAGCCGTTTGATCTACAATCACCGGAATCTGCTAACGTTGGAAATGCGCTACATTATTTGCAAGTTTCAAAGATGTTGACAGACATTACGGACATGTTTTCTTATACATATGTGACGCTTCTTTTCGAAAATGGTTTGTACTATACGAATTATCCAATATCTGAAAATAATCCACTAACATTTCGAGATAAACCGTGGTTTACGGAATTAAAAGATTTGCAGTTTTATCAGACGAATTGGATTGGCGTACATCCAACCTATATTCAATCAGACAAGGAATCGAACCCTTATTTAATTAGTATGGCAAGAACGATTAAGGGATCAAATCACTCGAATATCTATCTAATTATAAGTATTGAGGAAAAAGAAGTTCGAGAGTTTTTCAATAATTTTAAAAACGATACAGAAGCAGAGTTCTTTTTGACTGATAATAAGGGCAAGATCTATTCTAGTCTCGACACTGAGAAAATCGGGAGTCATTTGTCATATGATATCACGAGTAAAGAGCACCAGATTGTTGAATATAATGATGAGGATCATCTACTCGTTTCTTATCCCGTCTCCTATGCAAATTGGCGATTAGTAAGTTTAGTTCCCTATAAAGAAACAATCGGTACGATCAATACTGTGACAAGAACAACAATTCTTATTCAAGGAGCTTTGTTGCTGCTGTTTCTATTGGCATTAATTATTTTAATCCGTGAAATAACGAAACCTGTAACAAAATTAAGTTTCGTTACTAAATCGGTTGAACAGGGGAATTTGGATGTTCGAGCAAATGTGGCCGGAAATAGTGATGTGGCAAAATTAGCTCATTCTTTTGATAATATGCTTGATCGAATTGAAGAGATGATTGAGCAAGTAAAAGAACGTGAAGAAGAAAAGCGTATGGCAGAACTCGAAATGCTGCAAGCGCAAATCAATCCACACTTTCTTTTTAATGTGTTAAATTCGATTCGATTAAAAATTCGATTAAGTGGTGATAAAGACAGTGCTCAGTTGATTTATTCTTTGTCTGCTTTACTTCGAATGACGATTAATCGGAACAATGCATTTATCCCGTTAAGTGAAGAAATAACCATTGTAAGGCATTATCTGCAGCTTATGAATTTTAGACATCAAGATGATATCGAATTAGAAGTTATTACCACCGGAAAAGTCGAAGAAATCAAAATTCCTAGATTTTTCTTACAACCAATTGTTGAAAATGCTTTTATACATGGATATAATCAAAACGAAGGTATCATCATTATTGTAGCGACTCTAAAAGACAATAATTTATTGCAGTTGCAAGTAACGGATGATGGAAGTGGTATGGATGAAACGACCTTAGAAGCTTTAAAAAGAGAAGCTTTTGCTCCCAAAAATCAAGAAAAAAGTAAAAATACTCGCTCCTTTAATGGTATCGGTGTACTGAATGTATTCCAAAGAATGAAAATTATTTATGGTGATGATTTCAAATTGGAGATAGAGAGTATGGTAGGCGTTGGGACCACCTTTACCTTTTATATCCCGATTGAGAAGGAGTTGTGACAATCGATGTACCAAGTAGTTTTGCTCGATGATGATGTACTAGTAACAGAGTTTATGGAAAAAATAATACCTTGGCAGCAATATGGATTTCATGTGACGGCAGCTTTTAATGATAGTTTACAAGCATATGAATATTTACAAGAAAACAAATATGATGTTCTAATTACGGATATTGGAATGCCCAGATTAAATGGGATAGAATTAATCTCCAAATTGAAAGAAGAGGATTTTAACTCGTACAATATTATTTTGTCCTGTCATGATGATTTTCATTTTGCACAAAAAGCATTAAAATTAGAAGTATTTGATTATATTTTAAAAGAGTCCATAGAGGAAGAGAAAGTCGTTGAGTTACTCGAAAGGCTTAAAATAGCAATGGATCATGAATTTCAAGCAAAGCATCGTCATGTGAAAATCACACAGTTTTTAAAACAAAATAATATGTCATTAAAAACAACATTTATTGAAAAGCTGATGGAAGATCAATATATTGAAGATGATAATTGGTGGAGTGAGCAAGAGGATTTATTGGACATGGACTTTTCTTCTGAGCGATACACGGTTGTGCTTTGCTTTATTGATCAATACCAGGATGCAATTGACCGGTATGGAAAAGAAATATTACTACAATTTAGTTTTAATAATGTAATCGAAGAAGTGCTAGCAGAATTTCAGAAGGATATTCAAGTTTTCTTTTTAAACGGGAAATTTCTCGTTATGTTTCCGTTGATGAAGACAAAACAATTGGACATGCAGCGACTTGTTGAACAAGCAGTAAAAGAAATGCAAAGTAAAATGAGTACGTTTTTAAAAGTTAGTGTCACCTCCGTTATTGCTGGCGAAAATCTGTTGCGTCAAGGGTTAGTCGAATCGATGAAGTCGTTGTTGAATAATAAGGGGCAACGTTTTTATTATCCACATGGAACAATTCAATACTATCAACCGATTGTGTATACAAAAGAGTCAATCTTCCAAGATTATATCGATGTCCTTCAAGAACTAAGGCATATGATTATGAATAAGGAAGAGGTACGAGTTAAGGAATATATTCAGAGCTATATTGCAAGGATAAAAATAGAACAGTTTGCACCAGCTGCCGTGAAAGATTGGGCAATTAAACTCGTTCTAGATATAAATATGTTTTTAAATACGCAGGTTTATAGTGAAGAAGAAAATTTTATGACGATGACGGACCAACTTGTGCAAAATGTCGAGACCTTTGAACATTTACAATCATTGGTGACAGATATATTGATAAAACTAATGGATCGTGTTGAACAAATTGATGCAACACCTAAAAATGAATACATTCTTCAGGCACAAATATACATTCGAACACATTTAAATGAAAAAATAGCATTAAAAGATGTTGCAGATCTTCTTCATTTGAATGCAAGTTATTTTAGTCGGTTGTTTAAGAAGGAGACGGGTGAAAGTTTTGTTGAATTTGTAACGCGAATAAAAATGGAGAAGGCAAAAGAATTGTTGGACAATTCAACTAGATCTGTTGAGCAGATTGCGATAGAGGTCGGTTTTGATAGCAAAGGCTATTTTTTGAAAACATTTAAGCAGCAATTTGGAATGTCGCCTAAATCTTATAAATATAAAGAAGCTATTAAATAATCGAGGTATCCTGAAAAATATTCCACAATTCAAATAATAAAACGCGATAGGGAGAATTTACTTGCAGGGGAGTGTGAGTAAATTCTTCCTATTGCTTTAGGATAAAAGGGGGATGTTTGTTAACGTAAAGAACTATGCAGTTTTTTCTTCCGTCTGTAAATTCGCTTGTTTACGCTCGATTTTCCGATAAGTAAGTGAAGTTGAAGAAAGGATAACGAGTCCTAACAGGCTGCCACTGAAAAAGAAACCTAGTCCAGATAAAGTGGTGACTGCATAATAGACAATTGTAAAACCAAAAATAATAAACAGACTTGATAGCGGATTGTATACCATTATCAATAAAGAGTTTTTGATGTGTGTCTTTAAATTTTGTTCGAATTCGACATAGGATGCGAGCAGATAACAAATTGACAGCAAGTAGATGCAACTCAATACAATGGTTGAGTAATAGAACATTTCTGATAACTTATTATCCATTGATTGTAAAAAGTTGATATTTGTAAAAAGAATAAGGCCAATGACCACAATAATAGCCCCAAGCTTATTACTAGCAAAAAATTCAGCTTTATAATATTTCCAAAATGTTTTAAATACGGGCGGGTCATTCTTTTGCAAAAACTGCCTTAGTGTTGCGAGCATAGCGATTGTTGCAGGGAAAAAACCAAAAACAATTAGTCCCGCTAGACTAAATAAAATCCATAATATGTTGATGTAGGCAAGTCTTGCGAACCAATTACAAAGTGAAAGAATTCCACCAGAAAATCCACCTAATTGCATGATCATTCCTCCTATATTTCGTTTTAACTAATGTAGGGCAAAGGCATCGACCAAAATGTAATGCTGTTGCCAAGTTATACGAGGTCTTCTATCTGAAATATAGCACGGTTCTGGCAAGAAAACCTTAGTTTATGTTAGATGGTAAAAAAAATATCGTTTAAGTAAATATCCTACGTTATCTGAAATTTGGATCCAAGTTATAATTGAGTAGTTAACATAAAAATTTGTGAAAGGTGGATTTTTTTCCTAAGCAACGATTGAGTGAACAACAATAAATCGAATCTAATTTGTTGTTCTACTCCTTGATATGCAATTTTAATCCTGTTAATTTGTTCTGAATTGAACTAATATAAAAAATGTAAGCACTTTCAAGTTCGATTGTTTAGTTAATGGGGCTTTATCCCGTATTAAAAGATAATTTCACTGTCAACAACTATAAAAATATGTGAGGAGAATGGATTATGAAAAAAGTAAGATTAGGTATTATTGGTTTGGGTCAGCAAGGCGGTACTTACGCAGGTTTCATTTCAGAAGGAAAAGTAAGTGGAATAGAAATTGGTGCGATTTGTGACATTGATCCTGAAAAACAAGCAGTTGCTGCGGAAAAATATCCAGAAGTTCCTTTCTATACAAACTATATAGAAATGCTTGAAAGTGGTGACGTGGACGCAATCATTACATGTGTACCGCATAACCTACATCCTGAAATGGGGATTGAAGCACTAAAAAGAGACATCCATGCATTGTTAGAAAAGCCAGCTGGTGTTTACACGAAACAGGTTAGAGAATTAAACGAATTTGCGGCTACAAAGCCTGAGCTAACATTCAGTATTATGTTTAACCAAAGAGCGAACGAACTGTACCAAAAAGTAAAAGAAATTATTGATAATGGTGAAATCGGTGCAATCCGCCGTACGAACTGGATTATTACAACATGGTGGAGACCACAAGGTTACTATGATGCCGGTTCTTGGAGAGCGACTTGGGAAGGTGAAGGTGGCGGTGTTCTTGTCAATCAGGCTCCGCATCAGCTGGACTTGCTTCAATGGATTGCAGGTATGCCGAAGAAAGTTTACTCTAACGTGAAATACGGTTATCAAAGAAATATCGCAGTAGAAGATGAAGTGACGACAATTCTTGACTATGGTAATGGTGCGACAGGCGTATTTGTGACATGTACACATGACATTATGGGGACAGATCGTTTTGAGATTTTAGGAGATAAAGGAAAAATCGTTGTCGATGATAGCAAGAAAGTAACGATTAAACGACTCAAAACACCTGAAGCTGAAATGAGCGCATCCATGGATATGAGCGATGTTATGAAAATATTTATGGGTGGAGACGTTGCTGATATATACAGCGAAGAAGTTTTAGAGTTCGAAAGTGTATGGGGTGGCCAACATATTGCTGTGCTGGAAAACTTCGCAGCAAACGTACTAGATGGAACGCCATTGCTTGCTCCGGGTAGTGATGGGATTCACGGTGTAGCATTAGCAAACGCAATCCATCTATCAAGCTGGTTAGAAAAAGAAGTAGAACTACCGTTGGACGAAGAGTTATACCTAGCTGAGTTAAACAAAAAGATTGAACACGAAAAGCTTAATCCGATAAAAAAATAAATTGAAAATAGGAACTTTTGATTACTAGAATCACAAGTTCCTATTTATAAAGGAGTAAGGCCAATGCTAAAAATTGCGGTTATTGGACTTGGTGATATTTCAAATATTCATATTCCAGCTATTCAAGCCAATCCTAATGTCGAATTAGTGGCAGTGTGCGATATCGATGAATCGCTAAAAGGTACTGTACCTGAAGTAAATTTTTATTCGAACTATCATACAATGCTCGAACATGAAACGTTGGATTGTGTCCATATTTGTTTACCACATGACCTTCATTATAGTGCAACAAAAGCTTGCGTTGAAAAGGGTGTTCACGTTTTTCAAGAAAAGCCATTAGCACGTAATGCTGAAGAGGGTATGGCTTTAGTTAAATTAGAAGAAGCACATCCAGACGTTAAAATCTGTGTATCCTTTCAAAATCGTTTTAACGAGACAGTTGAGAAACTGCAAGAGATGGTTGACAGCGGTGCATATGGAAAGGTTATCGGCTTAAAAGGTTTGGTTACTTGGTTTAGGCCAAAAGCTTATTATGATACTAAGCCTTGGCGTGGCACTATGGCGAGAGCCGGTGGAGGTGTCATGATTAACCAGGCAATCCACACACTAGATTTAATGCAGCTGATAGGTGGAGAAATTGACACCATTAGGGGATCAATCGACAATCTATTTGATTATGGCTATGACGTCGAGGATACTGCTACGGCTAATATTCAGTTTAAGAACGGAGCGACAGGATTGTTTTTTGCAACTGTCACAAATGCAACAAATTCTTCCGTCGAGTTTCAGGTTATTCTGGAAAAAGGGAAGCTAACGATTAAGGATAGTATATTAACTACAGAAAATGATGAAGGTAAGAAAGTGGAAGTGATAGAAGATACAAAACTTCCCGGATCGAAGTTTTACTATGGTGCAAGTCATGCAAAGCTGATCAATCATTTTTATACATGCATAGAAAATGACACTGATAATTATATCCACGTAAAGGATGCGCAGGCTTCCATGGAAATGATTGGCGCAATACGTAAATCATCTGAAATAAGAGCGGAGGTACAACAATGAAAAAAGGTAAAATTGGCGTCCAAATGATGATGCTTAAAGATAAAGTTGTAGAACTTGGGGCATATGAAACAATGAGAAAGTTACATGAGCTAGGCTATGGAGCTGTCGAAGTATCACAAATTCCAATGACAACAGAAAATGTGGCGGAGTTAAAAAGAGCTAGTGAAGATTTTAATATAGAAATTGCTGCCATTTCAGCTGGCTTAGATCCAATGTTGCCAGGGGCTCCAGGTGAAACATTAACGAATGACTTTGATAAAATTGTTAGCGATTGCAAAACGCTGAATTGTAACTTTATTCGGATTGGTATGCTTCCGCTTACGGTAATGGGTGATAAAGATAAAATTATGGAGTTTATCACAAGGGCAGAAGCAATGGCCGTGAGACTAGCTGAACAGGGAATCGAATTATATTATCATACGCATCATATTGAATTCCAAAAGTATGATGGTGAATATTTGCTGGATTTGATAAAACATAATACATCTACACTTGGTTTTGAATTAGATGTTCACTGGATCCAAAGAGCCGGTGTAAACCCTGTGGAGTTTATTAAAGAATATGAAGGGCGCGTCGCTCTTTTACATTTGAAAGATTATCGTATCGGACAACTTGATATAAATGAAGATGATTTAAAAGACATGGGTAAATTCTTTGCTAAATTTACTAATCTGATTGAATTTGCAGAAGTCGGTGAAGGGAACTTAGATATACCAGCGATTATTGAAGCTGGACTTGCTAGTGGCGCACAGTATTTCTTAGTCGAACAAGATGATACGTATGGCCGTGATCCATTGGACTGCTTGAAAACATCAGCAGATAATTTGAGGAAACTAGGTTATGCAGACTGGTTCTAAACTGAACTAGAAAATATAATCCCTATAATGTGTAATAGACACAGCTTCATGACTAGGTAGATTGATAAAGAAGACTTCCTAGTCATGAAGAGGGATGTTGCAATATTGGGTTTTAAACCTGTGATTGGAAGCGCGTTCATCAAATGGGTAGAAATTTTTGTATTGTTTAAAGAATCCCATAGTGGTATTTACTTCTAAGAGAATTTGCTGAATTCCAATTTTAAAGCAATGGAGGAAAAAATGATGAAACAAGCTGCACAATTAAATAAGACTGCTACAAATTCCGAATTCAGAAAATTCGGGATGAGAGATAAAGTGGGCTATATGTTTGGTGACTTTGGGAATGATTTCTTCTTCATTCTAGTAGCCTCATTCCTAATGATTTATTATACGGATATTTTACACATACACCCAGCGACTGTGGGGGTATTGTTTTTAATTGCAAGATTATGGGATGCCATTGCTGATGTAACTTGGGGACGCTTTATAGATACTAGGAATGCTGGGAAAGCGGGTAAATTTAAACCTTGGATTTTCAGAATGTCTTTTCCACTCGTTATTTCTGGTATTTTAATGTTCGTGTATATCCCAGGTATGACTAATGGATTTTATCTGGCTTATGCTTTTGTCACATATATTCTATGGGGAACTTTATATAGTACAGTCAATATTCCTTATGGTTCCATGGCTTCCGTCATCACTTCTGATCCTGTTGAACGGACAACATTATCTACGTATAGAACTTTGGGTGCTAACTTAGCAGGTTTAATCATTAATGTAGCTGGACCATTGATTTTGTTTGTAGACAATGATGCAGATGCAAATCGATTTCTATTAGGAGCAATCATTTTTGGTGTCCTCTCTATCTCTTGTTATATGGCCTGTTATAAAATGACGACTGAACGTATTATCGCGCCAGTAAGAGTAAAAGAAAAAGGGAATTTTGGTAAGACTGTAAAAGGTCTTGTGAAAAATAAACCATTAATTTGGATTCTAATCATCTCACTTATGTTTATGATTTGTTTTATGCTTATTGGTGCAGTGAATGTCTTCTTGTTCAAAGAGTATTTTAGTAACGCAAAAGCATTAAGCATGGTAGGGTTTCTACAAACAGGTACTGTATTTGTCGCCATGCCGATGGTGCGAGCTCTAGTTAATAAGTTTGGTAAGAAAGAGGTTGCTGCAGCAGGAGCGTTACTTTCAGCAGTTATCTACTCGTTGTTATATTTCTTGCCCAACTTGTCAACTACTCAATTCATTAGCTTATTGACGATAGCGATGTTTGGCTATGCATTCTTCAACTTAGTCATTTGGGCATTTGTAACAGATGTGATCGATTATCATGAATATTTAACAGGTTTACGAGAAGATGGAACCGTATATTCGATCTATTCATTTGCCCGTAAAGTGGGTCAAGCTATTGCAGGTGGCCTCGGTGGTTTCGCAATCGCGGCAGTGGGCTATAATTCAGGTCTAGATGTACAAACGCAAGATACACTAAATGGGATTTACACGCTAGCTACTTTAGTGCCAGCGGTTACATTTATCCTGATGTTTTTAATGCTAGTATTTTTCTATCCATTGAACAAGAAACGTACGAATCAGCTTGCTATTGATTTAGCTGAACAAAGAATGTCGAATAAATTAGATATGCTATATCAGAAAAATAGTGAAAAAGGAAACGACTAACTTCGTTTTTTAATAAAATACCAGCCTCCAATTATATATGGGGCTGGCATTTTTTATATGGTTCTAAACTGCGATGGTGTATATCCTGTTTCCTGCTTAAAGACTCTTGAAAAATAAGAAGAATCTTCGTATCCGACTCTCCAAGCAATTTCTTCAATGGGTAAGCTTTCATTTTTGAGTAAGTATTTTGCTTGGCGCATTCTAATTTGTTGCTGATAGGCTGTAATTGTTAAATTTGTTTCTTGTTTAAATTTTCGAGAAAGATGGCTAGGGTGTGTAAAGTTAAGGGATGCTAATTCGTTAATATCTATTCGTTTATTATAATTAGTCATAATATAGGCGATAACTTCTTGTATGATTTTTGAGTAATGTACGAATGAATTTGTGACTACTAATTCGCAGTATTCTTCAATCATTTCATTTTGTAATTGCCGTAATTCTATTAATCGAGTTTTATTTTCAATTTGAACTGCAAATTTTTCAGATGTTCGGTGAATTAGAATTGGCGGGACCTTCATTTTTACGGCTACTGTACGTAATAACGTGTTAATAACAATGATTAAGTTTTTAAGTCTGCGTAAAGGTTGATTGGGAAAACGTTCGGAAAAGGAGAATAACAAGTTGTCAGGGCCAAATAATTCAAGGGCTTTAGTCTTATCGCCTAGTTCAACTGCATGTAAGAAATCTGCTTCTATTTTATATCTTAAATCAACGATATTACCGACATCCTCAATGATATTATATTGCTGATTTGAACTATTACTTTCGGCATGATCTTTGTTTTGTTCAATCTGTTTTGGCAGTACATCTTTTTCTACAATTATATTGAAAAGTTGGAGTAGGCTAGCGAAACTCAACGCCTTTTCCGCTCCTACTAGCTGAATTTGATTGCAGAAAATACTTAAATCTTCACTGTTATTATGATTCAGTTGGTATGTTTTCGCTAAATGATGTAGATTAGGCGTTAACTGAAGATAGGGACCAATCATGATGCTGTAATCAGCTTCTAGTGAAAAAGAATAACCTAAGTAATACAAGCCCCATTCGTTTGTAAAAATGTACAATTGATTATTCTGTGTCATTTCATTATAAAAATTGAATATATCCTCATCCTTAGACCCAGGCATGAAAGCGGGAATAGAAATAATCTCATGATGAAAAACAAATTCACCGTTTCGATCTAAGATATATGTATTTAAATTAGTAAGATGATGTATTTTAAAACTCGCTGAAAAAATATCCATTTGATTCATATTAGGTCACTCCTAGTTGGAAAATCTGTGACTTAATTATAGTATGATTTCGAAAACTGTACCAACTAAATGAAAAGTGAAAATGGGATTCTTATAAAAGAAATGATTATTGACGAAAATTCAGTTAAATGCTATTCTATAATTAGTTATTAGTTTGGTCGTTAAACAAATTAAAGGTTGGAAGGGCTTTCATCCAACTAAGCATATTTTTTATCATAATAAATAGGAGTGAATTGAATGGATATTATTCAACAATTGTTAAAAGATATTCCATTGCCGAAGATGGTGAAAGTAAGACAAACTTTTAATGAAGAACAATTGGACAATGCTGGTGAGCAACTGCAAGCATTGTTGGAGGAAGAACGAATTCGACAAACTGTTAAACCTGGAATGGAAATAGCTGTAGCTGTCGGAAGCAGGGGCGTTGACCAGATTGTTGAGATTACAGCACGCACGGTGAAATTTTTGCAGGGGCTTGGTGCAAAGCCATTCATCGTACCGAGTATGGGAAGCCATGGAGGCGCATCTGCCGAAGGACAAACAGCTGTGTTAGCACATTTGGGTGTCACGGAAGAAACTGTTCATGCAGAAATTCGTTCTTCAATGGAAGTAATTGAAATTGGGAAATTACCGAATGGTTTACCAGTTTACATTGATAAACTCGCTTCGCAAGCTGACGGGATTGTCGTTATCAATCGGATAAAACCGCATACGGCTTTCAGAGGAACGGTTGAGAGTGGCATTATGAAAATGATTGCGATTGGGCTAGGAAAACAAAAGGGTGCTGAAGCCTGCCATCAATTAGGCTTTGAGCATATGGGAAAACATATTATCGAAATGTCTACTATGATTATTGAAAAAATGCCCATCCTTTTTGGCGTTGGAACCATTGAAAATGCTTTTGATAAAGTTGCGAGAGTTGAAGTATTGTTGCCGCATGAAATTGAAGAAAAAGAAACAGAATTACAAAAGTTAGCTAAAAGCTTATTACCGAAAATTGATTTTGCCAATATTGATGTGCTTGTCATTGATGAAATTGGTAAGAACATTAGTGGAGATGGCATGGATCCAAATATCACGGGGCGTTATCCAACACCGTATGCGCATGGTGGACCTGTCGTCAATAAAATGGTTGTACTAGATTTGACACCTGAAACAGAAGGAAATGCGAATGGCGTAGGAACGGCTGACTTTACGACACGTCGTTTAATTGACAAGACGGATTGGGCGGCTACTTATGCGAACGGGCTTACTTCAACAGTTGTTGCCCCAACAAAGGCAGCAACAACATTGGAAAATGATCAACAAGCGTTGAAAGCAGCCATTAAAACATGTAATATTTTGGATTTTACGACAGTTAAAATGGTTCGCATTAAGAACACACTAGAACTGAGTGAGATTGAAGTATCAGAAGCATTGTTAACTGAGGTAGAAAGCAATGACTTTTTAACACCAATAACAGACTTATATGAACTGAAGTTTGATGAAAACGGAAATTTGGTCTGAAATATCAAGGAGGAATATAATTGAAAAACTTATTTGATTTAACGGGGAAAACAGCAGTTGCTGTAGGTGGAAATGGTGTACTTGGATCAGCAATGGCTAATGGATTAGCAGATCAAGGCGCACAAGTAGCAATTGTTGGTCGTAATCTAGAAACAGCTGAGAAAGTAGCACAGGAAATTGTAGAACGCGGCGGAATTGCCAAGGCCTTTCAGGCAGATGTCGTTTCAAAAGAATCGTTAGAAAATGTTGCCAAGGAAATTGAGGCGTGGTCAGGCGGCTGGGATATTTTATTGAATGCTCCTGGTACAAATAGCCCGACACCATTTTTCGACATTCCAGAAGAAGAATGGGATCATATTATGGATGTTAACCTAAAAGGAATTGTGTTAACAACGCAAGTATTTGCGAAGCGTATGATTGAACAAAAACGTACAGGAAGCATTATTAATATATCATCTGTGTCTTCGACAACGCCATTGTCAAAAGTATTTACATACTCTGTTTCAAAGGCGGGTATTAATAGCATGACACAGTTTTTAGCGCGTGAATTTGCGCCTCATGGCATTCGGGTCAATGCGATTATTCCAGGATTCTTCCCAGCAGAACAAAATCGTAAAATTTTAAGTGAAGATCGAATTGCATCGATTATGGGCCATACGCCTATGAATCGATTCGGTGAACCAGAAGAATTGGGTGGAACGGTTATTTGGCTTGCATCTGAGCGTGCATCAAGTTTTGTTACAGGAGCGCTTATTCGAGTGGATGGCGGATTTGGAAGTATGACGATTTAAGCGGTGTTATGAGATAAGTAGAAAAGCTTTGGAGGAGAATCCAAAGCTTTTTCTATATTAAATGACTTTTTTACATAGGAAGGAAGAGTAGACATGTCGAGGGAACTTGTAATTGCACTTGATATTGGTACAACAAGTGCTAAAGCGGTAATTTTTGAATTGAACGGTAAATTAGTGGCTGAAGCGGAAAGAATGATTACGTCCCATTATCCGCATCCAGGCTGGGTTGAACAAGATCCGGTTGAAATGGAACGATCTTCTGTCGGGGCAATTAAGGATGTCATTAACAAGGCGAATATTAAATCAGAAGAACTGTTAACGTTAGGTATTTCTTGTGCTATGCATTCACTTATTTGCGTAGATACGAATTACGAACCCTTATCACAAGCGATTATTTGGGCGGATGGCAGAAGTAATTTGCAAGCGAAAGCATTAAAGAAAGCAAATGGTGATGAGATCTATGCTAAAACGGGGTTACCCAATCATCCGATGTCGCCATTCAGTAAATTGTTGTGGATGAAGGAAACAGCTTTTGAGTCCTATCAGCAAGCAACCTATTTTATGTCGGCAAAAGAATATATCATTCAAAAGTGGTTTGGTCGCAGACTTATTGACTATTCGATGGCATCTGCAACAGGCCTATTTAATATGAAGACATTCGATTGGGATGAACAAGCATTGGCGCTTGCTGGGGTTGATAACAAGCAGTTGTCCGAAATCGTTCCACCAACGGAAATATTAACTGGAATCGACAAAGCTATCGCAAATGAGATGGGAATCTCAAGTGATATGCCATTTGTTATTGGCTCTGCAGATGGTCAATTAGCGAATCTTGGAAGTGGTGCGATTTCTCCAGGTGAAGTGGCGATATCTGCGGGTACAAGTGGCGCGATACGACAAATGATTACTGGCTTTCAGGTCAGTGAGCAGCAAGAGACTTTTTGTTATGCATTTACAAGAGACCTGTCAATTATCGGTGGTCCTACAAATAACGGTGGAATTGCCTTGCAATGGTTGAAGGAACTAATTGAGTATGAAGGAAGTTTTGAAGAATTAACTGCTGAAGCGGAACAAGTTTCTCCAGGGGCAGAAGGTTTGTTATTTTTACCTTATATTAATGGAGAACGGGCACCACTATGGAATCAGGAGGCAAAAGGCAACTTCTTTGGACTTTCAATTACACATAAAAAAGAACACTTAGTTCGTGCGGTATTGGAAGGGATTACGTATAATCTATATCATATTGGAAAAGCATTGGAACGCCAAGCAGGGGAACCAGAGAAGATTTTTGTCAATGGTGGACTCGCTAGATCTCCACTCTGGGTACAAATGTTGGCTGATGTTTTCGGAAAAGAAGTTTATCTCTCAGAAAGCCATCATAGCGCGGCGTGGGGAGCGGCATGGACGGCATTAGTCGCCATTGAAAAAGTAGATTCATTTGAAGATATCAGGAAAAATATTCCGATTGAAGCAATTATTAAACCCAACCAACAAAATCATAATGTATACGCAGAAGCGTTTAAGAAATATGTGAATATTTCTAGGGATTTAGCTAAGTACTTTTGACCAAAATTAAACAGGGCAAGGTGAGTGGAGTAGATGGAAGACATTTTGAAACAAGTTCAACAAGGGGTACTTAGCGTAGAAGAGGCGAAGGCAAAGTTAGCTACCTACGAAAATTTAGGATTTGCTAAAGTTGATCATCATCGCGAGAAGCGTCAAGGGTTTCCCGAAACGATTTATGGTGAGGGGAAATCTGTCGAGCAGATTATTGCGATTATTACAGCGATTAAAGCAAAAGGGAATGCTGTATTAGTTACACGTATGCCGAAAGGGAAAGCGACGGAAGTGCTCGAACAGCATACCGACTTATTATACGATGAGCAATCACAAATTATTTATTCCGAGCGGAAAATAAAACCAGAATTTAAAATGGGGTACATTGCAGTAGTATGTGCAGGTACATCAGATTTACCTGTCGCTGAAGAAGCTGCAATTACTGCTGAAGCATTCGGTTGTGAAGTCCGTCGATTTTATGATGTGGGTGTAGCTGGTATTCATCGCTTATTTGATAATATAGAAGAAATTCAGCAGGCGACAGTCTCTATAGTGGTGGCTGGAATGGACGGTGCCCTTCCTAGTGTAGTAGGCGGACTCGTTTCACATCCTGTAATTGCTGTACCAACAAGTGTTGGTTATGGCGCAAGCTTTAATGGCATGGCTGCCCTGTTAACGATGTTGAATTCCTGTGCTTCCGGCATTAGTGTCGTCAATATTGATAATGGATTTGGTGGGGCATTCAGTGCAGTTTTAATTCATCGTTTGGCACAACAGAAGGAAGAGGGCTGATAATGATGGCTTCCAAGCATCCTCCAAATCATGAACACATCGATCACGAAATGTTCAAAATGGAAGTAAATCTGGATGATATTTCAGGAGAAGTGCTTGGTTATCTGATGGATTTACTCATTGAATCTGGTGCAAATGATGTTTACTATACATCCATTTATATGAAGAAAAACAGACCAGGAACGCTGCTTCAATTGCTTTGTTCACAAGAAAATCTTGAGAAAATGAAGCATATATTATTTACACAAACGACGACATTAGGTATACGCTATTATCCGTTATCTGTGCATCGTCTTGAAAGAAGATTTCGAACCGTAACGACGAAGTGGGGAACAGTTACGGTGAAGGAAGGTATTTATGATGGACAGGTCATTCAAAGCTCTCCAGAATTTGAAGAGTGTAAAAAAATTGCTGAACAGCATCAAATACCGTTGAAAAAAGTATATGAACAAGTGTGGATGCAACTCAAGGAGTAATTAGAAGGTAGGGGGCTACTTGGTAGAATTATTTGTTATTTTAAAAGAGATTTTGTTACCTATTTTTGTGATTATGGGTATTGGATTTATAATGCAATTGAAATTTAGTCTAAACTTACAAACATTAGCTAGATTGAATATTTACTTTCTCGTACCGGGGTTCATCTTTGTTAAGTTACATAGCACACAAATTTCTGCAAGCTTATTCGGAAATATATTGCTCTTTTTCATACTTTATGTCGTGCTTCTTTATTGTATATCCCACTTTGTGGGAAAAGTAATCCGGTTGGAAAAAGGAGAAAAGACAACTTTTTCAAACAGTGTCATGTTTTTTAACTCGGGTAATTACGGTGTTCCCGTAAATGATTTAGTATTCAAAAGTGATCCGTTAGCCATGTCAATTCAAGTGATTATGCTGACCTTACAAAATATCTTTCTGTTTTCATATGGTATTTTTTCACTTCAAGCGGTGCAAGTAGGGAAATTGAAGGCTGCACTTGGTTATTTCAAAATGCCGGTGCTCTATGCGATGTTGGCTGGGGTGGCCACAAATGTATTCAATATTACGGTGCCGTCATTTATTTGGGTGCCTGCTAATTATATTGCTGACGCTATGATTGCACTCGCTTTATTTACACTGGGTGCTCAAGTCGCTCAGATTAAATTTAAAGCAGGATTATCCTCAGTTTACTATAGTTTATTACTTAGATTAGCTGTAGGGCCCATGATTGCTTTAGCTATTATATTGGTATTCAAAGTGGATGGAATCGTAGCACAGGCCTTATTGATTGGATCGGCAATGCCTACATCGGTAAACAGTGCGGTAATTGCACAAGAATATGATAATCATCCTGATCTTGCAGCACAAATTGTCTTATTTTCTACATTAATTAGTGCAATTACAGTTTCACTAGTCATTTATTTGGCAAGATATCTATTTTAAATTTGATAGCTGATTTTATTTGAGTAGCCCTCCTATGGTTGAATAATATAGGAGGGCTATTTCCTTTTTTTTGAATGAATGCTTGCCAAAAGTCACAATTCGCTAGACAATAGATTGAGAGAATATTAAGTAAAGTTGGTGTATCATGAAAAAATCCCCCCAAATTATATTGTTGATTCTTGGAGGAACTCTTTTCGTTATAAGTTTTATTGGTATGAATATTTATGGCTATAAAACCTTTTATATCGAGGAAAAGATTGTCCCATCGAATGATTACCGCTATCATTTTGCGTTAGTTTCCGAGGAAATTGATAATGAGTACTGGCGCCTTATTGAGCAGGGGGCAAGAGAGGCGGCGGCTAAGCATAATATTTACTTGGAATATGTTGGTCCGCTAAAGGCTGATAATGATCAACTACTCAAGTTAATAGATCGAATGGTTTCAGTGAAGGTGGACGGCATTATTACACAAGGTGTTGAAGGGAAAAGATTTGTGGATCTAGTGCAAAAAAGTGTGGAACGTGGAATTCCTATTTTAACTGTCGATACCGATGTTAAAAGCAGCGCACGAAAAGCTTATGTAGGAACGGATAATTTCTATGCTGGTCAGCTTGCGGGGGAAACGGTGATTAACAATACGACTGGAGAACAATATGTAGGCATTGTAACAGGTCGCTTTGATTCGATTAATCAGCAAGAGAGGCTGGAAGGGTTTAAGGAAGCGATTCAAACAACAGGACGTATTCATATTGTCGGAATGCAGGAATCCAATATTACTCAAATTGGGGCAGCTCAGGCAACGTACTCTTTGTTAAGGGAACATCCCTCCATTACAGTCTTGGTAGGGCTTAGTGCCTTAGATGGTATTGGAATGGTAGAAGGGTTACAAGAAATTGCTCCGAATAAGGATGTCTATATGACAGCTTTTGATATTTTGCCGGAAACATTAGCGTTGATCCGCAAGGGGGAAATCAATGCGACAATCGCTCAATATCCAAAGGAGATGGGCTTTGAGGCTATTGAAGTGATGATTCAATTGCAACAGCATAGCTTATTGGAAAATGAAATTTTCACGAGAACAATCGTCGTAGAGAAAGAGAACTCCGATACATTTCTGCGGGAGGACGATAGATGAAAACTATTCGCGGTAAGTTATTCATATACTTTTTTGTTTTCGTCATATTATTTCAGGTGACCGCCATCTCTATTTTTGTCAGTTCAAAAGAGCTTATTAATAACTACGATAATAGCTTTCAACGATTTCTTTTACTCAATTCGATCTCTCAAAAATCCAATGAATTGTATGCGTTTACTCAACGGTATGTTATTGAGCCGGAGGAGGAAAATGCTGAAGATTACTTTGCAAAAAAAGAGCAACTTGCCACTGACAAAGAAAAACTTGCAGAGGCATTCGATTATATCGAAAAGATCAAAGTAAAAAATTATATCAATTTAATCGATACATTTTTACATGAGAGTGAGCTGACCATAGGATTTGTATTGAAAGGGGATATTGAAAAGTATACAGCTCATCTGGAGGAAGCCCGTATTGCTGCCGGTTACATTCAAGAATCGGCTCTTGAGCTAATAGATGTTGAATTGACAGCTTATCAGTCTTTCTATTTAGATTTACAAGTACGGAATGGAAACTTTGTCACATTTATTTTCTATTTATTTTTAATGACGATTGTGCTTGCTATCTTTTTTGCGCTGTGGTTTGCTAACGGCATCACGAGTCCGTTGAATAAGCTATCTCGAGCAGCGAAGGAAGTTGCTAAAGGTGATTTGGTTGGAACGCCGATTGAAGTTCAATCGAATGATGAGTTAAGGGTACTTGGAGACGCCTTTAATCATATGCGCTCTAATATCCATGGCTTGGTGCAGGAAATAAGGGATCAATCTGAATTAGATCAATTGTTGAAAGAGATGGAGTTAAAGCATTTACAAAATCAAATCAACCCGCACTTTTTGTTTAATACGTTGAATGCTGTATCAAAAATGGCATATTTAGAGGATGCAGATGCTACTTCGGGTCTTATCGATTCGGTCGCGGCTGTATTGCGACATAGTCTAGGTGAAATTGATCAACATGTGACGTTGGGAGATGAGGTGGCGATTGTTGAAGACTATTTTAATATACAAAAAAGTCGCTTTTCCGAGCGTGTTCAATTTATCACAGAAGTCGACGAAACCTGCCTGGCTATGAAAATACCGCGCTTAACGCTGCAGCCATTAGTTGAAAATGCATTTATTCATGGTATTGAGGAACGTGAGGATGGGGGAATGATTGCTATTACAGTTCGACAAATCGTTGATCAGGTCATCGTTGAGGTAAAAGATAATGGCGGAGGAATAGAACCCGGAAAAATTGCAGATTTATTATCGCCCGTGGCAGTTAGAGATGACCATGTAGGGCACTCAACAGGTATCGGATTGGCGAATGTTATTCGACGCTTACAGCTGTTTTATCAAACGAAGCATGTGGTGGAAATTGAATCTGAAAAAGGGCAATGGACGATGGTCCGTTTGCTATTACCTAAAATGTTTGAGGGGGATATTGATGAGAATTTTAATCGCTGATGATGAGCTACTTGAACGCCAGGCGATGAAGAAATTTATCCGCGAGAATTTTAGTGATATGGACGTTGTGGGAGAGGCAGTAAATGGGCGCATGGCGATTGAGCTAGCCGAAAAGATGCAGCCGGATGTTATTTTTATGGATGTCAAAATGCCTGGTATAAATGGCTTGGAGGCAATCGAACAGATTTACGCCGCACAACCTTCTGTTAAATTCATTTTAGTATCGGCCTATAATACCTTTGAATATGCTAAACAGGCTATGCAATATGGTATTAAGGATTACTTATTAAAGCCGGGGAAAAAAGAGGAAATCAGTCATGCGTTGCTTCGTGTGCGGAAAGAAATTTCACATGAAGAGACAATTGAAGAGGAAAAACGGCAATTGCTAAAAGAAAGGTTCATCAGGAGATTGATAAAGCAATTGATAGATCAAGAAACAGTTGACTTGCAAAAGCAACTATACCCGACAATGAAGGCTAGTTATTTTTTGGTGTTTAGTGCTGATGAGACCTATGATGTGCTGCAAATCAGACAGCAGTTTGACAGGCAGCTTCATCATCCATTCATTCTATATGAAGCAAATGATGTGATTGTTGTCCTAGTGCTCTCCGACGATTTAATCCAAAAGGCAGAGCAACTAAATGCGGTAAGAAATATCCAAATGGGGCTAAGTGCTCCTTTATTTATTGGTATTGGACATGCATTCGACTCGCTTGACAGTCTATCGTTATCATATCGCGAAGCTTACACGGCGAGCTTTCAGCTGAAAAAGAATCATAAAAGTACGTATGGCTTTTTACAGGAAAATCCTCAGTATAATGGGCATGTACATGTTGTGGCCGAAATTGCACAAGGTGTAGAGAAGGGCAATTATGATGAAACTATTATGACCTATTCAGACAACCAAGTATTATTAACTATTGCGGATAAGGAAAACTTATATTTTCGGATACAAAATATTTTTTCGAAGCGCAATATTTCGACAGTACGTAGCTCTATTTCTTCCTTACAGTCTGACAAGGATTGGCATACGTATTTGAATGTCTGCTGTATGATTATGAACGATTATTGCCACTCCAAACAATCAATGATGAGGGCAAAGGACTATATAGAAGCACGTTATGCAAAAAATATTACGCTAGAGGAGGTGGCGGATTTTGTCAATTTAAGTCCTAACTACTTTTCTAATCTTTTTAAAGAAGAGTTTGATGAAACTTTTATTGAATTTTTAACGAAAACACGAATGGAAAGTGCTAAATCATTCATTGAAGAAAATTGCTATTCACTAAAAGAAATTAGTTTCATGGTTGGTTACAAAGATCCTAACTACTTTAGTCGAGTGTTTAAAAAGTATTTTCATAGCTCACCAAGACAATTTCAAGATAGTATCTTTGAAAAGTGAAGGAAAACGTAAAAAAGTACAGGTTTTTTATAACTTGATATATCAGAATCATCATACAATATTAAATGTAAGCGTTATCAATAGAAAAGAGGGGGTAGCATTATGAAGAAGTTTTTTGGCTTATTTGTATTACTCGCACTTGCGCTTGTCGTATCAGCTTGTACATCAGATTCAAATCAAGAGTCAACCTCGGATCCGGGCTCAACTGACAAGCCTAAGGATACTTCAGCGGACAAGGGTGAGGAGAGTTCAGTCGAAATCTTTAGTTGGTGGACAGGTGCGGGAGAAGAAGACGGACTTCTTGCACTGATTAGCCTATTTAACGAGCTTCATCCTGAAATCAAAATAGAAAATGCGGCAGTCGCTGGTGGAGCGGGAACAAATGCGAAAGCAGTGCTCGCCACAAGAATGCAAGGGAATGATCCACCGTCAACTTTCCAAGTACATGGTGGGGAAGAATTGAACAAAAGTTGGGTTGCAGCTGACAAAATGGCTCCACTCAATGACTTATACGAAGCAAATGGATGGATGGATAAATTCCCGGATGCATTAATTGAAATGGTCAGCAATGGCGACAATATCTACTCGGTTCCGGTTAACGTTCACCGTGGAAATGTCATCTTCTATAACATGGAAGTATTCAAGGAACACGGAATTGAAGTTCCGACAACATTAGATGAGTTTTTTGCAGTAGCTGACAAATTACAAGCTGCTGGCGTTGTCCCGCTATCACTGGGGGATAAAGAATCATGGGAAGCGACACAAATTTTTGAAAACGTCTTAGCTGCTGAATTGGGAAGAGATGATTATCTTAAACTATTCGCTGGTGAAATTGATTTCACTGATGCAAGAGTTGTTGCAGCAGCGGAGAAATTCGGAGAAATTCTTGACTATGTCAATGAAGACCATGCTTCACGTAACTGGCAAGACTCCGCTCAGCTAGTGGCTGAAGGAAAAGCAGCGATGATTAATATGGGAGATTGGGCGAAAGGTTATTTCGTCAATGACTTAAAGCTTGTAACAAATGAAGATTTTGGTTACTTTGCATTTCCAGGTACAGTTGGTGACTTTGCAGTTATTACAGACACATTTGGTTTGCCAAAAGGCATTGAAAATGTAGAGGCTACAAAACAATTCTTAACAGTACTTGGCTCAGTTGAAGGTCAAGATGCATTTAATCCTCTAAAGGGTTCTATCCCAGCGCGGGTCGATGCAGATCCTTCTAAATATGATGCCTATGGGAAGGATACGATTGAAGATTTCAAAACAGCGAATTTGTTCCCGAGTCTTGCACACGGGTCAGCTGCTTCTGAAGGCTTCGTCACAAAAGCGAACCAAGCGGTCAATATTTTTGTGACACAAAGAGATGTACAAAACTTTGTCGATGCCCTACAAAACGCAGCACCAGATATGTAAAAAAATGAGGGTGCCTGCCTTTTGATTGGCGGCACCTTATTTTTTTAGCATGATGGAAGCCTCAAACTGAGGAGGATGTAATATGGAGAAAGAAATGCAGAGCAAGAGAAAAAAGAAACTTTCAAAAGATCAGTTAACAGCAATGGTCTTTTTACTGCCCTCCATCATTTTTATTATTGTTTTTGTTTATGGATTTATCAGTTGGACGGGGTATATCTCATTAAGTAATTATAATACCATTGTGCCTGACTTTTCATTTGCAGGTCTAAAAAACTATCTCTACTTATTTAATGATTTCCGCTTTCGGGCAGATTTACGAAATACGTTATTTTTCACGATTTTATTTATTGCTGTCGTCATTTTGCTCGGTTTAGTGCTGTCCATCTTACTTGATCAGAAGACAAAAGGAGAATCTATATTTAGAAACATCTTTTTATTTCCGATGGCATTGTCCTTTATTGTCACAGGTGTGGTATGGCAATGGTTATTGCATCCATCGACTGGCTTTAATAAATTTTTTAATTTGTTTGGTATACAGCCTAAATGGTATACGGATACGACTATTTTAGCAGGCTTTAAATGGGGTAGCATTGAGTTTGGCTTACCTGCTGCCATTATCGCAGTTGTCATCGCTGCAGTTTGGCAAATGACGGGCTTTTCGCTAGCGATGTATTTAGCAGGATTGCGTGGTATTGGCGATGAGTTACGAGAAGCGGCTCGAATGGATGGAGCAACGGAGTTTCAAGTTTATATGAAAGTTGTTTTACCGCTACTACTCCCAATCACCATGAGTGTTGTCATTATTATGGCGCATATTTCGTTGAAGATATTCGATTTGATATATGCGATGACAGGTTCAGGTGCTAATTTTGTAACAGATGTACCTGGCTTGTATATGTTTGAAACGACATTTAGAGGAAATTATTATGCAAATGGCGCTGCCATCGCAATCATTATGTTGCTGTTAGTAGCCATATTTATTGTTCCATACCTATGGAATAGTAGAAAGGGTGATAACTAATGGCTTCTATCCGAATATCAAGCTTCATCAAATATGCTTTATTAATCATCGTGTCACTCCTTTTCTTAACACCTATTTATGTCATTATTGTCACGAGCCTCAAGCCAATTCAAGAGGTGTCGATTGACCAAATGTGGGCATTACCAACAGCACTCGATTTTAGTTCATACAAGTTGGCTTTCGACAGCTTAGCTCCGAACTTACTGAACAGCTTTTACTTGGTCATCCCTGCCACATTGTTATCTGCCTTATTGGGCGCTATGAATGGCTATATATTATCAAAGTGGAAGTTTAGAGGATCGGATGCGCTGTTTACGTTTATATTATTTGGAATGTTTATTCCTTATCAAAGTATTTTAATTCCATTGATTCAATTCTTGCGGACGATTGAGCTCTATAATACGATTCCTGGGCTCATCCTCGTTCATGTGGTCTATGGTTTACCGATCACGACACTGATGTTCCGAAATTTTTACGCAAGTATTCCTGATGAGCTGATTGAGTCTGCGCAAATAGATGGCGCAAACTTTTTAGGTATCTTTAGGCATATTATTATCCCTCTATCTATAACGGGTTTTGTTGTTGTAGCAATCTGGCAGTTCACGAATATTTGGAATGAATTCTTGTTTGCTGTAACGATTACTACGGGCACGAAGCAACCTGTCATGGTTGCGTTGCAAAACTTATCGGGCAGTCAAATTGTCCAGTGGAATGTACAAATGGCTGGCGCATTGCTTGCAGCTTTACCGACTTTATTGGTCTATATTTTCCTAGGAAAATACTTTGTCAGAGGCTTGTTGGCAGGGTCTGTTAAAGGCTAAAAGTGTTGAAAAGTGCGCGAAATAAAATAATATGGGTTAATGAAGAGATAAGTGTCTTCAGTTTAAAAAGTTGAATCAAGTAAAAAATGATAGCTTGTTATTCGAATTTTGAATGACGGGCTATCTTTTTTGTATTGAAGATGTGATATCATTTAATTAAGTTAATTAATTATCGGAGTTGGATTGTGGTCCGCAGGCACCGTGCGTTTCTACATAATAGGTAAACACTAGATTGAAAGAAGGGAGTTTTCTGATGCGACCAGGTACATTCCAATGGATGAAGTCTGTTAATAAATCGATTATACTTAATAAAATTCGGACAGACTCACCTATTTCTAGAGCACAAATTGCGAAGGATACAAAACTAACGCCCCCAACGGTAAGTAGTAATGTAAAAGAATTGATTGAACAGGGAATTGTTATTGAAAGTAAACTTGGTGAATCTCAGGGTGGTCGAAAGCCAACAATGTTGCTCATTAACCATCGGGCTTTTTACGTTATTGGAGTGGATGCTGGACCGGCAAAAATTGACTGTATTCTTGTTGATTTAACAGGTAGTATTATTCAGCGTTCTTCAAGTAAGCTGACAGTACCGATTACAAATGAACAATATCTTACGATTTTAAAAGATTGTATTCATGAATGTATGCAATCTACTCCAATGATTATGGGGGAAATCATTGGAATTGGAGTAGCGATGCATGGGGTTGTGGAAGTGGAAACAGGTACATCCTTAGTTGCACCTATTTTAGGTTTGACAAATATCCCAATTAAAAAAGAACTTGAAAAAGAATTTATGTTAAGTGTTAAAGTGGAGAATGACGCCAGAGCAATGGCACTAGGTGAATCCTGGTTTGGTAATCAAAATAAAGTCGATAGTATGTTAGCTGTCAACATTGGTCGTGGTGTAGGTGCTGGGCTTGTCATTGATGGAAAGCTCTATCACGGGGCACAAGATCTTGCAGGTGAAGTGGGGCATATGACGATTGATCTGCATGGGGAAGTGTGTGAATGCGGTAATCGAGGCTGTTTACAAACATTTATAACAGGTCCTGCGATTGTCAGGCGAGCCCAAAAAACGATAGCACAAGAAAGTAGTATGAAACAGCAGTTAACAGGTGAAAAAATGTATGAGCATGCCATTGGTGGACATGAGGAATTTGCTGCTCTTTTTAAGGAAACAGGAAAGATTATTGGGATTGGCTTGACTAATCTGATCCATATTATTAACCCGGAAAAAATCGTGCTTGGTGGCGGGGTTACAAAATCAAGGTCACTTATTTTGCCGGAAATAGTAAAAACGATTGAAAAGCGGGCCTTGACGCCACAGGCGAAGCAAACCAAAGTAGTCATTACGACGCTTGGTGAAGATTCAACTCTGTTAGGAGCTGTGTCACTACTATTGGTTGATTTATTTGAACCTGTATAATATACCCTACATATTGTTTAGGAGGTTTTTTGTATGACATGGCAAGTAGAGGCAGCAAAATGGTTACATCAAGAAAACTTAGAAGCGACACTAAAGCAACAGTTGTTGAATGAAGAAAATAATCAAGCATTATTAGAAGATAGTTTTTATAAAAACTTATCATTTGGTACAGCAGGTCTACGTGGTGAACTTGGTTTTGGGACAAATCGGATGAATATTTACACGGTGAGGAAAGCGGCACAAGGGCTTGCTTTATATATAAAAGGTCATGGGGAAGCCGCTAGAAATCGGGGTGTCGCCATTGCTTATGATTCTAGGCATCTATCGGCTGAATTTGGTCTTGAAGTGGCGAAAGTTCTTGGATTTAATGGTATTCGCTCTTTTTTGTTTGATGAACTTCAATCGACTCCATTACTATCCTACTCGGTTAGGGAGTTGAATACATTTTCGGGTGTTGTGATTACGGCAAGTCACAACCCAGCGGAATATAATGGATTTAAAGTGTATGGAGAAGACGGTGGACAAGTTACATTGGAGGCGGCAACTGCGATTACGGCTTATGCGGAGAGTATTAAGAATCTATTTTCAGTAGAGGTCATGGAAGAAGCCAGTCTGTTATCAGAAGGATTATTGACTTATTTGGATAACGATATGAGTAATCGATATTTAAAGCAATTGGATAGAATTTTATTAAATGGTGAGCTCGATAAACAATTAACGATTGTCTACTCTCCACTTCATGGAGCTGGTGGAAAACTAGTCTCTAAAGGGCTGGAGGTTGCTGGATTTACTAATGTAACGATGGTTAATGAGCAGGCCATTCCGGATCCTGATTTTACAACCGTCAAGTACCCGAACCCTGAAGAGGCACAAGCCTTTGACTTAGCGTTGGAATATGGTCATAAGGTGAAAGCTGATTTACTCATTGCTACAGACCCAGACGCGGATCGAATGGGTGTGGCTGTTCGGGATGCACAAAATAATTATGTTTTTTTAACAGGCAATCAGATTGGTGCATTACTTGTCCATGCCTTGTTGGAGGACAAATTGAAGCGAGGTATACTACCGACAAATGGTGTTGTGCTTAAAACAATTGTTACATCAGAGTTCGGTCGTGCAATTGCAGACAGCTATGGTGTTCAAACGCAAAATGTACTGACAGGGTTTAAATTTATTAGTGAAAAAGTGTTGGATTTTGAACGAAATGCAGCATCAACTTTTCTAATTGGTTACGAAGAGAGCTACGGCTATTTGATAGGTGATTTTGTTCGGGATAAAGATGCTGTCCAGGCTTCAGTTTTAATAGCCTCTGTTGCTGCTCGCTACAAAGCAAATGGCCAAACCCTGTTGGAAGGGTTACATGCATTGTTTGAACAATATGGATTTTATCTGGAAGAATTAGAGTCAATTCAGCTAAAAGGGAAAACAGGAATGGCAAAGATTGACGAAATCATGAACTATTTCCGTACGGCATCATTTGAAAGTGGGTTTGTCCAACCGATAGCGATTATTGAAGATTATTCGGCTGGCTATGTCTTCCATGTAAAGACAGGAATTCAGCATTCACTCGATTTACCTATAGCAAATGTGTTAAAATTTAAACTAGCAGATGGGACATGGTTTGCCATCCGTCCATCTGGAACAGAACCTAAGATTAAGTTTTATTTTGGTGTAAAGGCAGACACACAAGCAGAAAGTGACGAGCGTTTATTGGCAATCAAAACGGATGTCATGGCGATAGTAGAAAAAGTCATAGCTGGATCATTATGAAATGAAATGAGGAATGTTGAAATGGCATCACCTGTAGCACTTAATCAGTCGCTGACGGCGATAAGTGAGTTGGAGAAAGTTTTTGGAGAACGAGTGAAAAAGTTTCATAGCGATATGGCTAACGGAACATCTAAAGGTGCCGACTTTTTAGGTTGGCGTAATCTTCCGAATGATGCATTGGAAAATGATTTGGAAAGTGTCTTAGCGGAAGCAGAAAAGCTACGAAAAGCTGCTGAAGTGGTTGTTGTCATCGGTGTTGGGGGATCTTATCTGGGTGCAAAAGCAGTTCAAGATGCACTCTCTCCTTATTTTGAAAAAAGTGGGGATGACCCTGAAGTCATCTTCGCGGGTCAGAATTTAAGTGGCACGTATATGAAACAATTGTTACAGTATATCAGTGACAAAGAAGTTGCAGTTATCGTTATTTCAAAATCAGGAACAACGACAGAACCGGCAATTGCTTTCCGAATCCTTTTGGAGTATATGGAGGGGCGTTATGGGACTTCAGCCAGCGAAAGAATCGTTGCAATTACGGACAAATCAGCCGGAGCATTGAGAGAGTTGACCAATCGTTCAGGATTTGCATCTTTTGTTGTGCCAGATGATGTAGGCGGTCGTTTTTCAGTATTTACACCCGTAGGACTGCTACCGCTTGCAGTAGCAGGAATCGACATTAAGCAATTGCTTGCAGGAGCGAAAGACGCTGTACAAGAGTTTTCTACTGCGGATATTTCCTCAAATAGTGCATATCAATATGCAGCACTACGTAATCATTTGTTAGATGAGGGATTCAATATAGAAATTTTAGCAAGCTTTGCTCCACGCTTTGCAACTTTCCACGAATGGTGGAAGCAACTCTTTGGCGAAAGTGAAGGTAAGGATGGCAAGGGGATTTACCCAGCATCTGTAGCGTATCCAACCGATTTACACTCGATGGGACAATATGTGCAAGATGGGCGACGTGAGCTATTCGAAACATTTGTTCAATTTGTGGAATCCGTAGAAGACAGTGCAATCCCTACATCTACTGATAATTTAGATGGATTGAACTATCTTGCCGATAAAACAATGAATGAAATTAATGAAGTTACATTGCGAGCAACGATGCAAGCGCATGAAGCGGGTGGAGTTCCTCTTATTCTACTCCAAGTTGGCAAGCATGATGCTTATCATATCGGTTATCTTATTTATTTCTTTGAAACTGCCTGTGCGATGAGCGCATACTTGCTAGGGGTAAACCCTTTTGATCAGCCAGGGGTAGAAGAGTATAAGAAAAATATCTTTAGAATGCTAAAAAAACCAGGGTTTGTTGACGAACAATAATAATATATTATAGGGAACGCTTGTTTACAAATGTATATAGGCGTTCTTTTTTTAGTTTATCGAAAAATAAAAAAGTGATTGACAATAAGAAAATCATCATCTATACTATCGGTGTAAGCGCAACCAAAGTATAACTATTATTTTTTAATCCGAAACAAAAACGTTTTCGTAAATAATTTTAAATAGATAACGTAACCAAAATAGATTTTTTTACTCTGTAACAAAAACGTTTTCGTAAAAGGAGGCAGCCATAACATGATGGACTATTCGCGGGGGAAAGAAGAGCTTAAAAACTGGATTGTTTCAGAAATAGCTTTTTCTCCTGATACACTTGGCAAAAATGAAGCAATCATGTATCTCGGCAATGGCTATATGGGATTGCGATCTGCAATGGAGGAGCCATATAGTAAAGAAACAAGGAATATGTTTGTAAGTGGTACGTTTAATAAAGCGCAGGAGAATGAAGTAACTGAGTTACCGAACTTAGCAGATATTACAATGATTGATCTACGTATAGATGGAGAACGATTTAGTCTTGAATTTGGAGAAACAAAGGAATACATACGCCAATTAAATTTAAAAACGGCTGAGCTGACAAGAAGCTTTGAATGGACTTCGCCTGCAGGGAAAGAATTGCGTTTTCTATTCAAACGCTTTGTCTCGCTAGATGATCTGCATTTAATCGGCATGACAATGGAAATTGAAAGTCTCACGCATCCTGTTCACATTGCATTCGACTCAGGTATCAATGCCCAAATGACTAATTCCGGCTCACAACATTGCATTGAAGGGGAACGAAGGATCTTTGACAATCGTTTTATACAGTTAATCCAAACAACAAGTGAATCGAATATTGATATTGTGATAAATACGACTCATAACATACTTATAAACGGTGTAGAAAGCCCTGACATTCCTGAGATGAACATGAGCCGGCGAAAAGTATGGCTGACATATGACGTTAATCTCCAGCCAACTGATACGCTCATCATGGAAAAGTTAACGACGGTTTATACGAGCCGGGATAAGGAAATTGACAATGCACAGTACAATCTTCAGCAACTACGCAACCTTTCCTTACAAGAATTAAAAAATTGTGCAGCTAAAGGCTATGATTCACTATTCCTTTCGCATCAAGAAGCGTGGCAGAGCAAAATCTGGAATGCTTATAATATTGAAATTATGAGTGATGATAACTTTGATGAACTAGCCATGCATTTTTCACTCTATCATTTAACGATTATGACACCTGCACATGATGATCGAATGGGGATTGCTGCGAAAGCATTGAGTGGAGAAGGCTATAAAGGGCATTCGTTTTGGGATACAGAATTATTCATTCTACCCTTTTTTACTTTCTCAAACCCAGAAGTTGCAAAATCGCTGTTACTCTATCGCTATCATGGTCTAGTAGGAGCTCGGAAGAAAGCTGCCGATAATGGCTATACAGGTGCGATGTATCCGTGGGAAATGGCTTGGCCGACGGATGGTGAAGTAACGCCCGTATGGGGAGATATTGATATTGTAACTGGCGAACAAACGAAAATTTGGTCGGGATTTATAGAACAGCATATTTCAGCAGATATAGCATTTGCTGTTTATCAATACGATAGTGTGACAGGTGATCAGTTATTCATGGAACACTACGGTTATGAAATGGTATTTGATACGGCAAGGTTTTGGGCGAGCCGTCTTGAATGGCACGAAGAGAAACAGCACTACGAGATTTCGAATGTCATTGGTCCTGATGAATACAAGGAACATGTCAATAATAATGCGTTTACGAATTATATGGCCTATTTTAATATGAAACTTGCAATTCGCTATTATGAAAAGATTGAGCATGAAAATCCAGCTCTTCTTCAACAAATGACGACAGCACTAGATCTAACGAATGCTTACGAGCAATGGCGATCAAAAGTAGAGCAAATTTTTTTACCAAATCCACGTGAAGAGGATTTAGTTATTCCACAGGATGACACCTATTTGCAGCTAACGGAAATTGACCTAACAAAGTATAAAAACCAGCAACAGGTAAGGACGATTTATCGAGATTATAATCCTGAGCAAATCAATTCTTTTCAAGTAACAAAACAGGCAGACACATTGATACTATTTTACTTACTACAACAAACTTTTTTACAGGAAGATGTTCGCCTTTCAGAGGCTGTTAAACAGGCTAATTTCGATTACTATGAACCGCGCACATTGCATGACTCATCACTTAGCTTAGTAACACATGCCATACTTGCCAATGATCTCGGCAAGACAGATTTAGCTTACTCCTTGTTTAAAAAATCTTGTGAAATCGATTTGGGCCCACTGATGGATACATCTGATGATGGCATTCATGCTGCCTCTGTCGGTGGGATCTGGAAATCGGCAATCTTTGGTTTTGCAGGCATCAGACTTGTTGATGGGAAACTGCATATAAACCCAAGAATACCCAAGCATTGGCAACAGATGGCGTTTACAATCCAGTGGCGTGGTCAACCTGTCAAGATTGTTATCACATCATCTATGTTGACTGTCAATGTAACCAACAACGAACAAATCAAGTTTGAAACGGATGGAACAGTGTATATATGTGATGATTATGTAGAAGTACCTATTAAGTGTTAACCATTTTGGTAGTTATAAAATGACTTGCTCATTTTATTCACTATAGAAGTTCAAAATAGAAGGGGAGGAATTGACATGAAATTACAAAAAAGAACATTTGGTAGTCTGTTACTTATCGCATTATTACTTCTTTTAGCTGCATGTGGTGGTGGCACGAAGGATGAAGGAACAGCACCGGTCAAAGAAAGCACTGGGGGCACTGACAAGCCGGAAGAGGTAACTGATCAAAAAATTACAATCTTCCAAAGTAAAGTTGAAATTTCTGATCAGCTAGAAGCGCTTGCAAAAGAATATACAGCAGAAACAGGCGTTGAAGTAGAAGTTTGGGGAACAACAGGTGATGACTACTTCCAACAACTACAAATTCGTTTGAACAGTAACCAAGGACCATCTATTTTTAGCCTTCAACATGTATTGGAAGCTGAAAAATTGAAATCGTATGTGTATGATTTATCGTCTGAAGAGTACGTGAGCTATATTGCTCCGGGTATGGAATTGAAGATTGACGACAAAATTGTCGGTGTTCCATACGGTGTTGAAGGATTTGGCTTAGTGTATAACAAAGATTTAGTGAAGCCGGAAGATGTAGCTGACTATGCATCTTTTGTGAAAACAATGGAGAAATTTAATGCTGAAGGCATTAACGGACTTGGTCTTGCAAAAGACGCTTATTTCTTAATCGGTCATATTAGTAACTATCCATTCTCTATCCAACCAGACCACTACGCGTTTATCGACAAATTAACAAGTGGTGAAGTAACGATGGCAGATACAAAGGAATTCCAAGAGTTTGGGGATTTCATGGAAACAATTAAAAACAATACACCTAGTCCACTAGATGTAACGTATGATAAAGAAATCGGTGATTTTGCAGCGGGTAAATCAGCAATGATTCACCAAGGAAACTGGGCTTACGGAATGCTTTCAGAATTCGATTTCGATTTTGAAGTAGGTATGCTACCATTCCCATTATTGGGCAATGACAAAATGGCTGTCGGTGTGGGGAATAACTGGGCAATTAATGGTACAAAAGACGAAGCTGAAGTAAAAGCAGCCAATGACTTCTTAAATTGGATGTCAACAAGTGAAATTGGTCACCGTTATATTGTAGAAGAGTTCGGATTTGTACCGGCATTAACGAATATTGACGCTGGTGATCTAGATCCACTATCACAAGATGTGTTAGATGCTTCGAATAAAGGACAAACGATTCCTTGGGCACAAAACTACTTCCCAGCGAATATTGTTCCAAATGATTTTACACCTGCTGCACAAGAATTCTTCTTGTCTAAAGATATGACAGGGAAAGAATTGATTGACAAGTTAGACGACGCTTGGAAAAATGCAGTAAAATAATGATAAACAGACGGTGAATAGCTGGGCATACTTGGAGAAGTATGCCCAGTAATTCTTTACAGACAAAGGATTCCTATGAAATAGGGATTTCTTCTCTAGAAGGTAATTTCGTTGGACTCACATTACTACTCATAAGTTTAGCTAGTATATCTACGAGAAAGCGGTGATTTTCGTGATGAAAAAAGGAAATACAGGCTGGTATTTGTTATTTACTGCTCCATTATTAGTTATTTTTACGACAGTAGTAATCATTCCTTTTATAATAGGGATCTATTACTCTTTTTTTGAATGGGATGGAATTGCGGCAAATCCCAAAGTGTTTGTAGGGGTAGACAATTTCCTACGTCTATTCGACGATGCACGTTTTCTTAAATCTACATGGATAACAACATTGTTTACAATATTAGCTGTTATTTCAGTGAATATCGTTGGCCTTACAGCTGCAGTGCTTGTAACATCAAAACTTCGAATAGCGAATGCGGCACGAACAATGATATTTATGCCTTATTTAATCGGCGGATTAATTCTTGGTTATATTTGGCAATTTATATTTTTAGATGTCTTTACGCTAATCGGTAGTATCACAGGGCTAGACGGATTATTTTTCAACTGGCTGATGGATATGGATTACGCCTTATACGCAATGGTATTTGTCTTTACGTGGCAGATGGCGGGATACGTCATGATCATTTACATCGCGGGAATTCAAGGCATTCCAAACGATGTTATTGAAGCAGCCAAAATCGACGGAGCAACAGGTTGGCAACGTTTCAAAAAAATTACAGTTCCTTTACTAATGCCTGCATTTACAATTAGTCTATTTTTAACATTATCCTCTGCCTTTAAAATTTACGATGTCAACTTGTCGTTAACAGGTGGCGGTCCAGCAAATTCGACAGAAATGTTCGCGATGAATATTTATAATGAAATTTTTGGTTATGGTAATTATGGATTTGGTCAAGCGAAAGCAATTATTTTCTTCTTTGTGGTTGCAGCTATTACGCTGACTCAAGTGTATATTACGAAGAAAAGGGAGGTAGAAATGTGATGAAAATGCTTAGTAAGTACTCAAAGGAAGTATTACTTTTTCTTGCAGCTCTTTTCTTCTTATCTCCTATTTATATCATCATTGTCAACTCCTTTAAAAGTCGTCAAGAACTCTATGACAATGCGCTAGCATTGCCAGAGAAATTTAGTTTTCAATTTTACGCTGAAGCGATGGAAAAAATGGGTTTTTTAAGCGCACTCGGGAATTCTTTGTATATTACTATACTTTCAGTCCTCATTATCGTTGTACTATCTTCCATGACTGCCTGGATGTTAGCTAGAACAGATAATACGCTCAGTAAAATTATTTTCATGACATTTATTGCGACTATGCTCATTCCTTTTCAAACATTGATGATGCCTTTAATGCAATTAATGGGGACGATCACGAATGAACTACATATTCCGATGTTCAATACACGCGAAGGGTTAATTTTCATGCATGTGGGATTTAGTTCAAGTATTTCGGTCTTTTTATATCACGGTTTCATTAAGTCCATTCCGATTACATTAGAGGAAGCGGCAACAATAGATGGTGCTTCAAAGTTCGGAGTGTTTTGGCGAATCATTTTCCCGATGCTCAAGCCAATTACGGTGACGGTGATGATCTTAAACGTCATTAATATTTGGAATGATTATCTATTACCCTCTTTAACATTGACGGATAAAGGGCTGCGAACGATTCCTCTATCTACTTTTTACTTTTTTGGTGAGTTTACGATTAAGTGGAATTTAGCGATGGCAGGTCTGATGCTAACCATTATTCCAGTTGTTATTTTCTATGTGCTTGCACAAAAGCATATTATTAAAGGAATTGGAGAAGGAGCGGTCAAGTGACGACGATAAAAGATGTTGCGAAGCGAGCAGGCGTATCCATTGGTGTTGTATCAAAAGCATTTAATAATTATCCAGATGTCAGTGAGAAAACGAAGAAACGGATTTTTGAAATTGCAAAAGAATTGAATTATACACCGAATGTCATCGCTAAAAATCTATCGTCAAAAAAACAAATGACTATTGGCTTAATCTCATCAGGTGTTTTTAATGACAATGAAAAGGATAATAATGCATTTGATATATTCAAAGGGGTTTATTCCGCAGTTTCTGCGAGTCCGTTTGAACTGTCGATCTACTTAATTGATTCGCAGGAGCAAAAGCAAAAAAGCTATGTTCAATATTGCCGTGAACGCAATATTGGGGGGGCATTGTTGCAGGGAATTCGGATAGATGATTCTTATTATAAGGAATTGATCACAACGAATATACCGTGTGTGGTACTCGATATTATGACGGAAACGGATAATGGCTTGATCGGCAGTGTGTCGATTAATAATGCGGTTGCTGGTAAGGAAATAGCTACTCATTTATTGGAACATAATCATCGTGACATAGTCGTTGTGGCTGGGACGAAGGAAACTTATGTCAATGTACAGCGTATGAAAGGCGTGCAGCAAGCTTTTAAAGCAAAAGAATTGGAATTAAGTGATGATAAAGTGCTTTACGCTCAATTTTCTGAGCAAAATGCATATGAAGTGGCGAAGGAATATTTGCGAACGAAACAACCGACTGCCTTCTTATGCTTTAGTGATTTAATGGCATTTGGCGTCATGAAGGCAATCAATGAGGCCGGTTTAAGGATTCCAGAGGACATTTCGCTGACGGGGTTTGATGATTTGGTCATTAGTGCCTATACGCAGCCGCAGTTGACAACTATCCGACAAAACTTTATGGAAATTGGCAAGGTGGCTGCATTATTACTGCAAGATTTGATAGACAATAAGCTGGAACGACAGCATGTCTATGTGGAACATCAGTTAATGGAACGACAAAGCGTTCGAATGATCTGAGTGGAAAGGAAGAGAACATTGTCACAATACCCAAAGGCTTTTATTTATGATTTGGATGGCGTCATTACAGATACGGCAGAATTTCACTTTTTGGCATGGAAAAAACTGGCGGAGGAACTCGGGATAACGATTGACCGTCAGTTTAATGAACAGCTGAAAGGAATTAGCCGCATGGAGTCTTTGGAGAGAATTTTAGCTTTAAAGCCTTCTCTTTTGGCGTTAGCAAGTGATGAAAAGGACAGACTGGCTAATCAAAAAAATAGCCATTATTTAGAGTTGGTGGAAACCGTTAATACAGATGATATTTTACCTGGCATCGAGCAGTTATTACAAAAAAATAAAGAGCATCAAATAAAAATCGCGCTCGGTTCAGCGAGTAATAATGCGAAAAATATAGTAGATAAGCTTGGACTTGCACATTACTTTGACTATATTGTCGATGCATCACAGGTGAAAAAAGGTAAGCCAGACCCTGAAACGTTTACGACGGCTGCTGATTTCTTAGGAGTATCCTATGAAGAGTGCATCGGAATTGAAGATGCAGAAGCTGGGGTAGAGGCAATTAATGGTGCAATGATGTTTTCAGTAGGTGTCGGGTCAGCTGAACAGTTGGGCAAAGCAGATTATTTAGTAGTCGACACTTCCCAGTTGATTTTTGGGGAAATTATTAACTGTTATAAAGAAAAACGAGCAAGAAATAGGGAGTGAGAAGCATGAGCTGGACATTAACGAAGTCAGAGCTGGATAATGACAGTCTTTTGCAAAATGAAAGCCTGTTGTCTTTGGGAAATGGCTATTTAGGTGTACGAGGGAATTTTGAAGAAGGCTATCCACAGACATATAAATCGATTCGAGGGACATACATAAATGCCTTTCATGATGAAATAGAATTGCAATACGGGGAGAAGTTACATGGATTCCCTGACATACAGCAAAAAATAGTCAATATAATTGATGGGCAATCGGTACAAATTTGGCTAGATGATGAAGTCTTCTCTTTGTTCGAAGGGGAAGTCATTCACTTTGAACGGAAATTGCATATGGATAAAGGATTTGCTGAACGCATCATTCATTGGAAATCATCGAAAGGGCGTGAAGTTCGGCTCCACTTTAAACGGCTCGTTTCTTTTATCACAAAGGAATTACTTGCGGTTGATATTAAAATCGTTCCTGTAAGTCCGATTCAACAAATTAAAGTGATTTCAACTGTGAATGGTGACGTTTCTAATTTTGTCGATAAAACGGATCCACGAATTGCTTCGGGTCATGCGAAGCGGCTCCATGTAATAGAAGCTCGACAGCAGGAGCAATGGATTATTGTCAAAAACCGCACATATGAAACGGAACTGGAAGTGGCTTGTGTAGCTTCGTCGCAGGTATCACCTGAAAACTATCAGTATGAAAGTAATACAACAGATAGTGGTGTGGAGCAAACCTATCTATTTGAAGGCGATGAGACGATTCACTTTACCAAGTATAGTGTGTATACGGATACACTACGACATGGTGAAGCTGTTGTCGATAAAGCAGTTGCAGTTCAACAGCAACTCTCAGCAACAAAATTTGAGGAACTTCTGCTAGAGCAAAAAAACTATTTAGATCGTTTTTGGAGCAAATCGGATGTAGCGATAGATGGAGATGCACGTTTGCAAGAAGGAATTCGCTTTAACTTGTACCAACTATTGCAGTCTGTTGGAAAAGATCCGGTTAGCAATATTGCGGCAAAAGGATTATCAGGTGAAGGTTATGAAGGTCATTATTTCTGGGATACTGAAATTTATATGTTCCCGGTGTTCTTAATGACTAATCCTGAAATTGCAAAAAATCTATTGTTACACCGCTATTCCATTTTAGATAGTGCAAGAGCAAGAGCCAAGGATTTAGGGCATACAAAAGGCGCTCTATTCCCATGGCGAACGATTACGGGACCGGAAAGCTCAGCATTTTTCCCGGCAGGCACAGCTCAGTATCACATTAGTGCAGATGTGGCGTATAGCTATATTCAATATTATTTAGTCACGCAGGACGAGATGTTTTTAAAGGATTATATGGCTGAAGTTCTTTTTGAAACAGCTCGTTTATGGGCGGATACAGGTCATATGCATGAAGGTCAATTTAGAATTGATAGTGTAACAGGTCCGGACGAGTATACATGTATTGTGAATAATAATTACTATACGAATGTCATGGCCAAGCATAATTTACTTTGGGCTGCTAAGGTATATCGTCATCTAAAAGAAAAGGATAGCAACGATCTCCAACAATTAGTTAACCGATTAGAACTGACAGAACTAGAAGTAGAGGAATGGTCGGATGCAGGTGAGAAGATGTATCTCCCTTATGATGAAACATACAAAATAAATGCACAAGACGATAGCTTTTTACAAAAGGCGCGTTGGGATTTAGAAAATACGCCAAAAGATAAATTCCCACTTCTGTTGAATTATCATCCGTTAACATTGTATAGGTATCAAGTATGTAAACAAGCAGATACTGTGTTGGGGCATTTTCTATTAGAGGACGAACAGGATTTTGAAACAATGCAAAATTCTTATGATTACTATGAGGAAATTACGACACATGATTCATCATTATCTAGCTGTGTCTATAGCATTATGGCATCTAAATTAGGCTATAAAGAGAAAGCTTATAATTATTTTAATGAAACAGCTCGACTCGATCTAGATAACACACATGGAAACACGAAAGACGGTTTGCATATGGCGAATATGGGCGGTACATGGCTTGCCATTGTCTTTGGATTTGTTGGTCTTCGTGTGAAAGAAAGTGGACTATCCTTCGCGCCAGCACTACCAGATGAATGGAATTCCCTCGAATTTCATCTGCAATACCAAGGCAGATTGCTAAAGGTTCACCTAGAAAGAGATGCGGTTAGTTATTTAGTTGTTGAGGGAGAGGGGTTAACTATTTCTCATAATGGAATTTCCCTCGATCTTGAAAATGGGCAAGAAGTGAAGATTTGATAGTGAAATAAATAACAATAGGTAACGTCTATGTACAATTGCACTTAGTTAAGTGTGATGAGTACGTAGATGTTATTTTTTTGTTTGTAGATTGAATCAATTTCATAATAGAAAAATTAAGCAGGTAACACGAACAATGTTGATTTCCGCTTCAGGTGGACGCTTTACGCGGGCACGGCATCAGCCAATCGAACAGCTTAGGGTTCGATTTGCCATATTTCTACGTCTTTTTGTAGAAATTAAGGCATCTACCCAGGTGCTCCCAAACGCTTTGCTTTTCGGTCGCAAAAGCCGTTCTTCGTCACGGCTCTTCCAGCAGGGTCTTCAGCTCGCGCTGTTCCCGCTGGAGTCGCCACCTTACGCTACAATCAACGAGAGTGGCCCTCTATATTGACGAATAATAGCAGGATAATTTTTAAAATCATTCGTCTTTACTCGAAGAAGAAGCAATTATGAAATTGACTCGATTAGGTGAAGTGAAGATATGCCATATAATGTTTAACTTATTGATGAGTTGGAGCTGCTGTAAAATGCTTTCGTACTATTTAAGTATACTCGCGTATTTAATGCTTAGATATTCAAATTTATCTGTAAAAAAGTATAATTTCATTGATTGTACGTACGTTTTGTATTATTATGAAAACAAGTACAATAAGATGTACGTACATATTGGTTCTGGAAAGGTGGGAGTACACATGTTGGAAGAGTTGAAGCAGCAGGTGCTAGATGCGAATTTAGCATTGCCTAAACATCATTTAGTTACGTTTACATGGGGAAATGTAAGCGGTATCAGTAGGGGAGATAGTCTTATTGTCATTAAACCAAGTGGTGTACCTTATGATGAGTTGACAAAAGAGGATATGGTTGTTGTAGATTTTGACGGGAATGTAGTAGAAGGTAAGTTAAAACCATCATCTGATACGCCCACTCATATTGTCTTATACAAAAATTTCCCTGATATTGGTGGCGTCGTTCATACCCACGCGCCTTGGTCAACAAGTTGGGCTCAATCAGGAAGAAGTCTACCTGCTTTAGGAACGACACATGCGGATTACTTTTATGGCACAATACCTTGTACGCGAGCGATGACTGAGGATGAAATCAATGGTTCTTATGAGCATGAAACGGGTAATGTCATTATTGAAACGTTTACAGACATCAATCCAAATGAAACACCAAGCGTACTAGTTCATAGTCATGCACCTTTTTCCTGGGGGAAAGACCCTGAGGAGGCAGTACATAATGCGGTTGTGTTAGAAGAAGTCGCTAAAATGGCTTTACAGACGTACCAATTGAATCCAAACACACCTGAAATGGACCAAACATTGTTGGATAAACATTATCTTCGAAAACATGGAGCGAAAGCTTATTACGGACAAAAGAATTGAGGGGGTTAACAAATGACTGAGAAATATGCGATTGGTGTCGATTATGGAACGCAATCTGGTCGTGCAGTACTTGTTTCATTAGCAAACGGGCAGGAAGTTGCTGACCATGTCACACCTTATCGCCATGGTGTAATAGATGAAAAACTGCCTGGAACGGCTATTCAGTTGGGCTATGAATGGGCTTTACAACATCCGCAAGACTATCTTGAAGTGTTAGAGAACTCCATTCCGGCGGTCTTGCAACAATCGGGTGTCAATCCAGATGATATCGTTGGACTAGGCATCGATTTTACGGCGTGCACGATGTTGCCGATTGATGAACAAGGTGAGCCTTTATCGAATAATCCAGCGTTAAAAGACAATCCACATAGTTGGTTAAAGCTTTGGAAACATCACGCGGCACAAAATGAAGCTAACAAATTGAATGAGATTGCAGAACAAAGAGGAGAAGCTTTTTTACAAAGATATGGCGGCAAGATCTCTTCAGAGTGGATGATCGCAAAAATTTGGCAAATCTTAAATGAAGCACCAGAAATTTATGAGCAAACAGATCGCTTTGTTGAAGCGACTGACTGGGTAACGTCAAAATTAACGGGCAATTTAGTGCGTAATAGCTGTACGGCAGGTTATAAATCAATTTGGCATAAAAAAGATGGCTATCCGAGTAAAGAGTTCTTTAAAGCGCTCGATCCTCGTTTAGAATATCTGACGGATACGAAACTTCGCGGTGAAGTCGTTTCTATTGGGACAAAGGCTGGCGAACTGACAGAAGAGATGGCTAAAATAACTGGATTAAATGCGGGAATGGCTGTATCCGTCGGCAATGTTGATGCCCATGTATCTGTCCCGGCGATGGGGGTAGCTGAGGCAGGGAAACTTGTGATGACCATGGGTACTTCTATTTGTTCTTTGTTGCTAGGTGAAGAAGAGAAGGAAGTAGAGGGGATGTGCGGAGTCGTTGAAGACGGCATTATTCCAGGGTTTTATGGCTATGAAGCAGGTCAGTCAGCAGTTGGAGATATTTTTGAATGGTATGTCAATCATGCTGTCCCAGCTTCAGCTGAACAAGAAGCTGCAGAACAAGGACTCAATATTCATCAGTCGCTAGAGAAAAAAGCGGCTGCCTATCAACCGGGTGAAACTGGATTATTGGCGCTAGATTGGTGGAATGGCAATCGTTCTACATTAGTAGATACTGATTTAAGCGGGCTACTTCTTGGAATGACGTTGCAAACAAAACCAGAAGAGATTTACCGAACGCTATTAGAAGCAACGGCATTTGGTACGCGTAAAATTGTCGATGCTTTTACGAATAGTGGATTAGTTGTCGATGAGCTATACGTTTGTGGAGGATTGCCACATAAAAATCAGTTGCTCATGCAAATCTATGCGGATGTTACGAATCGTGTGATTAAAGTGGCAGACTCGTTCCAAACGCCAGCGTTAGGGGCGGCGATGTTTGGTGCGGTTGCTGCAGGTGCTGCGAATGGTGGATTTGATTCTATATTAGATGCGACAAAGAAAATGGCACGTATTAAAGATGAGGTCATTACACCGATTCCGGAAAACGTAGCTGTCTATGAAAAAATCTATCAAGAGTATTCGATTTTACATGAGTATTTTGGTCGTGGAGAAAATGATGTAATGAAGCGACTGCGTGCCATTCGATCTGAAGTAAAGTAATCTACTAATTGGAGGAATAACGATGCTAGCAATTAAACCCTATGAATTTTGGTTTTTAACAGGAAGTCAGAACCTTTATGGTGAAGAAACGTTGCTGGAAGTGGAAAATAACTCAAGAGAAATTACGAAACAGTTAAATGACAATGGAAATCTTCCATACAATATCGCGTTTAAAACAATTTTAACGAATGCCAATGATATCCGGAAAGTAATGTTAGAAGCAAATAGTGATGAAAATTGTGCAGGTGTTATTACATGGATGCATACATTTTCTCCGGCAAAAATGTGGATAGCGGGTCTGGCTGCCTTGCAAAAGCCATTACTTCATTTGAATACGCAATTTAATCGCGATATTCCTTGGCAAGCAATTGATATGGACTTTATGAATACCAATCAATCTGCACATGGGGACCGTGAATATGGGTTTATCGGCACACGTATGAACATCTCGCGTAAAGTGGTTGTTGGTCATTGGTCAAATAAAGACGTGACAGAAAAAGTAGCTAGCTGGATGAGCACGGCAGTTGCTGTGACAGAAGGTACGAACATTAGAGTGGCGCGTTTTGGTGATAATATGCGTAACGTTGCTGTAACTGATGGTGACAAAGTAGAAGCGCAAATTAAGTTTGGTTGGACAGTAGATTATTACGGTATTGGAGATTTAGTCGCGGAAATGGCGACAGTATCGGATGATGCCATTGCTAATTTGTATAAAGAGTATGAAACGTTATATGAACTACCTGCGGAAGCAAGTGAGCCGGGTGCTGTCAGAGACTCTATCTTAGAACAAGCTCGCATTGAATTAGGATTGAAGTCATTTTTATCAGCCCGCAATTATAATGCATTTACAACTAATTTCGAGGATCTGCATGGCATGAAACAGCTACCAGGACTCGCGGCTCAACGTTTAATGGCAGAAGGCTATGGCTTTGCGGGAGAAGGAGACTGGAGAACGGCAGCCTTGTTACGCATGATGAAAGTCATTGCCAATAACGAAGGGACTTCGTTTATGGAAGATTATACGTACCATTTGGAGCCCGAAAATGAAATGGTATTAGGTTCACATATGTTGGAAATTTGTCCGACAATTGCGGCAACGAAGCCTCGAATTGTTGTTCAACCTCTTGGTATTGGTGGTAAAGAGGATCCAGCTCGGCTCGTATTTGATGGACAAAGCGGAAGTGCAGTTGTTGCTTCGCTTATCGAATTAGGCGGCAGGTATCGTCTTGTTGTCAATGCGGTGCAAGCACAACATACGACAGAAGAAACACCGAATTTACCAGTAGCAAAAGTGTTGTGGAAACCAGAACCTTCGCTTGCTGAAGCAACTGAATCATGGATTTATGCGGGGGGAGCACACCATACTGTATTTTCTTTAAATGTTACGGTAGAACAATTATATGAGTTTGCGGATATGGCTAATATTGAATGTGTTGTGATTGATAAGGATACGAATGTCAGACAGTTGAGAAGTCAATTGAAGTTGGGCGCGGCAGTTTGGCAGTAAGGCCCAGTTTGACACAAAGACTTGCCTTGTTAATGGCAAGTCTTTGTGTTTTAGATAAATGAAATAATGTGAAACCAGTAATGAGTATGTTATGTTTAACATATACGAATGAGTTATTTTAACTTGATTCAGCAGAAGTCCCTCACTTCTATAAGTGGCTGGATGAATGCCAGAAAAGTATTTCAATCAGAGGGAGTTCAAACTCCCTGCTGACTCAAGTTAAGCCTCCGGCGGATGTTAGGGATTTTGAAGGAAGTTAATTGTGCTGTGCACAATTCAAAATCCCAACGCAATTACGCTGAGGCGTAATTGATTTTATTCAAATTGACGTGAATCTGAGGTGTGAAAGATGACAACTAAATATAATATGGTGAAAAGAGCAGTGAAATCGAAAATTATTGATGGGACATACACGCCAAATCAAAAAATTAGTTCAGAAAGCGAATTAATGAAAGAGTTTGGTGTCAGCCGCCATACAGTTAGGCTGGCTATTGGAGATTTAGTACTTGAGGGATGGTTGTATCGGGAGCAAGGTTCTGGAACGTTTTGTGCAGATAGAAGCAAAATGACTAATAACCAAGGAGTAAGTTCTCAAAAAAGTATTGCAATCGTCACAACCTATCTTTCGGATTACATATTCCCATCTATTATAAGAGGTGCGGAATCTAGGCTCAGTGATGAGGGGTATCAAGTTAGTATATTTAGTACAAATAATAATCATGAGAATGAACGAAATATATTAGAAAAAATACTGTCTCAACAATTTGACGGCGTTATTGTTGAGCCGACTAAAAGTGCATATTCAAACCCTAATATTACTTATTACTTAAACCTTGAACATCTTTCAATTCCTTACATTATGATTAACGCTTACTATGATGAATTAGAGCCGATAAGTATTGTAATGGACGATGAAAAAGGTGGATTTTTACAAGCGGAGCACTTAATTAAATTAGGCCATAAAGAGATTGTGGGTTGTTTTAAAACTGATGATACACAAGGGATAAAGCGAATGAAAGGTTTTTTGAAGGCACATCGGCAAAATAATGTACCAATAAATCCTTCATACATTATCACTTATAATACGGAGGAAAAAGATACAAAACCTGTTGAAGAATTAGAGAAGATCCTAATCGAAAATAATAAATCTATTACGGGTTTAGTTTGTTACAATGACGAGCTAGCAATGAAATTCATGGACCTATTACGAATGAAAAATATTAAAGTGCCAGATGATATATCTATTGTAGGACATGATGATTCCTTATTAGCGGATATATCAGAAGTGAAGTTAACTTCTGTTATGCATCCGAAAAGCGAGATGGGCGTGTTTGCTGCTGATACAATCATCGGTTTAGTTAAGTCGAGAAATAGCAATGTAGACACTTTTAATGCAAATTCAAAAATATATGAGCCAGAGCTTATGGTTAGAAGTTCGACAAAGAAAGTAAATCATTTGTAGATGAATAATAATGGATTTTAATATACTAAATTTAAATAAGATGAAATTATGCAATGACAGTTGAAATATGATGATGTTTATTTATGCTTTAACATCATCTTAAAAGCTGTCATTTTCATTTGCACTATATTGATGTTTTTCAAGAAAACAAAATAAGGTGAAAACTTTAAATTTTTGTTGCAAAAGTTATTTACTTGTATTATAGTAGTTATACGTACAAGGGGGACCACTTTCATATTTGTTATACGGACAACCTTGTATTTGATAGGGCTATTTACAAGTGTATATGTAAGCGCTATCTATTGGTGATTTTGTGTGAAGTCTAAGACAAAATGAGGGGGGAAGAAGAATGAAAAAACTTAGTTGGATTGTGTTGATGTTAATTCTGGCTATTTCTTTAGTCGCTTGTGGAAATGATGGAGATAAGGATGCCGGGGGAGATAAAAAGACTGTTGGGTTGGCAATGCCAACAAAATCCTCTGAAAGATGGGTAAAAGATGGGGATAATATGAAGGAGAAATTTGAAGAGTTAGGCTATAAAGTCGATATGCAATATGCAGAAGATGTTGTGGAAAATCAGGTTGCTCAAATTGAAAATATGATTACAAAGAAAGTAGATATTCTGGTAATCGCATCAATTGATGGTGAAGCACTTACAGAAGTATTGAATAAGGCTGAAAACCAGGGGATTCCAGTAATTTCTTATGATCGCTTGATCATGAATAGTGATCATGTGAGTTACTATGCTACGTTCGATAACTTTGAGGTTGGTGTATTACAAGGTAGGTATATTGAAGAACAATTGGGATTAGAAAATGAAGCGGGTCCTTTCAATATTGAACTATTTGCTGGCTCTCCCGATGATAATAATGCCTATTTCTTCTGGGATGGCGCAATGTCGATACTCCAACCTTATATCGACGAAGGTAAACTAGTTGTTCGTAGTGGACAAACTGATTTCAAACAAGGGGCTACATTACGTTGGGATGGTTCATTGGCGCAGGAACGGATGGATAATTTGTTAAGTGCTCATTACTCTGGAGAGAAAATTGACGTTATCTATTCTCCGTTTGATGGTATAAGTCGTGGTGTTATTTCCTCACTTAAAGCTGTTGGTTATGGTTCAGGTAATAATCCAATGCCAATTGTTACAGGGCAAGATGCTGAACTTGCTTCTATTAAATCAATTATTGCTGGGGAACAAACTCAAACAATCTTTAAGGATACAAGAGCGTTGGCAGAGAAGGCAGTTGACATGGCAGACTCTGTGCTTAAAGGAGAAGAGCCGGAAATTAATGATACGGAAACTTATGATAATGGGAAAAAAGTTGTCCCGTCATACTTGTTAGTACCTATATCTGTAGATGAAAGTAACTATCAAAAGGTTCTTGTTGAGTCAGGATATTTTTCAGATGCTGATTTAAAATAATTTTACGTATAGAATTTAGCAGTGTTTTTATGCTCAACACTGCTAAATTTCTATAAAAAATCAGTAAAGGTGTGTGTGTAATGACCGAAACTATATTAAAAATGACTAATATAATAAAAGAGTTTCCGGGTGTCAAAGCACTAAATGATGTAAATTTAGAAGTCAAATCAGGCGAGATACATGCATTAATTGGTGAAAATGGAGCAGGAAAATCAACACTAATGAAAGTTTTAAGTGGAGTACATCCGCACGGCTCCTACACTGGCGATATAACCTACGAAAATAACCTTTGTAAATTCAAAGACATTAATGAAAGTGAAGACCTTGGGATAGTTATCATCCATCAAGAGCTAGCCTTAATTCCAGAATTAACAATTGCTGAAAACATATTTTTGGGTAATGAGCAAACGAAAAACGGGATTATTAATTGGAACAAAACAATTGTTGACACGAGGGTATTGCTTGAAAAAGTTGGATTGAAAGTAGATCCAGAGGAGCAAATTAAAAATATTGGTGTAGGGCAACAGCAATTAGTGGAAATTGCAAAAGCACTTTCTAAAAAAGTGAAATTACTAATTCTAGATGAACCAACAGCTGCCTTAAATGAGGAAGATAGTGCCAACCTTTTAAAACTACTACTTGAATTCAAAGATCAAGGTATGACCTCTATTTTAATCTCCCATAAATTGAAAGAATTACTGCAGGTATCTGACAGTATTACGATATTGCGTGATGGAAAAACAATTGATACATATGACATGAAGGAACATGAAATTACAGAGAATCGAATAATTAAGGACATGGTTGGTCGAGATTTATCAAATATATTTCCAGACCGAGTTAGTAATATTAAAGAAAATATTGTATTTGAAATTAAAGACTGGTCAATTTACCATCCTATTAATTCAGAGAGAAAAGTATTGGATAATGTAAATGTGAATGTAAAAGAGGGGGAGATAATCGGTATAGCTGGACTGATGGGAGCAGGAAGAACGGAATTGGCAATGAGTGTTTTTGGAAAGAGCTATGGTAGAAAAATAACAGGTCAGCTTTATAAAAATGGTGAAAAAGTAACTTTTAACAATGTCGATCAAGCTATTAAGGGTGGTTTAGCTTACGTTTCAGAAAATAGAAAAGAGTACGGACTTGTTTTAATAGATGATGTAAAACGTAATCTAACATTGGCAAATTTAGATGGAATTTTGGAGAAAGGAATATTAAATAGAAGAAAGGAAATTACTGAAGCGGAGTCACTCAAGGAAAGACTTAATATTAGAACGCCTTCGATTAATCAAACAGTCATGAATCTTAGTGGGGGAAATCAACAAAAGGTTGTTTTGGGGAAGTGGATATATGCAAATCCAGATATTTTAATTTTGGATGAACCTACTCGGGGAATTGACGTTGGCGCGAAGTTTGAGGTATATAAGGTCATTAATGAACTGGCTGAAAAAGGTAAAAGTATTATTATTATTTCCTCAGAATTACCAGAGCTAATAGGTATGTGTGATCGAATATATACGTTAAATGAAGGAAAAGTAACAGGAGAAATAGATAAAGTGGATGCTAACCAAGAGAACTTAATGACATACATGACAGATAGTAAGGGGTTGTAAAAATGGAAGAGATTAAGCACCTTCTAAAAAGTAATATGCGCCGTTTCGGAATGATTATTGCATTATTTAGCATCATTGTACTGTTTCAAATATTAACGGAAGGGATTCTATTAACGCCATTAAATGTGACAAACATTATTATGCAAAATAGTTATATAATAGTACTTGCTATTGGGATGATGTTAGTTATTATTACTGGTGAAATTGATTTATCTGTAGGATCTGTAGCTGCATTTATAGGAGCCGTTTCTGGGGTATTACTTGTAACTTTTGATATACCAGTCTATGTTGCGATTTTATTATGTTTGGCTCTAGGAGCATTGATCGGAGCTTGGCAAGGATTTTGGGTAGCTTATGTAAATATACCATCGTTTATTGTTACTCTAGCTGGAATGTTAATTTTTAGAGGATTCACGTTGGTCGTATTACAAGGACGAACATTAGCGCCGTTTCCAGATGGTTTTCGAAATTTAAGTTCATCCTTTGTCCCGAATGTTTTTGGAGGAGACGATATCCACCTATTTAGTATTTTGATTGGAATTGTATTTTCGGCTATCTTTATTATTAATGAGTTGAAACATCGTAAAACTGATATCAAGTATAGTTTTAAGATAATTCCTTTACCATTATTTATTGCAAAGCTTGCAGTATTAGTAGCTATTATTAACTTATTTACGTATGTATTAGCGCTTTATGAAGGGATTCCATACGTTTTAATAGTATTGGTCGCGCTAGTAATAGGCTATACTTTTCTTATGGATAAAACAGCACATGGACGACACGTTTATGCTGTTGGTGGTAATGCGAAAGCCGCGCAATTATCGGGTGTTAAAACTAAGAGGTCTAAGTTTCTTGTTTTTATTAATATGGGTGCATTGGCTGCGCTTGCCGGACTTATTTTCGCTGGTCGATTAAATGCTGCAACACCACAAGCAGGAAATTTGTTTGAGTTAGATGCAATTGCTGCAGCAGTAATTGGTGGTGCGTCCTTTACGGGTGGTATAGGTACTGTTTTCGGTGCTGTCATTGGTGCACTGGTTATGGGAGTATTGAATAATGGGATGTCTCTTATGGGTATCGGAATTGATTGGCAACAAGCGATTAAAGGTCTGGTTTTATTAGGTGCGGTTGCATTTGACGTGCTCAATAAAAATAAATAGAGTTATATAGTTATAGAAGCCAAAGCCATTAATCTTTGGCTTTTCTTAATGAAAATAGAAACTAATAAGGACTCCTTATTTTGAAATATTACAAGAGGAAGTGTTGAAATTGAATTACCGTCAACTGGGCAACACGGGTTTAAAGATAAGTGAACTAAGTTTTGGGACTTGGGCAATCGGAGGATCTTGGGGAAAAACAGATGATCAAGAGGCGCTAAGAGCTCTGGATTATGCAATTGGTAATGGTGTAAACTTTTTCGATACAGCAGATGTGTATGGAGATGGTCATAGTGAGGAGCTCTTAGCAAAAGCGACACGAGGGAAACATACCGATATTCATATTGCGACAAAATTTTGTCGTGCAGGGGATATACATGATCCTAAAACTTATTCTCTGGAAACGGTGACGAAGTATTGTGAGGATAGCTTAAGACGGCTCAATCGTGAGCAAATTGACTTATTTCAAATCCATTGTCCCCCGATGGAAATATTGAAGGATGGCCAAGTGTTTGGTGTATTGGACCGTTTGAAAGAAAAGGGGAAAATTCGTCATTACGGTGTGAGTGTAGAAACGGTTGAAGAGGGATTATTTTGCCTTGAACAACCAAACGTTCAAACATTACAAGTCATCTTTAACTTGTTTCGCCAAAAGCCGATAGAAGCCTTATTACCGCTAGCGGGGAAACGGGGCGTAGGTATCCTTGCACGTGTTCCATTAGCAAGTGGTCTGTTAACGGGTAAATTTAATGTGGATTCTAAGTTTGAAGAGGATGATCACCGAAATTTTAATCGTCATGGAAAAATGTTTAATATCGGAGAAACGTTTGCAGGTATAGATTTTGAAAAGGGTGTGGAATTAAGTAGCAAAGTGAATTGGATTGCTGGAAATAGAGGAAATATGACACGGGCGGCATTGAAGTGGATTTTAGAACATGAAGCAATTTCCTCTGTCATACCAGGCTTCAAAAATGTTGCTCAAGTAGAAGATAATTTGCAGACAGTTAATGTTGAAGGCTTTACAGAAGTAGAAATGAATAGGCTGGCACAATTTTATAAGGATGAAGTTCATAAGGAAATTAGTGGTGCCTATTAAGTGGCAATTCATCATAAAAATACCGAAGGGTAAAATCCCCTTCGGTATTTTTATATTCAATCATTCATGAACGGAGGAATTAGTATGGTAAAATTAATATAAAAAATATTTCAAAAGTTCTCTTGAAAAGAAGGAGGTATTTCAATGATCAATCAACTGCGTAAAATCTACCCTTCCCTCGTTGTGTATACGGAAGGTCAGGATTATGTAAATCTTACATATAAGTGGTTTGTTGTGAATGATGACATTATTGGTATACATGAAGATGAGCTGGCTACAAAAGATGCATCCCTATTGGCCACTTTTTTAACTCCTTACAACATTAATATCCCGATACCTACGGATGAAGAACAAAAGTGGAGTGCAGCTATCCATGAGACTGATACGAAAGCTCGCTTGAAATGGGAAAACCCATATCGTTTTGTTTACTTTTCGATTAAAAAAAATGAAGTTGATCCGATTGTCTTTAAGAGTGCGGTACAGGAGTTTTTTACTAAACCTGCTCCTATTTTATGGGCTAATGGCTATGAAGGCATTATTATTGAGGAACAAGCAACAGTTGAAGAAAGTACTTCTTATGAACAAATCATCGACCTATTAATGAGTGATTTATATGTTAAAATCAATTTCTTTGTTGGTCCTTATCGACAAGGCGGAGAGGGAATTGCTCAACATTATCATTCTTTATTCGATGCGGCTAAGAGCGTATTTAACTATTCAAATAAGGCAGTTGTTACCTACATAGATGCTGTCCCTTACTTACTACTTCATCAAACAGATCAAGACTTCCGTTCTGATATGAGTCAAACAATTTTACAAGAATATAGGGATGATGAAGAAACGCTAAAAATGATTGAGATGTTTGTGCAATGTAATTTGAATTTATCGGAAACCTCAAAGGCCTTACATATGCATCGCAACAGTTTACAATATCGACTAGATCGTTTTTTCGAGAAGACGGGTATAGATATTCGCCAATTTCACCAAGCGATGACTGTTTATTTGGCATTATTAGCGAAAAAGTAACCCTATATGTTAATATGCACGAAGACGATGTGAATCTTTGTGCATATTCACCATTACTCAAATAGTTAAACTATTGTATGCTGTTAATAGTAAATGAAAGCACTTACATACTGAGGGGGAAAAGAAAATGGCAGATTTGGAATTAAAGAATATTAGAAAAGTCTATGATAAAGATGTTGTTTCTGTAAAAGATTTTAGCTTGGAAATTCGTGATAAAGAATTTCTAGTATTGGTAGGTCCATCTGGTTGTGGTAAATCTACAACACTTCGAATGATTGCCGGTTTGGAAGAAATAACAGATGGCGATCTTTTTATCGGTGGCAAACGAGTGAATGATGTACCACCAAAAGATCGTGACATCGCAATGGTTTTCCAGAACTACGCACTATACCCACACATGAACGTTTACGATAATATGGCATTTGGCCTTAAACTTCGTAAATTGAAAAAAGACGAAATCAAAAAACGTGTGGACAATGCAGCTAAAATTTTAGGGCTAGAAGATATGTTAACACGTAAACCGAAAGCGCTATCAGGTGGTCAACGTCAGCGTGTTGCCCTAGGGCGTGCGATTGTTCGGGATGCTGAAGTATTCCTAATGGACGAGCCGTTATCGAACTTGGATGCCAAGCTACGTGTGCAAATGCGTGCAGAGATTCAAAAATTACACCGTCGTCTACAAACAACAACAGTCTATGTGACGCATGACCAAACAGAAGCAATGACAATGGCTACACGCCTTGTTGTTATGAAAGATGGTATTATTCAACAAGTAGGAGCTCCTAAAGAAGTGTATGATGAGCCGAATAACGTGTTTGTAGGCGGATTTATCGGTTCTCCTGCCATGAACTTCTTAAATGGTAAGCTTGAAGGTGACTATTTTGTTATGGGTGATGTAAAAGTTCTTGTTCCAGGCGGAAAATTGAAAGTGCTTCGTGACCAAGGCTATGTTGGAAAAGAAGTGATTCTCGGCATTCGTCCAGAGGATATTCATGATGAACCACTATTCATTGACTCTTCTCCTGAAACGAAGATTTCGGTAGTTGTTGAAGTTGCTGAACTAATGGGTGCAGAAATTATTATGTATTCAAAAGTGGATAATCAAGACTTTGTAGCGCGTGTCGATGCACGTTTCAATGTAGTTGCTGGCCAAACAGCTGACCTTGCATTTAATCTAACAAACGCACACTTCTTCGATTGCGATACAGAACTACGCATTAAATAAGTAATAGGTAAACCGCCATGGGAATGGATTTTCCTTTGGTGGTTTTCTATATGGTAGAATACAAGATAACTGAATGGCTGAAACAAGGATGGAGATTGCATGGAAGAATTAAAACGGCAGTTAACGAAAGAGTTAAAGCAAGACTTGAATGTGAAGATTTTAGATTCTTTATCATGGGACTTACCTGTTCATACCATTGAAATTGCATTTCAAACGGTGAAGCGAACACAAATGGATATTTTGATGAAGATGATGCTACTGGCTTTTCAAACGGAAGCGATTGCTGATGCAGAAGAATTAAGTGACATATTACTAGTTGAACAGCTGTTTATCAATGATTTGATTGAAAAGATGTCAAGGACGGGCGTGATTGACACTGAGGTAGATTCTTTTGAATTGACTGAAGCGGGAGTGCAGCAGCTGGAAAGTGGAATTTTTGTACATCAGCCGGAGGATGGTAGGAGGAAGGCGCTTTATAGCCCGTGTCATGCAGCTTTTCTGAAGGGGGATGTTGAGAGCCTTTCAGGAGTGGAAGGACAAGAAACGTACCGCTATCATAAGGAATTTGCCGATTGGACAGTTAAATCTCTCGCCAAAACAGATGCGATCAGCGCATTGCAATCACTTGGGATAGAGTCGAGTGAAGGAAATGCTCAAATTGTCATCTCTAAAATAGTATCTGCTACAAATGTTGAAACGGACGATGTGCTTTGTCTTGAATTTCGACTGTACAATAAGGCTGAAGACGTGCTGTATGCACGAGTTTGGAATACGTTGTTAGGGCATTGGGATAAAACGCTCGAAGCACAATTAAATGAAAAAGAACTGAAGGAATGGCGGGAGAATTATTTTTCTGATTAACCAATATCCTGTTTTTTAAATCCATTTATCAATCACACTATGGCGTGATTGATGAAATCGGAAAAGAGACTTCTCATAGTGGGTAGTCTCTTTTCATTCATCCAGCAGCTGGTTATAGTACGCATCAATTGGGACGAAGAGTCCAACTTTGCCGTATGTTTCATGATCTAACGTAGCAAAGACAATTCCAATCACTTGACCATCGTGATTGAGGACAGGACTTCCACTATTCCCACGATAAACGGGTGCTTTCATCATTATGACCGGTTCATTCCAATCACTTAATTGGTGATAATCAATAATGGTTCCTTCATTCGCGATGCCTGTAAATTTTAAAGGATTACCGATAAAGTAGACAGGCTCATCATCTGTAAATGTTGTGTGGTCCGCTAGCTCCAAATAAGGCAAATCTTCACCATCTATTTGCAATACAGCGAGGTCGATGGACGGGTATGTATGGACGACATCGGCGGTGAACAGACCTTTATCTGGAAAAGAAACTGTTACCTTGTTATTTCCTTCGACCACATGATGATTTGTTAAAAGGATTCCATCGCTGGAAATAGCGAATCCTGTACCTTTGCTGTCGGCTGTTGTAATGACAACTACGGACTTTTTATAGGTAGCAATATCATCTTGCGCCGATAATCGTGCAGAGGCTTTGACGAATTCAATCGCTGGAATTGAAAAGACCTCAAAAATTACTGCAAATGTATTGACGGTCATCATCACCGCAATTAGCCAAAATAACCATTTAGGGAAAGGGTGTTTGGGCTTGTGCGGCTCTTGCCCAGCGTTAGCAAGTGCCTGTCGCTGCGCCTCTAACACAAGCTCTTGTAGCTCATCATCATCTATTTCTTCCAGTTCTTTGTCGTTCAAGGAATCACATCCCATTTGTCAATGTAATCGATTGTATGGCTCTATTATACATGAGGTTACCCGAACTTTTTTGAAAAAGACCTAGCATGATATAATGAAAGCAATATTTTATTGAAATGGGGGATACCGTAATGAGTAAATGTACAATAGATCATTCACTTGAGGATGTGAGAAATAAGTTAAGTGAACAAAGTACATTTTTGCCACAAGACATATATGAACAGTGTAAGCTGTTTTTAGATGAATCACTGGATCAAGTGATGTTAAATGAAGTTTTCCATTTGTTAAAGAAGTATGATTTAGCATCTGATGAGGTAAAGGAACAAAAAAATATAGAATTGCGAAAGCTTATTTGAAAATTGTATAGAGAAAAGAAGGCGTTTGAATGGCAACAGGCACAGCAAAAAAAGGTCCCGTAAAACAGCTGAACTTATTTCATCTAACGTGGCCAATTTTTTTGGAAGTTTTTCTTTTTATGTTAATGGGTATCGCGGATACATTCATGTTAAGCGCTGTGTCTGATGACGCGGTATCAGGCGTTGGAGCGGCAAATCAGTATGTGCATATTGCTATTCTCATTCTTGAAGTTGTTGGGAACGGGGCGGCAATTGTTGTAGCACAATATCTAGGGTCAAAAAGATACCTTGAGGCTTCTAAAATTTCAGCATTAGCGGTTACGTTGAACTTAACTTTTGGACTAATCATGAGCGTTATTTTCGTCGTATTTTCAAGGCATATGATGGTTGCTATGAATTTACAAGGTGATGTTTTAGAGCATGCTTCGAAGTACTTAGTCATCGTAGGTGGAGGGATTTTCTTACAAGCGATTATCAATTCCTTGTCAGCAATTATTCGCGTACATGGTTTTACGAAACAAACGATGTATGTGTCAGTGGGAATGAATATTTTTCACGTAGTGGGGAACTACGCACTGATTTTCGGGAAATTTGGTTTTCCTGAATTAGGCGTACAAGGTGCAGCTATATCATCTGTTGCAAGTCGTTTCCTAGCATTGCTCGTATTCTTCTGGTTGCTTTATCGAGTGATGGAGTACCGTATAGAGTGGCGCTATTATATTACATTATCGAAAAATATATTCAAAAAATATTACAAATTGGGATACCTTCTGCATTCGAACAAGTTATGTACCAAGGGTGCCAGATTGTCTTTTTATATTATGTGACGTATTTAGGAACAGAATCTTTAGCGGCAAGGCAGTACGCAGTGAATATCTCCATGTTCACGTATTTATTTGCTATTGCAATCGGTATGGGAACTGCGATTATCGTTGGTCGTTTTGTAGGTGGCAATGAAAAAGAAAATGCTTATACAAGTGTTTGGTCCAGTGTAAAGTGGGCGCTCCTATTTACAGTCACGATGGTAATGCTTGTCATCCTATTCCGCTACCCATTAATGGGGTTATTTACGGATAATGCGGACATTATTAAAATAGGAGCATCTGTATTAGTGCTCAGCATTTTACTAGAAACAGGACGGACGATTAATATTATCGTTATTTCTTCGTTACGTGCAGCTGGCGATGCGAAATATCCTGTGATTATCGGGGCATTTTCAATGATTGCGATGAGTTTGCCGTTGGGCTATTTTTTAGTGTTCGAATTAAATATGGGCCTCGTCGGTGTTTGGCTAGCGATTACAGCGGATGAGTGGACACGCGCGGTTATCATGTACTTCCGCTGGAAAAGCAGAAGATGGGAAAGATATGCTCTGGTGTCACCGGATAAAAGTCGGGGATAATGCTTTGATGCTGAAAAAACAATTTACACAACCGATATTGTATATAAGAGTGTCACGTTACTTTATATGCGAGAGGGTGAAAGTATGAAAATCAATGGAAGTCCAACTTATGTGAAAATGGTTAAAGGTTTAATTGATCACCAAAAAAAGTCTTTTGAAGGTACGTTAAAGTCTAACAATAAATTGTTTAAAGAGAAATCTATTGAGCAATCTCCTGAAATGCAACAAATGCGCAGATTATTGGAGGATAAGAAAAAAGCAGTAGAAAAGTTAGCTACCGATCAAACAGCTAAGAAAATTGCGCGTGGTGAAATGATAACTGAAGATGAACGGGAAAAATTGCGTGCAACTGATCCTGAAAAGCTAAGAAAAGCAGAAGAGGCAAATGAAAAGCGTGCATCTGTTAGTAGGAGACTGGCAAATGCTAAAACTAAAACGGAAGTACAGGCGATTATTGCCGGTGAAAAATCAATGGCGCTTATGATTTATGATAAAGGTGATCAGGTACTAGGTGAATTATATTTAGAGGCAGTTGGAAAAGCAGAAGTCGATTATTATCAGGGGAAAAAATCTGAGCCTACTGCGATTAGAGATACAGATGATGTTAAACGAGAGCGCTTATTTGATATGCGTTTGTAACAGATGAACATCTTACGAGCCCTTTCCATATGTATAGAAAGGAAAGGGGCGGGTAAGATGGTTTCATCGGCATCTGTTGACATTGAAGGTCATTCATTTACGGCGGTGACAGTGCGTTTACCGAAAACGACTTTATTAACAGTCTCTAATGATAATGGATATATTATGTGTGGCGCGTTGGATGTTGGGCTACTAAACACACAGCTACAAGACCGAAAAATCATTGCGGGGCGGGCAGTTGGGGTTAAGACAATTGAGCAATTGCTGCAAGCTCCACTAGAGTCAGTTACATTGGAAGCAGAACGACTGGGCATTCATGTAGGGATGACTGGGGAACAGGCATTGTTGAAAATGGCATAAAGAATGAGAAGATACTTTCCCAAATGATGAACTATTGGGAAAGATATCTTCTTTATTTTGCTGAATATGGCTATAATAGCTATAATAAATAACGACACAGGCAGGTTGAATAGTTGAGCAATTGCTGAAAATGTTACGTAGTTTGGGCAAAGTGTTGTTTAGTTCATCGAAAACGTTGCTTTATTCATACGAGTAGGAGGTCTATATGTTTTTTATCGAGGCAAAACGGATACTTGTTGTTATTTTCGGTTCTTTATTATTGGCGATCTCACTCAATTTCTTTTTGATTAATGCTAATGTCTATGCGAGTGGCTTTGCGGGTGCAGCGCAGCTGACATCTAGTGTGTTTGCAGATTTTTTAGGTATCCGTGTTAGTACGGGGATCCTATTGTTGTTATTCAATATTCCTGTCTTTATATTGGGATGGTTTAAAGTTGGAAAAGGGTTCACCATTTATAGCATTGTTTCTGTTATTTTTGCAACAATTTTTATGGGGATATTGCCAGTGCTATCCGTGTCAAATGATATTATTTTAAATGCGGTATTTGGTGGTGTCATTGCGGGTGTTGGTGTCGGTTTATCATTAAAGTTGGGTGCTTCTACAGGCGGCATGGACATTGTGGCGATGGTCCTATCACGTTTACAAGATAAACCGATTGGTACGTATTTCTTACTCCTTAATGGTGTGATTATCGCGTTAGCGGGAATTATCTATGAGCCTGAAAATGCATTATATACAATGTTAACATTATACGTAACAACGGCAGTTATCGATATGATTCATACACGTCATGAAAAAGTGACAGCCATGATTGTTACACTTAAAGCGGACGAATTGCAGCAAGCGATTCATCAAAAATTAGTGCGAGGTATTACGATTCTTCCGGCGAAAGGTGCCTATTCAAAAGAAGATAAAAGCATGTTATACCTTGTGATTACGCGTTATGAATTATATGATTTGGAAACAATTATTAAGGAAGTCGATCCTAATGCATTTACAAATATTGTTCAAACAGTTGGGATTTTCGGCTTCTTTAGACGAGAGGGCGAAGCTGTCAGCAAGTAATAGTCAATTTTAAAAAAGTATCATTCTTTCCGATTTTGTTCATCCTAATGACAAGGAGGTGTGATACGATGGCTCAAGAAATTCTATGCGAAGTAAATAACTGTAAGTTTTGGAGCGCTGGGGATAAATGCAGTGCGAAATCTATTTATGTTGTTAGCCAAAAAGGAAAAAAGGCAATGAGTAGTGAAGAGACGGATTGTAAAACATTTGTACCAAGGGATTAAATTTCGAGAAGTTAGCACTTTGCAGGGCCAAGAATCATGCCTGGTTTTCCTTTTAAGATGAGGGGATTGTAATGGAAAACCATCCCCGAACTTCCCTCCATGATGAATTATTGTGGAGGGAGTTTTTTTATTGTACGATATTTTTGTAAAGTATGATTGTGTAAATAGCATAGAAAGTGTATTTTGTCTCTTATCTTTTATGTAAAGACATGTTACACTAAACTATTGATTTTCATAGTTAAAGGACGTGTTTGTATGGTAGGACGTAACGAGCCATGCCCATGTGGCAGTGGCAAGAAGTATAAAAAATGCTGTGAATCGAAGGCAGCTTTTTCAATAGAAGAAGTACAGATAGAAGAGTTGGAAAGAGTTTTGCAAGTCTTTTATGAAGAGTATCCTGAAAGACGTGACGTGAGTGACTATTTACAGGTCGCGAATAAGTGGAAGGAATCCCTGCAAAGCTATTTAATAGAAGAAATGATTGAAGCGATTGCAGTGGATGAATTCTTTTTCCATCATAAACCAGAGATTTGGGCAGTGTATTTGGACAAGCAGCGTAAGAAGATTGTTCGTCCATCCGTCTTGAAGGTTTTGGAAACATGGAACAATCCTCGTGCCTTCATAGGAGAAGTTATGGCAGTAGACGAGATTTACCTAACTGTAAAAAGTATTTTCGGGGATGAAACAATCCTGTTAAGACGTGAAAGTGAAAAACCAGTACCAGTAGGGGTACATCTATATTGTTTCATCTTGCCAGATGGAATAATGAAGGACAATCATTATTTAGCAATTTCGAGCTTAATATTTTTCCCAACTGATCATGATTCAGTGTTTGGGCAGTTTGTGAAGCAGTTTGAAGCACAGCAACAGTCCGTTGCTACATTTTTAAAGGAAAACGGCATTGCACTTTGGCAACTACTCGGTGAAGATGGCTATGGTGGAGGAGAGTTTACCAATTTCGAGGCGGGTGTTTTACTCGAAGCCATCGATTTTTTAGAGAAAAATGAGCGACAGACCGACAAATTGATCGAAGTACTAGAGGATTATTTGGTGGAGCAGCAACCGAATGCTCGTAAAGAGGTAGCTATTGCCGCTGGAGCGATTCGTTTTGGTCAGGAAAACGGCTTATTTGAACCGCTTCCCCTGACTATTAAAGAAGTTGCTGAGTGGTTTGAAGTTTCTACTTCTTCTTTGAATAAATATTATAGTGATTTAAGTGCGTATTATACTGGCAAGGAATAATTGGATAACATCTCACTCACTGGAGCAATTCAGTTGAGTGAGATGTTTTATTATCCGAAAAGTGAAAATGTAGAGTCGTATTTTCTTTGTAGTAAATATATTTCAAGATTAATCCGATAATTGCTGATATAATAACATGAAAAAGCATTGTTATCATCTCATCTACATTGTGAAAGGATTAAACCCTATGAAACTACATTTTTATCAATCAGAGCTGGATAAACATATTGAATCATATACATTAACGAATGAACAGCTCCAGTTTACGGGAATTCCAAAGGAATCTATTGAATTTTCAAAGACAGAGGGTAACCACTATCCGATTTTAGCACTTGAAAACGACCAATTTGTCACCTTTTTTGCTTTACATACATGTGAGGGAGTTGAGCCTTACTCAAACAATGCAAATGCTATACTGATTAGAACGTTTTCAACTGCTTTTCATCATCAACGAAAGGGTTATGCTAAGCAGGCATTGTTGCTTATACCGGAATTTGTCACTGAACATTTTGTAGGCATTAATGAGATTATCCTAGCCGTCAATGTGAAAAATGAGCCAGCACAGGCATTGTATATAAAATGTGGGTTTGTTGACAATGGTGTCCGAGTGATGGGGAGTAGGGGTGAATTAATTGTGTTGAGTTATTATTTGTAGGATTCATGTAGTGCATTTATTCAAAGGAGGAAAATAAATATGATGCTAGAAATTATTGCAACAAGTGTAGCAGATGCAATTGCTGCGGAGCGTAGTGGTGCAGATCGATTGGAGCTTTGTGCAGCCTTGTCTGAAGGAGGACTAACGCCGAGCTTAGGTTTGGTGAAAGCTGTTGTGCAAGCGGTCGATATACCAGTTCATGTCATTGTTCGACCACATAGCCGAACTTTTCAGTATGTTGAAAGTGATCTGGTGGTTATGCTGGCAGATATTAGGTACATTCAGAAGGCTGGAGCCGCAGGTATTGTGATTGGCGTACTTGATGAGGACAATAAAGTAAATGCGGAAGCCTTATCACGTTTACTGCAAGAAGCGGGAGAGATGAAAGTCACGTTCCATCGCGCTTTTGATGATATTGATGACCAGTTAGAGGCAATAGAGGTCATTGCTAGTTTCCCGCAGATTCAGCGGATTTTAACTTCCGGGGGACAAGCGCCAGCACCAGAAGCTGCTGAACAGTTGAAAAAATTGGTGGACAAGTCCCGTAATACATCAGTCCGTATTTTGGCGGGCAATGGCATGAGTCCGGAAACGTTATCAGTGTTAGTGAAGGCAACAGGGTTGGAAGAGGTTCATTTTGGCTCGGCCGTTCGCGTAAATCGAAGCTTTATGCATCCGATTGATGAGGCGGTTATTACTGGAGTGAAAAGTGAGCTTATGCAGTTACGTAAATAGTAAGGAATAGGCTACTACAGCAGTATGAAAAATACCAGATCACGGCAAATGTAAATTGCTGTTGAGCTGGTATTTTTGTGATGTGTAGAGTCGCATATTGAACGCGTATTTAGTGGACGGTCCTGCGTTATTGTCATGTTACTTTAGTATTGCATATTGTAATAAGTGTGGCAAAAATTCGAAGGGAATCATCTCGTATTCTATTTTTTTCTTGTTATTTATTGACAAGGAAATAACAAGTTCAGTAAAATAATAAAGTTGATCCGTAACTGCTTTGAATGGAAAGCCTTGTGGTCACCGCGTGGAAAGGAGTGAACAATACGCGTTAAACGTAAATCGGAAAACAGTTAAAGCGCCAGTGCTGAAAAAATCGGACGATATCTATTTTCAGCAGACGAGGTGGAGGAGTATCGAATCTTCGGCGGAAGCCTCCCGATCGCAATTGCCCGGTTGTAATTTTTGCTAGCAAATCGTTTGAGTAATTGAACGGACAAAGAAGCAAAAAGGCAAAGTTCTTAAGTAATACGCAAGTGCACTTCGCTCATGTAGCTGGGGTGTAGTTAAGTGTTGCTAATTTTGCAAACATCGGAGGAAAAGACATGTGTGGAATTGTTGGTTATATTGGAACAGTAGATGCAAAGGAAATTTTATTAAAGGGACTTGAAAAATTAGAATACCGTGGCTATGATTCAGCGGGTATCGCACTTCGCAATGAACAAGGTATTACTGTTATAAAGGAAAAAGGACGTATTGCAGACTTGCGTGTAGCTGTTGATACAACTATTTTAGCGTCAACCGGCATTGGTCACACACGTTGGGCAACCCACGGCGTTCCCAATCAAACAAATGCACATCCTCATCAAAGTGCATCCAGTCGGTTTACCCTTGTGCACAATGGTGTGATTGAGAATTATAGTTCTTTACAAAAGCAATATTTACAAGGTATTTCAATGAATTCTGATACAGATACAGAAGTTATTGTACAGCTGATAGAAAAATTCGTGACAGGCGGTATGACAACTGAAGTAGCTTTCCGTCATACGTTATCCTTACTGCATGGATCATATGCGATTGCTATGCTGGATGCTGAAGAAGCAAACACTATATTCGTTGCTAAAAATAAAAGTCCGTTACTAATTGGTATAGGTGAAAACTTCAATGTTGTTGCCTCTGACGCAATGGCGATGCTGCAAGTAACTGATCAATATGTAGAACTACATGATAAGGAAGTCGTCATTGTTCGACAAGACATGATTGATATCATGACATTAGATGGTACAAAAATAGAACGAACAGCATATGTAGCCGAGCTTGACATGAGCGACATTGAGAAGGGTACCTATCCTCATTTTATGCTGAAGGAAATAGATGAACAGCCAGGTGTTATTCGGAAGATTATTCAATCATATGAAAATGACAAAGGCGAACTGTCAGTGGATGCTGCAATTGTCAGTGAATGTAAGGGAGCAGATCGTCTTTATATAATTGCAGCAGGTACTAGTTATCATGCTGGTTTGATTGGCAAGCATTATTTCGAAAAAATATCAGGTATTCCAGTAGAAGTGCATATATCAAGTGAATTTGGCTACAATATGCCTCTGCTATCGGAAAAACCTTTATTTCTGTTCATTACCCAATCAGGTGAAACTGCAGATAGTCGTCAAGTATTGGTGAAAATGAAAGCGCTTGGCCACCCAACTATCACGTTAACTAACGTTCCTGGGTCGACACTTTCCCGTGAAGCAGACCATACATTATTGCTATACGCAGGTCCAGAAATTGCAGTAGCTTCGACAAAAGCCTACACTGCACAAGTTGCTGTTCTAGCCATTGTTGCTGATGTTGTAGCTCGAGGAAAAGGAAAAACCGAAATGATTGAGCTGAAGAAAGAGCTTGCGATTGCTGCAAACGCTATTCAAGCACTTGTAGATTCAAAAGAAGAAATGGCGCAAATCGCAGATGAATTTTTAGCAGTGTCACGAAATGCGTTCTTCATCGGTAGAAGTCTAGATTTCTATGTTAGCTTGGAAGGTGCACTGAAGGTCAAAGAAATCTCCTATATTCAAGCAGAAGGCTTTGCAGGTGGAGAATTAAAGCATGGAACGATTGCCCTGATCGAACAAGGGACGCCCATCGTTGCATTAGCCACACAACAAGCAGTGAGCCCGAATATTCGTGGGAATGTCAAAGAAGTTGTTGCAAGAGGAGCAATTCCCTGCATTCTATCAATGGAAGGGCTGGAAGAAGAGGGAGATCGCTTTGTACTACCTAAAGTTCATGAATTGCTAGCCCCGATTGTAGCAGTGATACCCATGCAACTTATCAGTTATTATGCTGCCCTTCAAAGAGACTGTGACGTTGATAAGCCGAGGAATTTGGCTAAGTCAGTTACGGTGGAATGAGGCTTGGTCGTTGGAAATGTATTTGTATAGAGCAAAAAAAGTTGGAACTGTACAAAAAAAGTTGGAATCTGTGGATAAGTTTCTAGCGTCAGCTCACTTTTCCGATAAATTTAAAAAGTATTTAAATTGAATATAAAAACAAAATTTACTTACTGAATACTCTTTCAACACTATTCTTAATAGGGCAGAGTTTTTTTATTGTTGTTATCGCAAAACTTTATCGTTCCGTAGGAACGATAGATATACTTTGGTCAAATAAAATTGTTCTGTGGTTAGGAGTTTTCTTCATGACAAGAGATGAACGGCGAGCTATGAAGCACGCGCGGGATTGAAGCATTTAAAGAAAGTAATGAATCTAGCGTCACAGCCTGGAGTGCTAAAATAATATCTGTGTTCAAAGTATATATACTTGGCTCGAAAAATATTGAAAAAATAGATGCTGCACCCATAACATAACAGTTGTTATCGTTTGAAACACTCGCTTCAAAGTAAGTGTTAAGTAGCGCCTACCTACTTTTCAGAGGGCGCTTATTATATGCTTTATTTTATGTTACTTGGAACCTCGCAAACTGCCGGAAGGGTCTTCGACCATAGAAGCAGTTGATCGAGCGCTTCAGAATCCGTCAGATCTATTAAGTTAACTGTTCAAATACATAGGTTAAGTAAATTAGCGGATTCAAATGATTTATTTTAGCAGTTTCCACGATTCTATAGGCGATTGCGCTGGCTTTTGCACCTTTCAAAAATTGGATACATTCCGTTAGCGAGGCCGATGCGGGGGCAAACGCTATTTGTTTAAGTCTAGCAGAGACAGCAGAGAGTAATGGTATCTTTTTCTATGAATATATAAAGAAGCTACAGACGGATTTACCAAATCTCAATATCCATCAAAATCCTGAGATTTTAGATCAGTACTTACCCTGGTCAAAGACCATCTAATCAATATGTAGCAAACTATAAAATCAGCCGTCTATTCGATTTGAAAAATCGTCATAGACGGCTATTTGTCATGCGGACCGTAAAGCTAGGCATATTTTTATAATTCGGGCTTACTTTATAGTCTGAAAAAGAGTGTATAGAATCGTCTAAACCTTCGCTCAACTACTTCACGAATTTTATATATGTGTTATAATTTGTAATGTTAGTATTTTCTAGTAATTTAAAAATGGAGGTAGATTTTATGGGAAAGAAAAAAATCTTCTATTCTTAAACGTGACTTTTAATAGAAAAATTTAAATTATACAAACTCCAAAGTGATTAGATTTGACAGTATCTGTTGCGGAACTAAACTATGAGTGTGACCAAAGACTTAAGTTGACCATTACATTAATGAAAACACATATGAAATTGATGAAACAGTGAAGAGATTGAAGAATGCAAATGAAGAAACCCAGTTTGAGGGTGTTATAACTTTTTGGGTTAAAAATGTAGTATCTGTTGTTGCTAGTGGAAGAATTTATTTTAATTAATTAAGAAAGAGGTGGGAAAAATGGTTCCTTGGCAGGAATTTACTTTGTGTTGGTAGCAGCATTACACTTATATTTGCTTACCAGTTGTATGTCTTGTTCATCCACGTATACGAACTATACCAATAACTGGAAGAGTAAATATGCGTTAATACTTCTTGAATGAAAGTTATGCTTATTAGTAAAATGTTTTATATTCTGAGTACTGAGAAACTAGAAACAGAGAAGTTGTAAAAAGTGGATAATTGTCTATTTAATAAAAATTTGCAAAAAGGAGCGGAGAAATGTTTGAAGTTAGAAAAATTGGACCTGAAATGACTTACAATCTTAGACATACTGTCCTACGTCCACACCAAACAATTGAGGACTGCAAGTATGATTCAGACCATAAAGATTATACATTTCATGTTGGGGCATTTTATCAAGGAAAGCTAATAAGTATTGCATCATTTATTGTCGACAAGAATTCTGATTTTCCTATTGAAAAACAATATCGCTTAAGGCAAATGGCTACTCTTGATGAGTTTCGAAAGTTAGGTGCTGGAAGGGCAGTCGTAAACTACGCTGAAAATTTATTAAAAGAACAAAGTGTTGACTTTTTATGGTGCAAAGGAAGAACAACAGTACAAGAATATTATAGTAATTTAGGTTTTAAAGAATATGGAGAAGTTTTTGAATATCCTCCTATCGGTCCACATATCGTGATGTATAAAAAAATAACATAAATTGCCAGCGTTCTCGGTGACTAAGCTTTTGAGTGTGGGATAGGTCAATCTGCTATCCTTCTTGGTTATGGTATGCTGTTTAATCATTCGTATGAACCTAATGCGACGTATGATATTAATTTTGAAAATTGTATATTTGACTTCTATATTGACGCTTACGGAGAAAATAGGCTTTTTTATGCTTGGTATCGAAAGATAGCGTACTTCTGACGTTATCTCAATTTTAACTGTAAGTCCCTAATCAAACAACGCATATCCAAACGTAGCACCTCCTTGGTACGATCAACGTAAGTGTGAAATAGTGCCCACCTGTCATTTCAGGGGGCTTTATTTAGTTTTTACTCGGAACGTGGCAATCTGACGGCAAGGTCTTCGACCATGGAAGCAGTTGATTGATTACAGCCAATGAAATGTACCACCCCTGCCGTGTTTTGTGCCACCGAATGACAAGTAGTTACCATTGCGACATTTTAAATACTTGCTCCTTGTGCAGCAGACGTGAATACAGGCTACATAAGGGCTGGGGGAGGCAACCGATTCTAGGCTCACAACTTTACAGAGAGTTACGGGCATGATAGTCTTGGTGGACAAGTCAGCATGTGTTGCTGGTTTCATGGCTTGGGACTCATGCCGGTGGAGGCTCGGTGTCAAGTTGTTAAACAGCGCATATCGCTTTGTAATCATGCTAATTAAAAAAACGTTATCTCTTCAGTTAGTATTCAGTTCAGTGTTCTGGTACACGAGGTAACATTGCGTGGTAAATCTCTTGGCATTCAGTGGTAATAAATATGTCACAAGTGGTACATTCTCGTGGCTGTAATCACTTTACAGTATTGTTCGTGATAATAAAGTTATTGAACATCGCCTTAAAAAGGAGCTCAATATTCAATTTAATGTTATAGTTAAAGAACAATATAAAAGTAAGTAGGCGAAAAACATGATTGAGGTAAAAATGTCTTCAGTAAGTGATGGAGAATTCAATAGAGGCGTATTTGCAACATGTGATTATAAAAAAGGAGAACTTTTACATGAAGCACCTGTCATTTCTTATCCAAATGACGAGCATCAATACATTGAGAAAACAACGCTTGCAGATTACGCTTTTGAGTATGGATTGGGGCGATCTGCTATCCTTCTAGGTTACGGCATGTTATTTAATCATTCTTATGAACCGAATGCAACGTATGAGATTAATTTTAAAAATGAGACATTTGATTTCTTTGCTCATACGGATATTAAAGCAGGAGAAGAAGTTCTAATTAATTACAATGGTGATGTTGATGATAACGATCCACTGTGGTTTAATAAGGAATAAAAGAATGGGGAAGCGAATCTAATCGATTTGTTTTTTTGAAATGAAACAACTTTTCTAACTCTACAAAAGCATTTAAGTATAGTACCGTCGTTTACATCCTTAGATAATTTTTATCTAAGGGTGTTTTCCTTATTTAGCTATCCAACTTTCTTGATATGGTATCACCTTTAAGAGGAATATGTTAAAATTAATTTTCTGAACAGTGGGATAAATTTTTGACGAATATTTTTTTAGAGAGTAGGTATCATGACAAACAAAAAATATGGTCGCGTGAAAATGTATAAGGGGAAAACGTCTTACTGATTAAGGTCAATAGCATTTCCTTACATCTGAAAGGGGAAAAATATTGTGAATCAAACATTATTAATTATCGATGCTCAACAAGAATTAATGGATGGAAATCAGGAGGAAAGTGCTGTTTTTAATAAAGAACAACTTATTAGGAATATCAATCTAGTGATTGAAAAAGCAAGAGAACGTAATGTTTTAATTATTTGTATAAGGGATCTCGATGTTGCAGGAGGGCAAGGTGAAGGATTTCAAGTTCACAATGAAATTAATGTGCCAACAGAAGCGGTGATTTTTGATAAGGCGGCGACGAATTCATTCCATGGAACGGAACTTCTAAATCATTTACAATCCCAAGAAATCGAACACATTGTTGTTATGGGTTGTGCAACGCAGCACTGTATAGATAGTGCTGTTAGAACTGCCACGATTAGTGGTTTTGATGTTACTTTAGTGGGTGATGGACATTCGACAACAGACAATGATGTTTTAAGTGCTGAGCAAATCATAAAACATCATAATAAAACTCTTCATGGGCATTACAATGTTGAACACTTTTCGGTTGTCAGAAATGCAGAGGAAGATTTGTTTAATCCAACCCATGATTCCTATCGATGATAATTTACTAGCATACGAGTACCCTATCCGTAAAAATGGTCACTTTTGTTAAGTCTTTCGCGAGTTTGAGTGCGTTTATTGTACTTGGTCTGTTGAATACCGAGTCCAGCTGTTCTTTAGATTGTATAGTTGGTATGGGATTGAAGGTGGTGCCGCAGGGTCGATGATTTGTTTGTAGCATGATGTTAAAGAGGGAGCGAGTCAATGAAAAAAGAGTTTCCTATTATTGAAACTGAAAGATTAATGTTAAGACAAGTCACAACAACGGATGCCGCTGATATGTTTGACTACCTATCTGATGAAGATGTTGTGAAACCAATGGGACTAGATCCTTTCCAAACAGTAAAAGACGTGTGGGATGAAATTGAGTGGTATACATCCATATACGAGGAAGGCACTGGAATTAGATGGGGGATTACTCTAAAAGATTCTGGCAAGGTGATCGGGAGCTGTGGCTTTCTGAATAGGATTCCCAAACATTATCGAGCAGAAGTGGGGTATGAATTAAGCAAGGATCACTGGGGACAAGGAATTGCTAGTGAGGCATTGGAAGCTGTTGTGAAGTATGGTTATCATCACTTGCAGTTAGAAAGAATAGAGGCTTTAATTGAACCAGTGAATGTACCATCACAAAAATTAGTAGAGAAGCAAGGCTTTATAAGAGAGGGATTGCTGCGGCATTATGAATTTGCACGTGGTAAATTCGATGATTTGTATATGTATTCCATCATAAAAGAAGATTTCCATGTTAGTGAAAATTGAGTAACGAGGTTTGTAAGGTAGAGCTGGTTAATTAAGTCAAGTCGAAGTCCTGAGAAATAGGGGCAATGCCGACTTCAAGAAAGAAATATACCATAGTCGGTGTCTTATCGCAGGAACTTAAAAAGGAGAAAAAAATGACCTATAAAATTGCGTTTTTTGATGTCGATGGAACGATAACGAATCATCAAGACGGTAGTATTTCAACTAAAACCAAAGAAGCTATTCTTGCATTAAAAGAAAAAGGAATGAAGGTCGTGGCGGCAACGGGGCGGCAACGGGGCGGCCGTTATCGATGTGTCAAGATATTAAGGAATTAGGAATCGACACGTTTATTACAGCGAATGGAGGCTATGCTAAGCACAAATCGCAGGTCATACATAAAATGGCGATGGATCAACGGAACGTTCAGGATGTATTTGAATTTGCGAAAGCTGAGAATCATGGACTGTCTTTTTATACTGAAGAATTCTATATGAATGGAGTAAAGAACCCTCAAATTCTAAAGGCCTTGAAGGAAACATTATTCCTACAAGAGTACCCTACAATAGACGAGTTAATATATCGTCAGGATGTCTATTTAATGTGTTTGTATGCCACTGATCAAATAGTGAAAAAATATAGCTCTCACTTTCCTCATTTAACATTTTTAAGGTGGCATCCTTTTGTGTTGAATGTATTGCAAGAAGAGGTCTCAAAATCGGTAGCTATTCGAAAAGTACTGGAATACTTTGATATTGATAAATCAGAGGCGATTGCTTTTGGAGATGGAGAGAATGATATTGATATGTTAGAGTTTGTAGGTCTGGGAGTAGCGATGGGGAATGGAAATGAAAGAGTACAATCGGCTGCTAATTTTGTAACGAAAAAGTCGAGTGAAGAGGGAATTGAGTTTGCTTTAAAAGAGATTGGGCTGTTATAAGTGATTTCCAATATATACCCCTCTGGTAGTTGAAAACCAAAGGGGCGTATAATTGCTGAGCGCAGATCTGATTAGACTCTTTTCAAATTGGTCAAAAATGCACTCAATAACAGTGCTGCTTTTCATAGTAGGTTAAAATATTTTCATCGTCTAATTTTTGCCATCTTATCGGCCTGTCACAAGGCCTTCATAAAAATCAGCAGAATGCTGCCTATTCTTCAAATGGGATTGGTTGTTGCATCTTCTATTATTGGTGCTATTGCGGTTTTACGAAGGGGGTACACCATGCATCCAATTAACGTCGATGTAGTCACAAGATTAATCACCGAACAATTTCCCGAATGGGCTAGTTTAACGATTAAACCTGTTAAACACAGTGGCAACGACAATAGAACGTTCCACTTAGGTGAGCAGATGAGTGTTAGGTTACCGAGCGCGGCGTCTTATGTTCCGCAAGTAGGGAAAGAACAGCGATGGTTACCCGTGCTAAGTAAAGAACTTACCTTGCTTATTCCTACACCCATAGCGAAAGGTGAACCGAGTGAGGCTTATCCATGGCCTTGGTCTGTGAATCAGTGGATAGAGGGAGAAGCCTTGTCGCTAGAAAATGTAACTGATTTGAATCAGTTGGCAACAGATTTAGGAGCATTTTTATTAGCCTTACAATCGATTGATGCAAGCGGAGGTCCTTTAGCTGGCGAGCATAACTTTTATAGGGGTGGCTCGATAGCTGTCTACGACGAAGAGGCTAGGAATGCCATTGACAATAATCGTGATATGTTTAACGAATCGTTATTGAAAGAGTTATGGCAATGGGCATTGGCATCTACTTGGCAAGCAGAGCCCGTTTGGGTTCATGGGGATATCGCACCGGGGAATTTATTGGTGAAAGATGGACAGCTCTGTGCCGTTATTGATTTTGGAATACTAGGTGTAGGAGATCCGGCTTGTGATGCGGCGATGGCCTGGACCTTTTTTGATAATGAGAGTCGAAAGATATTTAAGAACACATTGCAGATGGATGAAGAAACATGGAATCGAGCGAGAGGGTGGGCTTTATGGAAGGCTTTAATCACCTATGATGCGCATAAAAATACGAACAAAGCCATTGCGGAAGAGTCTTATCGCATTATTGAAGTAATCGTCAGTGATTGGGAACGCTTGAGCAGCCAACTAGTGGATTATCTTGATGGCAACGAAATATAAAAAGTAGACGAAAACCCCATCTAAAAGTTGTAATAACTTTCAGATGGGGTTTCGTTATCAATTAAAACAATTGATGCATAGTTTGACGAAGGTGGGTTGAACGTACGTTCTGTTGTTGTGTGGATTTGAACAGTATGTATCATTTATTCCATTTTGGAAAACCTAAACAAAGTTATCGCTTTGGAGGTTCAATCAATCATGAGAAAAATGTATGTAGTCTTCTTAATCGGCATGATTATCTTCCTTTTTAAATCCTATTTTTTTGAAGTCGGCTTTGCTATAACAAAAGATGAAGCAATAAAGGTAGAGTATGATGAAATAACTAAGTCAGAAAAAGGGGATATTATCCTTTATGCTACAAGGATGAATATGAATGACGTATATACAGATTTTAAAATTGATTTTAAAGGTGTTATTATGTCAAGACCATTCTGGATAAACACAACAAGTCCTGCATGGCATCCTGAAATTATCTATGAGAACATCAATGTAGACGGAAAGAAAGAGTTAATCATAATTTTAACTAGAGGTACTGGTACTGGGGTTTTAGAACGAGAAGTTCATGTTTTCCATATACAAGATCAACGATTAGGTAAGATGTTTTTTGATGGACCCGTTGAGGTGCTTGTTGATGATCCCATTGCAATCGTGTTGAAAAATGTGAAGACCGAGCTATCACCCAACAAAGCGACTGTTAGTATTGATGACAAGAAATACGTAATTGATATAAAATCGTTAGGAATTCAACCTGAAGTCTTATTTAGTGATATATACTTTGGTAATAGTGTTGACTTTGAAATCAAAGACAATCAGCTTGTTGCAAAAGTGGGGGGAATCATTTCTCCATCTGGCTATATAGGGATTATTGAAATTACGTATATGTTCAAAGATAAAATGTATCAGGCAAAATCAATTGATTTTAAGCCCAACGAATAATGTGTTGTTTGACTCTATGTAAAATGGATATTCACCGTAATTATACAAAAACCATCCGAGTGAAAACTTTCGGATGGTTTTTCGTAGTGGATTAAAACATTTTAGTCGTCCAATTTTCACCATTCCAAACACCAGTCACAAGACCTTCATAAAAATCAGGCTCATGTGAAATGAGCAGAACGCTTCCTTTGTATTCCTGTAAAGCACGTTTCAATTCATCTTTTGCATCTTTATCCAGGTGATTGGTCGGCTCATCAAGAACGAGCAGATTTGTTTCGCGATTAATTAATTTACACAAACGTACTTTTGCTCGTTCTCCACCACTTAACACTTTTACTTTGCTTTCAATATGCTTCGTTGTTAAACCACATCTTGCTAAAGCAGCGCGCACTTCATACTGCGTGAAATGCGGAAACTCTTCCCATACTTCTTCCAAGCATGTATTGTTGGTATCCGATTTCGTCTCCTGCTCGAAATAACCAATTTCCAAATGCTCACCAAGTTCAACGGAGCCAGCGAGGGAAGGGATTTCTCCAAGAATACTCTTCAGTAGCGTTGTTTTACCAATACCATTGGCACCAGACAAGGCAATTTTCTGTCCGCGTTCCATCGTCAAATCTAGCTCTCTCGACAACGGTTCGTCATAGCCAATGACAAGTTCTTTTGTTTGGAATAAATATCTGCCTGGAGTCCGTGCAAGTTTAAAATTGAATTGAGGTTTCGGTTTTTCTGCATCTAATTCGATAATGTCCATTTTGTCTAGCTTCTTCTGACGGGACATAGCCATTCGGCTCGTCGCCGCATTTGCTTTATTACGTGCTACGAAGTCTTTGAGGTGCGAGATTTCCTTTTGTTGCTTCTTGAAGGCAGCTTCAACCTGCTGCTTTTTCATCTCATGAACGCGCACAAATTCCTCATAATCCCCAACATAACGAGTGATTTCTTGATTTTCCATATGATAAATCAACTGAATTACGCTATTCAAGAAGGGGATATCATGGGATATTAAAATAAATGCATTCTCATAGTTCTGCAAATAATTACGCAGCCAGTTGATATGCTCGACATCTAAATAGTTTGTCGGCTCATCTAGCAGAAGGATATCGGGTTTCTCTAATAATAACTTGGCGAGCAGTACTTTTGTCCGCTGACCTCCACTTAAATCATGAACGTCCCGATCCAGACCGAATTCGTTCAATCCAAGTCCGTTCGCTACCTCTTCTACTTTTGAATCAATGATGTAAAAATCATTATGCGATAACTCTTCTTGAATTTGGCCAGTCTCCTCTAGAAGTGCTTCCAGCTCGTCTGGTTCTACTTCTGCCATCTTTTCAAAGAGTGCATTCATTTCAGCCTCTCGGTCATAGAGGTATTGGAAAGCTGTTCGCAGCACGTCGCGAATGGTCATTCCTTGTTTTAATACAACATGCTGATCTAAATAACCAACCCGTACGCGTTTCGACCAGTTCACCGTTCCTGCATCAGGCTCTAGCTTACGTGTAATAATATTCATGAAAGTCGATTTACCCTCACCATTCGCACCAATTAAACCAATATGCTCCCCTTGCAATAATCGGAAAGATACGTCTTCAAAAATTGCACGATCTCCAAAGCCATGGCTTAAATTTTCTACTGTCAATAAACTCATCTAATAAACACCTTTTCCTTCATTAAGAATAGTTCTTACTGCCCCAAATCAGGACACGCCGAATCTGTAACTATTATATAGATATTTTGTGGATGAGGATAGGAATTATTTCTTTTTGCATGCAAAGTATTCTTACTCGATTCCAAATCTTTTTGCAGAACGAGCCCGTGCACGTTCCGCTTCAATTTCTCGATTACGGGGCTCTGCATTGGTGACAGCTGTCTTAAGTAGTTGTTGTGTAGCAATTGCCACTTGCTCTACAGCCAGATTAAAAGCGTCCTCGTTTACCTTCGATACTTTGTTGAAACCTGTGATTTTACGCACATATTGTAAGGAAGCGGCATAAATCTCATCATCAGTAGCTGGAGGTTCAAAGTTAAATAAGGTTTTAATATTGCGACACATAGCGTTCACCTCTGTTGTTATTTTCTTGATTGTAGCATATTCATTTATTTATAGTGAGTATCACATTTATATAGGGAAATTGAATCAATTGTGATTGGGGTTTCTTCGCTTGTCTGGTACTATGAAACAAGTAACTTATTAATGCTAGCGACTAAAGGGGTGTGAAAAAGGAATGAAGCAACAAAATTCTACTGAAGTAGAGCACTATCTCCATTCAGCTGAGGCTCAACAAAAGTTGTATAAGCGCTCACTCATTGTGGTCATCATGTCGCAAATTTTCGGTGGTGCTGGGCTTGCCGCTGGGATTACAGTCGGCGCACTCCTTGCGAAGGATATGTTAGGGAGTGCAAGTTATGCTGGACTGCCGACTGCATTATTTACACTTGGTTCAGCGTTAGCCGCTTTTTTAGTAGGGCGGATTTCACAGCGCTTTGGTCGTCGATATGGGCTTTCTTTTGGATTTATCGTCGGGGGAATAGGGGCCCTTGCGGTTGTGCTTGCAGCGACGATTGACAATGTCTTGTTATTATTTTTAGCGTTATTTGTGTATGGTGCTGGTACTTCAACTAATTTACAAGCACGGTATGCTGGAACTGATTTAGCAAGTGAGAAACAACGGGCAACAGCTATTAGTATCGCACTGGTTTCCACGACATTGGGGGCGGTGGCAGGACCGAATTTAGTCACACCGATGGGGAAATTCGCGTTGACACTTGGTATGCCAGCTTTAGCGGGTCCATTTATCTTAGCGGCAGTTGCTTATCTTATCGCAGGTCTAATTTTTTTAGTATACTTACGCCCTGATCCATTTTTAGTGGCAAGAGCAATCGCTATAGAGAAGGATAAACAAAGGCAGAACAAGGTGAATGATGGACATCAGGTGCTACAAAGTAAGGTGAATCGTGTCGGTGTTGTCGTTGGAGCACTAGTTCTTATTCTCTCACATGCCGTGATGGTCGGAATTATGACGATGACACCCGTTCAAATGCAAAATCATGGTGCGCAATTGAGTGCGGTCGGTCTCGTCATTGGTCTCCATATTGCCGCCATGTATTTGCCGTCGTTGGTGACAGGCATATTGGTCGATAAAATCGGTCGTACGTTTATGGTCATTGCTTCGGGTGTGACATTAGCTGTGGCAGGTGTCGTTGCAGCCTTAGCACCGGGTGGATCTCTATTTTGGCTAGCCTTTGCACTCATATTGCTTGGACTTGGGTGGAACTTTGGTTTAATTAGCGGGACGGCTATTATTATTGATTCGACGGATATGAAAACACGTGCAAAAACACAAGGAACTGTTGATGTATGGGTGGCATTAGCTGGGACAGCGGGTGGCTTATTATCAGGACTCATCGTGGCGTTTTCAAGCTATGCGATTTTAGGATTTGTAGGCATGTATTTAGCCTTATTGCTAATACCTCTTATGATATGGGTTCATGTGAAGGGGAAGCGTAGCTAAGCTGTTGCACTTCAAGAAATGGCGCATCTTTTATGTTATAATATACACGAATGAATGGAGGAATTGAAATTATGTCAAAATTACCAAATTGCCCAAAGTGTAATTCAGAATATACATACGAGGATGGCAACCTTTTTGTGTGCCCAGAATGTGCGCATGAATGGACGTTAGAATCAGCAGCAGAAGAGGTAGAAGAGAAAAAGGTTTACAAAGATGCCAATGGCAATATCTTAAATGATGGCGATTCTGTAACAGTTATCAAGGATCTTAAAGTAAAAGGTAGCTCAAATGTCGTAAAAGCAGGTACAAAAGTGAAAAGTATCCGTTTGATTGATGGCGATCACGATATTGATTGTAAAATCGATGGCTTTGGCGCTATGCAGTTGAAGACGGAGTTTGTGAAGAAGCTGTAAATGACAAATCGTCTGCATCAACTTCTCATAAATCGATGTTGATGCAGACTTATTTTTGCAAGCTATTTGGGTTTTCTCGAAGAGAATGCATTTTCTTATTAGTGTACGGTTCTCATACATTAGCTGAAGGACTGCTCGGTATGTCGATAAAGTTTCGACATACCGAGCAGTCCTTTTTTTGATTCATGAAATGCTCACTTGCTACTGATGATGTCTTCGTAGAATGTTCTATTGCGCAAGATGATACGATAAGAGTAGAGAAGCTCGATTAACCCAAAGCACGAACCAAAGGCCACATGCGAGCCTCTATCTTTTTAGAAAAGTGTAAGAGAGGTTGGTCACTTTCAACCAGAATGCCCTGCTTGGACAGCATCGTGTTCTGGCTAAATTCCGCCTCTGCATGCTGTAGTAGCCAGGGGCGATGTAGAATATCACAGCGGAAGGGCGCACCCTTATTGTTTAGTGTATATAAGCAATAGCGCTCGGACATCCATTCATCAAAGGACCCTTTAACTGCGTAATATGGCTCAGAGATGGGTCGATAGCTGCACTCAAAATTGGCATCATTCCCGCTTCTTCTCCTGCTTTCATAATCAATGGTTGACCCATTCTGTCTCACCATCATGTCAGCATTCATATAGGGCAAGTGATAGAACAGTTTGGCCACCTCGACAGCAAGCCGGTTGTCAGCGTCCAGGCTAAAGAAATAAACCCCTGGCTTGCCATCAATTGTTACATACGTCCGAACGTTGAGCTCAGGAAATCGGGCAACTCCTGGAATAGGGGGGAGGCCACGCAGTCGAATATCCGTTATATGAAATGGAACAATACCAATCCAGCCCATGCCGTTAAAAGAATCCAAGGGCAGAATAGCAGGTACGAGTTTTTGTAAGACTTCGAGTTTAATCGGATAATGCGCAAACAAAAGATCGTTCCAAGTCTGCTGCATCGTCCAAGGTAAATGTGGTAATGGCCATAAACGATGACTGTCGTTCCAGCCGGCTTGTTTTAGATCCGTGTGTTCTTCCATAGCTAGAATACCTCTTTCTACAATCGAATGTTGAACATCTTAGAAATTATACTGCTTTTTAATGATTTCCTCACAAGATAGGTTGGCTAAGATTGCTACTAATTATAATTAAAATAGCCCATTAACTCAAGTTGGAGTAATAATTTGTCTTGCAAGACATTTATAATAAAAAGGGAATGCCTTACATACGCTATAGCTAATACTATGTGATTCAAAAATTTGTGATTAATAGAAGAACTTCAGGGGAGGAAGTCAGGTTTATTGGTTGAAAAAGCTCTTTTTATCATAATTATATTGAGAATTTTTTCTGGAAGTGTAGATATCACCGCCGCCATGCTGATGTATAAATTTAACGATTTAGAAAAAGCCTTTTATATTAATACGCTGCTTGCTCTAGTGGGGCCAGTTGTGTTAATTATTACGACAGGAATTGCATTATTTGGCCTAGCGGAAAAGATTTCGGCGACTCGAATGATTTGTCTGTTTGCTGGAATTGTACTGATTCTTTTTAGTTTGAAAGCTAAATGAGGACTAGCTGAAATCACTCATAACTTGGCTTCTTTTTACATGAAATAGGGAATTTTTATGTAGCAAGAAGCTATTCATTCGAACCTTCCGATAGATTAATCGTCTATCTAAAGTATCAGAAGTAATGGGAGAGAGCTTAATGCGAGAAATACCAGTCATCGTGCAAACTGTCTTAGACGAATATATTACCTTGTTCCATGCTCGTTTACCAAATAGGCTTGAAGGTTTTTATTTACAAGGCTCGATTGCATTGGATGCTTATGTGGAAAATTCAAGTGATATTGATTTTATTGCCATTATCAATCGGCGTTTGTCAGAGGGAGAGGCCGAGATATTAGCTGAAATCCATAGGGGAATAGCAGGTACTTATCCAAAGCCAGAGATGGATGGCGTCTATTTGATGTGGGAGGATATTGGTGTAGTAGATGCTATAGATACGAATTACCCTTATTATAATGAGGGTAAGTTGAGTTATGGAGCTCATTTTAACGCGATTACATGGTGGATATTGAAAAAGCATGGGATTAGCATGATTGGTCCACAACCAACCGCGCTCAATTTTGAAATCGACCCACAGCATCTGGTTGAATATGTAGTGGAAAATATGAAGACGTACTGGGTAGGCCGGATTGAAAAAATCGAACAAGCCATGGAGAACATGTTTCAATTTACAACCGAGGAAATTGATGTTGAAATCGAATGGTCCGTTCTTGGCATTTTACGCCAATACTATACGCTAAAGGAGCACGCTATTATTTCAAAACTGGGTGCTGGTGAATACGCTTTGCTCCATATGCCGGAGGAATGGCATCCGATTATAAAGGAAGCTATAGATATTCGGAAAAGTGTGGATAGGGAGAGATTTCCTTCTGATAGGGAGCGAATGGACGCAACTTTGCTATTTTCGAAGTATATGATTGATTACTGCAACAGTCATCTTTCTTTTTAAAAAATTGGCCATCCCAACAGTCAGTGACTTAGGGGATGGCTCTTTTCTTAATTTGGATACTACAACACCATACTCAATCGCGTTAGGATATCCCCCGAATTCTCATAGCTATGCGGCCTGTCAGCCTTAAATCGGATGGAATCACCACTTCTTACGGCATATGCTTCATCATTGACGCGAATCGTAAGCTCTTCGTCAAAAACCATTAACAACTCCTTGGTTCCTTCCACTTTTTTTACTGGATGATGCTAATCCTCTACAATTTCACTCGTTGCAGTAATCGAGATGTCGTGTAGTGCCTGTGTTGCTAAACGATCTGCTTCTGCGTTTCGTTTTCGCCCGACTAATTCGTATGTTGCTTGGATCTTGAGGTCTTTTAGTTTGGCTTCAATTCGGTCTGCCCACCTTGACAGGTTATTTTCTAGTGTCGGCCATTCCTCACTTAATTGGTTGATAACGACCTGTGAATCGCCAATAAATCGGACGGGCAGATGATGGACATTCAATAGCTCAAGCTCCTGTAGACATAGATATAGCGCTGCGTATTCAGCTTCGTTATTTGATGTGAGTTCGACAGAAGGGGCATTGCGCCGTAGCCTGTAAGACTTGCGGTTCTGGTCATAATAAATGACACAGCCCATCCCGGATTTGTTCGTCTCGCGGTCGAAGCCACCGTCGAAATAGACTGTAATGTTATGTGGCTCCGTTTCAATTTCTTTCAAATAATGTCTCATCTCTTTAACCGTCCATATGGTATCGAGTTGGTCTGTAAATAGGATACTTTTGGCACGTCCAGTTCGCTCTATGTCTTCCGCAAATAGCAAAGCCTTTGATGCACGCATTTCTTCGGAGCGAAAAATAGTTTCTGTGCCTCTTGGTGTTTTATAAGTCCATTCAATTAGAACATGCATCGCAATTCCTCCTCGTATAGTCGTGCATCTACGAATTTAGCTTCTTTCAATTATATCCAAAGCTAGCCGTTTCTAAAAATAATATCGCTCCCAATGAATGTTAGTTTTATTCCTGTCTTCAGAGGGGGGGTTATAAAGCAAAGGTTTAAAAAGTTCGAAGTCAAATTGCTAGATTTCAAGGTAATGGGTATGCTAGAATAACTTCTTGTCGTCCATAGTAAATAGATAGACACAAAAAAGAAAACAACTTGGAGGAAAGTCATAATGAATATTTTAGTAATCAAAGCAAATAACCGCCCAGCTTCAGAAGCAATCTCAAGCAAAATGTATGAAACATTTATGGAAAACATCCAGAATGCAAAGGATCTTAACATCACTACGTTTGACGTTTTTGCAGAAGATATGCCTTACTTCGGTCAAGACTTGTTCAACGCATTTGGAAAAATGCAAAACGGTGAACAACTATCTGACCTTGAGAAACGCCTTGTTGCGGCTAAACAAAAAGCAATGGACGCTTTAACTGCTGCTGATGTAGTTGTTTTCGCATTCCCATTGTGGAACCTAACAATTCCAGCACCACTACAAACATTTATTGATTATGTATATCAAGCAGGATATGCATTTAAATATAGCGCTGAAGGTCAAATGATCAGCCTGATGACAGAGAAAAAAGCAATCCTTCTCAATGCACGTGGCGGTATCTACTCAACACCTGAAATGGCACCAATGGAAATGTCGGCAACGTATATGCGTAATGTATTTGGCGGCGTGTTCGGTATGTCGGTTGAAGAAGTTATCATTGAAGGGCATAATGCTATGCCAGATCAAGCAGAACAAATCGTTGCACAAGGCCTTGAAAAAGTAGCTGAAGTCGCAAAAGCATTGGCTGCTCAACCGGCTACTGTATAAGAATATAAGTAAATAAGCTCAGTCAATCCCTTCGTGAAATTTAAGCGAGGGGATTTTTTTGTATGTGTATATAGAAATTAAAGAATTGGAAAGAGGTAATTTTCTGACTGCTAACAGATAAGACAAAAAGTTTTACTTTTAGATTTCGATAAGTTAAACTAACCTGGATAATTAATATCCAGGTTAGTTGTGCACGAGAAATACTAAAAATATCTTTTGAAAAGGGGGTGGGCATCATGCAAATGAAAACAGGTGTTGAACAGTCAGTCTACGCTATTCTAATCCTAAATATGTTGCCAGATCGAGCGGTATTACCAGGAGAAGTAATAAGCCAACAGTTGGGAACCTCACCGACTTATTTTCAAAAACTGTTGAGAAAACTAGTGAGTGCAGATTTAATTACCTCTGTTGCAGGCGTAAAGGGTGGGTTTAAGTTAAAGAAAAAACCTGAAGAGATTCGAGTATATGATGTTTATCTTGCCATAGAAGGTCAACAATCTCTTTATTCTCCGAGTGGGATTCTCGATGACATGCTTGAACTGGAAAAAGAAGAAGAATGCTGTTTGTTGACGGATTTAATGGATGAAGCTGAATCAACTTGGAAAACGGTGTTGAAGCGTGAAACCATTGCATCTCTCTACACCGAAACAACGAATCGTTTTCCTGGAAAAATGGATGGATTGAAAGAATGGGTAAAAGAAAGAATGGTTTTATAAGGAAATAGGAGAGTCAATATATGAATAATTTTCAAACACATCATGGTTTTGCAGGAACTTTTAAAAACAATGCATTAACGCTGGGGCTATTCTTTCCTTTGGAGTCTTATAAAGGAAGCTTCCCAAGGATGGATTTGGATGAGCAAATGCTACTTGCGAAAAAAGCGGAAAGTCTAGGGTTCGCCTCCTTATTTGTTAGAGATTCTCCACTTTACGATTCGAATTTTGGTGATGTTGGAGCACTATACGATCCATGGGTCTTTCTTGCGTACGTAGCAGCACATACGGAGCGGATTGCACTCGGTACTTCGAGTATTGTGACGACATTACGTCATCCGCTTCACGTAGCGAAGTCAGCTGCCTCACTGGATACAATATCTAGTCAGCGATTGCTAGTAGGTGTTGCAACGGGTGACCGGCCTATTGAATTCCCGGTATTTAAAGTGGATGTTAACGAAAAAGCAGCGTTATTTAGAGAATCTATAGGCGTAATGAAAAAAGTCTGGCAAGAATCATTTCCACATATTCAGACTGAACGTGTTGACATGCTTCAAGGTGATATTGTTCCCAAACCAATGTTATCGGACATTCCGATTTTAGGTACAGGGTATTCTGGCCAAACGATTGAATGGCTAGCCAAGCATACAGATGGTTGGTTATTTTATTCCCAAGGAGTTAATGAGCAGCGTGAACTTGTTAAAAAATGGCGAGAAGCAGCTGGGGGATTCAAACCGTTTGCGCAAGCTTTGGCAATAGACTTATCAGAGAATCCAAATGAAGCACCCAAACCGATACAGGGTGGATTTAGATCGGGTTATAAGTTTTTAATCGATTATTTGCATGCTTACCAGGATGCCGGCGTAAATCATGTCATGTTTGGTTTGAAAAATAGTAAGCGCCCGGCAGCAGAAGTGATTCAAGAATTAGGCGAATATGTGGTGCCTCATTTCTCTACAAATACACGATGAAAGAAGTGGCATATAGATGATTAAAGGATTAGATCGCATTAATGAATTAGCAAAAAAACAGCGACAAGAAGGTTTGACCAATGCTGAAATGGTTGAACAAACGGTGTTGCAACAAGATTACTTACGAGAAATTCGAGGACAGGTTCTCAATACCGTTTCGGGCATAACTGTACTGGATCCACTTGGAAATGATGTAACACCAGAAAAAGTACAGCAGGAAAGGAAGTTAACGACATGAGGTTAAGTGTTTTGGATCAGGCGCCCATTACAAAGGGCAATACTGCAGCAGGTGCTTTGAAAAAAGCAGAAGAATTGGCTGTTTTGGCAGACGAACTAGGCTATCGTCGTATGTGGATGGCAGAGCATCATGGGACAGATACCTTTGCAAGTTCAGCTCCTGAGGTGACAGCGGCACATTTAGCGGCCAAGACGAAACAAATTCGGATTGGTACTGGTGGCACGATGATGATGCATTATTCTCCGTTAAAATTGGCTGAAGTATTTAAAACATTGAGTGCCTTCTCACCAGGCCGTATTGATTTTGGTGTGGGTCGAGCTCCCGGAGGGGATAATGATTCCATCTATGCTCTATCTGAAGGGCGTCCTCCAATGGTCAACAATATGTATGAAAAATTTTCCATAGCCTTGCAATTAATCAACGATGAAGTGCCAGGCGATCGTCTATACAATAAAACAATTGCTACGCCATCTCAAGTTGTTTTGCCTGAAGCTTGGCTATTAGGTTCGAGTGGCAATAGTGCCATTCAAGCAGGGCGTATGGGCGTTGGCTATTCCTTTGCACAGTTTTTTAACGGCCAGCTATCTGAGTCGATTTTGGGGGCTTATAAGAAGAACTTTCAACCTTCACCGTTTTTGGAGAAACCGGAAATCAATGTTACTTATATGGTGACGACGGCAGAAACAAGAGAAGAAGCTGAGTTTGAGGCAAAACCTCAAGATATTTGGCGTTTACTGTTTATGACAGGCAGAATCGGGACAGTTTTGACGCCGGAAGAAGCGCGAGATTATCCGTTGACAGAAATGGACCGAATGATGATTCAAGAGAGTCGTAAAATCCACTTAGTAGGATCTTCGAAAGAAATTGCAACACGATTACAGCAAGAGCAAGAACGTTATGGATTTGAGGAAGCAATGATTTGTAGTATTCCTCATTCTCAAGAGAAGCGTTTGAATGTATATCGCTTACTGGCACAGGAGTTATTGTAGGAAAAGAGAGGAAGAATAGAAATGAAAGATTATTTAGTAAAAGCAACTGCTTATAACAATCAAGTACGGGCCTATGCGGCAATTACTACAGAAACTGTCGGAGAAGCGGAGCGTCGCCATCAAACATGGCCAACTGCATCTGCAGCACTTGGGCGCTCGATGACAGCTGGTGTCATACTCGGTGCTATGCTGAAGGGCGAAGAGAAAATATCGATAAAAATTAACGGTGGCGGTCCAATCGGCACGATTTTGGTCGATGCAAACACCAAAGGAGAAGTGAGGGGCTATGTGACAAATCCCCAAACTCATTTTGATTTAAATGATCAAGGTAAATTAGACGTGAAAAGGGCTGTTGGAACAGATGGACTACTTACAGTATCAAAGGATATTGGATTACAACAGCCCTTTGTTGGCTATGTACCTCTTGTGTCAGGTGAGTTAGGCGAGGATTTCACATCATATATTGTCCATTCAGAGCAAGTACCTTCCTCAGTAGGAGTAGGTGTTTTAGTCAATCCAGATCAAACGATTCAAGCGGCAGGGGGCTTTATCATTCAATTGATGCCTGGAACAGACGATGCTACCATCCAGATGATTGAAGAACGTTTGAAAGATATCACACCTATTTCATCAATGGTGGAGCAGGGAATGACACCTGAACAAATACTCGAACAAGTATTAGGTGCCGGAAATGTGAAATTTTTAGAGAAAGTTACTGTCCAATTCCAATGTCAATGCTCCGAAGAGAGAATTTCAAATGCCATTATTAGTTTAGGCAACGCCGAGATTCAAGATATGATTCAGACGGACGGACAGGCAGAAGCACAATGTCATTTTTGTAATGAAAACTATCATTTCTCGAAACAGGATCTAGAGTTATTAATGGAAGCGGCAGTTTAAGTGAATACTTCAACAGATAATATGAAAGAAGCTAGGTTCATATCTGAGAACCTAGCTTCTTTCATTTTTCATTAATACATCTTCATATAATGTTCAACTTCCCAAGGGTGTACAGTAATTCGATAACTCTCCCATTCTACTTTCTTTTCTTCCATAAAATTCTCAAAGATATGCTTGCCAAGTGCCTCTTGAATAACGTCATCTTTGCCGAGTGCGATAAGCGCGTGGTCAAGGTCCGTCGGTAATGTACCGATACCGAGTTCTTTCAGCTCAGAAGGCTTCATCTCGTAAATATTACGATCAATAGGCTTTGGTGGTGTGAGTTTACGTTTGATGCCGTCTAGGCCAGCTTTTAGGATCGCAGCCATTGCAAGATAAGGATTCGCAGCGGAGTCAACGGAACGAACTTCAATACGTGTGCTAATCCCTCGAGATGCTGGAATCCGAATAAGTGGGCTACGGTTTTGAGCGGACCAAGCGATATAGCAGGGTGCCTCATAGCCCGGGACGAGCCGTTTGTATGAGTTGACGGTCGGATTCGTCACAGCTGTAAAACCAGGAACATGTTCGAGAATACCAGCCATGAATTGATAAGCAGTTTGACTCAGCTTCAGTTCACCTGCTTCATCAACGAAGGCATTGTTGCCATCTTTAAATAGGGATACGTTGCAATGCATACCTGAGCCATTGACGCCGAAAATTGGTTTAGGCATGAATGTTGCGTGCAAGCCATGTTTACGTGCAATGGTTTTGACTACAAGTTTGAACGTCTGGATGTTGTCACAGGCAGTCAGTACATCTGCATATTTAAAGTCAATTTCATGCTGTCCAGGTGCGCATTCATGGTGAGAGGCTTCCACTTCAAAGCCCATTTCCTCAAGCTCCAGTACGATATCACGTCGACAATTTTCCCCAAGATCCATAGGGGATAGGTCGAAATAACCCCCATTGTCGTTTAATTCCATTGTGGGTTGCTTATTGTCATCAAGCTTGAAAAGGAAGAATTCTGGCTCTGGTCCGAGATTGAAGTCTGTGAACCCAAGCTCCTTCATTTCCTTCAATATACGTTTTAAATTACCGCGGGGATCTCCTGCAAATGGTAATCCGTTAGCAAGCGATACATCGCAGATGAGTCGTGCAACCCTACCTTTACCTGATGGCCAAGGAAATACCATCCATGTGTTAAGGTCAGGTATAAGGTACATATCCGATTCTTCGATTCGAACAAATCCTTCAATAGATGACCCATCAAACATCATCTTATTATCTAGTGCCTTTTCGAGCTGGCTGATGGGAATCTCTACGTTTTTTATCATTCCTAAAATATCCGTGAATTGTAAGCGGACAAAATTTACGTTGTCATCCTTTACAAATTTTCGAATGTCTTCTTTGGTGTAATTCCTCATCATGCCACTCTCCTTAATCGTCATTTAGTATGAAAGCTTACATACTATTTTTTTATAATAAAGCAAAGTGTATTCCATTAACAAGAACTTTTTAACATTTTATTGAAATTTTTTTTCGAAATATAGATTCCCTATTGTTAAACAAATATTCATTGTTTGGCAACAGAGTATCTTTTTATTTATTTGGAATGTTTGTTTTTCCTAGTTTCAGGGCAATACTTGGTCAAACAAATGAGTGATAGCAGATTAGAAGTTGTCACAAGACTGTAAAGGAGAGATTTATGTTGAAGAAAATAAAGATTCTTTTGCTAGCAATGTTTCTTGTAGTTTCGACCTACTCGGCCGCATCGGCATCGGCTCTTTCAACTTCGTTTATACAAGGAGAAGAGTATATGCTTTTACACTTACTTTCAGATGATACAAGCTCACAAGAAAATGAAGAACCTTTTCGGGATTATCTCGTGGCAGATGATTTTGTGGACTTACAACCAGAGCCGGACATATATACGGTTAACCAAGGAGATAACTTATATCGGATTGCGCGTAATCATGATATATCGTTAAGCTCACTCATGGATTGGAATGATTTGACTGGATCTTTAATTCACCCTGGAGATGAATTAATTGTCAGTGGAGAAGAGGTGGCGGATGAAGTAGTTGTACCAGTGTTAAGAAATGTACAAACAGCTGTCGTTCCGCCACAAACGCAATCTGTTTACGATAATAACGATGGTAAAGAGTTACTTGTGACAGCAACAGCTTATACCGCTTACTGCGAAGGTTGTTCCGGCACAACAGCCTATGGTATTGACCTACGTGCGAATCCCAATCATAAGGTGATCGCAGTCGATCCGAGGGTGATTCCGCTTGGGACAAAAGTGTGGGTGGAAGGGTATGGGGAAGCGATTGCTGGCGATACGGGTGGAGCCATTAAAGGGAATAAAATCGATGTATTTATCCCGTCTTATAATCAAGCAATGGAGTGGGGCGTTAAGAAAGTGAAAATGAAAGTACTAAATTAGAAAAAAAGTGCCTTCCCAACAATCAAATAAGATTGTTGGGAAGGCATTTACTGTTAAGACAAACGATTTCTAAAATCTTCGTACCCAAATTGCTTAATAACTCTCACGTCGTCGTTCACTGTATTTAACACGATAGCAGGTAGATTAACACCGTTAAATGTGTTGTTTTTCACCATGGAATAGTGAGCCATATCGCAAAATACCAGTTTGTCGCCAGGCTGTAAAGGTTGATCGAAAGAATAATCACCAATGACATCGCCTGCAAGACAAGTAGGTCCGCCAAAACGATACGTATAAGTTTTTTCGTTAGGCATTCCCGCACCGATAATTTCAGGACGGTAAGGCATTTCTAAGACATCAGGCATATGACACGCTGCTGAAGTGTCTAAAATGGCAATCGGCATTCCATTATCGAGCGTATCTAAAACGGTTGCGACGAGATAGCCTGTATTTAAGGCAACAGCTTCACCAGGCTCTAAATAGACGTCAATATCGTACTTGTCTTTCATAAAAAGAATCGACCGAATCAGTGTTTCAACATCATAATCATCCCGCGTAATATGATGTCCACCGCCAAAGTTAATCCACTTCATGTTTTTAATGTAGTCCCCAAATTTCTCGTCAACGACTTGGATTGTCCGCCATAGTGTATCGGAATTTTGCTCACACATCGTGTGGAAATGCAATCCATCAATACCTTCAAGCTGGTCGGGTTCGAAATTGTTCAATGTGACCCCGAATCGAGAGTGTGCAAAGCATGGGTTGTACATATCGACTTCAATTTCAGAGTACTCCGGATTAATGCGAAGTCCGACACTAATTTCTTTGGAATGATTCTTCACTTTGTCTTTGAATTGATTCCATTGTTGAAAAGAATTAAAGACAATATGATCTGAGTATGACAGAATTTCATCAAACTCAGCTTCTGAAAAAGCAGGGGCATAGGTATGAACTTCCTTGCCCATTTCTTCAAAGCCTAGTCTTGCTTCGTGTACGGAGCTGGACGTGACGCCATTCAAGTATTGTCCCATTAATGGATAGACAGAAAACATCGAAAAACCTTTTTGTGCAAGTAGAATCTTGCAGCCAGTGCGATCTATGACGGATTTCATTTTTTCCATATTTTTAATAAGCAACGCCTCATCTACTACATAGCAAGGAGAGGGGAGTACGTTTAAATCGATATTCACTTGCTAGTCCTCCTCAGTCGATCAATTCAGGATTGAAGCTTTCCTGCCATGGTAGTCCATATTGGTTCAGTGCATCCATGAATGGATCTGGATTGAACTCTTCAATGTTATGCACGCCTGGCTTTTTCCATTTGCCGGTTAGGATCATCATAGCGCCAATCATTGCAGGAACGCCTGTTGTGTATGAAATAGCTTGTGAGCCAACCTCTGCATAGCATTCTTGGTGATCGCAAATATTATAGATATAATACGTTTTTTCTTTGCCATCTTTGATACCTTGGAAAATACAGCCGATATTTGTTTTCCCTTTTGTACGTGGCCCAAGAGATGCTGGATCTGGGAGCACAGCTTTTAAAAATTGTAATGGAACAATTTGCTGACCTTCAAATTCGATTGGTTTGATAGAAGTCATGCCGACATTTTCAAGTACTCGTAAGTGAGTTAAGTACTTTTCAGAAAATGTCATCCAGAAGCGGATTTTTTTGATGCCTGTAATATTTTCAGCAAGGGATTCTAACTCTTCATGGTAGAGAAGGTAGACATCTTTTGGTCCTATTTCTGGCAGATTATAGACACGTTTTTCGGAAAGTGGTGGTGTTTCGATAAATTTGCCGTTTTCCCAGTAACGACCGTTTGCTGTGATTTCACGGATGTTGATTTCTGGGTTAAAGTTTGTTGCAAACGGATAACCATGATCGCCAGCATTGGCATCGACGATATCAATCGTGTGGATTTCATCGAAATGGTGCTTGAGTGCATGAGCAGAAAAGACACCTGTGACACCCGGGTCGAACCCGCTACCAAGTAGAGCTGTAATACCAGCTTGTTCAAATCTTTCACGGTATGCCCATTGCCAGCTATATTCAAATTTAGCGGTATCGAGTGGCTCGTAGTTTGCTGTGTCCATGTAGTCAACGCCAGTTGCCAAACATGCGTCCATGATTGTTAAGTCTTGGTATGGTAATGCGACGTTAATGACAATATCAGGTTGGAAGCGATTGATGAGTTCAACGAGTTCTTCTACGTTGTCTGCATCAACTTGAGCCGTTTGGATTTTAGTACGACCGCCATCTAATTTTTCTTTTAATGCATCACATTTGGATATTGTACGACTTGCGATACAAATTTCTTCGAATACGTCAGGAACCTGACAACATTTATGCACAACAACGCCAGCAACTCCGCCAGCACCAATAATTAAAGCTTTACCCATAGGTAAACACCACCATATTCATGTATTTTTTAGATATGTTGCAGTAGAGAATTCTTTTTAACCCGCTACGGCGCTAGGGGATGCCTCCCGCAATAAGTCAAGCAGCTTCGCCGCCAGTCTTATTACTTCGGCTACCCCTGTTAGGCGCCTTCGCTAAATTTATATAGGTATATACTTTTGTCTATTATGACTTAACTGCCAACAACAATTCCCTTAACACTTTGCATGCGACGGCTGTCGACACGCCACTTTGATCATAGATAGGGGACAGCTCGTTAATATCGCAGCCAACAATGTTCAACTCAGTCACTTGTAGCATCGCCTGCAATAGCTCCATAAAGCTAACGCCACCTGCTTCAGGCGTACCAGTTCCAGGGAATTCAGAAGGGTCCAGTACGTCTAGGTCAATCGTTAAATAAACCGATTTGCCCTGTAGTTGTTTAACAACCTCTTCTAATCCATTGAAGTTGAATTTATTGGTAAAGACATGATCTTGTCCCCATCTGAATTCACTGCGATCTCCAGAGCGAATTCCGAATTGGAAAATCCGGTCGTCTCCTAGTAAGTCCCACACTCTATGAATGACGGTAGCATGAGATAGTGATTCGCCTAGATAGTCCTCACGCAAGTCTGCATGCGCATCAAACTGGATGACATGCAAATCGGGGTGTTTTTTAGCGACAGCACGAATGGCGCCTAACGTCACTAAATGTTCGCCGCCAATCATACAAGGGAGCTTGTCATCCGCAAGTACTTTCGCTGTAAATTCTTCAATTTGAGCCAATGCTTTGGCGGTATTGCCAAAACTCAGTTCTAAGTCCCCGCCATCAAAGACGGGGATATCCTCTAAATCCTTATCTTGGTAGGGGCTATACGTCTCGATTCCGAACGATTCACTGCGCATCGTTTTGCTAGCAAAGCGTGTCCCAGGTCGGAAGGAGGTTGTCGAGTCAAAAGGAGCCCCAAAAATGACCAAGCTAGATTCTTCGTAGTCATTGTCACAACCGAGAAAGGTCTCTATGTTTTTATTCAACATCTTCTAATTGCTCCTTTACGTAGTTAGGCAGAGCAAACGAGCCAACATGGATGTCCGTATTGTAATACTTTGTTTTCAAGCCAAGGTCATTCCATGCTGCCGCATTTAGATCTTGAATCGGATTGAATTTTTTAGATGCAAAGCCAAACAGCCAGTGTCCAGAAGGATAGGTAGGAATATGCGCTTGATACACTTCGCAAATCGGGAAAAATCCTACAATTCGTTGATGTGCTCTTTGCATACCCAGTGCATCTTCACTATAAAAGGGACTTTCGTGTTGATTGACTAGAATGCCGTCCTCGTGCAATGCCTTGTAACAGTTGCCGTAAAATTCTTTTGTAAATAACCCTTCACCAGGTCCAAATGGATCTGTTGAGTCTACGATAATTAGGTCATAGGCATTTTCCTTATTGCGTACAAATTTGAGGCCATCCTCAAAATATAAATTGACGCGTGGATCAGTCAATTTTGAAGCGGTCTGCGGGATATATTCCATGCAGACATCGACGACCATTTTATCGATTTCGACCATATCAATTTGCTCAATGGAATCATATTTTGTCAGCTCTCGAACTGTGCCACCATCACCTGCACCAATGACTAGTACCTTTTTAATCTTTGGGTTAGTAGCCATTGGGACGTGAACAATCATGTCATGATAGATGAATTCATCTTTTTCAGTTACCATGACCAATCCATCGAGAGTAAGTAGCTTGCCGAATTCAGTCGTCTGTAAAATGTCGATTTTTTGAAACTCGCTTTGCCCAGAATAAAGATGTTGTTCCACTTTCATCGAGAAACGAACACCTGGCGAATGATCCTCTGTATACCATACATTCATTGTTAGCGCTCCTTCACGATATTAATCGTATCAATTTTGCTATCCTCAGTTCCCGTTAAGAAACAGCCTTTTTCTTTAGAATAGCGAATATAATCCAGTATCTCGTCTGTAATCCGTTCACCTGGTGCTAAAATCGGAATTCCGGGCGGATAACACATAACGAATTCACTTGAAATCTGACCTGCACTTTCCTCAATCGGCATCTTTTCCTTCGGTGCATAAAAAGCATACTGAGGCGTTAAAGCGACTTGGGGCTTAATATATTCATGGTCAAATAGCCCAGTCTTATCCTTCGCATATCTCCGTTTTATTTCCGCGAGAGCAGCGACTAATCGCTCGATATCAAGCTGTCGATCACCAACGGAAATATAAGCTAATAAATTACCAATATCACCAAATTCAATTTGAATATCATATTCATCCCGAAGAATGTCATATACTTCAATGCCGGCAAGTCCGATATTAAGTGTATGAACAGATAGTTTTGTAACATCAAAGTCAAAAATCGTATCTCCGTTTAGTAATTCTTTTGAAAAAGCATAGTAGCCTTCGATTTTATTGATTTCATCTCTAGTGTATTGGGCCATTTCGGTAACTTTTCGGAAGATCTCTTTCCCGTTGAGGGCTAGATTCCTTCGTGAAATATCTAGTGAAGAAAGCAATAAGTAAGAACCACTCGTCGTTTGTGTCAAATTGATAATTTGGCGAGTATATCCTTCACTGACGCCATTATTAATCAAGAGAAAAGAGCTCTGTGTCAATGAACCACCGGATTTATGCATACTAACTGATGCCATATCAGCGCCAACTGACATAGCAGATGCAGGTAGATCTTCACCGAAATAAAAGTGAGTACCATGTGCTTCATCGACAAGGACGAGCATATGATGTTGATGGGCAAGGTCGGTAATGGCTTGTAAATTTGAACAAATTCCATAATAGGTAGGGTTATTAATGAGAATCGCTTTGGCATCTGGATTCGCCAAAATCGCCTGCTTCACCTCATGTACGGACATGCCTAAAGGAATACCTAATTCGCTATTGACGCCAGGATTGACATAGACGGGAACAGCGCCACTTAAAATTAGTGCATTAATGGCACTGCGGTGAACGTTTCGCGGCATAATAATTTTGTCTCCGGCTTTGCATGCTGTCATTACCATCGCTTGGACAGCTGAAGTTGTACCGTTTACCATGAAAAAGGCGTGCTTGGCACCGAAGGCCACAGCCGCCAATTCCTCGGCTTCCCGAATGACTGAAACAGGATGGCATAAGTTATCCAATGGTTTCATGGAGTTAACATCCATACTCAAGGCTTGCTCCCCTAAAAAGCCAGCTAGTGCCTCGTTACCTCGTCCACGTTTGTGACCAGGTACGTCGAAAGGGACGACCCGCTTTGCTTTGTACTGATTTAGGGCTTCCATGATCGGGACTTTGTTTTGTGAGTATTCCGTCATTTTGATGGCTCCGCATCTTCATATATATTTGTACCGCTAAAGATTTCAATCATTTCTTTACGCAAGTTATTTGTAATATGAAGTCTTTCCTTTGGCGGTATTTCATAGACATCTGTGTTGAATAAATAATTTTGCAAATCAATATCTTTAATAAGTAGTTTTGTATGAAAAATATTCGATTGATAGACATTCACATCAATCGCATCATATTTTTGTAGGGTGTTGGCGTCAATATAATCCTGAATGGAAGTCATTTTGTGATCGATAAATAATTTACGTCCTCGTTCATCACGTGTAAATCCACGGACACGGTAATCTGTCGTAATGATATCAGAATCAAAACTTCCTATTAAATAATCTAAAGCGGTTAAAGGAGAGATTTCACCGCATGTTGAAACGTCTATATCAACACGGAAAGTGGCAATTGAGTTATCTGGATGATACTCTGGATACGTATGCACCGTTACATGGCTCTTATCTAGATGACCTACTACGGTATCGCGTGTCTTTAATATATCGACCTCGCCACGGTTGCAAGACTCATCAATCAAACCAACTGGAATAGCCTCTTCCGATATAAGGATAGTTACACTAGCGCCCTGGGGGTCATAATCCTGTTTACTCACATTGAGTACATGTGCTCCAATGATTTCTGTTACGGTGTACAGGATGTTCGTTAGTCGCTCAGAATTGTACTGCTCGTCAATATAGGCAATATAATCTTTTTGCTCTCGCTCACTTTTTGCATAGCTTACATCATAGATGTTGAAGCTAAGTGTTTTGGTGAGGTTGTTAAAGCCATACAGTTTCAGCTTATTTTCCAACCCAATCATCACGCCTCTCATTTTGAGATTCAATTTGTTGAATCAACGGTACAAGTCCCCCTAGACAGAAGTAAAGCTATTATAAAGTAGATTCAATTATAAATATAAAGTATAACTTTCTCCTGTCAATATTATTTTGAAAAATAATAATTCAAGTACTACTTTTCAATATATTCTAATTACTGTAGGGTTAGTATGAAACGGTTGTCTAATCGTAAACTTAGGTTCTTCAGAAGCCGCTATGAATTAGTTTGTAGCAGAAAATGAGGTGTTGGAAATGAAGTTGCCTGTACATTCACTTTCATTAATGAACCAAGTGTATCGACATATTATGCCTGCTGTTCATGAGGAACTGACGCATTGGAAAAAAAGAGCGCAGGCTATTCCGAATAGGGAATTGAGAGAGCAGGCGTTAGCGAGTATTGAGCATAAAAAATTCCACTGTGAAGGTGGTGCGATTATGGCCTTGACAGCACTCGGAGAAAGAAATGCGGCCATTTTATTTATCGTTGCCTATCAGACCATCAGTGATTACTTAGACAATTTATGTGATAGAAGCACATCACTCGACCCACAAGATTTTACGGCTCTGCATGAATCCATGAAGGATGCATTAACTGTTGATGCATTGCCACAATCCTATTATCGTTTTCGCGATGATCAGGATGACGGTGGTTATTTACTAGAGCTTGTGCAGACATGCCAGTTCGTATTACGTACTGTGCCACATTATGCAATAATCATGCCTAATTTACATGAACTGTGCCAATATTATTGTGATTTACAAATTCATAAGCATGTTAGTGTAGAAGAGCGTGAAGAACGATTAAAAAGCTGGCATGAAAAGAACAAACATAAGTTACCTGAGATGAGCTGGTATGAATTTTCAGCTAGTTCAGGTTCTACATTAGGTATTTTTTGTCTTGTATCTTATGCGTTGCGCAGTGATTTTAAAGCGACCTATGCGGATGTAATTCGAAATGGTTATTTTCCATACATTCAAGGGCTGCATATTTTATTGGATTATTTTATTGACCAAGATGAGGATCGGACGGAGGGGGACTTGAATTTTTGTTTTTATTATACGAATAATCAAGAGCTCAGTCATCGTCTTGTCTATTTTTTGCAGCAGGCCGATAATCACACGCGTGTCTTACCTGATCGAAAATTTCATCAATTGATTAATCGTGGCCTATTGGGTGTTTATTTATCAGATTGTAAGGTGAATGAGCAGAAAGAAGTAAGGGAGCTCGCAAAAAAAATGATGAAGCAGGGTGGCAAGGTCAGTTATTTTTTCTATTGGAATGGGCGGGCTTACAGATGGCTGCAACAGCACTTTTTTTCTATGAAAAAAGCATTCTGAGGAATGTTTGGAGACATCAAAAACGAATCAGTTTCTTTTTCTTTCGTTTTAAGTAATGAATAGCACACTTACTTATTTAACAGGCAGTTTGAGTTAGTGGTAGATTTGTTCCATTGAAAAACTGAATCCGATGAGAAAATTATGAAACGTTCTAATTAAATATGAAACTTTTTTGAACGAGCAACGTATATATAAATGCTTATCCTAATTTAAACCTAGTGTTTGCTCTAAGAAAGATTGCTTGGTATGATAAATTTCAATGACTATATGTAGTTCAATATTTGAATGAGGAGATGAAGAAACCAATGGCTATTAGTTTACAAAAGGGTCAAAGAATTGATTTGACTAAAGGGAACTCAGGTTTAAATCGTATTCAAGTGGGCTTAGGCTGGGACCCAGTAAAAGCGAAAGGTGGCGGGCTTTTTGCTGCTTTTAAATCTGCACCGGATATTGACTGTGATGCATCGGTGTTTATGTTAACGGATGATAAATTCATTAATAAAAATGACCTTGTTTATTTTGGGAATTTGAAAAGTGAATGTCAATCTGTTGTTCACTCTGGAGATAATACAACAGGTGACGGCGATGGTGACGATGAAGTCATCATGGTGGAATTGAATTCAGTTCCTACTCGTATAAACAAACTTGTTTTCGTCGTTAATATTTATGATTGTGCGAAACGAAAACAGGATTTTGGTATGCTTCAAAACGCATATATTCGTATAGTCGATCCGAAAACAGGCAGCGAATTAGTACGTTATAACTTATCCGAAAATTATGGTGGATTAACCTCACTTGTTACAGGCGAAATTTATCGTCATAGTGGAGAATGGAAATTTGGTGCTGTTGGAGATGGGACGACAGATCAAAACTTAACGCAAATCAGTAAGAGATTCCAATAATTTAATAACTGAAATACAGATAGGATAACTATACTAATTAGGAGGTTTTTTAAATGGGTGTAATTTCTTTAGCAAAAGGTCAAAAGGTTGATTTAACAAAAACGAATCCTGGCTTGTCTAAATTAGTCGTTGGTCTTGGATGGGACGTTAATAAATACGATGGTGGACAAGATTTTGACCTAGACGCATCTGTATTCTTGTTAAATGCTAGCGGCAAAGTTTCGGGTGGGGAAGACTTTATATTTTACAATAATACAACAGGTGCAAATGGTGCGGTTGTTCACTCAGGTGATAACTTAACGGGTGACGGGGATGGGGATGATGAGCAAGTGAAAATCATCATCAATAATATCCCTGCAAATATCGAAAAGGTTTCTTTTGCAGTTACGATTCATGATGCTGAAGCAAGAAACCAAAATTTTGGTATGGTCTCTAATGCATTTATCCGTATTGTGAATGAAGATTCGAATGCGGAGCTGGTTCGTTATGATTTAGGAGAAGATTTCAGTATTGAAACAGCTGTTGTTGTTGGTGAATTGTATCGCCATAATGGCGAGTGGAAATTTAGTGCTGTTGGTTCAGGGTATCAAGGTGGACTAGCTGCATTATGTAATGATTTTGGTCTGCAAGTAGGCTGATTTTAACTTGCTTCAGCAGAAGTCTCCCACTTCCATAAGTGGCGGGATGAATGCTAAAATGCATTCAATTCAGTGGGGGTTCAAACCTCGGCTGAATCAAGTTAAAGCCTCCGGCGGATGTCACAGATTTTGAAGGGAGTTAGGGAAAGGCAACCTAAGTTCACCGCGTCCTGCGGTAAAGGTTGCATACTCGCATCCTGCGAGCACAAGCGCAATTCAAAATCTGGACGCAATTACGCCGAGGCGTGATTGATAAAAGGTCATCAAAAATGTTTGCATAAATAGAAGGAGAGATATCACTTATGGCAATTCAATTAAGTAAAGGTCAGCGCATAGACTTAACAAAAAATGATCCTACTTTACAAAAAATTGGTATCGGCTTAGGCTGGGATGTTAAACAATTCGATGGCGGGCAAGATTTTGACCTCGATGCATCTGCATTTTTGTTAAATACGACTGGAAAATGTCGTTCTGAACTAGATTTTATTTTCTATAATAATTTGAAAAGCGTTGAGGGCTCTGTTGTTCACGCGGGTGATAATCGAACTGGTGAGGGAGATGGTGATGACGAGTATATTAGCGTCGTTCTGTCAAAAGTGCCACAAGATGTCGATAAAGTGGCGATTACAGTAACGATTCACGATGCAGAACTACGCCGTCAAAATTTCGGTCAAATTTCGAATGCCTATGTTCGACTTGTGAATGAAGATACGGGAGCGGAAGTACTTCGCTATGATCTTGGTGAAGACTTTAGTGTTGAAACGGCAGTCGTATTTTGTGAAGTGTACAGGCATGCGAATGATTGGAAATTTAATGCAGTTGGGTCAGGCTATCAAGGTGGACTGCAATCTTTAGTTCATGCTTACGGACTGGATGCATAAGGAATGTAATGCTAGAGGGCACAACCCCTCTAGTTAAATTTGGAATTTTTTTGGAGGAAACTGAAATTGGATGTTATTAATGAGATATTAAGTACGTATGCCTTATTTTTTGATTTTGCTCATTGGGTAGAGGTATTATCGGACCCAGTCAGTTGGGGGCTTATTGGTACATTAATCATTATTGAAGGATTGTTATCAGCAGATAACGCACTTGTTTTAGCTGTATTAGTTAAACACCTACCAGAGAAACAGCGTAAGAAAGCCCTGATGTATGGTATGTTTGGTGCTTATTTCTTCCGTTTTGTCTTCATAGGGGTTGGTGTCTATCTTGTTAAATTCACATTCATTAAAGTCTTGGGTGCTGCCTATCTAGCTTGGATTGTTATTTCCCACTTCCGAAATAAGGCTGCGGACGAGGACGAAGGTAAAGAGTTTAACAAAAAATCTTGGATGGTTCGTGTATTTGGTACGTTTTGGGCAACTGTTGTTTCAGTTGAGCTGATGGATATTGCATTTTCTGTGGATTCAATCTTAGCTGCATTTGCTGTATCCGAAGAAGTTTGGGTGCTATTAGTCGGTGGTATGCTTGGAATTCTCATGATGCGTACAATCGCCGGGGTATTCTTAACATTGATTGAAAAGGTGCCTGAGCTTGAAAGCACCGCGTTTATCTTAATTGGAATTATATCAGCGAAAATGTTTGCTGGTGCGTTTGGCTATGATCTTCATCATTATGCATTCTTCGCAATTCTAATCTTCGCATTTGCGGCAACTTTTGTTGTTCATTTTATCAATAAAAAGAAAGCACAAAATGAGATCACAGTTGTTACGCAAGAAACAACTGCAACAAAAGAGGAAAATGAAAAATAATATTTTTTTAAACTGGCTACTGTACAAGCAGTAGCCCTTTTTTATTAATTGAAGTGAAAGCGGTTAACATACTTGCGAGAGGGGATAAATATGAAACACTTTGATTACGAAACACTTGAAAGAAGACAAGAGATTTTCTTTCAAGAGCCAGAGCATTTTACAAAATTCACAGACAGGGAAACGCTTTCTTATGCGCTCGGTGCAACACTTTATATGCCTGCTTTAAAAAAGAGCATCGCCCAGGATTTAATTGACAAAAAGCTTGCTGAACTTACGTCAATGGTGATCGACTTGGAAGATGCCGTGGGGGACGATCAGCTGCAGGAGGCAGAGCGTAATCTGTTTGATCAAATCCAAATACTATCTGACGCCCTCGACAAACAATTGATTACGATTGACGATTTACCACTCATTTTTGTACGTCTTAGAAGTCCAGAGCAAATGCAACGAATAACAACAGAGCTTGGAAACTATCAACGTGTATTAACAGGTTATGTTTTTCCAAAGTTTTCTTATGAAACTGGAAAAAAATACTTAGCCATCCTCGAAGCAAACAACCGTGATGGCATGTTGCTATACGGTATGCCTATTTTAGAATCCTCTGACATTATCTACAAGGAAACCAGAATTGCAACGTTATTGAAGCTGAAGGAATTAATAGACGCCTACCGGGACTATATTCTAAATGTTCGCATAGGAGCTACTGATTTTTGTGGTCTATTTGGCATTCGCAGAAATGTGGATACGACGATTTATGATGTTGCGTTAATACGAGATTGTTTAACGGATATCCTGAATCTATTTAACCGACAAGAAAGCGGCTATATCGTTTCGGGCCCTGTATGGGAATACTTTTCGAAGGATCAACGCATTTTGAAATCGAAACTTCGTATGACGCCTTTCCAAGATCGCTATGGAAGAACGGGGATGCAAAAACGCACAGAAATAATCAATCATTATATCGATGGTTTGATCAACGAAGTGTTATTAGATCGTTTGAACGGTATCGTTGGGAAAACAGTTATTCACCCGTCTCATATTAAAACAGTGCACTCACTGTACACGGTTAGCCATGAAGAGTACTCGGACGCATTGAGTATTATTGCAAACAGTGAAGGTCAATTAGGTGTGTTAAAAAGTCAATACAATAATAAAATGAATGAAATGAAGCCACATTTGTATTGGGCAAAACGAATACTGCTACAGGCACGGATTTTTGGCGTTTATAATGAAGACCAAGATTTTACAAGCCTTATTATGGATACACAGCTTGAAGAGGAATTTTACGAGGTGAAGGTATGACATCGAGCATTCTTGCAACAAAAGCCACTTATCATGTATTGGATGACTTAACAGTTGAAGTGGCGGTTCATAAAAATCCATATCATTTCCCATTAGATGAGCTATTTCAAATGGCGACCCGTATTAATAAAAAAAGAAGTTTTCTGTTTGTTAGTAAAGTACTCGGAAAGCATCTCGCCGTCAATCCACATATCCCGTTGCTAGTTGGCAGTCTCCTAGCGATGCGTTATCAGGAAGTCGTTCACGGGATTCAAGACCCTCGCGCTTCGGGAATTGCGCAAGCCATTCAGACAAATGAGCAAACAGATCAGCTACTACAATTGCTTCGCGATGAACCAATCCCTTTGTTAAAGCCTACTACATTCGTTGGTTTTGCAGAAACAGCTACTGCTCTTGGTCATGCCGTCTTTAGTACATTTGAAAATAATGCGAAATATATACACACGACGAGGGAGCAAATCAATGAACGTCCTTCTGTAATCAACTTTGAAGAAGAGCATTCACATGCTACGAGTCACCGGGTTTATGCACGTGACGCACGTTTTTTTCAGGACGATAGTGAAGTTGTATTAGTGGACGATGAAATTACAACAGGAAAGACTGCTATCAATATTATTCAAACAATTGTCGCTGCATACCCATTGAAAAAAGTCTTTACGGTTGTCTCAATTTTGGATTGGCGTTCTATTGAACATCGTCAAAGATATCGCCAGTTGGAGAAAGAATTAGATATTACCATTCATGCAGTTACGCTAATAGATGGAACTATTTCTGTTACGGGGCAGCCTGTTTTAACTGAAGATGTTGCTGAGGAAGTTATGGAAAGTGTCCCGAGGATTACTTATTTGTCGATGAATGATTATTTAAACCCTGATCTTATAGAAAATGTGACGTCAATTTGCGTAAATAGTCGCCGAAATGATGCACCTTACTTAGCAATGACAGGACGATTTGGTCATACAATTGAGGAGGATCGCTTATTTCATCAACAGCTTCAGCTGGTAGCGAGCGAACTAAAGGGACGACGCAAAGGAGCTAAGACGTTAGTTATCGGAACTGGGGAATTCATGTATGTACCCATGCAGGTTGCCTCTTCTATGGGACCGAATGTCTATTTTCAAGCGACGACTCGCAGTCCGATTCATCCAACAGTTAAAAAAGACTATACAATCCGGAATAAATTTGTTTTTGATAGCCCAGAAAATGCAGGTTTGACAAATTATTTATACAATATTACAGCGAATCAGTATGATGAATTATTTGTTTTTGCAGAAAGAATATCGAAGAAAAATGAATTTGACTCATTGCTGAAAGAATTAAAGAAAACAGAGATTTCGCATATTACAATTGTCACTATGACAGAGCCAATAATATAGAAAGGAGAGAAAATAGATGCTGACATCTAAAGTGAAGCCGGACAAGATGGGAAGTTACAACTCGGATGATGTTATTTTTTTACTCCGTGATATTGGCCAGTATGTCATGGAAAAAAATACAGAGGAACGGGAAGGTCTTATTCAAACAGGCACGCATTATTCAGAAATGCTCCCTGTTGAATATCAACCGACGCAAGATTATATTACCTTGTTTCACAGTACATTAGACATGTATGCAAACCGAATTGGGATTGCCGTTGGTGTAGTTGCAGAGCAGATACGAGAACGCAATGGCTTAGAGCAGTTGGTAATTGTTAGCCTTGCAAGAGCAGGAACACCGATTGGGGTGCTTATCAAAAGATATTTCCGCTTCAAGTATGGGATTTCTATCCCACATTACTCGATTTCTATTATTAGAGGACGAGGGATTGATGAAACGGCTATCCAGTATATTTTCGAGCATCATCCGGGTGCGAAAATTCAGTTTGTCGATGGCTGGACAGGTAAAGGTGCGATTACGAGTGAATTAGAGCAAGCTTGTTTGCGCTATAACGCGACCCACCCTGATAAAATAGATGGAAATTTAGCTGTATTAGCCGATCCTGGACATTGTGTCAGTATTTACGGAACGAGGGATGATTTTTTAATCCCATCTGCGTGTTTAAATTCAACCGTTTCTGGGCTAGTCAGCCGAACTGTCTTAAATTATAATTTTATGGAGAAGGGTGATTTTCACGGCGCTAAATATTACGAGGAATTAGCAGGTGTGGATGTATCGAACTTGTATGTCGATGTGATTGAACGGACGTTTGCTGACGTGCAGCAAGCTGTTGAAAAAACATTAGCGTCTATCACGCAAGAGAATTCACGGCCATCGTGGCTAGGCATACAATCTGTTGAACGAATCCAAGAGGAATTCGATATTGATAATCAACATTTCATCAAACCAGGGATTGGGGAAACGACACGTGTGTTATTGCGCAGAGTGCCGTGGAAAATCTTAGTCAATCCCAACTTTTCCAGTGATTTAACACATATTTTACTTCTTGCTAAAGATCGTAACGTCCCTGTTGAAGAATTTACGGAAATGTCGTATTCTTGTTGCGGCATTATTAAAGAGTTGTAAAGGTAGTGTAGCTTTGATTTTATTTACATCTGATTTAGATCGAACTTTACTTTATTCAGTGAGTATGATGAAAAAATATCCGATTGATGATATCGTTACGGCTGTTGAATATAAAGGTGAAAAAGCAATTAGTTTTATGTCGCAGTATTCTATTGAAAAACTCTCACAGTTTCATGAAAATCATCTATTTGTACCTGTTACGACAAGGGCCATTTATCAATACGAACGAATTGCAGCTTTTCAGCAATGGCTTCAACCGAAATATGCCATTATGAGCAATGGTGGAACTATTCAAGTGGATGGCCAACTAGATATCGAATGGGGCCGAAAGATTCAAGAAAAAATAACTACAACCTCTGTTTCAAAAGAAGATTTTTTACAGCTATTTGCTGAAATACGTCATAATGACTGGGTCTTAAAAGAACATGTGGTTGATGAGTTTTTTTATATGTTCCACATCAATGAACAAAACGTTCCTTTTGGAGAGCTCATCGACTTTGAAAGAAAACTGGCTACGATTGGCTGGAAACTGTTTCTACAAGGTAGAAAACTATATTTCCTTCCGATTCAACTAAACAAAGCATCGGCAGTGACGTATCTGAAAAGTTGTGTGGATTATGACATACATGTTGCGGCAGGAGATTCATTGATGGATTATGATATGCTTAGACAAGCAGGAATTAGCTACAGCCCAGCTCATGGAGAATTGTTTAGGCAGTACGGCGATGATTCGATGGTGACTTGGTTGAAAGGTAAAGGGGCTAATTCTGCGGATGAACTACTTAGACAGCTTTTACAAATGACAATACAGAAGTAAGCGTTATGTCTCTGAGGAAGGGAGGGCGTTAGGTGAGCAATTTGCAAATAGAACCTATTTTATATACTTCAACAACGGATTGGTTGGCTGTGTTTATTGCCACTGTAGGAGATCGACCATCCTATGTTGTGGATGACTCGACTTTTCGGTTTAACAGAATAGGACTTCGCGTTTTAGGTGTTCCTTTAGTGGAGGATGAATATTATAATTCTTTATTTGATATGCATCACAAGCCCTTCATTCACGTGCTGAGCGAGGAGTTAGATAAAACCATTGAAACACAGGATTTTCAAGCGATCCAGGAAATTCTTCAAATGCATCAAAAAGAACCGAAGGGTTTGTCGATTAATCGACTCATTGCATTTATGTATGGCAAAAACTTAATCCCAAAACATAAGGACCCTGCGATTAACCGCCATGTGCAATTATCGACAATAAAAGTCGTTAATCATTTCCAACAGCATCAAAATAGTGGCTTGCAGTCGCCAGAGTTTCGCCGGTTTTTGATAGATATTGTCAAGTGGTTAAAAAATCACTGGGAAAAGTGGTCTGAATCACTTGTCATAGGTGAAGATTTCCCCAAAGTTGTTTGGTACGGGGAGTTATCGAGCAGTCAACAATATTTTTTGCTGTTGTTAATGGAGTTCGGATGCGATGTAGTTATTTTTCATCCAGGAGCGCAGGATTCGTTTGCTGAAATAGATTCAGATAATCAATTTTCAGTCGTCTACAGCTATCCGGATAAAGGACAATTGCAGCCTTTTCCAACGCAAATTAGGGATCGTGAAACCACTGTAGCGTATCGTGCTAATAAACAACTAGAAAAAATGATGAATGATCATCAGTCAGGTGTCTATAAGCCGTGGCAATTTAGGGAGTATATTCCCACTGCACTCACTTTGCGTATGACCTATGACGATATTTTTATTTATTCGAAAGAGAAGGCGATGATTCGACCTGATTTCAAAATCGAAGAAAATCGCGTGTCGATCCCCGTTGTATTTGCCAAAATAAAGGGTGTATCAAGTGACCGGGATGATTACTGGGACCGGATGCATCAGCTGACAAATGAATCGAATGCGTTAAGCATTTTGCAATTCCCTTATGCGACAACTACGAAAGCCAATTATCATTTTCATTATCAGCAGTCATTGGATCGTCAGGGGCTATTATCCCCTGAAAAAATGGTGAAAAGTAATTGGTGGCGTTACGGACATTTATATGCTGGCCTACAAAATGCCATTGCCTATACAATAAAAGAATGCTGTGAGCAGCCGAGGCTACATAAATTGGATCACGAATCATTGTATGATTTACAGTTATTCATTTTTAAACAAGCAAGTATGCTATCAGAAGAAATTTTACAATTACTACAAGGATTTGATTATTCACAAGAAGTGCCGCGACTTGTGTTATATAATATGGAGAACAATGGTGCACCATCGCGCGAAGATGCGGCCTTGCTATTATTCCTTAACCGGTTTGGTGTGGATATTATCCTTTATAACCCAGCTGGGCATACTGATATTGAAGAATATATAAACCCTGAAAATTACGATGTTCACTGGTTGGAGGATATGGTATTTGGTCAAGAATATCAGCAGTATCAACCGAAAGAACAATCAATATTTAAGAAATTCATTAAAAATATTTTTTGATTATAAATAGATAGGAGATTTTATTATGACGATGCCAGTTGTACTGCAAAAAGAAGAGTTAAATGAACAATCTGCTAACGAATTGCGACTTCAAATGCGCCAAGAGCCACAGGTGTTACAAATTGTCAGCAAGATGGACATTCGAGATCAAACGGAATTGTTGTCACTAGGACGAGAGCCAGCAGATCGACTGTCACGCTTTTCTGATCGGATTTTAAACACGATGACGATGTCTAAATTAGATGACTCTGGTGAATTACTGAATCAGTTGGAGAAATTAATGAAGCGATTTGATCGCAATGAAATTACGAAAGACCCTAGCTTCTTCAATAAACTCTTTAAACGTGCTAAGCAACAGGCGGAAGCGATGTTTAAAAAGTATCAAACTTTGGGCGGCGAGATTGAAAAAATTCACGGTCAATTCGCCATTATTGAAGAAGAACTAAAGCAATCCAATCGTGAGTTAGAAGGTCTTTATGCGGAAGATGTTGAATACTATTTCGAATTAGAGAAATATGTAGTTGCGGCTGAAATGAAGCTAGAAGAAGTTAATAATTCTTTAATCCCACACTGCCAGCAAAAAGTGGATAGTGGCGATCAAATGGCTCGCATGGAGCTTGAAAATTTAGTAGGTGTCAAAGAACTATTAGAGCGTAAAATTGATGATTTAGAAAAGGCGCGAATGGTAGCCGTTATTGCTGCTCCTCAAATTAAAACAATGCAAAGAGGGAATAATGATTTAGTCGCTAAGATCAATAGTGCTTTCGTAACGACGATTCCGATTTTTAAAATGGGAATTATTAATACGGTTAGCGCTAAGCGTCAAAAAGTACATTCCGATTCTTTAAATGCCTTTGAAGACCGAGCCAACCAGATGCTACAGGATGTTACAAGTGATATTATGAAACAAAGCGTTGAAATCGCTCAACGTTCGGGTAGTGCCAGCATTAAAATGGAAACAATCGAAAACATGTGGGATACCATTGTTTCGGGTATTGATGAATATAAAAAAGTAAAAGAAGAACAATCGATGCAACGAATTGAGGATCGCAAGCGTTTAGAAACATTACGTGAGGACGCAAAAAAAGTATTATCTATGAATTAATCAAATTTCGAGTATAATAAAGAAACAATGGGGGGATATACAATGACTGAACAGAAGAAAATGAGTTTAAAAGAAGCAATTCAAAAACAGTTAGAAGCAAAGAAAAATAATACGGCTACTAATAATGCTAAAGGAAATGCAGGCTCATCTGCAAAGAAAATGCAAAGTCAACAAGCTAAAAAAGTAAGTAGTGCACGTCGGAAAATGGGTTCATAAGTAGTACGATATGTAGCTAAAGAAGGAGATTGGAATAGTTGTCAATTAAAAATGAAATGCCACCCAATTATGAGGAATTAAAGAAATCAATCAACCGAGCATCAAATTGGAGAGAACGCTTTGATGCAGTCGAAGAGTTGGGCAAATGGAAGCATAAACGAATTATAGATGTACTCGTCTATAGAATGAACAATGATGCTGTCTATAAAGTGCAAGAGGCGGCTTATCGCCAGCTTAAAAACTTTGGAGAAGATGTTCAATTGCCAACAAGAAATGAACATGAACTGATTAAAGATGCAAATAAAGTATGGTCAAGAATTAAGAAGAGTTTGCCTGCGGATCATACGTATGAAGATTTTAAAGAAAAATTGAAAAAGATGAGATTAGATCTGTATGATACGTATGAAGGTGATAAGGGCGCTGATTTCGATAAGTGGCTTGAAAACACATGGGCAACTGCCGCGACAAGAAGGTAATAAAAAAATCCAGCCTCTCACTTGAGAGGCTGGATTTTTATTATAATATATGGCGATCAATTTTCAAAATCAGCTCTGCAATTTCAGGCTTACTAATTTGTTCAATTGCCCCAACTTGGTCGCCTTTATGACGTAAGGTGTCTGTGATAAGGCTTGAGAAAATGACAACAGGTAGCTTGGATAGTACCGGGTGTGTTTTAATTTTTTTAGTAAGGTGATGGCCATCCATTTGTGGCATTTCGATATCTGTAATAACAAACTGGACGTGATCACTAATACTGCCACCCTTGTCGGCAAGACTTTCTAAGTGAATAAAGGCCTCTTTACCATTTTCAAAAAACTCAAGATTGACATATCCGGCTTCAGCCAGTGTGTCAGACAATAGCTGACGAAGGAGTGGTGAGTCCTCTGCGATGACGATTTTCTTATCAGAGCGCTCCCGTTTACCAAGTTTTTTCACTGCTTGGACATTAATGCCAGTGTCTGGGTTAATGTCCAAGACAACTTTCTCGAAATCGAGTAGCAAAATCATTTCGCCTTGGTATTTAATGACACCAATAATTTGTGAATTACCACCTTGATACATTTCAGAAGGTTTTTCAATTTGCTCCCAAGAAATTCGGTGGATTTGGGATACGCTGTCTACATGAAAAACGACCGTTTGTTTATTAAATTCAGCAACGATAAATTTCTGCTCGGCATGCCGGTTGTCAGTGGTCAAGCCAAGTACTTTGACCATATCGACAACGGGTAATACTTCACCTCGCAATTGAATAATCCCCTCTACATGTGGGTGTGCATGGGGGATAAAAGTGATTGGAAACGGTTGAATAATTTCTTTCACCTTAATAACGTTGATGCCGAATTTGCTGTTTCCTACTTCAAACTCTACGATTTCAAGTTCATTTGTCCCACTCTCTAGTAATATACCTTTGTTATCCTCCATGAAGACATCTCCTTCATCTACCTTTAGTAATTCGATTGTATCATGAAATGGTTAAATATCCTATACTGTGTCCTTAGGTCTCTTGTACTTGATGAAAATGAATAGGAGACTATTTGATAGTGAAAGTTTATGGAATTGATAAATCAAGTGACGAATTTTGAACTTTTTCACGATAACTTCACATTCGCTTCAATTTACAGTGCAATTTTCTTTGTCATAGTTGAAGAGTAATAGTAAAATGAAGTCAAGCATGTCAGTGTTCCGAGAATTTAAATATTCATTTCATTGGAAAAGTATCTGGCGTTTTTGAGGAGAGAAAAATAGATGACTAAAGTTGTGATGCCTTCTCAACGGAAAGTAGAGAAAGCTATATTGTCGAATGAACGAACGATAGCTACTAAAATTGCTGATTTAAAATCATTGTTTAAAGGAATTGTCCTGATTGCAAATGTCTTGCCAGTATTGACTGGTTTTTGGTTGGCGTTGCACTTTTCGAATACGACACTCGCAGCAAACTGGGCTGTCTTTTTGTTAACAATGGCGGGAAGTACGCTTGTGATGGCTGGTGCGCTCATATTAAATAATTGGTATGATGTTGATATAGATACTGTCATGGAGCGAACAAAAAATCGTCCAACCGTAACCGGACATATATCTTTGAAGACAGTTTTGATATTGGGGATTGCCTTATCTATCATAGGTTTTATTATCTTATTTTTTACAACGTTTGAAGTCGTTATTTACGCATTTATTGGCTGGTTTGTCTATGTCATTTTGTATACAATGTGGTCAAAACGAAAATACACATTGAATACAGTTATCGGCAGTGTGTCAGGAGCAGTGACACCACTAATTGGTTGGACGGCTATCGCTCCCGGCTATCATATTGTCCCGATTGTGCTGGCACTTATTTTATTTGTGTGGCAAATGCCCCATACATTCGTCATAGCTATGAAGAAGTATGATGAATATAAAGCTGCTAAGGTCGCCATGCTACCCGTTGTTCATGGTCTTGCATTTACGAAGCGGCAAATTACTGTCTATATAGCTTGTTTGCTACCGTTCCCATTCTTTTTAAGCTCATTGGGAGTTGTCTTTATCGTCATTGCTACATTGTTGAATGTAGCGTGGCTAATCGCCAGCTTCACAGGCTTCACAACAAAGAATGATTTAAAATGGGCACATATGATGTTTCTGTTTTCAGTGAATTATGTTGCCATATTATTTTTAGCGATGATTATTGTGACATTACCGATTTTTAATTAAAGAAAAACCGATTAAGTGGTTGAGAAGCCATTTGATCGGTTTTTTCAACTTAAAGCATATTAAACAGATATGAATTATAAAATAGTCTGAAAAATGATTGACATTTCTCGTTATTCTCCTTACTGTTAAGTACATATAAAATAGTTTACTGACAAATAAGGGGGAGAAATAATGACAGCATCAACGAATATTGTGTGGCATGAATCAGAGGTGACGAAAGAACATCGTCAGCAACAAAAAGGGCATAAAAGTGCAATTTTATGGTTTACGGGATTATCTGGCTCTGGGAAGTCAACGATTTCTGTCGCTTTAGAAACTGCGTTGTTTGCACAAGGTCTTCACACGTATCGACTAGATGGTGATAATGTACGGTATGGTTTGAATAATAATTTACGATTTAGTCCAGAGGATCGAACAGAAAATATTCGAAGAATCGGCGAAGTATCGAAGCTAATGGTAGATGCAGGCTTGTTTACGTTGACTGCATTCATATCCCCATATTTAGCAGATCGTGATCAGGTGCGTAAGTTGGTGGAAGCTGATGAGTTTATCGAAATCTATGTAAGGGCTAGCTTAGAAACTTGTGAACAACGCGATCCAAAGGGGCTTTACAAGAAAGCCAGATCAGGTGAGATTAAAGGCTTTACAGGAATTGATGCGCCATATGAAGAGCCGAGTCAACCTGAAATCATCATTGATACAAACCAATTGAGTATTGAAGCATCCGTTGAGGTTATTATTGCTTATCTAAAGGATAACAATTATATCTGAAAAGTAGATATTGTTGCAACATTTTGAGATAAAGGGCATAGAATAGTTTAAAACCTACTTGACACATAGGAATTATAAGGATATTATAATCAATAATCATTAGCTGACTGGATAGCCAGAGGCGATTTTAATCGGAGACGGATTAAAGTCGCCTTTTTAAATCATAAAGGAAGGGGGATTGGCTATGGTAAAGCTGACATATACGGAATGGGTAGAAACGGATCAGGATTTAGAGATAAATAATGAAACGAAGGGTGCTTTAAATGCCTTACGTTGGGCGTATGGGGAGTATGATGATGAACTGGTCTATGCTTGTAGCTTCGGTGTTGAAGGAATTGTGATGATAGACTTAATCTCGCAAATTAAACCGACAGCGAAAGTTGTTTTTTTAGATACAGGGCTTCATTTTCAGGAAACGTATGCCCTTATTGACGAGGTGCGAAAAAGTTATCCGCAATTGGCAATTGAATTGAAAAAACCAGCTGATAGCGTCGAGCAACAAGCGGAAAAACTAGGTGATAAGCTATGGGAAAGACAACCGGATCGTTGTTGTTATCTACGAAAAGTGATACCACTTCGTGAAGCGTTAAGCGGTGCAGCAGCTTGGCTGTCAGGACTCAGGCGGGAGCAATCTCCATCAAGAAGTCAGACGAATTTCATCAATAAAGACGAAACATTCCAATCAGTTAAAATTTGTCCGCTGATTCATTGGACATGGGAGGATATTTGGGCATATGTTGACCAACATCAATTGCCTTATAACCCTCTGCATGATCAGGGCTATCCAAGTATTGGCTGTGCACCTTGTACATTGCCTGGAGATACTACGACAGGTTCAAGATTAGGCCGCTGGGCTGATCAAACGAAGACAGAATGTGGCTTGCATAAAAATTAACGAATCTAATGGGGGAATTATAATGGCTTTGAGTCAACCGCATGGTGGAGTATTGATTAATCGTTGGGATCCTAATTATAAACTAGAAGTGATTACCAGTATCGTTGAGTTAGATGAGATATCGAGTAGTGATTTAGATTTGATAGGTACGGGTGCTTACAGTCCTTTAAGCGGTTTTCTGTCTGAGGCAGACTACCATTCTGTTGTTACAACAATGAGATTGACAACAGGTGAGCCGTGGACGATTCCGATTACATTGCCAACGACGGAAGAAAATGCGAAGAACATTACGATTGGCAATGTTGTGAAGTTAGTAAGAGATGGCGTTGTCTATGGAGTGCTTGAAGTATCGGATATTTTCACACCTGATAAAGAACAAGAAGCTGCATTAGTGTACCAAACGACGGATCGCGAACATCCGGGAGTTAAGAAGTTGTTTGAGCGACCAAATGTTTATCTAGGGGGAGAGATTACGCTCATTCAGCGACGTCCGTTGAACGAGTTTTCAGATTATCTATTTGACCCTACTGAAACGCGTGAACAGTTCCAGGCATTGGGCTGGAAAACAGTTGTTGGTTTTCAAACGAGAAATCCTGTTCATCGTGCGCATGAATATATTCAAAAAACGGCATTGGAAATTGTTGACGGGCTGTTTTTAAATCCATTAGTTGGAGAAACAAAATCGGATGATGTGCCAGCAGATGTCCGATTGAAAAGCTATGAAGTATTGCTAGAAAACTATTATGCAAAAGATCATGTGTTTTTAGGTGTATTTACAGCGGCAATGCGTTATGCAGGGCCACGTGAAGCTGTATTTCATGCGATGGTGAGAAAGAATTTTGGTTGCACGCACTTTATCGTCGGACGGGATCATGCAGGGGTTGGTAATTACTACGGCACCTATGATGCGCAGAAAATATTTAGTAATTTTACAGCCGAAGAACTAGGGATAACCTTATTATTTTTCGAACATAGCTTTTACTGCAAGAAGTGTGAGAGCATGGCGACGCCGAAAACATGTCCACATGATGCCAGTGACCATGTCATTTTGTCGGGGACGAAAGTAAGGGAAATGCTGCGCAATGGTGAGCAACCACCTGCGACGTTTAGTCGTCCGGAAGTAATTGAAGTACTGATTGACGGATTGCAGAAACAGGTTGTTCATTCGTAAATTTGTTGTGAAATAAAACGGTGAGAGGAGAGAAGAAGATGGGAAAAGTCTATTTAGTAGGAGCTGGACCTGGCGATGTTGATTTGATCACCGTTAAAGGGTTGAGATGTATTCAAGAGGCAGATGTCATATTGTATGATCGTTTGATTAATAAAGAGCTGTTGAGCTATGCGAAGCCCGAGGCCGATTTGATTTATTGCGGTAAGCTACCAAACTATCATGCCATGATTCAGGAGACGATTAATCACTTTTTAGTGAAGTATGCGAAGCAGGGGAAGATAGTTACGCGATTAAAAGGAGGCGATCCTTTTATTTTTGGGAGAGGTGCGGAAGAGGCTGAAACTCTTGTGGATCACGGTATTCCCTTTGAAGTGGTTCCGGGCATTACAGCAGGAATTGCAGCGCCTGCCTATGCGGGTATTCCGGTGACGCATCGTGAGTTGAGTTCTAGCTTTGCTATTGTTACGGGGCATATGCGTGCTGGGAAAAGTGATTCTATTCACTGGGAAAGCTTGGCGAAAGGCATTGATACGCTAGCAATTTATATGGGAGTGGGTAACCTTCCTTATATTTGTGAGCAACTAATCAATCATGGTAGAGCCGCTAGTACGCCAGTTGCTCTGATCCACTGGGGAACGACGGAAGAGCAGCAAACAGTAACAGGCACACTTGCTACAATTGTTGACATTGTGAAAAAATCTGATATTAAAAATCCGAGCATGATTGTAGTTGGAGAAGTGGTCAAATTACGCGATAAGATTCAGTGGTTTGAACAAAATAATTTGAATGCAGACATGCTGAAAGAATTATCTATATAAGGAGGGAGCAATATGCAGGCGGTTTTATATGTTGGCCATGGTAGTCGAATTCAGGCGGGTGTTGAGGAAGCAATTCAATTTATCGAGAATTGTAAAGTAATGATAGACGTTCCGATTCAAGAAATCTGTTTTTTGGAGTTGGCATCACCAAGCGTTGATGAAGGAATTATTAAGTGTGTGGAGCGTGGCGCAACTAAAATTGCCGTTGTTCCTATCCTATTGTTAACAGCGAATCACGCTAATGAGGATATTCCCTTTGAAATTGAAGTAGGTAAAGTCATGTATCCTGATTTTGAATTTACATACGGCAAAGCATTTGGTATTCATCCTAAAATTGTGGATAGCTTATATGATCGAGTGATTGAGCAGCAGATGCCGATTGACGAAGAAGCGCAGGTATTACTAGTAGGGAGGGGCAGCAGTGATCTAGCCGTAAAGCGCGATTTAACGGAGATTGCACAACTGCTTGCGAACAAGTACCCCTTTCAAAAAGTAGATGTTTGTTTTCTGTACGGAACAGCTCCTTCGTTTGATGAAGCCTTAGAGCAATTACAACAAACGACACAGCGGCAGGTTTTTATCATTCCTTATTTATTATTCTCAGGAATTCTCATGAATGGTATCACAAGAACAATTGCCAAGCATTCCTCGAGCGACCAACAGATTATTCTTTGTGAAAATTTAGGTTATCACAAATACGTTCAAGATGTACTTGTTGAACGAGTGAATGACTTGCTTGCAACGCCAGCAATATTGCAGGCAATCTAGTGCTTGCTGAAAGGATGAAACCAACGATGGGGAATCAAAAAGGCAATGTAGAACTCGCGATTGACAAAGTACAAGAGATGTTGAAGACGATGAATTATGGTTCGATTACATTGGTTGTCCAAGATAATGTTGTTATTCAAATTGAGAAAAACGAAAAAATTAGGCTTAAATGATGATCAAGCATGACACTATTAAAATGTGAGGTGGATACAATGACTCTTCAAGTAATGAATAGTCCGTTTAACGAGCAGCAGGTGGAACTTCTCAATCAGTTGTTGCCAGCATTAACGGAAACCCAGCAAATTTGGTTGGGCGGCTATTTAAGTGCCCGACAAATTGGGCAACAAACAGCCGAGTCTTCAAGTAGTACAGCTGTTTTAGAGGCTCAGGAAATTGTCAAAAAGGTCAGTACGAAAGAGGTAACGATTCTTTTTGGTTCACAGACAGGCAATTCGCAGGCGCTTGCAGGCAAGTTGACAAAAAATTTACAAGCAGAGAATTTTAAGGTTACACTAACGTCAATGAGTGACTTCAAGACGAATAGCTTAAAGAAAATCGACAATTTACTGCTGATTGTCAGTACGCAAGGAGAAGGGGATCCACCAGATACAGCGTTGCCTTTTTATGAATTTCTTTTGGGTAATCGTGCGCCTAAGTTAGAAAATCTCCAATATTCTGTCCTCGCTTTAGGAGATAGCTCATATGATTATTTCTGTCACACGGGAAAAGAGTTTGATGAGCGTTTACTCGAATTAGGCGCGAAACAACTGACCCCACGTATCGATTGTGATCTAGACTTCGATGAACCGGCGGAGGAGTGGTTTGCAACTATTTTATTAGAGTTAAATGACCTGCAAGGCAGTCAATCGACGACTAATCACCCCGGTACGAGTAGTTTAGGAGCAATAGAGCAGGAAGAGTACTCACGTACAAATCCATTCCGTGCAGAAATCCTTGAAAACTTAAACTTGAATGGACGCGGCTCGAATAAGGAAACACGCCATATTGAATTGTCATTGGAGGGCTCAAATTTACAATTTGAACCTGGCGACAGCTTAGGTATCTATCCGCAAAATGAGCCTGAGCTAGTTGATGCCTTAATCGCAGAATTGGATTGGAATGCTGAAGACCCTGTTGCGGTCAACCGACAAGGAACTTTCCGTCCATTACGTGAAGCGCTACTATCTAACTTTGAAATTACGGTGCTCACAAAGCCATTGCTACAAAAGCTAGCAGAGTTAACTTCACATATTGCTTTTAAGGAACTAATAGCAGATGGTAAGGAGCAACAATTGAAAGACTATATATACGGTCGTGATTTGTTGGATGTTGTTCGTGATTTTGGACCATGGGAAGTTCCTGCACGTGAATTTATCGCAATATTACGCAAGATGCCTGCGCGTCTTTATTCAATCGCGAGTAGTCTAAAAGCCAATCCAGATGAAGTACATTTGACAATAGGAACAGTTCGTTATGAAGCACATGGTCGCGGGCGACTTGGCGTTTGCTCAGGTGAATTTGCGCTACGTGCACAAGCTGGTGATCGTTTACCTGTTTATGTGCAAAGCAATCAAAACTTTAGATTACCAGCAGATCCTAACACACCGATGATTATGATTGGGCCGGGAACTGGTATTGCTCCGTTTCGAGCATTCTTGGAAGAGCGCGAGGAGATTGGCGCTGAAGGGAAAACGTGGTTATTTTTTGGCGATCAGCATTATGTGACGGACTTCCTGTATCAGACGGAATGGCAACGTTGGGCGAAAGATGGCGTCTTGACACAAATAGATGTTGCATTTTCACGTGATACAGATGAGAAAGTTTATGTACAACACCGCATGCTAGAGAAAAGTCAGGAACTTTTCGAGTGGTTAGAAGAGGGAGCAGTTATTTACGTTTGTGGTGATGAAAAGCATATGGCCGCAGATGTCCATGATACATTGGAAACGATTTTGCAAGATGAAGGCGGCTTGAATGCCAAGGAAGCTGCGGATTATTTAGCAGAGATGCAACAACAAAAACGCTATCAGCGAGATGTATATTGAGTGTAGTGTGAAGGGAGCAAGCTAGATGACGAAAAAAATCGTACTGCCGCCGCAAGAAGGTAAACCGAGTGATGTCGAGCGGATTAAGCTAGAAAGTAACTATTTACGGGGATCACTTGCAGAATCGCTTGTAGAACAAATCAGCTCAGGTATTAATGATGATGATAATCGGCTGATGAAATTCCATGGTAGCTATTTACAAGATGATCGTGATTTACGCAACGAGCGCCAGCGCCAAAAGTTAGAGCCTGCGTATCAATTTATGGTGCGTGTGCGTGCACCAGGTGGGATTGCTACACCGGCACAATGGCTGGTCATGGATGACGTTGCCAATAAATATGGCAATAGTACATTGAAATTAACGACGCGCCAATCATTCCAAATGCATGGTATTTTAAAGTGGAATATGAAGAAAAATATTCAGGAAATTAACGCATCTTTGATGGATACGTTAGCAGCTTGCGGCGATGTTAACCGTAATGTCATGTGTAATCCGAACCCTTATCAATCAGACATTCATGCAGAAGTGTATAAATTATCTGCTGAATTAAGTGAATACCTATCTCCACGGACACAAGCGTATCATGAAATTTGGTTGGATGGCGAAAAAGTGGTCAAAAGTCAAGAGGTAGAAGTCGAGCCGATGTACGGTGAGCTGTATTTACCACGTAAATTTAAAATAGGCTTGGCGATTCCACCTAATAATGATATCGATGTATTTTCACAGGATCTAGGTTTGATTGCTATTTTAGAAGAGGATAAGTTAGTAGGCTTCAATATTGCAGTTGGCGGCGGTATGGGGATGACGCATGGAGATACAGCGACTTATCCGCAACTGGCGCGAGTCATTGGCTTCTGTACGCCCGATAAAATTATTGAAGTCGCAGAAAAAGTAATTACAATTCAGCGCGATTATGGTAATCGTTCTGTCCGAAAAAATGCTCGTTTTAAGTATACGGTCGATGCTAAAGGGTTGGAGTGGATTGCAAATGAGCTCAATAACCGTTTAGGCTGGGATCTTGAGGCGGCACGTGCTTATCACTTTGAGCATAATGGTGATCGCTACGGTTGGATTAAAGGCAATGATGGCAAATGGCATTATACGCTGTTTATCGAAAATGGTCGCGTTCGTGACACGGGTGATTATCCATTAATGACGGGTCTACGCGAAATTGCTAAAATCCATACGGGAGATTTCAGACTGAGCCCAAACCAAAACCTTGTGATTAGCAATGTGACGAGCCAGAAAAAGAAGAAGATTGTGGAGTTGCTAGAGCTGCATAATATGACGGATGGTGCTCACCATTCTGCCCTGCGACGCAGTTCTATGTCATGTGTTGCATTTCCGACTTGCGGGCTAGCAATGGCAGAAGCAGAGCGTTATTTACCTGTGCTATTGGACAAAATCGATGTCATTATAGATGAATCGGGCTTACGGGACAAAGAGATTATTATTCGCATGTCAGGATGCCCGAATGGTTGTTCGCGTCCAGCGTTAGGGGAAATTGCTTTTATAGGAAAAGCCCCTGGCAAATACAATATGTATTTAGGTGCAGGTTTTGCCGGAGATCGCTTGAACAAAATCTATCGTGAAAATATTGGGGAGGAAGAGATTTTGGCTATCCTTCAAGTATTGCTAACCCAATATGCTAAAGAAAGATTGGAAGGCGAGCATTTTGGTGACTTCGTTATCCGTGCTGGCCATGTTAAAGCTGTTCATAATGGAATGGATTTTCATGATGAGGTAGTTAGTACAAATGCGTAGTTCGTTATCGTAACTCTGCAACGATAGGTGGCTTTAGTAATGGGAACATATCCAATGATGTTGAATATGAAAAACAAAGCAGCTGTCGTTGTAGGGGGCGGCATCATTGCTTATCGGAAGACGCTTAGCTTATTGCAAGCGGGGGCTCATGTAACAGTAATTAGCCCTGCCCTTCATTCGAAAATGGAGGAATTGTTTTTGAACGATCAAATTACGTGGAAGAATAAAGTTTATGAGCCAGGGGATCTCCAACTAGCCGTTGTGGTTATTGCCGCAACGAATCAGTCGCATGTCAATGAGCTTGTTGCCTCGTCAGCTGGGGAACATCAGCTTGTTAATGTCGTGGATAGTCAGACGTTAAGTGATTTTCAAGTACCTGCCAAGCTAGAGCGTGGTCATTTAACCATTACTGTAGCAACCAACGGGGCTAGTCCTACATTGGCAAGAGTTATTCGTGATGAGTTGTTTGAAAAATATGACGACTCATATAAGGCTTATTTAGATTTCCTTGCACTAGCCCGTGATCGAGTGAAAAATACTGTAGTTGACGAACAAACGAAGCTACGTCTATTGAAAGTTGTTACAGACGAAACGTATCGACAATCACATAATATGCAGCAAGTGTTTCTTGAGATGCTAGGTGACTTTGAAAAAAAGAGTCATCATCAGCTTATTTGAATCTGACTACCTTCTATATATAGCCGGTTTACATGGTGAAATTCGATACCAAGTAAACCGGCTATTCGTGATTCAAATTCTTCCTTGCGTAATTGATTTATAGTGAACTGAAAAGGTAGGAATTAAGTGCATTGATTTGTTATAATAAAAAGATAACGATAAGTTTGAAAGGATGATGGCGATGAGAGTCGTAAATAATATAGCTGAACTGATTGGTCATACACCATTAGTCAGATTGAATCGAATTGCAGATCCTAATGGGGCGGCTGTCTATGTAAAGTTGGAATATTTTAATCCGAGTAAAAGTGTGAAGGACCGAGCAGCCTTTAATATGATTGTTGAAGCAGAAAAAAGTGGGCAATTGACGGCCGGTGCTACGATTATTGAACCGACTTCGGGCAATACTGGAATTGGTTTAGCGATGAATGCAGCAGCGAGGGGCTATCGAGCAATTTTTGTCATGCCGGATAATGCAACAATCGAACGTATAAATTTGATGAAGGCATATGGTGCGGAGGTTGTTCTGACACCAAGTGAAGAAAGAATGCCGGGAGCCATTGCCAAGGCTAATGAATTAGCTTCACAAATTGACAATAGTTTCATTCCAATGCAATTTGAAAATGCAGCTAATCCAGACGCGCATCGGACGACAACGGCTATGGAAATTATTGAAGCCTTGGCATCTGTGAACCGAACACTGACCGCCTTTGTCTGTACATCAGGAACAGGTGGCACGGTGACGGGGACGGGTGAAGCGTTGAAAGAACATGATGCCAGTATTACTGTTCATGTTGTGGAGCCTGCCGGGTCACCGGTTTTATCAGGCGGAGAGCCAGGCAAACATAAACTTGTTGGGACAAGTCCTGGCTTTATCCCTTCTGTGTTAAACACGGAGATCTACGATGAGATATTCCAGATTAAAGACGAGGAAGCATATGCTACTGTACGTAGTGCTGCTGTACAGGAGGGGGTTCTCATCGGTCCTTCCGGAGGGGCCTCTATTTACGCCGCTCTAGCCGTTGCTAAACGGTTGACGCCGAATGATACGGTTGTCTGCATTGCACCGGATTCTGGTGAACGATACTTATCAAGTGATTTATTTACAACTTGAAATCGGAACCTTTTGCCTTAAAAATAGGGCGAAGGGTTTTTTCATAATACAGAAAAATGATTGCATAGGTATTTTTAGAAGCGTATATTTAGGAAGTGTTTATTAAATGGCTGGAGGTATTATGTGAGAAGTAAATTTAATGTAGTAACATCTACAATTCTGGCTAGTGTTTTTATTGCTAGATTTGGAACATTTTTAGTACTGCCTTATCTTACTCTGTTTTTGTTAGAAGATTTTCGTTACACAGGTATTCAGATAGGGACGATTATTTCTACACTGGCACTTTCTAGGTTGATTGTTAGTTTCTTTATTGGGCCATACATAGATAAATATCCAAAAAACAAGGTTATCCTTATTGGCTTGCTAGCTTATTTTGGTAGTTATGTGTATTTTCCTTTTATTGATCAGTATACTGGATTTATTGTGTTTGCGGCTATCCTAGGTTTTGGTCAAGCCGTTGTAGAGCCGACATATCGTGTGTTACTAAGTTTTTATACGGAACCTGAAAACAGGAAGTTTATTTTTAATATTCGCTACTTCCTAATCAATATTTCGGCTGCGATAGCTCCACTTACATCTGTTTTCTTTCAGCAATTTGGTACTGATTTATTATTTTTTACAGTTGGTTTTATTTTTCTTATTAATATCTTTACGTTTACAATTTTATTTAAAAAATATCCTATTGAAAAAGTGCCAGAGAAATCAGGTAAAGTATCCATTTTTCAATCATTTTATGTTTTTAGGAAGGACTACGGATTTACTATTTTTATAGTTGCTTTAATATTTATTAGCTTTGGTTACAGCCAATTTGATTCCACGTTTAGTCAGTTTTTAGGGATTACATTTGACTATGAACTTGCATTGAAATATTTTGCTTGGCTCATTACAACGAATGCTATTACTGTACTTGTTATTCAATACTTTGTTTATAGATTAGGTGAAGTCATTAGTACAACTACATGTTTAATCATTGGAAGTTTATGTTTATCGTTAGGATTGTTTTTATTTGGTCAAAGCGAAAGTATTGTACTTCTGATTTTTTCAATGGTTATTTTTACAGCAGGGGAAGTACTAGTGTTTACGATGGTCGATGTGCATATTGATGAAATTTGTGAGGATCATGAAAAAGGTACGTATTTTGCATTGTCTGGCGTAAGCTCGCTTGGTAAAATTGCGGGACCTAGTTTAGGCGGCTTTCTATTGGATAGTTTTGGTGCAGGTGCAATGGTATTTATTGTTATAAGTGTAATTACTGTATTATCAGTTCCGTTCTTTTATTTAAGTAATAAAGTGTTGAATAATAAGACCCATAAGACGTTGGAGAAGCACTAAACAGTGTTTTTCTAGCGTCTTTTGTGTTTACGTATAAATTTATCTAGATTTCTTTTATGATTCAAAAAATATAGAAGGTTTTAAGAATAATAGTTGACAAACGGTATGGAAGTAAGCGATTATATACAAAAGATATAAAACATATCAATTTAGTTGGTATTGAAAAGGGAAGGAGAATTCCTATGTATTTAACAATTGATGGCATTGAAAAAAGTTTTCCGCATGCTGAAACAGGGCAAGTGAAAGTGCTGGATAATATCCAGTTAGAGGTGGAAAAAGGTCAGTTCATTTCGATTGTTGGTCCATCTGGCTGTGGAAAGTCAACGCTACTATATCTCATTGCAGGCCTTGAAAAGGCTGACAAAGGTGAAATTCGAATTGAGGGAAAGAAAGTGACAGATGCAGGACCTGATCGCGTCGTTGTTTTCCAAGAAGCTGGGCTATTCCCGTGGCTTACTGTTTTGGATAATGTGACATATGGTCTGTTGTTGAAAGGGATGGCTAAAAACGAAGCACAGGATAAAGCGAAAGATATGTTGAAAATGGTGCATTTGAGTAATTATATTGATGCCTATCCTCATCAGCTTTCAGGCGGCATGAAGCAGCGTGTGTCCATTGCTCGTGCGCTCGTTATGGAACCAGCAGTCTTATTGATGGATGAACCCTTTGCAGCTCTTGATGAACAAACGAGAATGGTCTTGCATCATGAATTGCTTGAAATATGGCGGAAAACGAAAGTGACGATTTTTTTCATCACACATAATATACGTGAAGCGGTTTTATTATCTGAAAAAATTGTTGTTTTTGAAACACGGCCTGGAAAAATTAAATCGACGCATACGATAAAAACGTCAACAGATGGTGTCACGCCAAATGACGTGACATTTCGTTTAGAGAAGGTCATCTTGGCGGAGTTACAGGGTGAAATAGAGAAAGTGTTAAAGGAGGAAATGGGGGATGACTACATTTTTGAGACGGACCCTCTTCATCGGGCTACTAGCGGTGATATGGGAAGTAACATCTAGATTATCAAGCTTGCCTGATTTTATGTTTCCAACGCTAACCCAGGTCCTTCAAACGCTTTTTTCAGGAATCATTAGTGGGCAAATCACGGTAGCTATTGTCACCAGTATGATTCGACTACTGATTGGGTTTTCGATTGCCGTAGTCATAGGTGTATTTCTAGGTTACTTAATTTGGCGTTCTAAGCTAGTCGAGGATACACTCGGATTTTTAATAACAGCTCTTCAATCCATTCCAAGTATTGTGTGGTTTCCACTCGCCATTATTTGGTTTGGTTTAAATAACTTTTCGATTTTGTTTATCGTTACAATTGGAGCCACATGGACGATGACGATTAGTGCGACAAGTGGTTTTAAAAATGTACCAGCATTGTATCAGCGGGTTGCCAAAACATTAGGGTCAAGTGGCTTTCATTTTTTACGAACAGTAATTTTGCCTGCCTCCGTACCACAAATTATATCAGGTTTACGAATTGCCTGGGCATTTTCATGGCGTGCGTTAATGGCTGGTGAGCTTCTAGGTGGTGGAGGCGGTTTAGGCCACCTACTTGAAACTGGAAGGTCGCTTGGTCAGATGGATTTAGTCATTTCTGTCATGATTATCATTGGTGTTATCGGTACCATTATGGATAATCTAGTATTCTTACGATTAGAGCGTAATGTTCAGAAGAAGTGGGGAATTAGTTGAATGATACCATTCGGGGGAGAGAGAAAAATGAAGCGTAAATTATGGAGAGTTGGATTTATTTCTATACTGGTATTAGCTTTTGCGACAGCATGTGGTAAAGGAAATCAAGGTGCAGCTGGCAGTAAAGAAGTGAATATCGGTTATTTTCCGAACTTAACACATATGGCAACAATCGTTGCTTTGGAAAAAGGTTATTTTGCTGAAGAATTCGGTGAAGATATTAAAATTAACACGAAAACAGTGAGTAACGGTGGATTGTTCACGGAAGCAATGGTGACTAAATCAATTGATGTCGGCACTGTCGGACCGGGTCCATTATTAAACTTATATGTGAAAGATCCGAATTACCATATTATTTCGGGTGCTGTCAATGGTGGGGCTGTGCTTGTTGCCAGTGAACATAGCAATATTACAGATCTTGCACATTTAGATGGTAAAAAAGTTGCGATTCCTGTCATTGGTAGTACACAAGACGTCATGCTGCGTAAAGCACTGAATGATGTAGGGTTGAAACCAACATCGAATGGGGGAACAGTTGAATTATTCGCGGCTGCACCTGCGGATACAGCGACGCTGTTCATTCAAAAATCGGTGGATGCGGCAGCGACGCAAGAGCCATGGGGCTATATTTTAGAAACACAGGCGAATGGTAAGCTATTGCTAGATTGGGAGTCATTTGCTTGGGGTAAAGAATCGACCAATACAGTTGTTGCGGCTACTAAAAACTTTGTGAGCAATGAGAAGTTTCTAACAGCTTATTTAACAGCACATACTAAAGCAGTTAATTTTATTAAACAAAATCCGGAGGAAAGCCAGGAGCTGGTCATTAAACATATTAAGGATTTGACTGGAAAAGAAATCAATAAAGAAGAATTACAGGTGGCTTTTTCACATCTTGAAGTAACAACAGCTGTCAATGAGCAGGTCATTCAAGAAATGGCTGATATTAGTAAGGAAGCTGGCTATGTTCAAAGTAGTGAGATTAAGGGCTTGGTTCAACTGGAACAGTTGAAGGCAATTGAAAAGAAATAAGCTCATCAAAGGGATTAGTAGAGCAGAAGGTTATAATCGAAATATAAAAATGGTTGAGCAATTAGTGGCAGTAAGGATGTAGAGGTGATTCACTTCTGCATCCTTTTATTTTCGATGAAACTTATTTATTCTACTATACGTAGAATAGGTAGTGATAGAGGGGTGTTTGTATATGAGCGAGGGAAATGAAATATTGGATAAGAAAGAACAACGGAATTTATGGAAGTCTATTTGGCTGGAACCAAGAGAAACTGTACGCTATGCAATTGACCATAAAACGATGAAGTATGCCCTTATGTTAGTGTTAATTGCTAGTTTGTTTGATGTATTGAACGTGATGACGCAAAATAATCTGGACACTACTATTCCAGCATCTGGTTTTATTATCTGGTTGATCGTATTAAGTCCTGTATTAGGATTAATAGGTTGGTGGATTGGTGCCGGGCTTGCTACGATGGTTGGTACATGGTTTGGCGGTACAGGAACTTTTGCGGAACTGAAAATGGCGTATGCGCTATCATGTATACCTGTCATAATCGGAGGACTTATATGGATTCCAGATCTCCTTATACTGGGTAAATCATTATTTTTGGAAGATATTAGTGTCTCAGGTTGGCGGCTAATTTGGCAATTTTTCAGTGGATTTATTGGTATTGTGATAGGTATATGGAGTTTTATCATTACGGTAATGATTGTTGCGGAAGCACATAGAATATCCGGATGGCGGGGTTTTTGGACAGTTGTGATTCCATCTGCCTTGATTGTTATTGTGGTATTGATATTCTTTCTACCATTTCTGTTCCTACTATTTTAACGTAAAACTGCAGATAGACAACAGCGTAATTGTTGTCTATCTGCAGTTTTTTAGTTATACAGCAAAAAAAGGAGCTACCTCTTTTGCAATTTGTTCTGGAACTTTTAAGCACAGTGGCTCATTATGCAAGAAGTTAAAGACATTCATATCGCTTGTTTGAAGTCCGCCAATGGTTAGGCGGGGGACAAGTCGGATATGAACCCGTTCAGCGCCATTTTGCGAAACGGGAATAAAGAGTGCGAGATTGAAACTTGTGATACCGATTGTTTCAAAATAACGGAAGAAGCGTGTGATACTATCGGCAAGGTGTTGCCAGTTGTTAGCGTTTAATTCCTCAAGAGAAGTCGCGTTGAATACCCCGATAAAATCGGTGTGACTTTTTGGTGCGAACGCATGTAACCAGTCAATCGTTCCTGCAGTTCCGATGAAACGTTCACCGATTTTGCGCTCCTGTTCAACTAATGCAGCATAGAAATTTTGGTCTTGTGTATCATGAAATTGCCTGGCTGCTTTTGATGTTGTTGCCTGATAATTCGTTGGTTGTTCGGATGCTAATACATGGATATGCGGATGCAAAATACTACCTCCTGATGGTGGTAAGTAGTTCCAGTTGATGGAGGTATATGTTGTTTTCGAATCTTGCGCAATGACTTTTTTCAAATAATCATGCGCGGCAGAAAATGAATTGGCAATCATCGAACCTGTAAATTCATTGAGCTTTATATAATGCTGATCACACATGCGAACGACGGCATTATGTTTACTGTATGGGAACAGGTTTGGAAAAACGACTGCTTCGCCTTGTGTGAATCGTCCTCCTGTCACTAATGTTTCAGGAAATGTCGGTGTAAATGATTGGACATTTTCAGGGCAGAAAGGGCATTTACTGCCAGCAGTTTCTTTTGCAAGTTCTGTATAATCTGTTGGGATGAACGGAGCGCCAGGGTCGAAAATAATACGTGAAGTTTCACCCGTAAGTGGATCTTGACGGATTTCTGTTTGACGATCAATGAGCTTTTGGTCTTGCATGGGATCATGGAATGTGAAAAATTCTTTATGTGCAGTGAATTGGATTGTCATTTTATTTCCCCCTGAAATAATCAATTATGCTATATCTATTCTAACTATAGCTAACGAAAAAGTCATTAAAGTTGTCGCAATTTTTAATATAGAGGGGGATGAAGCGGATTATTTTCTCATATTGATAATTTTTATGGCGAATTTACGTATTTCACGCGATTTCCCCGGAAATACTCGTAATTTCCGAGGAATAAAGAGTGGAATAGAATGAATTGGACTAGATTCGTGAAACTGAGCTACGAAATCAGGAAACTGGTTTACCTTTAGCCAGAACTGGACTACCAATTCAGCGAACTGGACTACCTCGGCAAAACTGTCCTACCGATTTGAGAAACTGAACTACCTTTATCCGAAACTGGACTACCAATTCCACAAACTGACCCACCGCCAAGCAAAACAGAGCACTTCAGGCCCCCTGGCTCAGAGGACTTCTACAGTTATCAAACGATATCTTCTGACCATAATAAAGGAGTAGCCACATTTGGCTACTCCTCCCGTATACTAAAATACTTATTTTGCTTCGAATGTTGCTGCAGCTTCTACTTCGCTCCAAGCGATACCAAGTGCATCTGCTACACCTTGTCCGTAAGCTGGGTCTGCTTTAAAGCAGTGGGTAATATGACGAAGTTGAATATGCTTGTCAACGCCTTGCATATTACGTCCAGTATTTTCGAACAACACTTGCTGTTGTTCTGGACTCATCAGATTGAACAATTTACCTGGTTGCTCGAAGTAATTGTCATCGTCTTCTCTGAAGTTCCATTGATCTGCTGAACCAAATAGATCAAGTGCTGGATCTTTGTAGCTTGGTTGTTCTTGCCACTCACCATAGCTGTTTGGCTCATAATGCATTCTACTGCCATGATTACCATCGACACGCATAGCACCATCACGGTGGAAGCTATGAACAGGGCATCTTGGCTGATTGACTGGAATTTGGTGATGGTTTACACCTAGACGGTAACGTTGCGCATCACCGTATGAGAATAAACGCCCTTGTAGCATTCGGTCTGGTGAGAAACTAATACCAGGTACAACGTTTGCTGGTGTGAAAGCAGCTTGTTCTACTTCAGCAAAGTAGTTATCTGGATTACGGTTTAGTTCGAATTCGCCAACTTCAATAAGTGGGAAGTCTTCTTTATACCAAACTTTTGTTAGGTCAAATGGATTGTAAGGCATGTTGTTTGCTTGTTCTTCTGTCATCACTTGGATATACATTTTCCATTTCGGGAAGTTACCGTTTTCGATGTTGTCGTAAAGGTCACGCTGATGGCTCTCGCGGTCTTTCCCAACAACGACCTCAGCTTCCTGATCTGTTAGGTTTTCGATGCCTTGTTGTGAACGCATATGGAATTTTACCCAAACACGTTCATTTTGTTCATTGATCATACTGAATGTATGGCTTCCGAAACCGTGCATTGTACGATATGAACTTGGAAGTCCGCGATCACTCATGACGATTGTTACTTGGTGAAGTGCTTCAGGTAGTGATGTCCAGAAGTCCCAGTTGTTATTTGCACTACGCATATTTGTACGTGGGTCACGTTTAACTGCGTGGTTTAAGTCAGGGAATTGCATTGGATCTCTGAAGAAGAATACAGGTGTGTTGTTTCCAACAAGGTCCCAGTTCCCTTCTTCTGTATAGAAGCGTGCAGAGAATCCACGAATATCACGTTCTGCATCAGCACCACCGCGTTCGCCAGCAACAGTCGAAAAACGGAGGAACATATCTGTTTTCTTACCGACTTCAGAGAAGATTTTAGCTTTTGAATACTGTGAAATATCATGTGTGAGGGTAAATGTACCGTATGCTGCTGAACCTTTCGCGTGCATACGGCGCTCAGGAATTACTTCACGGTCGAAGTGAGCAAGCTTTTCTAGTAGCCAAACATCTTGTAATAGGATTGGACCTCTTGGGCCGGCAGTCATCGAGTTTTGGTTATCTACGACGGGTGCACCAGCTGCAGTTGTTAATTTTGGTTTTTGATTTTCAGTCATTTAACATCACTCCTCAGATTGTTTTAAATCTTACATGATAATGATAACAAATAAAGAATAGTTATACCAATAAAATAGACTTGTAACTGCAAAAATAAGTTTTCAAATGAGAACAATAACTACCTAAATGAGAGGAAGTTGTTATGAATAGTAAGTTTTAGCTCATACTACAATCCTACAAGCTGTACATATTTGTTTTAAATCTATGTTAAGGATAACATAATATCTATTCTTTTCGCAAAATTCTAAAATTGTTAACTTTGGATAAATTAGATGCTACACTATTATCATATTCAAGTTTTGAGAGGAGAGAGAAATTTTGTTGCAACAGAAATTTATAAAAATATTTCTAGCATTCACACTCGTAATGGGGATGACCTTTACTTTTTTTACAGAGCATGCGGCGGCCAAGACAGCAATTGCTTATTCAGGTTTGCAAAGCTCTGTTGATGCCATTCTACTGGATAACAAGATGAAGGGAGTCTCGAGCAGTGTAGTGATTCGTAAAGCATCCACTGGAGAGATCATTTATCAATCCAACGCAGATCAAGCCATTACGCCGGCATCGACGTTGAAAATATTGACAGCGGCAGCAGCACTTGAAACATTGGGTGAAAATTATCAGTTTAAAACTGAAGTATTGACGAATGGAAAAGTGGCAAAGGGGACATTGAAGGGCAATCTCTATGTTCGTGGGACAGGCGATCCGACGTTGTTGAAAAGTGATTTTGATCATTTAGCTACCCAACTAGCTAAACGAGGTGTGAAAAGAGTTGCCGGTAATTTAGTAGGAGATGATACCTGGTTTGATACGGTTCGTCTGTCACCAAGTATTGACAAAATGGATGAGACCTATTATTATGCAGCGCAAATTTCTGCTTTAACGGTTTCTCCGAACACTGACTATGATGCAGGGACTGTTATTGTTGAGGCGAAGCCTACTACACGTGGGAAAGTGCCCAAAGTCACCTTGACACCAGCAACAGCTGTTGTACAAGTTGTCAATCGTGCTAAAACGGTTCCCAAAGGCTATAAAAATACGGTGAAGATTGAACGCCAGTACAAGACAAACAAAATTGTCATTACGGGCAATATGCCGATTGGCTCTACAGGTAAGAGAGAGTGGGTAACGGTGTCCAATCCAACCGCCTATGCACTCGATGTTTTCAAAAAATCATTAGCGGTGAAAGGAATAACATTTATTCCTTCATCTAAAACAATTCGTGGTAAAACACCGGTGAACAGCCAAGTGCTAGTCGTTAAAAATTCAATGCCGCTGAAAAGTTTAATGCGACCATTTATGAAACTGAGCAATAATTCGCATGCGGAAGTGCTAGCAAAGGCGATGGGGAAAAAGCAATATGGAGAGGGGAGCTGGGGTGCTGGTCTACAGGTGATGCAGGATTATGCACAGTCTGTTGGTTTAGATACGAACGAATGGATATTTGAAGACGCTTCAGGCATGTCACATGCTAATAAAATCACCTCTGCGCAATTGACAGAGTTACTCTATCAAGTACGTACAGCACCGTGGTATAGCTCGTTCTCGCAGGCATTGCCAGTTGCAGGTTCGCCTGAACGCTTAATTGGTGGAACATTGAAAAGTCGTTTAACAGCAGCACCGGCAAAGGGAAAGGTGTTTGCAAAAACTGGGAACTTGAACAAAGTTAGTGCGCTGGCAGGCTATGCACAAAACTCGGATGGTGAATTACTAATTTTTAGTGTGTTGACACAAGACCAAACAGTTAGTACGGTACCCATTTTAGATCGAATTGCGACTGTCATTGCAAGCTCTAAAAAATGAATTACGCCTCTGCGTAATTGAGTCCAGATTTTTAATCGAGCTTGCTCGATTGACTCCTCTCAAAATCTGTGACATCCGCCGGAGGCTTTATTTTCGTTCAGTAGGTCTTTTCTGCTGAATGAAAATAAAATAACCCCGGTGATCAACGATTTTTATCACGTCGATTACCGGGGTTATTTAGATGAGTAGATCAAATAATGTGCTATCCTTGTTAACTTCTTTAAAGGAGAAGCCGCAGTCATTCATGCGTTGAACGAGACCGTGATAATCTTCTTTTCGTTTGATTTCAACGCCGACTAGTCCAGGACCGCTTTCCTTGTTATTTTTCTTCGTATATTCAAAAGTAGTTATATCGTCATCTGGTCCAAGGACTTCATCTAAAAATTGGCGTAAAGCTCCTGCGCGCTGCGGGAAGTTGACGATGAAGTAATAGAGAAGACCTTCGTACAGTAATGATTTCTCCTTGATTTCTTGCATCCTACCAATATCATTGTTCCCTCCACTAATGACACAAACAACCGATTTCCCTTTAATTTCATCTTTGTAAAAATCGAGTGCTGCAATCGGTAAGGCTCCCGCTGGTTCAGCAATAATCGCATACTCATTGTACAAACTCAAAATTGCCGAACAAACTTTACCCTCAGGAACAAGCACGATATCTTCCAAATATTTGCGGCAAATTTCATACGTTAATCGTCCTGCACATTGTACAGCAGCGCCATCTACAAATTTGTCGATTTTATCAAGAACAGTGACTTCTCCATTATTAAATGCGGCCTTCATACTGCCAGCACCTTCAGGCTCTACACCAATCATACGTGTATGAGGCGAAACATTTTTAATATAGGTGCTTAAACCCGCCATCAGACCTCCGCCGCCAATACTGGCGAATACAAAGTCGAGAGGTTCTTCGATATCATTCATCATTTCAACTGCGACTGTTCCTTGTCCTGCGATAACATCATAGTCATCGAAAGGATGGATGAAGATCCGATCGTTTTCACTCGCGTATTTAGTAGCGTGAGCAGAAGTGTCATCGAATGTATCACCGACTAGAACAATTTCAACGACATTTTTACCGAACATTTTTACTTGGTTAATCTTTTGTTTAGGCGTTGTTTGAGGCATGAAGATTTTCGCATCAATACCTAATTGTGCACAGGCATAGGCGACACCTTGCGCATGATTGCCTGCGCTAGCACAGACAACACCTTTTTCACGTGCTTCCGTTTCAATGCTTTGAATTTTATAGTAAGCGCCACGCAGTTTGAAAGAACGCACATGCTGCAAGTCTTCTCGCTTGACGTATACATGGCAATCGTATTTTTCAGATAGTCGTTCATTTTTCTGTAATGGTGTATGGGCAACGACATCCTTTAATAACTGGTTGGCGATAAGAATTTCTTCTACATGAAAGGTTTTAGGTTCTGTGTGAGTAAGATTCATAGTTTTGTCAATAACCTCCATTAATCATTTGAACATTTTTAAATCATAACACAACATTCTAACAATTAACACTATAGTGTTTGAAATAATCGGAAATAACGATTATATTACGTTGTTAGAACTAGTGTGAGTGCTTGCACTTGAATCGAAATCATTAACGGAGTGGAGGTGATGATTTCTCCGTCTACAATGACAGCAACAGGTCGATCCGTATGTATGTAAAGTTCTTTTCCTTCTATGTAAGTTACACCTTTATGATTAACTGGTTGTCCACGCAAGAGAGCTGGGAAAAGTTGCAATAGAATTCTCATGCGCCCGACATCATGGAGCATCGTTAAGTTAAACTGCCCATCAGTTGGCTTTGCTTGAGGGCAAACGATTAATCCACCACCATAGGAGGATGTATTGCCACATGCAATTAACCAAGTAGTATTCAAAGGGTAGTACGTGTCGTCAATTGTCACCCGACTTGAAAAAGGCTGAAAGGATAGTAATTCTAATACGGTAGCAATAGTATAGGCGAAAGAGCCGATTCCGAACTTATTGAGAATAGGCTTGTACCAAGATTGATTGACACGCTGCCCAATCATGGCATCGATACCAACGCCGGCGACTGTAATTCCTAAGCGTCCGTTAACGTTCAGTAAATCAATTGCTGTTGTTTGATGCGCTAGCAATTGCTCGATAAATCGGGCAGGCTGCGTCGTTAGCCTAAACATGCGTGCTGTGTCATTGCCGGAGCCTGCTGGCAGGATTGCGAGGGGAATTGCCGTCTTCGCTATGCATTGAACGACGGAGCCCACCGTTCCGTCTCCGCCAATAACCGCAATGGCTTTAAGTGTATTACGTTTCAATTGTAGTTCAATAAAGCTTTGTGCATCGGTTTCTGAGCTACTAATGAGTACACGGTAATCGATACCGCGTTGTCGTAAAATAGGTTCTGTTTCACTCCACAATCCCATAGCGTGACCTTTCCCTGCATTTGGATTGACAATAAATACATACACTCTATCACCTCTTTTCTTTTAACCCAGTTTAACATATATATTTGTTGTACAAAGATACTATCTTCAATCTAGCGAGAGTCGTCCCGAAACGTAGGGGGAAATTTAATAGGATTGTTTATTTTAATCTATTGTAGGGAATATGAGACACAAGATAAGCGCTAGAACAGATGATTATCACGAGAATAGCAGTCGCTCTATGAGTGTTCATCAAAACTTCGAAACTTAGTGCTTTGTTTCTACTTTAATATATAGTATTATTGGAGTTTGGTGTAGGTAATATTTACCTAGCAGTAAGTTTAAGTAGGGGGAAAGAAAATGAAGAATACATTGACGGTGCAACTTGGTGCAATTATTGTCGGAATTATGATTGCGATGTTAGCGATTACATCCATTGCAACTTATAAAACAGCTTATGATAAATTATATGATGCAGCAGGTATCGAAGCTTATGGTTGTGCGAACATTACTACTGGTTTGATTAGCTCGGATGATGTGAAAAAAATGCTCGATGGCGACCTTCAAATAATGGATGAGGTTGGTAAGCAATTGAATTGGACGATTGAGCATAAAAACATCTTTGAAACACAATATATTCTTGATTTAAATGGTGAAATTTTAGCCCTCGATGATAACTTACGTGAAAAAGGACTTAAACCGGGGGATTCAGTTCCGTTAGACGCAAAAGCTCTCGCTATGCTGTTGGAAGAGAAGCACTCGACGTACACAGAGCTATACGAATTTAAAGGACTGGAACGTTTATCAGGTTATGCGCCAATATTTGAGAACCATGATCCGACTGGGGAAATTATAGCCATTAGTGTTATTGATTTTGACGGAGCGATTGTGGGAGAACGAACATGGGAAGTTGTGAGAAATGGTATTCTGATTAGCCTGATTCCAATGATTTTTGCGTCACTTGTTACACTATACCTAATCAGAAGGAAAACGAAACCGATATCGGATCTGATTACTCATGCAAAAAAGATTGCTGACGGCAACCTTGCGATTGAGGATACAGTAGTCAAGGGAAATGATGAAATTGCTGATCTTGGAAAGACATTGAATGTTATGACGACAAATTTGCGCAATATGATTGGCACAGTGCAAACAACCGCCGTTCAATTGACACATAACTCTATTGAAACAGCTGCTTCGTTGAATGAAATGCAGCGTGCAGCTGAACAAGTTTCATATAACATGGGGGAAACAGCCTCCTCGATTTCTGATGGTACAACGAATGCAGAACATGCAGCAGCTATCTTGTCATCGTTAGCGGACGATCTACAGGATTCCAAAATGAAAGCAGAACAAAGTGTAGAAAACTCTCATCGGACGATGCGGATTGCCGAAGAAGGACAGCAGCGTGCGAATGATATTAGTAGTGATATTGGAAAAATTCGCAAATCGTCTTTAGAAGTCGGTAATACCATTCAGAATCTGATTGAAGCTACAACGAAAATTCAAGCTATTACAGGAACCATTGCGGGTATTGCATCGCAAACAAATTTACTTGCTTTGAATGCCTCCATTGAAGCGGCACGTGCTGGTGAGCATGGTAAAGGATTTGCCGTTGTTGCTGAGGAAGTACGAAAGCTTGCTGAACAATCCAATGAAGAAGTACTGGAAGTAGAAAAAATTGTGCAAGGGATTTCAGAAATTATCGGGCAAGTTGTCATTTCTACATCAGAGAGTACAAAGCTTGTTGAATCTGGAACAAAAACAGTACGTTTAACAGCGCAATCGTTGGGTCATATTTCAGATGCTGTAGCAGAAACGGTTGGCGAAATTGAGATGATTTCAAAATTGGCGACAGCTGAAGCAGAAAGTTCAGATCGTGTTGTGGCACTCATCAATCAGTTGGCACAATCGATTCATGTCATTGATGACTCCACAAATAATATTTCAGCGGCTGTTGAAGAGACGACAGCATCGATTGAAGAAGTTGCTATACGCTCAAGTGAGACAAGTCAGATGGCGCAGGAACTTGAACAGTCAGTAGGTCAATTTAAATTATAAAAAAGAAATCCCCTTGCAAAAGCGAAAAAACGTTTGCTGGGGATTTCTTTTTATTACGTTTGAAAGATTATTTTCAAATCATTAAAAACAACTGGGCGTTAATTCAATAAGGAGAAAACGACGCTCAATTCTTAATAATGCAGCTACTCTAATAGGAGCAAAAGAGTTACATCTTCTATCGGAATACATTATAATTTTCAGTGGACAATTATTTGTACCATACTATTTTTAAAAAGGAGAATACACATGACAAAAGTTAGTCACCTTCGTCACATCACCATGTCTTTATCATTACTTTTAGCAATGCTTGTTCTAGCTGCTTGTGGATCAAGTACTGGGAACGATACGAACAAGGAAAAAGAAGCTTCCTCTGTTTGGGATAAAATCACCGAAAATGGTGAAATGGTTGTAGCAACATCAGGAACACTCTATCCAGCTTCTTATCATGATAGTGAGGCGAACGAATTAACAGGTTACGAAGTTGAAATTATGAAAGAGATTGGTAAACGTTTAGAATTGGATGTTAAATTTGTAGAGATGGGCTTAGATGGTATGCTTACATCTTTAAATAGTGGGCAAGTGGATCTTGCGGTAAATGATATTGAAATTACAGAAGAACGTCAAGAGAAATTCACATTTTCTGAGCCTTACAAGTATTCATACGGGACAGCCATCGTCCGTAAATCGGATCATTCTGGTATCGAATCCTTAGAAGATTTAAAAGGAAAAAAAGCGGCTGGGGCTGCGACGTCTGTTTATATGCAAGTTGGACGTGACTATGGTGCGGAAGAGGTCATTTATGACAATGTGACAAATGATGTCTACTTGCGTGATGTTGACTTGGGTCGTACGGATGTCATTTTAAATGATTACTATTTACAAAAGCTCGCGCTTGCCGCATTCCCAGAATTTGAAATTATGATTCACCCAGCGATTAAATATCACCCAAATGTCCAAGCAATTATTATGAAAAAAGATAATGAAGAATTATTGGAGCAAGTGAATAATGTGTTAGCTGATTTACATGCTGATGGAACCGTTTCTGAACTGTCGAAGCAATTTTTTGGTGGAGAAGATGTTTCGGTTGAACAAGATTTTGATTTTGAGTAACTGGAAAGGCGGTTTGGAAGGTGGGAGCGATTGACTGGGGCAACATCTTCGACTTACAACTGGCGATTACATCATTACCTTATATTTTACAGGGAATAGGCTACACCATTTTGATTTCGTTCGGGGGTATGTCAATTGGGCTTGTTATTGGGTTCATCCTTGCGCTTGGACGAAACTCGAAATGGCACATCATCAAATGGCCAGCGCGGTTATTCATTTCTTATATGCGTGGCACGCCGATGCTCGTATTTCTGTTTCTTCTTTACTTTGGTTTACCTAATATCGGCATTCAGTTTACTGCTGTAACGGCGGCATTAATCGGCTTTAGCTTACATTCATCCGCCTATATGGCTGAAATCAATCGGTCTGCGCTAAATTCAGTCGAAAAAGGTCAATGGGAGGCGGCTACGGCGCTTGGTATGTCATATTGGCAAACGATGTGGTCGATCATTTTGCCGCAAGCGACACGTATTGCAATTCCTCCTTTATCCAACGTGCTATTGGACCTGATTAAGGCATCGTCGTTAGCTGCGATGATTACTGTGCCTGAACTGTTTCAACGGGCTAAAATTGTCGGTGGAAGAGAATTCGACTATTTGACGGTATATATTCTTGTTGGCTTTGTGTATTGGGGTATTAGTGTGCTTGTTGAAGTATGGCAAAGTAGGTTGGAAAGGCGCTTTAGTTTTAGTCAAAAGTGATTAAATATAGGCAGATATCGCATGGCGAAATAGGTATGTTTTGTTGCAAAAGTTTAGCGAGGATATGTTATAATTAAAATATAAAATCGTAATGAGGAGCTAATAACATGCTAAAAGATATCTTTATGGGTTTATCTCAAAATCAACTTTTGAATGGTGCTGCTAAAAAATATGGCCTAAAGCTAGGTGCACAAAATGTCGTAGCAGGAACAAACGTGGAAGAAACGATTCAAAGCATTAAAGAACTGAACGCTCATGGGATTTCTTGTACGGTTGATAATCTTGGAGAATTCGTCTTTGAAAAGTCGGAGGCAACAGCTGCGAAAGAACAAATTCTAGCGGTTATTGAAGCGATTCGTGAAAATGGGGTTGACGCGCATATTTCGTTAAAACCTTCACAGCTCGGTTTAGATATTGACTATGATTTCTGCTTAGAAAACTTGCGGGAAATCGTTAGCAAGGCAAACAGCTATGATATTTTTGTTAACTTCGATATGGAAGATCACGCACGTTTACAGCCTTCTTTCGATATTATGGAAGAACTTTCAAAGGACTATAATAATGTAGGGACAGTCATTCAAGCCTACTTCTTCCAGGCAGAAGAAGACCTTCATAAGTATAAAGATTTCCGCCTTCGCATTGTAAAAGGTGCCTATAAAGAGTCTGCGAATGTGGCGTATCAAGAAAAACAACAAATTGATGAAAACTATATTAAGTTGATTGAATGGCATTTATTGAATGGTAAATTTACATCAATTGCAACGCATGATCATAATGTCATCAACCATATTAAACTGTTCGTGAAGCAAAATAACATCCCGAATGAGAAGTTTGAATTCCAAATGTTATATGGCTTTAGAAAAGATATGCAGCTTCAATTAGCAAAAGAAGGTTATAACTTCTGTACGTATGTACCTTTTGGACAAGACTGGTATGGCTATTTCATGCGTCGGCTTGCTGAAAGACCACAAAACTTGAACCTTGTTGTGAAACAAGTATTCAATAAAAAAACGAACACAATGATTGGACTAGCAGCAGGGGCATTCGCAATTGGAAGATTGACGAAGAAAAAATAAACCGAAAATAAAAGTGTAAAGAATGAGGTATAATTCATTCTTTACACTTTTTTTGTTATATATGAATTTTGAAGATGGTTTGTAATATGTGTAATTTGTCTTCTGGTGAAAGTTCAGAAGTTGTCTGAACCCTATTTTCTACAGTAGTCATTGTATGGTCAGCTAATGTAATTCGTCCAATATCAGTTGCTATAGAGACGATATCATGATGCGTAAAAGTAGATTCTTTTGCGACTTGGTTGAAGATACAGCCTTCATGGAAGTCAACAAGGTTTTTCTTTGAGTCATGAAAACGATATAATGTTCGACTTCCTGCCTTGTTTTCTTGGATCAAATCAAAAGAGTTTTCAGTAGCCTGTTTCACCTTATACACCCCATTGATATCGGTTTGTTCACTTTCATCCAATGGAATAGGTGTGCGGGGCGTAGCGGCACCGAAACCAACATCGACAAGATAGGGCTGGTCGAGATGAGCAATGATAGTAGCGTGTGTGTCTGCCTTCGCCCATTGACCATTAGGTCTTAGTACGGTTGCTGCAACTAGATAAGTATCATACCCAAGCTCGGTTAATAACATATGGAACAGCCCATTTAATTCATAACAATAGCCTCCGCGATGTTCCCGAACAACTTTGTTGAAAATACTTTGTTCATTAAGATAGATAGGTACTTTTCGAATGACATCCAGGTTTTCAAATGGAACATGGTGTAAGTGCTGATGTTGTAACTTAGTTAATTGGGAGAGAGACACCTCTTTTGATGAAGGTGCATTGAATCTCTCCAAATATTGTTGTATGTCCAATAAAATCACCTCTCATTTTCAAGCATATCTATGTTATATTAAAGAATTTAATTAGTTTGTATAACGATGACGATGAAATAGGCAACCATTGCAATCAAGCCGATTGGAACTGCGAAGCGTGCCCATTCAATGCTTTTGACGTTAAGTTTACCAGCAGCAATAATATTTGGGATATTCCCTGGGATTAGCATCCCGCCACTAACGAGAAGTCCGAGTAAGATGGCCCGAATTGTTGAATTGTCCATCGTCGGGCTAATTTCAGCAGCTGTTAACGTCGCATTATCTAGCACCGCAGAGATCATGTTAATCCAATATAGAACAAACGGGTGAAGGCTTAGTAAATATTTTTCAATGAATGGCTCGAAGCCGGCACCGAGAAAAGTAAGTGCCATGACGAATAGGTATACTTTAAAGCCGCGGATAATAATTTCGAGATACGACTCCGTCCCTTGATATTCTGCCAATTGTTCAATTTTCTTTTCTGGTTTGATCAACAATGCGGCTAGTACCCCGAATACAATCACTCCGACAATAATATCTGTACCTAAAAGTCTAAATAAATAGAAGAAATCCTGATTAAGTTTGCTTGTGGCAATTGTGGAAAGTGGTTCGCCAATCGGTGTCAAAACAGCGCCAAGACCAATGGAATAACACGTTAAAATAACTAAACGAATTTCTGATTTTCGATCAAGATGTAAAACGCTGACAACTGCCACAAGAACAATTGCTGCAATGATTGCAGTAATTACACTTGAGACGAGCCCAAGAACAATTACAATTAACGCCAAAAACAGACGCATTGGCATGGCCTTACTCATCCCAAGTATTCCTTTTTCAATGGGGTTTTGGAACCAACGGAATAATATTCCTGCGATAATAACCGCTAATGTAATATGTAAGGGATCCTCCAACGCTTTGAAGATAAGGCCTTTGTCGAGCACTTGGCTTACAACGACAGCTGCAATTCCCATAATAAACAGAAAAACCTCTAAATTACGTTCGACAATTTTAACTGTAAATGGTAGAAACAGTACGAGTATTAAAATAATCGTTAATCCGAGTATCATAATTTAGCCCCTTTTCTTTATACTTTTATAGATGATAATATAACCATCGTACCATTTTAAAAGCGATAAAAAAACTATTGTTCGAAAAAACACTCAACTCGTTAAATGGTATATCGAAATAATAATAATTCAGGACGCGGCGGAGGGCTGGGTAAAACTTATTCCGCGTTAATGTTCATAAAAACAAGCAGTTCCGCGATGATGACGGAACTGCTTGTTTTATTTGATTCACTTAATGAACACCTTTCATATAACGCTGAATGATAGGGGACAAGGCGAATATGATGATACTGAGTAGAATCGCGCTTCCGCCGATAATTCCGAAATACATCATTTCAGTTTCAGGTGAGTAAAATTTAACGAGCTGTGCATTCAATCCTTGTGCTGCCGCGTTCGATAGGAACCAGAGGCTCATCGTTTGTGCAGAGAATGCAGCTGGTGCTAGCTTCGTCGTTGCGGATAGTCCGACAGGTGATAAGCATAATTCACCCAAGACGACGATGAAGATGCTTAAAATGAGCCACATTGGGTTAACAAGTGTATCTGTCCCACCAAAGTACGAAGGTACCAAGATGACGATGAACGATAGACCGGCAAATAGTAGACCTAATGAGAATTTCTTTGGAATTGACGGCTGGCGATCGCCGAGCTTCATCCACAGCCAAGCAAAGACGGGTGCTAGTGTGATAATGAATAACGGGTTAAATGATTGGAAAAAAGCTGGTGAAATTTGATAGCCGAAAATATTAAGATTCGTTCGTGTATCTGCATACAGTGCCAAAATGGTCGATCCTTGCTCTGCAATTGCCCAAAACATGACGGATGCCAAGAAAAGTGGGATAAATGCAATAATCCGGGACTGTTCTACTGCGGTTGTTTTCGGGCTTCTGTACATAACGATGAAATAAATCGTTGGAATAAGGAAGCCGAGTATCCCGACAATAGCGATAAATGAATCGAATGTCAGCCAGCCTTTTGGAATCGCGATAGCAATTAGAATGGCGAGCGCAACAGTTGATATTCCAATAATCGAATAGATTTTTTTCTTTTCATCAGGTGCTAATGGGTTGCCGACTTGCGTACCTGCAAGACCGAGACTGTTTTTCTTGGTTACGACAAAGACAACCAATCCGATAAACATCCCAATTGCAGCGACACCAAAACCAAGGTGGAAGCTTGTTTTCATCAATTCACCAACAATTAGTGGAGAAATGAAAGCTCCTAAGTTGATACCCATATAGAAAATACTGAATCCAGAGTCGCGACGATTATCTGTTTCCGAATAAACATCACCTACCATACTGGAGACGTTCGGTTTTAATAAGCCTGTCCCGATAACGATAAGTACCATTGAGATGAAAAATAATGTAATGTTGCCGGGAATTGCAAGCGCGATATGCCCGAGCATGATGAAAATACCACCATAGAATACCGCTTTCGATGTACCAAATATCCGGTCGGCTAACCAACCGCCAATAATTCCTGACATATAAACCAAGGAACCGTAGATAGACATAATGGACAATGCGACTGTTTTATCTAGCCCCAGTCCACCATTGGACACTTCGTAGTACATATAGAAAACGAGGATAGCCCTCATTCCATAATACGAGAAGCGTTCCCAGAATTCCGTGAAGAATAATGTGAACAATCCTTTTGGGTGTCCGAAGAAACCTTTTTGCGGGACGCTCTCCACGATTTGTTTTTTTGTTAGCTGTGACATCATGATGCCTCCTTCATATTTTACTATAATACAATTAAACGTTTTCAATTGTCAAAAATAATTAATGAAAACGTGATTATTTGTAATAACGTTGGTATTACAATGTTTCCTTATAATATAAATATTTAGATAATAAATAATAATTATTCGATAGATAATAATTAGTTATATAAGAAAAGTTTAATAGAGCCTTGCACATGTCTTCAACTATTTATTCATAGAGTGAAGAAAGGGGGAGTATGATTGGAAATATATGATGTTGTCCTAATCCCGCTAATTATCGGCATGGTGGAGTTGTTGAAGATGTATGGGATGAAGAAACGATTGTTGCCGCCTGTGGCATTAGTTTTTGGTATTGTTGGGGGCATTTTTTATGTTTATCCAGAAGATATAAAAGCTGGGATACTTGTCGGGGTGATGATGGGGCTATCTGCGAGTGGACTGTATTCTGGAGGGAAAGCTGTGGTTGAGAAGAAATAGTACGTGTGCTCCGATGCCACAGTGCCACTCGTGCGACTCAGGCACTACTCAGTCAGTTATATGTGGTAGAAAAGTATGTAGCCTTCAATCGGAAAATCGGTTGAAGGCTTTTTTTCATGATTTTATGTAGATGTCAATGTTCGTACCCGTTTATGTTTATACCTAGACACTCACATAAATAGCGAGGGATAATCGGCTTTAATTTTTGAATTTTAAACTATATATCGCATTATGTAGTCTTGTCACACCTTCTTTTATTTCTTCATTTTTCAGGTGCCCATAACCCAAAATAATTCGATTATTATATTTTCCTTTTTCAATAGTATGGTCTTCTACAGGGGATACTTTAACTCCAAACTGTTCAATCCAATCAAGTAATTCTTTTGTAAAGTGGGCTTCATTCAATTCAATAACTAGGTGTAAGCCTGTTGAATAACCGTAAATATTAACCTTATTTGAAAAAGTTGTTTCTAAACAATGAATGAGGAAGTCTCTTCGGTTTTTATAAATCTTCTTCATCTTCGTAATATGTCGTTCCAGATAGCCTTCATCAATAAAACGGGCAAGGATAAGCTGATTTAATGAAGGGGTATGTAGATCCGAAAACCACTTTAGCTTGCGACACTTTTCAATGAGGTGTAAAGGAAGAATTAAATATCCTATTCTAAGGGCTGGTGATAAGATTTTACTAAAAGAACCAATGTATAACACACGGTCAGACTCTAATCCTTGTAATGAACTTACAGGCGAACCTTCATATCGAAACTCGCTGTCATAATCATCCTCAACTAGATAACAATTTGTTTGTCTCGAGTAGTTAATCAATTGAATCCGTCGTTGAATGGGTAACGTTCCTCCTAACGGGAACTGGTGTGAAGGTGTAATAAAGATAAATTTTGGATTGTTGTTTAATGGAAGTAAAGATGTCTCCATTCCATATTCATCAACAGGCACGGGGAAAAGTGTAGCCCCTGAAGTTTTAAATATAGTTTGAATATCATTAGTGATTGGATCTTCCATTATCACTGTATCCTCAGGCGATAAAAGTAATTTAGAAACAAGTGTCAGAGCTTGAGTTGCACCAGAAGTAATCACAATTTGATTTGGATGACAGTCAACACCTCTTGTTTTTAGCAAGTATTGTGATAAAATCTGCCTTAATTCCGGGCGTCCTTCTGGAATATCATATCCAAATGTAGAAGGTGATGTTTCATTCCATATCGTATAAGATAACTTTGCCCATGTCTTACGTGGAAATAAATCCAATGCTGGTATACCTGAACGAAAGTTGATGAGGTTATCATCTTTTTTGTTATCTTCACACCAATCTAAAGGAGGAAATGAAAGAGCTTTTTCATGCTGTTCTAAAAAGGCCCCTCTAGCAACAAATGTCCCTGAACCCCTCCGTGAAACTAAAAAACCTTCGGCCAATAATTGATCATAAGCTTCTAAAATTACATTCCTGGAGACTTTTAACTCAGCAGATAGTTCACGTGTAGATGGTAGTTTTTCATCTGATTTTAGCTGCCCATTTAAAATTCGTTCTCGTATTTGCTGGTAGACTTGTCTAATTAAAGGTATATCTAATGACCGATCAATGGGTATCCAAAGCATATTCATAATTTCCCCTTTCATAAATAAAAGTGGTACCATCAAAAGTTGTATTAAGTGGTACTGATATAAACCATTTTACCATGTTAAAGTTGATTAACTAGTAAAAAGGAGATGTATGCTGATGATTAACCCATCTTTAACAGAGAGAAATAAATCCTATTGAACGAACAATTAATCCCAAGATTAAAAATCATTTTGGCTATGATTATTGTGGGAAGTTCCGTTGTAGCAGGTAAACTGATCGTTCAAAGTTTTCCTGTGTTCTTAGCATCCGAACTAAGATTCCTTGTGGCAACCATTATTTTAGTTCCGATATTGATAAAATTCGAAGGGTTCCCTTCTATTACCAAGAGAGATTTATTGATCCTGTTTTTACAAGCATTATCTGGTGTATTTTTGTTTAATATTTTCATCTTATATGGACTTAAAATAACCACAGCTATTGAAAGTGGAATTATTACAAGTACGATTCCAGCAGTCACAGGGGTGCTTGCCTTCTTTTTTCTTAAAGAAAAACTGACTAAAAAAGTTATAATAGGAATTTTGCTGGCGGTGTTGGGGACATTAACAATCAATATTTTCGGATCTTTTTCAGTCGTTGAACGTGGAACATCCCCTTTATTTGGGAATATACTTATTTTCGGTGCTGTTATTAGTGAAGCTTTTTTTATTATATTTGGGAAGTTTATAGCACAGCGAGTTAGTCCACTTGCTATTTCAACGATTGTCAGTATCTTTGGTGCTGTACTATTTTTACCCTTTGCCCTCTATGAGGGTAATCAATTTAAGTTTGAAGAAGTATCTATTGAAGAGTGGGGGCTAGTATTTTATTTTGGTATAGTTGTAACTGTCATTGCTTTTATTCTCATGTACCAAGGTCTTTCAAAAGTTCCTGCTAGTACAGCTGGCGTATTAACCGGCGTTTTACCAATAAGTAGTGTCATTCTGTCAGTGAATATCTTAGGTGAAGAAATAACCTATACCCATCTTGTGGGAATTGTTATCACCTTAATAGCTATTTATTTGATTGCAAAACCGGAGAAGAAATATGTAATCTGAACGGTTAGTCTTTTAAGTTCTTACCTAATAATAAGGAGTTGATTGATCAAGCAATTGAAATTCATGATCGTTCAATGATGATTTTGCTATCGAAAGGCCTTAAAATATGAGAGAAGATTTAAGAATAAAGGTTTTGCTTTACTTATAATTGTTGTAACACGTTGGAGGAGGTATATATGTTGAAAATAGTACTAGCACCTGATTCATTCAAAGGGAGTTTGACAGCTATACAAGCAGCGCGGGCGATGGCAGATGGTATTCGTGACGTTGATCCTGCAATTGAGATAGTAATGCTTCCGGCGGCTGATGGTGGGGAAGGAACGATGAACAGTTTGGTTGGTTCAACTGCCGGAAAGACTGTTACTGTTGTTGTTCAAGATCCGCTCGGTCGTAAAGTAAAGGCTAGTTATGGTGTCCTTGGGGATGGGGAGACATGTGTCATTGAAATTGCGGAAGCGTCTGGTTTGATGCTATTGACTGAAGAGGAGAGAAATCCGCTTATCACTTCTACGTTTGGTACAGGCCAACTAATTATCCACGCATTAGATGCAGGTTTTCGAAAATTTATCATCGGGCTCGGCGGCAGTGCGACAAATGATGGCGGGGCTGGCCTGTTGCAAGCGTTAGGCATGAAGTTGATGGATGCCAATGGCGCTGAATTACTACAAGGTGGCGGATCGCTGAATAGGCTAAGTTCAATGGATCAAACTCATTTCGATGAGCGGATTTCTGAAAGTACCTTTTTAATCGCCTGTGATGTAGAAAATCCGCTTGTTGGACCTGATGGTGCTTCAGCTATTTTTGGTCCGCAAAAGGGTGCTTCAGCTGAAATGGTAGACGTGCTAGATCACAATTTGACGAAATTGGCATTGGTAGTAGAAGTGTTTACAGGTATTTCATTGCAAGGAAGAAAAGGTGCAGGTGCAGCTGGAGGAGCGGGGGGAGCTTTTCAAGCATTATTTCCAGGTGAGATGAGGCGCGGGATTGAAGTCGTGTTAGATGCGATTTCGTTTGCTGAACATGTAACGGAAGCAGATCTGGTTCTGACAGGCGAGGGGAAAACGGACAGTCAAACGTTATCGGGTAAAACACCCTTTGGCGTAGCACAAGTCGCGAATAGGGAAGAGAAGCCTATTATTCTCATTTCAGGTGCAATAGATGAAGAGAGTCGGGAGCTATTAGCGCCACTTTTTACCGAATTACATGCGGTTGCGGATGGAACAATATCGTCAAAAGAGTCGATTGACCATGCTAGTTATTATTTGCGCTTAAAAACAAAGAAAGTGATGGAGAACTATCTATCAAATCACAACTTAGAATAGTAGAGGACTATAAATTACACGACGTTTTACCGGAATATTTTAAAAATATATAAAAAAAGATTGTGTAATTGGAGATTAAATGTATAATAGGTTCATAAGTTATGCAACCGGTTTCATTGGAATGCGTTTTCGGTATTTTTGTTATTATGTGTAATGTACGAACGATGATGTGTATTCAAATGCTGCTCACAACGGAAACTAATGCAAACGGTTGTACAACTTTAGTAAAGGTATTGACATTCTAAGGAGGGGTAGAAGAAATGAAAAAACAGTTAACATTTCTAGCTATGCTTGTACTAATCATTGGTTTACTCGCTGCATGCGGGCCAGATCGAGAGGTGCCCGAAGCCGAAAGTACTGATACGACAGACGCAGCTAAGGGGAACGAAGAACAAGGTGATGCGGAAACTGAAGAGCCTGCAAAACCAGAAAAACTTGTTGTATGGGAAGATGTTGACAAATCGATTGGTTTAACACCAGCAATCGAATCTTTTGAAAAAGAATATGGCATTAAAGTTGAATTTAAAGAACTCAATATGGCTGATAAAATGCGTGATCAGCTACGTCTTGATGGACCATCTGGAACTGGAGCCGATGTCGTGACATTGCCTCATGATCAGATTGGTCAGGTCGTGACAGAGGGGTTAATTCAGGAAATTGATGTGGCTGATGATGTGCTTGCTAAGTTCACTGAGTCATCAGTAGGTTCACAGAGATATGACGGTAAGTTGTATGGATTGCCAAAAGCAACAGAAACACCTGTATTCATCTACAACAAAGCGTTAATGTCGGAAGCACCTGCAACAATGGATGAGTTACACGCGTTTGCGACAGAATTTAACGATGGTAAACAGTTCGGCTTCCTAGCATTATGGGATAACTTTTACTTTGCTCACGGCGTAATTGGCGGTATGGGCGGTTATGTATTCAAGGATAATGACGGTGCACTTGACCGAAATGATATTGGTTTAAGCAACGAAGGTGCAGTTGCAGGTGCAGAATATATTCAATCATGGTATAGCGAAGGCTTGTTCCCTAAAGGAATCATTGGAGATACTGGCGGTTCGGCGAAAGATGGTCTTTTCAATGAAGGAAAAGTGGCTTCCGTTATGGATGGTCCTTGGGCTTTCCAAGGTATGACTGACGCTGGAATCGACATTGGAGTTGCGGCTATGCCAACGCTTCCGAATGGCGAACATATGAAGACATTTATGGGCGTGAAGGGCTGGCATGTAACATCCTTTACAGAGCATGAATATTGGGCAACAAAACTAATCGAGTGGTTGACAAACGAGGAAAATGCAAAAATTCGCTTTGAAACAACTCAAGAAATTCCACCTATCAAAACATTGATCGAAGATCCAATTATTGCTGAAAATGAAGGTGCTAAAGCAGTTGCACTTCAATCTCAGTATGCGGTACCAATGCCAAATATCCCAGAGATGGGCGAGGTTTGGGAACCGGTTGGCTCTGCTTTACAGGTAATTGCTACAGGGAAATCAGAACCACAAGCTGCGATGGATGATGCAGTTAAAACAATCAGTACGAATATTGAAACAAATCACCCAAGTGAATAACAATAGCATAAGTGTGTTCAGTAGATGATAATCATCAGAAGGAGGGAGTCAGTTCGATCCCTCCCTACTAGACTAACTTATCCCGGAGCCAATAGAGCTAGACAATGATAGTAGGTGAAGGCATGTTTCCATTTTGGAAGCATGGCTTTGCCTATCTATAGGTTTCAAGGCAAACGGTTGCACCAAGAATGGCATTGATTTTATTCATAGGAAAGAAGGAGGCAGTATATGCGATGGATACCAAAGTTGTAACAAAACACAAACGAAACGCTAGTTTATTATCAATTATTCCAGGTTTCGGACAATTTTATAATAAGCAGTACATGAAAGGAATCATCCTTTTCGTTTTAGCAGCGGCATTTTTTAGTAGCTTTTCACAAACTTTGAACTGGGGTTTTTGGGGATTAATCACATTAGGAACGATTCCAAAGCTCGACCATTCTATTTTTTTACTCATTGATGGCATTATCGCGTTACTTGTAGCTACAATTGGCCTTGGTATTTATGCATTCAATTTGTATGATGCATATACAAATGGAAAAAAGCGAGATGAAGGATTTACGTTAAATGGTGTAAGGGAGCAGTACCATAATCTATTGGATTCAGGTTTTCCGTATTTAATGATTTCACCTGGTTTTTTATTACTGATTTTTGTCGTTATTTTCCCAATCATTTTTGTTATTTTACTATCTTTTACGAACTATGATTTATATCATACACCGCCTGCTAAACTAGTAGATTGGATAGGAATCCAGAACTATATTGATATTTTTGCATTGGATTTGTGGAGAACAACTTTTTTTGGTGTGCTTGGCTGGACAATTGTTTGGACGTTTGGAGCAACTACATTGCAAGTTGCCATAGGAATCTTTTTAGCTGTTTTGGTTAACCAAAAGGATTTGAAAGGTAAGGCGGTTTTCCGTACAATCTTGATTCTTCCTTGGGCAGTACCGGCGTTTATATCCATTATGGTTTTTTCCGGCATGTTCAATGAATCCTTCGGTGTGATCAATACGGGTATATTAAATTTCCTTGGAATTGATGCTATACCTTGGATGACCGAAGAATTATGGACTCGTGTTGCCTTGATTATGATTCAATCATGGTTAGGTTTCCCATTCATTTTTGCGATGACGACTGGAGTGCTTCAGTCAATTCCGAATGAATTATACGAGGCTTCAAACGTTGACGGGGCATCGATTTGGCAGAAGTTCCGCAATATTACTTTGCCGATGGTACTGTATGCGACTGCACCGATTCTTATTACGCAATATACGTTTAACTTCAATAACTTCAATGTCATCTTCCTCTTTAATGGTGGAGGACCTGCGTTACCAGGGCAAAACGCTGGAGGAACCGACATTTTAATATCATGGATTTACAAATTAACAATGACTTCTGGCCAATATGGTAAAGCAGCTGCGATTACCATGCTGCTATCCCTAATCGTTATAGTAGTTGCATTATGGCAGTTCAAGAGGACCAATTCATTTAAAGAGGAGGATATGATGTAATGAGTAATAAGACTGAAAAAATACTTAGACTAACAGCTTCATATCTTATTCTACTTATTGCAGCAGTTGTCGTTATCTATCCACTGCTTTGGGTTATTGGTTCTTCTTTCAATCCAGGGCAAAGTCTTTCGGGTTCTTCTATGTTTCCCACAAATCCGACAACGAAGCATTATGTTGGCTTGTTTGATTTAGAGAAGTCAAATTATATTTTGTGGTACATCAATTCCTTAAAAATCAGTACCATCACGATGGTGTTATCCGTCATCGCTGTTTCGTTAACAGGCTATGCATTTTCTCGCTATCGCTTTATTGGAAGAAAAAATGGATTGCTAACTTTTTTGGTGCTTCAGATGATTCCTAACTTCGCGGCATTGATAGCGATTTTCGTTTTAGCGCAAAGAACTGGTCTTATTGACACTCATTTAGGGTTAATTCTCATTTATGTTGGTGGACAGATACCGATGAATACATGGCTAATGAAGGGCTATTTGGATACGATTCCAAAGGATTTGGATGAATCCGCGAGAATGGATGGGGCCGGACATATGCGTATCTTTTTACAGATCATATTACCGCTTGCGAAACCTATTATTGCTGTTGTTGCACTTTTTTCATTCATTGCTCCGTTTGGGGATTTTATCCTCGCTCGTATTATGTTGCGAACAGAAGAGAAATTCACGATGGGTGTAGGGTTATTCGAATTAGTAGCAAAACAATTTGGCAATGAATTTACGACGTTTGCCGCGGGTTCGGTTTTAATCGCAATTCCAATTACACTTCTTTTCCTGGCATTCCAACGGTTCTTTGTCTCAGGATTGACCGCTGGAGGAACGAAGGGCTAATTGGCATAATTACAAATCCGATGCGTGGAGGCAGGATTCAGAAGGAGCAATGATTGTTATGAAAAAAACATGGTGGAAAGAAGCAGTTAGTTATCAAGTGTACCCAAGAAGTTTTCAAGATAGTAATGGGGACGGCGTTGGTGATTTGCGCGGCATTATTTCAAAACTGGATTATTTGAAGGAATTAGGGATAGATGTTATTTGGATATGCCCATTTTACAAGTCTCCAAATGCGGATAATGGTTATGATATTAGCGATTATCAGGATATCTCGAGTGAGTTTGGGTCTATGCACGATTTTGATACTTTGTTGTCGGAAGTTCATGCACGTGGGATGAAGCTCATCTTAGATTTAGTCATCAATCATACGAGTGATGAACATCCTTGGTTCATTGAATCACGATCGTCTATAGATAATCCTAAAAGGGATTGGTATATGTGGAAGAATGGCAAAGGGCAGGAAGAGCCGAATAACTGGGAAAGTATTTTCTCGGGGAGTGCATGGGCACTTGATGCATTAACAGAACAGTATTATCTTCATTTATTTGCGACCAAGCAGCCGGACTTGAATTGGGAAAATCCTGAAGTGCGGGAAGAATTGTTTACGATGGTCAATTGGTGGCTGGATAAAGGGATTGACGGTTTCCGAGTCGATGCGATTAGTCATATTAAGAAGCGAGAAGCTTTGCCAGATATGCCGAATCTTACGGGTGAGCAATATGTAGCTGCCTTCGATATGCATACAAATCAGTCTGGAATTCAAGATTATTTGCAGGAGCTGAAAGAAAAAACTTTTTCAAAGTACGATATTATGACGGTTGGGGAAGCGAACGGTGTCGGCGTGGACGAGGCAGAAGAGTGGGTTGGTGAAGACGACGGTCACTTTAATATGGTGTTCCAATTCGAGCATTTAGGATTATGGAATAAGGAAGTTAATGACTCTGTCGATGTCATTGCGCTGAAAAAAACATTATCTAAATGGCAAACAGGGTTACATGGGAAAGGTTGGAATGCACTTTTCTTAGAAAATCATGATCAACCGCGTAGCGTTTCGAGCTGGGGAGATGTTCAAACCTATTGGAGCGAAAGTGCGAAGATGTTGGGCGCCTGCTATTTTCTTATGCAAGGAACACCATTCATCTATCAGGGGCAGGAAATCGGTATGACAAACGTTCAATTTCCTTCCATTGAGGATTACGACGATGTAGGCATGAAGAACTTTTATGAAATAGAAATGGCCAAGGGACGTCAACATGAAGAAGTAATGGAGGCGATTTGGAGTAATGGACGTGATAATTCAAGGACTCCTATGCAATGGAATAATACACTAAATAGTGGATTTACAACGGGGACGCCATGGATGAAAGTAAACCCAAATTACATGGAAATTAACGTCGCTGCACAAGTCCAAGACGAACAATCCATTTATCATTTCTATAAAAAAATGATTCAATTACGTAAAGAAAATCCTGTATTTGTCTACGGAGACTATAGTGTGCAGCATGAGGATCATCCGGGCGTCTATGTATATACGCGTTCGATGTCAGGACAGTTTGCTGTCGTGCTTTGTAACTTCCGTGGTAATGAGGAGGAAATACACCAGCTCAATCTTCCAGATTGTGATGTTGAACTGGTGCTAAACAATTATGATGATGCTCCAAGTCAACTTACTGAGGATATCACGCTTCGACCGTATGAAGTGAGAGTCTATTTATCCGGAATGAACGGACTGTGAGACTGCTAAATTAAGGGTTAGGAGAATAAAAGCTTGCTTACGCTACGGAGAAAACCTGGTGTAAGTAAGCTTTTTTCTTTTCGTGATAAAAAGTGGAAATATAATTATTAGTAGTTGATGTTGGACACCGGGCATTATTGTTTAATGAAACACATAGGATTTTGAGAGGTTATTATCGAAATAATGCAATAGTGCGAATCGAAAGGGGAAGGAATAATGAAAACGAATCAAGTGGAATACAAATCACCAAGCAAAGTAATCTTCGAGAAATTTGCTCGTCATAAGGATGTTTCACTCGTTTATGGTGAACCTATCGAACTGGCAAATAAAAAAGTGTTGCCCGTTGCTAAAGCTCTTTATGCTGTGGGTGGGGGTGGCGGTTACTCCGGAGAAAGTGAGAAATCTCAAGGGGAAGGCGGCGGTGGCTATATCGCCATTAAACCGGTAGGTGTCTATGAAATAACATCTGAAAAAGTAATGTTTAAGCCTGTTATTGAATTTCGATGGGTTGCTCTTTTAGCGTCAGTCTGTACTTTCGGTGTTATTTGTTTGTTGAAAAATAGAAACTTGAAATGACTTTGAAAGTCCAAGTTCGTGGTGCTTATTGGGAAGCACAAGGTATGCAAGGACGTTTGGTGAATTAATTTTGTGAATAAAAGCTTGCCTAAGCGAAGGAGAAATCCTGGCATAAGCAAGCTTTTTTCATCATCTATTTTTTCTTTTCATAACCAACAGTGACAGCATAAAAAACACAAGGGTCGTAGCACCAAGATAGAAAGCACTGAATAGCGTTGACGCTTTTTCACCATTTATCTTATAAAATACACCCATATTGATTAGGAAGTCCTTCTTTATTTCCGCAGGTGCATTAGCAAATGAATTCATCAAAGGCGTTTCCATGAGTACTTGCCGGAACAGTGCGGCCGAATGGGATACGGGAAATAACTTGACGATTGTTTGCAGGTATTCAGGTAAGCTCCCAATCGGAATATAAATTCCGGCTAAAAAGCCCAGTAGCGTCCCGACAACTGTACTTGCAGCAGCAAATGCATTGGAGGTTTTGAAAAAAGAAACTAACAAAAGAACCATTGATGCGCTTGCCAACACCGCTAAGATAATCACGACGATTGCAGCTATCATACTACCGAATGACAGCATTGCTTCTCCGGTCGCAACAAGAAATAGATTCGATGCAATCAGTGTACAAAGACACATGATGAAGCCCACAACTAACGCACTCATAATATAACCACCAACTAATTTCGTCCGAGAAATCGGGGACGAATAAAAATCCATGTAGGTTTTATTTGCTCGATCATCGACTAGAATTCCGAAAGAACCAAGCGTCGTTGTCATTGAAGTTATGGCAAGCATCCCGGCGATGAACCACGACATGAGCAATGCTCTTTTGGCTGGAAAGTCAGGCAGTTGTTTTGCGGTCATGTCACCTAAAAATAATACATATAGAGCGACGAGAATAATGACCGCAAGCAATGAGAAAAAGACCGTAGCTTTATCGCGAAAGTATAATAAAATATTTCGCTTAGCGAATGCCAACATCGTGATTCACATCCTTTCCATTAATGGCGATAAAGACATCATCCAAGCTAGATTTCTTTACTTCAAATGAAGAGATGAAAGGTGTGAATTTCGCTAAAATCGGTATTGCGTCCGTTGTATGGCTTAGCGGGAGATGCAAAAGTGATCTTTCTTCGGTGAAATCTAGTCCATCTAGTGTAAGTAGGCTACGCAGTTCATCTGCTTTCTCTGTAGAAATTGTCAGCAGATGTGTAGAATAGTCATTTTTCAGCTGCTCAGGTGTTCCTTTTGCCACTATGCTACCTTCTTTCATGACAACTACATAATCTGAGTTCGCTGCTTCTTCAATATAGTGTGTTGTTAAAAAAACAGTCATGCTTGTTTTCTTTTGTAGTTGTTGTATGGTTTCCCAGATGTTTTTTCTACTTTCTGGATCGAGTCCTGTTGTTGGTTCATCCAATATTAATATTTGGGGCTTATGAATGAGAGCGCGCGCAATGTCCACTCGTCGTTTTTGTCCGCCAGATAATTTTCCGTATGGACGGTCTATTAAGGGGGTTACGTCTACGATTTCCATGACATTTTGAATCGCAGCGTTACGTTCTTGCTTCGTCATTCCGTAAAAGGATCCACGAATCGCTAAATTCTCTTTGACGGTCAATAAGGGATCGAGCAAGCTGTCCTGAAATACGACGCCGATTTCTTGGCGAATGGCTTGGTCGTGTTTGCCCACAGTATAACCACTGATAGTGACATGCCCCTCGTCTTGCTGGAGGAGTGTCAAGAGGATAGAAATAGTCGTCGATTTACCAGCACCATTTGTTCCTAAAAATGAAAAGAGGGATCCTTTCTCTACATAGAAACTGATGTCGTTGACAGCTCTTACTTTTCCGTATGACTTAGATAATCCATTTACCTCAATAATGTTAGCCAATAGATGCCCCTCCTTTTTTACGTGCGATGGCAGCATTAATTTGTATAGCACTTTTTTGATTCCCCATAAATATAACAATGATGACAATGAAATAAGTTAAGACCCCAGTCGCTACAACGAACGTTGTCACATGCCAAGTGAATGGAAAAATGTTAAACAGTGCACCGGCAACAAGCAGAACAATGATGACATCAAGTAATTCGATGAATCGTAAAAGAAGTGAATTCTGAATGGGTAACCGATGTGTAAAAAAGATTAGACCGTTGATGCTAATTGAAATAAACAGCATATGAATAATCAGTGCCTCATTCATAGTGGGGAAAATAGTTAACAAACTAAAAAGAAGATAAAATAGACAACTGAATGTGAATGAAATACAGCTTGTAGAAATGTAATGTTTTAATAAGTTCATAGGGTTTCCTCCTTATGATAAAAATTTTTCTTTAAAATCTTTTACATAATGTCTATTGACGATTACTTTTTCTTTATTTGTCAAAGACGCTTCAAACTTGCCATTAAGCAATGCACGAACACTATCAATATGTGCTGTATTGACAATCAGGTTCTTACCGATACGAATAAAGTGTGTCTTGCTTAATTTTTGCTCAATCTTATACAGTTTCAAATCACATTCATACACTTCTTTTTCTGTGTAAATAAAAGTTTGATTATCAACTGTTTCGATATAATACAAGTCATCTACAAGGAGCGAGTACGTCCTGTTCTCCCTTGTACCCGTTAATGTAATACTTGTTTGGCGAATTTGTTTAATGAGTCGTGCTAGCTGATTGTCAATATGCGAACAATTAATCGTGATTTCAACCTCTTCGTAGCTCTTGGATTCATTAATTATCAAACGAATGATACTCACATCCTTTAGTTGGAATCTTATGGATAGAATCGTACCATTTGGCGCAAGTCAGAACAATGCATCTCACGTAACTTGCATTTTTCATACTGTAAGTTACAAGGAATAGGACATACCCTTTTAAAAATAGAGTAAAATCGGCTATGATAGAATAATGTTGTTATTAGAAATGGAAGTGTTGTTATGAGTCAATTGATTATTGAAAACCTCACGAAGACCGTTGGGGAGAAAACATTGTTTAAAGATATAGCGTTTACAGTTGTAAGCGGAGAAAAAGTTGGTTTGCTTGGTATTAATGGAACAGGTAAGTCAACGTTACTGTCTATCCTTGCGGGTGTGGAAGAGGCTGATTCGATTTCAACGGACCATCCGAACAGATACCGTATTGTTTATTTACCACAAGAGCCCGAATTCGATCCACAATTGACGGTGATGGAAACGGTGTTTATGAGTGATGCGCCGATTATCAAGGTCAATTTGGAGTACGAGCACGCATTGCAAGCTTTGTCAGCAGATCCTGAATCGACATATAATCAAGACCAATATTCAAAATTCCAAAACCAAATGGATGATCTATCTGGTTGGGATATTAACTCTAAAGCACGGACGATTTTATCGAAGTTAGGTATTGAAACATTCGATAAGAAGGTTGGCGAGTTGTCGGGCGGACAGAAAAAACGTGTCGCATTGGCAAAAGTTCTCATTGAGCCTGCAGATCTATTGCTACTCGATGAGCCAACGAACCATCTCGATGTCGATTCAATCATGTGGCTGTCCGAGTACTTAAAAAACGAACAAGGCGCTGTCATTTTTGTCACGCATGACCGTTACTTCTTGGATGAATTATCAACTAATATTTATGAATTGGCAGACAAAACGTTATACGCTCACACAGGTAACTACGGAAATTATCTTGAAGCAAAAGCGATTCGTGCAGAAATGGCGGCATCATCAGACGATAAGCTCCGCAATCAGTACCGCTCTGAATTGAAATGGATTCGTCGTGGTGCGAAAGCAAGGTCGACGAAGCAAAAAGCACGGATTGGTCGCTTCGACGAATTAGCAGAGAAAGTTAAAAAAGAGGACAGCGTTGGAGAAATGGATGTGGCACTGAAATCCACGCGTTTAGGTAAAAAGGTGATTGAAGCGATTGGGATTTCAAAAACATTTGATGGACGAACAATCATTGATAACTTTTCAAGTATTCTACAATCAGGTGACCGTATAGCCGTTGTCGGACCGAATGGAGCAGGGAAAACGACATTATTGAATATGCTTTCCGGGAAAAGTGAACCAGATAGTGGCGTCATTGATGTTGGAACAACGGTGAAAATTGCTCACTTCCAACAACATGCGCCGTTAATGGATGAAAAGAAACGGATTATCGAATATATTCAAGATACGTCAAATGATATTGAAGATGCGGATGGAGTGCGCATTTCAGCTTCGCAAATGCTAGAAAGGTTTTTATTCCCAACGAGAGCGCATGGTACGCCAATTGGTAAATTATCGGGTGGAGAGCGCAAACGCCTTTATCTCTTGAAATTGCTCATGGAACAACCGAACGTCCTGATACTGGATGAGCCGACCAATGACCTCGATTTGGAGACGCTATCTGTTTTGGAAACATTCATCGATACATTCCCTGGGGTTGTCATTACCATTTCGCATGACCGGTTTTTCCTAGACCGTACTTCAACCAAACTCTGGGTGTTGGATGGATTGGGCAACGTCGATACATGGTTCGGCATCTATACCGATTTCCTAGAAACCTATGTGGCTCCAGAGGTCGTGAAGTCGAAACCAGTCGTAGAAATTGCACCAGCTGAACCTACGCCAGTATCGCAGCAGGTAAAGAAGAAAATGACCTACGCAGAGAAAAAGGAATGGGAAACCATTGAAGTGGATATTGAGAAAGTTGAAACGGATATTGAAAAAAACGAGGCAGAAATGGCTGCTGTTGGTTCTGATTACGATAAACTAAGTGTGTTAACGGCATCGCTTGATGAATTAAATGCAAAATACGAAACATTAGTGGAACGTTGGACTTATTTACAAGAACTAGCTGAATCTTAATAAGGAGGCAATACGAGTGAATATTGTAACGATTGAACCAACACCAAGTCCAAACTCTATGAAAATTGTGCTCGATACGGAGTTGCCAAAAGGCACTGGGCTTAATTTTAAAAAAGAGGATGCTGCGACAGCGCCACATCCAGTTGCAGCGCTCTTGAACATTACAGGAATTAAAGGGATTTACCATGTCATGAACTTTATGGCCGTTGAACGAATTGGCAATGTTGCTTGGGAATCCATTCTTGCGGATGTACAAGCTGTTTTTAATGAAGAACAAGGCGCGGAAACGGAAGCTGAAGCGGAAATTGACGATAGCTACGGTGAAGTGTACGTCCATGTGCAAACGTATAAAGACGTTCCTCTCCAAGTGAAAGTATTCGATAGCGCTTCTGAGGAACGTTTCGGGCTGAGCGAACGCTTTGTCAAAGCGATGGAAGCTGTGCATAGCACAGAAGTTGAAAACTATATTTTACTGCGTAAATGGGCTGATTATGGTATTCGTTACGGGGAAAAAGCTGAAATTGGTGAGACAGTTATTCAAGAGATTGAGGCTGCCTACCCAGAGGAACGCCTACAGGAAATTATTCGTTTGTCTACTGAAGGACAAACGGTAACTGGACAGCGTGGCAAAAAAGTATCGCTTGAGGAATTTGCGGTGGATGAATGGGAAACAAGATTCCAATTGCTCGACCAAATGCCAGATCCAGATATGTCTGATGCACCACTTCTTGGCGAGGCACTGGAAGATGATAAGATGTCAATTAGACGCCTTGCAACAGTTTACTTGGGGATGATTGAAGACGAAGCAGTAATCCCTTATGTCGAACGAGCGCTAAAAGACAAGAGCTGGGCAGTGCGTCGAACAGCGGGAGATTGCATGAGTGATTTAGGCTTTGAAGGTTTTGAAAATGCGGCAATCGAAGCATTGAACGATAAAAATAAATTAGTCCGTTGGCGGGCGGCGATGTTCCTTTATGAAACGGGGACTGAGACGGCATTACCCGCTTTGAAAGATGCTGAAAATGATACTGAATTTGAAGTGAAGCTTCAAATACGTATGGCGATTGCGCGCATTGCAGAAGGCGAAGACGCCAAAGGGTCTGTTTGGAAGCAAATGACGGAAGCACGCATGGTCTCGCCGAACGAATAAAAATAATGATGATACAAATGAGGCCGATTCGCAACGGACACAACGTTGTGAATCGGTCTTCTTTCATAATTGAACATTCAGGTGATAGAGTAGGAGACTTATACTCCGAAATCGTGGTCATTCACGAATTGATTTTTAGCAGTAGAAAGGTTGTTTTTAGTTGATGAAACCAGTAACAGGGTCAAAAAGAATTCGTTTTGCGGTATTACTTGGAATGCTAGCGGCGATGGGACCATTATCGATTGATATGTATTTGCCTTCATTCCCTACAATTGTAGGTGCTTTTGATACAACTGCATCCTTAGTGCAGGTTAGCTTAACCGCCTGTTTGTTAGGAATTGGATTAGGCCAGCTCGTACTTGGACCAATGAGCGATGTTCACGGGCGGAAGAAGCCATTACTGATTGGACTTGCGGTTTATTTCGTTGCTTCTTTTTTATGTGTAATTGCGCCGTCCATTGAATTTTTTATCGTCGCACGATTTATGCAGGGGTTTGCAGCATCAGCAGGAATCGTCATTTCGAGGGCGGTTGTTCGGGATGTTTATAGTGGAAGGGAACTGACGAAGTTTTTCGCTTTGCTTATGTTGATTAATAACTTAGCACCTATTCTCGCCCCGATTTTTGGTGGTGGAATTCTTGCTTTTGCAGAATGGACGGGTATATTTGCTGTACTGAGTGCAATCGGTTTTTTACTATTTGTCGTTGTATTGTGGAGAATGGACGAAACAAATCCCGAGCAAATGCGTGCACCTAGCAGCATATCCAAGATGTTGAAAAATTTTCTGTCTTTACTTAAAAATAAACAATTCATGGGCTTTGCGCTGGCACAAGGTTTTATCATGGCTGGTATATTTGCTTATGTTGCTGGGACACCGTTTGTCTACCAAAATATTTACGGCGTTTCGCCGCAGACCTTTAGTTTACTGTTTGGGATGAATGGACTTGGACTGATATTGGGAACGCAAATGGTGGGACGATTAACGGGTGTATTATCTGAAAAGAAATTTTTAGAAATTGGTTTGTTGATGTCTATTACTTCAGGCACATTGCTACTACTTGCGGTGTTGTTGAATGGGCCGTTCCTTACGATTGTAGTACCAATTTTCTTTTTCGTGGCTTCAATCGGCGTTATTTCAACTTCTTCCTTTTCATTGGCGATGGAGTCACAGGGACATATTGCGGGGAGTGCTTCTGCATTGCTCGGTTTACTACCTTTCATTCTCGGTTCGATTACAGCGCCGCTTGTAGGAATAGCAGGTGAAGAGACGGCGATCCCGATGGGGGTTATCATTTTCACGGCAAGTTTAATCGCAGTTCTTGCCTATATCGGACTAGCGAGAAAAACTTTGAAAGAAATCTAATAGACAGCCGCTTACTCAATGGAGTAGGCGGCTGTTTTCATTCTTTCGCAGCTAACCGAATAAGATAAAGCAAAAGGATGTGAGCAGAGTTGCGAGAAGTCATCATTGCTTTAGTTAGTTCTTCCATCACAATTGTCATAACAAGCTTTTTTAATTACCATTTTCGATTAAGACAAGAGATACGCAATGAATCTGTTAAATATACGACAGAAATTTTGAAAAAAGTTTATACTCCAATTTTGAAAATACTTGTTTCCGCAACCGTGCCTGGAGATGGATATGATGGTATTACAAAAGAAATGCTTTTTGAGATTGAGTCGATTATGAAAAGAAATTACGAGCTAGTAGATCCTCATCTTCATTCAATTATGTGGTCTTTGAAAACAGAAGTTAGACGGGAGCATTATGAGGAGAGTTTAAGGTTGTTTGACAAAAATAAGAACTTATTGACACATGTCGAGCATCACTTCAATTTTTATCGGAAACGGATAGGATTACCCTTTGATAAAACAAAGTTAACCAGAACCGTTTAGCTGAAACGTAATTGATTCCTGTCATAATCGGACAAGTGCCGCCATTCAAAAATTTAGCGTGAATAATATAAAGAGAAAAAGTATATACGCCAGTACTTTTTTGAAAGCTAATAAAGGGAGGGGGGAAATAAGATGGTTAAAATCGTAATCGATGCAGGACATGGCTTTCATACACCTGGGAAGCGTTCACCCGATGACGAAAGGGAGTGGTCATTTAACAATAAGGTAGCCCAATATGCGATAGCTAAATTACAAACCTATGAGAATGTGGACATTTTACGTGTCGATGATCCAACAGGAAAGACAGATGTTCCGCTGGCAACAAGGACAAAGCAGGCGAATGAATGGCAGGCAGATGTCTACGCTTCCATTCACCATAATGCATTGAACGGTCAATGGGGTCAGCATAGCGGTATTGAGACGTATACGATGGACAACCCAACGGCCAATCCAAAATCGCTTGAAATCGCAGGAGCTATCCATCCGCGTGTTGTCATGGCGATGGGTATTAGCAATCGTGGTATGAAAAGAGCGAATTTCCACGTGCTACGTGAGTCTGCCATGCCTGCGTTCTTAACAGAAGGTGGCTTTATGGATTCGACAATCGACATTTCTAAATTACGCGACGATAACTACTTACAGGCGCAGGGGGAAGCGATTGCGGAAGGACTAGCAGTCTATTTTAAGTTGCAACTAAAATCTGTACAAGAACAACAAGTCGCAGAACAGTATAAACAAAGTGGAAATCACCTCTATCAACCATCTATGCAGATTATTATTAACTCAACTCTTGATGTGTTAATTAGACTAGAAAATAAGCAAGAAGGCGCGCTGTCTCCAATTTGGCGTGAAAAGCTATCCGAAGGAACGTTGACAGACTCAGATGCAATCGGAATTTTGTTTGTAGCACTTGATCGTGGATTGCTTGGAGAAGTAAAGTGAGGCTTTGACGAAAAAAGGCAGGTGGCTCAGATGAGTGCCTGCCGTTTTCTTGCAGGAAAGCTACAATCGGTGAAAATCTTCCACAGACATTGTAGAATGAATACGTACAGAAGAAATTATTATTTATCTTTTAATGAATTGAAGGGGGATTTATACATGAATGCATACGATGAGTACATGAAAGGCATCGTAAAACCGATGCGTGAAGAGCTTGCGAGCAACGGTTTTACTGAATTGACAACGGCTGAGGACGTTGAAGGAACGATGACAGCACTTGAAGGAACGGCACTTGTCGTTATTAATTCAGTTTGTGGCTGTGCGGCAGGTCTTGCGAGGCCCGCAGTAAGAGAGGCGATTGTAGAAGCAGAGTACAAGCCTGATCATTTATTAACTGTTTTTGCGGGGCAAGATAAAGAAGCGACCGAAAGAATGCGCGCGTATTTCCCAGAGGTGCCACCAAGCTCGCCTTCTATCGCATTGTGGAAAGACGGAGCGCTTGCGTACTTTATCCCACGGGAACAGATTGAGAACTTTGAGATGGAACAAATTAAAGGCCATCTTACAGAAGTAATTGGACAAGTTTGTCAAAAGTGACTGTCATTATTACAACAGGCGGACGATTTGATGAACAGTCCGAACAACTTGCGGCACAAGCAGCATCTATTCTAGGATATCCCGTTGTCGAACGGAAGAAGCGGTCAGTTATTCGATTGCAGCAGGACTATGAGTCAGATGTCATCGTTGCGGGCAAGGATCGCTTCGAATTGTATCGGTTGGGTATGGACGAGCCCTTTTTCTTTCATCCAAATTCAGCTGGTTTTCGATTAAAACGTTTACTGAAAGGTGAGTCGGACCCTTTAGTTGAAGTGTCGCAATTGAAACATGGTGATTCTTTTCTCGATTGTACATTGGGGTTAGCTTCGGATAGTATAATTGCTTCCTCCATTACAGGGGATAATGGTAAGGTTACGGGTGTTGAGGCAGACCCAGCCGTCGCATTTATAACAGGGCGTGGTTTGCGAACATTTTTAACGGATTCGACACAACTAGTACAAGCGATGGGGCGAATTGACGTCATCCATTCAGAGGCAGTGAAGTTCTTGCGCGAGCAAGCCGATGCTTCTTGGGATATTGTCTATATCGATCCCATGTTCCATGCGCCGATTACGGAGTCGTCTAATTTCACTGCGCTGCGGCAAGTTGGTGTCCATAGCCTACTTACACAAGAGTGGATGGAGCAAGCACAGCGTGTTTGTCGACGGCGAGTTGTTGTTAAAGATCGGTTTGATTCGCCAGTGTTTGAGCAATTTAAACTAGAACAGAAAATTAGACCAAATACTAAATTTCATTTTGGTTTTATTGAAAAATAAAAACGCCGTCACATCCTCCAAATCGGGGATGACGGCGTTTTTGATTATTAGTGAGTAAAGCTTAAAGAACTCAAATATAAAATTAATGCGAGCATTCCGATACCAATTAGCAAAGTTATATCCATCAGTGATACCCTCCTTTAAAAAAACGTACATTTATCTTCAGTTTTATTGTACAATGAAAGTAACAAAGAAGAAACCTTTTCAATATCATTTCGTCTAATAGATAGTCTACTAGTTTTAAAAATATACACAATTGCGGGTGATTGTTGATGAAAAAATGGTTACAGAAAACACTTATTGTCGCGGTTGCATTTTTAACACTTGGCGCAATTTCACCAAACCACCAATTTTGGACAAGCTTACAGGATAAAGACCAAACAAAACACGCAGAGCAACCACCGAAAAATGCTGATTATTCAATCGATATAGCAGATGCATTTGTCTATGAACGATCGGAAGAACCGGTTGTATCAGCAGAAGAATCTCTCATTGCCACCGCAAAAGAATTAGCATATGTAAAATTCGGATCGAAAATCGGTCCGGTCATTGCTGATGAATTTGATGAAATTATTTTCCCGAAAATCGAAGAAGCCATTAACATGACGTTTGCAAGTTCTGGAGACATACATAAGCGTCGATTGGCGATTACTGAAAAACCGGCAGGCGATTACGCCGAGAAAATTTTCAATATTTACGATTTAGAAAATGCTCAAGATGTCATTCGTTTTCATGTACGAACTGAAAATCGTCCACAAGATGGTTATTTCTATAATTTCCATTACCATATTGCCGATGATGGATTTGTAGCTCATCATTCAATCGGAGACATCCAATGGTCAAAAAACACTCCTCCTAAGTGGTTATCATAACTAACCACTTAGGAGGTTTTTTTATTATCTTCATATGATTTTCTTTGCTATACTAAACACATGTATTAGGAGGGAAGTTTTATGAAACAATATATTGAGCTATGTAAACATGTTCTTGAAACCGGCACAAAAAAAGAAGACCGCACAGGAACTGGAACCGTAAGTGTGTTTGGTTATCAAATGCGCTTCGATTTGAATGAAGGTTTCCCTTTGATGACAACTAAAAAGACGGCATTTCGCTTAATTTCTTCAGAATTAATATGGTTTTTGAAGGGCGATACGAATGTTAAAGCACTAATTGAAGACCGTAATCCAATTTGGGATGAATGGGCGTTTGAGCAGTGGGTGAACAGTGCTGAATATACGGGTCCTGATATGACGGATTTCGGACATCGTGCTGCAAAGGACGAACAATTTGCGGAAATTTACAAACTTGAAATGGATGCATTTAAAAAACGTGTTGTAGAAGACGATGATTTCGCAAACAAATACGCTGATCTTGGGCCAGTTTATGGTAAACAATGGCGTTCTTGGACGACTGGGGACGGCGCAATTGATCAGATTTCGAATTTGATTGAAGGTATTAAAAACAATCCTGATTCAAGGCGTCATATTGTCACGGCTTGGAATCCATCAGAAGTAGAGGATATGGCACTACCACCCTGCCATGCGCTTTTCCAATTTTATGTAGCGGATGGTAAACTATCTTGCCAGCTGTACCAGCGTAGCGCAGATATTTTCTTAGGAGTACCGTTCAATATTGCCTCCTACGCGCTGCTCGTTCATTTGATCGCTCACGAATGTGGTCTTGGCGTTGGGGAGTTTATTCATACGCTTGGCGACGCACATATTTACACCAACCATATCGATCAGGTCAATGAACAGTTATTACGTGAGCCGAAAAAATTGCCAACATTGAAGTTGAATATTGGAGATAAATCCATTTTGGAATTAGAAACAACCGATATCGAACTAGAAAATTACGAATTTCATCCTAAAATTACAGCACCGAAAGCTATCTAAAAAGGAGCAGGATATTATGATTTCATTACTTGTCGCACATGACCCTGACCGAGTCATTGGTTTAAACAACGAACTACCTTGGCATATTCCCGAAGATCTTGCTTATTTCAAAAAGATGTCGATGGGTAAGGCGATGGTCATGGGACGCAAGACATTCGATTCGATTGGGAGACCATTACCTGGCAGACTTAGTATTATTGTGACGCGTAACGCTACGTACACGGCGCAAGACGCTGTTGTTGTCCATGACATAGAGGAAGCCATTGCGAAAGGTCAAGCGTTTTCGGGCGAAGTAATGATTATCGGTGGAGCAGAAATTTTCCAAACAACAATGGGCATCGCGGATCGACTATACATTACTGCAATTCAGAAAAAGTTTGAAGGAGATACTTTTTTCCCACAGTACGGAGCTGAATGGAAACTTATTTCAACATCAGAAGATCACATCACGACAGATGGAATACCGTATTCATTCCTCGTGTACGAAAGGAATTCTTTGAACTAACATGTTAAAAACAATCCGAACGTTTTCGTATCTTTTTGGCTACTTGCCATTTACGATTCGAAGACTGATGAAAGTGAAGAAATTAAGTCGCGAATTAGATCCTGAAGTGAGGGATTTATACGTCGACGAGGTCCCTCGAATATGGGCAACAGGCATTATGAAAAGAACCGGGAGTACTATTTCAGTTACAGGGACGGAACATTTGCCAGCAGGACCAGTGCTATTGATTAGTAATCATGAAGGGAATTTTGATATTCCTGTTTTGATAAGTGCGATTCCAAAACCTTTTGGCTTTATTTCCAAGGTGGAAGTGAAGAAGCTACCGATTATTAATGATTGGATGGACGAGATGAATTGTGTCTTTATCGACCGATCTGATAGAAGAAGTGCGATGAATGTACTCGAGGACTCCGTAGGTAAGCTACGTCAAGGCCATACGATTATCATTTTTCCAGAGGGCACGCGCAGTAAAGGTGCGGGGATTCAAGAGTTTAAGTCAGGCTTTGCAAAGATTGCACAAGATGCTACAGTGCCGATTGTTCCAATTGCATTGCTCGGAACTTCAGCAATTATGGAGAAAAATAACAATAAAATTCAACCTGCACGTATACAGGTGAATATTTTGCCACCGATTGATGCTGAAACAGTTCAGTTGATGACAAGAAAGCAACTCGTCGATCATGCAGAAACGAAAATTAGACAGTCAATTGAATTGATGCAACTAGTGCCTTAATATAAAAAACGTCCTCAAGTATACAAGAGGACGCAGAAATACATGGAAGCACTACCCGCTATCACAAATAGATGCCAAATTGCATGGTTGTACGGAATTTTTCGCCAAGCATAAAAGATGGAGCCGACTGTGTATAGTAGGCCGCCTGCTACTAGCAGTGAAAAGCCTACAATCGTTAGCTGAACGAATAACGGTTTTATCGCAATCAAAATGAGCCAGCCCATTACAATGTAAAAGATGAGTGAAACAAACTCAAATCGATGAATGAAAAATACTTTGAACAAAATACCAGCAATCGCTAAACCCCATATGATACCGAATAATGTCCATCCGAGTGCACCTTTAATGGTGACAAGGAGAAACGGTGTATAGGTCCCCGCAATGAGGATATAAATGGCGGAGTGGTCAAGTATGGAAAAGATGCGCTTAAATTTGACAGGCATACTATGGAGCAGTGTACTCATAAGAAATAAGAGTAGCATAGATACACCAAAGACAGTATAGCTGACAATGTGCACCGCCGTCCCGTGCTGAACACCAACAATGATCAAGAACACAAGTGCAGGTATACTGAGCATAAAGCCAAAACCGTGAGTAATTGCGTTCCACAATTCTTCCCGGAAATTTTTAAAATCATATGCAGTGGTCAAAAAATAACCTCCTTTATTTTACTATACTAAAATAAATTAAAGATTGCTACTATTAGAGGGGAGCTCGTGTTATGAAAAAAGTTTATATTGTGACAGATTCAACCGCAGAATTGGAAAAAAGGGATATAGAACAATATGGGATTCATATTGTCCCATTAACGATACTTATTAATGGTGAAACGTATATCGATGGGATTGATATTCAACCAGATAAATTTGCTGAAATGATGAGGGATACAGTAGAGTTGCCTAAAAGTTCACAGCCTGCAACAGGTGCTTTTAAAGAGTTGTATGACCGATTAGGTGAGGACGGTAGTGAAATCATCTCCATTCATATGACGGGTGGTATGAGCGGCACAGTAAAGTCTGCACAAGTAGCTGCCGATATGACCCAGTCAAAAGTGACGGTTATTGATTCGATGTATATTACACATGCCTTAACATTTCAAGTGTTGGAAGCGGCAAAAATGGCCGGGCAAGGAAAACCAGTTGCAGAAATCGTCGAACGCTTGACTAGTATACGAAAAAAGACAACCCTTTTTGTTGTTGTTGATGTGCTAGACAACCTTGTCAAAGGTGGACGAATCGGTAAAGGAAAAGCAATGATTGGCTCGTTACTCAATATTAAACCGATTGCTACGCTACAAGATGGTGTTTATACACCTGTTGCCAAAGCGCGTAGCCATAAACAAGTGGTTGCCCATTTGTTTAAAGTTTTCAGAGAAGAGACGACTGGTAAAATTGTGCGCGGCGTCGGCATTGCACATGTTAATGGCTTGGCGATGGCAGAGCCCCTGAAAAAATTGATTGAAGAATCGGGTGTCAAAGACGTTAAACTGACATTTGCTACACCTGTCATTAGCACACATACTGGTGAAGGCGCAATTGGTTTTATGTACTACACGGAGTGAAATAATTGAATCTTTATAAGAGAAAAGGGGAACAATACTGATGAGAAGAGTGTTCATAATCATGATAGCCTTCTCGGTGTTTTTGTTAGGTTGCCAACAAAACATCGTATCAGTACCAGATACCTTGTCAAAACGGCAAAACATTGCATTTACAGCATGGGACATTCCAGGCTATTTCATCCCAAAACGAATTCATGTCGTTGGGTTGGGTGATTCGTTAACGCAAGGTGTTGGGGACGAACGGAAAAAGGAAGGCTATTTTGGCCGAGTGACAAGTGAAATGATTGAGTGGCGTGGCGTAAAAGAAATCGATGTCGCCAATTTGGCCAAGCGCGGTCGAAGAAGTGACCAGCTAATTAAACAGCTTGAGGAGCCAGACATACAATCAGCTGTCAAAAGAGCTGACATGATTTATTTAACGATTGGCGGCAATGATATGATGAAAGTAGTTAAATCCAATCTTTTCAATCTGCAGATAGAGCCTTTTTATATAGAGCTCGGCAAGTTTGAAAATAGATTGGATGAAGTATTTTCCATCATTCGGGCTTTAAATAATGATGTCATCATTGTCGTGGCAGGTCTTTACAACCCAACGACACTTGTAACGGATGAAGCAAATGAATTTGTAACAATTATAGACGATTGGAACGAAGCGATTGAAGTTCGTTCAACGCTAGACAGTAAATCCTGTTTCGTGCCTGTTATTGATTTATTTGATTCTAACGAAAACATGGTGTACCACACCGATTTCTTTCATCCGAATGCAAAAGGCTATGATAGAATGGCGGCACGTTATGTTGAACAATTGAAAAAATGTGGTTTGCTAGAACTATCTGATGGGGAAATGGATATGTAGGAGCTGAGAAAGATGAATAAATGGAAAGTAGGCTTTTTTTTACTAGCGGGTCTTGTCGCAGCAGGTATTTCTGCTGTTATTGTACTCGTTAGCAGCTCTAATGAATCCGTACCTTTTCCAGAAATGAATGCCTTGAACATGACCGACAATGTCTTAACTGTAAACGCAACGAAAGAGAACTTAGAGGGTATCGCTAATACATATATTCGTAAAGCGATGAAAGGTGAGCCGATTCCGGTAACGATGAAAGTGGATGACGAGGTACTGTTATTCTCGGAAATGACAATGTTCTCGTTAACATTCCCAGTCATTATGCACTTTGATCCGTTTGTACATGATGATGGTAATTTAATATTGAAGCTTTCGAAGATGGAGATTGGCAAGTTAAACATACTACCTTCTGCCATTTTAAAAGTATTAAAGGATTCCGTAAAGCTCCCCACTTGGATGAGTGTTCGCCCGAAGGAAGAAGAAATATTTATCAATTTGTCGGAAATCCCTGTTTCAGGTAATTTACAAGTGAGGGCAAAAACATTTAACTTGGCAGAAGATGAGATTATTTTAGAAATTATTATTCCGAATGAATGAGGAGGACTATGAATGACACAGTCAGTCGCAACATTTGCAGGTGGTTGTTTTTGGTGCATGGTGAAACCATTTCACCGTTATGAAGGCGTTGTGTCTGTTGTTTCAGGCTACACAGGTGGAGATATTGCTAATCCATCCTACGAGCTCGTTTGTACAAACACAACTGGACATCGAGAAGCGGTTCAAATTACATTTGACGATACAATTATTTCGTATCGTGAGCTTTTAGATATATTTTGGCGACAAATAGATCCAACTGATAGTGGAGGACAGTTTTTCGACCGTGGAGAGTCATATCAAACGGCAATTTATTATCATACAACCGAACAATTGGAGCTGGCGGAGCAATCCAAGTCTGCACTAGAGGTTGAGAATAAATTCGCTAAATCGATTGCGACAGATATCCTTCCAGCTAAGCCATTTTATGCGGCGGAAGAAGGACATCAAGATTATTACATGAAAAATCCTACTCACTACAACCGTTATGCAACTGGTTCAGGCCGAGAACAATTCAAAATTGACAATTGGGGTGAAGAAGCATGAAAGAACAGTTGAAAAAGACATTAACGGATATGCAGTATTATGTGACGCAGGAAAGCGGAACAGAACCACCTTTTCGTAATGAATTCGATAGTCATTACGAAGAAGGCATTTATGTAGATATTGTATCAGGCAAGCCATTATTTAGCTCGAAGGATAAATATGATGCAGGATGTGGGTGGCCAAGCTTTACGAAACCAATCGATGCGCCAGAAGTCATTGAACATGTGGATAGTAGTCATGGTATGCGCCGGATAGAGGTGCGCAGTAAAACAGCAGATTCACATCTTGGTCATGTATTTCCAGATGGACCGGGCGAAGATGGACTGCGCTATTGTATAAATTCGGCTGCGCTGCGCTTTGTCGCTGTTGACCGTTTTGAAGCAGAAGGGTACGAAGCCTATACGCAACAATTTCAAGACTAAAAGTAGGGGGAATGAGTAGATGAATCGATCTTTTTACCGTTTTGTTCTTTCATTCCGCGGTGGGGTAAAAGGAGATTTAAATGCTCTCTTTGCGGAAAGTATGTTCAATGATTTAAGCTTTCCAAGGGAAGAAAAGTCCTTTGACACATTATCACGCTATATCGAAGAAAAGGCGGATTCGCAAATGCCATCCGCCATTTTCGATGAATTATATAGATTGTATGAAGAACGTTTTCCTCAACAATAATGAATGATATCATGTACATATGATAGAAGAAAAGGTGCCATCTTCTTTGCATAATGGCTTATTTGACGGTATGATGAGAAAAGAAAATTTGAAAGCGAGGTTTTATAAAATGAGTATACATATTAACGCAAAAAAAGGTGAAATTGCAGATACTATTTTACTACCAGGAGATCCACTTCGTGCAAAATACATTGCTGAAACATTTCTAGAGGATGTCACACAATACAATGATGTTCGGAATATGTTCGGTTATACAGGCACGTACAAAGGCAAACGTATTTCCGTGCAAGGAACTGGAATGGGTGTACCTTCTATTTCAATCTATGTAACCGAGTTAATGCAAGAATATGACGTTCAAAAACTGATTCGCGTCGGAACTTGCGGTGCTATCCAGAAGGATGTACACGTGCGTGATGTAATTCTTGCGCAAAGTGCATCTACGGATTCTAAAATGAATGATATTATCTTTAATGGCGTCAGCTATGCGCCAACTGCTGATTTTGATCTATTATTGAAAGCGCATCAAGCAGGTCTTGAAAAAGGCTTGGAGCTAAAAGTAGGGAACGTCTTTACAGAAGATGTTTTTTATAATGAACATGCACAACACGAAAAATGGGCGCAGTATGGTGTCTTGGCGGTGGAAATGGAAGCTGCGGCATTATACACGCTTGCAGCGAAATTTGGTCGTCAAGCACTTGCGATTCTAACAGTGAGCGACCATATCCTCACAGGGGAAGCGACATCATCAGAAGAACGACAAACGACATTTAACGATATGATTATCGTAGCGTTAGAGGCAGCAATTCAAGACTGATTGTAAGAAAGGGCCGCCCGCACTAGAGCGGTCCTTTTCTGAACTAACTCTTATCAGGGAGGAATGCAGTTCAATTCTTCCCTGATAATACCTCTGGACGCAATTATGCTGAAGCGTCATTGATTAAGAAGTATGGAAAGTGGGAAATAGGATGGATGACAAAGAGAAAACTGATCTTGAACTAGAACACAGTGATGAACAACATTCACCGCAGCAGCCACCTGCCAAACGAACGATTAATTTAAAACCATTTTCCTTCGTCATGCTCGTATTTGGCCTTGTACTAGCGACGGCAGCTATCACGTTTTTTGTGCTAACGACAGGTGATGAAAAAGTGGTCGAAGTTGTTAATCCACAAAAGCCAAAAGTTGTAGACCGCAAAGAATTTCAAAAGCTTTACGATACGTATGATGAAATGAAGGAAAATTACTATGCTGATATAGATGAAACAGCTATTATTGACGGGGCGATCAATGGAATGATTGATGCACTTGGCGATCCTTATTCTGACTATTTGAATGAAAAAGAAGCCCGTCAATTGCATGAAAGCATTTCATCAAGCTTCGAAGGTATTGGTGCCGAAATTCAGGAGAAAAACGGGTATATCAACGTCGTGTCTCCTATTAAAAATTCGCCGGCAGAACATGCAGGTATTTTGCCAAATGATCTCATCATTGCTGTAGATGGTGAAAGTATTCAAGGCTTATCATCATCTGAAGCGGTACTACTCATTCGAGGGGAAAAAGGGACAACTGTAACCTTAACGATTAGACGCGGAGAAGCAGTTGAACCTGTCGATGTGAAAATTGTTCGTGATGTCATACCTATAGAAACAGTTTATACCGAAATGTTAGAAGATGGTATTGCGCATATTCATATTACGAGCTTTTCAGAAGGCACTTACGCCGAGTTGCTTGTTGCACTCGACGATATGGAAGCACAAGGGATGAAAGGCTTAGTTGTCGATGTACGTCAAAATCCGGGCGGCATATTAGATGCTGCAATAGAAATCTCTGATTTATTCGTAGAAAATGGCAAGAATTTATTCCAATACGAGAAAAAAGGGTCTAAACCAATCATCTATACTGCGATGGGTGATCGAAAAGTTACGGTTCCCGTGACGCTTGTCATTGATGAAGGAAGTGCTTCGGCTTCTGAAATATTAGCAGGGGCATTAAAGGAATCTGCGGATGTACCTCTAGTTGGTGTGACAACATTCGGTAAAGGAACCGTTCAATCACCGAAAAATCTTACAGATGGCTCCAACTTAAAACTAACGACGGCGAAATGGCTAACAGCAAACGGGAATTGGATACACAAAAAAGGAATTGAACCTACGATTAGTGTACCGTATCCAACATATGCCATGCTGCCATTCCTCGATCCGGCGGCAGAAATGAAGGAAGGCATGAACAACGCTCAAACTAAAGCAGCGGAAGAAATGCTAGAAGCAGTTGGTTATGAACCAGGCGAAGTCGATGGGCAGTTTGATGAACAAACAACAGAGGCTGTTGAAAAATTGCAAGAAGATCTCAAGTTAGAAGTAAATGGTGTTTTAGCTGGAGAAACAACAATAGGTTTGATGAATAAACTACGGACAAAAATTAAAGTAGATGATCCACAGCTACTGAAAGCAAAAGAAGTATTGCTTGAAAAATTAGGACAATAATTAAAAAGCGTCCAGCCTTAAAAGGATGGACGCTTTTTATAATGAATAGAGGGATTTTAATGGTTGATGTGTACTTATTTAGTGGCTTTCTCGGCAGTGGCAAAACGTCGCTATTACTCCATACAATTGGACAACTAAAAGAACAAGGCAAGAAGCCAGCAGTACTAATGAATGAATTCGGGGCTTTGCCATTTGACTCAGATTCGGTCGCTGGGGAAGGTGATATCCCTCTTAAAGAACTATTAGAAGGTTGTATTTGTTGTACAGGCTCAGAAAAGACAGAGGCGCAGCTCCAAGGGCTACTCGAAGAAAATGAAGATATTGATGTTATTTTAATCGAAACGACGGGTGCAGCTCATCCTGTAGAGGCACTAGATGCGATCTATTCACCATTATTTGCCGATCGACTGACGATTAAAGGAATTGTCACCGTCGCAGATTCTAAGCGCTGGCTAGAACGCGACAAGCTATCTCCACAAATACGAGCGCTATTTATGGAACAAATTCGTCATGCACATCTACTTGTTGCGAATAAAGCAGATCTTCTGACAGACGAAGAAATGGCGACAGTCACATTTGAATTGTCTAACTTCAATACTTCTGCTCCTATTGTTCAAACGACAGGTGGGAAAATTGCCTTTTCATTTATCGAAAAAACATTGCAAGGTCCTCACCAAACTAACAATCAGCCTATTATTTCTGGGAAAGGCCTTCCGCTTATGTCAAAACTCGTTACTTTTTCGGAAAGTGTTGATCAATTAGACTTTGAAAATTGGATTAGAACTTTGCCAGATACGGTGTACCGAATGAAGGGCTATGTCCCAGTTAAGGGAGTTAAAAATCCTTATTTATTCCAATATGCTTATGGTATGGTGAATTGGTTACCTGAATACGTCAAGATGGAGCCACGTCTTGTCATCATTGGGGAAGGAATTGACAACGTATCATATGAGGTCGTCAACCCCAATTTGGATGAAATATAAAGAGAGTTGACCAAAAGTATCCAAATCTTAGTTGAATAGACTCTTTGACAAAGCAATTCATTACAGAACTGGGCTAATTGGAAAGAACATCCGTAATTCTGAATCTCACAGACGGTATGATAGTTTGCGAAGGGAGGAGTAATGAGATGAAAAAAACGATTGCAGTACTCATGCTCGGTTCGGCGCTCTTACTGCCGAACAACAATAGTGTAGAAGCTTCATATTCAGCAAATAAGGTACAGGTGACAAGTTCACCATTCCAATGTTATGTATGGAAGGGGCAACTCTACGATACGAAAACAAATAAGAAGATGATCGATAGCTATCGCAACCATTGGAAAAAGTTTTCAGACAAACAGACGAAGGGTACTGTACCAGCTCCAAGTAAGCCAGTAGAGTCGCCGGCTCCAGTTAAGCCAGTTGAAAAACCAGCGCAGACTAAGCCGACACCTGCACCAACACCGGAAAAACCTAGTGAGGTAACACCGGAGAAACCAGTTGAAACACCACAAGATGCATCTATTTCAGCCATTGAAAAAGCGGTTCTAGACTTAACAAATGCAGAAAGACAAAAAGCGGGTCTTAAACCACTACAAACTGACAAAAACTTGATGAATTCTGCACGTCAGAAATCAGCAGATATGGCTTCAAAAAATTACTTTTCACATACAAGCCCAACATACGGATCTCCATTTGATCAAATGAAGGCTAATGGTGTCACGTACAAAGCAGCAGCTGAAAATATCGCAATGGGTCAACGTACAGCTGAGGAAGTTGTCAAAGGCTGGATGGAGTCTCCAGGACATAGACAAAATATTTTAACGCCTGGATATACACACATCGGTATTGGTTATGATAAAAACGGTAACTACTGGACACAACAATTCATTCAAAAATAAATATAATTTAGGAGTCATCCTTTGTCCCGGAATCGTTCCGGGACAGAGGATGGCTCTTTTTTGATGGCTAACCTCTTTATAGAGAACGTTTAAAACATTTTTGCGTAGCGCATACTTTCTCAAGAGGTGAATGTTTTGGATGAAGTAAAATCGAATGATAGCTTGATTTTATATATACAAAATTTATTTCATAATTCCGCAGATTTGATTGTAAGGAAGATTTCTTGGAAAGATGAAGTTGCGACTATCTGTTTTTTCAATACATTGACGGAAAGCAGCGATGTGAACAGACAAATTGAAATTCTTCGTCATCGCTCCATTGCCGATCTTCCAAATTGGGAGGGAACAGCAGCCTCAAGTGTAGTAGCCTTTTCAGCCTCAAAATTGATTGAGAGCGTTACAAACGGATTTGTTGCAGTTTATTTTCCATCAACGAATCTGCTAATGATTATTACAATTCCCTCTTTTGAAGTACGTTCAACGTCTGAACCGAGCAATGAACTTGTCATTCGTGGTTCTCATGAAGGCTTCGTGGAAGACACCTCCAAAAATATTTCTCTCATTCGAAAACATCTATTCATACCGAATTTAGTTGTGAAAGATGTGCGGCTCGGGAAAGACACAAATACGAAAGTTACGTATCTCTATATTGATTCAATCGCCGAAAAAGATGTTGTAGGGGATGTTAAAACACGCATTGAAAATATCGATACACCTAAAATATACAGTATCGGACAAATCGAAGATTATTTGGAGGATTCAGTTTGGTCTCCTTTCCCGCAGTTTCTGAATACGGAAAGGCCGGATCGTGTTGTTGCGAATTTACTGGAAGGAAAAATCGTTATTTTCACCGACCAGTCTCCTTCAGCACTCATTGCACCAGTTACATTTTTTTCTTTTTTCGAGTCGCCGGATGATTTTAATGGGCGCGTCTTGGTCGGTACTTTCTTTCGTATTCTTAGGATGTCTAGTTTCCTGGTGGCCGTTTTCCTGCCTGCATTTTATATTGCTGTGGTCGGTTTTCATTCGGAAATTTTGCCGTTTGATATAGCTAGAAAAGTAAAAATAGCTGTTGAATTTATCCCGTACCGTCCAATTATTGAGGCACTGATTGTGGAAATATTCATAGAAATCATCCGGGAAGCGACAATCCGGTTACCGGCACCGATTGGTCCTACAATCGGGATAGTCGGGGGCTTAGTAATCGGGGATGCGATTGTCAATGCGGGTCTTGTGTCGAATTTGATGGTTGTCGTCGTAGCGATGACTGCAATTTCAAGTTTTGTCGTGCCGAGTGTCGAAATGAACACGACCATACGGATTATCCGATTTCCGTTCATGCTTGCAGCCACTTTTTTTGGTTTTTTTGGCATTGCCATTGGGACACTCATCTTATTTATTCATATGATGAATCGGTCTTCGCTGAATCAACCCTATTTGTCACCGGTCGTACCCTTTGACCCATCGAGATTCAAAAATGTTTTCTTTAGGATCCCCTATTATAAAAATCATAAACAACAACAAACATTTACACATGGTGGTAGCAAGCAGAAGAAGGTGGAGAAAACTTGAACTTCAATTTATCAAGAAATCAGTTTTTCCTCCTTCTTTTTATTATCCAGACAGGGTCGTCATTCTTCTCCTTCCCAGCCCCATTTATAAATGCATCTGGTAGGGATGCATGGCTTATCTTTCTCGTTGCGGGTGCTTTTCATTACATGATGTTGCTCTTCTATGAACAAAATTACAGACACTTTACGATTGGTCCATTTGTTGGATGGTTGTACAAAGGATACTGGCTTTTTGTGACCGTCGTTTATCTTGCATATGTTGATTATACATTAGCGGTATGGGGGTTCCCAGAAACACCACAAATCATTGTCATCACAATACTCGTAAGTGTATCTCTGTATGCAAATTTGAGCAGGGCGGAAACAGTCATCAATTTGTCAGTTATGCTGATTCCACTCATCATTCTATTTTTAATTTTCCTACAGTTTGCTTGGAAAGATCTGGTGTGGACAAATCTTTTTCCGGTGGGGGAATCAAAGGGTGGGGAATGGGCTAAAGGGCTTCTCAAAGCACAGATTGCTTTCATAGGCATTGAATTGTATTTGTTTTTCAGAAAGCATGTTGACATAAAACAGAAAATAAAAGGCTTTCCGTTATTTGTCTACCAACTGGTGTGGCTGATCTTCTTTTTTTTCTCTATCATATTAATGCTCTTATATTTCACACTTCCCGGATTAGAAAGAATCCCTGAACCGCTTTTATTTCTATTGAAAGCCCAAGAAGTGACTTTTGCTGAGCGTCTCGACTTGTTTTTTCTATACATTTGGACGGTTTGGACCATTGTTACCGTGACCATATTCTCCTTTGCTGCAATGTATGTTCACCGGCTTCATACAAACGAGCATCACAAAAGGGATACAATCATTTGGCACGTACTACTCGTGTTATTACCATTGCTCTTTTTATCCAAAGAAGCTATCGAAAAACTAAATGATATTATCATTTATGTGTATCTTGTTTTTGGCATACTCATTCCGTTCATCGTCATCAATACGAATCGGAGGAAATCAAAATGAAGAAAATCACACTGATTTCCATCGCCTGTTCTTTTTTACTGGCAGGATGTTGGGATGAACGGCTATACAAGGATATTACCATCGTTCCGATCATCGGGTATGAGGGGGAACCTGGAAAATGGACAGGATACTTTACACATGCTGTCGTCGCCGCCCCAGATAGCATCGGTTTTACGACTGTTGAAGGAAGTGGTGTTTCCGTAGAGGAAGCCCGGCTCGATGCAAATCGGAAGACGAGTGAAGCACTCGATCCTTCACAAGTGCTAATCGTACTTCTCACTACAGAAGCTGTTAAGACGAATCTCACGGAGACCTTCGATGTAGCCTACAGAATGCCAAGTACCCGGTTGAGCAGTCGATTCGTGGTGGTGGAAGGGGAAATGGCTCCTTATATGGAGAAGACAGAAAATATGGGCAAAGAGCTCCCCGATTACTATGATGAAAATTTGAAAACTGCTGTATATTCCTCCGTTATTCCGGACGGTGATATCCAGTTAGCTACACGATTACTATTGGACGAAGCGATTGACCTTCAGTTGCCTTACATGAAAATGTCCGAAACGACAGGGACACCTGAAGTCGCAGGAGTCGCTTTGTTCAGTGACAAAGTTTTTTCAGGTCACACATTGGACGCGAAGGAGTCGATGACCGTTCAAATTCTTAAGAAGAGACCTGGAAAGTATGCGATGTTCACATATGAGTGGAAAAAAGATAGTAAAATATATCCGGTTACTGTGACACTAGTCACATACGACAAGAAATGGGACATACAGGACAGTAAGATTAATGCGACATATAAAATGAAATTCAGTGTCAATGAATTTGCCTATAATCATCTGGATAAAGAGAAAACAAGGAAGGAAGTAGAAAAATTCCTTTCGGAAGAGCTGTCAAAGGATTTCAACGAAGTGATTAAAAAATTACAAGAAGCGAAAAGTGACCCTGTCGGCTTTGGCAGAACTGTCCGCGCCTTCCATCCTCGACTATGGAAAAAGGGAAAATGGCAAGATACGTTTTCTGAGCTCGATATCCATGTAAGGGTCGAGGCGAAAATCACAAGAACTGGTATATTGAATTGAACAGCACAAAACCCGCGATGCATATGTAGCTTCACTTCGCGGGTTTTATTTTTAATTGAATTTCTTTTTTTGAATGTAGATAAGTCGAATTGTTAGTGTAATCGCTCCGACAGTTAGACCAGCAATAAGACCAACCCAGTATCCATAGGGCCCTAAATCAGTGTGCGTCGCCATCAAATAACCAATCGGCAAACCGAGTACCCAATATGATATGATCGCCATAACGAACGTCATATTGACATCTTTATAGCCGCGTAATGCTCCTTGAACTGGAGCTTGTATCGCATCCGAAAATTGGAACAACGCAGCGAAGATAAAGAACTGTATTGCCAATGCAATGATTTTCGCATCTGTCGTATAAAGGGAAGCAATCGGTTCTCTGAATATTAACAGAATCCCAATCGATAGGAAGCTGAATGCAATGGCCAACCCGACGCCGAGAAAGCTATATTGCTTAGCATCGCGCATTTGCCCGGCGCCGACAGCTTGTCCAACGAGAATGGTTGCACCCATCGAAATACTAAGTGGAATCATATACAACAGCGATGTGAAATTCAGTGCAATCTGATGCGCAGATATGACTGCTGTTGAATAATTACTCATCATTAATGTGACAGCAGAAAAAATACTCGTTTCAACAAAAATTGAAATGCCGATTGGTACGCCGATGAACAGGATTTCTTTCCATCTTGAAAAAGAAATCCTTTCCCACCCCTTAAATAGTGTAAATTCTTTAAATGGTTTGCGTATCCAGGCGACTGAACAGGCGATAAAGAATACGAACCAATAGGTGATCCCTGATGCATAGCCAGCCCCCGCACCTCCGAGCTCTGGAAAACCAAAACTACCATAAATGAGCAGATAGTTAAGGACGATGTTAATGGGTGCGGATAGCAGGATGATAAACATCGACACCCGCGTTGCACCGAATCCATCGAAAAACGAACGCAATACAGTATAAGCAAATAGTGGAAAAAGACCGATGCTCATTCCTTTCAAATAATTTGCCGCCACAATGCGAACCGGTTCTTCGAGTGGCATTACTTCTAGTACAGGTGTAACGGCGAATACAATGATGGCATAGACAATCGCTGCAAGTGCGACTGCAACATAAAGACCTTGTTGTACAGAAGGTCGAACCTCATCACGCTGGCGTGCCCCTATATGTTGGGCGATAATTGGTGTGAGCCCCATTAAAATCCCAGCAAGCCCTGTATAGACAGGAACCCAGAAAGACGATCCAATGGTAACGCCAGCAAGATGGTATGTATCGTAACGACCTGTCATTAAAATATCGAAAAACGTCATCATATATAGAGCAACTTGGGTAATTAGTATCGGCATGACAATTGTCGCAAGTTTAAACGGTTTTTTTCGAAGAGTAAGTGTGTTTTCCAAATAAATCATCCTTTTCTACAGATAGCTATCATTGTATCATGATTCATTTGCTATAATAGCAAAGAAGTATCTTATTCAATTATTTATTAATGTAAATGAGGTGAAAGGTCATGAAAAGACCGGTAGTTTTATTAACAGGGGGCGGCACGGCAGGGCATGTATCCGTGAATCAAGCGCTTATTCCTGTATTCGAAGAAAAAGGATATGAAATTCATTACATAGGTTCGCATACTGGAATCGAAAAGGAATTGATTGGCAATGGACATCCCGAGGTTATCTATCATGCTATTCAAAGTGGGAAAGTAAGGCGTTATTTCTCTATGAAAAACTTTTCGGACCCGTTTCGCGTAGGTGCAGGCATTATGCAAGCATTAGCAATTATTCGAAAAGTAAAGCCGGAAATTATTTTTTCAAAAGGCGGATTCGTTTCAGTACCAGTAGTTCTTGCTGCCAAACTAGCAAAAGTTCCAGTTGTTGTCCATGAATCGGACTTGACGCCTGGTCTTGCCAATAAACTGGCGCTACCATTTTCCAATCAAATCTTCACAGTTTTTGAACAAACATTAGACTATGTGCCAGCAGAAAAATCGACTTGTACTGGAGCAATTATTAGACCGGAATTATTTGAGGGGATACGGGAAGACGGATTGCAGCTCGCTCGTTTATCCGGAAATAAACCAGTTCTCCTGATTATGGGAGGGAGCCAAGGTTCGGCAGTTATTAATGAGGCCATTCGGAAAGATTTAGTAGCAATCTTACAGCAGTTTGATGTTATTCATCTTTGTGGAAAAGATAATGTGGATGACAAGTTAGAAAGTATGGCGGGTTACACACAATTTGAATACGTGACAGATGGATTACCGGATCTTTTAGCCGCATCCGACTTTGCCGTATCAAGAGCAGGATCGAATGCTATCTTTGAATTGTTGGCTTTGCGGAAGCCGATGCTGCTTATTCCACTATCAGCTGTGAAAAGTAGAGGCGATCAAATTTTGAATGCCACTCATTTTCAAAAGCTTGGCTATGCGCATGTACTCCAAGAAGAGGAAATTACCAATCGGACTTTATCGACAAAATTCTCGGTTTTACTAGAGACTGAACAACAATTAATTGAAAAAATGAAGAAGTCTTTGCTACCAAAAACACCCGAAGAGATGGTGGAAATGATTTTGTTGTATCGAAATTAGTTGAACAGACAAATCTCTATAAAGTCACAAAAATTAATAGGTTGCAAGTAATTTAAAACAGGTGTAATGTAGTCCCGGGCACAAAAGTTTCACAATTGACGCTAAACCCTTTCAGTTAAAGAGTTTGCGTGGTAATATTAATAAGGATAAAAAATAAAATCACAATATGCCAGTAGGCAAATGTGGAGGTCATTTTACATGTCGAACAATGTTGACTACCATCGTTCCCCGTATGCAGTATTTTCGGGTCCAAACCTTGGGTATGTAATGGAAATGTATGAAGTGTTCAAAGTATCACCTGAGTCTGTGGACGCTGAACTTGCGGACATGTTCCGACGTTTCGGTGCGCCTATCATTGACGAGGGGAAACAAACTGAAGCCATCGGAGCGGTTGCACCAGCTGATTTCAGTAAAGTACTATCTGCCTATAAATTGCAGGATGCAATTCGTACATATGGGCATCTCGCGGCAGATATTTATCCGCTTAACGATCGTCCAAAGGATTCGACACGAATTGAAGCTTCTTATTATGGATTGACGGATAATGACTTGCGGGCAATGCCAGCATCTCTATTCTTTATTACAACTCCGCCAAATGTAGCACACGGCCTTGATGCCGTTAACTATTTGAAATCATTGTACACCGGAAAAATTGCTTATGAGTTTGATCATGTCATTGATGAAGAAGAAAGAAATTGGATTCAAGCGAAGATTGAGAGTGGCAATGTATCTACTCAACTATCTGTAGACGACAAAAAAGCTTTGCTCGAAAGATTGACAAAAATTGAAGGCTTCGAGAAATTCATTCACCGTACATTCGTTGGTGCAAAACGCTTCTCTATCGAAGGATTAGATACTCTCGTTGTCTTCCTAGATGAACTTGTTCGTCGTTCTGAAGAAGAGAAGATGACAAAAGTATTAATTGGAATGGCTCACCGTGGCCGTTTGAATGTACTCACACATATTTTAAATAAGCCATATGAAATGATGTTCGCACAATTTGCAGGTGTTCCAGATGCTCCATTCATGCCAACGGACGGTTCACTTGAAGTGACGCGTGGTTGGTTTGGAGATGTGAAATACCATATGGGTGCACTTTACAATGGGGAAACAGGTATGCAACGTTATCTTGCCTATAACCCATCCCACTTGGAAGTTGTCAATCCAATTATTACGGGTCAAACGAGAGCCGCGCAGGAAAATACAGCTCAAACGGGGATTCCAAAGCAAAATACGGAAACTGCTTATGCCGTACTCATTCATGGAGATGCAGCATTCCCAGGACAAGGAATAGTTCCTGAAACATTTAACTATAGCCGTGTACGCGGATTTAAAACAGGTGGATCCATTCATGTCATTGCCAACAATATGATTGGCTTTACGACAGAATATTATGATTCAAGGTCTACATACTATTCTTCAGACGCAGCAAAGGGCTATGAAGTACCGATTTTACACGTCAATGCAGACAGTCCGGAATCAGTCATTGCAACAGCGGCATTTGCATTTGAATACCGTCAAAAGTTTGGCAAAGATATATTAATAGACCTTCTCGGCTATCGCCGTTATGGGCATAATGAAATGGATGAGCCACTCGTTACTAATCCTGTCACGTACCATTCTGTTCATGAGCATCCAACGGTTCGTTCTTTATACGGAGCAGAGCTTGTAGAGGCTAACGTACTAACAGAAGAAGATGTGATAGCACTAGATGCTAAAGTAATCGCAACGATGCAAACAGCATATGACAAAGTGAAAGAGCCGTCTGCTCAAACAGAAGCGTTGTCAAATGCGACACCAGAAGAAGTGCTGGCCGGTTATCCAAGAGATTTAGAAACTGGTGCAGACGAATCTAGGCTTCGTCGTATTAACGAAGAGCTTTTGGCATATCCAGAAGGCTTCAATGTGTTCGGTAAATTGACACGCATCTTAAAACGCCGTGAAGACCCGTTCAATGGCAAAGGGAAAATTGATTGGGCACATGCCGAAACACTGGCTTTTGGTGCTATTCTCCAAGATGGAAACCCGATTCGTATGACTGGTCAGGATGTCCAACGTGGAACATTTGCCCATCGCCATCTTGTTCTTCATGATGAAAAAACTGGTGAAGAGCTTGTTCCTTTGCATCATATTAGCGGTGCTAATGCATCGTTTGTCGCTTACAATAGTCCATTAACAGAAGCTGCAATTGTTGGTTATGAATTTGGTTATAACTTAGAGGATCCAAAAACATTGTCGGTTTGGGAGGCACAATTCGGTGATTTTGCCAACATGGCACAAGTGATGTTCGACCAATTCGTTTCGTCTAGTTATTCGAAATGGGGTCAACAGTCTGGACTCGTATTGCTATTGCCGCATGCATCAGAAGGGCAAGGTCCTGAGCACTCAAGTGCAAGACTCGAACGCTTCTTACAGCTTTGTGCGGAAAATAACTGGACTGTTGCAAACCTTTCAAGTGCTGCGAACTATTACCATATTCTTCGCAGACAAGCTAAAATGCTTGGCGAAAAATCTATGCGTCCACTCGTTATTGTGTCGCCTAAATCTTTACTCCGCCATCCACTTGTTGGTGCGGATGTGAGCGATTTAACTGCTGGCCATTTCCAAACTGTTCTTGAACAGCCTGGAACAGGCAAGAAGGCGACGAAGGTTGAGAAGATTTTATTCGCAAGTGGGAAAGTAGCGATTGATCTTGCTGAACGTATTAAGGATGGAAAAGGCTTTGATCACTTGCATATCGTTCGTGTGGAACAGCTTTACCCGTTCCCATCCGATAAAATTGCGGACATCATTTCCCGTTATCCGAATGCAAAAGAATTAGTTTGGGTACAAGAAGAGCCGAAAAATATGGGATCTTGGAAATTTGCATTTTCTTATATTAAGGACCTTGCTGGCGATAAAGATATTTCTTACGTCGGGCGCGTTCATCGTGCTAGTCCATCAGAAGGTGACGGAGAATCTTATAAAATTGAACAAGCACGTATTCTTGATGAAGCATTGAAAAAGTAATTATATGAAATAGATAATTAGAAAAAAACAGCTTTACGCCTTTTTAAGGTAGATTAGAGGAGGAATTTATTGTGGCAGAGATAATAGTACCAGAACTGGCAGAATCGATTACAGAAGGAAGCATTGCACAATGGTTGAAAAAACCAGGTGACACTGTTGAAAAAGGTGAATTCATCGTTGAACTTGAAACAGACAAAGTAAACGTTGAAGTGATTTCAGAAGAGGCCGGTGTCGTTCAAGAACTTCTTGCAGCAGAAGGCGATACAGTTCAAGTTGGTCAAGTTATCGCAATTGTTGGCGCAGGATCTGGCGCACCAGCAGCAACACCTGTAGCAACACCTGTTGAAGCGCCAGTAACACCAGCAGCACCAGTTGCAGCTGTGGCAGTTGAAGAAGATGCAACTGCATCTGACCGCACAATCGCAAGCCCGGCAGCTCGTAAAATGGCACGCGAAAAAGGAATCGACCTTGCAGCTGTTTCACCAGTAGATCCAATGGGACGGGTTCGTGTACAGGATGTAGAAGCACACGGTACTGCTCCAAAAGCACAGCCTGTGGCAGCTCCAGCACCGTCTGTTGCAACTCAAGACGATGGTCGTGTTACACGCGAAAAAATGACTCGCCGTCGCCAAACAATTGCTAAACGTCTATTGGAAGTTAAACAATCGACAGCAATGCTAACAACGTTTAACGAAATCGACATGACAAATGTGATGGCACTTCGTTCACGTAAGAAGGACCAATTCTTCGAACAAAACGATGTTCGTCTTGGATTTATGTCATTCTTTACAAAAGCAGTTGTTGCAGCACTTAAGAAATATCCATACGTCAACGCGGAAATCGATGGCGACGAAATCATTTTGAAAAACTTCTTTGACATCGGTGTAGCAATCTCAACAGATGGCGGACTTGTCGTGCCAAACGTGGTAGACGCAGACCGTAAAAACTTCGCTGAAATCGAAGGAACAATTGTCGAACTTGCGAAAAAAGCACGCGATAACAAATTGACAATGGCAGACATGACAGGCGGTTCATTCACAATTACAAACGGTGGTGTATTCGGTTCATTGATGTCAACGCCAATTATGAATGGTGCGCAAGTCGGAATCCTTGGCATGCACACAATCCAAAGACGTCCAGTAGCAATCGGAGATAATATCGAAATCCGTCCAATGATGTATGTGGCACTTTCTTATGACCACCGCGTCATCGATGGGAAAGATTCTGTTGGCTTCTTAAAAATGGTTAAAGAATTAATCGAAAATCCTGAAGATCTTCTTCTTGGTTCTTAATAACTTTTAGGCATATAGTAGGCCTTAATCTAATCGGCCCGCTTTCGTTGCGGGTCGTTTTTTTCTTATTTATTTTAACTGAAAGGCGTGATGAACAATGACATTCAAAGATTGGACAACTGCTCCGGCAATTCGAACAGTCGTCTGCAAACATGCAGATGCTGCAAAATATGTCGTGAATAATGTATTAACTCCAGGTAAAGAATACGAAGTGAAAAACGAAACAGAAGAATTTATTTTCGTTTTGGATAACACAGGCAAAGTCGGCGGCTATTACAAAACTTATTTTGAATAAACCGAAAAGCCCGATACAACTGTATCGGGCTTTTCATAAGGAGGAAATTTTTTAGATGAATGCATTAATAGAAAAAGAACATGCACGTCGATCAGAGGAAAATCATGAGTCAGCTGCGCAGCTGTTAATCCAACAAGGTGGCTATGTCTCGCCTGACGCTCATCTGTGGGAGGATGTACTTGTTGCACTTTCCTTGAAAAAACCTGTGTTATTAAAAGGACCTTCAGGTTCTGGAAAGACAAAACTAGCACAAACCATCTCGCATTATTTTCAGCAACCGATGCAAAGCGTCAACTGTTCTGTCGATCTCGATGCCGAATCATTGCTTGGTTTCAAAACAATCATTAGCAAAGACGGGGAGACTGTTATCGAATTCGTTGAAGGTCCTGTTGTCCAAGCAATGAAAAAAGGGCATATTTTATATATTGATGAAATTAATATGGCAAGACCAGAAACATTGCCGATTCTTCACAGCGTGCTTGACCATCGCCGGATGTTAACGAATCCATTTACAGGTGAAGTCATTTACGCACATGAAAACTTTACTGTTATCTCAGCGATTAATGAAGGATATGTGGGAACATCCCCAATGAATGAAGCATTGAAAAACCGTTTTGTGTCGTTCACAGTTCCTTATTTGACAGGAGAACAATTGAAAACGGTCATGATAGATACTTATCCAACCGCCCCACAACAACTTGTTGAGACATTTTTTCAGATTGGCAATGATTTAAAAAAACAAGTGATGAACGGGTTGTTATCTGATGAAGCCGCATCTGTTCGAAGTCTACTTGATGCAATGGGGCTCGCCGAACATATCCCTGTGAAACGTGCAGTTCTGTATGCCATTGCGGAAAAGCTAGATGATAAAATTGAACGAAGGCTGGTTATGGAATTAGTGGATACTTGGGTGAAATGAGGCGATTGCGATGGTGAAGATGAATCGAACCATTCAATTTAATGATGAAACGGTTGATGCCAAGACGCTTTTACTGTACGAGCGATTGGGAAGAGCGCTTGCAGATGCACCCTTTCTTGAGTTAACTGAACGGAAATTACTTGAATTTCGTCCGCAGGAAGGCATTATTTCGATGAGTGTTTTTTGGCGCCATCGAACGGAAGAAGTGATTCATGCAGGCAGGCTTTCTGATATTTATTTATTGACAGTGGGGTATTGGAAACGGTTCGATGTTCGCACTTGGCTTACATTTTCAGATCAATATTGCTCGCACCCACTCAGGAAATTTGCGATGGAGCTTTTATTGTTGCTGGAGGAATTTCGACTCATTGATGCGATTACGAAAGAGAGACCAGGAACAGCAACTTCATTTGATATTAGAAGGGAAGCCTATGTGAGTTTCCATCATAATATGCTGTCTTCAAATTTACAAAAAAGCTTTTTTGCTGACGCGATGATGAATCAGTTATTTGTTTCGCTTCACGAAGGAATGTTTGCCAATACATCTATTGACTGGGGAGTCATTGATATTGGGCTTATCCAATCTGTTTTACAGCATACTTACGATGTGAAAAATACGCAAGAAAATACGTTTATTGCCAGCAGGATTGTTGGGATTATCGAAAGATCCATCGACAAAGACCTTATCCATCAGTATTACTCGGCAGGGGATTCCATTACCGAAGAAAATACAGTATTTCATTATCATAAAGGAATGGCTGATGCTGAAAAAGGGGAAGAAGGTCCAAAAGAAACAATTGAAGAAGTATTTCGCTCATGGCATCGGGAAAATGAAAGTGAATCAGGTGTCCATCTTGAATACGAACTTGAGCATGGTCGTTCGGGTAAGAGTGATGCAAACGATGCAACACCTGGCAATGAAGATGCCGACATAGAAGAAACAGGCTCAGGTGATTCGGAAGGCAATGACAACGAGCGATGGACAGATGAGGAAAGTGATAAAACTGACAAGCGGGAGAATAAGCTAAAGGCAGGTAAGATGTTTGGTAAAGAGCATCTTAACGTAGTCTATGAAGAGTTGCGCATAGAAGTAGATAATGAGCATGAAAACCGTCATAAACTGCTGATTTGGCGAGAAGAACAGAAACCGTATGTTCGTTCGTTTGTGGAGGAAATGAAGAAACGAATCGATTTGAAAGAGGATTCTAAACGGGAGCGGCTTATGAAAGGACGTCTCTCGACGAAATTGACAACGATGGTGGTGGATGAACGTCCTAAACCCTTTTATCGAAAAAATGCTCCTTCTATCAACTTAGATGCAGTGTTTGGACTACTCGTCGATGGCTCTGCATCCATGCTCGATAAATTGGATGAAACGAAGCAGGCTGTATTGTTATTCCATGATGTACTTCGCCAACTCAGCGTGAGTCATGAAATTTCATCATACTACGAGGATGCCTACCATGCCTCAAAAGAAATCCAGCCCAATGTCTTCGGCCTCATGCATACATTTGCAGATCGTGACAAAGATAATGGCATGTCCATCTTATCCTTCGATGCGAATGAAGATAATCGTGATGGCTTTGCTATTCGCTGGATGGCTGACCAGTTAGACACCAGACAGGAAAAGCATAAATTTTTACTCGTTTTCTCAGACGGAGAACCTTCCGCTTTTGGCTATGATCGAAATGGAATTCTTGATACAGCAGAAGCTGTGATGGAAACGGAGAAAAAAGGTATTTCTGTTATTCATTTGTTTTTATCGACAGAAGAACCAACAGGGGATCAGAAAGCCTTATTTGCCATGATGTTTGGCAATAAAACAGCATCATCTAATTCAGTAGAAGGCTTTGCTGATCAGACACTACGTATACTGAGAAAGTTACTGGCAATCGTCATTCGAAACACGTAATGATGTGCTAAACAAATCAATCACGCCTCGGCGTGATTGCGTCCGGATTTTGAATTGAGCTTGCTCAATTCACTCCTTTCAAAATCCGTGACATCCGCCGGAGGATTTGGGCCAACAGGATGTTGGTCACTCAGACGTTGCCGCAGGATGCGGAGAACATAGTCTGAGTTCCCCTATTCAGCCGTGGTTTGGCCCCCCCACCGAATTACAAATCTAGTTCGCATTCATCTCGCCACTTATAGAAGTGGGAGACTTCTGTAACTGACGCTTCGCTTTCAGTACAACTGCATTTACTGAATGAAGTTAAAAATCCAAAACCGCCTTATGAAGGGCGGTTTTGGATTTTTTCATGAACGCCAAGAAGGCGCTGCTTCAGTTCTTCTTCCATTCGTGCAATTTCAATTTCAGCTGATTTCCGTTTGGCACGACCATCTGCTTGAATTAGAAGTGTTTCTTCAATTGTTTGAATTAAGTTTTCTTGTGTCTGCTTGAGTGTATCAATTTCGATAATTCCACGCTCATTTTCTTTGGCAGTTTCAATCGAATTGATTTTAAGCATTTCTGAGTTTTTTAGTAGTAAATCATTCGTCGTTCGGGTGACCAGTTTCTGTGACTCGACAGCCTTCATCTGGCGATTTAGAGTCAGTGCAATCGCAATTTGGTTTTTCCAAAGTGGAATGGATGTCATAATGGATGACTGGATTTTCTCTGCAAGCGTCTGATTCGTCTGTTGAATCATTCGTATTTGCGGTGCACTTTGGATAGTAATTTGACGAGATAACTGTAAATCGTATAACCGTTTTTCCAAACGATCTAGAAATTGTGCCATGTCATTGACTTCTTGGAAAGCCATTTGATCGTTTGACAACTCTGCTTTCCTACGCATATCAGGAATAATGTTGTGGGCGATTTCGTCACGCTTTAACTCTGCCGCAGCTATATAGACATTCAGTGCTTGGAAATAGGTTTTATTTTGTTCATACAAATTATCAAGCATATGAACATCTTCAATAAGTCCGCGTTTTGAATGCTCTAGCTGGATGCCAATCCGATCAATCTGAGTGCTTAATTTTTGATATTTACTCATCATTTCTTGAACGGAGCGTGTAGCCTTATTGAACAAACGGCTGAGACCTGACTTCTTTTTCTGTGATAAATCATCAGGGTCAATTTCAGAAAGTCGATTCATCAAATCCTTTAGCACATCACCGACGGGACCGATATCCTTACTCTGCACATGATCGAGCATCTTATGAGAAAACTTGGATAGCTCACCTTGTGCACTGGCACCGTATGTAAGAATAGCCTCGTAGTTCCCGACAGGAATTTGGGCAGCAAGCTGTTGAGCTTTTTCTCTTTCTTCGATAGAGAGCCGGTCGATAAGCTTTGGACTGACACTTGTCTCATTATTTTTTGTTTGCATCTCTTCTGGAAGAAGGGGTTCTTGAAAATCAAATGGATTATCAAGTAGGTCATCCATTGTTTTCACTTCATTATTTTCGGTCATTAGTGGAATCTCCTTTCATTTCGAGAAGTGGCTTGTCTTGATTCATTGTGATATCCACAAAATCAATTTCCATTTGAAGCTGTTGAAGATCGGGTGCAAGGGCACTTCGTAAATCTTGCTCTAACTGCTTGTTAACATCACTAAGTGTTTCACGTGTGTTTTGTAAGGCGATTCGAAGTTCTTTGTCTTTTAACGGCTGGTTCACAAGTAAAGCATATTTCGAAGTCAATTCGACTGCGGAATCAAGATGGGCATAGAAAAACTTTTCAACATGATAAAATTTCTTTGGATTCATTTTAACAATGCCAAGAATTCTTCTAGCAAGACCATTCATTTCATATACTTGTTTAAAGGCCTGAACAGATCGTACTTGTCCGTAGAGACCGTTTAATCGTTTAACTTTTCTTTTCGCATCAGTAAGTTGCCCTTTTATATGACTGTATTCGGAGCGGGACATCCCCAATTTTTTAATGCTAGAGGTTAGTTGAATCTGCTTGATTGAAAAGGTCCCACCTAAATAAATCACAATCCATAGACCTGTTGCTGCGAAAACATTCATACTTGCACCAAACACTAAATAGAGCCATGATCCAAAGCTAATGGGTGCAGTGATGAAATGTCTAATGAAAAAATGTTGGATTTCTTTCATGGTATTCTCGGGCCCCCTTTACCTCTTAACATGTATACGTTTTAAAACGGTTAAAGTTTCATGCCACTAGTTCAATTATACCCGATAAACACACTATATAGTTAGCAGAAGCATTAGTGTTGTAAAGCAATATGTTGGACATCGTGAGGGAGTTTGTTAAAATGAAGGACATTCACCTGAGAGTTACATAGGGAGGGATTCAAATTGTTTGAAGTGATTTATATGAAAGCAGATTATGAGCCTTGGTGGATGTTTGCAGGATGGGAAGAAACGATTCGTTCCCGTCTAGCATTCGACAGCGCGCAAGAGGCGTTACACTATTGTGAGGGGCTATTGCTGGAATTACGCAATAAATATCCATTTGAAGCAATGAAAAAAGATAGCTTTTTTGCGTTTTGGACTGAATGTGAAAAGGATTTTTGCGAGGCGTGTGATGAGGATTTACAACTTTATCATGGAGTGATTTTTATGAAGGATGGGAAGCCGACAGCTTTTCGTGTAGCAGATGTATAGAAAGAATGAAATAATTATTCACTCATTACAAAAATAATAAGCAGGAATTGAATTTTTGTAATGAGTGAATCAGGGAAGAGGCGCCCTGTAATGGCAACACCTCCTACGCTATTCACTGATCGACAGCTTTCAATGTGGATGTAACAATATACTCGCCACCATCATCCGTTATCATAATGGATTCTCGTTTTACTTCACCAAAGCCGTCAGCAAAATATTTGCGATTGACAATGTCCCGCGCTTGTTCCTCAATTACAAAAACATGTTCAAACGTTTGATAAGGAGTTACTAAGGTTACATCGGTGTCAATAATAGTCCAATCATCGAAAGTTGTTCCTTTGACAAACGGTGTTTTTAGATAAATACCCATAGGGGTCATCGCATCTAACTCTTTCAAAGCAGGGAAGTCTGCTTTACTTTCGACCATTTTCTTTTCTACAACAACGATTTGATCCTTTTCAATTTTGTAGATATATCGGACAAGCGAGCCACCATTATTTTCATAAATGACGACATAATTTTCAAACGGCTGCGTAACTTCGATATCTAACTCCGCAAATTCATTGCCTTCTCCTTGATAATGCGCTTTTGAGCCGTCTGCTAAGAAAAAGTTACGCAGTACGATATCGGAAGGGCTTACTACCTCTTTATCTTCCGCATCTTTTGGAATAATTCCAGTTTGACCAGAACCAGAATTATCGAGCGAAGTTACATTGTTTTTAGAACATCCTACGAATAATAATGTAACACCTAGAAAACAGAGGAAAATTTTTATTTTCCGCACAACAATCACCCCTTTTAGATGGTTTGTCCCATTAGACGAAATTTATGCAATTGAGTTACATATACGAAACAAAAACAAGCCGTTTCTCCTAGAATGAAAAAGGAGAAGCGGCTTGTTATTAACTTCATTCAGAAGAAGTTCCGTACTTCTATAAATGGTAAGATGAATGCGAATTAGATTTGTAATTCAGTGGAATTCAAACCCCTGCTGAATAAAGTTAAAGCCTCCGGCGGATGTCACGGATTTTGAAGGGAGTTAATTGAGCAAGCTCAATTCAAAATCCGGACACAATCACGCCGAGGCATGATTGATTATTACTTATTTTTTTCTTGTTGTTCTTTCCATTCTAGGTATTCATCATAGCCCATCATTTTATCAAAAATTGTACCGTCATCATGGATTTCAATGATACGGTTGGAAACTGTTTGTATGAACTGTTGGTCATGTGATGTAAAGAGCATAGCGCCCTTGAATGAAATCAAACCATTATTGAGTGCTTGAATGGATTCGAGATCCAAGTGGTTCATCGGCTCATCGAGAAGAAGAACGTTTGCACTTGTTAACATCATTTTAGAAAGCATACAACGTACTTTTTCTCCACCAGATAGAACAGATGGTTTTTTGTTCACTTCTTCACCTGAGAACAACATGCGTCCTAGGAAACCGCGCAAGAATGTTTCGGTTTGATCATCGGGTGAATATTGACGCAACCATTCAACAAGCGATTGTTCAGTACCTTGGAAGTATTCATTATTGTCGATAGGGAAGTATGCACGTGATGTTGTCACTCCCCATTTAACAGTACCAGCATCCGGTTCAGCCTCTCCAGCAAGAATTTCAAGAAGGGCTGTTTTCGCAAGTGGATTTCCAAGAAGAATGATTTTATCTTCTTTGTTCATCGTGAATGATGCATCTTTCAGCATTACTCTTCCATCCTGTGTTTTCGAAACGTCTTGGATTGTCAGGACGTCATTCCCAATTTCACGACCGATTTGGAAGTTGACGAATGGGTAACGACGTGATGATGGTTTAATATCATCCAACTCGATTTTCTCAAGTGTTTTCTTACGTGAAGTCGCTTGTTTAGATTTCGAAGCGTTGGCACTGAAACGTGCAACGAATGCTTGAAGCTCTTTAATTTTTTCTTCTTTTTTCTTGTTTTGGTCCTGTGACATTTTCAGCGCGAGTTGGCTAGATTCATACCAGAAATCATAGTTACCTGGGTATACTTGAATTTTAGAGAAATCGAGATCCGCAATTTGTGTACATACTTTATTCAAAAAGTGACGGTCATGGGATACGACGATAACTGTATTATCAAAGTTGATAAGGAATTCTTCTAACCATTGGATGGCTTTCAAGTCCAAGTGGTTGGTAGGCTCATCGAGAAGAAGGACATCAGGTTTACCGAATAGCGCTTGTGCTAGAAGCACTTTTACTTTATCAGAACCATCTAGTTCAGCCATCTTCACTTGGTGGAACTCTTCTTTTAGACCTAAACCTTGTAGAAGGATGGCAGCTTCAGACTCAGCTTCCCAACCATTCAAATCGCCAAACTCACCTTCAAGTTCAGCAGCACGCATACCATCTTCATCAGAAAAATCTTCTTTCATATAGATAGCGTTTTTCTCCATCATAATATCATACAGTCGTTTATGGCCCATAATAACCGTATCCAGTACGACGCTTTCTTCATATTCGAAGTGGTTCTGTTTCAGGATTGCAAGGCGCTCATCTTTGTTCATGATGACGTTTCCTTCTTGCGTTTCAAGCTCACCCGACAAAATTTTCAAGAACGTCGATTTACCCGCACCGTTTGCACCAATTAGACCATAACAATGACCCGGATTAAACTGTATATTCACATCTTCAAACAGCTTGCGATCGCCGAATTGAAGGCTTACATTACTAACTGCTATCATTCAAAATCCTCCTAAATTCACAATGCTCCTATTATAGCACGTAATAAAACGTAGAAGCAAGAAAGCGTGTGCTATAGGGTTTCAGGGAGTGTGAAATTGAATGTCCACCCAATTCGTCTCCCAAACCCAATAATTAATGGCTTCATTGAACGCTATAAATGATTCTATTTCAAACTTTTTAAATGAAACTATATAGTAAGTGAAGAAGAAAAACGAACATCAAAAGATGTTCGTTAGATTGATTTTTTTGTAGGAAGTGCAGCATTGAGCTCAACTATCCATTTAGCGAAATAAGTTCGTCTAATAAGTCAACATGTTTTTGATCGTGATTCAAAATAGCTTTTACAAGCTCTAAGCTCACGGGGTCTAAGTCTCCATCAAGAAGCTCTTTAGATTTTACAATACCCCTATGTTCACCAACGAGAGCATCTTTCAAAATGGGAACAATATCTTTAGTTGGACCTTTTATCTTATTCATTAATTCAGCAATGCTTCCCATCATGCCTACATCATCAACAGGTACACCACTAAGATTTTGTATTCTCTCTGCAACTAAAATTGCATGTTCTTTATGGTCTTGTTGGATTTTTTGAAGGGTCTGTTTTATATCTGAATTATCGATATGATGAATGTATTTTTCATAGGCTTGTATGGCCATATAGTTTCCTTCCAGAAAGGTATTTAATTCTTTAATCACACTAGTTTGCATATTAAAACTCCTCACCCTTCATATCCAACTATTATTTATTTTTGTTTAATCGGTGCTGGTTGTTTTGACTAGTAACATTGTTATTTGCTTGAGTATCAAATGCATCAGCAAATTCTTCATTTAGGTTGTTATTGTTGCTATTACTATTTTTATTTTTTTTGTAGATTTCGGAGCCATTATGAGTTCTTTCATTCATGGTCTTTTTATTGTTTTTACTCATGGATGTTCACCTCCTAGAGCGTAATATGCTCAGTTTAGAAGGTTTTATGCTTGTTGAATTTTTATTATTAACTCGTGGGTAAATAGAAAAGTACGTTCTATTCAATTGGAAATAAAAATACTTGTTACTAAACAGGTCGTCCAATCATTACACGTGCTCGTCCATATACTATGTTGAAGGTCGGCCGACTTTCTAAAAAAGGGAGAAGGTGAAAGATATGTGTTTTGAAGATCGCAGACGAAGAAATCGGGAAGAGTTGATCTGTGAGTGTCGCGAAGTAAGGTTTGATCGCGATTGGGATAATCGAAATCGTTTTGCTAACAATCGTGATGTTGAGTTGAGATGTTGTTGCAGAGAGTCTAATCGCAGAAACTTTAATCGCGGGTGGTAAAGGCAGCAGATTTGGGGAAGAAAATAACGGATCCCAGACGTCGATGAAGTTTACAAGATTAAAGATGGCTTCCTCATTGCGGGGCAGCTATCTTTGATTATTAAAAGAAATGTGTCGGATAGTTGTAAGCACAATATAAAACCTAAGAGCCGGGAACTAAGTGGGAGGCAAAGTGAATTGAATGGAGAAAAAGGTTAATCGAGTGGTATGCTTATTGTTCATCAGCCATCATTATTTTAATGAAATGAAAGGAAAGTATGTATGTCAACAAAAATAAACAGAAGAAATGCAGCACTCATAATTATAGCGATATTTGTCATCTCCATTAATATGCGCCCAGCGATTACATCTATCGGGCCGATGCTCGAAACGATTCGAGAACAATTAGTATTATCCAATGCACAGGTCAGTCTACTGACATCTGTTCCGGTCATTTGCATGGGGATTTTCGCTATGTTGGCTCCGTTTTTGAATCGTTCATTTGGTTTAAAATGCACCATGACCGTGATGATTATACTCGTTGGAACTATGACCGCTCTTCGCGGTTTCATACCAGGTTATCCAGTACTGATTGGTACTGCATTCATTGTCGGAATTGCGATTGCTGTAATGGGCCCGCTTCTTTCTGCGATGATCAAACAGTATTTTCCAGACCGAGCGGCATCCGTCATTGCTATTTATTCATTCGGCATGGGAGTTGGATCAGCTGCAAGTGCTGGGCTTACGGCTGTATTCTTTGATACGACCGGCTCTTACCTATTTGCGCTGAGCATTTGGTCTGTGCTAGCACTTGTTGGCTTAGTTGCATGGTTTTTAGCGATGCCAGGCCAGGTTGAGGTCCGTCAACTTGATACTATTGTCGTAAAAGCTGAACGCAAAAAGGTAAGGTCTCCATGGAAATCAAGGAAAGCTTGGCTATTCTTATTATTTTTTGGTCTGCAATCATCTGCATTCTTTTCAATCATTACATGGCTTGCACCCATCGCAACGTCTGCTGGCATGACACTGTTGCAGGCGGGGACGCTCCTTAGTGTGATGACGACTGTCCAAATCTTTTTAAATATTTTGCTGCCGTTGCTGATGCAACGTTTTTCTGCGCGGAAATTTTGGCTGTTACTCATGCTTATCGCAGGGATGACGTCGATTATTCTGTTCTGGACAGGTATCCATTCCCTTATGTGGATTGGCGCATTCATCATGGGTATTCCACTCGGTGGTTTGTTTCCAGTTGCGTTACTATTGCCATTAGACGAAACAGAGACTGCTGAAGAAGCGAGTGCATGGACCGCGATGATGCAGACAGGTGGATTCATCATGGGCGGAATATTGCCACTGCTCATTGCACTTGTCTTTGATTGGACGGATAATCATCATTATACCTTTGTCATTATGATGTTGTTATATACAATGATGGTAGTATTGACATTTTTGATTGGTGATAAAAAACGCAAAACCACTTGAATGAAACGAACTTAGAACTTTTTCTAGGTTTGTTTTTAGATGAAATAGGACAAGATAACAGAAGTAGATGAAGAATGGAAGAATTAGAAGGAGCTATAAAAAGCACTTTCTTGCCCCTTTAACCGTTGTTTTGTCAGTGGGCTTTTTGTTTGGCTGTAATGGTGTCGATGAAGATGAGCCAGACCCTACTGAAGACCCTTCAGAGAAACGAGAAGAAATTAGGCTGAAAGTACAATAAATACATGCGTTTTAGACATCGTTCATAATCGAACGGTGTTTTATTTTTTTTGTAATTCGGAAAACCGTGTAGTCAGATGGACTCATGGTCTTGGAAATAGAATATTTTGCTATGTTCGATTGCCTAAGTCTTGTCCAATATTATTAATAGACTAGTAGTGTTAGGAAAATAAATAAAGAGAGGAGGAGAGAATATGCGTAATATTAGTTCAGGGGCATGTCATCGTTCAAAATGTTGTGGACAAGTTCACCGATTTAAACGTCAGGTGTTAACAACGGGTGTATTAAACACAGTTGTCGACCAAACAGCAGCACATATTGAAGTCGCAAACTTAGACCCCATTGAAACCTTTGAAGTAAGGGTACAAGTTATTAACTGGAATAGTGGCTTTCCAGTAGTTCTGTTAAACCAATTAGTCACACTCCAACCGAACGAACACGTCAATTTGAGTCAAAACGTTAGTCCATTCCACTATGAAGTTAGAATCTTCCACCCTGGAAGTCCAAATGTCATTGCCAATACGTTTGCAATCAACGCAGCAACTTTCACGTTACCTGGTTTAACTTTCAACCAAAAAGACCTGATGAAATTGGATATTCCTTTTATTTGATTTCACAATAATGTTCCAGTTATTATCTTGACTGGAAAAGTTTTTTGGGTCAAATGGGCTTGAGGCAAATTGTCCAAGCTCATTTTGTCTTGGTTACAGAGGGGAGTACTACGCTATACTTGAAATAACAATAAGCAAGTAGGTGAAAAATGTGGAAATAATTTATGAAACTAGTCGGCTAATTCTATACACGTTGGATGACTCCCACCAAGATGCTGCAAAAGAATTTTGGGGAGAGGAAGAAGTGATGGTATTTTGCGACGGGGCTTCTTCGCATGATGTGTTGCCTCGAATTATCGATGCTTATAGGAAATGTCAGGAAACACATGGCTTATCTGTCTATGCGGTGAAAGATAAAGCATCGAATGAAATTATAGGTGCTGCTGGATTTAATATTATAGATTCAGTAAATAAAGTAGAATTAATTTATCATTACAGTAAAAAGTCTTGGGGCAAAGGATTTGCAACGGAAGCCGCAAGTGCATGTATCGAAATTGCCCGGAATCATGGGGGAGTACAAGTGATCACAGCTTCTGCGAGTCTTGAAAACAAAGGGTCTTTAAAAGTGTTAGAGAAGATAGGCTTTACTTTTATCGGCGTGAAATGGTTTGATGATACACAGCAAGAAGAACCTTGTTACAAGTATCATTTTTAAAACCAATTACATAAACTGTATAGGGGTCAATTAAAAAAAGCTTGCTAATCTATTTTCTTTATTGTAAGGTATTAACTAATTCAATTTTGAGCAATATTTTGTAAAAGCGATGATGAAGACATGAATTGTTTTGAACGTTTCCAGAGAGGGAAGAATTGCTGAGAACTTCCTAACGTAGAAAAATAATTTACCACTTCTGAGCTGCGGTAAGCCGTCTATGCTACGTTACAGCACCATGAGCGAATACCATTGTTGGATGGTGTTTAAAATTTGGGTGGAATCACGAGCAAACACACTCGTCCCTTTACATAGGGATGGGTGTGTTTATTTGTATAGAAATATAATTAAATAACGATAAAAGCGATGACGAAGACATGAATTATTTTGATGGTTTCCAGAGAGGGAAGTAGTGCTGAGAACTTCCTAACACAGAAAATAATTTACCCCTTTCGAGCTGTATTAGTGAAATCAAGTAGCTACTACCGTTAATGCTACGTTACAGCGCCATGAGTTAACGCCATTGTTGGATGGTGTTAGAAATTTGGGTGGAATCACGGGTAGCTATACTCGTCCCTTTCTTTGGGACGGGTATTTTTTTATACAAAAAATTAGATGGGGTGTTTTGAAGATGAATGACAAACAAATTGAGATTCAATTTCCAGATGGTAGCCGAAAGGAATTTCCGTCAGGCATTACAGTAGCGGATATTGCACAATCCATAAGTTCAAGCTTGAGAAAAAATGTTGTGGCGGGAAAAGTAAATGGGCAACTATGTGATCTATCACATTGTATTGAGGAAAATGCTGAAATCACATTGTTTACGAAGGATTCGGATGAAGGACTCCAGATGTTAAGACATACAACTGCACATGTGTTAGGGCAGGCAGTTAAAAGACTATATGGTGACTCGCAGTTAGGCATTGGGCCTGTGATTGACAACGGATTCTTCTATGATTTTCAATTACCAACTAACCTCAATGACAATGATTTAGCGATGATTGAAAAAGAAATGCAAGCTATTATCAAAGAAGATTTACCAATCGAGCGAATGGAAGTCACATATGAAGAGGCTGAAAAACTATTTGAGCAGCGTGGTGAATTGTTTAAATTGGAGTTGTTAAAAGACATTCCGGCGGACGAGAAAATATCTCTTTATCAACAAGGGGAATTTATAGACCTTTGCCGCGGACCACATCTTCCGTCAACTGGAGGGATAAAAGCATTCAAGCTCACACATGTGTCAGGTGCTTATTGGCGTGGGGATAGCGACAATCAAGTGTTGCAGCGAGTGTATGGCATTGCGTTTTTGAAAAATAAGGATTTGAATGAGCATCTATCGTTTTTGGAGGAGGCGGAAAAAAGGGATCATCGAAAGCTAGGAAAGCAATTGAAATTATTCATGTTCTCTGAGGAAGCGCCAGGCATGCCTTTTTATTTACCAAATGGGCAGGTGATACGTACAGAACTAGAGAACTTTTCACGCGCTGTTCAAACGAAAGCAGGCTATGCCGAAGTTCGCACGCCGTTCATGATGAACCAACGGATGTGGGAGCAATCAGGCCACTGGGATCATTATCATGAGAATATGTATTTTTCAGAGGTGGAAAACGTAAAATTTGCGATGAAGCCGATGAACTGTCCAGGGCATATGCTGATTTTTAAAAATAGCCTTCATTCATACCGTGATTTGCCGATTCGAATGGCTGAATTTGGTCAGGTTCATCGCCATGAATTTAGCGGTGCGCTAAACGGATTGTTACGCGTGCGAACATTTTGCCAAGATGATGCGCATATTTTTGTGAGGCAGGACCAAATCCAAAGCGAAATTCAGCAGGTAATTCATTTGATTGATGAGATGTATCAAACTTTCGGTTTTGACTATTCGGTTGAACTGTCAACAAGGCCAAAGCAGTCTCTTGGAAGTGACGAGATGTGGAATGATTCGGAAGATGCGTTGCGCACTGTTTTGGATGATTTAGAGATTAACTATCAACTGAATGAAGGGGACGGTGCGTTTTACGGACCTAAAATCGACTTCCATATTAAAGATGCGCTAGGTCGTAGCCATCAATGCGGAACAATTCAACTCGATTTCCAAATGCCTGAAAAGTTCGACCTGACGTATATTGATGAAAACAATGAAAAGGTGCGTCCAGTTGTCATTCATCGTGCGATTTTTGGCTCCATCGATCGTTTCTTTGGTATATTAATCGAACATTTTGCAGGTGCTTTCCCAATTTGGCTTGCACCCGTGCAGGTACAAATTATCCCTGTTTCGAGTATTCATTTGGATTATGCATTAAGCGTACGGTCTATGTTAAGAGACGCAGGGATTCGGGTAGACATTGACGACCGAAATGAAAAGCTAGGTTATAAAATCAGAGAAGCTCAATTGCATAAGGTTCCCTATACGCTTGTTCTGGGAGACAATGAAGTGAATAATGGCACAGTGAATATTAGGAAATTTGGACGTCAAACACCGGAGAGCTTATTCAGCGAAAACTTTAGGTTATTGATTACACAACAAATAGAGCAGCGTGCACTTTAAATTTTTCAGTTCCTAGTCATTGTGAATAGTCGGAGCTATCTATATAATTAAGTTGGAAGATACTTTACCAATCTGAATAGGAGGGATTTAGTTGTCTGTTTTAGATGTTATTCGTTCACGGCGTGAGATTACGAGTTTTCAAGCGAAAAAAATTCCCAAAGAGCTACTGGATCAAATTGTAGATGCTGCGTATTATGCGCCTTCGGGGAATAATTTAGCATCTCGAGAATTTATCGTCATAGAAAATCGTGAAAAACTGGATCATTTAGAAAAAACGACTCCCTTCATAAAATGGATGGCTACGGCACAAGCAGCAATTGTTGTGACGGGTCGACCAGATATTAGTAAGTATTGGCTACAGGACGCTTCGATTGCGACGGCATTTATATGGCTAACTGCAGCAGATTTACAGCTTGGTGTAGGCTTTGGTGCCGTCTATCATTCGGAGGATGTAGAAGAATCAAGAATTCGTGAAACATACGCACGGGAGGCTCTAAATATCCCGTCAGATCGTAGAGTTGTCGCGATTCTAGGGCTTGGTTTTCCGATTGAAAAGCCAGAAGAGAAAAAAATGTTAGTTCGCGAAGATATTGTATTTTATGAATCGTTTTAAACTTTTCAAAACGATGCTTGCTTGGAACAAGCTTTCTAAGTTCCTAGCAGGTGTCTTTTCATTTGTACAATTGTAGAGTTGTGAGCATATCGCAAAAACTATGTTACAAAATGAATCAAAAGGAGATGAAATGCATGGATGTCGTTTTTCAAACAGAACAAGCCGTCTTTAATTATCGTGTAGCGGGGATTTGGATAGAAAATGGGCATGTTTTGTTGCATCGTGATGTCAACGAGTCAAATTGGTCACTGCCTGGGGGAAGGGTGTCCATTGCGGAGGATTCGCAAAGTAGCCTGAGAAGAGAGTTTCGTGAAGAATTGGGGATTGACATACAGATTGACAGAATGTCCTTGGTCATTGAGAACTTCTTTGAATATCGTGAAAGGGATTTTCATGAAATTGGTTTTTATTATGATGTAACAGCCAAGAAAAATTTTGCGTCCTTTGATGAAAAACCATTCTATGGCATTGAAGGTGAGCGTTTAATTTTTCAATGGATACCTCTTGAGGGGTTGGATCAGGTTGATTTACATCCGGTATGTTTGCGTGCCTCACTACAAAAATCACAGCCCCATATACAGCATTTTGTAGTGAAATAATTTTAAGTGATAACTAAATAATGGGTAAGGAAATCAGCAAATTACACCGTTTTCCTTACCCATTATTGTAATTCAAGCCCAATGACTGTCAATAAACTCATCGCGACCAGAGCGCGCACGATCTTCCTCGTAATGTTCTTTTTCTTTCACATAATAATCCTGATGATACTCCTCCGCGCGGTAAAACGTCTCTGCTGGTCGGATTGGGGTAACGATTGGCTTTGAAAAAGTACCACTTGTGTCAAGTTGTTTTTTAGATGTTTCAGCGATTTGACGCTGCTCGTCTGTGTGATGAAAAATCGCTGTTGAGTACGAGTGTCCACGATCCTGAAATTGACCATCGGCATCTGTGGGATCAATTTGCTGCCAAAATACGTCGAGTAGTTTGGCATAAGGAAAAACGGCAGGATCATAAGTGATTTCGACAACTTCCAAATGACCAGAATCTCCTTTTTTGACATCTTCATATGTAGGGTTGTCGACATGTCCGCCCATATAACCAGACACGACATCATGGATACCATCCCACTCTTTGAATGGTTTTACCATGCACCAGAAGCAACCACCGGCAAACACGGCTTTTTCAATTGTTTTCTCAGTCATAGCGAACATCTCCTTTCATTTATACATACTAGAATTATAGCATACCCCGAATAATTTCATGAAAATAAGAGCGCAAATTTTGCGCTCTTACAGTATAAGGGTACTCGTGAGCGGTTGAGAGTGGATGAGCAAGTTTGATTAGTAAAGAAAGCTTGCACCGATAATAATTAAAAGAATGAATAATACTACAATCAAAGAAAATGAATTAGATTCGCCTCCATGACATTCGCGTCCCATATTGTACACCGCCTTTCGTTCCGTACATCTGTGTAGCATATGCAATGACCTACAGGACGAATTGGGGAATACGCCGTGAATCTCCTTTTTTGAAATAAACTAAACCGTAATAACTAAAGGAATCGTCAAAATCGTCTATCATGGTATAATGGTCACAACCATACGCAACCAAGACGCTTCCCGTACGTCTTAATTAGGGAGATCATATTTTGGAGGAATCAATCAAATGGATGAACATTATGAAGGACCTATACCCAAAAGAAGAAGAAAGAAAAAACTTCGCCTTGGTCGGGTCATTTTTACAATAGCGACACTATGCTTTATAGCAGCTGGACTCTATTCATTTATTCAATATAATGCGGGTAAATCGCTATCGAAGGATAACGGCATTAATCCAGGAGCATTTAAAGGAGATGCGGTGGATCCGAAATATACATCGATTGAAAATTACTTACTACTCGGCGTTGATGATGATGGTAGCGGCAATTCGCGGACGGATACGATGATGGTATTATCTTGGGATAAGAGTGAAGGCATGATACGTGTCATTTCGTTTATGCGTGATATTTACGCTGACATTCCTGGTTATAAATCATACAAACTGAATACTGCTTATTACCTTAACGGAGTACAGACCATTAAGGATACGATAACAGGTATGTTTGGGGTTCCTATTCACCATTATGCTATTGTTGATTTCAAAAACTTTGAATCGATTGTTGACATTGCCTTTCCGGATGGTGTAGAAATTGACGTCAAAAAAGAAATGTCTGAAAAAATTGGTGTCACATTGATGCCTGGTAAAAAACAATTGAATGGCAAAGAGTTACTTGGTTATGCACGTTTCCGCGCAGATGCAGAAGGTGATTTTGGACGAGTAGCTAGACAACAAGAAGTCATTTCAGCGATGAAAGACGAGGTATTGCGGCCAGGTATGATTGCACATATACCAAAGCTTGCAGGTGCACTATCCGGATTCATCAATACAGATTTGACAACAAAAGATGAAATTTCGCGTGTTCTCTCCCTTCTGATGAAAAAAGGAGCAGATGTGGAAACGATGACTGTTCCAATAGAAGGTTCGTATTCATTCAACTCTTATGCACATGCCGGCTCTGTCATCGAGTTGGATATTGAAAAAAATAAAGCTGCAATCACAAAATTTATCAATATGCAGCTCGATTAATAGTCTATTTTTAACGAAAGTAGGGGATGTCAATGGGACTTAGTGGAAAGCAACAATCGACGGCAGATAAAGTGAGCAACAAGGAAAGTGGCGCAACATCAAATATAATTCGCTTTCTTGGAGGACGAAGTACATTGTTCGTCCTCGTTTCAATCTTACTAATCGGTCTAATCATTCTCCTGTTCAATCAAATTTCTTTTATATTTTATCCGATTACTGTCTTTTTCTCGACGGTTGTATTACCAGTCATTCTTGCTACAATTGCTTACTACTTACTCAGACCATTATTACGTTTACTCGAAAAAATGCGAATACCACGTATCTGGGGAATTCTCATTTTATTAATTGGAGCAATTGGACTAATTACGGCGTTAGTTTTTCTGGTGTTACCTTTTCTAAAAGAGCAATTTCATAATCTTGTTGAAGAATTTCCAACTTATTTCAGTCAATTATTACTAAATATTGATACGTTTTTACGTACCTCTATTTTTGCTTCCTATTATGAAGGACTGGATATTAATATCAATACGATTCTTGAAACGAGTCAAGGAGATATTGGGAAGTTTTTCACGGATACGATTGGCGGAATTGCGAGTGGTATCACTTCGTTCATTTCCGCTTTTACGGGAATTATTCTTGCCATTATAACAGTCCCATTTATCTTGTTTTATCTTTTGAAAGACGGGGAAAAATTGCCTCGATTTTTTGTGAAGATGCTGCCGCCTCGTATGCGCAAGGAAGCAACGCTCATTCTTCGTGAGTCGGATCATCAAATTAGTTCATACATTCAAGGACAAATCTTGGTCGCGATTTGTATTGGGATTATGGTATCTATTGGCTTCTTTATTATTGATATGGAATATGCGCTACTTCTAGGCGTACTTGCAATGTTTACAAGTGTTGTTCCGTACCTTGGACCGCTGATTGCTATCACGCCAGCAGTGATTATTGCTATTGTTACATCACCGTTTATGCTGATTAAGTTGGCAATCGTCTGGACGATTGTTCAGCTTGTTGAAGGGAAATTCATCTCCCCACAAATTATGGGGAAATCACTACAAGTTCATCCAATTACTATTATATTTGTATTGTTAACTGCAGGTTCGCTATTTGGAGTTGCTGGAGTAGTTCTTGGAATACCAGGGTATGCATTATTAAAAGTGGTCGTCAATCATTTATTTAAATTGTTTAAATTGCGGTATAATAAATATGTAGCAACTGAAAATATGCAGTATGAAATGGCAGAAAGTCAGGAATCGGGGGAATGACATATGGTAAGGCAATTTATGTCCACAATTGAATATAAGGAAATGAACGTAAATACAAATATTGATGGGCCGAACGTTGCATTCGGCGAAACGCTTTCTGGTACGATTTATATCGAAGGGGAAGCAAGTGAAGAGCTTGTCGATTATATCGAAATTGCTTTATTAAAACGATCGGTAGTAGATGAAGATATTATCGCGAAGCAATCGATTGAAATGATGAGCGATATGAAATCGAAGGAAACATGGATGATACCTTTTGAAATGGTACCCGACGAGCGATGGGAAATGGAAGATGAGGAACGTACACTAATGTTACGAACGACAGTTTATTTGAAAAACGGTGTTCATATTCAGGATGAAGATGCAATTACATATGAGTAAACCACAACGCACCTGCATTAGTCAGGTGCGTTTTCGTTCCTTTTCATTTGGATACCTTAAAGAGCTGCAATTTGAGCTAATGAAATTAACTACTGATTGTTTATATTGAGTTAACATAGTTATTCTAGAATGAACGTATTGCAGAAATCTAGCGGTTGCCAGTGAGGAAAGCGGGTGGGGAACATGGTGAGAATATTAATTGTCGATGATGATCCACATATGCGGGAGCTGGTCGGACTTTTTTTTCGACCAGAAGGCTTTGAAATTGTAGAAGCATGTGACGGAGTGGAAGCTTTGGCAGCCCTAGAGTCATTTAAAGCAGATCTTGTCATATTGGATATCATGATGCCCAATATGGACGGATGGGAACTGTGTCGTGAAATCCGTAAGCAGTATGATATTCCTTTGCTGATGCTGACAGCTAAAGGGGACACTACACAGAAGGTGAAAGGATTTGAACTGGGAACGGATGATTATCTGGTGAAGCCATTTGAGCCTACAGAACTCGTCGCGCGGGTAAAGGCGTTACTAAAACGGTATCGCATTGCCATTTCGCAAACTGTCCAAGTCGGCGAACTACTGATGAATCGCAGAACATTTGAAGTACTGTCGGGCAGTCAACCTGTTGAATTGCCATTAAAAGAATTTGAACTACTGTTTAAATTAGCAAGTTATCCAGGTAAAACTTTTTCACGCGAGCAGCTCATTGAGGATATTTGGGGTTATGATTACGAAGGAACAGACCGAACAATTGATGTGCATATTAATCGGCTGCGCGAGCGTTTCCCAGAAGTCTCTTGTAGCTTTAAAATTAGCACCATTCGTGGATTAGGCTATCGCCTGGAGGTAATGGAATGAAGAAAATATTTCGGACAGTAATAATGTTTGCATTTCTACTAATGAATTGGTCGCTGTCCTATGCAATTATCACATGGATGAACCTACTGGTAAATGATTACTTTAAAAGTTTACTGATGTTAATTGCTATGATTTTACTGATGATGGTCACAATGTGGACATTTTCACGACTCGCTCCTCGAAGACAAATGGATTTTTTCACTTCAATGATTGACGCTATGAAGCGAATTTCCAAAGGTGATTATACCATCCAATTAGCCAATCAATTCGAACATAAAAAAAATCACCCCCTTGGCAGAATCGTAGATGGCATAAATGAAATGGCCCTTGAGTTGAATCAGATAGAGGAGATGCGCCAAGAATTTATTTCGAATGTCTCGCATGAAATTCAATCACCTCTTGCTTCCATTAATGGTTTTGCCAATGTGTTAAAGCAAAATCATTTAACAGTTGAAGAACGAGAGCATTATTTAGGGATTATTGAGACAGAAAGCCTACGATTAGCTCGTCTAAGCGATAACTTATTGAAGCTGACATCCATCGAATCGCTGCATCATCCCTTTGAGCCAGTCCCTTATCGATTGGATAAACAACTCCGTGACATTTTATTATCCTGCGAACCACAGTGGCTTGCGAAATCGCTAGAGCTGGATGTTGTATTGGATGAAGTGATAATCACTGCCGATAAAGAGCTGATGAGTCAGGTATGGATTAATCTCATTATTAATAGCATTAAGTTCACTCCGAATGAGGGGACACTCAGAATTGTCCTTTACCAGCGTGACAATGAGGCGATTGTCGAGATTATAGATACAGGAATCGGCATAGCGGAAGAACATCTAGTGCATCTATTTGAGCGTTTTTATAAGACGGATCCATCACGGAATCGCAAGCTCAGTGGCAGTGGGCTCGGCTTGTCCATTACGAAGAAAATTATCGATATGCACAAAGGCTCCATTGATGTTCAGAGCACTGTCGATGAAGGTACCATGTTTACAGTTACTTTGCATACCTAAGGGAGAAATTAAATTATAGAATAAGAGGAGTCTGGGGAATGATAAAATTACTGAAGAATTTATCCGTCTATAAATGGATTGTTGTTGCGATCCTTGGACTTGTTTTCATTCAATCCCTATCGGATTTATTTTTACCGAAGCTGATGGCAGATATTATTGACAAAGGGGTCATTATCGGAGATATCCCGTACATTTGGAAAATCGGAGGCGTCATGCTGCTAGTGACGGCATTAGGTGCGGCTGCATCGATTACTGCAAGCTACTATTCTGCACAGGCTGCTATGGGGCTTGGTCGTGATATTCGTAGGAAAGTATTTAGACATGTCGAAAGTTTTTCTTTGCAAGATTTTGATGAAATTGGCACGGCCTCATTGATTACCAGAACAACGAATGATATTACGCAAGTGCAGCAAGTGGTCATTATGATGCTACGTATGGTTGTTAGCGCGCCTATTATGTTTGTCGGTGGTTTAATCATGGCGGTGTCTAAGGATGCAAAGTTATCATTAATTATTGTGGCAACGATGCCTGTTTTAATTGCTTCTGTCCTATTTATTCTTTATAAAGGGGTACCACTTTTTAAACAGGTACAAACGCGTCTGGATCGCTTGAATCTTGTGTTGCGTGAAAATTTAACAGGGATTCGTGTGATTCGTGCTTTTAATCATGAAAAACAAGAGCAAGTTCGTTTGCAAAAAGCCAATAAGAATTTAACAGAAGTGTCTATCAAGGTTAATAAAGTGATGGCGATTTTAATGCCTGTGATGATGCTGGTAATGAACTTAACGGTTGTTGGTGTTATTTGGTTCGGTGGTATTCGCATTGACAACGCTGGCATGGAGATAGGGGATTTAATGGCTTTTATTCAATATGTCATGCAAATTATGTTCGCTCTTGTGATGGCAGCGATGATGTTTGTCATGATCCCTCGGGCTTCGGTATCAGCTAATCGTATTAATGAAGTACTTGCTATGCAGCCGACGTTTTTGGATGAGGGGACGAAAAAAGCAGACAAGGAGCCTGGAACACTTGAATTCGACAATGTAACCTTCAGCTATCCAGGAGCCGAAGAATCGGCATTATCAGCCATTAGTTTCACGGCAAAGTCTGGTCAGATGACAGCCATTATTGGTGGAACGGGGGCTGGGAAAACAACGCTAATTAACTTAATCCCACGGTTTTATGATGTGACTTCCGGAACGATTCGCGTTAATGGGGTTGATATCCGTGAATCGTCTCAAGAAGAAGTGCGGTCGAAAATTGGTTTTGTCCCACAAAAAGCATTGCTATTTTCGGGAACGATTGCTGAAAATATTCGTTTTGGGAAACAAGATGCAACACAGGTGGAAATCGAGCATGCAGCCCGCATTGCACAAGCAGAAGATTTTATTACCAAGATGAAAGACGGTTATGAGGCTGAGATTACACAAGGCGGAACGAATGTTTCGGGTGGCCAAAAACAACGGCTATCCATTGCACGGGCACTCGTTCGACAACCTGATCTTTACATTTTTGACGATAGTTTTTCTGCCCTCGATTATAAAACGGATGCAAAATTACGAGCTGCGTTGAAGGCTGAAACAAAGGACGCAACGGTTGTGATTGTTGCCCAACGTGTCAGTACGGTTATTGATGCCGACCAAATCATCGTCTTGGAGCAAGGAGAAATTGCTGGAATCGGGACACACAAAGAACTGTTGGAAACGAATCATGTTTATCGTGAAATTGTTGAATCACAGATCTCAGAGGAGGAAACTGCATGAGTGAGGACAAAAAATCACGCCCTCAAGGCGGTGCCCAAGTCGGATTTGGCGGTGGTGGACATATGATGATGGGTAAACAAAAGGCCAAGGATTTTAAAGGGACGCTTCGGCGCCTGATTGGCTATTTAAAACCGCGTCGAAATCAGTTACTTATTGTATTGTTTGCAGCTATTTTGAGTACAGTATTCTCGGTTGTGGGTCCAAAAATAATGGGGAACGCGATTACCGAATTATTTGAAGGAGCGTATGGTAAATTTACAGGTGTGCCTGGAGCAGCAATCGATTTTCATGTCATTGGAAATTTACTCCTTTTATTAGGTGGTCTCTATGTTATTAGTAGTTTGTTTAGCTATATTCAACAATACATTATGTCGAGTGTGGCACAAGAGACAGTTTATGATTTGCGAGAAGACGTCAATGGGAAATTGGAGAAATTGCCGCTTAAATATTACGATGGTCATCCCGTCGGTGATACATTAAGTCGAGTCACCAATGATATTGATACAATTGGGAGTACGTTGCAACAAAGCTTGACACAATTTATTACTTCTTTTGTGACGATTGTAGGGATTCTTGCAATGATGTTATATATTAGTCCAGTACTTACACTCATTGCACTTGTCAGTTTACCGTTATCAATGTTTGGGATTCTTCCCATTTTGAAACGATCACAGAAGCACTTTGCCAAACAACAGAAGACACTCGGTCAGTTAAATGGCCATATTGAAGAAATGTATACAGGTCATCAAGTCGTCAAAGCGTTTGGCCATGAACATAAATCAGTCGCTGAATTTGATGAAGTCAATGAACAATTATATGATGCCGGTCGAAAAGCTCAATTCATTTCAGGTATTATTATGCCGATGATGTCGTTGATTAGTAATTTAAGCTATGTTGTGATTTGTGTTGTCGGTGGTATATTGGTGACACAACGCACCATATCAATCGGGGATATTCAAGCGTTTATTACGTATACGCGTCAATTTTCGCAGCCAATTATGCAAACAGCTAATATTGCCAATGTTATTCAGTCGACAGTTGCGGCAGCGGAGCGTGTCTTTGAATTGCTTGACGAGGAAGAAGAAGTGAAAGAAGTGTCAGCAGTGACTTTATCACGTGCGGAAGGTGCGGTTGCGTTTAAACAGGTCGATTTCGGTTACGGGGAAGAGTTATTAATTAAAAATATGAACATCGATGTGAATCCTGGCCAAACGGTTGCTATTGTTGGACCTACGGGTGCCGGGAAAACGACATTGATTAATTTATTGATGCGTTTTTACGAATTGAATGGTGGCAAAATTACGATTGACGGACTCGATACACGTCAGCTCTCGCGCGAAGATTTGCGGAAAACGTTCGGTATGGTATTGCAAGATACATGGCTCTTTAACGGGACCATTAAAGACAATATTGCGTTCGGTAAAGAAGATGCAACGGACGATGAGATTTTCACGGCATCCCGAACAGCTCACGCTGATCACTTTATCCGCACATTGCCAGAGGGCTATGACACCGTTTTAAATGAGGAAGCTTCTAATATTTCACAAGGACAAAAGCAATTGATCACTATTGCGCGAGCTGTTCTTGCAAATCCGCCTATCATGATTTTGGATGAAGCAACGTCGAGTGTCGATACACGGACGGAGCTACTCATCCAACAAGCCATGAACCGTCTCATGGAAGGACGAACAAGTTTTGTTATCGCTCACCGTCTATCCACAATTCGTGACGCTGATTTGATCATTGTTATGGATCAAGGAACAGTTATTGAACAAGGGACACATCATAAGCTGCTTGAAGACAATGGTTTTTATGCAGATTTGTACAACAGTCAGTTTTCTGAGGAAACAGCAGTGTAATACTAATGACACCTCATCTAGGAAAGTTATTTTCCCAGATGGGGTTTTGTTATGTACTTGCGTAACTTTGAATTGGCGTGCATACTATTTTAGGAGATTACTTTATATATAGGAGTTTGTTGAAAAATGAAAAAGATTGTACCATCACTAACAAAAATGACACCTGAGCATGATCCATGGGAAGCATACTTAGATGTACAACAGTATGGCAAACTGACATTGTCGAGTATTGAGTTTACGACAACTTATTTATGTAATATGCGCTGCGAGCATTGTGCAGTTGGCTATATGTTGGAGCATAAAGATCCGGACGCTTTACCGATGGACTTGCTAATTTCTCGTTTAGAAGAAATCCCTCATTTACGCACCATCAGTATTACGGGCGGCGAGCCGATGTTCTCCAAAAAATCGGTGGAACAATATGTCTTGCCACTATTAAAATATGCCCATGAACATGGAATTCGCACGCAAATGAACTCGAATTTGACGATGCCACTCGATCGTTATATGGCCATCGCTCCGTATTTGGATGTCTTACATATATCGCATAACTGGGGTACGGTTGATGACTTCATTGATGGTGGTTTCGCCAATATGGAACGCAAACCGCCGCGTGAGCGCCGCGCTGAGCAGTTTCAGCGAATGATTGACAACAGCCGTGCATTGGCTGAGGCAGGCGTCATGGTTTCGGCAGAAACGATGTTGAATAAACGAACACTGCCGCATCTTGAACATATTCATCGACAAATCATCGAGGAAATGAAATGTGCACGACACGAAGTACACCCTATGTACCCAAGCGATTTCGCTTCACAGCTTGAAGTGCTGTCATTAGATGAAACAAGAAAAGCCATCCATCAGCTGTTAGACACGCGTGATGAAGACGTCTGGATGCTATTCGGCACACTACCATTTTACCCATGCAGTGATAATGAAGAGGATTTGGCGTTGTTGCAACGGATTTACAACAGCAAAAATGTTTCGGTGCGCAATGACCCTGATGGCCGCTCACGTTTGAACGTCAATATCTTCACAGGTGATGTCATTGTTACGGACTTTGGCGATACGCCACCAATGGGTAATATTCAAACCGATTCATTGCCTCAAATGCTCGATCGCTGGATGGAACGCCCGTTGGCGAAAACGCTTGGCTGTCATTGTCCAGCAGTGAACTGCCTAGGACCAAATTTATTGGTGAAAGAGGCATATTATCCAGGGATGGATTTTACGAAGAGAGCAGCGAAGATTACGCGTTAATCTAAACTTAAAACGGCACGACTATGAGTAATTATATACTCATGGTTGTGTCGTTTTCGATTTGTAGGCCTTGCTTGATATTTGTGTGAATTTGAGGAATATTTTCACTTTAGGTGTATACTATTATTTATCCAAATCTAAAAAAGAGGGGGAAGCCGATGCAATTAATATGTGAATCTACTAGATTTAGTGATTATTTAGCTGAATCAAAAGAAGTCAATTACAACAATCCAATCATTCAACAAAAAGTAACCAACTTATTCACTCCATCTCAAACAGAAATTGAAAAAGTAGAAATTGCATTTGAATTTGTTCGTGATGAAATTGCGCATTCTTGGGATATCCAAAGCAAGCGAGTGACATGCACAGCTTCTGATGTTCTTACTTACAAAGAAGGAATTTGCTACGCAAAGTCAAATTTATTGGCGGCACTACTGCGTTCACAAGGTATAGCTACTGGTTTTTGTTATCAACGATTAATGTTGTTTGATACACCTGAAAAAGGGTATTCAATTCATGCGTTAAATGCTGTTTATCTTGAAACGTTACAGAGATGGATTCGATTAGATGCTAGGGGAAACAAAACAGGAGTCGACGCTCAATTTTCCATTGATACAGAACAATTGGCTTTTGCTATTGAAGAAGAATTTGATGAGAAGGACTATCCATTTATTTATGTAAAGCCAAATTCCAAAACAATGATTGTTTTGGAGGAACATACAGATGCATTGGAGATGTATAAATATCATTTACCACAATCCATATAATCATGAGAATTTGGAGGAGGATTAGTAAATGAAAAATGATATAAAAGTTTTGATCTTTGACTGGGGCGACACAGTGATGAAGGATTTCCAAGAATTCACGGGGCCTATGGCTGAGTGGCCGCATGTAGAAACTGTTCCGGGAATAGAGGAAACATTGCAGACATTACATAATGAATACATCATTTGTTTAGCTACGAATGCGGGGGCATCAGGTGCGTCATTAGTAAGAAAAGCTTTGGCAAGAGCTCATATTAACCACTATTTCACGGAAATCTTCACTTCCAAAGAGCTCGGTTATCATAAACCCCAAGTTGAATTCTTTGAATCTATTCTACATAAATTAAATTTATCAGCTAGAGAATGTGTGATGATTGGAAATGATTATGTGAAAGATATAGTAGTCGCAAAAGAAGTTGGACTGAAAACAATTTATCTGAGTGAAGATGAAGGTATTGGGGAATATGAATATGCCGATTCAGTTATTCATTCTATGGATGAGCTTGAGAAAAAGATTGCCAAGTTATAATTAAGAAGCGTGACCAGTTCTACTAATTTTCATTATAGTATCTAACGATTATCATTTATCTTATCTCCATAAAAAGCGAGTTGCACTTATTTTTAGTGCAACTCTTTTCTATTGGGAAAATAAAATGAACGATTTGGCATGTTAAACTGTCTAATAGATAACAGGGGGTGAAGGTATGGAAATGGAGTTGGCGAAACGGGCCATTGAGGGGGATGAACAGGCATTAGTGGAGCTATTGGCGCGACATGAGGAGACGCTATATCGCACAGCTTATGCGTATTTGAAAAATGAGCATGATGCCGTTGAAGCGGTACAAGAGCTAACGTATCGCGCTTTAAAAAAGATTCATACCGTCAAAGAACCAACATACATAGCAACATGGCTTGTCCGAATTATGATCAATATTTGTTTGGATATGAAAAAGAAGCAAGCGAAATATGTCTATAATCACGATGTAGATATTGCATCGATAGATCAGCAACCTTTTGAAATGGCAGATATCATCGCCAGTTTGCCCATCGAACAACAGGAATTGATTTACTTGAAATACTTCCAGGATATGAAGAACGCGGACATTGCACAGCTGAAACAAATTCCCGAAGGTACTGTGAAATCAAGGCTACACACGACATTGAAAAGATTACGCGTACTCATTGGAAAGGAGGAACTGTAAATGACTAACTTGAACGAGCAGGATTGGCAGAAGTTAACTGAAGAATTAGAAGCGATTGAAATCCCTAGAGAAGCCTTACATCAAGCTCGTGTAGAGGCTGTGTATCAGCATCGGCTGACCAAGAGGAGAAAGCGACGCTTGTATTCAGTCGCTAGTGTCGCTGCACTTGTACTGTTGCTGTTTGTGACGTCAATTCGTGTATCTCCCGTATTTGCACAAGCAGTTTCTAAAATTCCAGGGTTTGCTTCTATCGTAGACATAATTGCCAATGACAAAGGAATTAGTGACATTGTCGAAAATAATTACTATGAGGAACTTGGAATCAGCGTAACGCAGGGGGATTACACTCTGACTTTACAAGGGGCTATAGCAGATCATTCAGGTATGATGATATTCTATAAGCTTGAATCTCTCTTTGACCTTTCCAAAGTGGATTTAGTTTCTATAGAAGTGTCTCAACAAGGTGTTCCACTTAGTGTTGCAACGAGTTACGGTAGCCATCCAGTGGATGAAACGACTATACATGAAGCAAAAGTTGAAATTATGTCCGTTGATGATTTATCGTATGACAATAAAACATTTGAATTTAATTTGCACTTAAGTGATGGAACGAACACCAAGTTCACCGTGCCATTCACACTTACCAGGCCAATTGAACAGCCAAAAGTATATGACTTGAACCAATCTGTTATTGTAGATGGTCAAACAATTGATATTAAACAGCTTAAAATTTCGCCGTTACGTGCAGAAATCAAACTAGCCGCTGACGAACAAAATACCATGCAATTACTACAATTCACATCGGTTCGCTTGATTGATGAGAATGGTGAAGATTGGGGTCGACCAAGAGGTGGTGGTGCGGGTTTCGGTAATTTGCGTGATGGTGAAGTGGCCATATTTATGGAAAGTAATTACTTCAGGCAGCCGAAAAAACTAACGTTAGTAATAGACAAAATTGAAGCACTTCCAAAAGGCTCTGACTATATCGAGGTCGATTTTGAACAACAGAAAGTGATATATATGCCGAGTGAACTGGATGTTACTGTTCAAGTACCATCACGCAATACATTGGAAGTCACTTATCCAAAGTCCAATGGACAGTTATTCTTCGGGATTGTGGACCAAGAGGGTAATGAGTTTAGTAGTAATACAATCTCAACACGTTTTAGTGAAGAAGAATCCAATGTAACAGCAATTTATACTTTTGATTTTGATAATGCAGTGAATCCAATTCGTCTGCATATCAATAGCTATCCACTGTATTTGGATGGCAAGATGGAAATTGATATCCCATTGGATGAATGATGTCCTTTTTCAAGCAATGAACCGTGTATATTCCATATGGTGGATGGGAATCCTTTGAGTATCAAAGTAACTATTGGAGGATTAGAATGACCCATCAAAATCATAGAACGGGAAAGTTGCCGCATGACCCTGCATCTTTTTGGAGAGCGGATGTTGAATTTCCAGAGTTTCCAAGTTTACAAGAGGATCTACAGGTGGACGTTGTTATTGTGGGCGCGGGAATTACGGGAATTACATCCGCTTATCTGTTGGTGAATGAAGGATTAAAGGTCGCTGTTATTGAAGCCGATAAAGTGTTGAACGGAACGACTGGACATACAACCGCGAAAATTACTGCACAACATGATTTAATCTATGATGAATTCATTCATAATATCGGAAGAAGTCATGCACGTTTATATTATGAGGCGAATAGTGAAGCGCTGGAATTTATTAAAAATACGGTGGAACAACATCAAATTGATTGCGAGTTTAGCGTACAAGATGCGTATATATACGCTACGACTGAAAAATATGCACGTAAGATTGAAAAAGAGGCGGAAGCCTACGAGACACTCGGGATTGAAGGTGGCCAAGTTGACAGTATCCCATTTGATATAGCGATACAAAATGCCCTTGTCATGAAAAACCAAGCGCAATTTCATCCTACCAAATATTTAGTTCATTTAATCAAACATATCACCGAAAAGGGTGGATTGATTTTTGAGAACACTACGGCCGTGAATATTGAGACTGGGGAACAGCCGGTTGTTCTGACTCGTGAGGAACGCCGAATTACCGCTAAGCATGTCCTTACTTGCTCCCATTTTCCGTTTTACGAGGGCTTGGGGCTTTATTCGACAAGAATGCATGCGGATCGTTCGTATGCATTAGCTGTTAAGACGAAGAAAAAGTATCCAGGTGGCATCTATATAAGTGCGGATGAGCCAACACGTTCTCTTCGTTCTGTCATGGTAGATGGTGAGGAAATCGTGCTGATTGTAGGTGAGAATCACAAGACGGGGCAAGGTATAGATACGATGGAGCATTACAAAGCGTTGGAGGCTTTCGGTGAAGAAGTTTTCGGATTGGATGATATTATCTATCGTTGGTCAGCTCAAGACCTTATCACGTTGGATAAACTGCCTTACATTGGTGAACTAACCTCTGGGCAACCGAATATCCTCATCGCAACAGGTTTTCGAAAATGGGGAATGTCCAATGGTACTGCGGCCGCGCTGCTGTTTCGGGATATGATTGTGGGGAAAGACAATCCTTTTCAAAAGTTGTATACACCATCCCGATTTTACGCAAATCCAAGTTTGAAAAACTTCCTAGTCGAAAATGCAAATGTTGTCGGCCAATTAATTAAAGGGAAGTTAGATTCGCCTAAAACTACTCCTGAAGATTTAGCAAACGGGGAAGGTGCCGTTATTACATTGGATGGACATCGAAAAGGCGCTTATAAGGACGATGCCGGTGAGTTACACATCGTTGATACGACGTGCACACATATTGGATGCGAGGTTGAATGGAACAGTGGGGATCGCACTTGGGATTGCCCGTGTCATGGCTCTAGGTTTTCATTCACAGGGGAAGTCATGGAAGGGCCGGCGGAAAAACCGTTGCAGAAATATGATTATACAATGCTGGATAACCTGACGTCGGAGGATTCTGGTTATTGACAGCAAAGTAGAAGTGAATATTCCATAGGAATTAGAAACACCATCGCCAGGTAGACTGACATAGCGATATGAGACACATATAAAACACCTTAATTAGGCTGCTTTGACACCATATTTTATGGGTGTTAGGTAGCCTAATTTTTCTTGGATACGTTCTTCATTATAATAATTTAAATAAGTAATAACCCGCTCAAATACATCTTGGTTGCGTAACGAATTAAATTTAACATATTGAAATTCCTCAGACTTCAAGTTCGAATGAAAAGATTCAATCACCGCATTATCCCAACAGTTTCCCCTACGCGACATGCTGCTGACAAGGTCGTTATCCTTAATGCAGGCCTGATACGCATAAGACGTGTAAAGACTTCCTTGGTCTGAATGCACAATCACACCTTCGGGGTGATTACGAATAGCCAGTGCCTCCTTTAACGTGTCAATTACGAGTGGTGTCTGTTGATGATCGTATAATTTGTAAGCGACAATTTCATTATTGAATAAATCCATAATGGTCGAAAGATATTTTGTTGTACTGCCATATTGGATATATGTGATGTCTGTTACCCATTTTTTGTTGGGTTCGCTAGCGGTGAAATCACGCTTAAGAAGATTAGGGGCAATTATGATACTTTCTCCTTGAGATTTCCACTTCCGTTTTGGCTTAATACGACACTGCAAGTTATGCTTTTGCATTAGAGTCTGAACGGTGTTGCGATGCAATTCAATGTGATATTTCTGTTTTAACATTGCCTTTATTTTTCTATGTCCATTCCGATATTTAGTGCTCTTACATAGTTCCATAATCGCTTCCTCTTCTACTGAAAGCGACTTATCGATGCCTTGAAGACACCACCTATAATAGTTCGCCCGTGGTACTCCTAGCGCGGACAAGATAGCCTTAATCGTATACTTCTTTTTAGATTTCTCTACAATCTGTAGAACTATTTCTTTTTTAACTCCCTTTCGATTTCCATGTACTTTTTTAGAATTTCATTCTCCATCTTTAAATGAGAAAATTGACGTTCTCGTTTGTCCTCTTCGCTGGAGAAATCAGGACCGTGACCAAAAGTGTATTGTTTACCAATCGGCTGATCAAATCGATAGATTTCATTCGAACGGTACCATTTCATCCAAGTCTTAATCTGTGAATCATTTTTAATTCCGTGCTTCTCCATAATCTGCTTGTTCGTCAATTCACCACTTAATTTATCCTTAACAACTGCCCATTTAACTTCGCTTGAATATACGTTTTTGCCCACGCAAAAACACCTCCGATGTAAGTACTTGTTTACAAGTGTACCACTCCGAAGGTGTTTTATATTGTCTCATTAATTTAGGTTAGTCCAAGGAGCAAACTGTGTGATGGTGTTTTTTCTGAATCCAGCGGAAGACCTCCATTAGCATAAGTGGTGGGATGGATGTAAAATGCTTTTCATTCAGTGAGAGTCCTAACTCCGGCTGAATAGGGGAACTCAGACTAAGTTCTCCGCATCCTGCGGCAACGTCTGAGTGACCAACATCTTGTTGGCCCAAAGCCTCCGGCGGATGTCACGGTGAACTTTCTGTATTAATTTGCGTCTTATTGGTAAGGAGGGTGTTTATGCGTAAAATACTAAAAATAACCTTGAAAATTTTGGGAATTATGCTGCTTTGCCTCATTGGAATAATTGTTTTATTCTTTTTAACTATTCATTCCCTTTTTGCTGGTGCTTGCGCCAATGAAGTACTGTCTGCAAACGATTCACCAAACGGAACGTATACAGCATATGTGTTTACAAGAGACTGTGGTGCGACGACTTCTGTTTCTTATCAGCTTTCCATATTAAAGAAAGACCAAATCCTTAAAAATAAAAATGGCAATACATTTGTCTCGGAAAAGGAATTTGACGTGGAGTGGACAGATGATAGACAGTTAACAGTCTATCCAACTTCGGCAAAAACGATTAAAATGAAAAACAAGAGAGGTAAGGTGAGCATCGTGTATCCAACAAAATGACAGAAATGGGGGATGAGATGACAAGCTCTTTCGTTATGTTTTCAGTAGCTCATATCGCAGTAATCGCTGTGCTGCTTCTAGCAATGGTAGTAGTATTTATCTTCAGAAAAAAAGGGACAGTGCCACGGAAGTATGAACGTCTTTTTGCACTGTCTTTATTGGCAATGGAAGTTTTGTATCATGTTTGGATGATGGTGACCGATAGATGGACGCTCGCCAGCTCGTTGCCACTAGAATTATGTAGCATTAGCTTACTCGTCACCATTGTTCTTTTGTGGACGGGGAATAGGCACCTCATTGATTTTGTCTTTTTTGCGGGCATTGGCGGTGCTATTCAAGCAATGCTAACCCCGGTATTAGATCTCGGATTTCCTCATTTCAGGTATTTTCACTTCTTTTATACGCATATCGGCATTATTCTAACGGCACTGTATTTCACATGGATGAAAGGCTATAGGCCCACTTTTAAAGGCGTTGTGAAGACGATGCTTGCTTTAAATTTGCTGCTGCCACTACTATTTGTGGTCAATTACCTGTTTCAAGGAAATTATATGTTTTTACGAGAGAAGCCTTACAATGGAAGTTTACTAGACTTTTTAGGACCTTACCCGTGGTATATTCTATCACTTGAAGGTGTTGCATTTATCATGTTTACTGGCCTATGGTTGGGATTCAGGAAATGGAGAACTAGGTCTGAAGGCTGAGATACAATCACTTCTCAGGTCCATTTTTTTGAAGGTTCACTAAGTTTATACTAATTGTAAGCAGTGGAAGGGTGCAAATAAATGATAGATTATATCGCGAAGGTAGAAGATGAGTTAGTTTTTTGGAAGCAGAAAATGACCAGACGATCTGGTCCCATAGGTCGTGCCTCTAAAAAAGCACAAGGAAAGGTAAATGGCTTGATTCCGGAAAAGGTTCATAACGTCATAACGGAGAGCATAAAAAACATGGTGAAAGCAACGCTGGTTGGATCGAATCTGACAACTAAGAAGAAGCAAGTAACGAGCTTAAGTTTGTATGAGCGTGATGAGCTTTTTAAAGAAAAATTGACGAATTTCCGTAAAACAGCTGTCATTGAGGGCGCCGGAACCGGAGCCGGCGGGATTATGCTTGGTTTGGCTGATTTTCCCTTGCTATTATCCATTAAAATGAAGTTTCTCTTTGAAGCGGCTGCAGTTTATGGCTTTGATACCAATGAATACGAGGAACGCCTCTTCATCCTGCATATTTTCCATCTCGCTTTTTCAAGTGAGGAAACACGAAAAGAAACACTGCCAATCATTGAAAACTGGGAACAACAAAAGCACTTGATTGCTGATATGGATTGGCAGGACTTTCAGCAGGAATACCGGGACCATATTGATTTGGTGAAGATGTTCCAATTAATACCTGGCTTCGGGGCAATCGTTGGTGCGTTTGCCAATTATAATTTGCTCGACCAACTTGGTGAAGTAGCGATGAATTCGTATCGACTTCGCCTATTAAATGAAAGGCGGGATAGTGTTGATGATTTTCAAAAATAAGTTATTCATTGCTTTAGTACTTGTATTAGTAGTTGCAGGGGGTATTTCATTCCTGTTTAAACAGGTGAATGCCTTTGAAAAAAGTGACAGCAAAAAAGTGATTGATGATCTTTCGTTTTCAAATATTACGATTTCGACCGACAATGCAGCCGTGGAAATTGTACCGACGACGGATTCGGTAGCAACTGTTGAGTATACAGGTAAAACGAAGAAAAATAAGAAATTTATTTTCGAAGCGGATGTAAAAGGAGACACACTTTCTATACAGTTTAAGGAGAAACGCAAGGGTTTTACACAATTCGGGTTCTCCTCACTAGACTTAACGCTAACAGTGCAGTTACCTAAAAAACAGTATGAACGACTGCAGGTTGAAACGGATAATGGACGAATCATTGCAGATCAGCTACAAGCACAAGACATTAAACTGGATACAGACAATGGTAGGATTGAATTGAAACAAGTAACTGCAAAGACTGTCGATGTGAAAACAGATAATGGAAAAATACTCCTTGAAGATATTGAAGGTAAGATTAAGGCGAAGACAGATAATGGGCAAGTTACCCTTATTACAAACAGTTTAGATCAATCCATCGACTTAGAAACAGATAATGGACGAATTGAGATTCAAACGGAAACAGAGCCTACAAATGCGATAATCGACGCAAAAACGGACAATGGCCAAGTCGAACTATTTGGACAGGAAAATAAGCATGTAACGTTTGGCAAAGGTGAGAATTTGATCAAGTTACGAACAGATAATGGTAGAATTACTGTGACGAAATGATAGCCAACGGGCTATCATTTCGTTTTTTCTTTATTCGTTAGAAGTGTTTGATAGTCTTCTTGCGTATCAACATCGAAGACGAGCCTTTTATCGAGACAGGTCAGTACTTGTCCCTTTTGAAGAAACTCTCCCTGCAAGAGGGCTTTAGCTCCTACATCGCCGCGTAAGCTAAGGAGTTCAGAGTACATAGAAGAAGACAGTAAAACGGGCGGTATAATGTTTTGTTCAATAGTTGTCGCGACGAATCTGCATGTCGGATTGGTCTTCATACAGGCAATCATTTCTTCGAGCATTTGAACAGTAATAAAAGGCTGATCCGCCAGCATGACAAGAACGGCGTCCATATGATTGGCTTGTGCCCGTCGAATACCGCATTTTAATGATTCAGACTGACCATCATGGGCGTTGGGACATGGTACGATTGTGCATTTAGTGTTCAACTTCATGTCAGTAGGAAGCCACACTGCATCATCCGTCTCTTTTATGACGATATAAATTTCATCAAGGGACGACTTCAAAGCCGTTTCAAGCGCTAAGCTCCCGAGTGTCATTGTCCCGACATTGAGTTTTAATTTATTGCTTCTCATCCGGCTACTACTTCCAGCGGCAAGATAAATACCTGCGATTTTCATGTCATTTTCCTCCGTCTCACGGCAATAAGTTCCGCTACAATGCTAACAGCGATTTCCTCCGGTCCATCTGCGTCGATTGATAGCCCGATTGGGGAATGAATCCATTCGGGAATTTCCTCACCTACTAACCGTCGTGTTCTTTTTTTTGAACCTAAAATACCTAGATACAATAACGGGATGTGACGAATTTGTTGAATGATTTTCATATCGCGTTGAAAATCGTGTGTCATTATTACAATTGAATCGAGCGGACTGAATTGAATCGTTTCAAGCAATTGTCCTACATCCCCAATCCGAAACGATAATGTTGTTGGAAAATGGGTTTCGTTGCACAGCGATTGTCGCCAATCCAGTAGGTGAACTGTATAGCCGACACTTTGGGCAAGTCGGGCAAGTGGTCGGGCGTCAGCGCCTGCGCCAATGATATAAAGGGATGGTTCAGGCCATAGCATTTGAAAAAAAAAGCGGTAATCGCTAATATTTTCTTGTCCTGCTTGGTGCTGAAAAGGAATTGTGGTATCTATTTTAACTGGTAAGTCATCTTTCCGGTTGCCATACCGATGACCATTCTGTGTAATCCCGCCATAGTCGTTAAAAATATTCATGGATTGAATGAAAAGAACAGGTTCTTTAGCTAGTAATTGTTGATGTGTTACATAGAGAAATCGCCTGAATTCTTGATCGATATCCCGTATTAGCACCGATACAACCCCATTACAACCCGCACCACGCCCCCACCCAAGATCATCCTCGGCACTTAAATCATACTGAACAACTTCCACTTTCTCAGTTTCGAACAGGTCTTTTGCGCGGCTTTGTAAATCATTTTCAAGGCACCCTCCACTAATGACCCCGAATTGCGTTCCATCTCGTTGAAATAACATCCAAGATCCTTCTTTTCGATAGGCTGAACCTACCACATTGACAATCATCGCAAGGACAACAGGCCCGTCTGCATTCAAAATAATATCAATCATTTTTTGGATCGTTTGCAACTCTTTCACCTCATTTCATACTTCCAACTATCTCCGTTCACTTCTTACTTTAGTCGTTTTACGAAATTAAGGATGGCGTTATAATCAGCTGTTGTGATGGTTAGTCTATAAAAGATAAAGATGCAGTAGATAATATACAAGGAGTAGTTGTGATGGACAGTTATTTACTTCCGGTCGTAATGGGCATCATTTTTGGCTTTGTGGGACGAACAGTTTTATTGCGCACCGATTTTCGGCAATACCCGACATATCCAACAGGTCGAATTATTCACCTTTCGCTCGGCTTTATTGCAGCTTTTATTGGCGCGGTAGCGATTCCTTCGGTTTTAGAATCTGATTGGGCTGCAGTGACTTTTCTTGGTCTCGCCGCGACGCAATTTCGTGAAATCAGGAAGATGGAAAGGGATTCCCTTGAAAAAATCGATACGAATGAGCTTGTAAAACGTGGAGCACCATTTATTGAAGGGATGGCGCAAGCGTTCGAAAGTCGAAATTATTTAGTAATGTTCACAGCACTGGTGACGACATTGTGTTCCGTCTTTTCTATTTGGTTGGGCGTTATAGGCGGAATTGTCATGCTTATTATTGTGAAGTTTAAGATGTCGGGCAAACTATTGAGTGCAATCGCAGATGTCACAGAAGCGGATATTCGTTTTGAAGGACCAACGCTGTTTGTAGGAGATATTCTTATTAAAAATGTTGGGTTAGAGGATACGAGAAAAATTATTACTGAAAAAGCAGTTGGTGCAATCATCATTCCGAAAAATGAAAATAGCATTGTCACGTTGTCTTATCTTGGGCAGCGGCAAGCAATGTTACACCATGTTGCTACTGTCCTGGGCTGTTATCTTGACTCAGGTGAACCAGCGTTGATTCCGCTATCGAAAAGAGATATGGCAGATGGGCGAATTGCGCTGTTCTTTTTGCCGCGGGAAAAAGATTTCGCTCAAATTAAGACGGTATTAGAAAAGGTCCCCGTGCTGGATAGCGCGATCCGGATGCCACAGGAAGCCGATAAAGGGAAGTCATAAGGAGTTGAGCCTGGAACACCCTACCAACGCAATGCAATTTGTAATTTACAACATTCCCCTGGTGTTTTGGCATTGTCAAGTTCAATATGAATTCCACTTGGCGAAAATGTAGTCGTAGCCTTAGTCGTAATCCCTGTTGATTGGATTAATTCGTCCACTTTCTTTTGGTCGGATAATTGAGCAGCATCCATGAGGCCATGAGCAAAATCGGGCGAATCCGCAATGCTATTGATTAACAGTTGGGATTGTTTAATGACTTCAAGCATTTTTTCTGCTGATGCATGTAGTCGTTGCGTATTGACTGGTGGGAATGGATTTGGGGCGTTTTGTGATGCTATCCAATGTGGGTGAAAATAATACATGCAAGTTCCTCCTCCCATTTGTTTATGTATCCTAAACTATGTTCGGAATCGTGAAGATGGTAGAGGATAGCGGACTATATATACCGTAGAAGTTGCGGTGATTATTATAATCGGTTGCTGCTTTGGTTAAACTACTAGTTATACGAAAGGGAGTTTATATATTGGGCAATCAACACGCTGAAATTGTCGCGATTATTACGATGAAACCTGAATTTTTCCAAGGGGGTGGCGCACCTATTTTTATTGTACAGGATCAAAAGCACTTGCAGAAGGTGAGCTTAACTTTGGAGAAAATTATGGATGCTGCTGCACATGAAGTGGAAGAGGGGACAATTATTATTGTTGCCCGTTAAAAAAGGGAGGCGTTCATGAATGGAACATACAGCGCGAACAACTGTTGGTCAGCCTGTTGCGCGAATCGATACGCTTGATAAGGCAACGGGCAATGTCAAATATGTTGGTGATCTAGTAGGTCCTGGCATCCTACATGCCAAACTTGTGACTAGCACAGAGGCCCACGCCATTCTCAAATCGGTCGATTCGACGGAGGCTTGGAAAGTACCTGGAGTGCGTGCAATCATTACGGGAGACGTTTTCCCTTTCCATATTGGTCCACTTTTAGCCGACAGACCGCCGTTGGCATTTAAGAAGGTACGCTATTATGGAGAACCTATTGCAATTATCGTAGCGGATCATGCACATCAAGGAAAGCTGGCCGCTAGCAAAGTAAAAGTAACGTATGAATCGCTACCTATTGTGAATTCTGTGCAACAGGCATTTCAAACGGATGCACCGTTAATCCATGACAATTCTGGTGACTATACTAAAATCATTTCAGATGTCTATCCTGTTCCTGGGACAAATATCGGTAGTCACAATAAAATTCGGAAAGGGGATTTTGCCAAGGCATGGGCAGGATGCACAGAAACAATAACCGCAACATATGCCTTTAATTTGTCAGATCATGCGGCGTTAGAAACTCGAAGTACGCAGGTTGAAATCAATTCCGCTGGAAAAGTAACTGTCCATTCCTGTACCCAATCCCCTTATACAATCAAAAAAGTATTGAATCAGTTTTTCAATATTGAAGTAGGCAATATTATTGTGCATGTGCCCATAGTTGGTGGCGGATTCGGTGGGAAAGGAACGGTTCAATTAGAACCACTTGCTTATTTAGCTTCAAAAGCTGTCGGTGGAAAAAAGGTCAAATTACAGTATGAACGGGAAGAGGATTTGATAACGGCGCCGTGTCATATTGGGCTTGACGCAGTCATTAAGCTCGGCGTGACAAAAGAGGGGAAGATACTTGCAGGTCAATACACGTTTTTAGTTGACTCTGGAGCCTATACGGATCAGGCTGCTGGAATTACAAGGGCGATGGCTGTCGATTGCACGGGACCATATAATATACCAAACGTCTGGTGTGATTCATATTGTATGTACACCAATCATCCGTATGCAACGTCGCTAAGGGGCTATGGACATCCTGAACTAACATTTGTCGTTGAAAGGACAATGGACAAATTAGCCAAGCAGTTGCAGATGGATCCAATCCAATTGCGGCTCATCAATGTCATTAAACCAGGAGATACGACACCGACTCAAACCGTTCTCACCGCCAATACGGTTGGCGATGCGGCAAAATGCCTCACTCGAGTGAAAAAATTAATTGACTGGGATATAGATGGTGGTGGACATAAGGGAATCAGTTTATTTTGGAAAACATCATCAACGGCAACAAATGCCCAATCGGCTGCTGTTCTTACATTTGAAGCGGATGGTTCTCTTAATTTGAACTGCGCGGCAGTAGAACTTGGACAGGGGACAAAAACAGTACTGGCACAAATTGTTGCGGAAAAGCTGGGAATCGACATGTCAAAAATTCATGTGAAGATGGAGGTGAATACACAATACGACCCCCATCAATGGCGAACAGTAGCAAGTAGCACAACTTTTTTAGCGGGACGTGCGGTGCTTGCAGCGGCAGAAGATGCCATTCGACAATTGAAGAAAACAGCAGCCATTGTCCTGCAATGTGCAGAGGATGATCTAGATGTTGGAGGGGGACGCGTTTTTGTAAAGTCGAATCCGCAGTTTGGTGTAACCTTTCAATCTATTGCCCTAGGTTATACATTTCCGAGTGGCCATACTGTTGGGGGACAAGTTGTCGGTGTCGGCAAACATACACAGAAACATCTAACTCCATTAGACAAAGAGACGGGATTCGGTAACCCTGGACCTTGGTGGTCTGTTGGCGCACAAGCGATCGAGGTTGCGTATAACGAACGGGATTGTACGTACAAACTATTAAAAGCAGTTACCGTGCTGGATGGGGGAACGATTATGAATCCCGCAACAGCTACCCAACAAATGCGAGGCGGTATGTATTTGGGCTTGAGTTTAGCGAGTAGTGAAACGTTTATGTTTGATGACAAGGGCATTATGCAAAATGCCGATTTACGAAATTATCAAATGCTCCGGTTTGGTGAACAGCCGACGGAGTACCTCGTTGACTTTGTCGAAACACCAGCCGTCGATGGACCGTATGGGGCTCGTGGCATTGGCGAATATGGCGTGATAGGTGTAGGATCAGCACTTGCGAATGGGTTATCAGCGGCTGCGCAAGTAGAATTAAACAATTTGCCCCTTACGCCAGAATTCATCTGGAAAACAAAAAAGGAGGGCAGCCAATGATTGCCTTTGACTTTGATTATTATAAACCATCCACGCTCAGTGAAGCAGTTGAAACCTTTCAGCTAGCTCTTCACACAGGCAAACAGGCAATCTTCTATGCTGGAGGGACAGAATTCATTACATTCGCTCGAACGAATAAAAAAAGGGCAGATGTGGTGATTGATATTAAAGGGATTCCTGAATGTATGACATTAGAGGTCATTGGAGCTGAATTGATCATTGGGGCAGCGGTTTCGCTGACAACTATTGTGGAATCCAATCTATTTCCTTTATTGGGTAAGACGGTGCAACGCATAGCAGATCATACTTCACGAAATAAAATCACGATTGGGGGCAATGTCAATAGTCACTTCATCTATCGAGAAGGCGTTTTGCCTTTCTTATTAGCGGATGCAAAAGGAATGATTGGGGGAAAGGGAGGCGAGAAGATTCTTCCTTTGGAACAAATCTTAAACGAGGGGCTAGACGAAGGCGAGCTCCTTGTGCAAATCCATGTTGACCAATCCTATATCGATTTGCCTTTTAGTACAATCAAGCGGACAAGAATGTCGAAAACAGGGTACCCAATTGTAACCGTAGCAGCATTAGAGAAGGATAAACGGATTCGGACAGCTTTCAGTGGCGTGTGTGAATTTCCATTTAGGTCAGAAAAAATTGAGACGTTATTAAATGATCCAAGCATTTCCAAAGAGGAGCGAATCAAGCAGGTAATTGATCATCTTCCGGGTCCAGTGGTGCAGGATATCCACGCAACTGCAGGGTACCGTAAATTTGTCTTAAAAAATGTATTAACAGATACATTGGAAGCCATGGAGGGAAATGGATGATCACTTCAAATGATTCAGCAAAAAAAATCGTACAATTACACATCAATGGAGAAACTCACAGCGCTGTTATACGATCCGCCGATACGCTGCTCTACACATTACGCGAGCAACTCGGGCTAACCGCTGCTAAACCGGCTTGTGAAAACGGGGATTGTGGAGCTTGCACAGTCATCGTCGACGGGCAACCGATGCATTCATGTCTTTCCTTAACGATTGAAACCGTGCACCAGTCGATTACAACGAATGAAGGATTAAAAGATTCACTGTTGCAACAGGCGTTTGTCGATAATTGGGCGATTCAATGTGGGTATTGTACATCAGGATTCATCGCCAACTGTCATGCGCTTGTTGAACAACATCCCGATGCAGACGATGCGACTATCGACGAATGGCTAGCCTCGAATCTTTGTAGGTGTACAGGGTATCAGGAGATTAAAGAAGCAGTGAAAAGTGTGTTACAATCAAATAAAAACCTATCATCGGCGAATTGAAATTCGCCGATGATAGGTTTTTTTTACCCTTTTTTGAAGCTATTATTCCCACTGTTTAATGATTGAATGAGCTGTAACGTTTGTGCTGCTTGTTCAATTTGTTGGCGAACTTGTTCGAGTTGTTGCTGAATAGCCGTGGTCGACTCGGTGACGGCTATGCCTTGCATCTGATTCATGAGCTGTGAGGCCTGTTGGAGCTGTTGCTGGGCTTGTTGTACGGCTTGTAAGTCGTTGGTTGTATTACTTTGCTGTAATGTTTGCACAGCTTGCTGCATCGTTTGAAGCGCTTGTTTCTTAAGTGTTTGAAATTGCTGGTCGATTTGTGTGGGATTTGGCTGTGTTTGCTGTTTCAATTAAAGGACTCCTTTCGGTCATGTCCTTTGTAGTGTGGGTGAAGAGGCTGGGTTTTAGTCATGGGGTAGTGGGTTATTAAAGATCTACTTGAGTTCACTTAAAAACATTCAGTATTATTCTCCCCTTATAACTGTATAATTGAATTTACTGATAAATACAGATGGGGGAGTATGGGAATGATTAAAGCAGCCTTATTTGACCTAGATGGCACATTATTAAATCGAGACGCATCTATCGAGCGATTTATCGATTCACAGTATGAGCGTTTACATGAGTATGTTGGACATATTGGAAAAGAGGAATTCATCCTCAGGTTTATCGAATTAGATTATCGTGGATATGTTTGGAAAGACAAAGTCTATCAACAAATGGTTGCTGAATTTGACATAGTCGGGTTAACGTGGGAGCAATTACTGCAAGATTATGTAGAACAATTTCAACATTATTGTGTTCCTTTTCCAAACCTTCACAAAATGCTGCAATCGCTTGTCGATCAATCTATCCCCTTGGGAATCATCAGCAATGGAAAAGGGCAATTCCAGATGGATAATATTGAAGCGCTCGGCATTGGGCATTATTTTGAAACAATTTTAATATCTGAGACTGAAGGTATTAAAAAACCGGATCCTCGGATATTTGAGAAAGCATTACAGCAGCTCAATGTTCCTGCAAAGGCATGTCTATTTGTTGGCGATCATCCGGAAAATGATGTGAAAGCTTCTCAAGACGTTGGTATGCTAGGTGTTTGGAAGAAAGATCCGCAGTGGGCTGATGTTAAGGCTGATTATGTCGTAGAGGATTTAATGGAGGTATGTTTAATTATTGGGGCGTTAGTTGGGCAATGATTGTTCAGTTTATCATTTATTATATATCACGGAACATACGTATGGTATAATTGAAGGGTAATAGAATAGGTAACTTGAGGGTGGTCGGCTCACTAAAGGATGGCAGACTAAGTTCGCCACATCCTGTGGCAACGTCTGCATGACCCGCATCGTGCGGGCCTGGGGTGATGCCAATGTCGGTATTTGAAGCATTAATGTTCGCGATAGCTTTCGCAACATTTGTTGTCTTGATTCTGACGTTTAAACAAAAATAACCCATCCTTGAGTTGAACGGCTCGAGTGGATGGGTTATTCCTCATTCAGCTGATTTCCCTTGTAGGGATCTTGCTATTACATTGGTCGTTCGATGTTAGCGCATCGGACGATCTTTTTTATTATCATCTATCTTACAGCTTATTATACGCTGGAAATAGGGTTCTGACAACTGCATGGCATTGTTTGGTTATAATTACTCCTCCAACGCTCGATTAACAGCCTCAACAGCGTGGATTACTGTAGTGTCAAACAATGGTACGTGCGCATCTTCTTGCTTAACTAATAAACCAATTTCCGTACAGCCCAATATAATCCCTTCAGCACCTTCGTCAACTAATTGTTGGATTACTTTTTTGTAATAATCCCGAGATGATTGTTGTACGTTGCCCAAACACAATTCTTCAAAAATGACTTGATTGATAACCTTGCGCTCTTCTTGATTGGGGATTAAAACTGAAATACCTCTAGACGCTATACGTGATTTATAAAAATCTTGCTCCATTGTATAGTTCGTGCCAAGTAACCCAACTTTGCTGATTCCGGCTTGTCGAATTTGCGTAGCGGTAGCATCGGCAATATGTAGAATTGGCAAATTTACCTGTTCTTCAATGTAGCCAATCACTTTGTGCATTGTATTTGTACAAAGAACGATCATTTCAGCTCCTGCTTTTTCTAAAGATTGCGCCGCGTCACCTAATACTTTGCCGGCGGTTTCCCAATCGCCAGCGACTTGATAACGTTCTATTTCAGCAAAGTCTACGCTAAATAAAACACACTTCGCTGAATGCAATCCACCTACTCTATTTTTCACTTCTTCATTCAGAATACGATAATATTCAGCCGATGACTCCCAGCTCATACCACCAATAAGACCGATTATTTTCATGAAAAATCTCCTCCAAATAGAAGTGTATATTTTATCGTGATTATTCAATCTATATCAGTATTATACGTTTGAATTTCCGCACTGACAATCACATTATACCCTTTTTCGGATGGTGAAGTTGTCTTCAAGTAACAACCAATTTTGTGGGAATGGGTAGCCGAGCACCCAGTAACTGATTCCACGTAAGTTATAATCTTTCACCATCGTAAACTTTGCTTGGGCGCTACGAGCGTCTTCAAACCATACTTCGTGATTTCTCCCTTGGGCATCCGTATAGCGGAAAAACGGCGACTGAGCGATAGGGTCATATTGGATTGTCGCACCATATTGAATGGCTCTGCGCATAGCTTCTTGCGAACTAAACGTTTCCGCCTCCTGTCCTTGTTCGTGGGGAACTAGCCAGTCACGTGAGTAAATTTGAAAACCGAAGAAAATCTTATCCCTCGGAATAACTGTGACTGCATAATCCAGCACCCGCTTTATTTGATTAAGTGGGGAAATGGCTTGTGGCGGACCAAATCGATAGCCCCATTCATAGGTCATCAACACAACAAAATCAACAATTTTTCCTTGTGCTTCATAATCATGTGCTTCGTACAATAATCCTTGTTGCTCACCGCTAACCTTAGGCGCTAGTGCTGTTGAGACAAAAAAGCCTTCAGGGTGCAATCGTTCAACAGCCCTTTGCAAAAATTGATTGTAGTTTTCACGATCAGTAGGAAATACATTTTCAAAATCTACATTTAATCCTTTATACCCTTTTTCTTTCATAACGTTTAGAACATTCGTTAATACCTTTTCCTGAAGTTCAGGACTTGATAGGATCGTATGTGCAAGACCCGATCCAGCAGCTGTTGCGCTGAAATTCGTGATTGCTATCACAGGAACAATTTGCTCAGCCGCAGCAGATTGGAGCATAGCTGTGTCATCGAGCGTAGATAAACTACCATCTTCTTGCACACTATAGACGAAGGGCATCCAATAAGTTAAATACCGACCTAGTTCTTGAAGCTCCCTGGCACCCGTTTCTCCTGTGTTAATGGTATAAGCGTTCACATCAATTGCTGGTTTATGGATAGGAATGGTTAAACGCATACCAGCTACAATCCTATTTGGATTTTGAAGTTGGTTTGCCCGTACAATTTCTTGAATGGTTGTACCATAGCGTTGCGCAATTTCCGCCAAGTTTTCACCAGACTGGACATAGTAAGTCCCAGATGATGTTGGAATAACAAGGGCCATACCTGGCACTAGCTTGTTCGTATTTTCCAACTCGTTCGCCATGACGATTTCAGTCATTGGGATGTCGTACCGTTGAGAAATCAACCATAATGTTTCTCCCGGACGTACCACATGGATCTGCATGTAGTTCACTCCTTATCTTTTTCATATTATTTAGTGAATACTGCGAGTTAATTCTTCAATTGTAAAGGAGACTGCAATACCGAAAGCGTAAAATGAGGGAATGAAACAGGATTTTAGTTAACATAATACTATTATTGATTGGATTATTGTAGCTATTAGAAGTAGGGAATAGAGGAAAGCTTTCCTGCAGCTATTCATTTAGAGAAATTATTAGTGCATAGGATATGGATTCACAGAATTAATTGTTAATTAAAGGGAAAGTTGTTCTGAAAAGCACTTCAAGAACGTATGTATGAAGTAGGGGAATCGATTAGAATAAGCAACTTTTGATTTCTCAGGGATTTTAGTGATTGCAATCTTAAAAGAGAGGGGGCTTTCCATTCATTAATCATGATTTCAAGCATACCCAGCAGTCTTAGTTAACATATTCTAAATCTAGGTATTTTATTCATAGAAAACTTTATTGTTTGAAGCAATTGAAATATGGTATGCGAGATATTATGGGAGAGAATGTAAACTGTTGGAATTTGAAAGGGGGATTACAAATGACTATATTCCAGACGATTGTACTGATGATAAGTTTTTCTTCATTAATTGTTGCGGTTATTGGACTAGCAGAGAAAATCTCTCAAAAAAAATAATCCACTTATGAGTTTAGCGACCAAGTGGATTATTTTATCGGCGATACCGATTCCAGAAAAAAGAACCTAGTACCTTATTTATGGACCGTTCGATGTTGGCGCATCGGGCGGTCATTTTACTATAATCATCATCTAAACATATTATACGTAGAAATCTCGAAGTTTGCTAGAAAATTTAGTAGATTTTTGAAATGAAAGATCTAGTAGACGCTCTTGATTGAAATGAAAATGTCTTATAATATTATTATGTAAACAAGAGTGTTATTTAATTTTCAGCTTTTCCAGTTATCAAATAACAGAAGGTGCTTATGTGCGTACCTAATTGTATTTCTCATAAGTACTCCTAGTCATTATCACGACCCGAATCAATCTGAATGAGGTACGTTAATGTATGGTACTTTGAGACTTGAATTCCACCAAACAAACTTCACAAATACAAACCTTTTCACGTTCATCTGGCAGTAACTCGAAAATTTCCTTTGGAAAGCCTGCTTTAAAACACCAACATACTCCTGCTGAAGGATTGCTGGTCAACCCACATTTATTATTTTTTTGACAGAGTGGGCAAAGTTTTGCCTTATGTATTTCTAACGTCATAAACAATCACCTTTACTTTTTCAAATTTGACTTCATTATACCGTCAATCTTTTCAGAAACCCAACATCTACTAGAGAGAATAAACAAACTTACAGTAGGGGTGAATGACTGTGGCGAAAAGAAATCGTGGAAAAGTATTAAACCGACTGCCATCTAATGGACGAGGCGATTGCCCTTTGTGTAGTCGGAAAAGAGTCAAGTTATTGTATGCCCATAAATCAGATTCAACTAAAACCGTACAGGTATGTAAATTCTGTCGAGATAAATGAATGGCCGTACATCGCTTTTCACAGGCGGTGTGCTTTTTTATTTATAATGACAATCATAACTAGGTTTAAAAAATGTATTAAACTAATTCAAACTATTTTTGAACTGTCTACGAATATATGTATAGGAAGGTAATGATCATGAAGAAGCATGTGGTGAACTATGGAAAGTGACGAATGTTGGATACGGCCAATAAAGAAAAATGGTAGTGAAACTGCAGCAAACAAAATGCGCTAATAATATTGCAATGGACTAACGATAGATTGCAAGAACATACGTGTACTATAATGGTAAGGTAATAGAATAGGTGACTCAAGGATGGTCAGCTCACTCCCCACGAAAGGGGGTGATGCCAATGTCAGTATTTGAATCATTAATGTTCGCGGTAGCTTTTGCGACATTAGTTGTATTGATGCTCACATTTAACCATAAAAAATAACCCATCCTTGAGTTAGGGCTCATTGGGATGGGTTATTCTCACTCCATAAGTGTCGATCCCCCTTGTAGGGAACCTATTATTACATTGGCCGTTCGGAATTCCAGTTCCGGACGGTCTTTTTTATTCTACTCAAACTATATCTTTAGTATACGTTTAAAAAACATCTCTGACAACAAATTTGTACCTATTTGATTAAAAAATTATCTGACTAAACAATCTACTCGCGGCTTAACAGGCACTATCGGATTATTGATAGTCCTTTTCATTACAGTTTCCTTTGGCGACTAGTTCACTATTTTTTATTTCGCATAGCATCCAGCGTATGGTAAAATGTGATAGATTTATTATAAGACAACAAGAACTATTTTGAAATTTTTATTATTATTTTACTGAGGGGTTGAAAGGATTATGTCATATACAATGATTTTCGATATGGATGGCACATTATTTCAAACAGATAAGATATTAGAAATTTCATTGGAAAAAACCTTTCATTACTTGAGGGCCAGTGGACTATGGGATAAACAAGCACCCGTTGAGGAGTATCGCGAGATTATGGGCGTACCTTTGCAAGTGGTTTGGGAGACCCTACTGCCTAATCAAACGAATGACATACGCGCTAAAGTAAATGCTATTTTTCTTGAGAAATTAATTGAAAACATCCGCACAGGTAAGGGTGCACTGTATCCAAACGTGGAGCAAGTCTTAGACTATCTGACAACAAAAAACTATTCACTATTTATTGCTAGTAATGGTCTGCCGGAATATTTAGCAGCAATCGTCGACTATTACAAGTTAGATCGCTGGATTAAGGAAACATTTAGTATCCAACAAATTGAATCACAAAACAAATCAGATTTGGTTCGTACAATCGTCGATAAGTATGCGGTAGAACAAGGTGCTGTCGTTGGAGATCGTTTGTCTGATATTCAAGCAGCAAAAGACAATGGCTTACTAGCAATTGGCTGTCATTTTGATTTTGCACAGGAGGACGAGCTAGCGCAAGCCGATGAAGTTATTGATGATTTAGCACAATTAAAGGACCTTGTAGCTGTCAGAAGGAGCTCGATTACATGAAAATTAGACGTTTAAATCCCTTAGATGCCGAAGCTTACTTAACTATTAGATTGAAGGCTTTGCAAAATAATCCCGAGGCATTTGGCTCAAGTTATGAAGAAGAGAAGGATCACCCAGTTGAAAAATACATAAGTAGGTTTCAATCTAGTGATTCCATTACTTTAGGGGCTTTTGTAGATGATCAGCTTGTTGGAGTGGTTACGTTGTTTAGAGAGAGCTTGACTAAACTCCAACATCGCGCAAATATTATCGCTATGTATGTTTCTCCAAAGCAACGGGGATTAGGCATTGGCAAGTCTCTAATGTTAGAAGCTATTCAGGTAGCAAACGATTGGGCAGGCGTAGAACAGGTGTATTTAACAGTTGTGACGACAAACGAACCTGCCAAAAAACTATATGCCTTATTAGGCTTTGAGGTCTTTGGTTCAGAGAAAAAGGCATTAAAAATAGGTGATACTTATTATGATGAAGAGCATATGGTGTTGTTTGTATGAGATTAGTTACACTTTAGAAATGGGGAGATCTAATTGGACAAAGCCAACCAGCTCAAACAAGCCATTACAAAATTAAGCGAACCAGAAGCGAAATCATTGCTTTTTCAACTGTTTTTACAAGCTGAAACAAATGAGTCAGCACAGTTTGTCAATGAGTTACGCGAAGTAAAAAAATCGCTTATGATCGCATCACCAGCTGGTCAGGCACAAACCGTACATATTGTTTTTGATGATTCGACAGCAGGTAGCTTACGAGTTGCATTTCACGACAATGCTTATAAGGAAACTGAAGAGGTCCTTGTGTTATCCGATATGTTATCGGTTGGTCCAGTGAAAGACTTGCATACAATGAAAGGGATTCAAGCGCGTTTTCAGTGGTTGAAAGATCGATTGCCAGATGCCGAACATGATACATATTTGCCGGGAATGATGGATGTTATTGAAAGAATCAAAGCGATTCCCTCCTATCAAGATATTGTAATTTGGACGGGCGATAACGCACATGAACAAACTGGATTACGCCTTGTCCTCGCATTGCTGAAAGATAAATGGAATACCATTTTCATCCTCAATACCTTTGCAGCTTTTCATGAACTCCATACATATCCTGCATTGGCAAAGGAGGATTACCCGCAGACATCACGTGAGCTTTCCAGTGAGCAGCTATTACTTTTTTACGAGCACTGTGACATGAGGCCAGTGAGGCAAGCACAGCGAGAGGTGTTATGTAAGGAAGGCTGGAGCATGCTATCTGATGAATCCTACCACATTCGAACATGGGAGGATAATGAACTCCGGCATAATACGAACATAGATCGTGATGACGTCTTCATTATCGACTGTGTAAAAAGGATGCATGCGGAAGAAGCTACATTCGATTTTATTAAAGCTGCACGTGTTGTCGGTGAAGTGTGTGGTCATATGGAGCAATACAGGGGGATTGAATGGATTGAGTACCGCCTTCGTTGTTTAATCGAACAGGGGATTTTCGACTATGAGGGAGACTTGATGGCCATGCGGTTGTATCAAGTGAAGGTAAGGATTTAAGACGCTTCACCTGAATGCGGAAAGTACCATTTTCATTTATAATGTAGAAAACATGGCAATACTGCTTGTAGGAATGGAGAGAATGTTACGATGAATATCAATCAATTAATTGCGAACAATATTAACCAATTAGACGCTGTATTGCCAGTAGAACAATCTTTGGGCATTGCTGGTCTATCTGGATCTGGTAAAACAACTTTTTGTCAAACAATCGGGGAAGAATCTAAGAAACGCCTCGTTTCCTTATTACCAAAGGCTGAATATCAGTATTTATTCCCTACTATTATGGAGACCAACTTTAGTGCTATCAAGATGGAGGACATGCCTCTAGTACTTTTTCTTGGAAAGTCAGCCATTTCGTCCAATCCACGTTCAACGATTGGCACACATACGGGCGTTTTTAAAGACATCCGCATGCGACTCGCTGAAAAATTTAATCTTTCTCCAGAAACTTTTTCCTTTAATAATGAATTAGGCTGGTGTCCAGCTTGTAAAGGGCGAGGTACTATGAAAAATATCGAATGTAAAAAGTGTGAGGGCAAGCGCTATAATCCAGATGTTGAGCAAAATACGATAGAATTACTGGGTCAACCTCATAGTATTTCTGATATCAACAACTTAAGCGTTGAATCCATTCTTTCACTTGCGGAAGTTTTACATATTAGTGAAGCGAAACAACATATTCTTCAAAATATCATCAATATGAATATTGGCTACTTAACGTTAAATCGCATTATGGGGACATTATCAGGTGGAGAATTAACACGACTGTACTTGGCAGAATTTATGGCTACCAGTGAAAATACCGTGATTATTATTGATGAAATCTCCGTGGGTCTTGATCACGAAACGCTATTGAAAATTTTAGAACAGATTCAACAATTGGGCTATAAAAATCAAATTTGGCTCATTGATCATTCTGACACGGTACTCGATGCAACGGATGAACAATTGTTCTTTGGACCAGGCAGTGGGAAATACGGTGGGAAAATTGTTGAAGAATCGCCACGTCCAAAACCAATTACTTGGGAACGAAATCCGGCAACGCCAACAGAATACTATCAATTCCACGATCTTTACTGTCGTAATATTCAAATGCCTGAAATTCAGATTCCCAAAAACAGACTTGTTACTTTTACCGGGGAGTCCGGCTGTGGTAAATCAACTCTTGTCAATGAGTGTATCTCCAAAGATTTCCTGAAGCGCTATCCAAAAGATAAACTCGTTATGGTTGGACAAAATCGAAACCAATCGATTACGAGTCGGTCAACGGTTGCGACGTTTCTTGATATTAAACAGAAACTCAAAAAGTATAGTGAAGACATTGATGCTATTTTTCAGCGCTCGATTGAAGATATTATTGATGAATTGCCAAATGAGGACATCGCCCATAAACGCTTGAGTTTATTGATTAAGCTTGGTCTTGGTTATCTAACGTTGGAAAGAAAGACACAGTCCTTATCGACGGGTGAATTTCAATGTGTCCATTTAGTTTCTGAGCTGTTTGCTAACTCCCGCAATCCCCATACGCTGTTTATTTTTGACGAGCCTTCCAAAGGGTTATCACAAAATATTTTAAATCAATTCATCGATAGTATTAGGGTTATTTTGCAGGATGAATCTGTTTCCATCATCATGATCGAACATAATGCTTATATGATGGAAAACTCCGATTTTATCGTTGATTTTGGTAAAAGACAGCTTGCACCAGTAGAGCGTCTTGATGTTGTCAGTCATGAAGAGTATTATCGCGGACAAAACAGTGAGGTTATTGTTGCTCCTGTGCAAATTACTTCAACGATTCATCAACAAACGGGCGTTCATTATTTAACAGAAAATCAGATTGTCTATTTTAAACATGCAGAAAATATCTATAAGGGTGGCATCTTAAAAAGCTTATCCTCCATGGCTCGTTTGATTTATGGTGAATATGAATCTGACACCATTGCGCCTGTCATTGCGATTGACCTGGAACGTCATTTGTACAGTCAATATAGCTTTCTCTATGAAATAGGTGGCTTGATCAACCACATTGTGGCAGCGCATCCGACCAATAAAAATACGAATAGCTTCGATTTTTATCGTCAAGATAATCATTGTCCATCCTGCTCGGGTCGCCGAGTGATTGAAAAATTTGATATAGATATTGTTATTCAGGACAAAACCGTACCATTCTGGGATGGTCTATTGCATCCAGACGTGATGGAGGTATTAAAATACTACCAATATCCAAAATTGCAATTCCTCTTTGATGAAATTAAAAATGAGCTTGGTCAGGATATTAGTAAAAGTTTTAATGATATGACGGAAGAAGAAAAACATACCTTTTTGTATGGGTATTGGGAAAAGTCGTTTTATGATAAAGAAGGCAAGGCACGGAGGACTTGGGAAGGCTTTAACCTCATCATTGGGCGCTATATATTTGTATCGAAATCGATGATTAAAGAGCAAATAAAAGAATCTAAAGAAATGATTTACTGTCAAGTGTGTAAAGGAACTGTACTCAATCATCATAAAGCGCTAAAATTTGGCGATACGGATATTCGTGAGATTATTCAGCAGCCTATTGATCAAGTGATAAAAACCGTTGGAAAATTGCAGGGACTAGAAAAATTGAAAGCCATTGTCGGCGGAGATATAACGTTGACGGAAGATGTGTCTCTGTTACCTCGAGAAACACAGGTCGCGCTGAAAATGTTCGAACTGGAGCAGGGAAGCTTCGCTCATTATGAAATGGTTTTACAAAATGCTTTGCCATTCTGGGACCATATTAGCAGCAATATCGAAGCAATCAGCAAGAATAATCGGGTGACTATCTGTGATTTTGACAATATCACTGAAACGAGAGAAACGATTATTGATAAGTATTTCACCAATGGGAAATACAAAAAGCTGACATATGTCTACGAAGCCTTTGGTTATAAAAAAATAATCACACTCATTAATAAAATTAAAAAGAGTCATCCATGTCCTTTCTGTAAGGGGAAGAAAGTCATTACAGAAGATAATCTCCACGATGGTGTATTTAAATTGACGATCCCTTGTGTGAGCTGTCATGAGACGGGCATTAATGATGAAGGATGTAAGGAAATCGTCGAGGGCATAGTCGTGCATACATGGCTAACGGGGACAGTAAGTGAAGTTGTTACGCAAGGCTTACACCTTGAGGCTGTTGCAGACCTTCAAATTTTCAAACGTATTCGTGAGTTGAATAAGCAAGAAATGATGGCAGTTTACCAATATCTTGAACAAAGTAAATAAATTAGAACATAGCAAAACAAGGCGACTACTCTCAAAAATAGGAGTGGTCGCCTTGTTCTATCTATATTAAGGAATGATTACGGTAATAAATGATGTAACACTCAGCTAATACGATATAATGAAACAAAGCAGTTGATGATTTTCACTATCCTTTCGTATGGAAGCTACTGAAATCAGCATGTATCAGTGGAATGAAGAAGATTGATTCCCTGAAAATAGGAGTGTAGACGGCAATGCCACTAACTTTTGCTCACCCAGCAGCTGTACTACCATTCTCAAGAAAAAGTAGATATATACACTTTTCTGCATTGGTGTTTGGAAGTATGGCTCCTGATTTTGAATACTTTTTGAGGGGGCGACCAATAGGGGATATTGGACATACCTTTACTGGGTTCGCTTGGTTTAACTTACCGCTAGTGATACTCACCTATTTTATTTATCGTATATTTGTGCATGAAACTTTATTCAATCACTTACCAAATTGTCTACAAGATTCTCATACAAAAAGAGAACATTCTAATGGTATTGTAAAAGCAGTGATATTTTGTTATTCAGCACTGTTTGGGATGTTAACACATGTTATATGGGATTCTTTCACACATATAAATGGATATATGGTAGTAAAATTCCCCGAATTCTTCACTTTTAATACTACTATTTATGGCTTTTCAATACCCTTGTACAAATTTTTACAACATGGAAGTACATTAGTGGGGCTGACAATCATTTTGATTTATATCTATGTCAGTGCTTTGTCACAGAGAAATCATAAGGGTATGCATGTTTCCTTTAAGAATAAACTTGTTTTCTGGTCTTCTTTATCACTTTTGGCAGTAGTATTTTTGTTCCTATGGTATCTGATGGATTATATTTCAATTACGAGTTACGGGATAGTAGTCGTCAGATGGATAGATTCTTTTTTATTGAGCTTATTGGTTAGTTCTTTAGTAATTAAACATATAGTCCCTTGGATGAAAAATATCATATCACGATAAGTTTTTTTTATAATCTGATAGAGTCTAGGGAACGTACGTGTGGTGTATTAAAGCAAGTAATAGAATAGGTTTTCAAGGGTTCTGCAAAGTGACTACATTCGAAGCGCTTGTGATCATGATTAGTTTTGCAACATTAATTGTTGCTGTGATTGCATTAGCTTATAATATGTCGCAAAAGAAATAATCCACCCTTGAGTTTTGCCGCTCAGGTGGATTATTTCCTCGTGTGATGCTGACCCCACAATGGGAACCAACTATTACATTGACCGTTTTGATGTTGACGCATCAAGCGGTCTTTTTTATTCTAATCAAACTGTACATTCATTATACGTTTACAACATGACTATGGCAACTGATTCGTGTATTTGATTTATAAACTATATAAAGAGCAATCAAATATATGGAAAAACCTTCTTGTGTAGTTTATCAATTCATAGTATACTACCAAAAATCTAACCATTCACACTATACAAATAAAAAATGTGTAAGGACGTGATCATGATGAGCCTGATTTTAACAAAAGCACTAGCAGAAACCATTGAACAATCCGAAGTTGACGCCTTACATTCACGGCTAACAGCTATGCAAGCCATTGAAGGGAACCCAATGGATGTTGACATACAGCGGTTTGGCAATGCCACTGCATTTTCTGTCAAAAACATACCTGGTCCCTCTTTTAATACGGTGAAAGGGTTAACAGATGGGGATGAGCAATTTGTGGATCAACTTATCCAGTTTTATGAGGAAAGAGAGATATCTGTACGATTTGAGTTGACACCTGCACACGCCTCGCCAGATTTGTTAGCACATCTTCAGCAGGCTGGATTTTATCAATCTGATTTCCATACGTCACTGTATGGTTCGCCCATACAAAACGCCGTAGCAGTTGATGAAAGAATCTCTATCCGCCGCGTGGAGAGCCATGAATTTGATTTATTTGCGGAAATTTATGCTCAAGGTTTTCAAATGCCTGCATTTTTACAAAGTGGGATTGCTCATAATAATGCAATCCTGCACAGCAATGATCACTGGAATTTTTACCTTGCTAGTGTTGACGATGAACCTGCGGGAATTGGTGTGTTGTTCGTGAAGGACGGGATTGCTACTCTTGCTGCGGCAGCTACTGTTCCACATTTACGCAATAAGGGTGTGCAAAATGCTTTGATTCAACAGCGTATTCAGCAAGCTTCGACGCTACACAGCAGGTTAGTTGTCGGGCAAGCTAAATTTGGGTCGGTTAGTCAAAACAATATGGAGAAAGCCGGATTGAAAATTGCCTATACGAAGGCGATTTGGGTACGGCAATAATAGTAATAAGGAGAGATTTGGATGTTTACACTTAAGATTGATGAAAAGACAACATTGAAAATGCTAACGCTACAAGACACGGAGCCATTATTTAAGTTAACAGATCAATCACGTGAACGTTTAAAAGAGTGGTTGCCCTTCATTGATTATACGAAGTCCTCCGCAGATACAGCATCATTTATCACTTCGACGATGAAACAATTCGGTGATAACAATGGCTTTCAGGCAGGTATTTGGGTTGAAGGGCAACTTGCGGGTGTTATTGGATTTCACAAGATTGATTGGAACAATAAATCGACAAGTATAGGCTACTGGCTGGGTAAGGGCTTTGAAGGCTCAGGGGTAATGACTAAATCGGTTAGGGCATTTGTCAATCATGCAATTGTTGAACTGGGCTTAAACCGTGTGGAGATTCGCGCGGCGGTGGAAAACAAGAAAAGTCGAGCAATCCCAGAGAGACTAGGTTTCACAGAGGAAGGCTGTATTCGCCAGGCTGAATGGCTGTATGATCATTACGTGGATCATGTTGTTTATGGAATGCTTGCGGAGGACCGGCAAAGTGAACAGAATTAATGGATTTGGGAGGATTTTTATATGACGATAGTACAAGCAACAATAAATGACCTGGATACGTTAACTGAGCTTTTTGACTTGTATCGGCTATTTTATGAGCAGTCATCTGATTTGGATAGCGCGAGGACTTTCCTGAATGATAGATTGAGCAACGAAGAGTCCATTGTCTTTATCGCTTTTGATGACAATGAAGCAATCGGCTTTGTTCAACTCTATCCATCATTTTCATCTATCAGTATGCGGCAGACATGGGTGTTGAATGATTTGTATGTGAAAGAACAAGGGCGTGGCAAAGGATTTGGTGAGGCGTTAATGCGAAGAGCGATTGCTTTTGCAAAGAAAACAGGTGCAAAGGGAGTTTTGCTTGAGACAGGGAAAGAAAATGTAACGGCACAGAGATTGTATGAGAAAATTGGATTTGCACAAGAAACGAATTACTTTTACTTTTTTAATATTTAAAGAACAATAGTCGCTCACTCTCCTTGATAGTTACTGTATTTGGAGTTGGAGAAGATGTAGTGTAACGCTTATACATAAGACTCGTCTAATCAACAAAAGGGGGAATGCCATCTATGAAAAAATACCTTGTTATGCTGCTGGTAGTCTGCTTGACCTTGGTTGGTTGCACCGCAAAGGATAATGAAATTAAGGGGGAAATTGAAAGGAAAGGGTTCATTACCGAAGTCGATGTAACTGGAAACCGTTTGTTGGTCGATGATCCAGACAATGGTCTTATTTGGCTGACTTTACCCAGTTTTGGCGACATCACAAAGTATGAGGTGAATCAAGAGGTTTTCGTGTGGATAGATGGAGGTATCAAAGAATCATATCCTGCTCAAGCAACAGCACGAAATATTGAAATTTTCGGAGAGGAAGGGATTTCATTACACCCATTCGATTTTAGTAATCATAGCTTTCCACCTAATCCAACTGGGGTCGTGACAATTGGTGAAACGAACTATGATATGGTGAGGGGCGGATTTGAGTGGACAAGGGGAAACGAATCTGTAACAACAGATGCTAAGGGACCGACACAAATCGCAGAAAATTTTGAGCCCATTGTCGTAGAAGCAAATAACAAAGCTAATATTGTAATAGAGCAAAACCCTATCCTAAGTGTTTATATCTGGGACGCCGAACAACGGACTATCACCACTGTAAAAGATGGTCAAATCACACTGCCAGCTACTAACGGCCTTGTTATCTACGAAGTCGTAGCGAAATGGTCGAATGGCGAGGCCTCGTTTACTTTTGTTGTAGACATTACCGAATGATTCCTCCAGATTATCAACAAGAAACATAAAGTAGTAGGCATAATAGCTACTAGATCATTAAAAATGGTGAACAATATAAATTGGTCGGATGATTAGATTCTAATATGGACTTTTTTTCTAGTGAAGGCTATGCAGTTCCTTCATTGTGTAATAGAATAATAGCTAATACATAGCAGAGACGAGGTGTCCCATTGAACAAACTAACGAAATCATCATCTGATAAGATTCTATTCGGGGTTTGTGGAGGAATGGCAGACTTTTTCAATTTACCATCATTGATTGTTAGATTACTATTTGTTTTTGTACCTGGATCCATTGCTGTCTATTTAATATTTGCGTTATTTTTACCTAAGAATTCACTTTAATAAGCATACAAAAAAGAGTAGTGCCAGCACTACTCTTTTTTGTATGTTTATTTTCTTTAATCAAAGGTATTTTTTCATCGTCTGTACGGTAGAATTCTAAAGGCATGTCATTTAAAAATGAAAGTAGAGAGTAGGTAATTGTTTGAAGAAGCAAGAGTTAGCAAGAGGCTTGAAAAATCGCCATGTACAACTGATTGCAATTGGCGGGGCAATTGGAACTGGGCTATTTCTCGGGGCGGGAAAATCAATCCATTTAACAGGTCCCTCGATTTTATTTGCTTATTTGATTACAGGCATTATTTGTTTTTTAATTATGCGGGCACTTGGCGAACTATTATTATCGAACTTAAAATACCATTCCTTTGTGGAGTTTGTGCAAGATTATATGGGTAATATGGCGGCGTTTATCACTGGGTGGACATACTGGTTCTGCTGGATTTCCATTGCGATGGCTGATTTAACAGCAGTTGGGCTCTATACCCAGTTTTGGTTTCCAGAAGTGCCTCAGTGGATGCCAGGTCTGATTGCGTTATTCATTTTGCTTTTTATGAACCTCGCAACTGTCAAACTGTTTGGCGAAATGGAATTTTGGTTCGCTTTGATTAAAATCATCGCGATTTTGGCACTCATTGTTATCGGTGGTTATATGATTTTCAAAGGATTTACCACTGATGTAGGGACGGCAAGCCTCTCTAATTTATGGAGTCATGGCGGCATGTTCCCGAATGGTATGACGGGCTTTATTTTATCCTTCCAGATGGTCGTGTTCGCCTTTGCAGGTATTGAATTGGTAGGGTTAACGGCAGGGGAAACAGCGAACCCGCAAAAAGTCATTCCAAAAGCAATCAACAATATTCCGATTCGGATATTAATTTTCTACATCGGTGCATTGACTGTTATCATGAGTATTCATCCATGGGATGCTATTAATCCAGCGGAAAGTCCATTCGTCCGGGTCTTCATGGCGGTTGGTATTGCAGCGGCAGCCGGTGTCGTTAACTTTGTCGTCTTAACGTCAGCAGCTTCGGCGTGTAACAGTGCCATTTTCAGTACGAGCCGGATGGTTTACTCACTGGCAAAAGATAAGCATGCACCAATTCCTTTCACGAAATTAACGGGGAATAAAGTACCTTCCAATGCATTATTCTTCTCAACGATTGTCATTCTGATTGCAGTTGTACTGAACTATATCATGCCAGAAGGCGTATTTACGCTTATTACCAGTATTTCGACAGTGTGCTTCATCTTCATCTGGGCCATTACGATTATCAGCCATTTGAGGTACCGTAAAATGAGACCAAATTTAGCGAGAAGAAGTAAATTTAAAATGCCACTTTACCCGCTTTCTAATTACTTGATTTTGATTTTCTTAGCATTTGTATTAGTTGTGCTAGCACTGGCAGAGGATACACGTATCGCGTTGTTCGTCACGCCTGTTTGGTTTATTTTGCTGATTGGGATTTATCAGATGCGGGGAGTTCGGAACTAATAATGAGGACCGTTGCTACTCATACTCGCAACGGTCCTTTACAACAACTTTACACACCTCTTCTAGACCATTACATGATGATTTTTTTTGCAAATAAACCAAGCACTAATCCTAACAATATGGAAGATAATGTACCCAATAAGAAGTATTCAGCCCAATTACGATCATCTAACTGTTTGAAACGTGCAATCGACTTTGCCGCAATAATGAATGCAATGGATGGATACGCACTTACAATCGTCAATGAAATCACTAGTAATCTTTCTACATAGCCAATTAACCTTCCGCGTGATGGTAGGGGACTGGAATAGGTAAAATAATGATATTGCTCAGTGAAATTACTCTCACTCTTAGACTGACGACTAGATTTTGCTTCTGTTAATTGATGATTAAGCGTAAATTCTCCTTCGAAATTTGCAAATTCAGATGGCAGTGTGCCCACTAATAAGTTTATAATATGACCACTCACACTTGTAGCTAAAATAAAAAGAATGACGATAAAAAGAAACGTGTTGACCACGCCTAAACTGCTAACTCCATTCTCCTCACTGAACAATTGAAGTATGCTGGTCACCATCTTCGGCGCCGTCATCTGAAAGAAGAGAAGGCAGGTGATGAGCAACATCGTAATATGTAATAGTTGATCTACTAAGAAAAACCATAACTTTTTTAGACTGTTACTGTCTTTTGCTTTAATAGTATCCAGAAGCTTTAATTTTAGTATATCAATCACTAGATGTGACACGACAATAAAGGCTAAGGGAAGTAAGAGATAGCTGAATATATTCGTGAAATGATAAAAATACCCCCAGATGATTACGAGTGCTAATCCTGTTGTAAGTAGATGGTGGAACATATGCTTTTTTAAATTCTTCATCTTGTTTTTTACCATCGCATCTGTTTGTAGCCAAAAGTCAGCTACTAAATGCGCAAGAAGTAGCAGTAATACAATCACTGTTTCCGCCCTCCTATTCTAATCAATTGAAAAATATTCATGAAGATGATTGCTCACAATCCGTTTGATATTCTGTTGCAGTTGATCGTTGATTACTTGTTGAGTATGTTCGCTTTCAGGTTGCAACGAATTTAGTACTTTTACAATGTCATTAAATGCACTTGTAATCGATTCATATTTTCCTTTTTTTAAATGGCCTGAAATAGTGGATGCAGACCGATCAAGATAATGACTTATTTTATTTTGTTGGTTAAGGACGAGAAACAAAGAACAGACAAGTGACTGAATAGCTGTTTGTTCTTTTATTTGATCTTGTTGTAATTTTAAAATCATATTTAATAAGGTCTCAAATTGGCTTCTAAAGAGGTGATAGCCTTCAAAGGATTTTGCATTTAGAAAATCAGCTAACTCAAACTTGAATTGGTCCTTATTTTGTTCTTGGTGTTTCAGCATGTCGTTGGCATATCTTGCTTGCTTCATAAAGGGATGAATCCAAGTCTCAATATTGAGAGCATTGACATCTTCCTGAATATCGCCAAACGAGAGGCCAAAATAGGGTTTATGATCTTTGAATGCCCATATTTGATTAATGTAAAAGGCAAGTGTATAAGCCGTTGCATAGCCACTACTGACGACCACAATCTCATCACCTGAACGATGGATAACTTGAGTTGTTGTGATACCCTTCGTCCAAACAGCTATCCTTTCTTCTAACTGATGAAGATACTTACTTAATTCACCGCCAATGTCTCCCTTGGAAGAATTGCTTACATCCATAATAAAAACAGAAACTGGATAAGTCATATTAATCTCCTTTCAACTGACTTGTAGTAAATGACAGCTTAAAACAACCCTCTTTAATTCGTCTATTTAAACGAATATAACATTAGTTCGTCTATCTAGTCAAACTAAATTGGAATTCTTCTATATAGACGAAATTACACGGTGTACAAATAATCACTCCAAAAGCATTGCCATACCAATGAATAATTCATTTTCTACCTCTTACTTTCTTGTACATCGGACAAATACTGTGTAGTATCCTTTATAAGGGATTTCGTAATGAAAGGGTGAGCTGAGTTGAAATTCATAAAGGTACTGTTTGGAATCGTTGTTGTTATTGCGATACTAGGCTTTTCAGCGTACTATTTCGGACCTAAAATCATCGCGGATCAAGTCATGGAACAGGTCGCCGTGGAGTTGGATGATAGCGGTCAACTTGAAAGTATTAAGCAAGAAATCAACAATGATCCGCAGCTAAAGGCATTTATTGAAGAGGGAAAAAATGTGGACAGCAGCACGCTACCCTTCCAAACGAAAGAACAGGCCGTACGTGTACTGGTGAAAAAGTTCAATGTAACAGAGTTGCAGGAGCTTCAGTCGAAAGCTCAAAGCGGCTTAACGGCGGCAGAGAAGCAAAAGTTACTCAATGACATTGAAGGCAAGCTAACGGATGAGGAAATGTTAGCATTGAAGGTGCTCGCATATAAGGAACTCTCACAGACTGAATAAGCAGTAGGGCGGACCTAATTTTTGGTTTGCTCTACTATTTTTTATAGTTTAGATGCCTAATTCGCGAAACCCGAACATTTGTTCAGGTTAGTGAATTTGTATTTATCGTGGAATATGCACTATTTTACTGTTCAACGGGAGAAATATAGGATTCTTTCTTGATAAATCGATAAAAAGAGGGTTTATCTCTTTTTTAAGAACAATTGTTCTTTGTGCTGGATTTGGGCATATTTTTGAAACTCTAGAACTTCAGAACAATCGTGGGAAGTGAATGCTGATATTCAAGCGATATTTGGAACGATTAAATTAAACTAAAGAAATAAAGTCCAGACTTTTCAATTGCTAAATTTATGACAAAGATGTATATTCAGCAATAAGAACATTAGTTCCTCCTCTCTGTAAGAAGGGAGTAAGCCTATGCCAAGGAACCCAGGTGTGACAGATGAAGCCATTATTCATATGTACAAAAACGGTATGTCCTATAAAGAAATGGAACCGATTATCGGACTATCTGATCGGGCCATCTGGAATGTGTTGCACAAGCATATGATACCGATGAATAGAGAGCAATACTCAGGTCAGTCTAGGAAAAACAAAGTGAATGAAAATTTTTTCAAAGTATGGACACATGAGTAGGACAAACTGGGAATACTATTTACCGCGTATGGGTAAGGGGAAAACTCGAATTATTGAAGCTTGCAGACTTCATCTATAAAGATGCATCTTCTGATGATTTTCTCGTATATAAAAGAGTGTACATGACACAACATTCTGTTGAACCTTATTATGTCGACGATCAAAGAGCCTTACCAATGTGGCGATTGGCAGATGGAAAATTAATTCATACAGCCATTAGTTCAAGAACATCTTTCTGTACAAATATTAGTAAAACGATTTTAGATACGCTGAAAATGAAAGCTAAAGACAAAAATACTCATGTCAGCTATCTGCTTGAGAATGGCTAGAAAATATTTTGGAACAGACAGAGATTTCTTTTCATAAAGAGATGAGACCAATAGATTGAATTCAATACAATACGAAGTATGATAGAGATTTATTAGCTGATGTAAAGGTGTTTGCAAAAAAAGAATAGGTTGTTTATTAATGATGTGATTGAGTATAGTGTGCAATTTATTGATAATGAAAAGAACTACTAAAAGGGACCTGTAAATTATGGTTCTTTTTAGTTTAAAAATATTTAAGTTGACATAATATAAATTATCAGAAGCTATGTATCGTTGAATAAGTATACTTGAAACAGTGAGATAAAACGAAAAGTTTTCCTATATTGATTAGTAATCATTACTTTCATTTTTATTTCAAACCACGATTAAAGACCAGCTCTCAGTAAATTCCCGAAAACTGGTCTTTAGTGGCCTCCACACATTATTTAGTAGCCAGTTTTTCTAAGATCGCAAAAACCTTTGAATTCGTTTGATAGCCGACTAAGTTCCCAAACTTAAAATGGTCTGCTGCTCTTGCACCGAACTCGGCAAGCCAGTCTCTTTGACCGTTGCTATTAGCTGCCGTCTTATACATACTAAAATCAGCCGAAACATATCCTGGAGCATTTTGTTTTAAATAGTCAGTTGCTCGTCCAAAATCAAATGTTATAAGAGCATGTTCCTTCAGAGTGATTTCCCCTGCTTCATACAATATTTTGGATATTTCACTAAGCTCTTCGAAAGTAGCATTTCGAACATCATATTTACCCGATATCTCCTCATAAAGAGCTGAAGATTTTTGTGTAGCAGTTACTGCTTCGGGCATAGTGAATCCCAATTCCCCACCCATTGCTGGTTTCGTAGTCGCATTTTTTGTATATAAGGGTGTTGTTTGATAAGGTGCGATAGCATTGATAGCCATATGATTTTACCTCCTATTATCTCAAATTGACCTTTTATAAGCATTAATTGTTGAAGTATACGAATTACTTTGAAGTCTATTCCGGACTCTATTGAGAATCTCAGGACTTACCATTCCTTCACGAAAATCCATCATTCCTAACTCTCCCATTCTGTTCAGCAAAGGTATCATTGAACTACCACCTAAAGTGTTATTTAACACTTTAATTTGCCCAAATGATAGTGATGAAACTTTACTCGCGCCCATAGGTACAATAGCATTTTCTATAGCTTCCTGAAAAGCTTTACTATCCACTTTGTACATATTTCCACCTAGGTGTTCAGAGAATCCTTTATAGCCATATGCTCCTCTAAGCATAAAGAGATTTTTACTTATTTCCATCTCCGGACTATCAAATTTAACAGACATTAATAATACCCCTCTTCTCCAATTTATTCTAACGAGATTCAAATGCCTGTTCTATATTTTGTAATCCCGCTGGCTTTCTCCCAAGTCGCCTTTGCCTGTCTTTCTTGCTTCTGAGGGTCAGAAGACAGTTCAAGCTGTTTCATCAACTTATCATGAGACATATCAACTAAGTTTCCCGATTCATTTTCCACTGTGCCATCAAGATTCTCCTTTTGCTTTGTCTCCATAATCATGATTTCATCGCCATTGGCTTTCACAACATATTTACGTATGTATCCCCCTTCATTTCTAACTACGAATTTGGGTTTGTTATTCTTCAGTTCCTCATCCAGCATTAAATGTGAAAGATTTTGCTCTTTTGCTTCTTCGTTTTTCAGTGTATTGACATATCCCATTGTAGCAACACTTGTGAATTGAATGTTCACCTCGATTACCTCCTTTTATTTATTGAATTTTCCAGTAAATTCTTCTATCGGTTTACAGGAATTATTTTGAAGCTATCCCTTTAAAACTATCAAAAAAACCGTCGTAAAAAGTCTTTAGCAGCACTTTTAGAACGGTTTTTGTGTTTATTTCTCTTGCCTTACGTTCCGTATGACTAACGATAATATAAATCCGATAATCGCAATGATTAATCCGAATGTTATCGAGTTTTGCACACCTTGAATCGAACCTTCTAGCTGTGTTGCTACCGTATTACCATTTACATTCACATAATTCGTCGTACTAATCGACATAATCGTAATCGCTATTGCTGCACCAATCGGACCAGCGACCTGTTGTAATATATTCATAATGGCCGTGCTATCGGGATATAACTGTTTAGGTAGCTGATTTAGTCCATCTGACCTCACTTAATTTGCAGTATAAAACGCTATGTCTGGCCTGTAGAAGCCACCCGGTCCAATCAATGTAATCCTAATTATAAGCACATCCACTTGAATGAGAGATACGGGAATATACCACTAGTTAAACTGTAAATGGAGTGCGAGTTTTCTATCTCACATATGCACTAACGAGGTCTGATAATAAAGATAGATATACACTCTTTATAAGAGTCGGACCTGACAGTAAGTCATTTGTATTCATGAAGCTAAAATCATTCTGCATCTTTTCACAAAATATGTATTAATTAAAATATGTATTAATTAAAATATGCCCTTTCACCAAATTCATCTGTCTGGCACAATATTATTTTACTAAGTGTATGAGAATCGACCTTATAAATACAGTGAACAGGATAACCATTTTTAATGGTAGTTCCTTTTGAAGTTTTTAAATTTAGTAGTGAATTTGGTGCGTATAAGTCATTATGCGTCCGAATAAGTGCCAGGCAGAAAATTTGTTTCTGACTTCGTATTCCTTTATCAAATGATAAATTCAAATAAACCGTTCTCTCATCGATTATGCGAACAGTACATTTCGTTAAATCATCTAAACAACTGATAGCTTGCAACTTTTGATCAGTAAATGTAGTTTTTAAAATACCTTCGGGTGATATTTTTCTTGCTTTGAGAGCTGAATAGAATTGTGCGGGTCTCATTGGTTGCTTACTCTTCGGGTTTCTATATTCTATACCACACAAGTGCATAAAATTAGATTTTTGTGGTTTGAAAATAAGTTCATAATAAGTGCCTTCTTTAAAGTAAACGTAATGAATTTCTGTATCTACTACCTTTTCAAATGCAACTAACCCTTGAAGTAATTTTTCGATTGTTCTTTTGTCATTCATCATATGAAATCACCTATTTTCAATCAAAAAGAGGGATGAAAGTATGACTACTTCCACCCCTCTTTTTGAATATAATGATTAGGTTTTTATGTTGCTTGCCAACTCCCGGCACCCGAAGTCCGGAAAGGGTATCAAGTTTTTATGTTGCTTGCCAACTTCCAGCGCCCGAAGTCTGGAATGAGTATCAAGTTTTCACGGTGCCTAATCATCACCATATTTCTAATCTCAGGATACCATAAGGGCAGCCTGATGTCCATTAGCCTTTCCTTCGAAAAGGATCTTATTCAAGGTCAATGGTTAACTCCATTGTATGCATTTAGGCTACTGGAAATATCTTAATGCATTCTGTAAGTTTTTTAGCTGGCTATTTAGCACACTCCTGGGGCTATACATAGAATTTAGCTAAATCTCATTACAAAGCCTGTACTTTTAGCAGTAAAGCCATTTTTAAAATAAAAGTTATGAGCATCTTCTCGATCAATTCTATTTCCACTATTCAAAACGATTGCGCTTCCCCCTTGCTCAATTACAATTTCTTTTGCTCTCGCTAGCAACTGTTTTCCAATACCATTTTTTCTATATTGATGATTTACCACTAAACAAATAACTCTTCCATAACACCCATTAAATTCGTATGCTAATCCAATATGTAGGCCCAGTAGCCCAATCACTTGATTATCCGTTTCCGCAACAAGCGTATGATAATCAGGGTTGCTACTTAACTTAGATAATCTACTAGTTACTTCCCCCTCCGTTGATTCATATCCTAGTTCAGTCATAAGAGGAGTTATATTCGCTAGATCAGTTTCATTTGCATATCGTATGGATACCATTTTATTGCTCCTTTCTAGTTTTTCTCTACATATTTGATCAGACAACGTTACATTCAACTTGAAAAACGAGAACTCAAAGCAAACATACATGTAGCTTGAAACAGGAACTAAACAGATTTTTCAACACACTATGTAAGTATATCGAATTTTGTATCTATAGAAATTTAAATTCACATGATTCAGTGGATAAATCCTATATTTCAGCTTAAAATTAATAGTAGAGAGGAGTCGTTTAGTATGAAACAAATTCAATTAGATTCTCCTGAATTTAACCGCGTATTAAAAAATATGCAATTAGAAAACTTATATTTAAGCCTTTCCCTACAACAAAAGGCTCTCGATATCGTTAATTCCGGGGTAATTATAACACCAACTTTGATTAAGGAAACTTTAGCTCAATCAGTAAAATAAACCACCGTAGAAAAGTTAAGTACTTTCTGCGGTGGTTTTCGGTTGTTCCAATATAATATTACGTTTTTTCATCTGTACAAAGAACAAAACTGTCATGCTGACACTAATCAATCCGAACACGATGACCATCGACTGGAGCCCAATAATATCGAGGAAAGCACCTGCCGACAATAACACTACCTGGAACATAACCCGCTCCAACATATTGCGGAAGGAGAAAAATCGGCCGTGATACTCTTTCGGCATCTGTTTCTGAAAAATAACCATAGCTGTTGGGAAAAAACAGCCCAATGAAAAGCCTAAAACAGCAAAAGCGCTTAATGTAATGGCAGTACTGTCTACGAAAAATAACATGAATTCAGCAACGGCTACCATTGTTGCAAAGAAAAATAGAATCGTTGTTGTCCTCCATTTTGAAGAAATATACTTCACCGCAAAGGAACCGACCATAAAGGCAACTCCTTCGAATGTGTAGATAAGTCCTTTAATGGATGCTGAATCCTGGATAATACTAATATTAATAACAAGCAGGTTGAATGATCCTAGGAACAATAATGGAATAAGTGTCATAACTAATGTCATTCCGACAGCTGGATAAGCTTTCAACACTGGAAATACTTCCATGAAGCCACCTTTGCCGCCCGCGGTTTTCACTTTAGCCTCTCTTGTCTCTCCTTCATCAATGCGCAGCATCATCGTGAATATAAGCAATCCACCGTAAGCAATCATTGATACCCAGTACAACGACGCCAATGACCAGTAAACGAGCATGATGCCTGCTAATGCAGTTCCCGCGACACGCGCGATGGTCGCGACGTTCATGTGTAGCCCATTCATGGTTAGCAAATCGTCATCTTTCACAACGAGTGGAATTACCGCCTGTAGCGCTGGAAAATAAAAAGTAGCTGCTAGTTGGATACTGATCATAAAGGCAACCATCCACCAAACAGATCCCGTTGAGATGGCAATCAGCATGAAGACAACACTAATCATCCTACCGAAGCCTGATATTAGCAGAACCGTCTTTTTCCTAGACTGGTCAATGACCTTTCCAGCTAGAGGGCCCGCAATGATTCCGGCTAATAGACCCGCTGACATAATAAGTGCTTTGATGAAATCTGAAGGGATTTTTTCTTGCATAAATTCAAGATTTCCAATAATACCGGTCCACAACCCTAACCCCGCGATCATTTCCCCCGTTAAAATGATCCAAATATTACGATTTTTCCACATAAATCTATCCCCGTTCTATTATTTCGCTTCTCGAACTATTATAAAGGAGGCATGAAAAAAAGTCACGGTAATTTTATCCTCGTGAAGTAAACAATGTAATCATGAAACTAAACAACATTCTTCGCAAACCTAACAACATTTCCTAAAAACTAGACAACGCTTTATTAAAAGTATGCAACGTTCAGTGAAGTAAACAACGTATTCACGAAACCAAGCAACGTTCCCCACAAACTTAATAACATCCCTTCATCTCGCTAGAAATCTAACCTCCTAGTATCCAATTATTACGACTTACACTACAAAAAAGTCACGAGGAATTTATCCCCGTGACTTCCCTTCTTTATTCAACCTCTGCCTTTGGATCCTTATAAATATGCATGACACTGCCATCTTTTTTCTCATCCACCGACGTACTACCATTCGAGTAACGATCGACTGGACGCAATGATCCCGCAACAATAGCTAATTTACTACCTTTATCCGTTACCAATACAACAATTTCATCGGTCGTTACCATCTTAGCTCCAACGATACGATAAGGATTTGATTTCAACTCTTTCAGTACAACGACACCGCGTTGTGCTCGCGCTGCACTATCTAGCTCTTTCAAGCCCATTCTTTTCACGGTTCCGCGCTGTGTTGCTACTAAGATGGAAGCCCCGTCATCTTGAGCGACTTCCATCGCTACTACATAATCTTTGTCTTTCAAATTAATACCACGAACACCAGCTGTGCGTATACCTGTTACGGACAGCTCAGCAAGTGGGAAACGGAGTGCATAAGCCTGATGTGTAAACAGAATAACATCCTCTGTCCCTGTAACAAGACGTGCATCTATCATTTGGTCGCCTTCTTTAATACCCATCGTTTTAAATGTTCTTGAATAGCGCTGCACCTGATAATCCGCTAATTTAGACAGTTTAACGGCTCCATTTTTCGATGAAGTCAATATGAACGACTCTTCATCAAAGTTTTCAAGCCCAATGGCAGCAATAATCGATTCATTCTGTTCTAATGCAATGATACTAGAAATATGCTGACCAAGATCTTTCCACTTAATATCCGGCAATTCATGCACAGGCTGATAGAGATAGTTCCCTGCCGATGTGAATAATAGCAAATGGTGCCGCGTATTCATTGGCGCTTCCAACAAGCTATAATCGGATTCCTTCATTTCATGACCTGTGCCATTAGACGCTCCGTAAGAACGGACGCTTGTCCGCTTGACATAACCGTCTTTCGTCACCGAGACAATGACTTCTTCGCTCGGTACCAAAATATCAAGATCAACTTTGATTTCTTCGATCTTTTCGACAATTACAGAACGACGTGGTTCTGCAAATTGCTTCCGAATCGCAATAAGCTCTTTTTGAATAACAGCAGACAATTTTTTATCACTTTTCAGGATTGCGTCAAGCTGTTCAATCAGCTTGCGCAGCTCAGCATCTTCTTGCTGTAACTCAGTAATGTCAGTATTTGTTAGTCTGTAAAGTTGGAGTGAAACAATTGCTTCCGCCTGAATTTCAGAAAATGAAAACTTGGCAATCAAATTATTTTTCGCATCGCGTTTATCTTTTGATCCACGAATGGTTTTGATAACTTCATCCAAAATGGATAAAGCCTTCATAAGCCCCTCGACGATATGTAAACGGTCTTGCGCTTTTCGGATGTCGTACTGTGATCTACGTGTCACAACGTCCTTCTGATGCCCAATATAGGCATCTAGCAACATCGGTAGTGACATCAGCTTTGGTCTACGATCAGAAATAGCAATCATATTGAAGTTGTATGTCACCTGTAAGTCCGTGTTTTTTAATAAGTATTGTAAAATACCATTTCCGTCGATGTCTTTTTTCAGTTCGATGACAATACGAAGGCCAGTGCGATCCGACTCATCTCGTACATCAGCAATTCCATCTAATTTGCGATCCAGACGAAGCTCGTCCATTTTCTTTACCATATTGGCTTTGTTAACGTCATAAGGGATTTCTGTCACAACGATTTGTGACTTGCCGCCTTTTAATGGTTCAATAGCTGTTTTGGCACGGATAATAAAACGGCCTTTACCTGTTTCGTAGGCTGTTTTAATGCCATCCGTTCCTTGGATGATAGCCCCAGTCGGGAAATCCGGGCCTTTGATGACCGTCATTAATTCATCAACAGAAACGTCTGGGTTGTCCATGCGCATTAACACTGCATCTAAGGTTTCATGCAATGCATGTGGTGGAATATCTGTTGCATAACCCGCAGATATACCTGTTGAGCCATTGACAAGCAAGTTCGGAAAACGCGCAGGTAAAACAGTCGGTTCCGGCTCTGTATCATCGAAGTTAGGGATGAAATCGACTGTGTTTTTAGTGAGATCCCGCATCATTTCACCCGCAATTGCAGATAAACGTGCCTCAGTATAACGCATGGCAGCAGCAGAGTCACCATCGACAGAACCGTTGTTGCCATGCATTTCAATCATCATATGACGCAGCTTCCAGTCCTGACTCATTCGTACCATTGCTTCATAGACAGACGAATCACCGTGAGGATGATAGTTACCGATAACGTTACCAACTGTTTTAGCTGATTTACGGAACGCTTTGTCATGGGTATTGCCTTCATGGAACATAGCATACATAATGCGTCGCTGAACGGGCTTCAAGCCGTCGCGCGCATCTGGTAACGCTCGGTCCTGAATAATGTATTTACTATAGCGTCCAAATCGGTCACCAATCACTTCTTCCAAGGGTAGATCCTGGTAACGTTCTTCTAAAGTCATTCAAAGTCCCCCTCGACGTGCAAAAATTCATTGTCTAAAATATTATGTTCTTCCTGCATACCAAAGTCGACGTTTTCTTCAATCCAACGTCTTCTTGGCTCTACTTTATCACCCATCAATGTTGTGACACGGCGTTCGGATATTGCATTGTCTTCAATTGTGACCCTTATGAGAGTACGAGTTTCTGGATTCATCGTCGTATCCCATAGCTGATCGGCGTTCATTTCACCAAGCCCTTTATAGCGCTGTAGCATATAACCTTTACCGATTTTTTTCATAGCCTCATCCAAATCAGCTTCCGTCCATGCATAGGCGAGCTTCTCACTCTTTCCTGCACCTTTAAAAACCTTATAAAGTGGTGGTAATGCGATATACACTTTACCCGCTTCAATCAATGGTTTCATATAGCGATAAAAGAACGTTAATAGTAGCACTTGAATATGTGCACCGTCCGTGTCGGCATCCGTCATGATGATGACTTTATCATAAGCGATATCTTCTACCTGGAAGTCCGAGCCGACGCCGCCCCCGATGGCATGAATAATCATGTTGATTTCTTCATTTTTTAGGATATCTTCAAGTTTTGCTTTTTCAGTGTTGAGTACTTTCCCTCGCAACGGCAGAATAGCTTGGAATACACGGTCACGACCTTGCTTTGCAGATCCTCCCGCAGAGTCACCTTCGACAAGGTACAGTTCGTTTTTCGCTGCGTTTCTCGATTGTGCTGGTGTTAATTTTCCTGACAGTAATGTATCTGCTCTTTTTCTCTTTTTCCCAGAACGCGCATCTTCACGTGCTTTCCGTGCCGCCTCTCGAGCCTGTTGTGCACGAATGGCTTTTCTGACAAGTGATGCACTCAAATCTGCATTTTCTTCAAGAAAATAGAGCAATTTCTGAGACACGATGGCATCTGTAATCCCACGGGCTTCACTTGTCCCCAATTTACCCTTCGTTTGCCCCTCAAATTGCAGGATTTCCTCAGGTATACGTACGGATACAATCGCTGAAATTCCCTCACGGATATCCGAGCCTTCTAGATTCTTATCTTTCTCTTTCAATAAGCCTGTTTTTTTCGCATATTCATTGAATACGCGGGTCATTGCCGTTTTCGCACCCGTTTCGTGTGTTCCACCATCTTTTGTCCTTACGTTATTGACGAATGACAAAATAGTTTCTGAATAACCATCACTGAATTGGAATGCAAACTCGACTTCAATTCCGTCTGATTCCCCGTCCAAATAAGCAACAGGGTGCAGCACGTCCTTCTCTTCATTAAGATAAGAGATAAAGGCTTCAATTCCAGTTTCATAATGAAAAACTTCGTGCTTATCCGTTCCTTCTTCTTTTAGCTCTATTTTTAGCCCTTTTAACAAGAAAGCAGACTCGCGTAATCGTTCACTTAATGTTTCATATTGATATTTTAACGTAGAAAAAATAGACGGATCCGGTTTGAAATGGATAAGCGTACCTTTATCACGTGTTGTGCCTATCTGTTCGAGTGTTGTGACGGGCTTTCCACCTTGTTCAAAACGTTGACGGAACTTTTTACCCTCACGGAAAATAGTTACTTCCAGCCATTCTGATAATGCGTTGACAACTGATGCTCCAACACCATGAAGTCCACCACTCGTTTTATAACCACCTTGACCAAATTTACCTCCTGCATGGAGGACTGTTAAAATAACTTCCACAGTTGGCTTCCCCGTCGCATGAATCCCTGTTGGCATTCCGCGTCCGTAGTCTCGAACACTGACACTGCCATCTGTATGAAGAGTTACATCCACTTCAGAACCAAACCCTGCTAGTGCCTCATCCACTGCATTATCAACGATTTCATAGACCAAATGATGCAGTCCGCGAGAATCGGTAGATCCTATGTACATACCAGGACGTTTACGAACTGCGTCAAGACCCTCTAGTACATGAATCGAATCATCATCATAGTTAAATATTTCCTGTTGTTTTGTCAAATTACGACCTCCATCAAACGAATGTTCTCTTTTATGTAATCGTACCGCTTCCTTAGAAGGTTGTCAAATCAACGTTCCCTGAAGCTTGCTCCACTAATTGTATAGAAGAAGACGATTTAATGCAATGCTCATTCGATAAATGATACTTGCTTGAATCAAGTGTTCGTACCCAAACTTACTGCCAGCATTTAACTAAACCTGTAGGATTCTCTAGAGGATGGCATTGTAGTAACCTCTTTATTCTGCTAAACTAAAAATACTATAGAACTATATAAAAGGGGTATAAAATGGAAACAATCTTACTGTTAGTTATTGCTTACTTACTTGGTTCCATCCCATCCGCATTATGGGTCGGACAGTTATTTTACAAAATGGATATCCGCCAACATGGCAGTGGTAATTTAGGTGGAACGAATACATTTCGTGTTTTGGGTAAAAAAGCAGGTATTGCTGTAACATTACTTGATATTTTAAAAGGAACAGCTGCCGTTTTGTTAGTGGTCTTGCCTTTTTTCGAACAGACAAACGTTCACCCACTCATCCCGGGCATTATTGCAGTCATTGGTCATATGTATCCTATCTTCGCCCACTTCAAAGGGGGCAAAGCGGTAGCAACCTCAGGCGGCGTGCTGTTAGGCTATAATTGGTTCGCCTTTGTCTTGCTTTTCATCACGTTTCTTCTTATTTTAAAAATAACGAAAATGGTATCACTCTCGTCAATGATGGTGGCTACTGTTGGTCTACTCTACAGTATCATTCATTATGTAAGAACAGGGGATTTCACCTTAATCATTATGATTGGCTTTTTTGCAACCTTCATCTTTTATCGTCATCGAGCTAACATCGCCCGTATCAGAGCAGGAACCGAGCCAAAAGTGAAGTGGTTGTAATACAATGAAGGCAGTAACTGAAAGGTTGGTGTGGGCAAATGGAGATTATCTTATCAACTGAGGCCTTAAACTGGTTTAAAGAAGAGATGGCAGTTAAATCAGGAGATAGCATTCAATTTTTTGCGAGATATGGTGGAGCTAGCCCATTACATGAAGGTTTTTCACTCGGCGTCAGAATGGAAGACCCTGATGAGGCTGTTGTTCAAACCGAACATCAGGGTGTCCAGTACTATATTGAACGTCGAGATGAATGGTATTTTCAAGAACATAACCTACATGTCAATGTAGATCCCACTGTAGACGAACTCATTTACTCATATGAAAAAGCGTGAGGCACTGTGCCTTCACGCTTTTTTTATATCGTGTAATAAGCCGAATCGTTCGAGCTGTTCCGACAATCCTTCTGCTAGTAAAATATCATGCTCATGCTTACCGAATAAATCGAAATGCGGATAATCATTTCGGTGGTCGATCCATTCAGGCCTCAAGCCATATTGTTTCCCCCATGCCATTAGCTTATCAAGATCTGCACATCCTGCCTTTGTGACTGTATGACAGTCTGGAAAGCGTTCATCTAACCAATAATGTGTCAGAAAAGCAATTTCCCCATTGCCCACAGTCTTTTTCCAAGCAACAAGTTCGTCCCGCTTAATGCCAAATGCCATTAGTCTGCCACCCGACGAATTTCGACGTACTTTGCATCCCATTCTGGGGCGATTTTCCGAAGGGAAACCGGTCGGAAGTTCTCTTTTTTGACGACAACGTGTTCTGATGTGGCTGTTGCGGCAAGCGTACCGTCCGCATGGAGGATTTCATAGCCGTATGTCGTACGCAATCTGCCATGTGATTCGACCCATGTCCGAATAATAGCCTTCTGCCCATATTTCATTGCCGCCTTATATTGGATTGATAAATCTGTCACAGGCGACAAATAGCCTTCTGTTTCGAGCCCTGCATATGTAAAGCCAAGATCCTCAATTAATTTCGTGCGCCCTATTTCCATCCACACTAAGTAGTTTGCATGATAGACAACCCCCATTTGGTCTGTCTCTGCATATCTAATTTCAATTTCTTTTTCACTTATATACACTTATCTCTCACCTCATCATTTATTATACAAAAAGAACGTGAAAAAGGGTGTCCGATTAACTCGGACACCCTTTCAACTAATTAAGCTTCTTTCATTTTATCACGAAGAACCATCTGTAGGATTCCGCCGTGACGATAGTAGTCAACTTCAACTTCAGAGTCGAAACGTGCAAGCACGTCAAATTCTTTAACAGAACCGTCTGTAGCTGTTGCTGTTACTTTCAAGATGTCGCGTGGTTTTACGCCTTCCGCGATGTTAACGCTAATTGCTTCTTCACCTGTAAGGCCTAGTGTTTCAGCACTATCGCCTTTCATGAATTGAAGTGGAAGTACACCCATCATCACAAGGTTTGAACGGTGGATACGCTCATAGCTTTCAGCGATAACCGTTCTGATACCGAGAAGAGATGTACCTTTCGCAGCCCAGTCACGTGAAGAGCCCATTCCGTAGTCTTTACCAGTGATGATTGCAAGACCTGTACCGTCTTCTTGGTACTTCATCGCTGCATCATAGATCGGCATGATTTCTTTATTCGGCCAGTAAGTAGTGAAGCCACCTTCTGTACCTTTTGCAATCTGGTTACGAATACGGATATTCGCAAACGTACCGCGCATCATCACTTCATGGTTCCCACGACGTGAACCGTAAGAGTTGAAGAAACGTGGGCTAACGCCATTGTCAAGCAAGTATTTCCCTGCTGGCGTATCTTTACCGATTGCGCCTGCTGGTGAAATGTGGTCCGTTGTGATGGAATCACCAAATTTACCAATAACACGTAGCCCTGAAAGTGCTTGAATGTCAGCTGGTTCTTTTGCAAGTCCTTCGAAGAACGGTGGATTTTGAATATATGTTGAGTTTTCATCGAAATCGTACAAGGAATCATCAGTTGTTTCAATAGCGTTCCATGCTTCGTTTTCCGTGAATACGCGTGCATATTCTTTACGGAATAGCTCAGGTGTAACAGTTGCTTTCACAACAGCCTGTACTTCTTCTGTTGTTGGCCAAATGTCTTTGAAGAAGACGTTGTTGCCGTCTTTATCTTGACCAATTGGATCTTTTTCAAAGTCAATATCGACAGTTCCAGCAAGTGCATACGCAACAACAAGTGGCGGTGAAGCCAAGTAGTTTGCTTTCACAAGTGGGTGGATACGTCCTTCAAAGTTACGGTTACCCGAAAGAACCGATGACATTAACATATCGTTACCTGTAATCGCTGTTTCGATTTCTGGCAGAAGTGGCCCAGAGTTACCGATACATGTTGTACAGCCGTAACCTACTGTTGTGAAGCCGATTTCGTCAAGGTATTTATTAAGACCTGAATCTTGCAGGTATCCTGTAACAACTTTAGAACCTGGTGCCAATGACGTTTTCACGTAAGCTGGTGGCGTAAGCCCTTTTTCGACAGCTTTTTTCGCAACAAGACCCGCACCTAACATAACGTATGGGTTAGATGTGTTTGTACAAGATGTGATTGCCGCGATTGCTAGGTCCCCTGTTTTAAGGTCAACAGTGCGCCCATCTTCAAAATTGATTGTAGACGTTTTTTCAAGTTCTTTCGGTGTGAAACCGAAACCTTGGTTCCCTTCAGGAGCTACAACTGCATCGTTGAATGAACGTTGCATGTCTGTTAGTGGAATCATATCCTGTGGACGTTTCGGTCCAGCAAGGTTCGCTACGATTTGAGATAAATCAATTTCCACAACTTCAGTATACGTCGGCTCTTCATTATCAGCTGTGAAGAACATATCGTTTTCAATCAAATATTGTTTAACAACTTGGATATTCTCTTCTTCGCGGCCTGTTAAGCGCATATAGTTCAACGCTTCTTCGTCAACTGGGAAGAAACCACAAGTTGCACCGTATTCAGGTGCCATGTTTGCAATTGTTGCACGGTCTGCAAGTGGTAATTTAGAAACGCCAGGTCCGAAGAACTCAACGAATTTACCAACAACGCCGTGTGCACGCAATGTTTGTGTTACTTTCAATGCTAAATCAGTTGCAGTTGTTCCGTTTGGAAGCTCTCCAACAAGTTTAACACCGATAACTTCTGGAATTGGGAAGTATGAAGGCTGTCCAAGCATTCCTGCTTCAGCTTCGATACCACCAACGCCCCATCCAAGCACACCGATACCGTTGATCATTGTTGTATGTGAGTCTGTTCCAACAAGTGTATCTGGGTATGTTTCGAATGTGCCGTCTGCATTTTCAATTGCATGGACAACGTTTGCCAAATACTCCAGGTTAACTTGGTGAACGATACCTGTTGCAGGTGGTACTGCACGGTAGTTATCGTAAGCTTTTTGTGCCCAGCTTAGGAACTGATAACGTTCCGCGTTACGCTCGAACTCAAGCTCCATGTTTTTTTGCAATGCATCAAGTGTTCCGTAACGGTCAACTTGTACCGAGTGGTCAATAACTAGATCCACTGGAATTTCAGGGTTAATTTTGTTCGGGTCTCCACCCATTTTCGCCATTGCTGAACGAAGTGCTGCAAGGTCAACGACAACAGGTACACCTGTGAAGTCTTGAAGGATAACGCGTGACGGTTTGAATGGTACTTCTGCATCCGCGTCCGCATCTTTGCCCCATTTTGCTAGGTTTTCGACGTGTTCGTCTTTGATGACATAACCGTCATGTTGACGTAGTACGGATTCAAGTAGTACTTTTACGGAATAAGGTAGTTTTGAAATGTTTGCGATGCCTGCTTCTTCGAGTGCAGCTAGACGGTAATAGTTATACGTCTTGCCATTCAAATCGAATGATTGACGGCTGTTGTGCAAATTGCTTTTTGCCATTACTAAATTCCTCCTTTTTTACTATAACTGCTGAAAAGGCTGTAAATTAATTACGCCTCGGCGTAATTACATCCGGATTTTTTCGAGCAGGTTCGAAAAACTTCTCTACAAAATCCGTGATATTTGCAGAGGCTTTGCCTGTCTTCTCCTGAAGACGGGTAAGCGTCTTTTCCCTAGTCCATCATATAATACCAACGTACATAAGTAAAATACATTATATTTATAGTCTTTCATAAGTAATTGTAATGACTCGTTTGATTTCCGATAAGAATCTTCAAATAATAAAGATAGAGTGTAAATAGTTTGTCATGAAAACACTATTTGGATCACATTGCGCACGAATTGCCATGAAGCGATCTAGATTAGGGTATAACTCCTGCATTTTTTCACCCGTTAAATCATTTATCTTGCCAAAATGAGGTCGACCACCATAGGTTGCCATTAATCGATGGACCCATTTGAAATAAGGTCCATCATCCATTCCCTTATACATATGAAAGGCTAAAAATGCAGTTGACTCACCTTGCGTTGGACTAAGAAAGGCGTCCTCACCAGCTGTTACACGACATTCAATCGGAAAATGAACGAAAAACGGATGAGCACGTAAAAACGCATGAATTTCTTCCATACATGCTTCAAATCTATCCAAAGGAATGGCATATTCTGTTTCCGAAAACTTGACTAACCTGGGCGACGGGAAGATTTCATAATATAGACCCTCTTTTGAGCCAGTTGGAACACTCTTTGCTGATAAATCGGTCATTTTTCGGGACATTTCCGGTTTCATGCGACATATTTCAGAAATAGTTTTGAAAGCGGCTGTTTCCACCAATCCATTTTTCATAAAATCAACCGCTTTGGATTGCACACTTTGTTTCACCAGCGGAATACTATTCGTTTTTTTCACTTGGACCGTATCTGCTCCAGGGAAATAAAACCATTCCAAATGTCGATTATTCTGAAGTCCGGACGACCATTCAGTAAGCGCTGTAGCAAGTGAGCGCTTGTAGCTTGTCACTTGCAAACTGTAAAGAGGAACCGTTCGGATTGTCACATCTACAAGAACGCCTAGCATGCCTAGCGACAAGCTGAGTGCTTTCGACAAATCGTCATCCGCTCGCCTATGGTGTCTGACATTTCCTTTTCCATCCACCCATGTCCAAGCAATGACTTGATCTGATAATGAACCAAACGCAAGTCCTGTCCCATGTGTTCCTGTACTGATCGCTCCGGCAATTGTTTGCCGCTGAATATCTCCCATATTTTCGAGCGCCATCCCTATAGAGGCAAGAAGTGGCGCCGCCTCATACAAATATGTCCCAGCCCACAGTCTGGCTTCCATCACTTCACTGTCATATGAAATTAATCCATGCAAATAATCGAGTGACATCGCATCACTTTCTGGCTGTGCTACCGGGCTAAATGAATGAGCTGCCCCCGTCACACGTAGAGTTGCACCGCGAATTCGGCAACTATTGACGGTATCCTGTATGTCGCTGATACTTTTTGGAAAATGATAATAATCGGGAATTGCCTTGACATTTTTTGCCCAATTCGTCCACTTGACTACTTTTTTCGGTCTATTCATAGAAAACATCTGCCTTCTCCTCTATACGTTTTATAGGCACCTGCATATGCTGACCCTCTTCTTGCATGTAATTCAGCAAAACGCTCACATAATTCCCCCGCTTTAGCATGCCGAAAATAGACAGTGTCACCGATTTCTACCGTTCCTTGTCGATCTACTAACGGTGTCTGCACTTCGCCCGCCCCTTCATTTTTTAGATACGAAAGGTCGTTCGGCCAAATCGGCACCGGATTTTTATCGACGCCTACTGCACCCGATGCAATATAACCTCCACCCTGACAAACGATAATCCCTTGTTCAGGCTGTCTAGTGACACGTAATGCAAATGTCGCTGCCGGCTCAAGCGGCAAATTGTGATAGCGCGAGAACAGTGCTGGAAAATAGAAAGCCGAGCCGATCGTCACTTCCGTTACTTCCTCTTCTCCCGATGTGAAGTCGATGCTTCCTGAACCACCACCGTTGACAAATCGAAGTGTCTTCACATTGTTCTTGACAAGTTCGACAGCATTTCTACGGAAATGGCGGACATTTTTACGCGCGATTCCTTTCAATTGTTTCATAACAAATTGCTGCCAACGAGCGACAGGCACATCTGTCACCCCTGCAATTTGGGCCTCATAGCCCATAACACCCGTGATGCTCGTATATGTGAACGAACGCCCACTGGCCAATAGCTGCTCAATATCGCGCATCGTCCGCAGTGAAGAACGTTTCGTTCCAAAATAAAGCAATTTAAAATCAGTCGACACATTCAAATCAAGACAAATCTCAAATACAATATCATGCTTCTCACCAATTACATCTAGCCATTGCCACTGTTCAATACAATCAATCATAAAAATAACCGTGCGACCTTCACGAATAAAAGGAATGATGCACTCCAATGGCTGCGCTTCGTATTGTGGATAGCCAAGCAACAAATCATCGAATCCGCATTCAAGGAGGTAAAGTGTTTCCCAAAGATCGAATGTCATCCAACCTGCCGGATGAGTAAGATGCTCAGCTATGTAACGTAGTAATTCTACTGAGCGCACCGATTTTGTTGCGATACGCACCCCTTTGTTCCCTGATGATTCATTGACAAATGCAATATTTCGATCTAATGCATTGAGGTCTATACAGGCAAACGGTCGAGCAAGGTTTGCGTAAGCCACTTCCGCTTCTTTCAAAAAACTACCTCCTTTCATCGCAAAACTATTATTATAGTAAGTATATTCTGTTATTCATTTCCGAGCAAAGATATTCCACTATTCAATATTTTTCAAGTGTGCTGAAATAAATGTTTAAATATGGCATGATAAATGGGATGGTATATACGAGGCGAGGGAGTGATAGAGATGAAAAAAGCATTACTAGTGATCGATTATACAGTCGATTTTGTAGCGAAGGACGGCGCATTAACATGCGGAAAACCGGGGATCGCACTCGAAAATTATATTACCGAATTGACAACAGCATTTTTAAATGAAGGACATTTTGTTGCCATGCCGGTTGATGTGCATGAACTCGACGATCCGCACCATCCTGAAACGAAACAGTTTCCCCCACATAATATCCGAGGGACTGCTGGAAGAAATTTATATGGTTCCCTTCAACAATTGTACGAAGCGCGTAAAAAGGACATCTATTGGATGGACAAAACGCGTTTTAGTGCATTTGCCGGAACCGATTTAGAACTACTTTTACGAGCACGCGAAATTAAGCAGTTACATCTTGTAGGCGTCTGTACGGATATTTGTATCCTTCACACAGCTGTCGATGCTTATAACCGTGGTTTTGACATCGTCATTCATGAACAAGGGGTCGCAAGTTTCGATCCTGCGGGTCATGAATGGGCATTGCGTCATTTTGAAAATACGTTAGGCGCTACGATTGTTCGCTAACTTCTTCTAAAAAATCTCTGGTAATTTTTTCGTATTTGTTGTTTAAAGTATTGTAAAGAAGGTTATTGTGAATACTACAGAAGCAACTACGAATTACTTCAAAGGAGATGGAATGCAATGGGATTCATTTGGTTCTTGATTATCGGTGGAATCATCGGTTGGTTGGCTGGTATGATTTTAGGGAAAGACATTCCGGGCGGCATTATCGGAAATATTATCGCAGGGATTATCGGCGCCTGGATTGGTGGCAAACTACTTGGACAATGGGGATGGCGCGTATCCGATTTTTACGTGTTCCCTGCCCTAATCGGTGCGATAATCCTTGTCTTCATTGTGAGCTTTATCATGAAAACCATGCGTAAAGCGACATGACGACAACAAAAAAAGATGGACCCTTATAAACTGGGTCCATCTTTTTTACTTATTTTCCATTTCAATACGATATGTCTCAAATTCATTGAAGAAATAAAGAACATCCTGCACGTATTTCTCACTGCGGTTATAGTCAAAAATCGCCTTTTCAAGCTCGCCATCAGCCGCTCCACTTTTTGCTAGGTATTTCGCAGCACTATGCATGGCATCTTCAATATTATATGGGTCGGCAATACCGTCACCATTTGCATCTACACCATAGCCACCATATTGCTTAATAATAGCTGGATTCGTTTTATCCTTTTCTGGAATTTCTCCCTTGCCCAGTCCACCACAACCTGGGTAACCCCATCCTACAAACGTACAAGGCATGAACTGCATATGCCCCTCTGCCCCTACTGGCGAAAGAAGGGGATCCATCGTCGAAAAACGAGTTTCAATTCGATGATGGGCAGCTAGCAGTGTCCACGGAATACCGTAGGATTCAGCTGCATCTTTATACACTTGGATATACTCTTCCGGAATCGTCGTCACACTATGATGCTCCTTCATCTCGAGCAGTGCGCTTGCTGATTTCCGAATCAGTTCCGGGTTTTGCAAACCTGTCCAGATGATAGCAGTCAATGTAAAAACGGTGACCGCTATAGGAATAAGAAGAATAATGAGTAGTGCTTTTACCTTCATAGACAACCCTTTATTTTTCTTTTTTGCCACGACTCTTTCCACCCCATCAGTTCCAGTCTTACATTTTTCGTTTAGGCACCTGCTTTAATCAACGCTTTCATATCCTTAGCAATTTGCTCGTAAGGTACGTTTTCAACCCCATTATACATTTTGACAATTTGACCTTGCTGATTGACAAGCGAGAATTGAACACCGTGTGTAACCTGGTCAGAGTTCGGATCATCAACTACAATTGCCTTAAAGGATTCCAACGCAAACTTCGAAATATCCTCCATTGCGTAACCTGTTAGCATCTCCCACTTACTTTGATCCTGAGTATCGTATCGATCGAGATACTCTTGGAGCACTTCAGGTGTATCCACTTCTGGATCAACACTAAATGACACAATCTTATAGTCTTCTATGCCTTCTTCAGCTAATTCTGCTTCGATATCCACCATATTTACCATCATCGGTGGGCAGACTGATGTACACTTCGTGAATATAAATTGAGATAACCACACTTGCCCTTCCAAATCATCTAGCGAGACTTGCTCATTATGTTGATTTGTAAATTCAAACGGCGCGATTTGGTATTCAAAATCTGCTTTAAAGCCACCTGGCCCTGAACAGGCGACCAGTACAAGTACTACAAGTAAAACATACGGTAATAATAACTTTTTACGCATTCTTTTATCCCTCACTATACTATTTATACGTTCATCATAGCGGATGTAATTCACCTTCACAAGCAAACTGGTCGATAATCACTTATTGAAATTTTGACGATTTTGTGAAGTTCATTCCCCTTTAAGCAGACAAGAGCAAATTAAGTATAGAAATACATTGTTCGTGTATTTTCTTGCTGATACTCTTATAATGGTGAATAGATATGGAAGAGGTGAAGACTATTGCCAGATTTATTTATGTGGTTGATTATTTTATGGACTTTTGTTCTCGTTGGACTTTTTGCTATAGGCGGCTTTTTCATGTTTCGGAAGTTTCTCAAAGTATTTCCGAAAGCAGACGGTAAATCGACGCTTGACTGGGAAGAGCATTATGTAGAAAGCTCCCTTCATCTATGGAATGATGAAGCAAAATTATTGCTAAATGAGCTCGTCATCCCAGTACCCGAATTATTCCGACCTGTTGCCAAGCAAAAGATCGCTGGGAAAATTGGTGAGATTGCATTAGATGAAAAAGCGCCAAAAATCAATCACGATCTTATCATTCGTGGCTATATACAAGCAACACCAAAGCGGGACCATAAATTTCTCCGTAAAAAGCTAACATCGATGGATATCGATTTAACTCCCTACGAACATCTATTTTAACTTACTTCAGCAAAAGTCCCTTACATCTGCTGAAGTAAGTTAAGCCTCCGGCGGATGTCACAGATTTTGGAGGGAGCGAATTGTGCAAGCACAATTCAAAATCTGGACGCAATTACGCCGAGACGTAATTGATCTTAATTCAGCAAAAGGTGCCCACAGAGTTGTGTGAGCACCTTTTTTGGTTATTCAGCTGAGATGTGCCTCTGTTGAAGCGAGTAAAACTTCGTTAGCATTCCAATTCGCCACGGAACAATCATGCCGAATGCAAGAATCCAGAACATGCCACCCAACTCACCAACGTCGATTGTATTGCTTAGTATGAGCTTCCCAACAAGCCGTACAACGAGCAGTCCCAGTAAGATAAATAGAAATGCTTTTGAACGTTTAACGTAAATGCCATTGTCCTTCCGCTCGAAGTGTGTTGTTTTAATCAAAATGACGGAGAAAAGCACCCCAACAATGAGAGCCTCCACAATTTGTAGCGGGGCGACTCTGAATTCTTCGAAGAAAAACATCAACGCACCAGTTGACATAAAAAGAGGCGGTAGGATAATCCTTTTTGCTGTTACCGGCTTCTTTGCGGCTTTCGTTCGAACGATGAGTGCCAGTATGCCCATGAACAACGCGATAACCGTTGAACCAATAATTAGATAAACCGGGGGTACTTTTGTGAAAATCATTTCGATCAATTCGCTCAATCTTGTTTCCCCCGTTCGATAACCTCTGCTAAACGTTGCTTTAACTCTTCTATCCGAACAAATCGGGCAAATCGCGTATACTCTTTGCCGCCGTAAAACAATAAGACGACCGGTGCCGTAAACAATGACAACTGTCCCGCTATTTCCGGCACTTGCGCTATATTCACTTGATAAAAAGGGATTGGATAGTCTACTTTTAATACTTCCACTTGCGGGTATAATCCATCGCAGACTGAACAATTATTGGTTTTCACGAAGAGAAGCAACTCATTTTTCAGCTTGATTGTCTCAACCCATTCTTCAAACGAAGCTATTTGTTTCACGAGTGATCCCCCTCTTTATTCCATCAAAAACCCGTAAAGTCCCCAAAAATCGGACTCAGTAAGCTGATGATGTACGTCATGCCATCAAAGAACAACAGAATTCCGACTGCAATCATGATGTAACCACCAATTTTCATAATGATTCCACTAGATTTCCGAATCCAAGCAAGCCTTGTCACAAAGAATGATAAGATGAAGAACGGTATTGCAAAACCAAGGACATAGGCTAGCATATATACCATACCAGATCCTGGATTGGCAGCAGCTAAGCTGATAATTACCCCGATGATAGGTCCGGAACATGGCGTCCAGCCCGCTGCAAATCCAAGTCCAATTAGCACGGACCCGAAGTAGCCAGAAGGTCTATTTTTAAACTGTAGCTTCTTTTCCTGCATAAGAAACTTGGGTGTAAATAAACCCGCGATCATCACACCAAATAAGACAATGAAAATAGCTCCCACTTGCCTTAGAATTTCTTGATTTTCAATGAAGAATCGACCTAGGAATGATGAACCAAAGCCAAGTACAACAAAAATAAGTGAAAAACCGATTAAAAAGAACAGTGTGTGTAACATCCCACTTTTGCTCATGCGTTTCGAATCTGATTTCAAATCATCTAGTGACATGCCTGTAATATACGAAAGAAATGCTGGATATAGTGGCAATGTACAAGGTGATATAAAACTTAAAAATCCGGCGCCGAAAGCGAGAAATAGATTTAGGTCTGGTGCCATTATTCTCTCCCCTTCTATCTTTTCTGTCCTAATCGTATCAAAAGATGCGTCGGAATACGCCTAATTTGTCTGTGAACAGTTTATGACATTTTAACATCATACACAATCAATTGCGCCTTGACGCGATTGCGTCCAGATTGCTCAATTCACTCCTTTCAAAATCTGTGACATCCGCCGAAGGCTTTACCTTAATTCAGCAGGGGTTTGGACCCCTGCTGAATTAAGGTAAAGGGCCTACACGTTCCTCAAATAGGTTCGTGTAGGCCAATTGTATCTCAAACGATATCTTCTAAAATACCATTTTGCAGCAAATACATCTTATGATAGAGTCCTTTCTGCGTTAACAATTCCTGGTGCGTTCCACGTTCAACAATCTCTCCCTTATGAAGAACAAGTATCAGTTCTGCATCTTGAATCGTACTCAACCGGTGAGCAATGGCAATCGTTGTACGTCCTTTGCGCATCTTCTCCAAGCTTGCCTGGATTGCGACTTCTGTTTCTGTGTCAATGTTTGCTGTTGCTTCATCGAGAACAAGCACTTTTGGATTCGTTGCAATCGTCCGTGCGAACGCGACAAGCTGACGTTGACCGCTTGAAAAGGTCGAACCGCGCTCTGTCACTTTTTGTGCATATTTGTCAGGTAACCTTTCAATAAATTCATTTGCCTGAACAAATTCAGCGGCCGCTCTCACTTCCGCAGAGGTCATCTCTTGATGATGCAAACGGATATTGCTTTCAATATCTCCGTAAAACAGGAATGGATCTTGCAAAACTAGTCCCATTTTCTTGCGCAGTTCTTGCTTTGGAAACTCCTTCAATGAAATACCATCAATGTAGACTTCACCGCGCTCATATTCATAAAAACGCATCAACAAATTGATGATAGAGCTTTTTCCGCTACCTGTATGTCCGACAAGGGCAACTGTTTCGCCCGCATTTGCGGTGAATGAAATGTTTTTCAACACATCCATTTTTCCATCATACGAAAACGTCACATCGCGAAATTCAATTTTCCCATCTTGTATTTCAGCATTACCGCTATCCTGTTGTTCCGGTTCCATATCTGGATCATCCATCAATTTAAACACGCGGGATGCAGAAACAAGAGCTTGTTGGAAAATAGATAGCCGTTGCATTACTTGTTGAACAGGCTGGAAAATGCGTCCAATTAATGTCGTGAATACATAAAGAATTCCCACTTCAATCGCATTGTCAAGTGACGAAAATCCGAAATAACCTAGGATGAAAACAATGGCTACTGCATACAACAGGTCAATCGCGGGTCCTAGCAACACACTATCAAATTTAATATTGCGCATCCCCGCCCGGAAATGTTTTTCATTAATATCATCAAATTCGATCTCTAATCGTTCTTCCTGTCTAAATGCTTGTACCATCCCCATGCCAGACAATGATTCAGCAATTTTAGCATTTAGTTGGCTTAAACGCTCACGAATATCTTGATAAAAATCGGCACTGTAGCGTCGGTAAATGACAATGACTATTAAGAATAAAGGCAATAATATCAATGACATAAATGTTAGCTTGACATCTAGTGAAAATAAGGCAATATAAACACCGATTAAAACAAAAATGGCTTGTAAAAATGTCACAATGACACTAACGAACATTTCTTTGATAGATTCCGTATCGTTTGTAACGCGCGACACGATACTTCCTGCTGGTGTTTTATCAAAATAACGCATGCCAAGCCCTTGGACTTTTGAAAATACGTCAATCCGCATTTGTTGAATAATTTTCAGGGCAATATCCTGGAAACGTATCAGTTGGAAATAAGACACCACGACGATAAACACTTGAATACTAATATAGACAATCGTGATAGTCATGATGGTATCCTTTGGGAAACTCATCGGTGTTAAATGATTGTCAATGAATCGTTGAATAATTAATGGCCCTATAATGCTACCAATCGTTGTAAATACTAACAAGGTGAGTGCAATGAGTATACTTTTCTTATGAGGGAGCGCGTAGCTTAATAGCCTTTTGAAGACCAACCACTGATCTTTCGCCGTTAGTTTTGGTTGTTTCTCCACTGACATTACTCCTCACCTCCTTGTTCAACAAGCACTTCTAATTGTTGTAAATCATACATTTCTTTATATTTCCCATCCATTTCGATTAATTCCTCATGCGTACCCGCCTCAACGATTGTTCCTTCGTCTAGGACGATAATCTTATGTGCATGTTGAATGGCGCTTAAACGATGCGATGTAATAATCGTCGTTTCGCCTGTCCGTGTTTGTTTAAGTGATTCCAAAATCGCTTCTTCTGTTTTAGCATCAACTGCCGATAATGAATCATCCAAAATCAATAATTCTGGTTCCATAATCAATGCACGTGCAATGGAGACCCGTTGCTTTTGACCACCTGAAAGCGATACGCCACGTTCTCCGACCACAGTGTCATAACCTTCCGTAAACCCTAAAATGTCGTCGTGGATATGCGCAAGTCGTGCCGCCTCATAAATCTTCTCCGTCGCAATCTTAGGATTGGTAAACGCAATATTTTCAGAAAGCGTTGTGGAGAATAAGAAGTGATCTTGTGGTACATAACCAATAGATTCCCGTAAACGTTGCTGCTTGTACTGATTGATGGGATTATCACCATACACAACGCTTCCTTTGTATCCTTCAAATTCTCTGAGCAATAATTTCAGGATTGCCGTTTTCCCTGAGCCTGTCTTCCCTACAATCCCCATCGTTTCTCCCCGTTTCAACGTGAAGTGAACATTATTCAAGGCGGGACGCTCATCCTCAGGGAATTTGAATTCATCTATATCGAAATAGAGATCGCCTTCCGGTCTTTTATCGATCGCACCGGGTAAGTCTTTGATTTCTGGTTCTATAGACAATAATTCCTTAATTCTGCTGTAAGAAGCATTTCCGCGTTCCACTATATTGAAAAGGAACCCAAATGCCAACATCGGCCAAACGAGAAGACCCAGATATGTACTAAACGCCACCATATCACCAATAGACATTTCGTCCGCTATGATAAACTTTGTTCCGAAAAAGAAGGATAAAATATACGAAATCGCAAAGATTCCTGTAATCGTTGGATCGAATAAAGCATCAATTTTGGCGACACGCATATTTTTAGCGACAACATCGGTCGATAAATTTGTGAAATCCTCAATATCTTCCTGTTGCTGGCCAAATGTTTTGATGACCTTAATACCAGATATACTTTCCTGTGTCTTGTCATTCAAATTAGAAAAAGCTTCTTGTGCAAATCGGAATCGTTTACGTAACAATTTTCCATAATAGCCCGTCATAAAAATCATAAACGGTAGCGGAATGAGGGCAATCAATGTTAATTTCCAGTTGATGGTGATGGCCATTGTCAATATAACCAATCCACCCGTTGAAATGGAATCAACAAGTGTTAATACCCCCATGCCTGCAGTTTGCTGCACAGCATTAATATCATTCGTTGCATGGGCCATTAAATCCCCCACCCGCCTTTTTTGGTAGAAAGACGGTGACATTCTCGTGAAATGATTGAATAATTTTTCGCGCATCGTTCGGGATAATAGAACGGCTGAACCAAAAATCATCACACGCCAGTAAAAACGTGCAACATACATGAGTGCGCCTGCCACTCCCAAGATCACAAGCCATTTTGTCAATCCCGTAGCCGTCAATTCGCCTACTGTAATATCATCGACAATAATCCCGATGATTTTCGGTGGCAAAAGCTGCAAGAGCGATACGAATACAAGCATGACAACCCCAAATATATATTGCTTTTTTTGTTGTTTAAAAAACCAACTCAGTTGTACTAAGACTTTCACTTGACTTCCCCTACTTTTCTTTAAAAATCAATTTATGCCTCGGCCTAATTACATCCGAATTTTGAAACAGCAGGGAGTTTAGATTCCCACTGATTCAAATTGCCCTTTGAATAGTTTAGCAAATGTCTGAACAATAGAAAAGGTCCGAGTTTTAAATTATTCGGATTTCGAAATAATAACAGTAATATAACTCGTGATAAAACCATATAGTGAAGGTGATGAGTCTAGTTAATTATTGGAGGGATAAAATGCAGAAACTTCTTTACCCACTTTGGATTCTTGGAATCGTACTACTATCAGCTTGTTCGTATGATAGCGAAAAAGCAGTAAAAAACGGAGATGTCATTAATATGAACGGCCCCGTTTATAACTTTCCAAACTTTGAATTATTCTTGGACAGTATTGAATCGGATAAGCGGGATTCAATACGGATTGCGAATTACACGCTCGAGGGGGATCCGACACTTTATAATTTGACTTTTGATGGTTCATTAATCCATTTTGAAATTGATCGCTCTAAAAATAACAACAGAGGAAATGATCCTGCCAAGGTTACTATGACCTGTACGAATCTTGTCACAGGGGATGGTCAACAAGTGCTTACATATACTCTGGAAGGCTGCAATCAGGATTCATTGTCTGAAGGCTTCATGCTATTAACTGTCTTGAAAGAGCAAATAGACGAGCATGAACACTAAGCGTAATCAATCGAGCGTAACCGTTTCAATTCCCACAATGGTGTTCAACAATAGCTTCTGCATAGTTAACCCATCCGTTACATAAATGAGCTGGGCCTGTTCATCTAGCTTAGTTAAGGTACCTGTTATATCAGCAAGCATCCCCTTGTTCCAGGTCTTGACTCGAATTTCACACTGCGATTGGTAAGCAATAGCTAACTGCTGTTGAAACTCTTGCAACGTCCATTCGTCTATATCCGGTTTTTCTTCGTAGCCATCTTCCCCAACCCACTCACGTAGCTTGGTCAAGTGTTCCGGTAACATCATCGCTGTCCATTTGATATGCCCGCGATCACGAATCATTTGCACGTCCTCCTTTCCATCATGCAAGAACATTAGTTCTTATTATAAATGTATTTATATACTTTTGGCAAGGTATTGTTTATGAGCTGTTATCACACAAAAATGAATTCAAACATACCCTGTATAAATGTGCTAATCACGCATATTTGAGATTATGAAGGAAGGATGTACTTATGGGTTCAACTACCGATTACACGTCACCAGCAACACAGTTCACTTTTGATATGAATAACAGTCCGCTTTTCAAAAAAGATAATCAAAATTTTATTAACGTACTTGGTATCGACCAATTAAACACGCTAGAAAATGTGTCTTTACTTGATATTTTTCTTAACGCTGGGAATGTTATTGAGCCCCATTACCACCAACATGCTGCAGAGCTACTTTATTGTATTTCCGGAGCTGTTACTGTGTCATTACTCAACCCTTTTACAAAGCAAATTCAAGATTATCCGATTACACCCGGACAGGTAGCAAACGTACCCCAGGGCTGGTGGCATTACATGGTATCCACGGCTGATGACACTCATTTTCTTGGGATTTTTAATGCACCTACTCCAGAAGTAATTTTAGGCTCTGACCTTTTAACACTAACGCCTGCAAATATTATGGCGCACACCTATTGTCTTGATGAAAATCAATGGGAAAAAGCAATTGCTCCCATTAAGCCATCCACATTTATTGGACCGCCTATCGATTGCAATAGAGCAAATGACAACAGCACCTATCAATACATCAATCAAATGCATCCATATACTCATCAAAATTCTCTCAACCCTCAGTACTTCGATAATTAATCAACAATTCAGCCAGTGGGATCAAAATCTAAATTCCCTACACCTATCGCAACGAACTTGAAATTCGGAAGTACACAACGTATACTAGTAGTGAAGTAGCATATATTAAAAAGACCGTCTGATGTGCAACCATCAAACGGCTTTGCAATAAAATAGTATCGCTTCAAAGGCGATCAGCAAACTCTACAGAATAATCCGCTCATTTGCTTGGAGGCTCAAGGGCGGGTTATTTCTTTTGTGATAATGCGATGACAGCAACGATTAGGCTACCGAAGCTAATCATAAGAACAATTGCTTGAAACACGCTCACATACAACACCCCCTTCCGTCAGGCGAATAGACCATGACTAGAACAAGAAACAGGAGTGCTGATTCCCCTTGAATCCCTATTTAATTGCTCTTACATTATACCACACATACGTTCCCATCTGTCTATTTATATATAATTCCCTTCATAAAGATTACCAATTATTCATGTGTAATAAAACTAAAATATTACTAATAAGTAAAATAAAGCATCTCTCGAATACCGAGGATGCTTTATTTTATTGAACGAAAAAAGTCTTATGCTTGGTTAGAGTTCATAATTTTTTCATATTTCGATAAGTAAATCTGGCCAAACCAACGATATCATCAAATCCACTTTTCTGTTAAATACACCTTCTTATTCGTTGCATCCAATGCGACATTGCGCCCGATTGGCATCGGATGCATAGGATGTGTATGACATGCATCGAATTCCGCAAGCACCGGAATGGTCACATCATCTAGTATTTCTAACAGCACTTCATATGGCTTACGACCCGTTCCTAAATCGTCAAAGCATTCATGTTTCCCTAAAATAATACCGCCTACTTTATCCAAAATACCACTCAATTTGAGCATGGCAAAGTTTTTTTCGATAATAGCTGTATCTTTAGCACAGTCCTCAATTAACAGGATGTCACCTTGTTGAATCTCAGGCATATATGGGCTACTTAACATGCCATACATGGCATTCAAATTACCGCCAATCAATCTTCCTTCCGCTCGACCATCCATGACAGTAATCCATTCATTTTTATATAACATTTTTTCCTTTGTTTTCGTTTCCCAATTCACTGCCTCGTCTGACCAAAATGAGGGCATTGGAATTTCGTAAGGTAGACTTTGCGATGTCATAAAGATATTTTCAAAATAGCGATAGGTATCCTCGACAAGTGGTTCAAATTCACCGAATGACGGAATCAAAGCTGGTCCATAAAAAGTTGGAATCCCTGTTTTGGCATATAAACTCAATAATACTGCGGTTGCATCAGAATAACCCACGACTATTTTAGGGTTGGCTTTAAATGCTTCGTAATCAATATAAGGCAATATACTATTTGAATTTGTACCTCCAATTGTAGACATAATAAGTTTAATAGCAGGATTTCGTAGTAATTCGTTTAGTTCTGCTGCTCTTTCTTTGGGCGTGCCCGCACGATAAGTATCTATTTTTCCTGTTAAATTTCCTTCTACGATTTCAAATCCCTTACTTGCTAAAAATCGTTTACTTCTCTCAAATCGTAGCTGTGCAGTAACTGTCGCGGGTGCCGATGGCGAAAAGATTCCTATTTGATCACCTGGTTGCAAGTATTGAAACATTTCATGACCCCTTTATTTGTATTTCCCTACTAATGTTTCAGCTCATAAAACTTTTGAACACGCTCACAATCTATCGGTCTATTTGTAGGTATCTCCAAGAAATAGTTTATCTGCCAGTCCTGTGTTTTTTGAGCTTGGCGGCTCGTCGGCTTGTCCCAAGATGGATAGACACGGATAGCTCGTTTGCCACCTTGCCCATTTTCAGAGACGATATCATGATCACATAGCAAAGCTTTTGGAAAGACGAACTGACCAAAATTATCGCCTTCACGAACACTAATCACGAATAAATCTACTGAATCTGATAAATCATATGGTTGGATTGGTCCCGCCTCACTTCTCTCCCATAACGTCACGAACTGCCCGACCTTTGTCGGCGTAATTTTAGCAACACGAAATCTAACGGAGAGGGTATTCACTCGATAGACATAGGCCCCATATTCCGCGTTTTGTGCCTCTATTAGTGGCTGAGAACACTCAAACCCACAAGGATTATAGATGAGTTCCTTAGTCGCAAGAAGGTCACTGTGAATAGCGACCGAGGAAGTCCAAGGATTTTCTGAAGTGTTTATATTCATGCTTATATCCTCCATTTTAGTGGGCGAAGCCACGGATCATACAGTTTTCATATTCGCTAGAATCCATGACTATATGACCGAGCATTATGTATTCCCAAACATAGACTCTAGTTCTTGTTGATTCTCAGATAGCCATAGCATTTCCTCTGCAAAACGTTCTGGTGGTCCACTATGCTGATCCATGCTTGAGTCTATCCACCATGTACTTTCCATAAACCATAACATTTTTAAAGAGCTGCTTATGAACCCTTTGTCAACTAAACAGTGCTCACTATATCCTTCTATAAAAGCTTGAACAAGAGAAACATCAAAGTTATTTTTATATAAAGCCCCGGACATGACAGCTCTTGCAACATCGAGCTGTGGGTAATCATATTTCATTCGATCAAAATCTAAAATAGAACTTACTTTCTCCTCTTTAAACAATAAATTATCCACCCAGAGATCCCGATGAGCCCAACCAGTTGCATTCAGATTAAAACCTGCCAGATTTATAGTTTTAGTTACGTTATATTGTGTTTCTAATATGGGTAATACATCTGATTTGTTCATATTATTTGCATGATTCCAAGCAGATTCCCAATGAGTTAAACGTTCCTCACGACTTGGGGGAATAAATTCGGGGCTTCTCTTAAGCCCAAATGTACCGTCATTTAACAAATGATGCATATTGCCGGTGACTCGTCCTAAATCATACATTTGATGAACATTTAATTTACCTGGAGGGATGACAGCACCATCACAATATTCCATTAACATAAACAGTTCGCCCTTATCCGATTCTAAAAGATACTGTCCTTCATAAGAATAGAGCTTAGGGCACCGAAGCCCTCCCTGATGTAGCCGCATTTGTTGAGAGAAAGCTACTATTAGATCTTCACGATTATATAGTTTGTATCTTTCTTTGTTGTATTGCTTGAGCAAAAAAACGCCGGAATCTGTTGTTATTTTCCACTTTAAATTTAGCCATCCACGTTTTATAGGTGTAGCTTCTAATACTTTAAATTCAAAATATCGTTTACAAGTATCGATAAGGTCATTCAATATCATTTCTTCTGTTACTACAAAGTTCATGTTGCACCTCCTGTTCTTCTTCGCTATAGAGAAGTCATCATATGTCTGCAAAATCATTTGGATAATTCCTTACATAATCGTTTATGTTTAATTTCCATAGAAGCACTTCATTCGTCCGATTCTAGCTCCCCCGAATAATTAGTATTCCACACAAATTTGAGAATACCTCTAAAATAACACCACTATTTCTTATGCCCGCCAATCAACTTATCTCTCTCAATAGCTGTTCCGGCTTCTGTATAAGACACTGCACGAAGAATGGCGTTCGATCCATATTTATTTCTGAGTGCATCAATGGTTGCACCTAATTGCCGGGTTCGTTCTGAACGATCATCGAATAGGCTGAGCTGCATGGAATGCTCATCTTCCAAATTTGTTAGGCTAATCGATAAACGCCGAACCGGACTACCGTCATGAAACTTATCGAATAATGCTATACATAGCTGATAGATTTTCATTGTTTCATTGGTCGCCTCGCCTATCGAACGCGAACGGCTAAAACCACCAGACAGTGCTCGTTTCGAATAGCCGATAGACAAATGAACCGTGCGCCCTGCCTTCCTCGCTTCCCTTGTCCTCTTTGCAACGTCTTCGCACATTTCAAGCATGACCGTGAGTACATCTTCTCGTTTATTATAATCGCGATACAACACTTGCCCTTTCCCATAGCTCTTTTGTCCTTCAACGAGTGGGGCGCCTAGTTCGGACAAGTCGATACCATGCGCATGATGATATAATTGGTTGCCCATAAGGCCGAATTTCTTTTCTAGCGTTTCAAGAGGCGCGTGGGCAAGATCGCCGACAGAGAATATTCCCATGTCGTTCAATGTCTTTTCCAATCGACTGCCGATTCCCCACATGCGACTTAACGGTGCGACAGGCCATAGCTTTGTAGGGACATCCTCATAAGTCCACCGCGCGACGCCCGTCTTTTTTGCTTCGATATCAAGGGCCAGTTTGGCCAACAGCATATTCGGTCCAATTCCACATGCTGAGCGTAATTGAAATTGGTTTTCAAGATCGTCTTGTATCCGTTTAACCGTCTCTTCCACAGGTCCCCATAATCGCTCCGTCCCACCTAGGTCAATAAAACTTTCATCGATACTATAAACATGGATAGCTTCTTTTGGCACATAATTATTTAGCAATCGGACAATTTCCATTGATATATCAATATATAACGCCATCTGTGGTTCGATAAGATGAATCGCGGGATCATCTGGAATTTCAAATAGCCGCATGCAAGACTGTACACGAAACTTTTCCTTCAGCATGGGAGATGCCGCCAGGACAATTCCGCCTTTCTTTTGTTTATTGCCAATAACGGCAATAGGGGTCTTCGTGACATCGAGCCCTTCAATCACCGCCGCACAGCTGGCATAAAAGCTACGCATATCAAGGCAGACGATTTGTCGGTCTGGTAACTGTTCATACATACGAATACCCTCTTCCGAACATTCATTCTTATCAATAGTATATACAGAACATACGTTCAAATTCAATCGGAATGATTTTCCACAAGAAATGACATAAAAAAAATCCCTTTCCATCAGTTAATGGGAAGGGACCGGTAGTACTGCTTTATTTGCTCATGGTACATACAATGAGATGTCCCAGCTACTTGACATTAATTAATCAATCACTACTTTCCCATCTTTATCTAGCAACGGAGTCATTCCACTCAATCCAAGACCACTTGTGATGAGATAATTTACACCTGTTTCAGTATCCACTACAATTTTAATAATGCCTCCACTGACGTGTTCTTTTAATTTTTCTTTAAATCTTTTTTTCATCAAACAATCCCTCCAGCTAACTCATTTCTTCATAAAATACTTACGCCCCAGCCGTTCTACAAGCGTTGGCGCGACAGCATGGAATTTACTCGTAACCCCCATATACCAAGGTAAATTGACATCCCTCACCGGACGTGCCACTGTTTTCATCACCGCATCGACAACATCTTCCACCGCCAATAAATGCCTGCCTAGTGATGTTCGGTAGGTGCCTGTATCATCTGCCAAATCCAAAAAGGGCGTGTCAATTGGCCCAGGATTGATTGTTGTAACGGCGATACCAAATGGTGCCACTTCCATACGCAATGCGTTGGTATAGCCGATAATGGCATGCTTCGACGCTGCATAGATGGATGCTTTCGGTGTCGCTACTTTTCCGGCTTGCGACCCAAGAAAAATGAAGTGCCCACTTTTACGTTCCATCATCCCCGTCAACAATCGCTTAGTCAGTTGCATAGGCGCAACGACGTTGACAGCCATCATATTCTCGATTACTTCATCCGACATTTCGTAGGCATAATCGAACGCTCCTACACCAGCAGAAAAAATAACAACATCCGGCGTACCAATGTGAGCCAACAACCGTTCCATTTCCTCTTTGTCGGACAAATCCGCAGGTACTGTTTGTGCACCTGCATTTTGCAATTCCCATAGCTTATCCGGTGCTCTACCCGTTGCCCAAACAGTATGACCTTCTAGCAACAGCCTTTTCGTCAGCGCATAGCCAACACCGCTCGTCGCGCCTGTCACGACAACTGATTTACGCTTGTTCATAGTGATAGACGCCGCCTTCGTCACATGTTTCAACAACAAGCCCCTCATCGACAAGATAATCTGTTTGACCAATTGTTTCGGACAATGTCAGCCCTAATTCTTTTTCATAAACAGCCGGGAATAACTCTTTTGTGAGTTCAAAAATCGTGCGCGGTCCACCGTCCATCATAGCCAACACCTTCATCGCTCGTTCACGCTGCTTCACCAGGCGACCTTCAATCAGCGGATGAATATTGCGCACGTCATTGCCATGCCCGCTGTAAATGATATCAATAGGCAATGTTAGTAGCCGTTTCAATGACGCGTTATATTGTAATAGCGAACGCGGACGTCCCATCTTCGGATCAAGTGGCGGCTCAATGAGTGGATTAGAAGATACTTTTTCAAGCACAAGATCCCCACCAATCATTTCGCCCGTTTGTTCATGCCAAAAAACGAGATGACTTTGCGCATGTCCTGGTGTTTCCATGACCGTCCAACCTTCATGTCCAGGCAGTGCATCTCCCTCGGCAAGTAGACGATCGAGCGGTCTCTCCCCCATTAACGCGGCGGAGCGCTTCATGCGCTTGACCCAGAAGAGATATTCCTCAGGAACCCCTTCTTCCAAAAGACGCTCCAAGTAAAATGCATCATGATACTGGAAGAAATCGTCGTCCCGCTTCAGCCAAAGATCGTTATAGGTATGCCCCAACACATTTGCCCGATCAAATGCGTCAATCCATCCGGCGTGATCAGGATGGTGATGTGTCAAAATGACTTGTTCAATATCGTTGAATGCATACCCCGCTTCCTTAATGCCATGCTCAAGCGCCGCGTAGGCCTCGGGTGTTTTTGGTCCTGCATCGACGAGCGACAGCGTATCCCCTTTTACAAGAAATGAATTAACATCGCCAACTGCGAATGGTGTTGGAAGTATAATTTTATGTATCATCAATAAAAGTCCCCTTTGTATAAATGAATGAGTATTCAGTTCATTGTACCTTTTTTAGAGAGGGACGTCACCTTTTGATTTCTTAAAATATGCTATAATAAAATTAAATTCACAGAATCATTATCTTAGTTAGGAGAGTGTCTACATGGGCTTATTCGGATTTTTCAAAAGTCAATTTATCGAAGTCATTGAATGGACGGATAGCAGTACAAATACGTTAGTCTACCGCTTCCCCGTTGAAAACAATGAAATTAAAATGGGTGCAGAGTTAACTGTACGAGAATCGCAAGTCGCGATTTTTGTCAATGAAGGCGAGATTGCAGACGTCTTTGGGCCTGGGCGACATCTCTTGTATACACAAAATATGCCGATTTTGACGAAGTTAAAATCCTGGAAACACGGCTTTGAATCACCTTTTAAAGCCGAAGTCTATTTTGTCAATACAAAGCAATTTGTCAATCAAAAATGGGGCACTTCTAACCCAATTATGATGCGGGATGCTGAATTTGGCATGATTCGTTTACGGGGTTATGGGATTTATTCCTACCGAGTATCTGAACCAACTGTATTTCTCAAAGAACTGTTTGGAACGAGTGCATCTTACGAGACAAATGCAATTGAGGATCAACTGAAAAAGATGATTTTGTCCGGATTGACAGATCTTTTTGCGGAGTCAAAAATTCCTGCATTGGATTTGGCGATGCATTACGATGAATTGAGCGAGCAAGGGCAAACGAAGATGAAACAACGCTTCAACGCGTTCGGCTTCGACATCACTTCCCTCTATATTGAAAACTTATCATTGCCTGAAGAAGTCGAAAAAGCGATGGATAAGCGCACAACGATGGGCGTACTCGGTGACATGAATCAGTATCAGCAATACCAAGCGGCGGAAGCAATTCGTGAAGCAGCTCGCAATGAAGGCGGCGGATTGGCAGGCGCTGGTGCGGGACTTGGTGCAGGTGCTGCTCTCGGCGGCATGATGGCCAATGCATTTTCAGCATCCCCACAACAACCAGCGGCAGCACAGCCAGCCAAAATAAACTGTCCGCATTGCCAAGCACAAATTCTAGCAACCGCTAAATTTTGTGGAGAATGTGGCAAAACGGTTCAAACCGAGAAAGTCCCTTGTATTAGCTGTCAAGCTCCAATCAATGCAGATGCCAAATTCTGCGGAGAATGTGGCACACAGCAAGTAACAGAAAAAACTTGTACGAAATGCGGCAAGAAAAATACACCAACAGCAAAATTCTGTGGCGACTGTGGAGATACGCTATAACATGCATGCAAATGGGGTGGTCTCATGACAGGTGAAGAAAACGAATCCTATACAGTCGAACAGACAGAAGTGACGAAATGCCCTTCCTGTGGTGGTAATGCAGTATTTGATCCCACGAGTGGGACACTAAAATGCCCGTTTTGTGGAAGCGAACGGGAAATTGAAATGACTCAGCACAATACGATTGAACATGATTTTTTACAAGCACTAGAACAAGACGATCATGGCTGGGACGATGAAAAAAGAGTGTTTAAATGTGCTAACTGTGGTGCGGAAACACTATTGGATAAAGATAAGGTAGCAGATTTCTGTTCATTTTGCGGCTCATCACACATCACCGTCAGTGAGCATCACGCCGGCATCAAGCCCGCATTGGTACTGCCCTTTCAAGTTCCAAAGGAAGAAGCGATTGATAAATTTAAAGTGTGGATACGAAAAAGATATTTTGCCCCAAACAAGCTAAAAAAGTCGTATACATTAGATAAATTATCAGGTGCCTATATTCCCTATTGGACATTTGATTCGCAAACGGATTCCGGCTATGTCGTCAGAATTGGTACGTATTATTATGTCATGGTAACGCGAACTGTCATGGAAGACGGCAAACCGAAACAAGTGACCGAACAGGTACGGAAAATTAGATGGCGCACGGAACACGGCCGTTATAGTGAGTTTTTTGATGATGTATTAGTCAAAGCTTCTCGCAATGTAGCTAGTGGGTTGATTGATCATATTGAGCCTTTTCGTCTACATGAACTGGTTGATTATAAAACTCCCTATCTATCGGGCTTTTTAGCAGAAAGATATTCTATTCCACTAAAGGATGGCTGGACAGATGCTAAAGGAATGATTGACCAGGGGATTAGGAGTGGAATTCACGGGCAAGTCCATGGCGATGAAGTCCAAATAGTAAGTGTTTCCACCGACTATACAGGGATTACGTATAAGCATATTTTATTACCTATTTGGATTTCATCCTTTAGCTTTAATAATAAAATTTATCGTTTCCTTGTCAATGGCCAGACAGGCAAGGTTAGTGGAAAATCACCGGTGAGTGCGGTCAAAGTAACATTGGCCGTATTAGTCGCCATCGCGGTCATCGGTGTCGTCTGGTTTTTCATTCAGGCAAACCAATAACCGGACAGAATGTTGACTTTGTTCAGACAACGTGTAATAATCATTCTAATTCATGAAACGATAAGCGTAGACGAAGATTAGTACTGGTAGAAATGGACAACAGAAAATGTGGTCACCGGCTGAAAGCCACAGTCCCCCTCCTACCCTGAACCTCCTTCTGAGCTGCCGTGGAAACCCGGCCGTGCCTTTCGCGTTACGAAAGAACGAGATGTACTAGCCATATAATTAGCTAGTAAAACTAGGTGGTACCGCGGAAACATGCGTTTTCGTCCTTCTATTAAAGGATGAGAGCGCATGTTTTTTTATTTGAATGAAGGAGTGATTGATATGAAGAAAATTGTATTTATAGGTGCAGGTTCAATGGCAGAAGCCGTTATTGCAGGGATTGTTAAACAAGGTGTCATTGAGCCACAGCAAGTCTATGTGATGAATAAATCAGATGACGAAAGACTGATTTCACTACAAAATAAATATGGTATTTCGATCGTTTGTAAAAATAAAGAAGCATTGAAAACAGCCGATTTAGTTGTACTGGCGACAAAACCGAAAGACATTCATCAGGCGATGTCGGACATTCGCCCTCTTCTTACGACACAAGCAGCTGTTTTATCTGTCATTGCGGGCGTTTCCATCGAGACGATTGAAAATGGACTCGGCACAAGGCCAGTCGCTCGTTCCATGCCAAACACCTCTGCAACAATCGGTAAATCAGCAACTGGTGTTGCTATGAATAATGCTGTCGATGAAACTTTGCGTAAGCATGTCCTCGGTCTATTGGAAGCCATCGGTCTCGTGAAAGAAGTCGAAGAAGACGATCTTCATGCAGTCACCGCCCTATCCGGCAGTGGACCTGCTTATGTTTACTATTTGGCAGAAGCCCTTGAAGAAGCCGCAATCGCCAAAGGCATTTCCAAAGACGTCGCACGCTCTCTTATCATCCAAACACTCGAAGGCGCCGCGGCGATGATGAAAGAAACGGGCACAGAACCAGCGGAATTGCGGAAAAATGTAACGAGTCCGAATGGCACGACTGAAGCAGGATTAAAAGCATTGGAAGGTAGATTGTTTAAAGAAGCGATTGGAGAATGTATTGATAAAGCGACAGCACGCTCGCGGGAGCTTGGTGCGCAGTCTTAAGGTTAATGAACTCGGCTACTGGTTTCGGAAACTGGACTACCTCAGGGGCGAACTGAACTACCTTTTTTGCAAAACTAGACTACCCCGGTGGAACTCAACTACCTATTTAGCTAACTGGACTACCTCAGAGACAAACTGAGCTACCTATTCAGCAAACTGGACTACCTCGGCGAAACTCGACTACCTATTTCGCTAACTGGATTACCCTGAGGACTAACTGAGCTACCTTTTCGGAAAACTTGGCTACCCACTCCAGAAACAAACATTTTCTCTATCTAAACAAACGGCAAAACCCCGAAGCATCTACTCTTCGGGTTTCCCCACCTATTGCTGTGGCTGCGCCGATCTCATAGACGTCAAGTCCTTCCGCCGATAAACACTCAACACAACACCTATTATAAAAGCATTCAGCAAAATCGGCATTAAGCCGTAACTGATGAACGGCAAAGAAATGGAAGTAATCGGAATCAATCCTAACGTCATTGCAATATTGCTAACTAACTGAACCGTATACAGCGCAACTGCGCCCACTAACAACAGCTTGCCAAATGGATCATGGACGTTTCGAGCAATCAATATAATTCTCACTATAAAAAGTGCAAGAATGGTGAATAGTGCAAAGGCAGCTAGCCAGCCAAAGTAATATGTAAAGCCAGCAAAAACAAAATCGGCGTGGACATCTGGTATCACTCCACTATTCAGTACGTTTCCAAACCAACCTGCCTTTGATATATGTTCTTGGAGGAGCAACATCATATAGCCCTCCCCCTCTGCATACTGTTCTGGATTGACAAATGCCAAAAGCCGAACTACCTGATACATTTTCATAGATGGCCAAGCTGTAAAAACTAGCAAAAGAAATGAGCCCACTATTCCGCCGGTAATCGTAAGTTTTATTTTTCGACTAAACCGACTGCACCAAAATAGCCCAAATACCATGACGGTATAGATATACACTGCCGGAAGATTCGCAGTGTTCAAGAGGAACCAAAAAGAAACTATGAACAATAAACCTAAATGCCAAAGCTTCAACTTTTTATGATTAAAAAAGGAAGCCCATGCTAAAAGAAAAAATGGCATAGTTATCAAGCTATCCAACGAATAGGGTCCTATCACTAGGAGAGATTTACCATTGCGTAAATTTGGAGAAAGTTGCAGTATCACTAAAAAAAGCATAGCAAGCCCATAAAATAACCAGCCAAACCTTTCTACTCTTCGATAATTTATTAACATTATGCTGAAAGCCAACATCCCACCTACCAAGGAATAGATAACTTTCTGTGTAGTAAAATAGCTGGCATTTACGTTAAACCGCAATAGAAATTCTGTTTCAATAAACAAAATCGGTAAAAACCCCAACCCCATCGTCGTAACCAACAACATCACCATCAGCCAATCCACTTTAGGTCGATGAAGCTTATTCAGCTTTTGCCCCAGCGTTATCGGACTACCCATCTGCATGACCGCTTTTTCTTCGGCTACTGTTTCATCTAATCCTTTTTCCAACCACTTGTTCTTCGCTTCTTTTAGATGATAATCCAACTCAACCGCCACAAACTCTTTCGCTTCTTTTGATTTAATCTGATCCCTGACTTCTCCTAAAAAGGATTGACTACTCTTGCGCACTTGTCACTCCCCCCTTCACGATGTCTTTCAAAGCGAATCTTCTATTGCTAGATTGCTTCTCCATTTTCCGTAATAACTTATTGCCTTTATTGTTTAACTGATAATATTTCACCGCCGCCTCGTTCCAGCTGGATTGTAAGCAACCATTTTGCTCTAGCCGATGCAACAACGCATATAAGCTGCCTTCGTTGTCTTCAAATTTACGAATGCCCCGTCCTCCTAAAAACTGCACCAATTCATAACCCGTTTTTTCTTCGACCAGTAGCTGCATGACCGCCAATAAAACACTGTCATCCGTTTCACTAATTTTTGTCCGAATTTCCTTGCGATGCTGTTCCGTAAAATGGAGTTGGCTAAATGCAGTCTCATCCATTGATTTTTTTAGTCCTTTTAAACGATTCTCCATTCCTTACGCCTCCAATCGTTCTTTCAATAATTCTTTCGCACGTCTAAGCCGCGTTTTAACCGTATTCACACTAGCCACAGTGATAACCGCAATTTCCTTGATCAACAATTCCTCGTAATAAAAAAGATAGATGACTTCTCGATATTTAATCGGCAGCGCCATAAGCGCGGCAATTAATTGATCATCCTCTTCTTTTTGAATAACAACCTCTTCCACCATTTCTTTTGTCGTTCGGTGGCTAATCGGTTGTTCCTCTGTAATGACAACATGTTTGTTATACCAACTTTTCAAAAAGTCCTTACAATGATTGATCGCAATACGCCACAACCACGTACGCAGAGATGATCTTCCTTTGTATGTATGAAGAGATTTATAACATTTCACAAAAATATCCTGTGTTAAATCCTCTGCCAATTCTTTATTATTCACGTAGGAATACACAAGCCTTAAGATATCCTGTCCATAGCGACTCATAATCTCATCCATTAGGACTTCCCTGTCTTCTGTTTCAAACGCTTTAACAATTACTTCCTCCACTTAATATCCCTCCTCCTAATCAATAGACGACATGCCCTCGTAGAAGGTTTTTGTTAAAGGCACGGAAAACAACATATATATCGCAAAAAAAGATAGAAACAAGCAGAAATTTTCTGCCTGCTCTATCCTTTTTACAACTAACTGCATTATTTCCAGTCCATTATCTCATCGATTTTCCAGAGTTAGAAAACTTAAAAATACCCATCACCAAACAAACCATACTAAAAAACCAAATGACCCCGGCAACCCCTAGTTGAAATGAATTTTCTTCAGAAGCCATTACATGTTCATAATCAAAAGAAATAGCCTTTATCAAAAAATAAACTGCAACCCCCAAAAATAGAAAATGCAATACCGTCCAGGCATAGGCAGCATTATTATTTTTCTTTCGTAGCCAAAGTAACAATAGAGCTGCAATTGCAATCCCCATTACAACAGAGAATCCTATAATAAATAACTCTAGAACACCTTCTTCTAACGGCATACGTAAACCCTCCTCGTCCAAATATGACTAAGTGAATAACTCATCCAACCAAATAAGAAATAATATCCTCGGTCGTGATGTTAAGATTATCCGGTAAGTCCTCACGATTTGACACAAGGCCAAAATAATAAGTAGCCTCTTTATCTTCATAAGCTTTATATTGCATACTTATGTCCTGAGTTGTTAATCTACTCGCTACCCTTTCGACGAACGTGTTTTCTTTCACTTTGTCTACTGCAGCTAAATGGACTATTCCAGTCAATTCATTTTCAAAAATGAAGCGTACTTGGCGCGCTAACTGGACATCCGATAGAAAGCTACACTCTAAATTACAATAAGCTTGAATAGGCTCAGCTGCTTCAAGATTCTTTTTCAGATTATCCATGCGAGATGAGCTTTTTCCCCAAATACCAGGAATTCTAATAATCGTCGCACGATTTCCCAGTGATTGCGTTAGCATATTTTCACAGTTTATTTTAAAACGTCCGTAATCCGATTCAGCAATCGGTGCATCTGATTCACAATGATGCCTAGACAAATCACCATCAAAAACATTTGTCGTTGAAAAATAATAAAGCCTTGTTGTTTTATTTGTTATTGCCTCGGACAAGTTTTGATGGAATGTGAACTGCTCTTCAAAATCTCCTCGTAAACTTGAAAGAATAATATCGGGCTGAACTACTTGAAATATTTCTTTCATCGCTCCCTCATCCTGAATGTTTAATTGAAATTGTTTGTCGTCCGCAAGATCCGTTTCTGTTGAAAAATATGTACCATATACATCAAAATCCTCTACGCATTCCTTCACAATCGCTTTTCCAACCAATCCACTAGCACCAAGTATCAGTACTTTTTTCATGAAACAACCCCCTCGAAGTTTATCCAATCAAACACTTTATGAACAGTGCACACAAACCCTGACAAAAATATAGTCTTTTATAATAATCTCTTATGGCTTACAGTTATGAGTCAAGGTGTAAAGTTCATTCCTTGAACAAATTCACTTACTATATATTTGAAAGAGGTAGTTCATATGAAAATTGATTCGCCCAAAATCCCTAACGATTTACCTGTAATGAATTTCCAAGATATTTTTTATCAAGAAGATCCAGAACTTGAATTGTGCGTCATTAATGATTCCGTTTTTACAAATGAAGTATTGGATAGGCCACGATTATCTCAAATGTTTGTGAAAAATTGTAAGTTTAACAATACGGATTTTAGCCATATCGAAATGACTGACGTTATTTTTGAGAATTGTGATTTTTCAAATGCGAATTTAAGTAACTCATCCATACATAGGGTCGTATTTAAAAATTGCAAATTATTAGGGCTAGATTTGACAGAGTCTCGCTTCGGCAATGTAGAATTTGATAATTCTGTATTAAACTTAACCGGATTTGGCAATTCAAAACTCGAAAAAGTTAAATTTCAGGAGAGCTCATTAATCAGTGCTGATTTTTATGATTGCATCTTCAAAAATATCGAGTTTAACTCATGCAAAATTGATGGTTCAAACTTTGAAAAAACGCGACTTAAAGGGGTTGACCTAAGTAACTCTACTTTTGAGTCGCTTATCGTATCTTTTGAGGACCTTAATGGCTGTAAAATAAATTCTTATCAGGCAGTTCAAATCGCTTCTTTATTAGGCTTGATAGTTACTGATTAAATACTGAAAAGTAAAAGTAGAAGAGTTGTACATCTGCTTTTCCCACATTGTATCAAAGTAGTATGCTCGCACATTTAACAACAGCTACTGCTTTGATTCTATCTTTTTAACTAAATTTCCCTGCTAGCTATACATATGTGACATCTTCAATAGTAAATATCTGAAAAGAATAGTTTTTTACAAAGTATTTCCCCCGGTAACCCACCAATTTCACAAATTACTTCAGAGACAAATCCTTGCTTAATTAATATTTTTCTAGAGGCAATATTATCTGGGTCAATAATGGCTTTGATTTTCTTTACATCTGATTTCCTAGCTCTTTCAATTAATACTTTCGCTATCTCACCTCCATACCCTTTACCCCAATGTTCTGGCTTTATCATATAACCTATTTCAGCTACTTCACTGTTTTCTTCATCCAAAGTTAAATGGCCAAGTCCAATAAATTCATTGATTGAATTATCGTAGATTTTATAGGAACCAAAGTGTTCATATTGTTCATTACGTATTAATAACTTTTGAAAATTGATTTGGGCCTCTTCAAAAGGAATAGCATACTCTGTAATTTGCGCCATAACACTTTCATTAGATACGAGACTAAAATATTCAGCGAAATCGATTAAGGTAAATTTTAGTAAATTTAGTGTGTGCACTGTATCTCCCCTAGATCACCCTTTTGTTTAATAGCACTTCTTATTTTACAGTATCTTAATTCGGAAAATTCAACACCTTGTTTGCTAGGTATCAGCTTGCGATTTTCAGCTTATGCATCCAAAGTATTTTTCTTTAGTATTACTTTACCTAATTTAACGAATCCCACAATTAAAAGGAGTAAAGGTATTAAAAATACCAGATGCCCTATTCCAGGAGCAAATAATTTTACCGTAGACAGAGGGCCAAATAATGTAGGGAATCCAATTAAAGTAATCAATGGCAGCAGCCAGTTAAATACTACTATAGATAATCCAGTTAGAATCTTACGGGATGTTGTTATTTTACGTTTTCCGGGTTTGAAAGTTCTAAAAGCCGACCAAACAATTAAAGAAACAATTATCAGTAAAACCAAATCAATAATTACATATTTCATAAAAGGATTGCTATTAGATAGAGAAGGTTCTTCATTATGTACCAGCTTGTTTATCCCACTTACGATGGCATCGTATTCATTAAGATTAAAATAATCCATTGAATTGATCTGCAGGCTGATACCATACTCGCCATCTAACAATACTTTTGAATATGTGTTTTCTGTCCACCCATTATGGGAGATTATTTCGTTATTCACTTCCCATCCCATAGCATAATAGGTATCATTCCCGATAAATGATGATGGATGATGCACTACACTCATGGCATTCGCTGCTAAAATATTTTTCCCTTTGAATTCTCCCTGATTCAATTGTGCAATCATACAATTTGCCATATCTTCCGCACTAGAGATAATGTAACCAGAAGAAACAGTTCCTTCATGGACTAATTGCTGTGTTGGCACCTTGAATCCAAATACAGTTTGATATCCTTCCACAATAGTATTATTTTCAACATCATTCGGGTCAGTATAGCTATTGTTCATTTCAAGTGGCTTAAATATATATTCTCTTATATACTCTTTATATGACTTTTTCGTAACTTCTTCAATGACTAAACCTAAAATGTTATAATTTAAATTCGAATATTGATATTGATCACCAACAGGATATGTCAATTCTATAATTTCCAAGCTTTGAACATGCTCTTTTAATGTTTGATCCCCTTGTGATATAGCTACTTGACCATCATATGTAGAAAGACCACTTGTTTGGTTCAGTAAGTGTTGAATGGTGATTTTTTTAGATGCTGCTTCATCTACAACTCGAAACCAAGGTATGTATGATAGCACCGGTTCTTCTAAATTGATTTTTCCTTGTTCTACTAGCTGCATTATTGCAAGAGCTGTGAACGATTTAGTAGTCGATCCAAGAACAATTGGCGTTTGCGATGTCATTTCTGCCCCCTCTGGGTTCGAAACACCATATCCTCGCATGTATTCAACCTGATTTCCCTTTACGATGGCTAATGCAGCACCTGGAATGTTCAGTCTCTCAATTTCATTTTTCATAAATTCATCAATCTTAGCAATATCTCGATTACCATTTGTGAATTCATTTTCGTTTGCGAATACTACTCCATTAGTGCTTGTCTTTAGCATTAGTAGTATGGCGATTATTAACATTTTAACGATTACAAATTGTTTTTTCGACATAATTTCACCTTTCTTTATCTGCTGCTTTTTCACAAGATCTTATAATCTATTACATAAAATAGCGCGCGAACAAATTTCCTGATAGTCACCTTTTCAACTAACCATCATTTAGTTGAAGAACAGTAAAGCCTATCTACCGTTAACCATACATGTAGCGCAAAATCAACGCTACATCGTGGGGGATAAAAATCGGTGCAGAACGATATTGGATGCTACAGCTCACGAAAAAGGTCAATCGACTATGTGTCCATCGATCCTGACTCAAACAAACACAATGCATCACAGCCATTCGCACCCAGTACGGTTAGCACTTAATCCCCCCCTTCCTTGCTTTTATTCTCTAAAGGGTGAGGCTACTTTTAACACCTCACATGCCTACGCTTAAAACCAATCTTCCCTTTATCAACCATTTTATCGATATTTTCACCCACATTTATAAAACTGCTCTTTTTATTATCTTTTTTAATTTCTACTACTCCAATCGCTTTTGCGGTCTCGACTGCCTTTTCGTGGAGCGGCAAATAGGAAGTTCCCACCGTGTATACAAAATTATTCATAGCGGATTTCGTCCGCTCAGGTGAATCATGAATCGTATTTTCCACAAAATCAAGCATATCGGACATCTTACTTTCCGAAAACTCCACATCTTTCCGACTCCCTAATAGCCAACAGTAGCAGCTCCAGCCCGCCGACATTCTTAGCTCGTCCCCACTTGCGATCCATTTATCGGCAACTTCTTGTGCAATATCTGACTCCGATAACGTTACGGACACTACATAATCGGACAGCATATAAAAATACGCTGCGTCCATCCAACGATCATAATCCGACTCTGTCATGGCTTTGGGGTCTGCAATAACACCTGCAAAGTACATGGCATCGTAGTTCCCAGTCGCATAAAGCTCTTCAGCTAAAGGCTGGTTTATTTTTATGGTTTTTACCATTGGTTTCATAGCACCTGTAGCCACGCCGAAAAGCGGCTCATGCGCACCATTGGACATGTACATTTTTTTCATTCGTTCCTTACCAAGAGTTTCAAGCTCCTCCATAACCGTTTCTACATTCATCGTTTAGCACTTCCTTTTTGTGGGGTTCCCCCATAATATTTTGCTTATCGAGCACATTACCACAAATACCCATATAGTATAAACCTAACTTCCTTTGTCCTTTCCCCTGTCACTTTTCAACAAGCTATAGACAACCAAGTTATGTACATCCCCATTCAAATAGTGATGATCACGCAAAATGCCTTCCTTAACAAATCCCAGCTTTTCAGGTAAGGCTCTACTTCTAACATTATCTTCTGCACAACTAATTTCAATGCGATTTAGGTCTAATCTATCGAAAGCATATTGTATTAATTCATTAACACATCTTATGACAGTACCTTTTCCTTCGAACTCAGGCGAAAGCCAATAGCCAAGGCTTGTCTTCTTTCCTTGCCAATCGATGTCAGGAAAAGCCACCATTCCTACCAGCTGCCCTTTAAAGAAAATTCCGGCATTTATTGCCGTATTGGCTATGTATTTATGTCCCCATCTTTCAATTGAATCTTGAACATCTTCAACAGTTTTTTTACTATCAATCCACGGAAGCCATTCTCTCAAAAAATCACGATTTTTGTCTATAATCGTAAATAGACCAGTAGCATTCTGCAGGGTTAATAATTGTAGTGTAAGATCCTTATCAACGTTATAATAAAACATCGGTTTCACTCCCTATACTTGCCTTCACTTTTTAAACTCCGCATTCAGAAGGTAAACAACGTCATACTCATTCAACTCACTCATATGACCCTCAAATGGTCCGATTAATGAATATCATAAATACACGTCCTGTCTGTATTAAACTAATTCCTTTTCCATTGTCCAGTAAGTCTCAAACCAACCAACGTGTACATATCCGAATTGTTCGTATAAATGACGAGCTGGATTTCTCGGGTCTACGCTTAAACATAATTTCTGATACCCATAAGTCTTCGCTTCAATTTCAAGAACACGCATTAAAGATTTTCCAATTCCTCTACCTCGGAATCCCTTCAGGACTGCCATTCCTATTTCCGGTGCTTCATCAAACAGACGTAACCAAATGGCACCAATGGGTTGGTTGTTTATTTCCGCAATCAATCCAATATCACCGCTCTGGTTTCCCCATCCGTCCACATATTTTGAAACAGATGGATCGTCTAGTATGTCTCGTGGAAAAGGTTTTTGCCCTTCAGGTACAAACGCGGACTCATATACCATATCCCACAAGAAGGAGATATCATGTTTTTCCAGATTTCTTATTTCGAAATTCATAAGCTATATCACCTGCTCCTTGTTAGTCCATTTGTTTGATGCAATTAAATGGCCCGATTACGGCGAATACTTAGCGAACTATCGCGCTAGATTGTGAATGATTTTTCATTTTCGTTTGTTAAAATATATTGAAAGCGCAAAGAAGACTACTAACCCTATTAGAATTGAGCGAAGTAGTTTACCATCTACGTACACCCCTATTGCTCCTCCCACAATCATAGCAATAAACATAATGATAATAAATCTCATAAAACTACTTCCCCCATAACCTTATTCTGTAATCTGGCCCGTTCACGAAAATTGAGCGCTGATCTTTCTTCAAGAAAAGCGCCTGATTGCTTTAAACTAAATGGTTTGAATCGCTTATTGCAGTTTTAGAAGGTATGCAATAATCTCAGAACTATTGGGCGTTAATAAAAATACCGAAACGGCAATAAATAGTACCCCTGTAAACAGGGGAACAAAAGCTTTAGCTCCTCCCACAGTCTTTATTTTAACGAAGCCCTTAGCTGAAATGGCAACACCGATTAGAAGTAAAAGCAAGTACCAAAAACCCATAAACTCACCCATTTCTTTTCAGATGATTATTAACGATGCACCAGCAAAAATCTTTCTCTTAATCATTTATGATATTCTTTCAAGTTCCTCACACTTTTATTTACCATGTCTAATCAAATGATTTTCCATAATCCACGTTAATTCAAGAAACTGTACTACTTTTAGTCTTAGAAAAATTAACTATACCCATCATTAAACATAAAATGCCCAACGCCCAAACAACCCCGGAAATCCCAATCCGAAGTGAAATCTCTTCAGATGCCATTGGGTGGTTATAATCAAACGAAATAGCCTTTAAGAAAAAATATATAGAAACTGAAAATAAAAGGAAATATAATAATGTACAGGTGTATGCAAAACTATTATTTCTAGTTTTCAACCAAAGTAATAGCGTAGTTAATATCGCCATGCCGATTACAATTATGAAACCGCCTGTTAACAGATTTACTACTTCCTTTTCTAACGGCATAAGACTCCTCCGCATTCAGTTAAATTTTTGTAATAAATTTGGCCCAACTGACCTGCTATTAGTACAATAAGAAAAAAAGCAGCCTATATTCTTTAATAAAAATACCGGTTAACAGAACATTTTACACTCCTACAATCAACCAATCATTGCTATTTAACCGTAATATCCAAGATCCGATTTTATTAAAACTCACAATAATCATTTCACTTTGTGAAAATACGGCCCACACGTAGATTCGTGGGTGTGTACATACGTCCAAGTAAAGTTTTTGTCAAAAATATAAATATCTTGCCGAGAATCAAAATCAGCTGCAATGACTTTGTGTGCTTCGCTGTATTGTATAACATAGGGCAAATCTTGATACATAACATAGAGTTCATCCTTTGGGACAACATCAAAAGCTTTTCTTGCTGCTACTTCCTTCAAACATTTTTGTTTTTCATAGCTAAAAACATGCCATTTGTGTTGGTTATAATGAATGGATTCCCGCATTTCTTCATTGATACTTTTAGCAAATGTGTTATCCCATAAATCTTTAATTTCTTCTGCTTCTTCAAATAACTCTGTAATGATTACGCCTTTATCAAGTAAATTCTTCTTGAACAGGTACTCATCTTCTATAAACTTAATGGACCAATACACATTTTCCATCTCATCTTTTGGTAATCTATCTACTATTTCATCAATTTTGTTTCTCATCATCATAACCTCCACTATTTCCTCTAAAAAACACCTTACATCTTTCAGCAAGTTCGCTATAGAATAATTTCAAACAAATTACGCATCCTACGGAAAAGGAGATGGCATGCATTATGCGAAAAACGTTTCTTGCACTTGGAATTTTTACAATTATTAACGCTGGACCAACGCCTATCCCAACGATTGCTCATGCTCAGCAAGAAATTCCATCCTACGCCAAATGGGGAAGGCTCGCTATGCAAGAAACACAATTAAAGTATCCCCATGCAACTATTATTGACTACCTGCATGAAGGCAGCGAATTGAAGGAGTATTCGACAATTGAAAAGTTTAAGCTCTGGCTAAGGGAGGATGACCACGAATTCGGCGTTTTTGTAAGAATTGAGTATGCTACCGTTACTGAAAGAGTGATCACTATTTCTTTTCAAGAAACCCCGAGATAATTCATTAAAAACGTGGATCATAATTCTTTAGGTTTTCTTCTGTAATACCTTTAGAAATTTCATGGCTAAATTGAATTACATCATTGCCATGAGCAAAATAGGTATACTTGACATTTGGTTCATTTTTGAAAGTGACAATTACATAGAAAGTTGGAAGCTTCCCCCACTTTCCCACAATCGATTCAATATCCTCGTTTACAAAGCCCTTTTCTTCAATTAGATAAGTAGACACCCTATTTTTGTAAATATACTTATTCGCTTGAATCGCTATTATTGGTGTAAGGACTAGTACGATAAGAATAACGAATAGGCTGATTATCATGACCCTTTTAGCTCTACTCATCATTCCAACTCCATTCATAGATGCTTTCCCTTTTTAATACGCCTGCAAAGGTTATTTACTACGGGTATTAAGGCCTACCTTCAAAAACAACTAACCCGCTGTTAGTTTCAATAAGTACATAATTTATTCAGAAAAGGTAATAATATAATAAATTAGATAAAATCGTAAGGAAGTGTATTGCAAAAAAATGAAAAAGATGTTAATCGTTTTTATACTATCCCTTACTCTTGTTACTTCTTTTCAAAAAACAATCCTCTCACCAGCTGAACCAACACCAGACTCTGAAGAGCTTAAGTTACAGGATATGCTTATGAACATGCTTACTCCTTATATTTCAAAGGATTTGAATAACTATTATTACCCGGAGATTTTAAAGGATTTTTCACCTCAAGTCACTCCATGGGAAATTGAAGTAATTGAAACAAGAAGAGTCAATGATTTCCGTGGCTTTCTATTGGAAATCACATTTGAAATTGAACCTACCGATGGTGGACACTGGATTCCAGTAGGGAAAGACCGAATGACCTATGAAATTGTTCCTGGACCCGAGGTTAAATTGATAAATCACACGCATCTAAAGACGTATGAATACCCTCCCGAATTATAAATAAGCCTCCACTAAACTGCCCAGTTAGTAAAAATGTGTACTCTCATTTAATAAGAATGAATTGGTTTGAACTTTATTCCAATAAAGTTAGCGGACACAGGGCAAAGTTCTAATTCCCTTGCCCAAACAGAAAGTTGACCAATATGATGAATTTCATGAATAACTATATGGTGTAATATTTCATCTACAATATATTTATCTTCATCCCAAGAAACACTCACAATTTCCTTTTTTAATTCATCTAAACCCAATTTCAAAAATTCAACTATTTCTTTCCGGAATGTATCTGATAGTGATTTGATTTTATCAAGTGTATTATAATCAGCAAACTGAACTACTAAATCTTCTTTACCTTGAATACCGCGAAGCCAACTGTATTCAACCTCAATAATGTGAAAAAGAGTATATAAAATACTTCGTACTCCTCCTGTTCGTTCTTTTATCAACTCCTCTTTTGATAGTTGATAACACCATTCAAACCATTCATCTCTTACTTGCCAGTTAAATTCAAATAACTTTATCAATGTAAACACTCCTATAAATAATTGTTTATGACAATAATAATTAGCTTTTTCTACTAAAACCTCTTATGTAAAACAAATTGCCTTGGTAGTGAAATATCATGAAGAAATTCCATGTATCACTTAACCCAATTCGGAATAATATCACCAAAGTATTTACCAATCTTTTCAACCTCGGTCATGATACGACTAATCCCCACTTCGGATAAAAACCAATTTTCTTTGGTTATTCCATACCTATCTATAACAGGTGATACTAGAAAATCGGTTTCTTTTGGAAATTCAGATTGATAACATAATAGTGCTCGACGAGAATGACCTGCTTTACAAACAATTATTACTTTGTTCGGATGGATGCCTGCTTTTTTTAGAACCTCCAACGAAAAACGAGCGTTTTCCAACGTATGCTGTGCTTGATTTTCTCTTAAAATGGCTTCTTCTGGCACTCCGTTGTCAATACCAATATTCCGTAAGTAATTCCACTCAGTAGTCCCTACATGTGGCTTATATCCACCAGATGGTAATATGTATGGTGCAAATCCTTGCTGATATAAAGAGGCAGCTTTCTCCATTAATTGGGGATGATTGGCGCCAGGTACTAAAATGACATCTGCTGAAGTAATTTCAGTTTCCACAAAAACAAAGTCAGTAATGCAATCAAATGGATAAGTCACTAATCATTCTTCCCTTCCCTTTCTTACACGCTGGCTAAGGCTATTAAAGCCTGCTGCGAAAAACAACTTACCTGCCGTTTGTTTAAGAAGTAAAAAGAACAACATGAGTAGTTGCAATCGGAATAAAGATATCCGTAGTATAAAATGTCTATGTCCCAAAATCACCAAAAAACATGATACCAACACTGAATAAAGTTAGAACCAATAAAGCTAACATACCAAGTGAAGAAATAAGTACAGCAATTGTTTTCAAATGCCCCTTCATACTAAATAGCGCAGTGAAAAACGAACCAAATAGTAATGATATGACTATCAATATGTCCCATGAATCAGGTAAGAGATTCAATACTTGCGGGATAATAAAACCCAAGATGATAAACATCAACATTAACACTAATGAAATCATGCTCAAATGTTTCTTCATCGTATTAACCTCCCTTCCACATTTGACATAGCCGTAAAAAACATTAAATCTTACGGTAATACCTTAATGAAATATAACTTTCTCCATCAACGTTTCCATGTCCATCCCGTTCGTGATCAAGAACGAACCCTCTTGCCTCATAGAAAGGAATTCCTTTTTGATTTCCTTTCGCGACAGAAACCCATTGCTCCGTTGCGTTAAACTCTTCCTTTTGTTGTTTGGTAATAGCGTCTACTATCTTTGTGCCAATACCTTCGTTGCGTCTGCCGGGATTTAAATACAAAACAAAAATTTCTCCAGATCTGTCCCCAACCAGTCCACCTCCACCAGCCCCAATTACTTCATTCTCTTCTACTGCAACAAAATAGCCTCCCCATTCCTTACTCGTTTCTGTAACCTCTTTTAGAATTCTATCATGATTATAAAAATCCTTAATTATTCCTTCAATGTATGCTTCAGAATGTGTTTCTTTGTATGTTGCCCAATAACCATCGCTACAAACTTTTGCTATTCCTTCAACGTGATTAGCATTGGCTTTTATAATATGTATCATAACTAACTCCTCTTCCGTACAATTTATCACTACTGGTTAAATTCACTATTTCAGGTACATTTCTTCACATTTCGTCTCTCCATAATCGTTCATAAGTTACTTTTTTACCTGTATTTATTAATAGAAATATGTCAGGGTTACTAAGTTTTTGCCAATCTTCAAATCCGAAATTTTCATTATAATAATTTAAAAGTAATGACATTATATTTCCATGTGTAACGATGATTGTATTTTCAGATTCACCTTTAAAAATATCCTCTACAACTTCTACTATTCGTTTCATTGCTTCTTGACTGGACTCCCCGCCTTCAAATTTCAATGCCATGTTCTCAAAGGATGTGCTTAGTTTTTCCAACCAGTCAGTAAGATTTTCAGTACTTAGTACACGTTCTGTTAATTGTCTATCAATCTCTATTTCAACACTCAGTTGCTCTGCAAGTGGTTGTATAGATTGAATAGCACGCTTATAAGGACTTGAAATAATACGGTCGATTTTAAAATTCAGATACATCTAATGCTTGTTTAAAACCTCTAGCTGTAAGTTGTGCTTCAGATGGCTGCCCTTCAGCCTCACAATGCCTTATAATATAAACTTTTTTCACCTTAACCACTCCAATATTATGTATAATGACGTTATTATGACGAACAAGTTAGATTTAACGATTCAGCACGTTTAATACTTTCTTTCAAATAAACAGGTGCTTTTGGATCGCTTAATATCTCTTCAGTAGTTAACCATAATACTTTTTCTACCTCATCAGGACTTTTTGGAAATGCCTCCCCAGAATAATGTTCGCAAAGAAAAACAATATTAACTACATTTTCACCCGTATCAATAACAAAGGACGTACTATGTACATAATTTAACCTGTCTTTTACTTTCACACCGACTTCTTCTAAAATTTCACGCTTCACTGTTCTTTCGAATATATCGGAGGAGTTCCCTTCTATATCTACCTTGCCTCCAACAAGTGAAAGCATACCACCAGCGTGTTCTTCTCTTTTACTTCTTTCAATTATTAGCCACTTATCATTTTTCCTTATGGCACCTTCAACATTTACAATAAACATTTGTGAATTACCCCCAATAAATTCGTTTTTCCTGCTTCTTCAAAACCTACTTATTCCATCATCCCGTTCCGTTAGCCATACATGTAGCACAAAATCAGCGCTACACCACAGAGGATGAAAAGTATGCCGAACGGGTATTGTATACTGCGGCTGGGAGAGGAAGGTCGATCAACTATGGTGCCATAGAGCCCATCCGGTAATCTAGCTCCAACGACCACGTTGCATCACAGAATGTCGCTCCCTTACGGGAAGCACTCATGGGAGATTAATCCTACTCTGGTTGTTGCACCGGCCTCCAATACTATTCGCCGTAGAAAGGATGTTTACAATGGAAGTAATCATTGAGCATGCATGCGGTATGGACGTTCATAAAGATTCGATTACTGCGTGTATTATGACTCCAAAAGGAAAGTAGATTCGAACGTTTTCCACTAAGACTGTCTCCTAATCCAACAAATAATCTGAGTCAGGAACTAGACGCTGCACTCTTTTAAAAAAAATAAATGAGCTGCGGCTCCTTTAGTGTTGTCATTTTTGCGAAGTTTGGCGTTTAATTTTCGTGGGAGTTCAATAAGCATTTATTTTTAACTTTTGTTTAAATCATTTAAAATCCAGCTAACTGCGTTTACTAGATTATCCGCAATATAATCAGGTTCAATTTCTTGCCATTCATGCCGAAATTCAGTCAATGAACCTTCTCCCTATCCTGTTTTCACTAATACTTTTTTCGCTCCTGCTTTGTTTGCAGCTAACATATCTGAACCACCCGTATCACCCACAACATAACATTCTTCAAGGTTTAAATTGTGCACTTCCTTTGCTTTTAATAATAATCCGATATTTGGCTTTTGGCATTCACATCCGTCATCAGGCTTATGTGAACAGTAGTAAATACCATCAAGAAAAGCGGAATGATTCGCTAGTTCTTCCTCCATCATCTTAAATCCCTTTAACAATTCATCTTCTGTAAAATATCCTCTACCTACTCTAGTTTGATTTGTAAAAAGAAATACTTTTACTCCTATTTCATTTAGAGTTTTTATAGCTTTGGGAGCAAAATCATACATTGAAAAATCAAATGGGTGCATTCCTCCACCAGTTCCCCCAATCGTTCCATCTCTGTCTAAAAACACAGCTTTCATCCACATCCCCCTATTTTTCGCTAGATTTAGTGAGAAACCACCTCAATATTTATTGAACTAAACTGCTCCTTTAGTAGAACCAAAGATGTTGAGATTAGTTACAATTTTTTATCTCTCCAAAAGTAATTTTCATGCTAGGGGCGTATAGTAAAGAGGTATCGATATTAAATACTTGCGAAAACAGTAGTTCAGCCTCAAATTGTTCCTGTGCTTCCTTCAATGTAACCCCATGTTTTGTCAAACTTCCGATAAACTGTTCTTTATTCACAGGTTCTCCACCTACTCCTTCTTCTTTAAGCGAATAAAACAATTTTTGCTTATCTTGTTGATTCTTATCGAGATAGAGGAAGTTAACCTTATCACTGACTCTGCACTCGATGTTCTTTACGCCTAATTCAGATAGATATTTAGGAATTTTTGCTCCAATATTTCCATCATTTCCAGTTTTATTTGCACTCTCTTCGAATAATTTCTGAAGAATACCAAGTGGAACAATTTGTGATTGTTTATACCCTTCAATTTCGTATGATGACATACCTGAAATCCAGTGTGGTTCAAAACAAATTATTTTTCCATCGTTAACAATAGAATTTACCATTCTTTGAAGCATTTTTTGGGGGTCGGGCATGTGTAATAAAAAAGCATGGCAAATAGCAATATCGTACTTATTCTCTAATTCTATCCCATTAGTATCTGCTACAAAGAATTCAGTTTCATACGGAAGATTATGAAAGTACTCTATCGCCTTATTAATAAGTTCTTGTCCTTTATCTATTCCAGTATATTTAGAACCTTTCGGTAGAATAGGTAATAATTTCAGTCCTAAATACCCATATCCACAACCAAAATCAATAATGTTTACTGGTTTAGAAATCTTCCAAACAAAATTCACCAAGAACTCTAAATAGTCATCGTTATAATATAAATCTCTTGTTCTTTTCAGGTATTCCAGTTGGGTATCCCAATAATACTCCTCCATTTAAGTCCTACCTTTCTTATTAAGTAAGATATTCTATTCAGTGAAAATTCGCATATTAGTTTAAAGACGCTGGGATGCTTTTCCAAAGATTTCAGGTGACTGTTTTGATGAACTTCAAGTAAAGCAGCCTTTAGTTTAGTTACTTTATTTTACTTAGCCAAATAGGTTATTTGAGATTATATATTTTATAATCTCCATATCTGAAGAAAACCTTAAACGACCACCTGTTAAAGCAGGTGGATTTGGACATAAAATGTCGACGACTAAAGTCGTTGCTTAAGACTAAAGTCATCTCAAAGCCTTTATGCTCAAGCAAACTAAATATCGACTAAACTCAATCTTCAATCCTAAATATATCGCTCCTGTCTTCATTGAGTTGGTTAGCAATAGAATTTCTAATCGTTTCTTCATCTACCGTTCCACCAGTGGCACAAAAATAGCCTCTTTCCCACAAATATTACTCCCAATATTTCTTTTTCAAATCGGGAAACTGCTCCTGCAATAGTCTTGATGATCTTCCTTTAAGATATTGCATAGTTTTACTTGGAGCAAGACTTGGTGGATATGATAACAACAAGTAGATGTGGTCGTCCCTACACTTCCTTGCAAAATTGTGATTCCTCTCGCTTCACATCCTAGCCTGATTAACTCCCGTGTTCTTACGGCAATCGGACCACGTAACACCTTGTATCTGTATTTCGTTACCCAGATTACATGATACTTGATGTCAAAAACCGCATGACTATTTTTTCCGTATCCGTCCATACTTTTCACCCCATCCCAAGTATAGACATCGAAGGAGAAGGCTAAAAGCGTATACCATCTATAGACGGTGGGGTTAGACCACGTATTTGAAAATTAAAATTCAATACAAAATGGCTGCATTTCGTCATTTAAACAATATTCAATTCTTTGCCGGAAGTTTCCGCAAGTAACCATTTCCAATGCTTTTTCAATAGGGAAATAACCTACTTCCAGACTCTCACTACTCGTTGTAGGTTCTCCTCCAATCGGTGTACCCAAAAATAATGTATTACAAATTGAAGCATTTATATTTTGAAATATACCGCAAAATTTCGTTATCTCAATATCTATGCCCGATTCTTCTTTTGTTTCCCTAATTGCAGCTTCCTTCAAGGACTCACCTTCTTCAACCTGTCCGCCAGGCATTTCCCAGCCCCTTCTTGGTCCTTTAATTAATAGAATTTCATTTTTGTCATTTAGCACAATAGTTGCTGCTGAAACAATATGTTTTGGTGGTACAAATTCCATTCAATATCACTCCATATAGTAGATTTTTAGTCCTATACTTTCCAATCAATCTTGAATGCTTAAGAGTTCAGTTTCGTATTTTTCAAGCTTTTCAAAAACAGCATTCACCCATTTTTGTTCATGCCATAATTTTGGATTATCAACTTTTCTAACCGCCGGGTGACCTGTTACAATGGTATCTACACCATCTTTGTTTCCAAAATATACATCAACAATTTTTAATGACTTGTTTTCAGATTGAACCAACATTTCACAGCGCCTTGTAGACCCCTGGTTAGAAAAAGGTAAACTTAGGTAGTAAAGATTTTCATCCCATTTCTTGAACTCCACATCCATAAATTCATTTTCTAAACCGAAAATCACACCGATGCCACCCTTCAATTCCTTCTTTTGCTCTAATTCCAACATTTTATTTGTGAATTTAAGTAGGTTTTCATTTGAAATATAATTTTTAAATGATACTGTTTCCTGTTCTGCTACAGCTCCCGTATAAAGATTCACAAAGGCTTCTCCAAAGGTTTTAATGGTCTTGGGTGCAGCAATAATCTGATCTTCTTCAATTGAAAATTCCTGATTAGCCAAGTCACTTAATATTTTTGATGATGATTTCTCTGGTGGCTGAGAAGTATTTTCTACACTTACTATAGGTTCTGTTTTATTTAAGCTATTCTCTTTTGGTGAACATCCCATAAGAATAAAAAGTACAAATACTACCATTCCTAATGTCAATTTATTTGTCGTAATTATAAACTGTTTATTGAACACAGATTAAACCTCCCCTCTTTCAAAAACCTTCGCTTTTCGCTCAATCTCGGATGCTAACTGTTCTTTGCCCTTGATATACGATTCGATATCAAAGGGAAAGCGTTGAGACAATTTCTCTTTTAAATCCCCATATTCTTGTGAAACATCTGGATGCGCTCGTAAATAATCCCGAAATGCAAGATGTCGTTTAATTTCTGAATTACCGCATGCATATATATGGACATGATGAGTTCGATTGTCTCCACCTTTTTGGAAATAACGACGGCCAGCTATTCCGTTTTCCCCTTTTGCTTCATAGCCAATGGCAATCATAGCTGTGTTGTAGTCATTTACTCGGTGTATATCGTTTACTATGGGCATCATATCAATGATTGGCTTTGCATGTAGCCCTTTCACCGAGGTGCTCCCAATATGATGTATTTCAATTATTTCAGCACCGAAAATCTCATACAATTTACGAGACTCTTCTGCAAACATGGAAGCCCATTGTTTGTCATAAGGCAGAACCTCAACTTTTCTCATTCCAAACCCCTCATCTATTTTTCAAATTCCTGATTCATAGGTTCTCAATCAACCGCTGTATAGTCGTCAAAGTGGTTTTAATGTAAAATAGCGGTAAAAGGATTGCGATAATCAGATTACTTTCCCAAATTGCATACCACCAATGCTTTCCACCACGCAATTTTAAAATAAGCATGAGAAGTGAAAAGCTGCTTGCCGTAAATAGAAACCATAAAAAATCTTTCTGTTTCTTGATTTCATCACTCAAATAATCGATTTTCCATATATCATCTTCTGGAAACACTACGGTTGTTGTATCTTTTTCCAACCCAAACAGATTAAATGATTTCACAGTGACACGATCTTTTTGCTGCGAAACAATGTCATAACCGTTTGGCAAAAATGAAGCCTTGTACACGGCAAAATAAGACAGTGAACCCACAATCACAATAAATAGGATAAAGGCTGAAATTTTTTTCAACTTATCTCTAACGAAAGAATTCATTGTCTACATGCCTACCTTTCATCAAATAGCCTAACTAATTTCCCACTAAGTCTATAGCCTCTATTATATTTTGCTGCATAACTTGTAATCTGTGTACATCTACAGTAAATCCATCTTCACCTACTGCGTAAAACTCCGAAAAATTTTGATACTGATAACGAGGCACTAGGTGAAAATGCACATGCCCAAGTTCATTGAAAATGCCCCCATTTTGAAGAATAGATATACCATCTGGCTTGACCAACTTATGTACAACTCCTGATAAAAGATGAATAACTTGTTGTATTTCTAAATGCTCTTGTACCGTTAATTCCGTAAAATCTTGCCGATGATGTTTTGGTAATACTAAAATATGTCCATCATTAAATGGTTCATGATCTAATAAACCTATTACATTTTCACTTTCATATACTTTATAAATCGGTAATTCACCTTGTACTAATGAGCAACCCAAACAAGTTTCCATTACAATATCTCCCTTTGTAAAATCGTTTAAATACATGCAAACACGTCGTTATGACGCAAAATAATCAATCGTGAACAATAGCATAATGATGAAACCAAAGCCAAATAACAATAATAAGAGCCCACAGACTGTAAAAAATACGATTTCATAAAGTTTACTCCATATTTTTTTACTAGCAGCCACATCTATCGCTCCATTCAATCAAATAAGGTTTCTTTATTAGGGTCCCTTGAAAATTCAAAAAGGGTTTTGATTTGCGACTCAACGACTCTGTTAGCCGACAGGTCTGGGATTTCGCTTTCGGGGAAAAATTTGATATCACTCGTTTCGATACCCGTCATCGGCTGTCCTCCGATAATTTCGCATTGGACAAATAGCTTATAATAATGAAAGGGTTCTGGTGGATGCGGATGTTTGTTTTTATCCCACACTGCAAGCAATTTGGTCGGCACCGCGTCATAACCAGATTCTTCTTTGATTTCCTTAATAATATTTTCAGCAGCAGACAGACCAATATCGCAAAATCCGCCTGGTAAAGACCATCGATCATCCAACTTTTCTTTGACCATTAATATCTTGTCATCTTGAAAAATGACACCCCGTACATCCAATTTAGGCGTTTGGTAGCCTGTGTCATTCAGAAATAAATCCTTGATTTTCTGCATCTCTAATCCAGTGTGTTCCTGCATGATTTCTGCGCTAATCATGCGCAATTCTTCATAGCGTTCAATATCGTAAATGTCTTTAGAAAAGGCTAAACCGGATTGTGATAGTGCTTGAATTCTTTGTGCCCATTCTAGCCATTTAATACTCATGAGGTGCACCTTCTTTCGTTGTTCAATGTATTATGTAGACGAGCCACTGATTTCTAAAGTTCCAAATTTTTCTTTTAATTAGGCGAATCATAAAAAAGAGCTGGACTTTATCAATCTCAGCTCTTTAAACGATTCGTATAATCCGTTAAATTACGAAGGTCTCCAAAAAGATCTTTATAAGCATCTATCTCCCAGCCAATCACAAGAGCAAAAAATAGCATATACGCTGTCACATACCATTTAAATTTTTTCTCCTGTCTCAATGATGAATGAAATAAACCAAAAAGACCTGCAACAAAAAGGGCGATGATAAAAATGTCACGTTGCCACAAACTTTGTGCTTGATTAATTGGTAACATCACATCTTGTATTATTCGTATTGAATAGTCCTCCCTAGTATTCATATCATAAGATTTCTTGTCAAAAAAACCATCTTGAATGGTCAAGACCCTTGTTTTTTCATCAAAATCATACGAATATCCAGTTAAATTAAAGTCGGTTGTCATTGTAAAAAGAAAGAGTATCACGACAATTAAAGAATAAATAAAAAGGGACAATGACACTGATTTACTTCTGGGCTTTTCGATTATAAATCTCCTCCCATTGAAAATATATTCTATGCCCTAATTTTTCCATCTGCATATTCTTCAACATATTCATCATTTACTAATAACGCTCGCATTTCCAATAACTCCTTTTTTCCATGTAGACAAACTTCTACATAAGGCGCCAGTTCTCCTGCTGGTTAATTTAAATTCCATAAGCAAGATACACTGCTATGCCCTCATCCCTTTGTTATAATACCAATGTAAAGCACCATAGGAGGTTGGAAACATGGCTAAATTATTTGAACCATTTACAATACGTAACACTACATTCAAAAACCGCATCGTCATGGCACCGATGTGTATGTATTCAAGTCATAACGAAGATGGGATGGTTCAGGATTGGCATAAAATTCATTATGCGACACGTGCGGTTGGGCAAGTTGGACTTATTATTGTAGAAGCGACTGCCGTACAGCCCGCCGGACGGATTTCAGCGCAGGATCTAGGCATTTGGAGTGATGATCATATCGAGGAATTGTCAGAAACGGTTCGTTTAATGCAGGAGCACGGAGCCAAATCGGGCATTCAACTCGCACATGCCGGGCGGAAAGCGACAGTGGACGGCGATATTTACGCCCCCTCTGCTATTGCGTTCAGCGATGGTTATCGGACGCCAGTTGAGATGACAATTGAGGATATTAAGGAGACCGTGCAATCGTTCAAAGAGGGGGCTAGCCGTGCGAAAAAAGCAGGGTTCGATGTCATTGAACTCCATGCGGCACACGGCTATCTCATTAACGAGTTTCTATCGCCTTTATCCAATAAAAGAGCGGATGCGTATGGTGGCACAGCAGAAAACCGTTATCGTCTATTGCGCGAAGTGATTGATGAAGTGAAAACAGTTTGGGAGGGTCCCCTTTTCGTTCGGATTTCTGCTCATGATTATGCAGACGGTGGTATGACAGCAGATAGCTATGTGGAAATGGCACAGTGGATGAAGGAACAAGGTGTCGATTTGATCGATGTTAGCTCAGGCGCAGTTGTCCCAGCAGCAATCGATGTATTCCCTGGCTATCAAGTAACATTTTCTGAAATAATCAAGGCGGGTGCCGATATTGCAACTGGTGCGGTCGGGTTGATTACAACAGGCATTCAAGCGGAGGAAATATTGAAAAATGGACGTGCAGATGTCGTGTTATTGGCACGCGAATTGTTACGGGATCCGTACTGGGCTTATACAGCTGCGAAAGAGTTAGGTGTGGAGATTGTAGCGCCGAAACAGTATTCGCGAGGTTGGGTGTTCTAACGAAAATAAATTCAGAACCTCCATGAAGAGATTGCACTATTCTTGGAGGTTCCATTAAAGTAAAAATGTAAGCAAAAATCATTTTCTTGAATTTCGCAATTCAATAGACTCCTCAAATGTATCCCATTTGATCGTTACATGAACAACTCCATCTTCTCGCACTCTTGCCCCGCCACCTCCACCTCTATGTGAAACAAGGACCTTGGAGATAGGTGGTTCATCGAATTCCTCTGATCCACCTCCACTAATCCCACCCGCTTCATAAGCATACTCCAGATTTCTGAGAGTGGACAACTCTTCTAAAGGTCCTTTGTATTTCATTGTAAATGTATGATTGTTGTCACTTGAAAACGTCGTTCTATTATTTTTTTCTTTCCATACATCCCTTCCCTCGACAAAATATTCACTTTCCCAATGTTCGCTCTCTCCTTTAAGCGTATATGCATAATTGTCTGTTTTTTTGTGTGTACACGCCGTCAAAATGAGCAGCGTACACAATACCATAAGTACTTTTTTCAATATATCTCCACCTCCCATTTGACTGAATTTCCCCCTATTAATATATGTATTCTGCATACGAGAAACAATCACCTCCTTAATGCTTGCAATAGAATATAATATAATATATTAACTAATGAACTACTTATTCTGATAATAAAGAGAAGGGGGTGAAAGGATTGGGAACCATGACAAATTTGACGTCTAGCTCGCAACTTGTGCAGGATAAATTACAGGAGCTACAGCATCCAAATGAAGTAATCATATTGGCAGATAGCGCACGAACAGCGCAAGAGGCAGCTGACGCACTAGGCTGTGAGGTTGCCCAAATTGCCAAGTCGATTATTTTCCGATTAAAAAGTACTAATGAGCCGCTGTTAGTTGTGGCAAGTGGCGTTAATCGGATCAATGAGAAGTTAATCGCTAAGCAATTGGAGGATAAATTAGGAAAGGCAGATGCTGATTTTGTCCGTGAGACGACAGGGTTTGTTATCGGTGGGGTTCCACCATTAGGACATAAGAATCCTGTACGTACGTTAATCGATGAGGATTTGTTTCAATATGACACAATTTGGGCTGCTGCCGGACACCCAAAAGCGGTGTTTCAATTGACGCCTCTTGAGTTGGAGGGCATGACAAAAGGACAAGTTATGGCAGTGAAATAATATAAAATAACGGAACCCCACCTCTCCTTGACAGAGAAAGTGGGGTTTGGAAGACTTTATGACCGTCTTGACTGTAGTTATGATCGTCACGAACTACTTTATGACCGTCTTAGCTATCGTTATGACCGCCATTCGATTACTGCGCCATCTTTCCACTCAAAACGTGAAAAATCCTCCGCTATGTACAAATCGGAAAAAATAGCCTTGCCTTGTTCCTTGAGCTTGGCCACATCACTCGGCATGAAACGTGCACTAATATGATTGGCAATCAGCGTCTTCACACCTGCTTCTTGTGCCACACGTGCTGCATCACCAATGGTCGAATGTCCATACTCTTTTGCTAAATTTCCAGTATCCATATCGAAGGTAGCCTCGTGGACAAGGATATCTGCATTTCGGGCTAGCTCAACAGCAGCTGGACAATAACTTGTATCGCCAAGAATGGCAACTCTAAACCCATCCTGCGGTTCGCCTGTGACCTCATGACTATGCACAATCCGTCCATCTTCCAATGTCACATCCTGCCCATCTTTTAACTGTTTCAGCAGCGGGCCACTTGGCACTCCAGCTTCTTTCACATTGTCTATGAGCAACTTTCCTGGAAGTGGCTTTTGTTCAATTCGATAGCCTAGACATGGAATGACGTGCTGTAAATTGTTTGCAACCACTAAGAATTCATCATCTTCAACGACAATGCCATCTTCAATTTCATGAATCTGTAGCGCATAATTCAAATGTGTGTTGGTAATCCGTAACGTCGTTTCCAACCATTCTTCAAGACCCACTGGTCCATAAATATCAAGTGGCTCATTGCCACCTAGAAATGATCGTGAGCCGATTAACCCAGGCAAGCCAAAAATATGATCACCATGCAAATGCGTGATAAATACTTTGCTAATTTTTCGCGGTTTCAATGAGGTATGTAAAATTTGATGTTGTGTCGCTTCTCCACAGTCAAACAGCCAGTAGCCTTTCCCTTCAGCAGATAGATTCAACACTAATGCAGATGTATTACGCAGTTTGGATGGCATTCCTGCACCTGTCCCTAAAAACTGTAGTTCCATAATAACATCCCTCCTTTCATACATTGCCCCGCTTCACTGAACCGGGACCAAATTTTTGCTCTAACTGTGACAGCAAACTATCCATTTGTTCTTCTTTAGCATGTTTTTCAAAATTATAAAAGGATAGCTGCTCATGCAATTCATGCATAGGAATAACATTCGATACCGTAACACCTAGCAAACGAATTGGTTCACCATCCCAATATTTGTTGAATAAACTTGCGGCTTCTTTATAAATATCTTGCTCTTTATAAAGGGGATTTAATACAGTACGACTCCGCGTCTGATTACGCCAATCAGCGGTGCGTAGTTGAATCATGACAACAGTTCCCGCCAGTTGTCTGTTATCGAGCCGCTTCGCTACACTTGCGGCGAGCTTATTGAAAATTTTGAGACAAGCATTTCTATCTGTTTCATCAATTACTAATGTCGTTGAACTACCAACACTTTTTCGTTCCTCCGCTGCTTCAGGGTCAACCGCACGCTCATCAATACCATTCGCACGTAGTAGAAGTCTTAAACCGTTTTTACCAAGTACTGATTTGATTTTGATTTCATCTGAAACGGCAAGATCACCAATAGTTTGGATACCAAGTGCATGTAACTTTTTTTCCGTACTTTTTCCAATGCCGTGCATATCAATCACAGGTAACGGCCAGAGAACTGCTTCGACTTCGCGCTTCCTTAAAATCGTGATCCCCATCGGTTTTTTCATATCGGATGCGGTTTTGGCTAAAAACTTATTCGGCGCTATCCCTATCGAACATGGTAAATCAAGCTCCTGCAACAAACGAGTCTGCATGTCCGATGCGATGTTGACAGCATCCGTTAGGCCGCCAATGGCCGTAATGTCAATGTAAGCCTCGTCAATCGACACTGGTTCTACAAGATCCGTATAGGTACGCAGCAGATCGAAAACAGCCGATGAGGCAATCCGATATTTTTCGTGATCAGGCGGGACAAGGACCAAATCTGGACAGAGCCGTTTTGCCTCTCCGACAGTCATTGTCGTATAAATCCCCAGTGCTCTCGCTTCGTACGAGCAAGTAACCAAAATACCCCTACGCTCTTTCGGATTGCCTGCAACTGCCATCGGAATGCCTTTTAAGGAAGGGTCATGCGCTTGTTCGACAGAAGCAAAAAAACTATTCATATCTAGATGTAAAATCACTCTTGCAGTCGACACCACGACACTCCCCTTCCTCATTGATTACAAAAACCGGGCAGATGACACTACCCGGTTTTGGAAGTTATTGTTCCAGTGCTAATTGTTCTTGAACATATTCACTGATTTCATCCATCCCGGCCAGCGTTTTAGATAAAATTTCAGGATCGACGACTGTAATCATACGATTTTCCAGATTCGCAACCGTTGTGAAATACTGTGTTCTCGAATAAGCCATCAATCCTGCAGATGTCATAACACTTTCCGGAATATCAAGAATTTCTTTGGCATCCAAAACGAGCAATCCGATGAATAAATTCTCGGTCTGAACGACGACAACACGTGATTCCACATGTCCTTTTGCACTATCTCCATATAAAATCTGTTCAAAGTCAATGATTGGAACAAGTTCCCCACGAATGCGCATCAGTCCGAGCATGTAATCAGGTAGATGCGGGATTCGGTTTACTTGCTCAAGTCTTTCAATAGATACAACTGATTCAACAGCAATCGCATACTCCTCGCTACCACATTGGACAATAACCGCTTTTAAATTACTCATTTCTTACGCCCCCTTTGACATTTGCTGTTACACGAATAATTTCAAGCAATAACTCAGCTAATTTATTTAATTCTTCAACGGGCATCCGCTCATTTTTTGTATGAATTTCCTCATAGCCGACAGATAATGTAACAGTCGGAATACCTGCACCGTTGAAAATATTACCATCACTGCCACCGCCACTTGTCATTAGCTCTGGCGTACGTCCGATATTGCGAATTGCCTGCATCGCGGTTTGAACCACTTCTGCATCCTCTGCGAAGCTAAATCCAGGATACATGATTTTGACTTCCGTTTCAGCTTTTCCACCCATCAACTCAGCAGTTCTTTCATATGTCCGCACCATATGCTCCGTTTGCTCCTTCAATTTATCAGGATTAATAGAGCGTGCTTCCGCTAAAATATGGACTTCATCGCAGACGATATTCGTTGCTTGACCACCTGTAAAGCGTCCAATATTAGCCGTTGTTTCTGCATCAATTCGCCCAAGAGACATAGCCGCAATTGATTTGGCTGCAATATTAATAGCAGAAACACCCTTTTCCGGTGCAACTCCGGCATGTGCCGTTTTGCCTAAAATCGTCGTCTGCAATTTCGCTTGATGTGGCGCTGCGGTTACGATTCCGCCAACCTTACCATCACTATCCACTGCGTAACCATATTTCGCGGTAATCAACGACGTGTCCATTTCTTTTGCACCGGCGAGCCCGCTTTCCTCACCTGCTGTAATGATAAATTGAATATCACCATGTGGCTGCTTACTTTCTTTCAATGAACGTGCCATTTCAAATAGTGCTGCGATTCCTGCCTTATCGTCTGCACCTAGAATCGTTGTACCGTCAGAATAAATATAGCCATCTTCACAAAGTTCAGGTTTAATGCCCACTCCTGGGACGACCGTATCCATATGACAAGTGAAATAAATCGGGTCAATTCCCTCTGCCGTTCCTTTCATTGTCGCAACCAGATTCCCCGCACCATGTCCGCTACGATCATCTGAATCATCTTCTTCCACATTAAAGCCAAGTGCTTCCATTTTTGTCGTCAAAATATCAGCAATTTGTCGTTCATCTTTTGTTTCCGAATCAATTTGTACCAGTTCAAAAAACTCATCTAATAATCTTTGCTTGTTCACTCCGTACATCTCCTTATAATGGGATATTGCCATGTTTCTTCTTCGGTCTTGTTTCTTGTTTATTACGCATCATATCAAGCGACTGCAATAATTTAATACGCGTTTCGCGTGGATCAATAACATCATCTACCATACCATGAGAGGCCGCTACATAGGGATTGGCAAATTTCTCACGGTAGTCCTCGATTTTTTCAGTGCGTGTTTGCTCCGGGTTATCACTATTCGCAATATCACGAGAGAAAATAATATTAGCTGCACCTTCTGCACCCATCACTGCAATTTCCGCGTTTGGCCATGCATAGACGATATCCGCACCTATCGATTTTGAATTCAGTGCCACATAAGCGCCGCCAAATGCCTTACGCAAAATAACAGTCATCTTAGGTACAGTCGCCTCTGAATACGCATACAAAATCTTCGCGCCGTGACGAATAATCCCGCCGTGCTCCTGTTTAATGCCTGGGAAAAAGCCAGTAACATCTTCAAATGTGATCAATGGAATATTAAAGGAATCACAGCAGCGAATGAAACGTGCGATTTTATCGGAGGAATTGATATCCAAACCGCCTGCCATTACTTTCGGCTGATTACAAATGAGGCCCACGGTTTCGCCTTTCATGCGCGCAAAGCCAACGACAGCATTTTTAGCAAATTCAGCTTGAACTTCCATAAATGACCCTGTGTCGACCACTTGGTCAATCACTTTGCGGACATCATAAGGTCGAGTTGTTTCAAACGGTACAACATCCGCTAAGTCTGCGCGATAGTCTTCCATTTCATCTTCATTATACGGGGTAACAGGTGTTTTTTCGGTATTATTTTGTGGCAAATAGGATAATAATTTTCGGACATCCTGCAAAACAGTCGCTTCATCTTTCCCACGAAAATGCGCATTACCACTAATAGCATTATGTACTTTTGAACCGCCGAGATCCTCGGATGAAATTTTTTCGCCTGTTACTGTTTCAATGACTTTCGGTCCTGTGATAAACATCTGACTTGTCTCATCAGTCATAAAAACAAAATCTGTGATTGCTGGTGAATAGACAGCCCCACCTGCACACGGTCCAAGAATGACAGAAATTTGAGGAATAACGCCTGAATAAATAGCGTTCCGATAGAAAATTTCCCCGTAACCATCCAGCGACACAACACCTTCCTGAATACGGGCTCCCCCCGAATCATTCAATCCGATAAATGGTGCACCATTCTTCGCTGCTAAATCCATGACATTAGCAATTTTCATGGCGTGCATTTCCCCAAGTGCTCCACCAAAGACAGTGAAATCCTGGGAGAATAAATAAATTGGTCGACCGTCAATTTTACCATAACCTGTGACCACACCATCTCCAGGACCTTCTAGCTTGTCCATCCCAAAATCACGTGTCCGATGTGTCACAAATGGGTTCAATTCAACAAATGTATTTTCGTCTAACAATAAATGTATTCGTTCCCGAGCTGTGAGCTTGCCTTTTTCATGTTGCTTGGCAATGCGCTCATCGCCGCCACCGAGTTCAATCGTACGTTTTTTATCGTATAATTCATTAATTTTATCATAAATGTCCATCATTTAGTCCCCTTTGCCAGTCTTATCGCATAGCTCATATAACACGCCGAATGATGATTTAGGATGAAGGAATGCCACTTGTGCCCCACCTGCGCCTGCTTTCGGCTCGTCTTGTAGCAACTGGACACCTTTTTCCTCTAATTCGTTCATTCTTGACCGAATATTTGTCACACCGAATGCAATATGATGAACACCTTCCCCGCGTTTATCAATAAAATTCGCAATCGGACCGTCTTCCCCAAGCGGCTCCAGTAATTCTAATTTAACATTTCCAGCATCAATGAACGCGACACGCACGCCTTGACTAACGACTTCCTCGATAGCTAATAGTTTCAAACCAAGGGTATGTATATAATAATCCAGCGATACTTCTATACTTTTCACAGCAATGCCAATATGATCGACCCCTTGCATCTAAATCCCTCCCCTACAGTCTATTTTACCCTATAATTTCATTAGATGTTGTGAAATCTGCAATTTCTGTTAAAATAGAAGTATCAAACGTATAGGGGTTTTGACTATGAGCAATAAAAAAGTACAAAAAATCGTTGTGCTTGTAATGGTCGGCGCAATGTTTGCGTCAAGTGTCCTATTTGGCCTCAGCGCAATTTTATCGTAACCACAATTCAAAAACAGTCCGCCTATGCAATTAAATGCGTGGGCGGACTGTTTTTTTATTTAGATTTCTTTACAAAATTCTTCAAACTGACTTTGTAAATTAACGACAACAGACATCGGATCATGTCCTTCAATTTCATAACGACCGACTTCTGCTACTAGCTTACCATCTTTTATAAGTGCAAATGATGGTGAAGATGGCAAGTGATCTTCTCCGAATAGCATACGTGCTTGTGCAGTCGCTTCCTTATCCTGTCCAGCAAATACTGTTACTAAATGGTCGGGACGTTTATCATAGTGAACTGCGTGAGCTGCTGCTGGTCTTGCGATTCCTCCTGCACAGCCACAAACAGAATTGACCATGACAAGTGTTGTGCCAGACCGTTTAAACGCTTCTTCAACGCCTTCTGGAGTCGTTAGTTGCTCATAACCACTCGCTTCCATCTCTGAACGCGCTTGTCTAAGAATATCATTCATATAAAGATTAAAATCCATACTCATTGTACATGTATCCCCTTTCTTTTTACCTCTTTATCATAGCAGGAGGAAAGGTTTCGTGCAAAAAATCGAATCCAAAATAGTAGTGAATAATTTACTCCAATTATCCATACTCTAGCACAAATGGAGCAGTATAAGCCCATGCACATAACTTTTCTATTCTTTACCCGTAGCAAAGTATTGAACGCAGGCGTTCTACTTTTATCATTAGCTATTTTAGATTCTTTATTCACTGATTTGGGTCTGCGAAATAACTATAATACAGAAGCAAACCCACCAATACATATTGTCTATGGCTCAGGTGTCTTTGGATTTAATTTTCAGAATAAATGAAATGAAAAATGAAACCTTTTCCACTACACTTTCGTATATACGATTAACAGCAAATTACCAGAAAAGGAAGAGGTGAAAATTATGGTACTATGGATTTTAGGTTTGGTTATAGTTATTTATATAATTGTGATGATTCCCGTGCAATACCGTAATATTGAAGCAACCAAAAAAGAACTGAAAAAGTCGGGTAAAACGCATAATGAGATGTATGAAGATATGAGTTTTGAACAGCAGCAAATGCAATTTAATCTACAAGGTAACTTTTTTAATATACCTGCTTCATTAATTGCAGAACTTATTTATTTTTTACGTCATCGTAAAGAGAAAGTATCTTAAATAGAAAAAAGGTGACTTCCACTATTTATAAGGAAAGTCACCTTTTTTGATGTTTTACTCAAATAACCGATCCACTGCACCGGTCACTGTAAGATTCCCTTCTAGTAAGGACCTTTCCAGCTTTTCGACTTGCTCTTTCTTTCCAGGCTCTGCAAAAAACGAGTCAATTAGCCTGTCCGAAATCATCGAGCGGAACCAGTCTTTTGTTTGGGACTGGCGTCTTTCATTCCAAACACCACTATCTTGCAGCGTCTGTTTAAATGTTAACACTGTCCGCCAAACGTCTTCAAGCCCTGTATTTTTAATGGATGAAACAGGCAGAGATGTTGTGGTCCAGCCGGGTGATGCGGGCTGTAGAAAATGAAGTAACTGGCGGTATTCTCTCACCGTCTTTTTCGCAAGCCTAAGATTATCACCATCGGCTTTATGAACAACGATGCCATCTGCCAACTCCATAATGCCTTTTTTCATCCCTTGCAGTTCATCTCCAGCGCCTGTTAATACAAGTAGCATAAAATAATCGACCATGCCTCGAACAACTGTTTCACTTTGCCCAACACCGACCGTTTCGATTAACACCACATCATAGCCAGCCGCTTCACAGAGCAGCATTGTCTCACGAGATTTTTTGTGGACACCACCTAGCGTACCGGCAGATGGTGACGGTCGAATGAAGGCATTTGGATGTCTTGCTAGCTCCTCCATTCGGGTTTTGTCACCAAGAATACTGCCACCTGTCACTGTCGAACTTGGGTCAATGGCCAGCACCGCTACTTTATGGCCTGTATCGGCAAGCATCAGTCCAAATGCTTCAATGAACGTGCTTTTTCCAGCACCCGGGACACCTGTAATGCCGATGCGGATGCTATTACCCGTTTTCGGCAAGACATTCAGCAACAGTTGTTGTCCTGCTGCTTTGTCTTTTGCGGTAATGCTTTCAAGTAAGGTAATTCCTTTTGCTAAATGAAGGCGTGACCCTTCTATAATCTTGTCTGATAACTCGTCAATCGGGATGTCACGATCCTTTTTCACAAATCGCTTGCGCTTCGTAGCAGCCATGCCATCATGTGTTGAGTGAATACCATCCATTACATGAAGTGCACTGTCGTCGGGTAACAAACGGTGATCATCTGTCACTCCATCACTTCCTCGTAGCCGAGTCTTCGATAAATTTCTTCAATGACTTTTTGAGCTGCAACTGGGATGACTGTTCCTGGACCGAAGATGGCTGCCGCGCCGTTTTCACGTAAAAATGCATAATCCTGAGCTGGAATAACACCGCCTACGACAATGAGAATGTCTTCACGACCGATTTTTGCAAGCTCTCCAAGAAGCTCCGGTACAAGCGTTTTATGTCCAGCAGCAAGCGAACTAACCCCAATGACATGAACATCGTTTTCTGCTGCCTGTAAAGCAGTTTCTTCTGGCGTTTGGAACAATGGCCCGATATCGACATCAAAGCCAAGATCCGCAAATGACGAAGCAATCACTTTTGCACCACGGTCATGGCCGTCCTGCCCCATTTTGGCAATGAGAATACGTGGACGTCGACCTTCATTTTCTAAAAAATCGTCCGCCATTGATTTCACTTCATTTATCTCTTCTGCGTTCGAGAAATTCGAACTGTATACGCCGCTCACGGAACGAATCACCGCCTTATGTCTACCAGATACGCTTTCAATCGCATCCGAAATTTCACCGATTGTCGCGCGCGCACGTGCGGCATCGACAGCACAGGCAAGTAAATTGCCTTCGCCACTACGTGCAATTGCCGTTAACGTCGCTAGAATGCGTACGACTTCCGCGTCATCGCGATCTGCCTTCATCTGATGGATACGTTCAATTTGTTTCTGACGAACAAGTGTATTGTCAATATCCAAAATATCGATAGGATCTTCCTTGTCCAGGCGATATTTATTAACCCCGATAATGGATTCTGCACGTGAATCGATTTGTGCTTGACGCTTGGCCGCAGCTTCTTCAATTTTCATTTTTGGTAAGCCCGTTTCAATCGCTTTCGCCATACCACCCAGGTCCTCGATTTCTTCAATCAATTCCCAAGCCTTGTCTATCAACTCATCCGTTAATTTTTCGACATAGTATGAGCCGCCCCACGGATCGATTACTTTCGTCATCATCGTTTCCTCTTGCAGGAATAATTGCGTATTACGTGCAATACGTGCAGAGAAATCTGTCGGTAACGCAATCGCCTCGTCAAGTGCATTCGTATGAAGTGACTGCGTGTGCCCCATTGCCGCCGCATTCGCTTCGATTAGCGTACGTGTGACATTATTAAATGGGTCCTGTTCCGTTAAACTCCAGCCTGATGTTTGCGAATGTGTGCGCAATGCCAATGTTTTTGGGTTCTTCGGTTCAAACGCCGCCATCATTTGTGCCCATATTTTACGTGCCGCACGCATTTTGGCAATTTCCATATAGTAGTTCATGCCAATTGCCCAGAAAAACGACAATCTTGGCGCGAAGGAATCGATATCGATGCCCGCCTTTAAGCCTGTCCGAACATATTCGAGTCCATCTGCCAGTGTGTAGGCAAGTTCAATATCCGCAGTCGCTCCAGCTTCTTGCATATGGTAGCCCGAAATTGAAATCGAGTTGAATTTCGGCATATTATTGGATGTATAGTCAAAAATATCGGCAATGATTTTCATCGACATATCGGGTGGGAAAATATACGTGTTGCGCACCATATATTCTTTCAAAATATCATTCTGAATCGTCCCCGCAAGCTTGTCTGGTGTGACGCCCTGTTCTTCAGCAGCGACGATATAAAAAGCCATAATCGGCAATACCGCCCCGTTCATCGTCATCGATACAGACATTTGATCAAGCGGAATGCCGTCGAACAAAATTTTCATATCCTCAACCGAATCGATAGCAACGCCGGCTTTCCCTACATCACCTGTAACCCGTGGATGATCGGAATCATAACCACGGTGAGTCGCAAGGTCAAAGGCCACAGATAATCCTTTTTGGCCCATCGCTAGATTACGTCTGTAAAACGCATTACTTTCCTCAGCCGTTGAAAATCCGGCGTATTGACGTACTGTCCACGGTCGAGCCACGTACATCGTCGGATAAGGGCCTCTTGTATTTGGTGCAATTCCGGGATAGTCGTTGACGTGTTCAACATTTTCGATATCCTGATCTGTATAAATTGCTTTAACATCAATTCCTTCATTTGTTCGAAATAGCTTACCAGCAGATTGTGTTTGTGATTGGTTAACTTGTACAATTTTCTGCACATCTACTTGACTGAAATCGGGCTTATTCACCGTCAACTCCACCTTTCCATGTAGTGTGGATAGCTATTAATTTGTCGACTTTGTTTTGTCCCGAAAATAGGAAACCATTCAAACCAGCATCCAACCATTGTTGAGTCATTGCAGGTTCATATTTCCCAGCGATATCTAACAGCGTATTTTCCGACCATCCTTTGAGTATTGTTTCCATAACGGCTTCAGTCAAAGTAGGCGTAGCACAAACAATAGCATAGTCGACTTGTTCATTCGCAAGCCAAGCCTGTGCCGCTTGTGCATCTTCAAATGCGGGGCTCCATTCACACTGAATACCGCCCGTCGCTAAAAATCCGGCGACAAAATCAGCCCGGGGTTTGAAATCTTTCAACGCGCCAAACGTCAGTAGCACCGTTCGTGGTTGTTCTTTACTAAATAATAATCTAAGATCCTCAAATGGTTCGGCAAGGCGACCTTCGACCGCAATGCCACTCCAATCAGCAAATTCGGTAGCCGCCGCATCTGCATAGACATTCGTGCCAATCAATGACTGCTTCCCTTTTGCTACTTCATCTCTTCGCTGTTCAAGAAGTGCGGCAAGGCTGCCATTAGCCATATATGTTTCGTAACCACCCGCAGCTTCTATCCCTACAAATAATGCCCATGCTTTGTCTACTAGTTCAGACGTCAATGTTTCGATGAAATAAGAACCGCCCGCTGGATCAATGACTTTATCAACATGCGTTTCTTCTTTCAGTACAAGTTGAATATTGCGGGCAAATCGAATGGAACTTTCCGATGGCCCTGTCAGCACATCATGCGGATGAACGGTCATCACATCTGCCCCACCAAGTACTGCAGCGAATGTTTCATTGCCAGCTCGTAACAGGTTGACATACGGATCTAGCTTCGAATAGGAGCGTAGCGATGTCGTTGCCAACAGTGGAATAGAAGGAGCATTTGTTACTCCGTAAGCCGCACTAAAGGCTTGCCACAGCACACGAAATGCACGAAACTTGGCGATTTCCATGAAGAAATGCGTATCAACTGCAAAACGGACGAAGAAATCTTTTGCAAAATGATCGAACGTTTCTTGCTTCTCCGTATATTGTGCGGCCTGTGCCAGCGCAAGTGCCAGTTCTGTAACCGCATCAGCGCCGTTATGATGCGCTGCCCATGTCTCCGCAACGGTTGTCCGCACTTGCTGAAACCCTTCAGGCAGTGTCCATCCTGAAACAGCAATAGCCCCTTTCACTGCTGAACGATTTGCTTCATCAACAAATGTAAAGGCTTTCAAAAACGAATCTTCCTTTTTAGTATTTGTAATGAAGATCGGATAGTCTGTCATCAGCTGTGCAATTTCAAGAAGTGAGGATTCGTCCCAGTCAAATGGCTGTGTACCATCGTAAACAATCGCTTCATTGCCACGATCCAATGAATTTTTCAATTCCCTTACAAACTGTTGGCCATTCATTGCATGTGTTTGCTGTGCAATGATCCAGCCCGTCTGTTGTTTAGTGACACGAACGCCTTCTATAAAACTTTCACGCGTATACAGTGGTTGAAGGTCAATCCCTTCCAACGTTTTCGTCATCAGCGATTCTAACGGCTTCCCCTTCAAAGACCGAATCGCTTCCTCTTTCCATTGTTCGAAGTCCACTTTATCAAATGTTGTCGATTTCATAGTATGTATAGTCATCGTACACGCTTCCCCCCTTAATAATGCATCTACTACTAGTTTACCCGACTATGCTTGGTGTTGAAAGAGATAAAAGGCCGTCAGTTGATGAATCGCTTTCACACGTATAAGGCAGCCCAGCTATAGTAGACGAATGTCAACTGTTGGTTATTCATCTCAAACGTTTCATCACTCGTACCTATCTGTTCAAATCCATTTCTCTCCAAGACCTTTTGAGACGCTATATTATTGGTTGTTGTTTGTGCTTTTATTTTTTTTATTCTTCCTTCCAACATTACCGCTTCTACTAATAATTTCAATGCCCTATTCGCAATTCCTTTTCCAGTATGAATTTGCCCCACTCTATAGCCTAGATGAGCAATACCTTGATGTTCCTCAATATCTATTAAATTCATTCTCCCGAGAATTGAGCCCTCTGCATCCTTTATTAAATAGAAAAAGCAAATTCCTTGAGCTTGTTCATCTAGCAAGGATTCGTGTCTGCTTTTAAAAAAGTCGAAATTATAATAGTCATTACCTCTAGTTGGTACCATTTCTTCGAAATAAGACCTGTTAGTAAGTTCAAATGCAAATAATTGTTCAGCGTCTGCAAAATTCAACTTTTCAAGAATTATGTCCATGGCCATCTACCACCCATCAATATAAATTTAAAAAACCTCGACCCGCATGAAGCAGACCGAGGTGTAGCATGTTTCTTAATAAACAGATGTATTGTCCGCAGAAACATTTTCAAGAATTTCTTTGACACGTGCAAGGAATTGACCACAAACTAGGCCATCCAGTACACGGTGATCGAGTGACAGACATAAGTTCACCATATCACGTGCTGCAATCATGCCACCGTCCATAATCATTGGACGTTTTACAATCGACTCCACTTGTAAAATCGCTGCCTGCGGATAATTAATGATGCCCATTGATTGAACAGAACCGAATGAGCCAGTATTATTCACCGTAAACGTACCACCTTGCATTTCAGCCGATTTTAATTTACCTGAACGTACTTTACCTGCAAGCTCCTGAACTTCACGGCCAATGCCTTTAATCGTTTTTTCATCCGCATGATTAATCACCGGTACAAATAATGCGTCATCTGATGCGACAGCGATGGAAATGTTGATGTCTTTTTTCATAATAATTTTATCGCCAGCCCACATGGAATTCATCATTGGGAATTCTTTCAAAGCTTGTGCGACCGCCTTCACGAAAAATGCAAAATACGTCAGATTGAAGCCTTCCTTTTGTTTAAAGTCACTCTTCAATGAATCGCGATATTGAACAAGGTTTGTAACATCAACTTCAATCATCATCCAAGCATGTGGTGCTTCGTGTTTAGAGCGTAGCATATTGCTAGCAATAGCACGGCGTACGCCTGTGATTGGAATTTCTGTATCGCCTGCCATGACCGGTACATTGACAGGTTCTGCAGGTTTCGGTGCTGGTACTGGAGCCGCTGCCGAGGCTACAGATGCTGGGGCTTCTATTACCGGTGCCGTAGATGCCGTTGGAATATTGCCACTTTCGATAATCGCCAGCAAATCTTTACGCGTAATGCGCCCTTCCTTACCAGAACCTTCTACTAGTGTCAAATCGATGCCATTGTCTTGTGAAAGACGAAGGACGGCAGGTGAATAGCGTCCTGCTTCTTTTCCTTTTTCACGGTTCAATGAGCTAGCCGGTTTTTGTGAACCAGCAGCCGGCATTTCGTTTACTGGTTCTTCTTTTGCTGGTGCGGCAACGATTGCTGCTTCAACAGCTCCATCGTCTTCAATTTCAATTGTACAAATAATCGCACCGACGGCAAGGGTTTCTCCTTCTTGTGCAATCAATTCCTTGATAGTCCCAGCGAATGAAGATGGAACTTCAGCCGTTACTTTATCCGTATTCACTTCTGCAAGTGGATCGTATTTATTCACCGTATCGCCCGGTTTAACAAGCCATTTCTCAATGGTACCTTCTGTCACACTTTCTCCAAGCTGTGGCATTAAGATATTTTCAATAGCCAATTACTTTACCTCCGTCCCGAATGAAATTAATATTCAGCAAGCTCACGCGCTGCTTTTTCGACTTTGTCTGGATTGACCATGAAAAACTTCTCCATCGTCGGTGCGTACGGCATAGCTGGAATATCCGGTCCTGCAAGACGTTTGATAGGAGCATCGAGTTCAAAGAGACAGTTTTCAGCGATTATCGCTGCTACTTCTCCCATAATGCTTCCTTCTTTATTGTCTTCAGTTACAAGAAGGACTTTCCCTGTTTTAGAAGCCGCCTCAATAATCGCTTCTTTATCTAGCGGGTAAACCGTTCTTAGGTCAAGGATATGTGTAGAAATACCGTCTTCTGCAAGACGTTCAGCTGCCTGCAAGGCAAAATGTACACATAAACCGTAAGTAATAATCGTAATGTCATCGCCTTCGCGTTTTACATCCGCTTTACCAATCGGTAATACATAATCATCTGTGGGTACTTCACCTTTAATTAATCGATAAGCACGTTTATGTTCAAAGAATAGAACTGGGTCTTCATCACGGATAGCCGCTTTTAGCAAACCTTTAGCATCGTATGGTGTAGAAGGAATAACGATTTTCAATCCAGGCGTGCTAGCAAACATCGATTCCACAGATTGCGAGTGGTACAACGCGCCGTGAACACCGCCACCAAAAGGTGCACGGATGACAATCGGACATGTCCAATCATTATTTGAACGATAACGAATTTTTGCTGCTTCAGAGACGATTTGGTTTACAGCTGGCATGATAAAGTCCGCGAATTGCATTTCAGCAATTGGGCGTAAGCCATACATTGCCGCACCAATGCCGACACCTGCAATAGCAGATTCTGCAAGCGGTGTATCCAGCGCACGGTATTCTCCGAATTGATCGTAAAGACCAGTCGTTGCTTTAAATACGCCGCCCTTGCGTCCAACGTCCTCTCCTAGAACGAAAACGCGGTCATCACGTTCCATTTCTTCCTTCATAGCCAATGTGATGGCATCGATATAAGACATAACAGCCATTACGCGTTCCCTCCTTGTTCAGCATAGACATGGAGAAGCGCAGACTCAGGTTCAGCATACGGAGCGTTTTCCGCATAATCGGTCGCTTCGTTCACTTCTTTCATGATGCGTTCTTCCAGTTCTTTTTCTAACTCGTCCGTTAGTACACCAACTTCTTTTAAATAAGCTGAGAACTTCGGAATCGGATCTTTTTTCTTCTCATCTTCAAGCTCATCCGCATCACGGTACTGACGGTGATCATCATCTGAGGAGTGTGCAGTCAAACGATAGCAAATTGTTTCCACTAAACTAGGACCTTCACCACTCCGCGCACGATCTGCTGCTTCTTTCACAACTTTATAAACTTCTAGTGGGTCTGTTCCATCGACAGTAACACCTGGCATACCATACCCGATAGCACGGTCCGATACGTTGACACAGCCTAATTGTTTTTCAACTGGAACAGAAATCGCGTACTTATTATTTTCAACCATAATAACAGTTGGTAATTTATGAACACCTGCGAAGTTCATGCCTTCGTGGAAATCCCCTTGGTTGGATGAACCTTCACCAAGCGTAACGAATGTGATGAAATCTTCTTTTTTTATTTTCGCAGCAAGTGCCACACCTACAGCATGCGGAAGTTGTGTCGTAACAGGTGATGACCCTGTTAAAATACGATTTTTCCGTTGACCAAAGTGACCTGGCATTTGACGACCGCCCGAGTTCGGGTCTTCCGCTTTAGCGAATGCCGATAACATCAAATCTTTTGCTGTCATTCCGAAATGAAGGACAACCCCCATATCCCGGTAATAAGGTGCAATCCAGTCCTTGTCTTTATCAAGTGCGAAAGCGGCTCCCGCTTGTGCTGCTTCCTGTCCTTGACAAGAGATGACGAATGGAATTTTCCCAGCGCGGTTTAAAAGCCACATACGCTCATCAATACGACGAGCCATTAGCATCGTTTCAAAAATTTGTAGGACATCTTCATTAGATAGTCCAAGTGCTTCATGACGATTATTTGTCATTTCTATTATCCCCCTCCACCAGAAAATGTATTTACATATGAATAGCTTTTCCGTCCACAGCAAGTGCCGCTTCGCCCATTACTTCAGACAAAGATGGATGCGGATGAATCGTACTAGCCACTTCCCACGGTGTTGCATCAAGTACCATTGCAAGCCCTGCTTCAGATATTAAATCTGTAACATGCGCACCGATCATATGAACACCTAAAATATCATCCGTTTTCTTATCCGCAATAATTTTAACAAAACCATCCGAATTACCATTGACCAGCGCTTTACCAATTGCCATGAATGGGAACTTGCCGACTTTTACGTCAAACCCCTGTTCTTTCGCTTGTTTCTCCGTTATGCCTACACTTGATGCTTCCGGACTCGAATAAATACAACGCGAAATTTTTGTATAATCAATTGGCTCATTTTTCAATCCTGCAATATGTTCAACAGCGGCAATTCCTTCGTGAGAAGCAACATGTGCCAATTGTAATCCGCCAATGACATCGCCAATTGCATAAATATGATGTTCTTTCGTTTGGAACGTCGGTCTTGTTTTAATATAGCCCTTGTCTAGTTCTATTTCGGTATTGTCGAGGCCAATTCCTTCTACATTTGCTTGACGACCGACAGATACTAACATTTTTTCTGCTGTAAACGCTGTTGTTTCGCCGTTTAGTTCAGCGGAAATCGTAACAGTATCTGCTGTTTTAACAACTGTATCTGGCAGCACTTTAGCGCTTGTGACAAAAGTAATTCCCTTTTTCGTCAATAGCTTTTTCATTTCTTTCGAAATATCCTCATCTTCAGTCGGGATGATGCGATCTGCATATTCAATGACTGTGACATCTACACCGAAATCATTAAGCATAGATGCCCATTCAATGCCAATGACACCACCACCAACGATAATGATAGATTTTGGGAGTGCTTCCATTGCCAACGCACCATCTGAAGACATAATTTGCTGTTCATCAATGTCTAAACCTGGTAGTGAACGTGGTCTAGAACCTGTTGCAATGATTAAGTTTTTCAAGATAAGCATTTCATTTTCATCGCCGTTGTTCATTTCCACAGAAATGGTCCCAGGCATTGGTGAAAATATAGATGGACCAAGCATTCTGCCCAACCCTTCGAAAACATCAATCTTATCTTTTTTCATCAGCGCGGTAACACCGCTATGTAACTGTTTGACGATGCCTTCTTTGCGTGCTTGTACACGGCTAAAATCAAGCGTTACTTCTTTCGTATCTACACCGAACGCGGCTGCTTGGTTTTTCGCTGTATCGTAAACCTCAGCACTTTTTAGCAACGCTTTACTTGGTATACAGCCTTTATGCAAACATGTGCCGCCAAGTTGTCCTTGTTCGACAAGTGCTGTTTTCAGTCCTAATTGTGCAGCGCGGATAGCAGCTACATAGCCACCTGTTCCGCCTCCCAAAATTACTACATCATATTCCCGTGCCATATACATGGCCTCCTTCATAACGACCCGTTAAGACGGGTAGATTTTAGCTGTCTCTTCTCCAGATAAAACACGAATAGCCCCTTCTGCGAGTGCTTGCAATTCATCCTCACCCGGATAGACGACAATATCAGAAATCCAGTCAATTCTAGAAGTAATAGCTTCTATGAACCCTTTACCATACGCAAGACCACCCGTTAAAATGATTGCGTCAACTTGACCACGAAGAACAGCAGCAGCACTGCCGATTTCTTTAGCGACCTGATAAGCCATCGCATCATAAACAAGTTTTGCTTTAGCATCACCTTTGGCAATTCTTTTCTCTACCTCTACAGCATCATTGGTGCCTAAATAACCAACTAGACCACCTTGGCCGACGAGTTTTTTCATCACTTCATTACGATATAATTCCCCTGAATAACATATTTCGACCAAGTCACCCGCTGGTACTGTTCCTGCGCGCTCCGGGCTAAATGGACCGTCTCCATGAAGACCATTGTTGACGTCAATCACTTTTCCGAATTCATGTGCACCGACTGTAATCCCACCACCCATATGCGTAACGATGAGGCGAAGCTCCTTGTATTTCTTACCAACTTGCTTTGCATAACGGCGAGCGACAGCCTTCTGATTAAGTGCATGGAAAATAGATTTTCGTTCGAACAATTCAAATCCAGAAATACGTGCGACAGGCGTAAGTTCGTCAACGACGACAGGATCGACGATGAAAGCTGGGATATGCAAGCCATTCGCAATTTCATTTGCTAGGATTCCACCAAGATTTGATGCGTGTTGCCCAGAATATCCTTTTTTTAAGTCTTCGATCATCGCGTCGTTGACGGAATACGTACCGCCTTCAATCGGGCGGAGAAGCCCGCCTCGACCGCAAACGGCAGTAAGTTCCGAGATGTTGAAATCTTCTTTTTCGAGTGCTTCAACAATCGCTTCTTTACGGAAATTATATTGATCGATAATAGAAGGATATCGTGCAATGTCTTCAGATGAATGCCGTAACGTAACTTCTAACAATAAAGTTTCATCTTCGAAGACGCCTATTTTTGTGGATGTTGATCCTGGATTAATGACCAGAACCTTGATTGGTTTATTTTGCACAACAGAACCTCCTTCCATTTCAATCATTTATTATACCTCAATTATGAGTCGGAGGAATTAAGCTTCATTCCTCCCTGTTCAATTATCGTTTTGATAATACACTTTTTTCATTTTGTAAAAACTGACTGCGTGATTTTGCTACGCGCGCAATACGCTCTTCCGCAAGGCGATCCGCTGCTACATATGTTGGAATACCATCACGTTTTGAAATCGCAAAGATTTTCTCTATTGTACCGTATATACCTTCTACACGCTTCAATGCGCGTTCACGGTTATAGCCAATCAGCTCATCTGCAACGTTGATGACTCCACCTGAGTTGATAACGTAGTCTGGTGCATAGACGATACCCATTTCGTGGATTTTATCACCGTGTTTTGGTTCTTTCAATTGGTTGTTGGCTGATCCTGCAATTACTTTAAACTTAAATTGTGGAATCGTATCGTCATTAATAATCGCGCCGAGTGCACATGGTGCAAAAATATCTGCTTCTTGTGAGTAAATATCATTAATGCCAACTGCTGTTGCACCGAATGCATCGACAACACGCTGAACCGCCTCTTCGTTAATATCCGTGACGATTAGCTTCGCTCCTTCTTCATGCAAGTACTCACAAAGTGCATAGGCAACATTTCCAACACCTTGAACAGCTACTACTTTATCCTTCAGTGAATCAGTACCGAATGCTTCTTTCGCTGCTGCTTTCATACCATGATAAATGCCGTAAGCTGTTACAGGCGAAGGGTTACCTGAAGAACCTGAGTTGCCACCCGCTGAAGTACCTGTTACATAATTCGTTTCAAGGTGAATTAAATCCATATCTTCTTCTGTTGTTCCCACATCTTCTGCAGTGATATAACGACCATTCAAGCCTTCAATAAAACGTCCGAATGCACGGAACATTTCATCGTTTTTATCTGTTTTTGGATTGCCGATGATTACAGTTTTCCCGCCGCCAAGATTTAAACCTGCAGCTGCGTTTTTGTATGTCATACCTCGTGCTAGACGCAGTGCATCTTCAATTGCTTCTTCTTCACTCGCATATGTCCACATACGTGTTCCACCAAGTGCTGGTCCAAGTGTTGTGTCATGAATAGCGATTATCGCTTTCAAACCTGATGTTTTATCTTGGCAAATAACTAATTGTTCGTAATCATGACTCTCCATATATTTAAAAATTTCCATTGTGTAATTCCTCCTAGGGGTCTTTTATTATTTTATTGCAAGTATTGCTAGTGCTAATGAGTAGAGCTTACTTTCTGCACTGTCTGCTCTTGAAGTGAGAACAATAGGTGCTCTAGCACCTTGGATAATGGCACCGACTTTTGCACCTGCAAAATACATGAGTGATTTATACAAAATATTACCAGCTTCGATGTTTGGTACGACGAGAATATCTGCTTTTCCGGCGGTGTTGCCGATGATGCCTTTTTGTGCAGCAGCCTGTTCAGAAACAGCGTTATCGAGCGCAAGTGGTCCATCAACAATACAGCCCGTAATTTGTCCGCGCTTATTCATAATGACAAGCGATGCAGCATCTGTCGTTGGTTCCATTGCAGGGTTTACTGTCTCAACCGCTGCGAGTGGTGCAACAATCGGCTCCGCGACACCACATGCATGTGCAGTCGCGACTGCATTGCGAATGATTTGTGCTTTCGCTTCAAGGTCCGGCGCGATATTCATCGCCGCATCTGTTACAAATAGCAGACGATCATAGCCAGCTACTTCAAATGCGGCGACATGTGATAATATTTTTCCTGACCGTAATCCATAGTCGCCATTCAGGACAGCCTTCAAGATAATGGATGTTGCCACATTCCCTTTCATGACAACATCAGCCCGTCCGCTTGAAACCGCTTTCACCGCAAGCATGGATGCTTGGAAATCATCTTCTGCATGATGGATGCTTACCTTATCATGCGCTAGCAAATGTGGGAAATTCGTTGTAAGCAATTCCTGTAAATGTTTTTCATTATCAAACAATAAAAATGTTGCGATTCCTTTTGTAATGGCAAGGTTAACCGCCTCAAGTACTTCCAAATCTGCTGCTGATGCAACAGAAACTATTGGATCTTTCTTCGCTGTAGCTTTGGTAATGAGTGAATCGAGTAAGACCATTACATCATCTCCTTTACTTGAGTAGTTTTAGACAAGACTGAACTTTTCAAGCTTATAGTACAACGAACGGAGTGAAATACCTAGCCTATTTGCAGTTAGAGATTTATTACCACCATTTTCACGAAGCGCTGTTTCAAGTATTGTCTTCTCGTAGTCATCCATAATCGAAGCGAGTGAGCTTTTCTCTGGAAGAAACGATTCCCCATCCTTATCCTCTCGTGATAAAAATGATTTAGCAACTTCATCTAAGCCAATAACTGCTTCCCCTGGTTCCATAAAAATCATCGTTCGACTCAGTACATTTTCAAGCTCTCGTACATTTCCCGGCCAGTCATATTGCTGAAGCCGTTCCAATGCCTCATCAGTCATCGTTTTAATGTTCATACCGAATTCTTGATTGAGTTTGACAAGTAAATGTTCAACAATGAATGGGATATCTTTAGTTCGGGACCTCAATGGTACAATTTGAATGGAAATTCGGTTAAGAATATAATACAATTCTTCATTGAATGACCCTTCGTGCATTGCTTTTTCCAGATTTTTTGACGTTGCTGTAATGAGGCGGACAGACGCAGCATTAGTACTTTCACCACTCTTCGCCCCCACTAAATAGGTCAGTAATCTTTTTTGCACAGCAAGTGGAAGATCTGCAACTTCATCCAAAAATAATGTTCCCCCATTTGACTCTTTAAAAAGGCCCTGTTCTTTTTCCGCTGCCACCTCTTGTCCGAATAATTCGGACTCGAATGTAACGGGATTCATCGTTGCACAATTGACACGAATGAATTTATGAAAACATCGCTTGCTACCACTATGAATTGCATGTGCAAACAATTCCTTACCCGTTCCCGTTTCTCCCCTCAAAAGGACAGGTACATCTGACTTCGCTGCAAGCTTAGCCTGCTCAATTGAAATCTCAATATCCGATGAACCGCCAAAGATATCTTCAAAAGTGTACGTTGCCTCTAGTTTACGAATAATCGTTCGTGCCCGATCAAGCTCCTTCATCAGCCTACGCATTTCGGTAATATCATGAATGACTCCGACGCTGCCTTTAACTTGTTGATCAACGATAATCGGTGCAACATTGACAACAACTTCACGATTATTCTCACCTATACGCATATTGACACCACGGACAGGCTTACGCGTCTGAAGAACTTTCATATGGATACTTTCGCCCTCATTGATATCTGCATTCGCAGGTTTACCAATGATTTCATCTTCAGTTAAACCTGTGATTCGAGTGTAAGCGGGATTCACAAGAATTCCGTTCCCCTGATTGTCAACGACTGAAATAGCATCATCACTGGAATGGATAATCGCTTCTAGCATCGTTTTGACTTTGTTGAGATCCGTAATTTCTTCTGCAAGTGTAACGACTTCTGTAATGTCTTTAAATACAGCGAAAGCTCCAACTCTTTTGCCTTCGTTATTTAAAAGAGGGTAGCGTGATGTAACAATTTTCATACCATTTGCTAGAATGAGCTCCTGATTCAGCTCTGCACTACCTGTTTGGAATACTCTAGGTAGCTTAGTTAGCGGGATCACTTCTGTAATAGGTCTGCCAATTGCTCTGTCGTTTGAAAAACCAACCATTCGAGATGCACTTTTATTGAAAAAGTTGATAGTGCCATCTTCATTGATGCCGATCATTCCCTCTTCAATGGAATCAAAGATCATACGTTGCTTATGCATTTCTGCATGAACTTGCTTAATGTACGTCCCATTCTCTTCAAGAAGATTGACAAGAAGATTAGCAACAGAGCCAGGTATCAACACTGTTTGGGGAGGCCGCACTTTCAACAATTCAACAAATTCTGCTTTGTTTCCGGTTACATCGAAAATGATATGCAAATCATCAGTCAGATAAGATCTCCATTCTGTTCCGTGCGCAATGCCTTGTTTTTTTGCTTGAATAATTCCTGGTGCTTGTTCATCAGTATCGATGATTGCTCTAACATTCATGAATTCTAAGTTTTGGAGAAGGTCCAGAATTATAGTTCCGCCTGTCCCCGCCCCGACAATGAGAACATTTTGCAAGGGTATTCATTCTCCTCTTTTAAATCATGCAATCTTTTGCAATTACAAACTAATCATACACGATTGCTCTCTTCTTGACAATAAAATATGACAAGGTAAAATTAAAAATAGTTAAGGAGTTGTGATTGATGGCACGTTTTGCTGCTTTTATCGTTCTACTCATCCCCGGTCTTTTTGCGGCTGGTGGTATAAAGCTAATGCGGGATTCGATTTTTGGTATATTATTCAAACCGTTCCCGTTCATTTGGCTACAATTTGTCGTTGGCCTGCTCTTCTGTGCTGCTGGGCTTGCATTTTTTGCTGGCTTTCTCTTACGACGGGATCGTAAAAATGGACGCGTACAAGGACGATTTGCCAAAAAATAAGAAAAGGACTACGACACGATGGACGTGTTGTAGTCCTTTTCTATTCTTTACTCCCTCTGAATCGGTCTGGAAAGTCAGTTATCCAACCAGCTATATAAGATGGAGATGAAGCCACAATTGCCTCTTTTCCCGTCATCCCATAGACACGAATTTTCTTTCCTGTTCGAATGAGGCTTTGCAAATAGGGTTCTCTCAATAACTTTTTGTGTATATGAAAACCATCTGCCGACAAATATTGTTCAAGCACATCCCAATCTACACTGTTTTTGCGCAGAAGATAGCCCGTTTCCATACTTGCGTTTACTTCTTTTACTTTCTCAAGTAGATGATAATCAAAAGAGGATATATGAATATGATCCAAATATGATACACTGCCGACAATTTTCTCAACAAATTCTGGACGCTGTGAAACAGTTTCCTTCAATTCAACATTGAGTGCCAAATGATGCCGCTCACAAAATGCTACAGCCCCTAGTAGCGTAGGGATGCGATGACCGTTCACGAGGCGCATATATTTTTTACCAACTCGAATGTTGGCTATTTCTGCACTCGTCAATGAGGCAATCATTTGCCGTACGCCCGCAAGTCTCACCAAGTCGGCATCATGAATTACGATAGGCACACCATCCTCAGTCACTTGGACATCGAGCTCAATGCCATCCGCCCCTTGATCAAGCGCTTTCTCGAATGCTCTCATCGTATTCTCAAATTGTACAGCCGAGGCACCTCGGTGTGCAAATATGGTAGGTTTAGACATTCAAAACGCCATCAACGACTTCAAAGACACCTTTTCTTGAGTCATGTAATGTCGTCGAGCGCAGTCCAATTTGAATAACTGCACCTGGATAAGCCTCTCTTGTTACTTCGATTTGTGCCGGAACTGCCTGTTTAATAAGTTGTAGACGTACTTGAATCTCTTTATCAAGTTCTTGAACGGCTTGTCGATTTGTTTCAATTGTTTCTGTTGTTTTCTTAAATGCTTCAGCTTGCGGTCCCCTTGAGCCTGCCGCTACCTTTGCAAACTGGGCAGAGTGTTCCTCCATTCTACTTAAAACGCTTTGACGATCCTTCAAATCCTGCGCCATTTCTTGGATTTCCTTATAAAGTCCATCCTTGTTAATCCCCTTCGCATGAAGTAACGTCATGCGCTCATGATTATTACCTGCATAGGCACATTCGATACGGAACATTACTTCAATATGTCCACCGATAATTTTCCCTCTATTTTTATCAACAAGCACACGGTCAGCGATGACGTCTGTTCCAAATAAATAAAGGCCGACATTAACAACTGTTGCATATAGCTTACAATTATTTGCATGTTTTATAAAAATATCACCTTTTGCCTCTACAATTGTCACGCCCCCACCAAAAACGCCACCTTTGATATAAATATCGCCTTCTGATGATTGAATTTCCTTTGCGTTTGTAACGCCTTCATTTCCTTCGATTGAAATATCACCCGTTGCTTTTACAGAATATCCTGCAAGTATAGTTCCATAAATGGAAACAGCTCCATCAAACGTAATATTCCCTGTTTCAGGACCTACGTCACCATTTATTACCAGTCGCTTGCCGATACTAATCACACCATTTATATATTCTAAAGCTCCACCATGTATCGCACGAAGTACAACTTTCCCTTTTTCTTGTTCTTCACTTATCGATTTTCGATCATAAGACAGCTTACCATCATTCCCTTTTAACGCTCCCAAGACATTACCAAAAATATCTTTACCGGCAATTCCATTTTGAGGAGGAACCTTTTCACCAATCCAATCCCCTTCATCTACTGCCGTTACAAAGTTCATCTCATAGTAGTCGGCCGATCCGTCTTCACGAATAACTGGTTTCCGATCCGGGATTTCCAAATAGGTAATCATGGCATCAGCACCTTGTTCAGGTTGCCTTCCAATCGCAGCAGTCAGTGGTTCGCCTTGCTTGAAAAATATGTCGTGAAGCGGAAGTCTACCAAAGACAACTCCTTCTTTATCGAGTTGTTTTTCAATTTGCTCTAAAATAGCATGTTTGTTGTTTTCAAATTCCTCCATAGTCATATTGAAAATGATTTGGGCTTTCATCTTGTCTGTCGTAATGAACAACTCAAAATCAGGAAGCCAACTACCAATAACATATTCCCCTTCTGACTCTGTAAGCGCTTTCCTTAACACAACAAATGAGGATATTTTCAATCGTGGATACTGTTTTGTAATAGCATCGAATGACTTTAGTGGAAAACCACTTTTTTTCAAATGTACAACCAAATTATCATCTTTCAATTCTAAGTCAAAATAATCATTTTGAATCAACAATGACATTCCACCCTTTCTCTCTATCTCTATTATAATACATTTCAGAACTTTTGGTTAGGGTAATAATTTTTTCTTTATACAAAAGAAGTCCTACTTTCAGAGAATAATTTCTACTCATACTCGTAATCATTTAATTATTCGATCCGAAGAGAACAAGACACTTCCCCATTCCTTGAATTAGTAGTACATTCAATAAATGTGAAAGTGTCTAATCTTTAGGCTCTTCTATCTAGTTAATTATTGTTTCATACTGTTAGTTTATCGCTAATCTAACACCATGTAATTACCATGATTACTAAAACCCATCATTTCAATACTTAACTTGCCATATGTTCCAGTCGAATTTTATCTGCAATCATTGCGATGAATTCTGAGTTGGTAGGTTTACTTTTCAAGTGATGCACGGTGTAGCCAAACATTTTAGAAATAACGTCGTAATTACCTCGGTTCCACGCAACCTCAATTGCATGGCGAATGGCACGCTCCACTCGGGAAGATGTCGTATTGTATTTTTTCGCAATCTCTGGATAGAGTACTTTCGTGACAGCGCCTAGCAATTCGACATCAGTGTAAACCATTTGAATGGCTTCACGAAGAAAAGCATAGCCCTTAATATGTGCAGGCACGCCAATTTCTTTTATAATAGATGTGATTGTCGTATCAAGTACTTTTTGACTAACTTTTCCTGACACGTATTCTACCTCTGGCTTGGAAATAGGAATAATTGGTTTTCTTGTGCCTGCTACTTGGAAAATTTGATTGGTGAGTCGTTCGAATTCAAATGGTTTCAGCATGAAATAAGAAGCTCCGAGGCTAGCCGCTTGCGTCATCACGTCTTCCTGTCCAAACGCAGTTAGCATAATGATATGCAAATCTGACGTTTGGGCGTTGGCGCTTAATGTTTCCAGCACGGCAATTCCATCAAGATGAGGCATAATAATGTCTAGTAACAGCACATCTGGTCTTTTTTCTTCCAGCATTGCCAGACAGACTTTTCCGTTATTTGCAGTCCAGACAACGTCTATCTCAGGATGCTTTTCAAAATATGTCACCATCGTTTTCACTAATTCCTTGTTATCGTCAGCAATCGCTATTTTCAGTTTCTCCATTCCCATTTCCCTCCTGTACGTCTCGTAATAATTTTTCGAAAAAGCAGCAATCTTCTTTTATATTGCATAAAGGAAATTTTCGACAAATAATAAGACAACCCTTTTTTTAAAATGAAAAATGAATCCTCAGACATATGGTTTCCCTATATTTCGACGAATTCCATTCTTTTCTATTCTTTTGTCGAATCATTTATATTTAGTTTACCACGGCAAAAAAAAAGGACCAACTCATAATTGCAAGTTGGCCTTTTTTCAGTGTCTAACAATGCACCCCGATTTTTATTTCTCTCCACTTCGCATCGTCTCTAGAAAAAGACCAGCACCTTTTTCTGGATCATCGACAAACATATGAGTGACAGCACCAACAAATTTGCCGTTCTGGATAACCGGGCTACCGCTCATTCCTTGTAGAATACCGCCTGTTGCAGCTAATAATTTTGGATCCGTCAACACAAAATGAAACTGGTCCTGTTCCACTTCTGTTATTCGAATCATAAATGATTGAACTTCAGTCCCTTTAATCGTTGTGAAAATTTCTGCCACGTCTTCTTTAACTTGTTCGGGATGCATAATCTCAAGTGGTTCGGCTAACACTTTCTTATGAGCACTATTCCACGCTCCGAAAATGCCATACACACCATTCGTTTGAATAGTCCCTAAAAAGTCTTCATCTTCAACAATGGTTGAAATTTTATAACCTGGAACGCCAGGAACACTTTTTTTTATCTGTCCAATTTCTGAAAGATAAATGGCTCCCGTTTCAAAAGAAGGTGGTGATTTTAATGCACTGTCGATAATCTGATGACCGAGCGCACCATAGGTCCCATTATCTGGATCTACATACGTTAGGGTACCTGTCCCTTCCGTCCGATCTTTCAGGAATGGAAGGAGACGTTTCATTGCTTCACCATCTGCTCGGATTTGGCTTTTCTCTCCGTTTCGAAGAATGTGCAATGCGATTTCATTTTTGCTTCGTCGACTAGACAATGCTGTTTCGAAATCCGTTAACGTGCCAATTGCAACATCATCAACTTGCTCAATTAAGTCGCCCGCCTTCAACCAATGATCTTTGCTAATCATGACATCATTTGTTATGAATACACCTGATAGCTCCATCTGAATGCCGATGGAATGTCCCATTGGAATGAGGGAACCGCCTTGTGCAAATGCGGCATTGGTATTGAACGGCATAACAAGCAACAGTACGGAAAACGACACGGCCAACTTAAACTGTCTACTCCATCCCATACTTCACCTCCCCGTAATAAGATACTATTGGTATGTCCGTTCTGAGGGATGTTATGAAAGGGTAAATCATGAAATAATGAAAAGCGTCGTTACTTAAACACGAAAAAAGCGCATAATAGGATATGCACTTTTTCCGTTCATCGAAATGTTTTTTTTCGTTCTTCTGCTAAGGTTAGTAATTCTTCTGCATGTTTTAATGTAAGTGGTGTAATTTCAGCACCAGACAACATTCTTGAAAGCTCTTGGGTTCTTTCCGATTCAATGACATCATGGATAGCTGTTCGGGTTCTGTCGTCTTCCACTTCTTTTTTAATGAGACAATGATGATCAGCCATTGCCGCAACTTGTGGTAAGTGGGAAATACATAAAACTTGTGAATGCATTGCAATCATTGCAATTTTTTCTGCGATGGCTTGTGCTACTCTACCACTCACACCTGTATCGACTTCGTCAAAAATAAGCGAAGTAATTCCTTGGTGTTTGGAAAAAATCGTCTTTAATGCTAATGTAATTCGTGAAAGCTCTCCGCCAGATGCTACTTTAACGAGCGGTTTCAAAGGTTCTCCAACGTTTGTTGAAATGAGGAATCTCACATCGTCGTAACCGTTCGCATCAAAAACACCCGCTGCCTTACGTGTGATTTCTACTTTAAATGATGCTTTTTTCATATGTAACTGTTGCAGTTGCTCCATAATTGCTTGTTGCAACCGGCTAGATACCTCATGGCGGATAATGGATAACTCAGCCGCTTCCACTTCTAAGTCCTGTAATAATTGCACCATTTTTTCCTGTTGTTCAGCTAATCGTTCATCTCGTCCTATTAAATTTTCCAGATCATCTGCAATTTTATCACGATACAACAAAATATCCTCAATCGTTTTGCCGTATTTCCTTTTCAGTGAAATTTGGAGGGCAAGCCGATCCTCCACTGCTTCAAGCCTATTCGGATCGAATTCCATATTATCCAGTATGCTTTTGAGTTCATGTGCAGTATCCTGTAACGAATAAAAGCTTGTCGCAACGGTTTCTGCATGTGGAATCAATGTTTTGTCGACAGAAGCTGCATCTTCAATATCACTCATAGCTGAGCCAACCCAATCAAGTGCATGCGTATCTCCGCTAATGGATAGATAGGCTGTATTTAAACGCTCATATAAACGGTTAAAATTTTGCAACTTTTGCTTTTCTGCTTCTAGTTCATCCTCTTCACCGATGACAAGTGCAGCTGCATTAATTTCTTTCAACTGGAATGAATACAAATCGATACGCTGAGCTACTTGCTGTTCGTTTTCATTAGCCGTTTCAAGCTTACGCTTCAACTTTCGATACCGTTCGTAGAGATCGGAATAATTGTCAGTCGCACGTGCTAACTCGTCACCTGCAAAATGATTCAATAGGTGAATATGACTTCTTTCATACATAAGCTCCTGATTCTCATGTTGCCCGTGAATATCGATTAGCTGGGAACCGATTTCTCTTAAAACGGCAATGGTGACAAGCTTACCATTGACACGACAGACCGATTTACCATTGGCACTTAAATCGCGTCGCAAGATGATGTTACCATCTTCCACATCAATACCGAGCTCCGCTAATTTATCAATGACTGGATGTGCCGACTCCGCAATGGTAAACAGTCCTTCTAGCTCTGCCTTGACCGCACCATGACGGATAAACTCGTGTGATCCTCTACCTCCTGCCAGTAGCTGAACAGCGTCAATAATAATCGATTTCCCCGCACCTGTTTCTCCCGTTAAGACAGTCAGCCCATCTTCAAAGGTTATGTCGAGGCTTTCAATAATCGCAAAATTTTTAATGGAAATTTCACTCAACAATGTCAGTCACCTCTCTCAAAGCATGGCAAGTAATTTTTCTTTGACAAGCATCGTCAAAGAGTCATCTCGGCAAATAATAAGACATGTATCATCACCGCAGATTGTTCCAAGCATCTCATCCCACCCTAAATGATCAATAAGGGATCCGACGGCTTGAGCGTTTCCAGGAAGCGTTTTCAATATGATGAAATGTCCAGCTCCGTCAATGCTAACAAATGCATCTGTTAACATACGGTTGAGCTTTTGCTCCGTATTATGACTATGTACGGCAGGTAAACTGTATTTATAACGACCATCTGGTAACGGTACTTTAATAAGATGCATCTCTTTAATATCTCGTGACACAGTCGCTTGTGTCACAGCTACTCCCGCTTCTTTTAAACTATCAACAAGCTGGTCCTGTGTTTCTACTTCAAAATTAGAAATAATATCACGAATCCGAATATGTCTATGCCCTTTGTTCATACCTATCGCTCCCATACACACTAATGTTGTCTTATTTTTATACTGTACCATCGAATATTTCACACAACAAGAACCAAAAGCGGAGGGCGCCTGCTCAGATGCGACAGGCATAAGACGGATTGGCGAAGAGGCGGTTTTTGCCTCGTAGCCAATATGGCTTATGACCCGAGTATCTGGCGCCCGGAGTCTAGACGAAAAAACGCGCAAATGAATGCGCGCTATTGCAATTTCTTGTAGGCTTCATCAATCAGCTTGTTATACGAATCGTCATCAAAAAGAGTCGTTGGATTATCCTCAGCCGTTAGATGAAAGAGGAATTCAATATTCCCCTCTCCTCCTGTAACAGGTGAAAATGACAGACCACGCAGACTAAATCCTTCTTGAATCGATGCATCTGCAATTTTTTTCAATACGTCGAAATGAACAGACCTTTCACGGACGACTCCTTTTTTACCGACTTTACCTTTACCAGCTTCAAACTGTGGCTTCACCAGCGCAATGACATCTCCGCCTTGCGCAATGATACCTTTCAATGCAGGTAAAATAAGTGTTAATGAAATGAACGACACATCAATGGTCGCAAATTGCGGGACACCTTCGGTAAACAAATCTGGTGTCGCATGCCTGAAATTCGTTCTTTCCATCACCGTTACACGTGGATCTTGGCGTATTTTCCAAGCTAATTGATTGTAACCAACGTCTAGTGCATAGCCATGCACCGCACCATTCTGCAATGCACAATCTGTAAAACCACCCGTAGATGACCCGATATCAAGTACGATTTTACCTTTGACATCGACTTCGAACTGTTCCAATGCTTTCTCTAGCTTCAATCCGCCTCGGCTGACATATTTCAATGTGGAGCCTTTGACAATAAGGGGTGCATCTACCGGAATTTTTTCTCCGGGCTTAACGAGTCTTGTTTCTGCAGAAAAGACGATACCTGCCATTATTGATCGTTTAGCATGTTCTCGCGTTTCAACAAGCCCGCGTGTAACGAGCAAGACATCGACCCGCTCTTTCGGTATTCGATTTGTCATACTTGTTCCCTCTTCACTGCAAACTCTTCAACAAACGTTTTTACATTATCAGCAAGATGATCTGCTGTCATACCAATTTCCGCCAACAACTCATCTACATTGCCGTGTTCAATAAACTGATCAGGAATACCCATTCGTCGAATCGGAATATCTTTCTTACCTGTATCATGTGCATATTCTATGACTGCACTACCAAAACCACCTGCAAGGACTGCTTCTTCAACTGTCATGATCGGTATGCCCATTGCAAAGAGTTGGTCTAACATCTGGTGATCTAACGGCTTGATAAATCGAGCATTGACTACTCTCACATGAATCCCTTGTGATGCCAACGTTTCAGCTGCCTGCAAAGCCATCGGAATTGTCGTACCAAATGTTAAAATGGCAGCATCGTCTCCAGCTCGAAGGACTTCCCATGAACCAATTGGGATAGGTTGTAGTGTTTCGTCCATTCGGACACCAAGACCATTCCCTCTCGGATAACGCATCGCAATCGGACCACCGTTATATTCAATCGCAGTTTTCACCATATGCTGTCCTTCATTTTCGTCTTTCGGCATCATAATGACCAAATTCGGCATATGTCTTAAGAAGGCAATATCAAAGACCCCTTGATGCGTTTCACCATCGGCACCTACAAGACCCGCACGATCAATCCCTATAAAGACATTCAAGTTCTGCCTTGCAATGTCATGGAGCATTTGATCGTATGCACGTTGTAGAAATGTCGAATAAATCGCTAAAAATGGCTTCATACCTTGAGTAGCAAGTCCAGCTGCCATCGTCGTCGCATGTTGTTCGGCTATCCCGACATCGAAGAAACGATCTGGAAATTCTGTTGCAAATGATTCGAGTTTAGAACCAACTGGCATTGCCGGTGTAATCGCAACTATACGTCGATCCTCACGCGCGATAGTCCGCACGGTTTCTGCTACCAAGCCACTCCAAGAAGGTGCAACGGATACAGATTTAACGAAATCACCCGTTTCAATCTTATACGGACCCGTGCCATGCCAAGTTCCAATCTTATCGTCTTCAGCAGGACTGTAGCCTTTCCCTTTTTTCGTAATGACATGAAGCAAAACAGGACCATCCACTTTCTTTGCATACTGGAGCTGACGCTCTAGCTCATTGAAATCATGTCCATCTACTGGCCCCAAGTATGTAAAGCCTAACTCTTCAAAGAAGATACCTGAAACGAGTAAATACTTTAGGCTATCCTTAACACGTTCTGCCGCTGCCGCTACTTTGCCTCCGACTGCCGGGATTTTTTTCAAAATATATTCAAGTTCGTCTTTGGCATTATTGTACTTGCCTGCCGTTCTAAGTTTCCCCAATATCGTATGAAGAGCACCGACATTTGGCGCAATCGACATCTCGTTGTCGTTTAAAATAACAATCATATTTGTTTTTTTATGACCAATATGATTCAGTGCTTCAAGCGCCATACCACCTGTTAGCGCACCATCTCCGATGACAGGTATCACGTAGTTGTTGTCACCCTTGACATCCCGCGCCGCTGCCATCCCCATCGCTGCTGATAATGATGTTGAGCTATGACCGGTTTCCCAGACATCATGCTCACTTTCATTCATTTTCGGGAAGCCGCAGAGACCTTTGAATTGTCTAAGCGAATCAAATTCGCTCGCACGTCCTGTCAAAATTTTATGGACGTATGCCTGATGCCCAACATCCCAAAGAATTTTATCAGCCGGACTATCGAATAATCGGTGAAGCATAATCGTTAACTCCACAACACCTAAATTCGGCCCGATATGACCACCCGTTACTGATAACTTCTCAATCAAAAATTCCCGAATGTCTTCTGCAAGCTCTGTCATTTGGCTCTTATTAAGCTTTTTTATAAAAGATGGACTGGTAATTTCAGTAAGACCCATCACTATCACACACCTTCATAAATTGTTTACTACTGGTTGCCGCTATGTTTAGTACTTTATATCAAAAAGGACGATTCGTACAATTTTTCGTTCCCTTAAGACTGCCGATTAACAATATAATCAGCGAACAACTTAAGAAGTGGCTCATCTTTTTCAAGAAATCCAAGCGCTTCTTCTGCAAGATGATGATGCTCGGAAAGGCGTTTTCTAGCTCCCTCAAGACCTAGTAATGATGGATACGTCGATTTATCACTGCTAATATCACTACCCGCAGTCTTGCCAAGTGCTTCGGTCGTAGACGTAATATCGAGAATATCATCTTGAATTTGGAAAGCAAGTCCAATATTCCAAGCGAAAGCCTTTAAGTTTGCCGCCTTTTCCAATTCAATCCCTGCGAGGACAGCGCCTGCCTCGATACAAAAGGATAACAATGCACCTGTTTTATTAACATGAACAGTTTCCATTTCCATCAATGACAATGACTTATTTTCCCCTTCAACGTCTAGCATTTGACCACCAACCATGCCCGCAGCACCCGCAGCTCTTGCTAGCATTTTGACAAGCTGTAATGCATCCTTAGGTGACGTTTCTTGCAATGTTGTTAATGCCTCAAATGCCAATGTCTGCAATGCATCGCCCGCGAGAACGGCTACCGCTTCACCGTAGACTTTATGATTCGTTAATTTACCGCGCCTGTAATCATCGTCATCCATACAGGGTAGATCATCATGTATAAGCGAATACGTGTGAATCAATTCAACAGCACAAGCTACCGTTAAGGCATCAATCGATTTAACGCCTAAATCTTCAACCGCGGCAAGAACGAGTAGGGGTCGGATACGTTTTCCACCGGCACTGACCGAGTAGGACATTGAAGATTTCAACGTCTCAGACACATTTAGGGTCTCAAGTAGTTGATTCAATTGATTTTCAATAGCAGGCTGATTATTCGATATAAAATTTTGTAGTTTTTTATGCATGTGAATCCTCACCTTTTGTTGGATCAAACGGAGATGACTTACCATCCTCATCAATTATAGTAATCAGTTGTTTCTCCGCATCCTGTAATTTCCCATGACAATAGCCTGACAACTCCATCCCTTGCTTGTATAAGGTAATGGCGTCCTCTAGTGGGACATCCCCTGTTTCTAACTTTTGGACGATTTCTTCTAATTGTTGCATCGCTTCTTCAAAGCGGATTGGCTCTTTCCCCACTTAACTTTCCTCCCCATCATTCGTTGTAATCGTTTGGACGACTGCTTCCGCTGTTCCATCCTGTAGCTTTATGTGAATATTGGCTCCCACTTCTAAAGAGTTAACCGAATTAGCTACAACTCCATCTTGATAAACAATTGAATAACCGCGCTCCATCACTTGCAGCGGATTGAGAGCCTGTAACATACGAATAGATGCTTGAAAACGCTCACTTCGGATGCGAACATCTTGTTGAACCGCCCTCGTCAGACGTTCTGTCAATATCGTCACAGTGCGATACTCTTCCTTTACACGTTTTTCCGGTGAAAAGGTGAATAGCATCCCACTAAGTCTTTGAAGTTCGAAAGCTCTGCGCCTTGTAACATCTTGACTACTACGCAATAATCTTCCCTCAAAACTAATGAGTTTTTCGGTGAACGGACGGTACAGTCGTTCAGGAAATTGCAGTGGATAGGACGTTTGTAAAGTCGTCAAGCGTTGACGTTCTCTTTTAATTTGATTGGATAAGGCATTATAAAGGGTACGTTTTCGGTCAAGTAATCTTTCAAACAACTCATCTCGAGCTGGCACCGCCATTTCAGCAGCTGCAGTTGGAGTTGGCGCTCTTCTATCCGATACAAAATCAGCGATTGTCGTGTCCGTTTCATGGCCAACTGCACTAATAATCGGAATACGACAGGAAAAAATTGCGCGCGCAACCGTTTCTTCATTAAACGCCCATAAATCCTCGATGGAACCACCGCCACGACCTACAATGAGGACGTCGATGGAACCATGTGCTTCGGCCTGCGCAATAGATTGGACGATGGAGGGCGCAGCTTGTGCGCCTTGGACGATCGCGGGAAATAAGACGATTTCAGCAAGTGGATAACGCCTTTCAATCGTTGAACAAATATCTTGAATAGCTGCACCCGACTGTGCCGTTACGACACCGACTTTTTGTGGGAATGCAGGAAGTGGACTTTTCCAACGCGCATCGAATAAGCCTTCTGCTCCGAGGCTCTCCTTCAATTGTTGAAAGGCTAAGTATAAAGCTCCAACGCCATCTGGCTGCATGGACTGAACGTATAATTGATAATTTCCAGTCGTTTCGTAAACCGTTACATCACCTGTTATCAGTACATTCATACCATTTTCAGGTTTGAATTTCAGCTGTGCAGCACTTGAGCGGAACATCGCTGATTGGATCCGACTTTTATCATCCTTTAAAGTGAAATAAATATGACCACTCGGATGACTTTTGACATTCGACAGCTCCCCTTTGACGAAGACATTGCGTAAATGGGGATCTGCATCAAATTTACGTTTGATATATTTAGATAAGGCTTGTACAGATAAGTAGGGGCTACCAGTCAACAGTCCCACCTCCCGATTTCCGACGTATAGAAACGCTGTCTTTCTGATGAAAAACAGCGTCCGTTCATTATTTTATAGTGATTGTTAGCAGTTTTCTCGTGTGCAAGCTTGTTCTGCACTTTGCAATGTATTTTTCAATAACATCGTAATGGTCATTGGACCTACTCCACCTGGTACAGGTGTAATAGCAGAAGCTACTTCTTTTGCGGATGTAAAATCGACGTCACCGCATAGTTTTCCATTTTCATCACGATTCATGCCGACATCAATGACAACAGCGCCTTCTTTAATATCGTCACCTGTAATAAATTTTGTTTTACCAATAGCTACGATTAATATATCTGCCTGTTTTGTAAAAGAAGCTAAGTCTTTTGTTTTGGAATGACAATAAGTGACAGTAGCATCACGTTGTAACAATAATTGTCCCATCGGCTTACCAACAATATTGCTTCGACCTACGATAACAGCGTGTTTACCACTAATTTCTGTCCCCGTCCGTTCTAGGAGCTTAATGATGCCATATGGCGTGCAAGACAAATAAGCCTGCTGACCAATAATCATTTTACCAACGTTTTCCGGATGGAATCCATCAACGTCTTTCGTAGGGTCAATGGCACGAATAACAAGGTTTTCATCAATATGTTCTGGAAGCGGGAGTTGTACAAGAATGCCATTGATGGAGTCGTCGTTATTCAATTTTGTAACATAGCCCAATAATTCTTCTTCCGTTATAGTTGCTGGGAGCTCTATCAGTTCGGATTTCATGCCTACTTCTAAAGTAGATTTTTGCTTATTTTTTACATATGTACGAGAAGCCTGGTTATCGCCGACAAGAATGACTGCAAGACCTGGTTGGCACCCTTTGTCTTTTAACACAGTAACTCTTTCTTTGATTTCTTCTCTAATTTCTTTACCGATAGCAATACCATCAATTATTGTTCCTGTCATATTTGCTCCTCCAAACGACGTCGATTATTTTTCCTCGAATTTCGATAGCACACCATTGACAAAACGACCTGATTTTTCATCGCCAAACGTTTTACAAAGCTCAATCGCTTCATTCAACACAACTCGGTGCGGTACTTCTTCATTGAACAATAGCTCGTAGACGGCAAGTCGTAAAACCGTGCGCTCAATTTTAGGCAATCGATCCAATGACCAATGCTCTAATTTCTCCACCAGTGTCTGATCGATTGTTGCCTGATGCTGCATCGTGCCACGCACAAGCTGCTCGTAAAACTGATTGCCCGGCTCATCGACAATATACGTGATTGCTTCTTCAATTGTTAGTTCCGTATTATCAAGTTGAAAAAGAGTTTGAACTGCTTTTTCCCTTGCTTCTCTTCGTTTCATAAATGTTCTCCTCCACTACTGTATCTCTAAGGCATTATCATAGCATAAAACCGGGTGCCCGGATACAGTAAGACAAGCTGAAAAGCATCATCCGATTAGGACGATGCTTTCTAGATCATACCGTTTCCGTTGCCGCTTCGGGCTGAATTCCCGTTATGTGTACATTCACTTCTTTTGTTTCAAGTGAAGTCATATGGAAAACCGCATGTCGAATTTGCTTTTGTATTTCGGTTGCGACGGTTGGTACAGAGTAGCCATAGTCAACGACACAATAGACGTCAATCGTTAAGCCTTCTTCAGACCACTCTGTTTTGACACCTTTCCCATGTACCACTTTGCCGAATTTCTCCGCAACGCCAGTAGCAAAATTGCCCCTTGTGTTCGCAACACCTTTTACTTCTGTTGTTGCAATACCAATAATCACTTCAAGAACTTCTGGAGCTAGTTGGACGCGTCCAAGCTCGACATCACCCGACGGGGCCATCCCGACGAATGATGGATTTGTCTTTTCAGGCATTCCGATTCTCCTCTCTGTTAGTTCATAATTGAGTATTTTTCCAGAAACTTTGTATCGAAATCCCCAGACTTAAAGACTGCATCATCCATTAATCTTAAATGGAAAGGAACCGTTGTGTCGACACCTTCAATAATAAACTCATCGAGTGCGCGCTTCATCCTTGCGACAGCTTCTTCCCTTGTATCCGCATGAACAATTAGTTTTGCCACCATTGAGTCATAATACGGAGGGATAGAATAACCTGTATACATAGCTGAATCGACCCGCACACCAAAGCCACCTGGTGGAATATACATCGTTACCTTCCCTGGAGAAGGCATAAAGTTTTTCGAAGGGTTTTCCGCGTTGATGCGGCATTCGATCGCCCAACCATTAATATTAATATCTTTCTGGCGATGAGTAAGTGTTTCACCTGCCGCGATTTTCAATTGCTGTTGGACTAAATCAATACCTGTAATCATTTCAGTAATCGTATGCTCAACCTGGATACGCGTATTCATCTCCATGAAGTAGAACTTTTGATTAATATGGTCAAAAATAAATTCAACAGTTCCCGCACCGCGATACTGAACAGCTTCAGCCGCTTTGACAGCCGCTTCTCCCATTGCTTGACGAAGTTCAGGCGTTATAGCTGGCGACGGTGCTTCTTCTACGAGTTTTTGCATTCTGCGTTGAATCGAACAATCACGCTCACCTAAATGGATTGTATTGCCGAATTTATCAGCCAATACTTGCACTTCCACGTGACGGAATACTTCAATGAATTTCTCAAGATAGACTCCTGGATTACCGAATGCTGCTGCGGCTTCCTTTTGCGTAATTTTGATGCCGCTTTTTAACTCTTCCTCATCCCTTGCAACACGAATCCCTTTTCCTCCACCACCAGCTGTTGCTTTAATGATGACCGGAAAACCAATTTCTTGTGCAATGCTAAGTGCTTCGTGCTCGTCGGCTACGATGCCTGTTGAACCGGGAACGATTGGTACACCTGCATGCCGCATCGTTTCACGGGCAACGTCCTTCGTTCCCATGCGTGAAATGGCATCCGCAGTCGGGCCAATAAATTCAATATTCACTTCTTCACAAAGCTCCGCAAAACTCGCGTTCTCTGCTAGAAAACCGTAGCCGGGATGAATTCCTTCACAACCCGTTAATTTAGCGATGCTGATGATATTAGAAAAGTTCAGATAGCTGTCCTTCGATAGCTTCGGACCGATGCAATAGGCTTCATCCGCCAATTCGACGTGAAGTGCTTCACGATCTGCTTCAGAATAGACTGCAACTGTTTTGATACCGAGTTCTTTACACGCTCGAATAATACGAACTGCAATTTCACCCCGGTTAGCAATTAATACTTTTTTCATGTTAGCCGTCCTCCTCAATTTGATTTTACAAGGAAGAGAGGTTGTCCGTATTCAACGAGTTGACCGTCTTTTACGAGAATCTCCACGATTTCCCCAGAAACTTCCGCTTCAATTTCATTGAAAAGTTTCATCGCTTCGACGATACAGACAATGGAGTCTGGTTTTACTTTATCGCCATTTTGTACATAAGCAGCCTCATCTGGTGAAGATGACGCGTAAAATGTACCAACCATTGGAGAAATCACTTTGTGTAAAGAAGGATCTTCCACTTGTGAAGTCGCTACAGGTGCTTCTTGCACAGGTGCAACAACTGCTTCTACTGTAACTGCCTGTGCGACAGGTACTTCTTGTTGAAGAATGGGTGCCGCAACGACCGCTGGTGTAACGACTGACTGTCCATTCCCTTTTTCTAATTTGATTTTTTCCCCATTTGATTCAAATGTAAATTTTTCGATTGATGACTGATCGATTAATTTAATAATTTCACGAATTTCTTGAATTTTTAACATGACCGATTCCCCTGACTAGATTATAATAACGTTCTTCTCTATTTTAGACGTTTTCACTCCATATTGAAATAGATAATGATGATTTGTTATTGAAATCAACATAAAAACAGAAAAAAGCCCCTCATTTCAGGGCTTTTTCTCTCATTTTTCATTCCTCTGTACCTCCAGTGAATACAACTTGGACGGTTCCGGCATCGGACCAGCTCGTTTTGACATGTCTGATAATTTCATCTGCCAATGTTTTCGACTGCCCTTCCATTGCCATGACCGTTATTTTTACCCCATTGTCTTCCCGATGCACGAATACTTCTGGATAACCAAGCGCTACAATTTGCAATTCCATCAGTGTTTCATCAGAAGTACGCTTTGTCATCTCTGCCATTTCGTCGAGTGCAGCACTTTTTTCAGCAGCAGTAGTGTCTGGAGTTCCAACTTTCGTCGTCAATTGTTCCGCCAGTTTACTGCGTACATCGCGCACCTCCATCCGCATATCTTCGAATATATAACGCTCCGCAAAGACAGGAGCCGTTTTATCAGCATCATTCAATTTCTCCGTTAACGACGGGGAGTCATTCGACTTTTCATTAGTGAAAAGTGTGATACCATCAAAGGACATTGTCTTCTCCCTCATTGTATAGATGGAGATAACGGCTACCAGACTTAGCAAAGTTAAAAACCACACTGTTCTTTTATTCGTTCTCATTCGTATTCCCCCTTTTATTCATTTCTGCAATGACGATACGATGTTCGGGCAACTGAAGGACAGCAGTCAAAATTTTGTAGAGTTCATTTTGAACTTTATAGTCTTTAGCACCTTCCGCAACGACAAGAACACCTTGCAGGTCATTCCCTTTTGTCGTTGTTGCTGTTGAGGCTGTGAAGTAGTTGGCGAGTACATTAGTAGGCTCTCTATCTTCATAATGAAAATACAGCATTACCTGTCCAATCCCTTCTACTTTCATCAAGGCTTGCTCCAGTTCCAGAAATTCCCGGCTCTCCTCCTTCTTCCTCTTCTCCCCCCCGATACTTCCCAGACTGGAAGTGATGAAAATGATGATTAGAATAACGATTGCCCCGAGAAGGATTGGATGGACTTTCCTAGTTGTTGTTTGCATATCATCACCATTTCCATTCATTGAGCTAGTTATAGGACCTGTCATCAATGATTCATTTTATGCAGTTTCACGAGAGACTATGACCAAGAAATATGAGGATTGATCGAATTAGCCAAATACCCATCGCTAGCTTAATAATCGGCAAGAATTCTTCTTCTGTTTCTTTCGGAAATAACAACACAATTGTCGAGGACAGCAAAGTAATGAGTAAAACACCTGTTAAAAAGATGACATTGCCGCACCTCATTTCATTGTCGTCATTAATTTGATAAGAATGATTGAAAACAGCGCTGTATAAATAAAGGCAAAAGCAATTAAAAAGGACACAGCACATAACACGAATAAAGTTTTGCCGATATCATCTAAAATTCCTGTTATGTCTTCATTAGCAAATGGTTCGATGAGCGCGGCGGTCCATCTGTAAAAAAAAGCCGTCAACAGCGTTTTAATCGAAGGGATAAGTGCTACTGTCCAAATGGTCGAAATAAACCATCCACCCGCAAAGACACTAACGCCCGATGAATAGCGCCCCATCGCACCCATGCTATCCGTCATAAACGAGCCGATAAGCGGAACATTTTGGCGGATTAATTCCTTAATCGGTTCACTAGCAAATCCTGCTAGCGCCCAAGTCATTGTGCCTCCAACAGTGATGAAGATGGAGTATGCGGCAACAATCGCAGAAACAGCACCAAGGAGAGTTGTCCGAATTAAATCCGCCATTTTGGAAAACGGCACAGCCGGCAATATTCTTGTAACTAAATCAAAAATCAAGGCCGCGGTTAATAGAGGAATGAGGACACTTTCCGCGAGCACAACAGCTCCATTGGCAAACAACAGCATAGCAGGCTGAAAATTAAGCATACTGAAAGCTCCACCTGCAGCGATCATACTTGCCGTTAAAATCGGATAGACCGAAATGAACATCATAGAAATGGAATAGGCAATATCTCGAATGAGGGCTAAATGTTCAAATGCAGGCTGCAAAACAATAGCAATGACAAGGAAAATCATCATCATTCTCGTCCATTTTGTGAAGGAGGGAAATAGAAAATCAACTAACAAAGCCATTAATGTTGCGATGATGACGATGACGAAGCTTGAGAGCACAGTTCCGAGTATCGTTTCAATAAAGGAAATCATAGATGCCCGTCCGATCATTTTGTAATGAGTGTTGATAGAATTTCAATGAGTCTCGTTGTTTGGTTGATCCATAATGTTAGAATAGAAATTTTTACAACAAAGTGAGTTAGTGCCGCAAGTGAGCCGTAACCCGCATCCGTGATATGCTGGGCTATCAGCTCGGACACATAAAACAAAATAGCGCTGCCAATCAATAACTTTGCAAATGGGTCTGGTAACGCTTCGAAAATAACTGAAAATGTTCGACCAAACGGAAAAATAATGGTACTCAGGACATACAGCAAATAAAAGAGAAAGATGGCTACATACAATAGTGGGTTCAATGTAGGGACGGCAAATGCGATGACTAGAAGTATCAGAAAGACAGCAATCGTTTGAATTAAAATGAACATTACACTGACATCGACAACCATTGGAAAAATTCCATGATTTCCGTAAAGAAAATTTTAAGAAAACGTAGCATTTCTGCAGTAATATAAATATAGGCTATAAAAAAAAGGAAATAGGAGAATTCCTTTTTGCCGGTCTGTTCGAAAAAAACATGTAGTAAACCGATGACTAGCCCGATACCGGCGACACGTAATAAATCACTTAATTCCATCCGGCGTTCCCCCCATTGCCTTATCCTATGTTCACATAACTAATTATATGAAATAAAAAACATCCAACTTCCCAAATTGAACTGAACCCCAAATGGTAGACACTTTTAAAAAAGTGACCCCATTTGGGGTTTTTTCTGTCTTAAAACCTAGGTATACTTAAAATAACTATCCTGACAGGAGTGTTTTCAATGAGTAAAATAATTTTCAATGAACACCAACGTAGAATATTAGAAGCTAATCCATATGTGAACTCAGTTTCAGATCGCTCTATCCAATACAATCCTGAATTTAAATTATTAGCTGTCAAAGAGAATCAAAGCGGTAAAGGTCCTTCACAAATTTTTATTGAAAATGGATTTGACATAGAAATGATTGGTACGAAGAAAGCTAAAGAATCACTTAGTCGTTGGAGAAGAACCTATCAGCTCCACGGCGAAGTAGGATTTTTTGAGGAGCGTCGTGGAAAAGGAAGTACTGGACGTCCATCAACTAAAGGATTATCTCCTGAGAAGAAACTTGAAAAAGCTGAAGCACGTATTAAATATCTTGAAGCTGAGGTCGAGCTGTTAAAAAAGCTAGAGGAACTAGAGAGGCAGGCGAAGAAATAATACTAACATCAAGTGAAAAATATCAGGTGATCAATGAAGTGATTCGTAAGTTTCAATTAAAGAGATTCACAGCTCACCTGTGCAGAGTCGCAAAAGTACATCGAAGTGGTTACTATGCATGGCTCGAAAAATCGGAGAGTCATGCCATTCGCGAGGAAAATGACTATCAAGACTACCTGTTACTTAAATGTATTTATGATGCATACAAGGGGAAAATCGGCTATCGGGGCTTCTATATGGCATTAGAGGAATTACTGGAGACCCCCATGAATCATAAAAAGATTCTTCGTTTAATGCGTAAATTTAATCTCTTCGCCAAAATTCGAAGAAAGAATCCTTATAAAAATATAGCTAAGGCTACCCAAGCACACCGTACGGTGCCAAACCTCTTGAATCGGCAATTCACTCAAGATGAGCCCGGCAAAGTTTTTGTAACCGACATCACTTATCTTCAAATGAAAACTGGACAAACTGCATATCTTTCCTGCGTGAAGGATGTGGCAAGCCGGGAAATTGTCGCGCATGATCTTTCAGTCAGCTTAAGTATGGGAATTGTCTATCGAACCTTAAGGAAACTTAACGATGCATTAGCAGGTAACGTACACCCAGAGGCGATGATTCACTCTGATCAAGGTTTTCATTATACGCACCCAGAATACCAGAGACATGTAAAAGAGATGCAGTTTACACAGTCGATGTCCCGAAGGGGCAATTGTCTGGATAACGCACCTATCGAATCATTTTTCAGTCATTTTAAAGATGATGTAGACTACAAGGAAGCATCCAATCTTTTAGAGTTGAAAATAATGGTAGATGAATACATGGAACACTACAACTGTACACATAAGCAATGGGATTTAAAAAAGATGACTCCGGAACAATATGAGGACACTGAAAAACTTACGTTTTTTTATGACTCTTGGTTTTCTAGACAAAAAGAAGACACATTCCGTTCGATTTTGAAGAGAATGTGCCTTCTTTCCTTGTCTATTTCTTACTTTTACTCGTTTAGAAGTTTTAATATCCGTTTGAGATTCACCGCAAATATCGCTGTTGCACCTTGTATTTCCATACCAAATAGACCCACTGATTTTGCTGTTTTATAACCATGTGGGTTTTTAATTTCGCTATTTTTCGCTTCAATTTTATAACGTTTTTTCGAAAGGGTCTTGAATTCGTCCGTTTCTTGAAGATGAATTTGCTCCTTATGTTCCGTAGATTTAACTCTGATAGAGTATGTTTTACTTTTTGCTCCTTCTTTATAGCACCCTTCACGCATCGGGCATACCTTACATTTTTCTATATCAAATGAGTATGTTTCTGCCTGATTAGCTGCTTGATTTTTCTTTCCAGTTCGTGCTTTTCGAATAGCCATGTGACCTGCTGGACATACATACATGCCTGCATCTTTATTAAATTCAAAGACTACTTTTCGATGTGAAGTCTCTCCGGTAATGTTTGGGTTTAATTTCGAAACCAATTGAAACTCTTCTGCTTGAGCATATTGTAAATTTTCTTTCCCAGAATAAGCGGTATCTCCAATGACAGTACCAACTTCCATGCCCGTTTCTTTACTTTTCTTTACTAATTCTTTAAGATAATGTCCATCACTTTTTTCACCCGTTGTCACAATCGCAGCTGTAATAATACGTTCATCACTCATCGCAATATGTGTTTTGAATCCAAAGAAAGATGAATCCACTGATTTATGTCCAACACGTGCGTCCGGATCACTTGAATAGCTCATTTGGACATTATAATCGTCTATCAGTTCTTTCAATACATTTAACTTTTCTTTCACAGCTGGTAGTTGTGCTACTTTTGATTGTGTTTCTACCACTTGAACGACCTGACGGCAGTAGTTTAATTCTTCACTTACCTCATTAGAGGTTGGTTTTATTGGAAATCTCCCTTTCATATTTTCATCCAGTTGATAGACCGCTTTTCGTACATTTTTCGATTTTTTTTGTAAAAATTCTTTCGGTGATTTTTGATTATAACGGGCTTTTGTATGTGTCGCATCGACGATAATCGTTTTACTCGTGATAAGACCTTTCTCTAACGCAATTTCAACCGTCTTGCCAATGAGTAAGTCTAATAAATTCATGTCCTGTAGGCGAAGACGGCGGAATTTTGTAAGAGAGCTTGAATCGATGACATTCTCTTCAGGTGTCATATCTAAAAAATATTTGAAGGACATATCGTATTTTGAACGCTCCACAAGATCGGCATCTGATAAGTCATGAATCGCTTTTAACAGTAAATATTTAAACATTCGAATTGGTGGAATCGCATTTCGACCATTATCCAAACAATATTTTGATTTTAGTTCGTCTAAAATAAATGAAAAATCAACGAGTTCATTGATTTGGCGAAGCATATTTTCTTTCGGAATGATTAATTCATACAATGCCATATATGGACTTAAATTTAATGTTTCTTGTTTGGAAATCATGGTCACACCGCCTCTAGTAAGTTTTTCTTATTATACTATAATGAGAGAAATGAAAGAAAAAGCGATTGTGGAAACGGAAATCCGTTCTCACAATCGCTTTTGTTATCCATTTGGACTTTTTCAGTGTCCTCGAACAATACCGAAGTCACCTCTTAGCTGCATAGAATAAAACGTCGTTTTTTTAAACTGTCCATTAAATGGGGCTCAGTTCAAATTGGGGAGTTGGATGTTTTTCAGTACAATTCAAAAAGCTCATCTCACACATTCTATTCCTATCACACTTTAAATTTACTTACTTCAAACTGAAGATCTCCTGCAAGTGACGCTAAAGACAAGGTGCTTGCAGAGACTTCTTCAATCATAGCTAGTTGTTCCTCTGTCGCGGCACTCGAGTCGTGAGCACTTGCGGCAGCGGTTTCAGCTAGTACTTTCATCTGCAATGCCCCACTTATAACTTCATCCGTCGTTGTCTGAATCTCTCTGATGGCAAAAGAAACAGTTTGTACACTGCCACTGACGTCTTGAGCCGCCATTTCAATTTGCTCAAATATTTTTAAAGATGTCTCTAAAGTTACTAACCCTTGGTCGACCTTTTCACTCCCTTTTCCAATCGATGCGGTAGCTCTTACTGAGTCAGATTGAATAAATTTGATCATATTTTCAATTTCCAAAGCTGATTCTTTGGATTGCTCTGCAAGTTTACGTACTTCCTCTGCGACAACAGCGAAACCTTTCCCATGCTGTCCAGCTCGGGCAGCTTCGATAGCCGCATTTAACGCAAGTAAATTTGTTTGTTCAGAAATTGCAGTTATGATGGCTGTAACCTTTTGAATATTACCAGAGTTTTGTTCCAGGATTTCCATAACTGTAGCAGTTTCTTGAATTGAAGAACGAATGTCATTCATTTGGATCGATACATCATCGAAGGCTAATGACCCTTCTTTGACAAGTGACCCTACAGATCGGACCATAAGTAGCATATTTTCATTACTTTCAGAAATCCGTTGCACTCCTGACGTCATTTCTTCCATTGAGAGGACGGTTTTCTTAACAATTTCAAGCTGTTCTTCGCTCACTCTCATATTTTCTTCGGCAGAACTTGCTACCATTTGTGAAGATGCGGTACTTTGCTCCGAACTCGCCGATAGTTCCTCAGATTGAGCTGCTAGTTGAACTGCTGATTTACTCATACTACTTACAACGAACCGTAAATCATCGGTCATTTTATTAAATGCGTTGGCCATTATTCCGATTTCATCTCGATTTTTAATCTTCAGTTTTTCAATTTGTAAATCACCATCTGCAACGTGTTCAAGGGAACTTGTCATCAATCTTACAGGACGTGTAATACTCCGACTTATATAGTAAGCGATGAGACCACTTATGATTAGAGCAATAACGCTTAGACCGACGATCATTATATTGGTTGTTTTCGCTAAATTATTTAAGCCATCTCTCGTACTACTCATCTCCAAGTTTTGGCTCTCTTTTAATTGTTCTGCGATATTCGAGAAAACTACAAATTCACCATTTGCAAAGCGGGTATTCTTTGAAATTTGATCCTGATCCATTTTAATAAACCCCTCGATCACCTTTTGTGCAAACTCATCATAACGACGATTCCCATCTAGGATCTCCTCAAGCAGGTATAAATCTTGCTCCTTTTTAATAGTACTTTTCAATTCTTCATAGGTTTCATAAAAGTGCTCGTTATCTATCACCATTTGATTTACAAATGTATTATTCTTTAGGAGTAAATAATTATGTAAATCAGCAGTGACATCTTTCTGTATACTAATTAACTCATCGACAAGATTCACGTTTCTTACCCTGTCGTCAAGTAAGTACGAGTATTCTTTATTTATTTCCGCTACGGAGTAAAATCCCAGTCCCCCTACAAAGACTAAAAATAACATAATTGAAAGAAACCCTAGCATTAACTTCTTTGTTAAAGAATTGACCATTATTACTGATCCCCCTTTCTATATTCTCGGCCTCCTCTCTTGATAAAATAGTAGTGGATACGCCGCTTATTACTAGTATATTCTATAAGGTATAAAGTACTAATTAATTGCCATGTTTATTACACTACAACATTTGAATAGCAATAATTTAATTAACTGCATTTCATGACTATTCTATTATAGTATTCGAGTCACTGCTTTTTTATCTAAAACCCTCCCTTAATCGTTTTTCAAGTCCCCTGTTTTACAAATTAGAGATGTATGCGATTACAAATCACAACTAATTCCGTCAGACGGAACAACAACCCATTAAATGAAACTTCGTTATTAGGATAACACATACTTTCGAAATTGTCAGTATCTATATCAGAAAGTTTATCGCTTAATAAAATCACTAGTTCACAATATTATAAATTTCGCTGTTCATTCAGTTTTCAGATAGTATCCATCATTCTTTCGGCGCCAATTATTCAATATTTTGTACACAGAAGGGCTGTCCAGGAAATCAGTTTTCACCGACTTTTTAGACAGCCCCTAGTATTTATTATCCTAGTGTGTGAGATTATGATAGCCATCACTACTACATATAACTAACTTCAACATTCAGCCATTTTTCAACAGCATTACCTTTTGATTGAATCAACTCAAGAAGGAGTCCATCGGGTAACTCAATCCAATTCCTTCCCTTTGACGCCTCCGTAACTTCCCAAGTATGTATCTGTTGAAGTGCTAATTCCAAGTCCTCGGTCACGATGGCAATATGATCCATACGTCCTTTTGCTCCTTCAAAGCTAGGATCCGAGATCAACTGGATACCGCCCGACAACCATACTTGGTTTGGGTTTTCAGTAGCACCATCGATAGTGCAGACCGATATACCAAATGCGTCCTCAAAGAAACGAATATACCATTGGATATCTTTCACTCGAATCGCCATATGCTCTACATACGATTTATTTTGAAACGCCAAAACGCCACCCACCTTTTTATCAAATTACATTGCCCACAAGGACTAGTATCATGCCTTTTCTCCATAATTTTTGATCCTGTATTCAATTCCCTTAATGCCAGCTACTAATAACCTATTCACGGGGGTTGAAATATTATATTTTTCTCCCCACCTCACGATGGTTCCGTTAATATCATCGATTTCAGTTATCGACCCTTTTTCTAAACTTTGTAATATCGAAGTCTTGAATTCCGCGGGTAGCCCTTCGGCAGCTTTCAACCATATTTCCTCAGGATCCTCCGTAACCAAGACTACGCCGTTGGCTTTTGCAACAGCAATTCCTTCTAGTATCGCTTCAAATGCACAATCTCTAATTTCTGGCACATTGTACAAACCGCCATAAGGTAATCTCGTGATTCCCGACAATGCGCCTGTAGCAACGTTGATCAATAACTTATCCCATATGACCCCGATGATATTGTGGCTTACAACCGTCGACAATCCAGCTTTTGAAAATACGTCAGCTACACGAGTCACCCTGTCAGAGATCACACCGTCTAATTCTCCAATATACGTATATTTGTTCTTAGTACCAGCAAGCACATGTCCAGGACTTAACATTACACCACCAACATACGTCTTCCCACCCAGCAAATGCTCTTTTCCAACAACTTCAGCAAGGGCTTCCTCATTACCAAGACCATTCTGCAAGGACATAATGATCGTCTGATCGCCAATGAGCTCGCCAGCATTAGCAATTGCTTCTTTTGTATGAAAGGATTTAACCAAAACAATGATTAAGTCTACCGGTCCAATCCCTGTGCAATCAGTTCTTGCTTGTACCTTTACCGTTCTATCCGTCGTTCCATTTCTTAGCACTAAGCCTTTTGTGTTAATGTTATTGACGTATTCTTCCCGTCGATTTATTAAATAAACTTCCGAGCCTGCCTCAGCTAGTGTCCCACCAATTGCACTCCCCAATGCACCGGCACCTAATATGCAAATTTTCATCGCTTAACTTCACCTCATGTCATGTTTAGGGCCTTATAACCTCAATAGTTCAATTGAACGTAAGGATTTTTTTAGTCCATCGAGCTATTTTTAACGAAAACGATAAAGAACATGAATAATGAACGAAATTTCATCCGTTATCCCACTCTTATTACATTTTTATTGTTCAATCGGAAAGAATTTCAAAATATGCTGAGCAACTACGCAAAGTTCATCTTTTTGATTGTAAACTTCTACTTTTCCATAAGATTTTAAATCTTCCTCATCAACTTCTACAATTGTGTATGTTGCTGTCAGTGTGTCACCAAAATAGACTGGATTCGTGAAACGAAGGCGATCATAACCATAGGAAACACTAGGCATTGCGGATCGGGCTTGAACCTGTATAAGTGTGGACGCCGTAGAACCTAATGCAAACGACAGTACCCCGTGAGCGATTCTTGTTTTGTATGGTGTCGTCTTCATAAATTCCTCATTCATATGCATTTGACTAAAATCTCCTGTAATTCCTGCGAACAAATAGACATCGGACTCACTGATTGTTTTCGTATAAGAAATTGAATCTCCTACATTAAACGGCATTTTGTTTGTCATGTTATGTTCCTCCTTAAATTTGTGATTTTCTTGCAAGTGTATCTAGAATTTTAATATTGATATTTTTCCAACCATTCCTGTTGAATACCCATCGGTTCAGGCAAAAACAGCCGCCGATCCATTTCCTTCAGATCTTTAGCAATGAGTGGTTTGAAGCCCATATGCGCAAAAATATCACGTTCCATATCGATTCCAGAAGCAATTTCACATAATTCAAGCCCTTGTGATGTTAGACGGAATACTGCACGTTCCGTAATATAGAGGACTTCTTTTCCTTCCTCGACAGCTTGTTTCCCATTAAAAGTGATCTCATCCACTTGTGGAACAAATTTCTTGAAACGACCTTCTTGCTCAATTTGTACGCTACCGTTTTCAATTTCTGTTTTTAGGCCTCCAGCTGTTAGCGTGCCACTGAAGATAACCTTCTTACTATTTGATGTGATATTGATAAAACCACCTGTCCCAACGATTTTCCCGTTAAATCGGGACACATTCACATTGCCAGACTGATCTACCTCAGCAAAACTTAGAAAACATATATCCAGTCCACCGCCATCATAAAAATCAAACTGTGCAGGCATATCGATAACAGCTCGATTATTTACGCTAGCACCAAAAAAGATTCCTTGAGCAGTCACCCCACCGATCGGTCCTGTCTCAACCGTCAGCGTAAACTCATCGCCAACCCCTTCTTCTTGAGCAATTACTCCAATTCCATCTGAAATCCCAACGCCCACATTTCCCACATCGCCTGGTGTCACTTCAAACAAGGCCCGACGCGCAATAACCTTACGCTCGTCGAGAGGTGGAATCGCGATTTCGCCCATTTCCGCAACAAAATCCCCAGACATGAAACGATTAACTGTCCCCGAGTAGAGCTGTGGTTGATCGGGGACTACCACTAGTGCATCCACAAGATAACCGGGTACTTTAACATCTTTTGGATGGAGCGTACCTGCTTTGGCTAAACGTTGTACTTGCGCAATGACGATTCCACCATTATTTTTAACGGCTTGAGCCATAGGCAACACATCCAAATAAGTAATCTCGTCTTCCATCGTAATGTATCCATCGGTATCTGCTGTAGTCCCACGAATAAGTGCCACATCGGGTAAAATAACCGGGTAGAACAACCATTCACGACCGCCTATTTCCATCAACTGTACTAATTCTTCCTTCGTACGTTCATTCAATCTTCCGCCCGTTTGTCGCGGATCGATAAATGTACCAAGCCCAACATGGGTAAGAATACCGGGCTGTCCTGCCGCGGCAGCCCGTAGTAACTGACTCATGACACCCATCGGAAAATTGTATCCCTCAATCTCATTTCTACTTACCATTTCAGCAAGCCGAGGTGATTGATCCCAGTGTCCGCCTATTGCTCTTTTACACAACCCTGGTTGTGCAAGGGGAGACAACCCGCGCTCAGCACGATCTCCAAGCCCCGTAGAGTAATAAAACGTTAAATCCCTTGGCTCCTTCGTCTCCCGAAACCGCTTGGCCAATGCCTCAATAACAACGGTCGGTTCAGTTATTCCTCCACCCGCTCCAAGGAATGCCACAGTAGCTTCTGAAGGGATTATCTTGACAGCCTCTTCCGCAGTTACTATTTCTACAGCATTTTTTCGTTTTATTTTTTTCATAATATTCCCTCACAATCCATCTTATAGTTATATGAATTTAAATATTCCGACTCCCACCAACTAAAGTATAGCCTGGTTTTTTGCGAAAGAAAAATGAATATAAATACTTGGATCCATGAACAAACGGACTACCCATCGTCTGTAGCTACAAATAGGAACTTTATGACCGTCCCAATTCAAATTTCTCTCGAATGGATATATGAAAGCATTTATTCCATTACTTAATTGATGGAACAACAAAAAATCCAGGGACAATGTCTTCCCTAGATTTTCATTGTTTGATACCATAAAGATAGTATTTATTTTCAAAATTCTAAATCTTCCGAGGGCATCGTCGATTCATTTGTGAGTTCTATTAATAGGATGTTTTCCATTACAAAAGTCTTAAACTGTTCGACTGCGGGCGACATATATCCATTTGTTCGCCATACCATTTCAATAACTCTTCTACATTGCGGTTCCCGAATACGAATCATTGAAATTTTTGTCATATCAAGACCGGGGGTAGATGGAATTAGTGCAACCCCACAATTCGCTGCGACAAGTCCACCAATGATCTCATCTTCTGAACCTTCGATTGCCACTTTGGGAAGGAATCCTGCTTCCTGGCAAAACGCATCAATTACGTGACGCAAAGGCAAATCTGATTGATAGTGCACAAATGGCTCATCGGCCACTTCACATAAATCAACTTGCGTTTGATTGGCTAACCTGTGTCCTTTTGGAACAACCAAAAATAGTTCTTCGTTAATTATTGGAAAAGTACTGATGTTTTCAACACCATCCTGTGGCGAGCAAAATACAAGATCGACTTCCACAGATTCTAATTGTTGAATAACTTTCCTAGTCGCCCCTTGAGACAATTGAAATCGAACGCTTGGGGTCTCATTTAAAAATAAGCGAATTAAATTGGGGACAAAACTCGGGCGCAATGATGGAATGAATCCAAACGATATAATTCCTTGTGATGGATCAACCATTTCGCCAATCTTCGCCTTAGCACTAATCATTTCCTGTATGGCTCGATTTGCATACTCCAGGAAAACAATCCCGAATGGATTTAAAATCACTCCGCGAGAATTCCGTTCAAACAACGGAACCCCTATATCTTCCTCTAATCGGGCAATCGACTTGCTGAGTGCTGATTGTGTAAGAGATAGCTCTTTTGCAGCTTTAGTGACATTTTTAATCTTCGCCAATACCTGGAAGTTATGTAGCTGTTGAAAGTCCACCAATAATCCCCCCCATAATCAACAATTTAGTACCTCCAAGCAACAACTGTGGTTTAATTGTATTTTTCTCTATCTATCACTCTGAAATCCAAGATTAACAGAAATTTCGACACCGGCATCCATTAAATAATCCCTTAATTCTTCAATCACATCTTTTTTAAATCGTGAAGTGGGTCCTGACAATGATAAAGCGGCGATCACATCGCCATTCACATCAAATATTGGTGTCGCAATAGCCGATGATCCAACTTCTCTTTCATCAATGCTCTGGGCGAAACACTCATCAACAATGAGATTAAGTTCCCTCATTAAATCCGATTTATTTTTTTTAGGATTCTCACTATTTATAACTTTATCTATAACATCATCAGATTGATACGCTAGTAACACTTTTCCAGTTGCGCCTAATGTAAGTGGGAGTTTTTCTCCAATTTTCACTATATGCCTGATGGATTGCAAACTTTCAAATTGTTGAATACATACCCTACTTTCTTTATCCAAGACATAAAGGTTAACTGTTTCTTTTGTTTGATCACGAAGTTTTTCCATTGTTGCTTTTGCGGCTGATCGAATTTCAATCGATTGTCCAGCAATATTACCAATAAAGTACAGTTGTTTTCCTAGTTTATATTTAAATGTAACAAGGTCTCGCTCGACAAAATTATTCATCTCTAGCGTATATAGCAATCGTATTACTGTTGATTTTGCAAGATTTACTTTTTTTGAAATCTCAGTGAGTGAAAGTTCCCCTTCTTCCATGGTGAAACATTGTAAGATATCTACAGCTCTTTGCAAAGAACGAATACCCTTGTCCTGCTCTGTTGAACTCATACGCACATGCCCCCTACTAACAATTTATAAAATAGTGATTTCGCTTAACGAAAGAGTTTCTATTTGAATGGATTTTATACATCATAGTCCATATCCGCAAAGATTTTCAATGGATAAAAAACAAAGCACCTCTCCATAATTCGGGTAATTGTAATTGCTACAACATACCAAATAGGTAGGAGTGGTGCCTCTATAGCCTTGATTAAATAAAAAAATCTATTTACCATGAATACTTTACTTGAAGTCATTAACGCCCTTCATTTTAATACAACTTTTACGAGTCTTTCGTCAAGTCCCACGTATTAAGTATATCGCAGCATAATAAACAAAGCTACTCAGTAATTTTGTTTATGTGTTAATGAAATTTGCTTTTCATAAAAACGTCCCTCTACTCAACTTACTCAGTGGCGGCTACAGCTGCTCTCAAGCCAAGGTGGTAGCTTTCGACCCCAAATCCAGAAATTTGGCCTTTAGCAATTTCCGCAAAAACCGAATGGTGCCTGAACTCTTCTCTTGCATGAATATTAGACATATGAATTTCAATAATTGGAACCTCGAGAATTGCAAGAGCATCCCTCAAGCCATAACTATAGTGGGTCCATGCACCTGCATTAATAATAACAGCATCCTTATTCTCGAGATAGGCCTGATGAATCCTTTCACACATTTCTCCTTCATGATTTGTCTGGAAGCTCTCCACCTCAACGCCCAGCTTTTTGGCAAGTGCATCCAGCCCCCCGTTAATTTCTTCAAGCGTAACCGTGCCATATTGTTCGGGGTCCCTTTTTCCGAACATATTGTGATTTATTCCATGTAACATTAGAATTTTTTTCATATTATCTTCTCCTCACATCGTTTATTTGACTAATCGAATTGCTAGTTCTTTATCAATAAAAGTTAGTATTACATACAACCCACCCAATAATAGTAGACAACTTACTAGTTTGCTAGGCACATCTAGATCGATAAGTTCCATTTTGCAGAATTAATTACCCCGTAATGGAATTTGTAGATAATTCTAACTTACTTTTATTACTTTTACAATACCATTAAACGAAAAGAATTCAGAAAGTTATATACTTATTGATTTTCGTTCAACTTATCTCTTTACTGATACGAAGGGGGACGTAAGCGGCCAGGCGACTTTTTTCAACAGAAAATCCGATCAATTTCAATGATCTCTTTTTCCGTTAACTGAACGTCCAATGTTTTCAAGTTATTCGCTATTTGATCCGCTTGTTTTGCACCAGGAATAATAACATCAATACAGTCACGTGTTAACAACCACGCGAGAACAACTTGAGCCATGTCCACCTTCTTTTCCTTTACAATCGTACGTAATTGTTCGACCTTTTCTAGATTTTGTACAAATGCATCTCCCTTTATATGTGGCAATCTTGCACGAAAGTCATTAAAGACCATGTCCCTTTGATATTTTCCAGTTAACAAGCCCGATGCTAATGGGTAAAAGGGAACAAAGGAAATGTGCTGTTCTTTTGCATAGGGTAATAATTCCTTCTCGGCATCCCTTTTTAATAAGTTGTACTCGCCTTGATAAACATCCACATTTCCATCTTTATTAGCTTCTTTTAATTGCCCGATGGAGAAATTAGATACACCAATCGCTCTGATTTTCCCCTCTTCCTTCAATCGTTTCAAAGCACCGACCGCTTCATCTTTTGGTGTGTTTTCATCGGGAAAATGAATATAGAATAAATCGATGTAATCCGTCTGTAATCGCTTTAAACTTCCTTCAACCGATTGTCGCAAAAATGCAGGTGAATTGTCAAACACAGTTCCAGTATCCGTGATTTTATGGGCACCCTTTGTCGCTAAGATAAGTTCATTTCGCATGCCCGTTTCTTTGATCACTTCCCCAACTAATTGTTCAGAGCGCTCGGGTCCATAAATATAAGCCGTATCTAAAAAATTGATGCCACTTTTTAACGCCTTTCTGATTAGCTCTTTTCCTGCATCTTCATCGAGATCCGGATAAAGATTATGTCCACCAACAGTATTTGTCCCAAGCCCAATCGAATTTACATGAAGTCCTGTTTTACCAATTTGAGTTTTTCGCATCCTTATGTCCTCCTTACAACATTTTTTTCGCAACTTTTTCAATTATCCTAACTTCTCCTGTGATTCTGTTTTTATATGCAGTTGTGAATTCGGTCCTGCTTGAAGCATATAACTCCCTCCATCATGGCCAAGTTTTTGTTTCACGTCTTTTGCAACATTTATAACCGAATCAACGTCTATTCCCGTCTCGATACCCATTTCATAGAGGGCATGAACAAGATCTTCCGTGGCAATGTTACCCGTAGCTCCTGGTGCATACGGGCAGCCTCCTAGTCCAGCAATCGAACTATCGAAGAGGGTAATTCCTTGCTGCAAGGCAGCCACAACATTTGCCAAAGCCATCCCGCGGGTATTATGCAAATGCATGGAGAAAGTCATTTTCGAATAGCGGTCTTTTAACTCACCAAGCATGCTATAAACTTGATTGGGATTTGCCCTCCCACTTGAATCAGCTAACGATACTTCAGTAATTCCCATTTCACTATAGCGTTGAACGATTTCAGCGATCCGACTAAATGGAACTTTCCCTTCAAATGGACAACCAAAAGCAACTGCAATGGATCCACCAACACCTACGCCTCTTTTTTCTGCCAAATCAATGATCGGTTCTAATTTGTTCAATGCGTCCTCAGTTGTCCTATTTGCATTTGAAATGCTGTGAGAGTCAGTTGCAGACAACATGAGTTTTAACTTCGTAATACCTACATCAATAGCTCGTTCCGCACCCCTAATATTTGGTACTAATGCGCGAAACTTTATACCTGTTAAGTCTTGCGTATTTCTTACAACTTCTTCAGCATCTTTCAACTGTGGAATAGCTCTTGGGTGAACAAAAGACGTAATTTCCATTGATTGAACACCAGTCTTCGCAAGCTCCTTTATGATACGAATCTTCTGTTCAGTCGGAATCCACACTGTTTCAGCTTGGAACCCATCTCTCGGACCCACTTCACAAATGATTACTTTCGAAGGCAACAATAAATCTGTCATTTAAATAACCTCTCTTTCAATTCAGTCATTTCTACGATTAAAGATCTAATTTGTATAAATTTCTCTCAATAATTTTTAAGCTTTACCTAACGACGGACTACTGGCTAGCCCACTTTTACAATAGCATACGAAATAAAATGAGTATAGTCAAGATCAAAAGATTCCCTATCTTCAGCTAAGTCTACTTATTATAATAAGAAATACATATGTGCAAATAGCACGGAGATAGACTTAACTGTATACATGTGCTATTCTGATAATTATAATCATTTTTCTTAATAGATCGATCTAGTAAAAAGTGATAAACTTTTAAGTGTCTACAAAGTACAATGCTTTTTACGATTCACGAAAGTAGCTACTTCCGAAATTTCAAAACCCATTTTACGGGGAAATTAATTGTTAGAAGGTGATCAAAATAGAACCCTCAAAAAAGAATCGAGTTACATTACTACAGGTTGCGGAACACGCGGGTGTTTCACGGTCTACAGCTTCACTCATTGTACGCAATAGTCCTGCAATTTCTAATGCTACACGTGAAAAAGTCCTTGCTTCCATGAAAGAATTGGGCTATGTGTATGATCGTATTGCTGCAAATTTACGTTCACAGCATTCAACGACCATAGGAATCATCATCACAGATATTGCGAACACATTTTTCTCTGACTTACTGATAGGCATTAATGAAGAACTGGAGATGGGTGGATATACTGGTTTATTAGGAACCACTTTTGATTTGGTTTCCAAACAAGAACAACTCATCTCTACAATGCTTGAACATAGAGTAGGTGGAATAATCTTAGTCCCTGTTTCCGGTAGTGGACAAGATACAGTTGAACGTCTACAAAAACTTGATATTCCCGTAGTACTGGCCGTTCGAGAACTTCCAGAAAACGACTTCGACTATGTCGGTTTCGATTATATTTTAGGCGCGGAAATGGCAGTTACTCATTTAATTGACAAAGGACATAAACGAATTGCCTTTATAGGTGGACGGGCTGAATCCCTTACTTGGACAGAAAGAATGGAAGGGTATCATGCGATTCATAGTAAATATGGTTTGATTGTAGACGACTTACTTGTACTTCCAGGTCCCATCACAAAAAACGCAGGGGCGGAGGCTGTTCAGGAACTCATAAAGCGCTCGGGAGATAATCTGCCAACTGCAATCTTTTGCTTTAGTGATTTAGTCGCCTTCGGAGTTATTTTAGGTTTAAGGCAAGTAGGCTTAACTCCTGGAGAGGACATCGAAGTAGTAGGTTTCGATAATGTTCCTGAATCTGAAATTGTACACCCTCCTTTAACAACCGTTTCTTCCTTTGCCAGATTAACAGGGGCAGAAGCTGCAAGGCTCCTTCAAAAACGGCTAACAAACAGTGGGTTAAAAGCCGAAAGAATTCTTATCGAGCCAGAACTAATCGTGCGTGACTTTTAACATAATAGATGACAGCCACAGTTATTGCGAAATTTCATTGCTAAGGACCAAGACAATTCCTTTCTTAACTTTTCATCAGTATATTTATTGGATACTCATCTTTCTATTTGTTCTACTTCGAGCATAGCTCAATAACTTAATTTGAATTATCTAAGAGAGGATAGTATTCTTCTATGCGTGTATTTATTTACTCATCCCTGATTATCCTTTATATTATTTCTAGATTCACTGATTCATCACTACTTTCTCTTTCGGTTGGTGTATGTGCTTCACTTGCATTAATCCTTTCCGTTTTTTACGCCAGAGGTCTATATTTAATCTCTGGCCTTTGTTTTTTATTTATCGGTGTATTTTTATTTTACCAAAGCAAGTTACCCTGGCGTGAACTGTTTTTAAATTTTGAAACTATGCTTGGTATGCTTTCCTTATTTTTGTTTCTTCCTTTTATCAATTCGTTAATTCGCGTCGGTCGTTATGATAAAAGTTTAAGTCTATTTTTGGAACAAAGTGTAACAAATCTTAAAAAACTATATATACGTAGTTTTTTTGTCACCCATCTTCTTGGATTATTTTTAAATATCGCCACGATTCCCTTAATAAGCAATACGTTGGATAACTCATTAAAGCAATTGCCTAAACGAACGATTGACCAGTTTAAAGCACAAAGCCTATTACGAAGCTACGCATTCTGTCTCATGTGGAGCCCTATGGAGGTTATGGTAAGTATCTCATTAGATATGACTCATACAAATTATCTGTATATTTTACCAATATTACTATTAGTCATCGTAATAGCCGTTCTTGTAGATTTACTTCTCGCATCTAAAAAATATAAACAAGAGTTGGAAGTTAACGCAAATACAAAACAAGTATCATCATTTAAAGCTCGAAAAAAAGTTCGGGAAATGATTATTTTACTTATCATCTTTATTGTATCGGTCACGTCGCTAGAACAGGTACTAAATAAAGGCTATTTGTTTTCGATCATTCTGTTGGCATTGCCCATTTCTCTAGTCTGGGCCTGTGTAATCGGTAGACCGAAAAGATATTTACAAGTGACTCTGCCGCATTGGAAAGAACGGACAAATGGTTTATCTAATTACTTTTTTATGTTTTTAAGCGCGGGCTTCTTTGTTGCGATGTTATCCTTTTCAGGGCATCTAGACTTTTTACAAACAGCCTTTATTGCAATTTCAGAAAAAACATTGTTGTTCTATTTAATGATAGCATGTTTTTTCTTTGTTACCGCACTCATTGGATTCCATCCGTTAGTTTCAATTACCTTACTTGCGGAGCTACTCCATCCCGTACTACCTGCCGTATCTAGTATCTCGTTAACACTTGTCTTAATTGCATGCAGCATGTCTACAATTATGTATAGTCCATATAACTTATCCTTATCAATTTTAGCTGATATCATTAAAGTCAATCCTTATAGATTAGGATTATGGAATATACCATTTGCTATTTTTTATATGCTTCTAGCCATTACTGTCGCCTATTTAATCACTTTATTTTGATCAAAAAGCCGCCAATTTATTGTTAACAATAAATTGGCGGCTTTTCACTTTCAATAAGGAAGTCCTAACTATTAATTTACACTTACATGATGCACTTTTTCCCCAGGTGAATAAATGTCCATGATATTCCAATGACCTGCGGTCGGTACTGGATTATTTAACATGGCAACATCGATCACAACCGGTTTGTTTGCGGCGATTGCCTGTTCAAGCGCTGGCTTGAATTCCTCTGCTTTTTTGATTTTAATGCCCTCGATACCGTATGCGCGCGCAATCGCTGCGAAGTCAGGTGAGTACGACTCGCCGTCTTTCATGAACAATGTACCCAGCGTTGTATCGTAATGCGCTTTTTGCAGACCCGCAATCGTTCCGTACGCGGAGTTATTCATAACTACCCAGATCACCGGAATATTTTCTTCAGCCGCTGTCGCAAGCAGTGCGGGATTTTGACCAAAGCCCCCATCCCCTACAAGAGAAACAACTACGCGATCTGGCTGTGCAATTTTCACACCAAGGGCAGCAGGTGCGCCAAAGCCCATCGTTGCGAATCCACCCGGTGTTAAAATCGTCCCCGGCTCTAAAATATCGAATTGTTGACCGACACCATTTTTGTTCCAGCCTACATCCGTTGTAATGAAGGCATCGCGTGGCAAGACATCGCGCACATCAGCGAGAATACGCTGCGGCTGCATTGGGAAGCAGTTGTCCTCTACAAATGGTTTGTTGCTTGCTTTAAATTCTTTTTTGTTTGTGGCAATTTCTTGCTTCAATTCTTCATTCTGACGACCTTCTGGAGCGATTCTCTTCGCTACCCGATTCAAAACAGTAAGCGCTTGCTTTAAATCAGCGACCGCACCGATTTCAACCGGATAGTTGCGACCAATTTCACTGGCTTCAATATCAATCTGAATCAATTTCGTCGTTGGGAAATCAAATGTAAATTCATTTTCCCAGGAGCTGCTGTCTGCTTCTGCAAAACGCGTGCCAAGCCCCAAAATATAGTCGGCTTCACGTGTTTTTTGATTGATAAATTCAGTTCCCCAGAAGCCCGTCATCCCTAAGACAAGTGGATTATCATCCGCAACTGCCCCTTTGCCCATCAACGAATGCGCAACTGGAAAATCAAAATGATTGACGAATTCAGCAAGTTCTTTCGCCGCATCTGCGATTAATACCCCACCGCCTGCATAGATAACTGGATTTTTTGCATCCAACAGTGTACGTATTATTTTTTCAGCCGTTACCTCATCAATCGATGGCTTTTGAAGTGTTTTTGTATGGTGTTTTTGTCTGTCAAACAAGGCCGTGTCAATCTCCTTGGAGAAGATATCCATCGGGACAGAAACAAGAACAGGACCTGGCGTTCCACTTTCAGCCAGTTGAAACGCCTTCTCCAAAATTTCTGGGAATAGGTGGTCGCTATCTACACGCCAAGCACGTTTGACAAATGGACGATAAATTTCATATTGTGTCGCATCCGCATGCAAGTTTATTTCTTGGTGCGGATGTTTTCCGTAGTAATGACTCGGAATATCTCCTGCGATAACGACCATCGGTGTACAGTCCAGTGCCGCGTTAGCAACACCCGTCGCCGCATTCGTCAACCCCGGGCCAACGTGACTTAGGACAACAGCCGTTTGTTTTTTAGCACGAGCATAGCCATCAGCCGCATGCGCTGCGACTTGTTCATGGCGAACGTTGACAAATTTAATAGAACTTTTCTCCAACTCGGAAAGAACAGCGATATTCGTATGACCACAAAGACCGAAAATATGTTCAACCCCACGATTTTCAAGGTATTTTACTAATTGACGCGAAATTAATTCTTGCATGGTTAAGCATCCTCCTTAAAATTCAACAGAATTTTTCCATAATTACCTGAAATGGCATCCTCATAAGCTTTTGCATAATCCGTAAAATGATAGATTTTAGAAATGATATGATCTACATAGAAATCCTCTTTCAATAAGTATTCGATACTCTTTAGGAAATCGCCCGGTAAATTATAAATAATCGAACCAAGTAATGTAATTTCTTTTCGGACCACTTGAATGACCGGTATTGTAGCTTCTTGCGTAATACCAATTGAGATCATTGCCCCACCCGGCTTTACTAATTCGATACCCTGTTCAAAGGAAGACCTGACGCCAGCCGCTTCGATAACGACATCAAACAGTTCTCCTGTTACATCCTGTGGTAACTTTGCTTGGGTGTGGGGATAACAGCTTGTCACTTTTCCAAGCTTTTCTTGATGTATATCGATACCAGTTATATTTGCTCCAAAATAATTTACTAACGTCATGGCAAGCATGCCTTCTGTTCCACAACCAATGATTGCTACAGATGTATCTTTTGTAATTTCCACTTTTTCTAATGCGTGAACAATTACTGCAAAAGGTTCGATCAATACGGCTCGTTCATTTGAAAGTTCCTCCGGAATAGGGATAATGTATTTTCCCGAAATTATAAATTCTTCGGAGAAACCGCCATTCATATTAACACCCAATGATTGCTTATGTTCGCAAAGATTTGTTCTACCTTTTCGGCAAAATTCGCATTCACCACAAAATGAATTAGGCATGATAACAACCCTTTTTCCAATTTCATAGTTTACTTCTTTTCCTACTTCAAGAATCGTACCAATTAATTCATGACCGGGGAAAATCGGGTAAGTAGCATGTGCTAACTTTCCTTTATATACACTTAGATCTGATCCACAAATTCCACCATAAATTAATTTTATTTTCACTTCATCATCTTTTAATAAAAATGTTGAGGGAAACTCTTTCAATTCCAATTCCCCCGGCTTATTTATAACTAATCCCAACATCCTCTTCACCTACCCATCTTCTTTGTTTTGTATTTTTGCTATTCACTCAATTACTTCGCCGATCGATTACGATCATTCCGAAGAGTCTTTACATAAACATTATTATTCCCTTTACAAACATACTACCTATAATTCAACCATTTTTTAAGATATTTTTATTAGATCGATCCAATTCAATTTTGAAAGCGCTACCGTAATCGTACGATAAAACACCATTATACGCAAGATTCCCTCACTAATTATTTGAAGAATGCAATAGTTCTGGTTTTATCATTTGTAATTATAAGAAAACCAGGCGAAAATCATGCCCGGCTTTTTTGAATAGAGAACTTCCGACACTTCGTTCGCTTTTAAGCTATTTACTTTTAAAATCTCTGTCCGATTTTTTACCGGTCTAAAAATATATCAAAAAATCTGTGCTAGAATAAATGTCTTCAATTATTAATTTTCTAATTCAGAATCATAAAATTCTCCAAATAACTCTTCATCAGCTGGTCGATCCTCAGCAATTTGACGTGAAACCCAAGTCGTATTCATATAATGTTTAAGATTTACGTTCTCAGACACGATATTTCCACCCCATGTACCGCAACCTAGACTAGATGTCATTGGCATTCCATTGTCAAAAGCACCAGCATTAGCCTTGGACTGAGGTTGACGAACCATAATTCTGCTAACAGGCGCCGCTAAAGCAAGACGGTGAATGTGATCATCGTCGAATGAAAAGATACCGCAAGAATGACCTTTTCCACCTACTTCGTAAACAGCTCGCATCATATCAAGGGCGTTTTCAAATTCTCCCTCATATTTATAGACTGCCATTAAGGTTGTCAGCTTCTCACCTGAGTAGGGATGTTCTTTACCAATGCCATCGCCTTTGACAATAATAAACTTACGATCGCCAGGGATGTTAAAGCCAGCAATTTCAGCTAACTGCTGCGGCGCGATTGCTACAGTCGTTGGTAAGCGTTTTCCTTCTTCGTCCCAGATCACGTCGCGCAGTTTAGCTTTTTCTTGATCATTGGCTAAATATCCACCTTCTTTAATCAGTGCCTCAAGCATTTTATCAAAAATTTGATCGCTTATAATTAAATTTCCATCCGCTGAACAACCTGAACCAAAGTCCGATGTTTTACTCAACATCGAATTTCGGGCCGCTTGTGCTACATCAGCAGTTTCATCGATGATCATTGTGGAGTTACCCGCTCCTACGCCATAGGCAGGTGTTCCAGAGCTATATGCGCTCTTAACTAGGTCTTTACCACCAGTAGCAAGTGCAAGATCAGCACGTTCCATAAGGGCTTTTGTCATCGGAATATTTACATTCGTTAGGCATTGTAAAATATCAGCGGGTGCTCCTTCTCTTTCAAGCGCATCTCGCATTAGCTGTACTGTCTCGAAAGAAGTATTTTTTGCACGTGGATGTGGTGAAAAAATAACTACATCTCTAGCTTTAATTGCGTAGATCGCTGTTCCGGCAGGAGTTAAATCTGGATTAGTCGTTGGAACGATGGAAGAGATAATTCCCACTGGTTTTGCGTATTTAGCAATACCCTTCTCAAGATTCTCTTCAATAATACCGATACTCTTTTGACGCAAAGCATCTCGTAGGATCCCACGAATTTTAAAGCGTTTGTTCATACGACTCTCAGGGTCGCCAAGCCCACTTTCCTTTATACCCATATCCGTCAGACGTGTAAAAGTCTTTTTATTCGATACTGCCCATGCAACAGCTTGACACAGTCGATCCACCTTCTCTTGGTCATATGTTTCAATAATAGCTAACGCTTTTCTAGCCTTTTCAAATGCTACATCTAGTTCTTGCTCCTGTTCTTCTGTAAGAGCTTTCGGTTTTGTAAGACTACTCGACAATGTTATTACCTCCTCATAATTAACATCTACATTAGTGATGTGAGCACTACCGTAAAACGGAACTCGATTGCACACAGTGGAACTAACTATCATAATCTTATAATAAGTACTGATAATTTACAATACTTTTACTCGATTTCAATAATAAGATTACTTTTCATTCCATACTCAAACAATGCTTGTTAGGGGCCACTTTGGAATTATAAATGATTTAGTTCTCTTCGAAATGAATTCTTCTGCCTTCACTTGCCGAAAAATATGCCGCGTATACTACTTTGATTGTTTCATAGGCTAAATCAATACCTGATAGTGGTTGTCTATCCTCAACAATACATTCCATAAAATCTTGCAGTTCATAGGTGTACCCCCGCAAAATCTCCTCAGCAACAAAGACATTATTCCATCCCGTCTTTTCTTCCAGCATCTCAGATATGTAAACATCCTCTAGACCTTCTTGATCCAAAAAATAAGTTTGTAAATTATCTGTAGGTGTAATATTGCACATCAATACACCGTCATTCGCATAGATCTCTATATAATTTTTGGTCCCTCCTAACACATGATCACTTGACATGACAACAGCTTTTGTTCCATCCGAAAAAGTGATCGTCACATTCGCGAAATCTTCTACATCGATTGGTTTACCCGTTAGATGCCTTTTGTCGTAATCTGTTAATGACGTAATGATGTTCCCCGTATCCGCCGAGACACTGACCACTGAAATTTCTTCATTTCTAGCATCCGCCTCTACTTGCTTTAGCCATAGTACTCCGGAAATCGGATGGCATCCTAATCGAATGAGTGCACCACCACCTGTTTTTTCCCATATACCTGCTACCGCTGAACTAGAGCCTCTAATACTTTCTTCACCCTTCATAAACAACAGTTTGCTCTTTTTGCTTCGGATGATTTCAGCAGCCTTTAAAATATTTGGCGAATAAATATAGTTTTCTGCATACATAAACATTTTTTTGTTCGAAGCAATAATTTTTTTTGCCTCTTCAATTTCCCTTAAAACTGATTCATACATTTTAGCCTTAGAAACATTATGGCCAATTGGTTTTTCATCATCTTCCTCACCAAAATAACCCGTTAATGGTTTTTCACAAATGACATGTTTTCCAGCTTTTAATGCTTCTAGTGCAAATTTCAGATGTAGATGAGGGGGTGTCACGATATCTATCACATCAATTTCCTGGTCACTTAACACTTCATTAAAATCAGCAGTTATTTGCTCAAATCCGTATGCCTTTGCAATTTCTTCTGCTCTAACCATATCCAAATCGACGATTGTTTTTAATCTTATATTGACACCATGTACCTTTGAATATCCTCTACCGTGTAAATGAGCCGCATAACCCGCACCTACCAAAGCTACCGTAACAGTTTTCATGATTTGCCTCCTGTTCTAACAAACATTCGATATCAAATCTTTATTGTATATATGCCATGAATCGATATAAATGGTGTCTATTATTAGTATTTACGTTGAGTATTTTCGAATTTTAAGATAATTTTTCCAAAGTTACCAGTCAAGGCATTTTCATATGCTTGTTTGTATTCTATAAAAGGCAAAACCATGGATACAATTGGTTCTACGTTCAAATCGGGATCCCTCAAATAGGCAATTGTTTGTAGATAATCATCTGGGAAGCTATAAATAATTGACCCGAAAATAGTTTGATCGTTTCGAACTACTTGTATGAATGGTATATTGGCTTCTGGTGCAAGACCAATTACAACCATTGCACCGCCAGGTTTCATCAATTGGATACCTTGTTCAACAGAAGCTTTTACCCCCGCTGCTTCAACGACTATATCAAATGTTTCATTTGTTAACTCTTCGGGATAGACTGCCCTAATCTCTCCAATTCTCCTGACTATTTCATGCTTCTTAGGATTGATGTCAATCACAGTAACTTGTGCTCCTAAACGATAAGCTAATGAAGCTGCTAACATACCTATCGTACCGCCACCAATTATTGCAACTGATGTACCTTTTGTGATCTCAACCTTTTTAAATGCACTTACAACAACTGCAAACGGTTCAATTAAAACTGCTTTTTCATCAGCCAAATCGTCGGGAATTGGCAGGACAAACTTGGATGATATTACAAATTCCTCTGCAAATCCGCCATCCATATTGATACCTAAGGATTTCTTATTTCGACAAATATTTGTACGCCCTTGCTTGCACATTTCACACTCATCACAGAATGTATTCGGTAAAACGACCACTCGGGTTCCTATTTTGTATTTGGAACTCTCGCCACTTTCAATAATCGTGCCGACCAATTCATGTCCCGGTCGCAATGGATAAACAGCATGTGCAAACTTTCCTTTCAAAAAACTAAGATCAGATCCACAAATACCACCATAGTTTACCTGGATCTTTACTTCATCATTGTGTGAAATTTGGACCAATTCAACGTTTCTTATTTCAATCTCCAATGGCTTTTTCACAACCAACTCTAACATTCATGACCCTCCACAAAATTAGTTTTATTTGGTGTTGTCATCCCTTTTTAGAATCATAGTTCGGCTCAAACACATTCATGTTAGCGATCTACTCTTGAATACGGTACGATCGTGTTTCTCAAGATACAATACAATGTTTGGCTTGAAAAACTCTACTTTTTTCATTTTTCCGAAGAATAAATTGTTGATAGCAGAAAGAAAATTAAACGATCGACCTATGTAATCAGAAAATACATATAACAAAAATGGATTCAAATAAAGTAGCTTTATTTGAATCCAATATTTGTAAGAAGAAATGTTATTTCTTCGCTTCTTCTAATAACCTGTTGACTAAGTCTTCACCAATCTCTTTCTTATGTTTATCATAGACAGGTATTATTTTATCTGCCCATACTTGTCTTTCTTCCGGAGATAATGTAGTGATCGTCATACCTTTTTCAATGAGAAGATCTTTATATTTAGCATCTTCTATCGCCTTTTCTTCTCTTTGGAACGCCTGTGCTTCATCGGTCGCTTTTCTGATTGCAGCTTGTTGGTCTTCTGTCAGATCTTCAAACCATTTCTTATTCACAATAAATGGATTTACACCAATTAAATGTTGAGTTTCTGTTACATACTTTTGAACTTCGTACATATTTGCTTCTGCGATTACACTAAATGGATTTTCTTGTCCATCAACAATACCTTGTTGTAATGAAGTAAATAGTTCTGGAAATGCGATCGGTGTAGGAATTGCACCAAGTTCTGTCCATACATCTAGCTGAATTTGATTTTCCAATGTCCTAATTTTCAAGTTTGCGAGGTCATCTGGTGATTTAATCTCACCATCGTTATTCGTTAAATTTCGAATACCACTCTCCCAGAAGTTTAAACCTATCATGCCGATATCATCCAGATCGGCTAATACTTCTTGACCTAAAGGACCATCTAGTATTCTATGGGAATCTTCTCTAGTCGGGAATGTAAATGGTAAAGACCACAGATTGAATCGAGGAGAGAAGTTTGACATTACTGCCGCTCCAATCGGTCCACCTTGGATCGTACCTAGTTGTACACCTTCAATAATATCTCGTTCCCCACCTAATTGACTGTCTGGAAAAACCTCAACAGTGATAGATCCATTTGTTTCTGCTTCTACAATTTCTTTAAACTTGTACATCGCTTTACCCATAGCAACATGCTCTTTGTCTGTAGATCCAATTTTCATTATTACTGATTTTTCTGTCGGTTTTTCCGTTTCTTTTTCTGCACTTTTACTGCTGTCTGTAGACTTTGTTTCTTCAGGCTTTGCATCCTCATTTGAGGTCGATTCTCCCGCACACGCAGCTAGAGCAAGAACCAATAACAACAGAACACCATAAATAATTTTCTTCATTCCTTGACACCCCTTAAATTTTTTATATTTTGAAAGATTCTTCAGAGAACATCTCTCTCAAAAATCTAGTTCAACAAGTTAATAGACCTCTGTATTACTTCGTAAAGACCTGAGGTAACCAAGTCGATATCGAAGGGATATAACTCAAAATTAAGACATTAGCAATCATCACAAGCACAAAAAGTACGGTGTATTTCAGTAGTTTTTCCATGCTAATATTGGCAACTTGACTTACCATAAATAGATTAACTCCAAATGGTGGTGTGATCATTCCCATAGCTAAGTTAACAATCATCACAATCCCAAAGTGAACTGGATCGATACCATAAGAAATCGCAACAGGAACTAAAATTGGAGCAAGAATAAGGATTGCCGCTCCAGAGTCAAAAAACATTCCAACGATGAACAGCAATAGGTTGATGATGAGTAAGAAAATGATAGGATTACTAGAAACTCCACCAAACCAAGTAGCTACAGCTTGAGGAACTCCGTCACTAGTAAGAATCCAGCCAAATAGCCCCGCATTCGCAATAATTATTAATACAACCGAACTCGTTAAAGCACAGTTATAAAAAATCTGTGGAAGGTCTTTCCACTTCAGCTCCTTGTAAACAAACAAACCCACAATTAATGCGTACACACAAGCTACAACTGCTGATTCGGTTGGGGTAAAATATCCACTATAAATCCCGCCCAATATGATGACAGGCATAATCAATGCCAATATAGCATCTTTAAACGAAATAAATTTTTCTTTCCAAGAATACCTTTTTTCACCTGAGTATTTTTTCACTTTAGATACGAAATAGACAAGGATCATAAAAGTAACCCCGATCATAAAACCGGGAATAATTCCTGCAAAAAACAGATCTTGAATCGACACGCCAGCAGCAACACCGTATAAAATAAGCGGTATACTTGGAGGAATAACAACCCCTAACTCGCCAGCCGCAGCGACAGTCGACGATGCAAAACCTTTATCATACCCTTTGGCAACCATCGCTGGTATCATAATTGCACCAATAGCCGCTACGGTTGCAACACCTGAGCCTGAGATTGAAGCAAAAAACATACAAGCTAAAATAGAAACCATTCCTAGACCACCTGTCATTGATGCAACGAGTGAGTACGCAAAATCGACTAAACGTTTTGACATACCGCCTTTTTCCATCAACCCTCCAGCAAGGATGAAAAAGGGAACCGCTAATAATGTAAAAGAATCCATCGTTGTAAACAACCGCTGAATAATGACAGTAGGCGGCATTCCATCTTGAAAAATCATAATTGCAGACGATAATCCGACAGATATTGCAACGGGAACACTGAGGATTAAAAACAACATAAATGAGGCAAATAATATAATCGGACCCATTAGATTTGTTCCCCTCCTTCTGTATCCCATTCTCCTTCGAACCAAGCAACCAAGGTATTAAACAGCATAATTAAACTACCAAACGGAATCGCTAAATATGGGATAGACATCGGTAAATGCATGGCCGCTGATTTTTGCATATGTACAATTTCTAATATTTGTATACTGTACATCAAAATAATGACGCAGAACACTATTGACAAAATAGCCGCAAATCCTCTGATTCCCTTTTCGATTTTCGGAGGGAATTTGAACAATGTAAATAAGAATTCAAGACGAATTAACTTTTGATACCTAATCGCTAAACCAGCCCCAACAAACGTCATCCAAACCAATAAATATCTTAATAGTTCAGACGACCAACTGAGTGGGCTATTAAAGACAGCTCGAGCAATTATTTGCCAAGTAAGAATAATCAGAGCTACAGCTAAAAAAGTTCCAAGAAGAAATTTTAACACTAGATTTATCTTATCCATAATAAGTATAAATGTTTTCAAATTAACACTCCTAACATGTTGTATTGAGAAATATCATTAACATCTTCTATTTATAAATTTATATGAACAAACAGATTTTTTATCGTGCAAACCCCCCTCATTTTTAATTATTTCTTAAGTTCGATTAAAACTACCTGAAAAACCACCTAAATTTAATTCATCAATTTCACAATTACTCTTTTGGATATCACTTGCAACAATAACAATAACATTTTCCTACTCTTTCTATATTATTTATCAACTAGTCCAAGATAGTATTTTCCATAGCCCCCTTGGAAACAGTTACTAATAATCGCTTTTAAAGTAATCTGATAATACTAGATCGATCTAAATACAAGTGTACTTTCACTTTTTGAAATTATCAATCTATATTTCAAAGATTTCTTGCTTATAGCTGTTCAACTTCTCTCTATACTTTTTGGTTCGTAGTCCAGATTATACAAATGTATGCGGTTGCAAATATCAATGTAGTTCCACTAGACGGAATACCGATAACCTATAACGGAACTTAATTATTAGGATAGCATATAATTTCGCAATTGTCAGTATTTATTTGAAAAATTTTTAAACTTTTCAAATAAATACTCTTTAACACTATTAATTTCCCTACTCATTCGTTTTTTATGTATTTATGATTAGATAGAAGGTTATCCCGTCTCTTTATTGATTTCTAGCATCTTAACGAATTAAGAAACTGTCCCACACGCCCGTTAGGCAGCGAATTGAACAGCCCCTTAATACTAGTTTGATTAGATCGACTCACACACATCGGACGCATCTTGATCCATACGTGGGTGGAGATCAAGATAATCTTTAGCCGATTGCAAACAGCGTTTAGCAAATTCTTCATAGCCCAATTCTTGAACACGCCTAATATTCGGTAGTTCAATTGAATATGGGATCTGTGGAATTCGGTTTACGATACTTGCCACATCGATGCCACCCTCGCCAACATAAGAACGATCTTCACGAAGAATCCGTGTCATTTCTACTTTATCTAACGGGATTTCTGCAGGAGCATCACAAAGATGAAGATAGCGAAACCATTCACGCGGAACTGCATCCAAATCTTCAACCTTATCCCCCGCACGATGGAAATGATGAATATCAAGCATAAGACCGGCATTTTTCTGATTAGCCGTGTGCAACACATCGATCGTATCTTTAAGCTTATTGACACTGGCAATCGGAACATACTCCAGTTCAACAGTTAGTCCGAATGGCTTAGCAAGCTCACACAGTTCAGCAAAACGCTCAATCGCAAAATTTCGGTCATCCGTCCAAATACTACTAAGCACATGACGTCCACCGAGCTCCGCTGCAACTTCCATGGCAGGAACGTAATTTTTCGGGTCGACGCCATCATAGATACGTGCGAGCTCAATGTCAAGCAACTTTATTCCTGTCTCTGCCAACGCAGTTTTTGTGCGATCCATCATACTCTTATTTTCAGCTAATGCGTAGTTAGGCTCACCTGGTAGACCCATATAAATGGGTCGAAAACTGACGAAATCATAACCTGCTCGTGCTGCAAGATAAGTCATTTCAGGCGGCGCACATTCGAGTACTGTAAGCTGGGCCAATGAAAATAAGTTTGTCATACGTATTCCTCCATCCAGACAGTATTTTTCAGATTTTAGTTTGTAGACACATGATGCACTTTTTCCCCAGGTGAATAAATGTCCATGATATTCCAATGACCTGCGGTCGGTACTGGATTATTTAACATGGCAACGTCGATCACAACCGGTTTGTTTGCGGCGATTGCCTGTTCAAGCGCTGGCTTGAATTCCTCTGCTTTTTTGATTTTAATGCCCTCGATACCGTATGCGCGCGCAATCGCTGCGAAGTCAGGTGAGTACGACTCGCCGTCTTTCATGAACAATGTACCCAGCGTTGTATCGTAATGCGCTTTTTGCAGACCCGCAATCGTTCCGTACGCGGAGTTATTCATAACTACCCAGATCACCGGAATATTTTCTTCAGCCGCTGTCGCAAGCAGTGCGGGATTTTGACCAAAGCCCCCATCCCCTACAAGGGAAACAACTACGCGATCTGGCTGTGCGATTTTCACGCCAAGGGCAGCAGGTGCGCCAAAGCCCATCGTTGCGAATCCACCCGGTGTTAAAATCGTCCCCGGTTCTAAAATATCGAATTGTTGACCGACACCATTTTTGTTCCAGCCTACATCCGTTGTAATGAAGGCATCGCGTGGCAAGACATCGCGCACATCAGCGAGAATACGCTGCGGCTGCATTGGGAAGCAGTTGTCCTCTACAAATGGTTTGTTGCTTGCTTTAAATTCTTTTTTGTTTGTGGCAATTTCTTGCTTCAATTCTTCATTCTGACGACCTTCTGGAGCGATTCTCTTCGCTACCCGATTCAAAACAGTAAGCGCTTGCTTTAAATCAGCGACCGCACCGATTTCAACCGGATAGTTGCGACCAATTTCACTGGCTTCAATATCAATCTGAATCAATTTCGTCGTTGGGAAATCAAATGTAAATTCATTTTCCCAGGAGCTGCTGTCTGCTTCTGCAAAACGCGTGCCAAGCCCCAAAATATAGTCGGCTTCACGTGTTTTTTGATTGATAAATTCAGTTCCCCAGAAGCCCGTCATCCCTAAGACAAGTGGATTATCATCCGCAACTGCCCCTTTGCCCATCAACGAATGCGCAACTGGAAAATCAAAATGATTGACGAATTCAGCAAGTTCTTTCGCCGCATCTGCGATTAACACCCCACCGCCTGCATAGATAACTGGATTTTTTGCATCCAACAGTGTACGTATTATTTTTTCAGCCGTTACCTCATCAATCGATGGCTTTTGAAGTGTTTTTGTATGGTGTTTTTGTCTGTCAAACAAGGCCGTGTCAATCTCCTTGGAGAAGATATCCATCGGGACAGAAACAAGAACAGGACCTGGCGTTCCACTTTCAGCCAGCTGAAACGCCTTCTCCAAAATTTCTGGGAATAGGTGGTCGCTATCTACACGCCAAGCACGTTTGACAAATGGACGATAAATTTCATATTGTGTCGCATCCGCATGCAAGTTTATTTCTTGGTGCGGATGTTTTCCGTAGTAATGACTCGGAATATCTCCTGCGATAACGACCATCGGTGTACAGTCCAGTGCCGCGTTAGCAACACCCGTCGCCGCATTCGTCAACCCCGGGCCAACGTGACTTAGGACAACAGCCGTTTGTTTTTTAGCACGAGCATAGCCATCAGCCGCATGCGCTGCGACTTGTTCATGGCGAACGTTGACAAATTTAATAGAACTTTTCTCCAACTCGGAAAGAACAGCGATATTCGTATGACCACAAAGACCGAAAATATGTTCAACCCCACGATTTTCAAGGTATTTTACTAATTGACGCGAAATTAATTCTTGCATGGTTAAGCATCCTCCTTAAATTTGCAAATATTTTTCGTATAATTGCCTGATTATCCGGCTTTCAGAGTACATTCATCCTCATTATGAAAGCTGCAGTACAATCATTTTTGTCTCAGTCATATCTTCAATTGCAAAGCGTGGACCTTCACGACCAATTCCACTGTTTTTCACTCCACCATACGGCCAGTGATCAAGACGATAGTTCGAAGTTCCGTTAATGACAACACCACCAACTTCGAGTGCATGAGCTGCTTTATAAGCTAGATCGAGTCGATTTGTAAAAATACCTGCCTGAAGACCAAATTCTGAATCATTTGCTTCAGCAATCGCTTCATCAATATCTTCATAAGGCAAGATGCTTACAATCGGTCCAAATACTTCTTGGCATACGACATTTGTTGTTTTAGGTGGATTAAATAAAATCGTTGGCTGCACATTTGCACCATTTTGTTTTCCACCAAATACGAGTTCTGCGCCCGCTTTAACAGATTGGTCGATCCAATCAATGATCCTCCCTGCTGCTTTTTCATCTACGAGTGTTCCGACGTCGGTCTCCGGGGAAAGTGGATCACCAACTATCAATTTTGCCACTTCATCCTTTAATAGTTCTTTAAATTTTAAAACTACAGCTTGATGAACGTAAATTCTTTGAACCGAAATACAACTCTGACCTGAATTACTAAATCCTGTTCGTGCACACATTAGAGCTGCGCGTGCTAGATCCGCATCTTCATGAACGATTGTTGCTGCATTGCCGCCAAGTTCAAGCAATACTTTTTTCATGCCTGCAAGTTTACAAATATTCCGGCTCGCCACGGTTCCACCAGTAAATGAAATGACGTTTACACGGTCGTCTTTCACAATTTCTTGACCAACCTCAACACCACCAAGGACCATATTTACTGCAATTTCAGGAAACCCTGCTTCAAGAAGAAGTTTTAATAAAGCAGTTGCAATAAGCGATGTCTGAGGTGCTGGTTTTAAGACAACTGCATTACCTGCCGCAAATGCAGGACCTATTTTATGGCAAACAAGATTCAGCGGTGAATTAAACGGTGTAATTGCAGCGATCACCCCTACTGGAACACGAAATGTCATCGCAATTGCATTTGTGCCCCGTTCTGATGCATCACCTGGGATACTCTCTCCTGTCAGCCGTTTTGCTTCTTCCCCTGACAACTGTAATGTTTCAACAGATCGTGCTACTTCATCTAACGTGTTTTTTAGTGGCTTCCCAAGTTCCAATGAAATAAGTTTCGCAAACGATTCTCTTTGCTCATGAAGAAGTTCAGCTGCCCTCTTTAAAATATTTGCACGTTTGTAAGCCGGAATTGCTCCAATTTCTTTTTTTGATTCAAAAGCAGATTGAAGAGCTTTTTCTACGTCTTCCATCGTAGCTAAATACTGTTCACCAATCACCTCTCCAGTAAATGGACTTTTCACCTGTAATTTTTCACGCCCGTCTACTAGCCACTCTCCATTAACATATGGTCTTGCTTGTTTAAGTACTCCTTGCTCTGTCATGGTTTTCACCTTCCTAATTGTTTTTTTTGAAAGTATCGCTAATTTGTTAGATCGATCTAATACAATATCTATTAGATCGATCTAACTAGTTAACTAGTAGATTCATCTAATTGTATACTCCACTAATTAGATGAATCTATTGGATCGATCTAGTAAAATCAAAGAATAAAATAATGCTCTCCTAGTGAAAGCGTTATCAACATATTACACGACTCTTTCAAATAATGCAATAACACTTTAGATTGAATACACGGAATATTCCTCCTGTACATCCACATACCACATTGCTCAAGGAATAAGTTGCTCCCAATTATAATTTAAATATAGATCACCATATCAGATTTTAGGTTTGTAGTTCCTTACACAGCATCAGTTTCATCATTTTTTAGTCCATTAAAGGATGTTTACAAAATTCTGACACTGTACTATACTTTAGTTTACTATCGATATTTAGAAAGAGTGTTTAATTTGAGACTTGGAAAAGTGCGGGTAAGGCAACAAAGTATTGTGTTAATCGGCTTTATGGGCGTTGGAAAAACAACGATTGGTGAACTCGTTGCGAAAAAATTATACCGCAGCTTTATAGACATTGATAAAGAAATCGAAAAAGAGTTTGGGATGACAGCGACAGATATTTTTAAGATACATGGTGAAGATGTATTCCGTGATTATGAAAAGAAGATGATTCAGTCTTTTTGCAAGCAAAAGTTAAAGATTATTTCTATTGGTGGTGGCGCTTTTATGCAGCCAGAAGTGCGAGAAGCTTGTCTTACAAACTGTACTGTCTTTTACCTCGATGTGTCATGGAATGAATGGAAAGAACGACTTGATATTTTGATTAACAACCGCCCTATCTTGCAAAGCCGTAATATTGATGAAATCGAAGAACTATTTCATGAGCGACAAGAAGCTTACTCACTTAATAATTCAACATTATCAGTGGATGATCAATCACCCGAAGAAGTCGCCAATCATATTGTTGAATCTTTAAAACTTGCTTGGGATCTTTACGAACCACACTAACGCAAAGGCCGTACTGAGAAAAATCCAGTACGGCTTTTTTTATGATTCCAATTTTTCCTGAGCCTTTACCCTGGGGCTCAAGGCTGAACTTGGTCCTGCCTGAAGCATATAGCTACCACCATCATGTCCAAAGTAATTTTTCACTTCTTTGGCCGTTGCAATTAGACTGTCAAGATTCATTCCCGTATCAATACCCATTTCTTCAAACGCATGCACGAGATCTTCTGTCGCTACATTTCCACTCGCCCCCGGTGCGTACGGACAGCCGCCGAGACCTGCGATAGAGCTATCGAAGAGTACAATGCCTTGTTGAAGTGCTGCAAAAGCATTGGCAAGCGCCATTCCTCTCGTATTGTGTAAGTGCATTGAAAATTCCATTTTCGGAAACTCATTTTTTAATACGCCGAGGTATTCATAAACCTGCTTCGGATTTGCCATACCTGTTGTATCTGCGAGCGATACTTCCTCTATACCCATTTTAGTGTATCGATCCACTATAGATATAATGCGCTCTAACGGTACTTTCCCTTCATATGGACAGCCCCATGCAACTGAAATTGAGCCGCCTACTTTTACATTGTTTTTCTCTGCTAGTTCAATAATTGGAGTAAAACCATTTTGTGCATCTTCAACAAGACTATTGGCGTTCGAAAGGCTATGAGAATCCGTTGCGGAAAGCATGAGCTTTAATTTTGTAATGCCCGCATCGATCGCCCGCTCCGCACCTTTGACATTTGGAACAAGTGCACGGAATTTTATATTCGTTAAATCTTCTGCTCCTCGTACAACTTCTGCTGCATCTTTTAATTGTGGGATTGCTCTTGGATGAACAAAAGAGGTAATTTCCATTGACCGTACCCCTGTATTAGCAAGTGAACGGACGATTCTTATTTTTTCCTCTGTTGGAATCCATTTGTTTTCCGCCTGGAAGCCATCACGCGGCGCTACTTCACAGATAGTCACTTTTGATGGTAATACTAATGTTGTCATTTAAATAACTCCCTTCTCTTTTAGCGAAGCTAATTCTTCTTTGGATAATCCTAATTGCTTTTCAAAGATCTCATCATTATGTTCTCCAAGTTCAGGTGCACGATGTCGAATAGATCCTGGGGTTCCCGAAAATTTCGGCACGACACCTGGCACTTTTATAGTTCCAAGTCGTGGATGTTCAACTTCGACAATATTTCCCCTTGCCTTGTAATGATCATCTTCAAAAATATCTTCTATACTTAAAATCGGGCTGACCGGCACACCAAATGCATCCAATTTATGCTGCAACTCTTTTAATGTAAATTGCTTGATCCAGCTAGAAACAATCTCTTGTACCTCGTCATCATTTTTTAAACGTTCCACATTTGTATAATACCGGTCATCTTTCAGCATATCTGTTCTTTCCATTGCTTCCGCAAGGCGATCAAATGTCGGATCTGTGCTGCAGACAAGTACAACGAATTTGCTATCTTTTGTTTCATAGGTGCCAGCTGGACTTGAATGCCCAGCAAGACCTGGACTTCTCCCTCTCACCTTTCCCGTTTGATCATATTCCGCAATTAAGAATTCCAACATACGGAAGAGTGATTCATACAACCCCATTTCAACCATTTGCCCTTCTGGTTCTCCTTCAGTTGTATCGCGATGGTACAAGGCGCTTACAGCCGCAAATGCTGTATATACACCCGTAATATAATCAAGTAGTGAATAAGATGGGCTTACGGGCGGACGGTCTGGATATCCTTGTAAATAGGTATGTCCGCTAAACGCTGTGCCCGGTGTACCAAACCCGGCTTTTGAACTGTAGGGTCCTGTCTGCCCGTATCCGGAAATGCGCACCATAATTAATTGCGGATTTTCTTTTTTCAATAATTCATAACCCAGTCCCCACTTTTCAAGTGTGCCAGGTCGAAAGTTCTCAATTAGGATGTCCGTCCTGGCGATAAGCTTTTTAAAAATCTCTTTTCCTTCCTCAGAACGAATATCAAGTGTAATTGACTTCTTATTACGTGCTAAACCAGGCCATCTGAGTGATTCACCATCTTTCCACGGACCGACTGTACGAAGTGTATCACCTTTATTAGGAAGTTCTATTTTCGTTACGTTTGCACCAAGATCAGCGAGTAATGTTGCGCCATATGGAGCCGCAATCATCGTTGATATATCTAGAATATCTACACCCGTCAGTGGTCCAAAGTTTCCTTTATTCATCCTGATTCCTCCATTACTCTTCTTTATTAATCAAACCTAGTACGTTATCCCGTAAATGATGCAAATGAGTCTGCATTGCTTGAACCGCACTTTCTTTATCTCCTAATTTAATCGCCTCTAAAATATCTTTATGTTCTTGAAGCGACTCTATATAACGATCAGTTGACTTCAATGTCTGCTTTCGTACTTGACGATATAAATTTAAATTCATTTCCATTAAGGAGACGAACACAAAATTATGCGTCGCCTCTGCAAGTGCCAGATGAAAATTACTATCTGCATCCACTTTCTCATCGGGATACTTTAATTTTTCCTTCATCCTTTGAAGTGAGTTCTCCATTTTAGCAATATCTTCTTGTGTTGCTCTTTCACATGCTATTTCAACAATTTGGGGTTCTAGTGCTTCCCGTGCTTCTAAAAAATGAATAACTGCCGTTTTTTCAATCAAATCGACTGGGTTAACGTGGTATTTCAATGTAAGGCGCTGATCTACTTGTTGAATAAATCTACCGCCGCCTGCTTTCGAAACGATAAGCCCTTCTGACTCAAGTACTCGGCATGCTTCGCGAAGTGACGTTCTACTACAACCAAGTGTTTGTGCCAACTCCCGTTCACTTGGCAGGCGATCATTTGGTTCAAGCGTTCCATCCTCGATCAGCTTTCTAATCTGTTCAACGATTTTCTCATACACTCGTGTATGTTGAAGTTCAACAAACATTTTCGGCTTCATGATTCCTTCACCACCCTTCAAGCGGTCTACTGGTTAGCCCACTTTTAACTAAGTATATTCTTTGTTTATTAAATAGTCAATTTAATAGCACTTGTCTTTTAGGGTGAAATGATTCAATCACCATAGTGCCACAATATTTTTATGGCCTAGACATACTGTCGATGTTCATAAACGCTTCCTTAGAATGTACATTTTTTGCTTATATAAAAACACCTTCGATTTCAGTACTTATTCAAGCGTACTGGTTCGAAGGTGTTTTAAGGATTTATTTTACATTATGCGCGTGAAACGTATTCTGATTCTTCGGTGTTGATGATGAGTTTGTCACCAACATTGACGAAAAATGGCACTTGAACAATGAGTCCCGTTTCAAGTGTAGCTGGTTTCGAACCGCCACTCGACGTATCGCCTTTAATGCCTGGCTCTGTTGCTGCAACTTCCAAGACAACCGTTACAGGTAATTCAACACCAAGAATTTCTTCTTTATATTGAATAACATGGACCTCCATGTTTTCTTTTAGGAATTTCAGCTCTTCTTCAATTTGTTTTGCAGGCAATTCAATTTGTTCATAAGATTCGTTGTCCATGAAGACATGATCGTCACCGTTCGCATACAAGTATTGCATACGTTTGTTATCAATTTGTGCTTTTGCTACTTTTTCTCCTGCACGGAACGTTTTTTCATTGACGTTGCCGGTACGTAAATTACGTAGTTTCGAACGAACGAATGCCGCACCTTTCCCTGGCTTAACGTGTTGGAAATCCATTACACGCCAAATGTCCCCGTCTACTTCTATTGTTAAGCCTGTTTTAAAATCGTTTACTGAAATCATGATGATTCCTCCATTTACTAGAATTATAGGATAAGTAGTTCTTTCGTTGAATGCGTTAGACGTACATTGCCGTCTTCCGTCATAATGATATCGTCTTCGATACGTACGCCACCGATGCCTGGCAAATAGATACCCGGCTCAACGGTAACAGCCATATTGGGTACAAGTACAGTTTCTGAACGGAAGGACAATCCAGGTCCTTCATGTACCTCTAAACCAATACCATGTCCTGTTGAATGACCGAAGGCTTCGCCATAGCCTTTTGATGTGATGTAATCGCGTGCAATTGCATCCGCTTCGATGCCTGTCATGCCAGGTTTAATCTTTTCTACTGCTAATTCTTGTGCCGCACGTGTCACTTCGTAAATTTCTTTTAGTTTATCCGAAGGTTCTCCGACAGCAACCGTTCGTGTAATATCAGAAATATAACCTTCATACAAGGCGCCGAAGTCGAGCGTTACTAAATCGCCCGATTCAATTACTTTGTCTGTTGCCACGCCATGTGGAAGCGCACCGCGTAAGCCAGATGCTACGATGATAGAGAACGATGAAGACGTTGCTCCTTGTTTACGCATCGCAAATTCTAACTCATTCGAAACCTCAAGTTCTGTAACGCCGGGTTTGATGAATGTGCAAATATGCGTGAACGCTTCGTCTGCAATTTTAGCAGCCTGCCTCAAAATCACCAATTCAGCTTCCGTTTTCACCATACGTAGTTTCTCCACAAGACCTGAGACGGGTTTTAACGTTGCTTTAACTTGTGCATTGTATAACTCATACAACCCATATGTCAAATCATCTTTTTCAAAACCAATTGTTTGCAACCCCATATTTTCAGCTTGTGCAGCAACTTCTTCGATAATCGTTTTCGTATGTTGAACAATTCGGAAACCTTCGATTTCTTTTTCTGCTTGCTCCGTATAACGGAAATCCGTGATGAACACAGCATCGTCAGAAGAAATGAGCGTCAGTCCAGCAGTCCCTGTAAAACCTGTCATGTAACGACGATTGAATTCATTCGTAACAAGTAGCGCATCAATCTCTTGTTCTTTTAGTAACTCACGTAATTTTACTAGTTTCATCATGTCATACCCCTTTTCCTCGGAGGAGAAAGGCTTGGATGGCGAGTGCGTATCCGTCCGTGCCGAATCCGGACAGTTGGCCGACGCAGACCGGCGCAATGACTGACGTCTGTCTGAACGGTTCTCGGCTATGTATGTTCGAAATATGGATTTCGATAACAGGTACTTGAATTGAAGCGATCGCATCACGTAAAGCAATGCTATAATGCGTAAATGCTCCCGGATTGAAGACGATTCCATCAAGACCGACCTCTTCAGCTTCATGGATCTTGTCGATTAAAGCTCCTTCGACATTCGATTGAAAAAATGCTAGCTCCACCCCATGCTCAGTTGCAGCGGCTTCTAATTTACGCTCGACATCCTCCAATGTTTCCTCTCCATAAATATCCGGTTCCCTTTTCCCAAGCCTGTTTAAATTAGGTCCGTTCAGAATTAGCAATTTCACCCCGTACCATTCCCCTCATCTTTTTCTTTCCTATTTTATCATATCGCGGTTGTCTAGCAACTCATTTCATACTTTCCCCTGAAAGTTTCTTCATAAATACTGCTGTTCCCGTGAGAAATCGCAGAACAATGGCGATGATTGAGAGAAATGGTATCGAGACAGATTTAATAGCATCGAATGGAGTTTTAGGGGAGGTGATTGTCCATTCAATCGCGAAAACAGCGATAATTGCAATGGCTAGCGCCGAGATAGATGGCGGAATAGACGTTGTAAATGACACGGCGAAATAGAGAATGGCGAAAGTGACTATCAGTACTATAAAAAGGAGTCCCCATTGGATGACGATAGGAGCCGATTCGAACAGCATCCCTTTTTCTACCCACCCGATAGGCGACCAGCTAATGAAGTTAAAAAGATGTAAAAACTTAAGTGATAACGCAGTGAATATAGCACTAAAAAACGCCGTCCATAGTAAAGTTTTATTCAACATAGACATCCCTCCTGTCTAAAGTGTCGGACGGTTCACTATTTTTTAAACATCAATTGTGGAGTGTACAGCTGTTTTTTAGTATAATGGTAAAATAGATTATAGCTGAGACAAAAGAAAGTGTGGGAATGACTATGGGAAAAGAACAACAAGCTCCTACTTATGGGGGTCAAGCACTCGTTGAAGGGGTTATGTTCGCTAGTAAGGATCATACTGTAACGGCCATTAGACGCAAGGATGATTCAATTGATTACTATCATCTACCGAAAGAAAAGAATACAACGCGTATGAAATTAAAGAAAATTCCATTCGTTAGAGGCATTGTTGCTTTAATTGAATCGGCAGGGATTGGCTCGCGTCATTTGACATTTTCCAGTGAACGTTATGATGTCATGCCTGGAGAAGAAGTCGAACAACCTGAAGAAACGTCCAAATTGGCGATGGTACTAGGTGTGGCCGCAGTTGGCGTATTGTCATTTCTGTTCGGTAAATTCGTTTTCACACTTGTACCCGTTTTCTTGGCGCAAGCTTTGCAATTTATAGCGCCCGGAAAACCTGCACAAATCTTACTGGAAAGTCTGTTCAAGCTTATTTTATTGCTGACATATATTTCACTAATTTCACTAACACCGCTCATTAAACGTGTCTTTCAATACCACGGTGCAGAACATAAGGTCATCAATGCTTACGAGAATAATTTACCGCTGACAGTAGAAAATGTTCAAGCGCAATCCAGGTTGCATTTCCGCTGCGGTAGTAGTTTTATGCTCTTTACGGTCATTGTCGGGATGTTTATTTACTTCCTTGTACCAGCTGATCCGTTCTGGCTACGCATCGTCAACAGGATTTTGCTTATCCCAGTCGTACTTGGTATTTCTTTTGAAGTTTTGCAGGTAACAAATTCGCTACGAAATATTCCTGTGTTGAAATATTTAGGCTACCCAGGGTTATGGTTACAACTATTGACGACAAAAGAGCCCGATAATCAACAGGTCGAAGTGGCGATTGCCTCTTTCGAGAAATTATTAGAAGTTGAAGAATTCGGGGTTGAAGTGTTGGAAGTAGCTGCTAAGGCAGATACGACTCCTACGATTGATGAAACAGTTGCTGTAAATTAATAAAACGGAAGGCGCCTTAATTGGCACCTTCCGTTTTTCATTTACTTATAAACCGCATTTCAATTGTGCGTTACAGTTTGTACATGTGTTACAGCCGCCCATTTCCTCGACGGTTCCTTGACGACACACTGGGCATGTATCGCCAACTTCGGAGCCAATTGTGACATTAGTGGATCGCAAATCTTGAATCGTGTTGACTAACACAACTTTCGGCTGTTCAACAACTTCTTCTACATAATTCGATTCCATGTCATTTTCTTCGGCCTTTAGCGTTAACACCTGCGAGTCGCGGCTACCATCTACATAGACAGTACCACCCTTCGCTCCGCCTTTATACAGACGCTCATAGACACTCTCAACCTGCTCGACTGTATAACCACGTGGCGCGTTAACTGTCTTGGAGATGGAACTATCTATCCAGCGTTGAATGATACACTGCACATCCGCATGTGCCTCTGGTGCAAGACTCATCGAAGAGATGAACCATTCCGGCAAGTTGTCCGGATCTACTTCAGGATTACGTTGTAAATATTCCTCTACAATACCTGCTTTAACCTCAATAAATTTCCCAAGGCGTCCGCTACGATAATAGGTAAAGGAAAAGTATGGTTCTAATCCAGTACTGACGCCAACCATAGTTCCAGTGGACCCTGTAGGTGCAACTGTTAATAAATGAGAATTTCGTATACCGTATTTCAAAATAGATTGGCGAATATCCTCAGGCATTTTCTTCATGAAGCCTGTGTTGATGAATGCATTGCGAAGAGCTACTGTTTCTTCATCTGATTTACCGACGAGGAATGGGAAGCTCCCTTTTTCTTTTGCAAGCTCAACCGACTCACGGTAAGCCGTTGTGGCAATTGCTTCGAATACATTATCAACGAGTTCGTTACCTTCTACTGAACCGTATTCTTTCTCACAATAAATCAGTAAATCAGCAAGACCCATCACACCGAGTCCTACACGACGTTCTCCGAGGGCTTGTACTTTATTGTCTTCAAGGAAATAAGGCGTGGCATCGATAACATTGTCCTGCATACGAACGCCAACTCGTACTGTTTCCTTCAATTTTTCATAGTTAACTGTTTTCGTTTCTTTATTTGCAAATTCAGCAAGGTTTACAGCAGCTAAATTGCACACACTATATGGTGCAAGGGGTTGTTCACCACACGGGTTTGTTGCTACGACTTGCTGGCCATATGCTTTTGCATTTGTTTCGTTGTTGGCATTGTCAATGAAGAAAATACCTGGTTCTGCAGAATATGTTGCACAAATATTAATCAAATCCCATAGCGCACGTGCTTTGATCGTTCGGTAGACGCGTACAGCGAATCCTTGACGCTCCCATTCACGAACATCCCCAACTTTATGCCACTCTTCATTGTAAGCTGCCATTTCTTCTGGCGAATACTTCTCAACTGCTGGGAACCGTAGCTCGTAATCTGCATCCTGTTCAACAGCTTCCATAAAATCATCCGTCAGAGTGACCGAAATATTTGCACCTGTGAGGAATTCTAAGTTATGTACGGAATACGTCCCACCATCGCGTAGTTTCGATTCAGCATCGCGCATGATTGCTTCGTTGAAGCCGCCCATTCCTGGGATTGTTCGGTAATTTAATAGACCTTGATACATCGCTTCCTCTTGTACAGTTAGCGGTTTAAATTTCAATTTTTCACTTGCGAGTTTTTTAATCAGCTCGTCTTCTGTATGTTCCAGAAGGTAACGGAGAATCCGCGGATTCTGCATTTTCGAGATGATAAATTCATAAATGTCAGGGTGCCAATCCGCAAGCATGATCATCTGGGCCCCGCGTCGACTTCCACCTTGTTCGACAAGATGTGTCAATTTCGCAATATCGTCCAGCCATGATACCGATCCAGACGACTTGCCGTTTACGCCGCGCGCCAACGTGTTGCGTGGGCGCAATGTAGAACCATTTGTCCCAACTCCGCCGCCTCGACTCATAATCTCCATCACCTGTTTACGATGATCAGAAATTCCTTCGCGTGAGTCTGCCACAAACGGCATCACATAACAGTTGAAAAATGTCACTTCCGTATCCGATCCAGCCCCGTAGAGCACACGCCCAGCTGGGATAAAATTCAAATTAGACAGCTGGTCATAAAAGCGATCAAACGACTCCTTACGCTTGTCCTCTGTCGTTTCAACGGAAGCAAGCCCCGTCGCGTTCCGCTTTGCAATTTGCTCATAAAAAACTTCAAGCGGCTTTTCAATCACATCGATTGGTCGAGTCACGATGCCCTCTTCCTGTTCTTCCGGATTATCAATTGCAGACCGGAATTCTTTTTCAATCCAAATATCTGCCTTACCACTCTTCGCATCAATTGCGGTAATAAATCCAAGTCCACGCGCCGGGAACTTCGGATCCTCCTTCACCGTCAGAACGACAAAATCACCAATTTTAAGCGTTTTTTTCGCAGTATCCTTGAATGAATACCGGTCAATCATAACGAGTCTAGATACCCCGCTATGTTCAATTTTCATATCTGGGGTAATGGTATGCACTTGCGGAAATTTCGCAATATCTGCATTCAGTTGCACCTTATCTAAAATTGGCTCTTGATGCTTTGAAACAATAACCATTTAAGCACCCTCCTTTTCAAATTTCACTAATTAATACAACATGTTGTGTTAATCTTCTCTATTAATCTACTACATCTTGAATCACTCTTCAATATCGATGTTTTTACATTTTCCGACAATCTCTTTATCTACGCCATTCTACTAAGTTTTATTACAAAAAATAGCCCGAAAGTTATAGGCTCACTTTTTAAAAGTCCAGTCATCATTAGCATATTTTTTTCGTTCGATATCGTGTACAAATTCAAGCTGTCGCTCGCTTAATTGTAATGGCTCCAGTTGCATATCAAGCGCAGCTTCAAATCCTTGTGCAAATGCCTCCACACATTCCTCTACAGACACCGTTCGTTTCATCAGACGATCAATTGCAACCGCCTTTTCTGGCAAACTGGCACGCATTCGTTCGCGCTGTTCTTCCGACCTAAATTTAAATAGTGACACGAGTTTATTTTCATCAAGACTCAAAAGTATCGCACCATGCTGCAAAATAACACCTTTTTGCCTCGTCTGTGCACTGCCTGCCACTTTCTTTCCTTCAACAACTAGCTCATACCAGCTCGGCGCATCAAAGCACACCGCGCTTTTCGGATTTTTTAAATCATCAGTTTGCTGAATCGTTTGCGGAACTGAAAATTGTGCATCAAGACCTAAATTCCGAAAACCTTCCAGCACACCGCCTGAAATAACCCGATAAGCCTCCGTCACCGTTTCCGGCATATCAGGATAACTCTCAGAGACAATCACGCTATATGTAAGTTCATGCTCATGCAGAACGCCTCGTCCCCCAGTCGGACGCCTCACGAAGCCGAGACCGTGTTTACGTACTTCATCCATCTCAATTTCTTTGTCAACACTTTGAAAATATCCAATCGATAATGTTGCCGGTTGCCATTCGTAAAACCGCAACACCGGACCGATTTCCCCTTTGCTATGCCATTCCAACAATGCCTCGTCCAGCGCCATATTGAACGAAGCGCTACATTTCCCCGAATTAATGAAGTGCCAAATCGTTTTTTTCATCCGAATTCTCCCTCCACAACGAATTTCATTTTATCATTCCCATTGAACTAGTGCCACCTAATCTTTATAATAGAAAAGTAGAGAGAAAGGGGAAAGTTGTTGTGAATTTAATTATTTTAGGAGTTGCTACAGTTCTATTGATTGGATACATGGTCATAACGATGCTACGTCTTCGAAAAGCCGTTACCAATTTAACACAAGATCAGTTTATCGAGGGCTACCGAAAGGCACAGCTCATTGATGTACGCGAGACGAAAGATTTTGACGCTGGCCATATTTTGGGTGCTCGTAATATCCCATACTCTCAGTTCCGTCAACGTTTCAAAGAAATCCGCTCGGACAAGCCTGTCTACCTATACGACCAAAACGGTGGTAAAAGCGCACGGGCTGCATTATTTTTAAAGAAAAAAGATTACAAGCATTTATTCCATCTTCAAGGTGGCTTCCGCTTATGGACGGGTAAAGTAAAAAGTAAATAACAATAAGGAGAGGCCGCCACGGCTTCTCCTTATTGTTATTTAAATATTTATAGCTTCTACTGCTCTAAATATGCCGCCAACTGCTCAGCAGCCTCTCTCCCTTGCCGAATACAATCCGGGACTCCAACACCCTCGTAGCCAGCCCCGCAGAGGTAAACGCCAGGACTATGGACGGCAAGATCTGCCCTTACCTTTTTCAACTCCTCGACATGCTTTACTGGATACTGTGGCATCGAGTGTTCTAGCCGAGTAATTTCATGAAATAATGGCTGAGCTTGGATACCCATAATCTCTTCCAAATCTTTTAACGCAGCTACTACGAGTTGCTCGTCAGATAGGTGAACCCACTCCTCCGCACCTCCACGCCCAATGTAACAGCGCAGTAATACTTTGCCTTCCGGTGCTGTATGAAGCCATTTAGAAGAACTCCATGTGCAAGCTGTTAACATGCGCCCTTCTTTGCGGGGGATCAGAAAACCAGAACCGTTTAATGGAAATGTGAAATCTTCAGCATCAAAAGCGAGTACGATATTCGCAACAGACACATAGTTAATTTTCTCTAACCACTGTAACGAAGAACTAATTGGTAATAACTTCGCCGTTTGATGAGTAGGTAAAGCCATAATAAGCCCATCTGCCTGTAACTGTTGCTCGTCATCCAAGCAAACTTTATAGCCCTGTCTATCTTGAATAATCGTTTGCACACCTTTCCCAGCAATCAGTTGAATCGACTCCAATTCTGCTAACAGTCGATCAACCAACGAAATCATCCCATTACGGAACGTTAGAAACATACTTTTCTGCGCAATTTCAGGCAAACCTTTCATACTAGGTGCTGGTTTTTGTTTATTTGCCAACATCCCTATAATCAAACTTCGATGCGTTTGCTCCATTGCTGCAAAATGCGGAAAAGTTGCTTGTAAGCTTAACGAATGTGTGTCTCCTGCGTAAATCCCACCCAATAACGGCTCTGTGATATGTTCTAGCACTTCCTTACCCAAACGACGTTGGATGAAATGACCTAATGCTTCATCTTCCATCCCTTTCTTTTTAGGCAAGCATAGATCCATAGCAGCTCGAATTTTCCCTGCAGGCGATATGAGCTTCGTTTTCATAAACGGCGTTAATTCTGTCGGAATACCTAGCATAAGTCCAGGCGGCATCTTATGCAATTTACCTTTATGTACTATATAATTTGTCTTGGCTTGGGGATTCGTCGCCGTCAGTTCATCTTCGATTCCTAATTCCTTAATCAGTGTCATAATAGGCATTTTACGTGCTAAAAAAGACTCCGGACCTTGTTCAATAATGAACTCTTCACGATGCAATGTCCGTATTTTACCACCAAACGTCTGACTTTTTTCAATTAAAGTTAGCTCAACAGGAATTTTTCGTTCATCAAACCATTTTTTCGTATAAAAAGCAGCGCTTAGCCCTGTAATGCCACCACCCACAATAATAATCTTCCTTTTCGTATTCTCCACTTAGCATCCACCTTTCAACATCAAGCATTTTAGCGAAGTGCTTTTGGAATATATGAGCAAGATGGATCGCTTTCCAAGTAATCACCCGTCATTGCATAGGCTCTCGCACGCGAACCACCGCACATATGCTTAAACTCACAAACACCACATTTACCTTTCAATAACGACTTATCTCGTAACTGTTTCATAACTGGTGAATTTTGATAAATATCGGAAAGTGATTGTTCACGAACATTACCGCAAACGACCGGTAAAAAACCACTTGGATAGACATCTCCCGTATGACTAATAAAGACAAAACCGTCTCCATCATTAACAAATTTTGGTGCACGACCTAATAAGTCAGAGCGCTTTGCAATACCACTTTCCCCCAGCCTCTCTTTTTCTTGATGAAACACACGTCTATAATGAGGCGCTTCCGTCGTCTTCACACCATAAGGCATTTTTTGTTGAATTTGATATAACCATTTCATCACTTCTTCGTGCTCTTCCGGACTCACCATATCCTTCTCCATACCGCGTCCTGTTGGCACTAGGAAGAATGTACTCCATAGTACTGTCCCCATCTCTTTCACCTTCTCAGCAATCGCTTCAAGATCATGGAGATTATATTTCGATATGGTTGTATTCACTTGAATCGGGATATTTAGTTCCTTTAAGAACTCAATCCCTTTCATCGTTCGATCATAAGATCCTTTCGTTCCACGGAAATGGTCATGAATTTCTGCGCAAGAGCCATCCAAACTAAATGCCCATCTCGATAAACCAACATCTTTTGCCTTCTGAATGGCTTCCTTCGTTACTTTCGGCGTTGCACTTGGCGTCATAGAAACAGGAAGATTTCTCTCTTCAATCGCATATTTTGCAAGATCAAATAAATCAGGACGCATCAATGGGTCGCCACCCGTAAAAACAAATAGTGGATTATTCATGGCTGCAATCTCATCAATTAGTTTTTTTCCTTCTTCAAATGATAATTGACGAGGATCAGCCTTATATTGCGCTTCCGCCCTACAGTGCAAACACTTTAAAGCACAGGCTCGTGTCACTTCCCATATAACAATAAACGGGTTTACATCGTAATTAACCTCTTCTTTGATAGATATCATCTTAAACGCTCCTTTAGTATGATATATCTTGATTGAAACTACATCATTAGCATAGTACTAAGCTAGAACGTCCCTTGTGATATTTATCACAAGAATTTAATGGGATGTGTACGTTTCGTCACAAACACGACAAAAAAGCACAGCGCAAGGCTATGCTTTTTCATAATAAGATTATTATTTTGTATAACGTAATACCGGCTGACGAGCTGCCTTCGTTTCATCTAAACGATTAATGACCGTCGTATGTGGTGCATTTTGAACGATTTCAGGGTTTTCTTCAACTTCTTTGGCAATTTGGATAAGTGCATCACAAAATGCATCGAGCGTTTCTTTCGATTCTGTTTCTGTCGGCTCAATCATCATGCCTTCCTCAACATTTAGCGGGAAGTAGATTGTTGGCGGATGATAGCCAAAGTCAAGTAGTCGTTTTGCCATATCAAGTGTACGAACGCCTAATTTCTTCTGGCGACGACCTGAAAGCACAAATTCATGCTTACAATGGCGGTTATATGGTAGGTCGAAGTAAGGCTCAAGCCGACGCATCATATAGTTGGCATTCAATACCGCATATTCCGTAACAGCTTTCAAGCCGTCCGGTCCCATTGAACGGATATAAGTATACGCACGCAGATAAATGCCAAAGTTACCATAGAACGGCTTCACACGGCCAATCGTTTGTGGAATATTGTAATCGAATGTGTATACATCGGCTTTTTTCACAAGCACTGGTTTTGGCAAGAAAGGAGCCAAGTCCGCCTTAACACCAACTGGACCTGAACCAGGACCACCACCACCGTGAGGACCTGTAAATGTTTTGTGTAAATTTAAGTGAACCGCATCAAAGCCCATGTCACCAGGACGCGCCTTAGACATAACCGCATTCAAGTTCGCTCCATCATAGTACAATTTCCCACCAACAGCGTGAACGATTTCAGCCATTTCAAGAATATCTTCCTCAAAAAGTCCAAGCGTATTCGGGTTTGTCAGCATCAATGCCGCAGTATCTGATCCAACAACACGCTTCAAGTCTTCCAAGTCAACAAGTCCATGTTCATTCGACTTCACTGTAACCGTTTCAAAGCCTGCAACCGTTGCGGATGCTGGGTTTGTTCCGTGAGCAGAGTCTGGAACAAGTACTTTTGTGCGGTGGAAGTCTCCGTTTGCTTCATGGAACGCACGAATCATCATCAATGCTGTCCATTCGCCATGTGCTCCAGCAGCTGGCTGAAGTGTGACTTCATCCATTCCTGTGATTTCAACAAGATGCTCTTGCAAATCATACATAATTTCCATTGCACCTTGTACAGTCGACTCATCTTGCAATGGATGAATGTTAGCAAATCCAGGGAAACGTGCAACAAATTCATTGATTTTCGGATTGTATTTCATCGTACAAGATCCTAGTGGGTAAAATCCTGTATCTACACCATGGTTACGGTTAGACAACGCTGTGTAATGGCGCATTATATCAAGCTCAGACACTTCTGGAAGCTCTGCTGCTTCTTCGCGAATAAATCCTGCTGGCAATAAATCTGACAGATCCAATTCAGGCACATCTAATTCTGGAAGACTGTAGCCAATTCGTCCTTCTTTCGTTAATTCAAAAATTAACGGCTGATTATCTTTATGCATGAAGGGCCTCCATTTCCTGCACAAGTGCATCGATTTCTTCTTTTGTACGTTGTTCCGTCACAGCAACCAATGCGTGATTCGCAAATGCCGGATATGTTAAACCAAGGTCATAACCACCAAGAATGCCTTTTGTGAAGAGGTGTGCATTGACTTCTTTGACCGATTTTTTGCAATTAACGACGATTTCATTAAAATGAGCACCGCCAAATAATACTTCAAAGCCAGCTTTTTCAAATGCATCCTTAGCATAGCGTGTTTTCACGATATTTTGATAGGCAATTTCCTGCGCACCCATTTTACCAAGTGCCGTCATCGCAACAGATGCAGCAAGTGCATTCAACGCTTGGTTTGAACAGATATTAGATGTCGCTTTATCACGACGAATATGCTGCTCACGTGCTTGCAATGTCAATACATAACCACGTCGTCCTTCGTCGTCCGTTGTTTCTCCCACAAGACGTCCTGGAACTTTACGCATCAATTTTTTCGTCACAGCGAAATAACCACAGTGTGGTCCACCGAAAGCTTCTGGAATCCCAAATGGTTGTGCATCACCAACTGTAATATCAGCACCCAACTTACCTGGAGGTGTCAGTACACCAAGTGCTAGCGGGTTAGAGGATACAACAAATAATCCACCCTTATCATGCGTTATGTCACCAATTTTTTGAATATCTTCAATCTGACCGAAGAAGTTTGGATATTGTACAAGAACAGCAGCTGTATCTTCATCCATCAATTCTTCTAGTTTTGCCATATCTGTTACGCCGTCTTTTTGCGGAATCGTCACAACATCAATTGACTGTCCTGATGCATAAGATAGCACAACATCGCGTGATTCTGGATGTACAGTTTCAGAAACAAGAAGTTTTTTTCGACGAGTGTGACCTGCCGCTAGATTTCCTGCTTCTGCAAGTGCCGTTCCGCCATCATACATAGAAGAGTTGGCAAGATCCATACCCGTTAACTCGCAGATCATTGTCTGGAATTCGAAAATAGCTTGCAGCTCTCCTTGTGAAATTTCCGGTTGATATGGCGTGTAAGCTGTGTAAAACTCAGAACGTGAAATGACATGGTCAACGATGATCGGCTTGAAGTGATCATAGACGCCCGCACCAAGGAATGATGCATATGTACGCGCATCCGCATTTTTTGCAGCAACTTGTGCCAATTCTTTTGTTAATGCAGTCTCGGATTTTGCTTTTTTAATATTATATTCGCCTTTAAAACGAACTTTTTCAGGAATATCTGCAAATAGTTCATCTACTGAAGAAATACCGATTGTTTGCAGCATTTCAGCACGATCGGTTTCCGTCATTGGAAGGTAACGATGCTTCATGTCTAGTTAGCCCCTTTTCATTTTGTTATCGTTTATAAAATGGTGTTGCAATAATGACTGCTTTCAATCGCTTATTGCGAATTTCAACTTCCACCTCTGTACCTTCAGCTGTATGCTCACTTTTCAGTAAAGCAAAGCCAATATTCTTTTTAAGTGTCGGTGATTGTGTACCCGTCGTCACTTCGCCAATTTCGACGTCGCTTAAGAATACTTTGTAACCTGTACGCGGAATACCTTTGTCAATCATTTCAAGACCAATCAATTTACGTGGTACACCATTTTCTTTTTGCGCAGTAAGTGCTGCTTTGCCGAGAAAATCCTCTTCTTTATTTAATTTCACAACGAAGCCAAGGCCCGTTTCAAGTGGTGAAATATCTTTTGATAGCTCTTGACCGTAAAGTGGCAAGCCTGCTTCAAAACGCAGTGTATCACGTGCACCCAGACCTGCTGGAATCACACCTTCCGCTTCACCAGCTGTAAGAATTGCAGGCCACAGTGCAACGATAGCCTCTGATGAACCGTAAATTTCAAAGCCATTTTCACCAGTATATCCCGTGCGTGAAACAAGGACAGAATGGCCAGCAACGTTGACATTTTCTTTAAAACGGAAAAACTTAATATCCGCCAATGGCTCATCTGTTAATTTTTGTAGGACTTCTTGTGCTACAGGTCCTTGTAAAGCAAGAAGGCCATAGTCAGCTGATTTGTCTTCTATGACAACATCCGCTGTTGCATGGCTGTTCATCCAGGCAACGTCTTTGTCAATATTCGATGCATTCACAACAAGTAGGTAATCGTTGTCTCCACGTTTGTAAATGAGAAGATCATCGATCGTTCCGCCATCCTCATAACACATCGCCGTATATTGCGCTTGACCATCGACTAATTTCGATACATCATTCGTTACTAATTTTTGTAGGTAAGCAAGAGCTCCTGCTCCACTGACAAACACTTCACCCATATGCGAAACGTCAAACAGGCCCGCTTTTGTCCGTACTGCTTCATGTTCTGCTTTAATGCTTGAAAATTGAACCGGTAACTCCCAACCACCAAAATCAATTGTTTTCCCGCCGTACTGTGCATAGCTATCGAATAAAGCAGTACGTTTTAGTGCATTTGTCATAACTGATTCCTCCTTGGAAAATGATTAAAAAACTAGGCGACAGCAAAATCGTGATTGCTCTTATAAGGTCATCAATGAACTTATCTTTCTGACATTATAAAAAAAAGACAGAGGTCCCCTTAAAAGAGAACCTCTGTCCTTGTACCTGAAAGTTTGACCTTACGGCTTTCCTCGTTGGTGGTCGAACAATGCCGACACTCTCCAGAGATGCGTCATGCATGAGTCTTGTTACCTGAGAGATTCATAACTGCTGTTATTTGCTCCTTCGGCGACGCCAGTGCGTGCTCTCCCCATACAATCATTCGCGTTATTCAGTTGGTATGAATGTTAATGTGAATACGAATAAGATTCGGACAACAATGCCCTTTCGCCTTATATCTTAACATTTGATATTTGAAAGCGCAATAGTTTTTATTAGATAGTCAAATTCACGAACGTTATCGCTTTAAAAAAGGAAAATATTCGTGTTTGGATTTGTCGAATAAATATTTCCCCTACTAGCATACGACAATAGGAAATCATTGAATGATTTCTTTACTGTTCTACAAATCACCCTTGAGTCTACGTATTTGAAATGAAATGTAATCCACAATATCACGCAACGACCGATTTTCAGTTTCTACTTTAAAATGTCCACCTTGTAAATATTGAGGTTTTCTTTCATTGTATAGCTGTTCAAGGTCAACACGTGTCGATCGCTGGACGATCGGACGTTTCTTGGCTGTAGCAATCCTTCGCCAAATATCGCGAAATGGTGCATTGAGGAAAAAGACAATGCCTGTCCGTCGCATAATTTCACGATTTTCCTTGCGCATCGGCGCGCCTCCCCCCGTCGCAATAATACAAAACTCATCACGGAATGTGCGAAGGAATTCCGTTTCCACCTCTCGAAAATACTCTTCCCCATACTTTTCAAAAATTTCTGGTATGGTCATGCCCATTTTTTTTACGATTTCGCAGTCCATATCATAATAAGGGATCTTTGTCGCAAAGCTCAGTCGTTTGCCAATCGCACTTTTCCCGCATCCCATATAACCAATCAAATATACTTTCTTCATTTTATCACCCATTTTACGGGACAAATAGCTCTATTCGTCCCGATTCATTATCTTCTTCGTTTCATTTTCATAAAACATTTCTAGTGAATCATAGTTCCTTTGAATACTATCATGCCATGAAACGAGGGTGAAAAGAAAGGTACTAACGAAAAATAATAAAACAATCGCTGCAGCAAGTATCACACCACGCTCATTATGGATGGAAGCCAACTGCAAACCCCCTCACTTTAACTGCGCCATCTATCGTTGTCACAAGTATAGTTAACGTCGTAGCGTCAAGGCTAAATACCACAGAACGAACACCTGTCAAGAGTGGAATATGACCGTCTCCCGTTACTCTTTTCCGAATGACAGTGCCACTTTGTTCAATGTCAACTGAGCCATGATGATTTCGAAAGTGTATGACTTTTCCGCCGTTCAGTAATTGAATTTCACTGACCTCAGTAAGAAGCTGTTGCAATTCTGCTGAAAACAACTCCCATTGCATCTTAGAATAATCTACATACTGTCGTTCAATGGGCTCCTTCCAGAAGAAAAACAATAAAAACAGATGGATGAAGAGTGCCATAATTAGTAGTTGAAAAATACTTTCTAGTAATGTATAGCCATGCTCATCCATTTTCTTCATGGATACACACATTTTCTAATCGACTGTTCGGCCGCTTTATAAGATACGCAAACAACTTGTTCTTCTATGGACCAATTGTAATCCATTCCATCCACTTGACGTAAACCCGCCATCAAACCGTGAGACTTAAAGTAAATAGCTCCTTGAAAAGCTGTTTCTGCCGCATGCATCTGGGCTTTTTTCATTTGGAGCTTTGAGGTCATTGTTGTCGCTAAAGGAAGTAACGTCCCAAATATGACCATTACGATTGTCAATGTTAGTATCGCCTCAGACCATGAATAACCTCCCTCATTCATAAATAATCATCCTCCCGCGTTGAAATTGAAATCGAATTTCGGTAAGACCTGAGCTTGTTTCGAGTACGAGCGTGCCAGAATTCATAATATTTCCATTCGCATGGAATGACACTTCTTTCATGCGACTCGAATCCGACAACTTCATCCCCACCGGAAAAGTCATTCTTGCAAATTCACTTTTCCCTGGAACTAGTGTAATGTACATCGTCCCCGAATTTTTAAAATCTAATCTTGTCGCAACGTTATTTGCCATGGAATAGGCTTGTAAATTATGAATGGCTGCAACAAATGCTTGAAGAGCGTCTTCCTCTGATGCATTTCGTATCCACTTGTCACCAATAGGCAAAATAACAAACGTTATAAGGGACACGATGGATAAAACTAAAATCATCTCCAGAAACGTAAATCCACCTTCCTTATGCCCCTTCAACATTGGCTCATGGATTCGGGATTTCATCTACTACTTCCACTTTTCCTTCCAAGCTAATTGAAAGCTGGCTACCATTAGGACATTGTGGGTTTTCAGGTAAATATTCTTTTTCTGTCAACTCCGCAAGACTTGTCGGCATCTTTTTTTCATCCATTTTAAACGCCTCCACTTGACCTTCAACCATTTTCACATAAGCCGCACATCCTTTTTCATCGATTGACTTCGAATGCTTGGTAACATTCGGAATTGCAATGAGGATAAGCACAGAAATAATTAACAGTACGATCATCATTTCGATTAATGTGAATCCTGAATCTCCCATATACTTTTTCATCACACTTCCCCTTTCATAATTTATCCATCATTCCGTAAACAGGAAGTAACAAAGCTAAATATGCAGCTAAAATGCAAATTGCTATAATGCAGAATAGAGCTGGCTGTAGCATTGTTAACGCCTTTGCTAACTTATTATCGATTTCCTCCCCTAAATGCTCACTGTAAATTAATAGTTCTTTCGATAAATAACCACTATCCGCTCCGTGCTTCGCAAATGCAGCTAATTGTCTTGTCAGTCCTTGAGTCAACTGAGTTGCTACATCAAATGGCTCTCCAAAAACAACTAACCTCCTCACATTACCAGCAATTTCACTGAGTACCTTGTCCAATTGCTGCTCCACTAAAACATCCAAAGCGTCCTGCATCGAAAGGCCAGACTCCAGCAAACTACCTAGCTCACTTGCAAAATCACGTGTTTTAATCATAGAAAAAAGAGTACCTACAATTGGAAATGACATCATCGTCCGAATTTTAGTTTTCGGTTCAAATTTTTTGTATACATGGACGGCTATTAACGTCAGCAATGCTATGAACATCGCAAACAAGACGATAGCGTCTGGTATTTTTGTGACAATTGATGGCAATAGAGAAATAAATCCCTTTGACTCACTCGGCCTAGTAAAAGCTAGCATCTCTATGTTTGGTAGAAAGAAACGCCGAAAAGCAATGAGTAGTGTACCAATAAACAGAAATAGAATCATCGGGTAAGCTAAAAGATTTTTTAACTTCTTCTGTTTTTCTTCTTTTCTTCTTAAACGAAGCGCCATCCCTTTCATTGCTAGCGCTAACCGTCCATCCAATTCAGCAATAGCTACAGGCAGAAGTGCATTCGATGAAAACCCCAACCGTCTTAAAATAGATGTCACTTCAAGCCCTTCCTTTAAATCTTCATGAATAACAGCCAGTGTCGATTCATACTTTTTCATATGATGGGGCAATAGCAGAACGATGCCATCATAAAATGTGTAACCTTCTAGTAGCAGGACAGCAAGCCTATCGAGGAATGCTGGTTGATTTTGCAACGTATTCTTTTTCTGGAACACTGACTTCTTTGCAAACTCAACCATTCCGCATCACTGTTGCAGAACCATATTTATGAATAAGTGATTCCACCTGAAGATTTTCTGGGACAACTACTCTATCTCCCTTAATAATAGAATCAGTCATGCGGTCGAGATGATCACCTTGTATAATTTCGAATACTGCACCCATCTGTCCCGAAGTTCTTTGAATTAGCCGTTGAGCTGAAATACAAATAATTGTTTGCCTTAATTCTTCTGCGGAAACACCAAAATCCATCATCCTGTAAAAACAACCCGCGGGATCTTTGGAATGAACAGAAGTGAGCACCAAATGTCCCGTCAGAGCTGCCTGAACAGCTATTTTTGCTGTTTCACTATCACGAATTTCTCCAATCATAATAACATCCGGTGAATGGCGTAAAATTGCCCTCAGACCTGCAGAATACGTCATCCCCGATTGTTCATTTACCTGAATTTGTAGTAAATGAGCATGATTGTTTTCAACAGGATCTTCTAATGTAATAACATGGCGCTCTAGTTGGTTTACACAGTAAGCTGTTAGTGAGTAAATGGTGGTGGTTTTACCACACCCAGTCGGTCCGGTTAGTAAGACGAGCCCTTGCTGCTTGGTCACCGCCCGTCGCAAGCTTTCCGACCATTCCTGTTCGATGCATAGATCATCGAGTGATGTAATCCGATCATGTCTTTGCAGACGGATGACTACACTTTCTTTCATTTGGATAGATGGAATCGTGGACACGCGGAAAGAAAAATTCTCTTCTTGCATACGCTTATGAAAAGAGCCGCTTTGGGGTTTGCGTTTATCGCTTATATCAAGTGAGGAAAGGAATTTGAAAAATGAAATCATGCGACTCGCCAACTGTAGGGGTAATGAGCCGGATCGATCAAGCCTGGCATTCTTTTTAAATAATACGTCATATCCATCTCGCATCGGTACAAGATGGATATCACTTGCATCATATTGAATGGCCGTTTCTAGAAGTTGAAAACTCTTCTGTTCAACAACGTTATCATTTCTATTCATGGAACACCCCTCTTTTCAAGTTTAAAGATGGAAGACCACTTTCCACCTTACGACACAGTATACGATGTATGGTTAATATATGGAATACTTTTTCCAAAAGTCGAATTGTGTCACGCTCGAAAGGGCCCATATCTGAAATTTGATACTGTTTTATACCTTAAATTTCAGATTTCAAAATAGTTTTCATCTTATACACTTCTTTGTCACAATGAAATAACGATTTGAGTTTACTTCTACTTACCTTATCCTTTATAATGAATGGGAGCTTATTGTAATGTTTTATTAAGGAGGGACGTACACATGGATAATATGTTTAAGTTAATGGGCTGGTGGACAGGTATTTTCGCAGTTATGTTCTTCATCGGAGACATGCTACCTGCCTCACTTATTTTTGTTGCGAGCACTGTTTTCTTCTTACTACTTGGGTTTTTGAACCTTTCAGAACGTATGTATATGTATATTTTCGGAGCTTACCTAACTGTTTTCATGGTTGGATTCAGCTACTATACAACATTCATCCACGTACAAGGTATGCACTAATCGTACATACAAAAAAACAGCCATTAATAGGGCTGTTTTTTTGTTTTCAACTATCAATTATGCCTCCGCGTAATTGCTTCCAGTACAAAAATATTTACTGAATCAAGTTAAAAGCCTTTCAAATAAGGATTAGAATCTTTTTCATCCCCCGGCGTCGTCGATGAATCATGTCCAGGATAGATGATAAATTCATCGTCGAGTGTCAGTAACTTCGTATGGATTGAATCGAGTAAAACCCCTGTGTTAGCACCTGGTAGATCTGTTCTACCCACACTCTGTTTGAACAATGTATCACCTACAACAGCAAATCGAGCATCCTCAAAAATAAAGGACACGCTTCCCGGCGAATGACCTGGAGTATGTCGAACCTCAAATGTAAACGGACCGACCTCCATTATCCCTTCCTGAGAAATAAGATGATCTGCCTGTCGATTGCATACATCAGGAATGCTAGGGTATTTGGCGGAGCCATTCAATTTAGGGTCCGACAACCATTCACTCTCTTCCTCATGAATATAAACCGGTATGTTGAAGCGATCTCGTATGCTGTCAACAGCACCAATATGATCAAAATGTGCGTGCGTTAATAAAATGGCAACGGGCATCAATTCTTGACTCACAACTTTACGAATAATACGCCCGCTTTCCTCACCTGGATCGATAATTAAGCAATTTCTCGCTTCATCCTGAATAATATAGCAATTTGTCTGAATGGGTCCGAGCGGATATGTATTAATCTTCAACATCGTTCTCACCTCCATCAAATATACTACGCAACTTGAAATACGATTTCAAACAATCGTCACTAATTTGCCTCGACAAAATTCATGATAAACAGTACAATAGAAGAGGAATATTGTTTACTATTGTTTCAGTGTAATGTTGACTTCTGTATCCTTACTAGCTGTGAGTAGCATGAACAGAGGTTTTTTTATGAAAGGAGTGTCTTCCCAATGAACTTATTGATGGTTATTTTCGGACTTATCGCAATTCTAGCGGTCGTTGGAACAGTCCAAGCGTTCAAAGAGCGCAATGTTCTAAGTATTGTTTTCAATCTTGGAGCTGCAGTCGTTTTTGGAGGCTTTACAATTGCAACAATCGTTTTCCAAGGTTATCCACCAACACTATAAACTAATAAAAAACAACATCCTTTTGTATAAGGGATGTTGTTTTTTATTAGTTTAAATCTAGCCAAATTCTTTGTTCCCCCGTTTCAACATCGGTAATCGTTGTTGCCGAAGAATCGGTGATACATGTTGCTCCAGAAGGTGAGCAGCGTAGAAAGCCCGTGCCGACATCAGCACTTACCACCTGCTGCTGGCCTTCCTTTACTCGAATTAGACGAAATGGAGAACTTAACTCGTCCAATTGCCCCCCTATTTCAGGCGCGCGCGAAAAAATTGTATCGCTTGACGACCAATTCACTTCGGGAATAACCCATTCGGAATAATTACTAACAGTAGGCAATGTCCATTCTGACTGCACAGTCCCATCCAACTTTGATAGCGTATATTGCGTATCTCCTGCTTCATTCATCTTTACAGTCAATAACGATTGTTCGTATGTATCAAAATAAATAATGCCCTGCGTAGCTAAATCTGTCCACTCTTCAGTTGTCGGGTTAAAGAGAGAAAGTTCACTTCCATCTAACGCATGGTCTTCAACATAACCAATGATAATTTGTTCTTTCCCAAACCATTTAGGAAATGGATCATCAATCGGAAGTAGACTTAAACGGGATTCTGCACCTTCATATAGAAAAAGATCGAAAGTCCAATCTTCATAAAACGCAGTAAGAAGGAGAAGTGAGGAATCCAAATCATTCCACTCGATTTCCAATTCTGTAGAGGTAACTTCAACCTCATTCTGTATAATACCATCTGTCGATAAAATCTTAATCGTTGCAGAGGTTGAATTATCGCTAGTATGTAGTAATAAAAATTTTTTTGAGGGGTGGATGAGGACATCTACGACAATAGATTGCTCTTCATACAATGTAGTTATTTTACCTGTCGTTAAATCAAAACTATTCACTTTATAAAAACCTTCATTTTTTTCTACATAGACAATTTCTGTATCTGTCAGCCAATCTGCAACAAAATGGAACTTTGCTAGATCCGCAGTCAATACTTTCTGTAGCGCATCTTCAGCTTCATCTATTTGTTCAACCGGCTCATTGTCTATCGGATTTTCTTCTCCATTGTCATCTACCACTTTTGCTACACAGCCTGTCAGAAGCAGGACTGTAAGGCAGGAAGTGATCAATCTCATTTTCATGATGCCACCTCCATCCTTTATTAAATTTTATTAAGTTAAAAAAGGCTGCACGGAAAGTCCCGTGCAGAACCTCTTTATTCGGCCTGTCGACCTATTTTCATTGGGGATTTCTCAAGGTCTTGTTGTTCCTTAAATCTGAGTAAATCCCCATTAATAATCATATCTGAGTAGTTTAACTCTGTAGATGCTCGTTCGATAAATGCGTCACATGCCTCATGGTCCAGTTCTTCACCAGTTGCAGTGTCATAGCAAACATCTTGCGCAAAAACAACTTTATCCGTTATAAAACGTCCGTCACGGAAAATGGCAAACGGTTCATGATCTGGAGAAAAAATATCCGAACCTAACTGCATATCTTCTTTTGTATCAATCCCCATTAAGTGAAGTATCGTCGGTCTCAAGTCTACTTGCCCCGCCACTTCTTCAATTGTTTTCCCTTCACCATAACCAGGAATGTGGATGTACAAAGGAACTCGTTGCAATTTCGCATTATCATAAGGAGTAATTTCTTTATCTAAATACATTCCCATTGCTTTGTTATGGTTCTCCGAAATACCATAATGATCTCCATACATAACAATGATTGAGTTGTCATAGAGTCCGCTTGCTTTCAAGTCTTCAAAAAGAACTTTGATCGCCTCGTCCATATACCTGACTGCCTGGAAGTATTTATTTAGTGTGTTCGAGTTTGACGTGTATTCTGGAATTAGCTTATCTTCTTCATCTAAATCAAATGGGTGGTGATTCGTTAATGTAATCAACCTTGAATAAAATGGCTGCGGCATATCTTTCATCAACTCAACGGATTGATTGAAAAACGGAATATCTTTCATTCCCCAGTTAACCGCTTCCCCTTCACCGACTTCATAACTTTCAAGGTCATAATACTTATCGATTCCAAGGGCACCATACATAATGTCACGGTTCCAGAAACTTCGGTTATTAGCATGCATCACATTTGTGAAATAACCTTCTTCTCCAAGCTGCTCCGCCATGGATTGATACTTATTTCCACTATGTGTGAAAAATACCGCACTACCATTCCTAGGATACAATGAGTTTTCAAGAATAAATTCTGAATCTGATGTTTTTCCAAGTCCTGTTTGGTGGTAAAAGTCAGAGAAATAAAATGTGTCAGGATCCTTTGTCAACTCATTTAGGAATGGTGTAATGACATGCCCATCCATCTCTTCATTAATAACAAAAGACTGCAAGGATTCAAGCGAGACAGCAATAATATTACGTCCTTTTGCAAGTCCGTACATTTCCGGATTAGGAGCAGCATAATTAGCATTAATATAGTTTCCTGCTTCCACTAATTCACTGCCGTCTGCGAGCGCACGCTGTGCATGCGATTTTGATTGGATAAATAAATCATAAATATGATAGTTATATGTTCCGATATTTTTCACAAGCAGTTCTCTGTCAAAGCTGCGTGTTAACAATTGCGGTCTTTCCATTTCCGCAAGCCCTAAATTGACCATCATCACGGTAGCTGTTACAACAAAATAAAGTTTTCTAGCAATCTTTCCACGTTGTTCACTTCGTTGCCCTTCTGGAATAAAGCGAATCGCAAAATAGATAATGAGAACATCTGTAAAGAAGAAGATATCCGTCAAATGTAAGTTAGCAGTTACCGAGGAGGACAAATCTCCAAAGTTACTCGTTTGAAATAATACCGGTAATGTAATGAAATCATTAAAAAACCTATAAAATACTGCATTACTAAACATAATTACTGAGGTGATTGCACTTACTGATAGTAAGTAGATATTGCGTCTTTTCGTACTCTTCATGAATAGCGCAAGGCCATAAACAAATAAAAGGAAACTAAGCGGATTCAAAAAAAGAATGAATTCCTGCATCAGGTTATCAATTTTCATATTGAAGCTGGTTAAATAGCCGAAATACGTTGTAAGCCAAGTTGCGATAATTGCGATGATGAGTACGGAATGTTTGGGCCATACTATATTCTTCATTCCATCTCTCCCTTTCAAAAATAATTACTACAATTTACTTTTTTAAGTGCACTATATAATAGACGGTCTGATTGACAATAAGTTTCAATATGGCAGTAAAAAAGTAAAAAAGAACTATAAATGCAGGTCTATTTGCACAGCTTAACTGCCTCTTCACGCAGGATAAGCATTGCTTGTAAATAATCCTCCTGCATGAGAAGTCCGTTATCATACAAATCCTTCACTTCTGATTTCACCATTGCGATATCGTCACTTCGATTACCGGTATAAATATATATTCCAAAACGTTTCAACAATTGAAGGACTCCAAAAAAATCTTTCATGTTCAAACCTCATTTTCTTGACAAATTATTTCCCTCGTTGGTGTAAAAATTTTATGGATCGGAATGTCATGACTTTCTACAGGAACTGTTCCATTGATTTGACAGTCGAATGCTAGGGATAACTTATGCCCTTTATAATCAGTTAAATAGCGATCATAATAACCACCACCAAAACCAATTCGATAGCCTTCGTTGGAAAATACCACTCCCGGTACTATTTGTAAGTCAATCGTTTCCTTTTCAATCGTTGCAGTTTCAGCGACAATCGGCTCTAAAAGGTTCATATAAACTGTTTCTAGTTGAGTATAGGAAGTGATAAGACGAAAATTCATATCACGGGTTTCTTTTATGCATTTTGGCACGGTAACTCTCTTGCCTGCTTGCCATGCCGCCTCAATAAGCGGTCTTGTATCCACCTCAGGGAACTGGGAGAGCGTCAGTCCAATCGTCTTCGCATGATGGAATTCAGCTGTTTGAATAAGCTGGTTGACAATTTTTAACGATAACCTTTTATGTTCATCACGGTCCATACTATTCATAAGCGCTAGCATTTGATTCCTTATTACTTTTTTAGTCATTAGTATTCCCCTTTCGGTTCTGAAACTAAAAAAAGTGTCGGCACCTGCTTTTCTGTCCTGACTACGGCAATGAAAAAACCAAAACCGGTGAAGGTTTTGGCCTGAGCGATTATTTCGTTTCACGGTGCAAAGTTTGTTTCTTTTCACGTGAGCAGTATTTTTTCATTTCAAGACGTTCCGGATTGTTACGCTTGTTTTTCTTTGAAATATAGTTGCGCTCACCGCATTCTGTGCAAGCAAGTGTAATATTTACGCGCATTATTGTCCCTCCCACTCATCAGGAATATAAAATTTATTATGAGCATGATTTATACGACTTATCAAGTGTATCACATAACCTGTATTTGTCTAGTAGAAAGATTGAAATTTCCTAAATGACTTGTCTATGGTAAAATGAAATCAAATTGATTCAACAAAGGAGTGGAGAAATGGACATTTCAATGATCCTACTCATAATCGGACTTATAAGCATCATTGCTTCCTTTTTCATCGGAAATTATTCTAACAAGCATGCAGATGAATTGGAGAAGGTTTCAATCAGCCTTCATGAAGAAACGAACGGTTTGAAAAAAAGAATACGTATTGTGGAGGAAGAATTAATGATTGGCACCCAACCAATGACTTCCGTAAACAAGCGAAAAATGGCTCCACAGCCAAAAGCTAAGCCCATTCATAATATCATTATTAGTCAAATCCTATCCCTTCATTCGCAAGGCTATTCCGTCAACGAAATCGCCAAGCGCTCTTCCTTATCCAATGAGGAGGTCATCACTGTTTTACATTCGAAAGGTGTGACGACATGATGCGAGATATACTGCGCACGCTGGGAGCTAGCTGTATTTTAGCCGGAGGGATTTTATACTTCACTACGGATAATCCAGAAGTTTCCAACCCGGATGTGCTGCAATTTCAAGAAGAAGTAAACAAGTTGAAAAGTGAGCTAGCTAAAACGAAAGAAGAGCTAGCCATTGCCCAGACAAAATCTTCTGCTGAGAAGTCTGATGTAAAAGCTGAACCTGAAGTCATTGAAGACGTGGTCGAATCGATTTTAATAATTGAAGGTGGTTCAACATCTACTGTTGTCGCTACTTCACTCGAAGGTTTAGGTATTATCCAGGATGCCAAAGCATTCGATGATTATCTTACAGATAGAGAACTAACTGGCAAGATTCAGATTGGCGAGTATCTACTAAATTCCTCAATGGATTTCCAAACAATCTCCAAGAAAATTACTAAAGTCAAATAAAAATAGGGAGCCACATGGAGTGGCTTCCCTATTTTTATTTTTCAACCTTCTCAACCTCTTCGTTAGCTGCCTGTTTAATGAGTTGCGTAACGGTAGCTTCATTTTCTTTAGCTCTTTTTGCCTTCAACTCAAAATATTTGTCTACTGCTTGTTTAGCGATATCATTCTGTGCACCAGATTGGGGTTTACTCGGATCTATGGATACATGCGGAATGACCCATGCGTAGGCAATTTCCGGATTTTCAAAAGGAGCAAAACCGACATGACCTAGACTGATGGTTGCATGACCACCACTAAATGTCTCAGCAGTCCCAGTTTTCCCAGCTCCGTCATAGTCCTTGTCGACAAACATATTTCTTGCTGTCCCCGATGGACCATATACATATTGCATGCCGCGCTTCACTTGTTCAATCTCCGCATCTGTATTTGCAATACGATTTAAAATCGTAACTCCTGTTTCTTGAATTAACGGTCCGAAAATTTCACCATCTTCGGAAGGCTCACGAATTTCTTTTAATACTTTAGGCGCGATGCGATACCCACCATTCGCAATCGTCGAAACATATTGCGCAAGCTGGAGAGGTGTATACGTATCATACTGGCCAATGGAAAAGTCTAGCAACAATCCAGTCAGCGTATCCCTTCCAGGATAACCAGCTATCTCACCTGGTAAATCAATGCCCGTTTTTGTTCCTAATCCAAATGACGAGAATGATTGACGGAATCTATCGAATGCCGTTTTATCAATTCTCATAGCCTCTCCGAATCTGTAATTTCCTTTTCCCATGGCGATTGCTATTCTAAACATATAAACATTGGAAGATTTACCGATTGCCTCAATATCACTTACTCGTACTCTACCGAATCGATTGAAAAGTGATCTCTTGTAAATCCCCCCAATTTTAAGCGGTTCATCAATTTTAACTTCTCCAACTTGAGCCGCACCTTCTTGATAGCCAGTGAGCAAGGTCGCCATCTTCACGGTCGATCCGGCTTCATAGGCTGAAGTAAACGTTCCATACGTATAATCCAATATTTCGAGTTTACCTGTATCCTTATTTTTAACAACTTGTTTACCAACAAGAGATAGGATTTCACCATTATTCGGATTCATCATCACAAAGAATGCCCTGTCTAGTTCCTGTGCATTTGGACCAGCTTTCAATTCTAATAATTTTGTAGATACCATGTCTTCAATAGCCAGTTGTAGCTCACTATCAATCGTTAGAACCAAGTCCTTGCCAGGTTCTCCTTCTTTGATTGTTTTAGTTTCAACAATTCGACCACTTCGGTCTTTAATATTTTTCATTATCGTTTTTTGACCTTTTAGTAGTTCCTCATAATATTGTTCAAAATAACTTTTGCCGACACGGTCATTCCTAGCATAATCTCTAGCCAAAAAATAATCTTTGCGAGAATTCGGAATCCCTTCAATTGGACTAGTTGTCGTACCAAGGATTGCATTGCTCGATTTTTTTACCCGTTCCCAGTCCGTTGTTGTGTTAACGCCTTGTAGCTCAGGTTCTCCTAGCCGTTCGGAGACCATCGCAAACTCTTCTTCCGTGACGTTGCCACTTTTGACGATTTGCGGAGAGTCCGCGTAGCCAGACATCATTTCTCTATATATGGCAAGCACTTCAAGCTCGTCCTCTGTAAAGGAGTTAATTTCCTCATCTGTCACACGCTCACGTGTCAATCGATTAACCGTACGTTGGACTTCTGTACGCGACGGTGTCCCATCTTCAGCGATAGCTTTTTCTTCTTCCTTTGATACTTTCGCATCTGCTTTTTTGGGATTATTCAAAATCCAGAAGTCTCTTTTATCACCTTTTGTTACCCTTTTGGTATCTTGCTCAATCAAGCCAGCTAATATCTTGGCAATATCATGCATTTCTCTCGCAGTTGTCGAAGTTGTTTTCGTATACGTGATGGCATTTTTAGGTTCATTATCCACCATGACAGTTCCTAAACGGTCAAATAACCTACCTCTCGGTAACCCTGTATTAACAGACTTCTCCTCTGTCCGTTCAAGTTCAAGACTATACTCTTCCCCTTTGACAATTTGTAAATAACCTAATCGAAAAATAAGCATTGAAAAAAGTACAAAGATTGAAAAGAATAGGAAGTTCATACGAAATGCAATATGTTTTCGTTGACGTATTTTAGCTTGATCAGCTTTATGTACCTGCTTTTTCAAATTATCTCCTCCCTTCTTCAATCATGAATTATAACATCAAAAAAAGAAAAAGCACAGACCTTGACGTACAAGGTCTGTGCTTTGTTCCATTAAAACATTTTCCGATAAATTATTTACCGAAACGTTTTGCAACTTCATCCCAGTTTACTACGCTCCAAAATGCAGCAATGTAGTCAGGACGACGGTTTTGGTAGTGTAGGTAGTACGCGTGCTCCCAAACATCAAGTCCTAGAAGTGGCGTATTACCTTCCATGATTGGTGAATCTTGATTTGGCGTAGAAGTAACTTCTAGCTCGCCATTATTTAATGACAACCAAGCCCAACCTGATCCAAAACGAGTAGCGCCCGCTTTTGCAAACTCTTCTTTAAATGCGTCAAAGCTACCGAATTTTTTATCAATTGCTTCAGCAAGTGCGCCAGTTGGTTGTCCACCACCATCAGCAGAAAGTTGTTCCCAGAATAGTGAGTGGTTAGCATGACCGCCACCGTTGTTACGGACAGCAGTACGTGCCGCTTCAGGTACAGCGTCAAGGTTTGCGATTAAGTCTTCAATTGACTTGCTTAGAAGTTCTTCATTTCCTGCAAGTGCATTGTTCAAGTTCGTTACATAAGCATTATGGTGTTTTGTGTGGTGAATATTCATCGTTTCTTTGTCAAAATGTGGTTCTAATGCGTCGTATGCGTAAGGTAGTTCAGGTAGTTGATAAGCCATTGTCAATTCCTCCTAGTGAATTAAAAAATTATCCTACATTTCAACATTATCAAAATTGTAAATGGCGTTCAAATAAAATGTACTATTTGTGAACTTTTACCGAACAAAGAAAATAAAAATCACAATCATCACAACCATGATAAAGCCTTTTGTCACGACTGACGTTAAAAATCCGACGAGTGAGCCGACACCTGTTTTGATTGATTGTTTCACATCAGAGCGTGTAACAATCAGTTCTGCAATGACAGCCCCTAGAAAAGGACCGATTAAAATACCAGCGACGGGAATAACGAACGGACCAAGCAACAGTCCAATTGTACTGCCCCACATGCCTGCCTTCGAGCCACCAAATTTCTTCACACCGACTAAATTGGACAAAGTATCTGCACCGAATAACAAAATAACGAATAATACTTGGATGATCCAAAAGAAAACATTCATCCCGTCAAAAGTATGGATCCAGCCGTAAAGGAGAAAACCGCCTACTAAAAACAGAGCCGATGGAATGATTGGATACACAAGTCCTGCAAATGCAATGATGAACAAAACGATTGCAACAATCCAGCCTATCATTTCCATCAACTCATCCCCTTATCCTCTATTGCCTAAAATGGCTTCCGCGATATTTACTGCATGGTCACCGATGCGCTCTAAATTCGAAACGATATCGACAAACACCATACCTGATTGCACGCTACAACGACCTTCAGTGAGTCGTAAAATATGTGATTTTCTAAATTTACGTTCCATTTTATCAATTAAATCTTCTTGTTCCGCGACGGTTCTCGCTAATCCCATATCATTCAGATTGAGAGAATCCACTGCTTTTTGAACCGTTTCAATCGTCAAAGTAAACATCTCTGTTAGCTCTTCCATTGCATCTACCGTTAATTTTACACGGTTAATATCGCGGAAATCGATGAGTTCGAGAATGTTTTCAAAATGATCTCCGATTCGTTCAATATCTCGTACCGAGTCCATGAGCATCACATGACGTGCAGATTCAATCGGTGAAAGACTTGCAGAAGAAATTCCAATCAAATAATCCGTAATTTTTCGATCTAGATTATTGATGGCATCCTCAATCTGACTTGCTCTTTCAGCATGTTTTTTATTGCCTGTCTTCAAGTATTCAAATGACTCCTGCATCCCTTGTACACTGAATTCACCCATGCGAACAATTTCTTCTTTCGCTTGGCCGATTGCAACGGCTGGTGATTGATCGATGAAGTGTCTGTCCAAATGTTTTGGCTTATATTCGATGGTCACATCTTCTCCTGGAATTATTTTGGTTACCAACCAAGCCCAAGCTCCGATTAACGGGAATTGAATAATCGTGTTAGCAACGTTAAATGAACCATGCGCAAATGCAATTTGCATTTTATTTTCAAGTGATAAAACTCCAGAAATCCATTCAACATAAGCTGTAAACGGAACAAGTAGGAACAAAAATATGATTGTTCCAATCAAATTGAAGAGAACATGTGCCGCAGCTGCCCGTTTTGCCGCAATTGATGCGCCAATCGACGCTAGTACAGCTGTGATTGTCGTTCCGATATTATCACCAAATAGAATCGGCAAGGCTCCATTCAAGTCGACAAGATTTTCAGCATAAAGCCCTTGTAATATCCCAACCGTTGCACTAGAACTTTGTACAATCAATGTAAAGACTGTACCAACGACCACCCCAAGTACCGGCTGGTCACTCATCGAAACCATCATATCTGTAAAGGTTTCCAACTCCCGTAGGGGTTTCATTCCTCCACCCATCAATTCAAGTCCAAGGAATAATCCACCAAATCCGAAAATGACTTCACCAATATTTTTAACTTGATTTTTTTTAATGAAGAAAATCAAGAATGCACCCACTGCCATGATTGGCAATGCATATGCCCCGACATCAAGTCCAATGATAAACGCTGTTACGGTTGTCCCAATATTGGCACCCATAATAACACCAATCGCTTGACGCAGTGTCATAAAGCCCGCACTGACAAGTCCAACTGTAATAACAGTCGTTCCAGAACTTGATTGAATAAGCACCGTCACGATTATACCAACGAGCACACCCATAAATGGATTTGTCGTGAAGCGATCTAGTATGGCACGTAGCCGATCACCTGCAGCTTTTTGAAGGCCGTCACCCATATACTTTATTGCGAACAAGAATATTCCAAGTCCACCCAAAAACTGGAACAGCATTTCCTGCCAGTTTACCTCCATTACGCAGTCAACCTCCATCAATTCTTTATGTATAATAGCAACCTATTATGTCGGCAACACACACAGAATGTAAATAGAAATACGAAAATCTTTACATTCCCTTAACAATACGTTAACAATTTGTCATCATTCCGTCGAATTTATACCTGACGACTCCCTCTAAAGAAAATGGTAGACTATACTAGATAGAGGAGTTGATTCAATTGAAATTTCACCAAATCTTTAAAGCAGCTATGCACGAACCGAAAAAGCTAGCTGCATTCCGTTTATTAAAGATCGGTAAGGTATTCCAATACGTGTTTTTATTCATAACACTATTTACAGTCATTTCTTTTATCCGTTATGTCGCCGGAGATGCTGTGCTGTTCGAGTCATCACCAGAACTACTAGAACAAGGTGAATTGGTTGGCGGACTCATCTACCCAATCGCTTTCACCTTGCAATTGGTCATTAGCACTCTGTATATTTTCCTTCGCATAAGTGTTTTCGCCTATGTCGGCATCGTTCTACTTCGACTGATGAAAAGACGTGGAGAATATCGTTTCATGTGGAATACGGCAGCTATCGCAGTGACCGTACCTATTCTTGCAACCATCGCACTGGATTTTTTCCCTGTCATGAGTGACTACAGTATGATTATCACATCCCTCGTCCATGTCGGCTACATTGCCGCAGCTGCGAAGTATTACCCGAAGCTAGCAAAATGAATAATTCCCTTTTTCGTGCATATAGTGACGGAAGGGGGAATTTCCATGAGAACACTACTACTTGCCGCACTATTATTCATAGCCTTTCATGTTATTCGAATGGATCTAGTAGAAGGGACCATCTCGCTTTCTTCTTTCGTGAATGAAGACGAGCCTGCGTCCTGTGAAGAACAGTTAGAACTAACCTCCATCCCTATAACGATAGTCGCCGGAGATACAATTGAATCATTGTTTGCACTCTATCCAGACCCTGACATGAGCTTTTTAGACAGATTACATTCTTTTTATGCCCTCAATCCGCATCTTCAAAACCAACAACTTTTTGCGGGCGATAAAATTGACCTGCCACTATCACATATCCCTACTGGTAATTGTACAGAATCTATTAGATAAGGGCTGTCCCTTGTCTTTTTACTATGTTGGTTGTTAAAATAGGTATAGTGATTACGTCTAGACATTTTAAGGAGAGAAATAAATGAAACCAATGATAAACAGAGCAAACACACGTCCCGTCCGCGTTGGTAATTTAACCATCGGTGGAAGTGACGAGCTTTTCATCCAAAGTATGACGACAACAAAGACACATGATGTGGAAGCAACTGTCGCAGAAATCCTGCGTTTAGAAGAAGCCGGATGTCAAATCGTCCGCGTAGCATGTCCCGATGAACGGGCTGCCTATTCAATTGGAGCTATCAAAGAACGAATTAACATTCCACTTGTTGTCGATATTCATTTCGATTATAAGTTAGCACTTATTGCCATTGAGCAAGGAGCCGATAAAATCCGTATTAATCCCGGGAATATCGGTAGACAGGCTAAGGTTGAGGCAGTTGTCAATGCAGCAAAAGCAAAAGGCATACCAATCCGTATTGGCGTAAACGCTGGTTCACTAGAGAAAAAAATTCTAGAGAAGTATGGCTATCCAACTGCAGATGGAATGGTCGAAAGTGCGCTTCACCACATTAAAATATTAGAAGACCTTGATTTTCATGACATCATCGTGTCTCTAAAAGCATCTGATGTCAATTTGGCAGTAGAGGCTTATCAGAAAGCGGCAGCTGCCTTCGATTATCCATTACACTTAGGTATTACAGAATCTGGCACACTGTTTGCAGGCTCCATCAAAAGCGCGGCAGGTCTCGGAACGTTATTATCGGCGGGTATCGGTAACACAATGCGCGTTTCGTTAAGCGCAGACCCTGTTCAGGAAATCAAAGTAGCACGTGAGTTGCTAAAAATATTCGGTCTGTCTTCTAATGCGGCCACACTTATTTCTTGCCCAACATGTGGACGGATTGAAATCGACCTCATTGCCATTGCCAACGAAGTCGAAGAGTACATTTCACATATCAAGGCACCTCTTAAAGTCGCGGTGCTCGGTTGTGCGGTCAATGGACCAGGAGAAGCACGTGAAGCGGATATCGGCATCGCTGGGGCGCGTGGCGAAGGTCTGCTCTTTATGAAAGGTGAAATCGTTCGTAAAGTGCCTGAGGCAACGATGGTCGATGAACTGAAGATTGAAATTGATAAACTTGCTGAAGAATATTTTGAAAAGAAACGCCAGGAAGAATTATTACTACAAGCAGGAAAAGCGGAATGAGAGATATCCGTTTCGGAATTGATATCGACGGTACGGTGACATGCCCTACTTCCCTGCTACCGCATATTAATCAACAATTTGGCTGTAATCTTGTACTTGATGATATTACACAGTATGATTTGACAGAGGCTTTCCCAGTCGATAAAGAAATCTTTTGGCAGTGGTATTCGGGAGCAGAAGCGCATATTTACAGTACTTCTCCTGCACAAGCCTATGCTAAGAAAATATTGGATGACTGGCATGCACAGTTTGAATTGTTTTATATTTCCGCTCGTGGTCCACAGGTTTGGGATGCCACGGTAGATTGGTTCAAACGTGAAGAAATTCCGTATGACCACATCGAACTTGTTGGTAGTCATCATAAAATTGCTACGGCGAAAAAGTTTGGCGTCCATGCTTTTTTTGAAGACAAGCATGACAACGCAGTCGAAATTCATGAAGAGCTTAAGATTCCTGTTATTTTATTCGACACACCGTACAACCGGGAACCGATTCCTGAAGGTGTCATTCGTGTCAACAACTGGCAGGAAGCGAATGATTGGATTAAGAAGTTGTTTCCTATTGAACAAACTGTATTGAAATAAAAAACGGTGTGGCCTTCTAGTTTTTAGAGGGCCACGCCGTTTTTAATTCGCCACACATGATGGACACTTTCCGTAAATCTCGAATTTATGTCCTTCTACCTCATAATCTGGTAGGTTGACCGTAATCATCTCCATCGGACAATGCGGGATACTGCGTGTCTTGCCACAAGTCGTACAGATAAAATGATGGTGATGGACACCAGGATCACATTGCATACGGAAATGACGTTCCCCCGTCAAATCCGTTTCCTCCAGAATACCGAGCTCTGCAAAGGTTGTAAGATTCCTATAAATCGTGTCGAAACTAATCCCTGGATTATCTAATTCCATAAAACTTCGCACTTCAGCCGCCGTTAGATAGCGATCATTTTCCGAGAAGAACTGAAGAATCGTTTCTCGGTTTCTCGTTCGCTTAAATTGCTTGTCTTGCAGTATGCGCCATGCCTCATCGAGTGTCATACAATTCCCTCCTTCACAATACGAGCGTTGTGGCCAGCCCGTAATTTATTCCAAATGAGAACGAGTAACAAAATCAGGATAGACGTAACGACAATTGTTCCTCCAGGAGCAATATCCAAATAATAAGCCGTCACTAGACCTACAACCACCGCGGCTTCACCAAAAACAATCGAATAAATCATCGCACCTTTGAAGCTTTTCGCTAGTTGCATGGCAGCTGCAACTGGAATCGTCATGAGGGAAGATACAAGCAAAATACCGACAATACGCATTGAGGCTCCTATAACGAGCGCTGTAATAATCATAAATACCATCTGGATGTAACGCGAATTCACACCAGATACTTTGGCATAATCCTGGTCAAACGACAAGGTAAACAGCTCTTTATATAAAAAGCGAATATAAGCGATAACAATGATTGCGATAATGATAACAATGACAAGATCCTGTCTACTCACCGCTGACACCGAGCCAAACAAATAACCAATCAAATCGGAACCGAAGCCCTTCGATAACGAAATGAAAATCGCGCCAAGTCCTATCCCCGCCGATAAAATGACCGGTATGGCGAGTTCTTCATAATGACGATAAGCCCCCCTCAATTTTTCAATCAACAGTGAGCCACCAACCGCAGAAGCAATCCCAAAGTACACTGGATTCAATGCAGCAAAAAAGAGTACTTGCTGGCTCAAATAAAGACTTCCCGCGATACCCGCCAACGCTACATGACTTAGCGCATCCGCAATAAGCGCCAAACGCCTAACGACGATAAACAAGCCAAGCAAAGGGGCAATGATACCAATGATTAAACCCGAAAGAAATGCATTTTGCAGAAATTCATACGATAAAATTGCACTAATCATTGCTCCACCTCCGCTGTAGGCTGATGAATGCGCCGAACTGGATGACCATACCATCTCGAAACATCTTGATCATCCATATTCTTATAAGCTGCTTGGACACCATGAAAATGAATCGTCCGATTGAGGCAGGCTACATGTGTCGCCAAATCAGTGACCAAATCAATTTCATGTGTCACAAGGACAATCGCAATGCCGTGCTCACGGTTTAGCGTATTGAGCATAGAATAGAACGATGCAACGTTTTGTTGGTCAATTCCTACTGTTGGCTCATCCATAATAAGCAAATCTGGCTTACCTGCAAGCGCCCTTGCAATAAAGACACGCTGCTGCTGACCACCGGATAATTGACCGATATTCTGTTTTGCAAATTTCTCCATGCCAACGATTTGAAGCGCCTCTAATGCCTGTCGCTCATGCTGCTTTGTAAAACTCTTAAATAGACCAACTTTTCGTGTTAAGCCACTACGTACTACTTCAAGTACAGTCGCCGGAAAGCCCGAGTTAAAGGAATTTGATTTCTGCGACACATAGCCAATTCGTTCGCGGTGATTAAACGACTCCAAATCCTCACCAAATAATTTCACAGCCCCACTCGCAGGTTTCAGTAGACCGAGAATAATATTGATGAGCGTCGATTTACCAGAGCCGTTGGGGCCAATGAGTGCCCAAAATTCCCCTTCTCCCACTTGGAGGGAAATATGATCAAGGGCAATGGACTGTTCATAACTAAAGCTTACATCGTCCAATTGAATAATTGTAGTTGTCATTATATTTTACGATCCTTTCACCATAACCGTAATCATTCCGATTCACTTGTTAAATTATATACTATGAGGAGTAAGGAAACAACCTTTTAAGAAAGATGGTGTATAAATGGATTATGCACAACTGTTGACTGAAGTAAAAATGAGAAGTGATGAGGAAGTAAAAGAACTTGCGGGACAATACGGAATTGATTTATCTATCACAGAAATAAGGACGCTCCGCCCCTTACTAGACGATATTTCATTCCATTGGCTGTTTACAGGTGTTCCTGAATCGTTCATCAACAAAATTCGGGGAGCTATTGGTAATAAAAAAACTGAGATATTATTTCAAAAGTATTTAAACACGGCAAAATGAGTAAACCCGTCTGCATGTAAGAAACAACCTTGCAGACGGGTTCTCACTATTCTACTCTCAATTGATCAATTTTTTCGGGATGAAATGTTTTTGCCTTCAACATATCAATCTCAATTTTATACGGTGCCGATTTCTTTTTAGGATCTGCACCGACAAAAGGTGTTTCTAAGATTTTAGGAACAGCTTGAAATGTTGGATGATGAACAATATAAGATAGTGGTTCAAAGCCGATATGACCGAATCCAATGTTCTCATGACGGTCTTTCATTGCTCCCCGCTCATTCTTACTATCATTGACGTGAATGACGGAAATTCTGTCTAGTCCAACGATGTTATCGAACTCATTCAACACGCCTTCAAAATCCCCTACGATATCGTAGCCTGCGTCATGGACGTGACAAGTATCAAAACAGACGGATAACCGTTCGTTATGCTTCACACCATTGATAATTTTAGCAATCTCATCAAAATTCCGACCGCATTCAGTCCCTTTACCTGCCATTGTTTCCAGCGCAATACGCACAGGATAGTCCTGGGAAAGTACTTCATTCAGCCCTTCTATAATTTTAGCAATGCCCAAATCGACACCAGCGCCAACGTGGGCTCCTGGGTGCAAAACAATCTGGTTAATCCCGAGTGCCGCCGTTCTTTCAATTTCCTTCTGTAGGAACGTTACGCCAAGCTCAAATGTTTCCGGCTTTAATGTGTTCGCAATATTAATAATATACGGCGCATGGACAACGATATTCGATAGCCCGTTATCCTTCATATGCTGCTGCCCCAACTCAATATTCAAATCTTCAATAGGCTTCCTCCGTGTGTTCTGAGGTGCCCCTGTGTAAATCATAAAAGTACTCGCTCCGTAGCTTGCGGCTTCTTCACTCGAACCGAGTAGCATTTTACTGCCACTCATCGAAACGTGAGAGCCGAGCAATAAAGGTTTATTATTTGTCATTTTTTTCGTGTCAATCTCCTTTCACGCTTTTTAAAGCGCTCAACTTCCTGTGCCATTTTCTTTTTATAGCCAGGTTTCACTTTCGCCGGTTTTCGAACGAATGACGTTGCCTTGCGGTCGATATCATCCTCTTCTTTCACTCGGTTACGTCTCGCATGCCGTTCTTTTACTTCAATCCACTCGCCGTTTTTCACATCTTCGTGAATGAACGGAATACCGAGCTTCTCAATTTTAACAATTTTATCATCCTCAGTTGGCTCGTACAATGTAATGGCTGTTCCTTCTAGACCAGCACGCGCAGTACGCCCCACACGGTGGATGAAAAACTCCAGTTCATCAGGTAATTCGAAGTTAATAACATGGCTGACACCCGGAATATCAATACCACGCGCGGCAAGATCTGTCGCCACGATATATTGATATTCTAAATCACGGATTTGCTTCATCATACGCGTTCGTTCACGCGGTGTTAAATCACCATGAATCTTTCCTGCTTTAATGCCATTTTCAGCAAGATAAGCAGCTAAGCCATCTGCATTTTGTCGTGTGTTGGTAAAAATAATTGCTAAATATGGATTGATTGATTCAATGACATGCAATAATTTTTTTCTTCTGTTCATACTGCGTACAGGTACAAGTGAATAACGCATTCCTTCTGTTAATGGCTTACGCTCACCGATTTTAACATGCACTGGAGATTCCATGTATTTATTCAAAAACGGCTTTAATTTCTCGGGAATCGTAGCAGAAAATACGTACATTTCAAGACCAGCAGGCATTTTCGATGCGAACTTATCGATATCCTCGATAAAGCCCATATCGAATGCAAGATCTGCTTCGTCAATGACTAACATTTTTGCCGTATGGATAGCAAGCGCCCCATTTTCCGCCATATCACTAATACGTCCTGGTGTTCCGACGACAATATGCGGATTTGTCTTTAACTTGCCAATCGAACGCTGCTTGTCCGTCCCACCAATTAGCAGTGAGCTACGTACATCAGTTCCTTGCGTCATTTTAGAAAGCTCATCAAATAATTGTGTTGCTAGTTCTCTTGTCGGGGCTGAGATAACCACTTGTAATTCATCGATAGCACCATCTGTTCTTTCCAATACGGGAATGAGAAAACTATGAGATTTCCCTGTTCCTGTATGTGCTTGCCCAATTGCATTCGTCCCTTTCAGAATGAGAGGGATCATTTCTTTTTGAATCGGTGTCGGGTTTTCAAAGCCGAGCCTCCCGATAGCTTCTCGAATAAACGGTTTAAATTGGTAATCAGTAAATTTAGACATTGTTGTTCCTCCTAATCGTAGTCATATTATAACATGATTCTGTTCCGCCGTATGTGATTTTCGCATAGTATACATTGTGAAAGTTCATTCTGATTAATTGAAAGGAGAATATAATGAGGTACGAATCCTTTTATCCGTTCGCGCAACAACCAGCCGCTCCAATGTCTATGGGACAAACGGGCTTCGGACTGCCATCACAAATGAACCCAATGCAGATACCTACTCCCCCCATGCAAAACCGTAGCCCGATGGGAAATCAAATGGGCAATCAAATGAATAATCCACAGGGTGGCCTCGCAGCCAATCAAGGTCAACAACAGAACCCTTCAAAAATGGAATCCTACATGCAAACCGCCAACCAGTTTTTGAATACTGCACAACAATTTGCACCAATGGTTCAGCAATTCGCACCAATGGTTCAAAACTTACCTGCTATGTGGCGACTATACAAAGGCTTCCAAGGACTTCCAGCAGCAGGTTCGGCAGTAGCTAGTGCAGGTGCCGCTACTTCCTCGGCAGCGACAAATTCGGCAATCGGCTCATCCATTCCACGTATTTTCCAACCTTAAATTCTATTTTTTTGAATCTATTCAAAGACTCCGCTATAATAGATGATAGATCCTATTTTGAGGAGTGACAATATATGAAAGTGTTGAAGATTTCCCCTAGAGGGTATTGCTACGGGGTTGTCGATGCAATGATTATCGCAAGAAATGCGGCACTCGACAAAACCTTGCCGAGACCCATCTATATATTAGGAATGATAGTTCATAACAAGCACGTAACGGATGCCTTTGAAGAAGATGGCATCATCACACTCGATGGTGAAAATCGTTTGGAAATCCTTGAAAAAGTCGAGACGGGTACTGTTATTTACACTGCACATGGTGTATCACCTAAAGTACGTGAACTAGCGAAAAGAAAAGGACTTGTTTCTATCGATGCGACCTGTCCAGACGTTACAGTCACCCACGATCTGATCAAAGAAAAGACAGCGGAAGGCTACGATATTATTTACATCGGTAAAAAATATCACCCAGAGCCGGAGGGTGCAATCGGTGTCGCACCACATGCCGTTCACTTGATTGAAACATTAGCTGATGTCGATAGTCTTCACGTCAATAATAGCAAGTTACTCGTCACGAACCAAACGACGATGAGTCAATGGGATGTTATCCATGTCATGGAAGCTCTACAAGTAAAATATCCACATATCGAAGTGCATAAGGAGATTTGTATGGCGACACAGGTTAGACAGGAAGCAGTTGCTGAACAAGCTGGTCAATCTGACCTCCTAATTGTCGTTGGGGATCCGAAAAGTAATAACTCGAACCGCCTTACACAAGTATCTGTTGAAATTGCCGACACCCCTTCTTACCGTATTTCTGATGTATCTGAGCTTGATGTTAACTGGTTAACAGGAGTTGAAACGGTTTCTGTTACGGCCGGTGCCTCCACGCCAACCTTGATTGTCAAAGAGGTTATTGCCTTTCTTGAGAAATTCGATGTAGAAGATCCATCGACACATCATCCAGAACGAAAATTTGAATTAAAAAAAGTTTTACCTAAAATTAAAAACCCAACACCTGTTGAACGCATCGAACCATACGCGACAACATAAAATGAACCGACCTCTATTTTTCATGAGGTCGGTTCATTTTTATAGGTTAGATGAATTGAAATGGTTCTGTAATTACTGCTGATTCAATGAACTTTACATTGTACCCCGCTTTTGTACATGCATCCTGCATATAACCTGCAACACCTGCAATCATTACTTTTTCAATATTATGCCCTGGATCAATGACAGCAAGTCCCATCACCTCGGCATCATGCGCTACATGGTAATATAAATCTCCTGTGACCAGCACATCTGCACCCGCTCTCTTAGCAGCACTAATATATTTATTACCATCGCCGCCTAGCACTGCGACTTTTTTGATTTCCTTAGTAGGATCACCAACAAAACGCAGAGCTGGAACACCAAATACCTCTTTCACATGCTCAGCAAACTCTACAAGCGTCGTCTTCTCCTCCAGCATACCTATTCGACCGAGACCGTATTCATTGACTCGTTGATCTAGGGCGAAGAAATCGTAGGCAGGTTCTTCATAAGGATGTACCAACAGCATAGCCTTCAGTACTTTATTACGAATGTTCCCTGACAGGACGACTTCAATTTTTTCCTCATGGACTTCTTCACCTTGTCCAATTTCCCCAATATACGGTTCGGCCCCTTTAACTGGCGTAAAACGACCTGCCCCTGTAGAACTAAAGCTACATCCAATGTAATCACCAATTGCACCTGCACCCGCCTGTGCTAATGCCTTCCTAAGGTCATCTGCATGTGTCACAGGGCTGAAAACAACAAGTTTGTATAACGGCTCCGAAAAGGTCGGTTCAACAACTGCTGTCTCAAGTAACCCTAACTTAGCAGCGAGCATGTCATTGACACCACCAGGAGCAACGTCTAAATTCGTATGCGCCGCATACACGGCAATATCGTTTTTCACACACTTCTCAATCATTCTCCCCTGTGGTGTATCCGTTACTAAACTTTTCAACGGTCTGAAAAGGGGTGGATGATGGGCAATAATAAGAGTGGCGCCACTTCGAATCGCCTCATCAATTACCTCCTCATTGACATCCAGTGTAATAAGTACTTTTTCTACTGTGCGGTTTAATTGACCAATATGAAGACCTACAGGATCCCCCTCCATCGCAAAGCGTTTCGGAGACCATTGTTCAAAAAGAGTGATTACTTCATGCCCATTGACTTTTTTCATATCATCAACGCCTTTCCAACAAAGTCGATTTGCATAACCAACTCATGCTTACGCTCTTCAATTGCAGCTGTTTGCTCTGCCTTTTCAAGAGAGACTAACACACGTTGCCATTCTTTCAATTCTCTTTGCCATTTTTCCAAAAAGACAGCTGATTTAGCTTGTAGCAAGATAGGACCTACGAGCATTTCGAGTTCGCTATACATAGCTAGGCCTCTTTCCAACACAATAACTTCATAAATTTTGCCGTCTTCCTTCAAAATTGCCTCTTCAATAATGCCCCAATCATTTGAAATCGCCCATTCACGAATCGCTTTTGCATAAATATTCGGCTGCGCAATAATACGCTTCACGCCTTGAAGTCGATCCTTCCCACTCTCTAAAATTGAAGCAATGAGTGGTCCACCCATTCCCGCAATGGTCACCGTATCAACCCTGTCGCTCGCTTCGATCGCCAATAAACCATTTGCCAAACGGACCGTAACTGCGGATGCTAACCCCTCATGTCGCACATTTTTAACCGCTGAATCATAAGGTCCTTTGACGACCTCCCCCGCAATCGCCCGCTCAACGATGCCATTATGAACAAGGAAGCAAGGCAAATAAGCATGATCACTTCCAATATCTGCGACAACAGCCCCTGTTTCGACAAAAGAAGCAACCGTAGCCAATCGTGTTGATAAATGCACTGTGTTCACATTATCCTCACCTTTCACTGTTAGTATGTAGTCAATAGTGTACCATTTTAGTCAATAGAAAAAAGCTGTCAGTCGACAGAGTTCTTCTGCTGACTGACAGCCCTTGCATATTACAAATTATTTAAGTGCTAAAATATAGTCTGCCATTGCATCAAGTTCAGCGTCATCTTTAATAAGTCCAGCTGGCATTCCAGCACCCTTACCATTTAAGATGATGTCTTTGATCTCATCTTTAGAAAGAGTAGTGCCAACCAAACCTGGACCACCACCGCCTGTTAGATCTCCGCCGTGACAGGCGATACATTTACCTTGAGCAACTGCTTCAGCGTCAAATTCTGCTGTAGCTACATCTTCAGTTTTACCTTCGTCATCCTTATTTGCGATTTCTTCTTGTTGATCAAGTCCATAAAGGGACATAAAGAAAATAAGACCAAGTCCAAGCGCGAAAATTAGGATATAAGGTACTATTGGATTTTTACCCATTGATATTACCTCCTTCATTTAAATTGATACTGTATTTGATACAGTGCACAACTATTATTGTACTGTATTCAATTGAAAACTGAAAGAGTTATTGATTATCTTTTAATTCGCTGTAACAATTTCGACAAATTTTTATTTACTACTGCTGTAAGTTAACAACCAATCAGACGCGCAATGACCATACGTTGGACCTCTGATGTCCCTTCCCCAATTTCTAGTAATTTAGCATCACGCATATATCGTTCGACCTCATATTCCTTCATATAGCCATATCCGCCATGAATTTGAATAGCTTCCGACGCTATTTCCATTGCAATTTCTGAAGCGTAAAGCTTACACATGGATGCCTCTTTTGAAAATGGACGTCCCTGATCTTTTAACCAAGCTGCTTTATAGACCATGTTACGTGCCAATTCAATTTTCAAAGCCATATCTGCCAATTTAAATTGTGTAATTTGAAATTGTGCTAATGTTTTTCCGAATTGCTTACGTTCTTTCGAATAACTGAGCGCTCGATCGAAAGCAGCCTGAGCGATACCTACAGCCATTGCTCCAATACCGATACGTCCTCCATCCAATGTCACTAAAAACTGGCGGAAGCCATTCCCTCGCTCCCCTAACAAGTTTGTTTTTGGTACACGGACATGGTCTAACACAAGCTCCGTCGTATTAGAAGCATTCAGCCCCATTTTTTCATAATTATTAATAATCGTGAATCCAGGTGCATCCGTCGGAACTATAATTGCACTAATTTCTTTTTCACCATCAACAGTTCCCGTAATGGCTGTTATAGCAAGATGCTTGGCATAACTTGCATTCGTAATGAACACCTTTGAGCCCGTAATAACGAAATCATCGCCATCCTCTACTGCTATCGTTTGCGTACCTCCCGCATCCGACCCTGCATTCGCCTCTGTTAAACCAAAAGCACCAAATGATTCTCCCTTACAAATCGGTATCAAATACTGTTGCTTTTGCTCTTCCGTACCAAATAAATTCAACGGTGCTCCCCCAAGCGAAATATGCGCTGAATACGTAATGCCCGTCGATGCACATGCACGACTAAGTTCCTCTGTCACAATAGCGAAGCTCACCGTATCGGCACCTCCGCCCCCATATTGCTCCGAAAACGGCAATCCCATTAAGCCCATTTCCCCAAGCTGCTGAAAAATCTCTACTGGAAATGCTTTTGTTCGATCACGCTCAATGGCACCAGGAGCAACAACTTCATCCGAAAATTCTCGTATCATCTTTTTTATCATCTGCTGTTCTTCTGTTAAATCAAAATTCAACATCTTCATCCCCTTTGTTGTAAACGCTTACAAGTTAATTATAACGAATAAACTACTACTTTCACAACCTTAAAATGAAAGCAATAGAAATCCGATAATTAACAATAAACCCACTGTTCCGGAAATTGTGAAGTATAGTAACTTTAACAGTCGTCCCGCAAACAGCCACAGTGAACAATTCAACATCAATAATCCGAGCAGCAGCATCGTATGTCCTTCAAAAAAGACGAACCATAATTTTAACGACATGATCAATAGCATAAAGGAAACGATTATGTATATAAAGGGTGCCAATGCCTGATTCGCCTTCTTACGTAAAGTCAATAGTAAAAATACGACCACAGTTACTGACGCGGCCGCAATTGTCGCTGTAGGATAGTGCATAAAGATAAACATACCCCCACTAACAACTATAGCAACTAACACCAATAGTAGGATAATCCGATTCAACCTCTTTTTTTCTTTCACTAAAATAGACTCGGAAACTTTTACTTCCTGGTTATTTCCCTCTTCCCCTTGTGCGTACAGTGTAATGAGAAAATCACAATAATGTGCCGGCAATAATTTATTCTGCTTCCAATATTTGATTTCAGAAATAATAATTCGTTTTCGTTGTTGATTCATAAGTCCTGTCACTCCCCGACATAGATGAAAAATAAGAGCAGTGTCGTAAAAATCACCGGCACAATAATATGCCGGTGTAGTCTTTTTACTCTAGGAAATCCTTCAATCTTTTACTTCTTGATGGGTGACGAAGTTTACGTAGTGCTTTTGCCTCGATTTGGCGAATTCGCTCTCTTGTTACGCCGAAGACTTTACCAACTTCTTCAAGCGTGCGTGTGCGTCCATCATCCAAGCCGAAACGTAAACGAAGAACATTTTCTTCGCGGTCCGTTAAAGTGTCCAGCACATCCTCTAGCTGTTCTTTTAACAATTCATAAGCCGCATGGTCAGATGGTGATTGCGCCTCGGAATCTTCGATGAAATCCCCAAGATGTGAATCATCCTCTTCTCCAATTGGCGTTTCCAACGATACTGGCTCTTGTGCAATTTTCAAAATTTCACGCACTTTTTCTGCAGTCAAATCCATTTCTTCTCCAATTTCCTCTGGAGACGGCTCGCGTCCCAGGTCCTGCAATAATTGACGTTGCACTCGAATGAGCTTATTGATGGTCTCAACCATATGAACCGGAATACGAATGGTACGTGCCTGATCCGCTATCGCACGTGTAATCGCTTGACGAATCCACCAAGTGGCATACGTACTAAACTTAAAGCCTTTCGTATGGTCAAACTTCTCAACGGCTTTAATAAGACCCATATTCCCTTCCTGGATTAGATCTAGGAATAGCATACCCCGTCCAACATAGCGTTTAGCAATACTAACAACAAGACGAAGATTGGCTTCTGCTAACCGTTTTTTAGCTTCCTCGTCACCAGCTAAAATCCGAATTGCCAGTTCAACTTCTTCAGCACCTGTTAGTAAGTCGACACGGCCAATTTCCTTCAAGTACATGCGTACAGGGTCATTAATTTTCACACCTGGTGGTACGCTAAGATCATTCAAATCGAACTGCGTTTCTTCTGCAGCGGGCTTGCCGCCTTCTTCTCCTGTTTCGTCTTCCGCTTTACGATCCATTTCAATTCCCTGTGCCTCTATCAAATCCAGGAATTCCTCAAACTGCTCCGGCTCCATCTCAAATGCCGCTAGCTTTTCTGTCACTTCGTCAAGCGTCAGTTCTCCTGATTTCTTTCCGGCCTCCAACAGGTTTGCTTTCGCTTCCTCAATTGTCAGTTCGTGCTCCATATCTCCAGCTAATTCTTTTTTACTCATCTTACCCGTTCCTCCTTAGTACACCGGAATACGACTATAATGCCGTCCATGTTTTCCGGAGCTGTATAATTTCCCTGGCCAGCTCCAGCGCCCGGGTATGATCCTTCATCTTTTCTGCTTCTTTCGATTCGTGCATTTTTGCTTGGATCACTAAGCTGATCCTATATTTTTCTAAATGATGGATACAGTCATTTATCTCGGCTTGCGTTTGTTCAGGATCTTTTTCCACCATGGCCGCTTCCAACACAATTTTGCGTAGCTCACGATCCTCTATGGACTCGGCAAACCTATGAAAATCAGGCGTACCATGCTGCTCGTAAAAACCTGCAAGTCGTACAAATATCGCCACATAATCATCTCGGATGAACAAGTTTGGCTTGTCCGTTTGTAACCGATCGAACAACTCCCCGTCATTTAATAAATGATAGAGCAGTAAACGCTCAGCACGTTCAGTACCCGTTTTTTTACGCGATGGAGCCGCTTGATTGGATTGTTGTATCCATTCTTCTGGTAGCGGTGCTGCCTTTGCTCTTTTTGCCTGCTGACCAGCCATTTTGATGAATTGCTGTTGAATGGCATCGACAGACACACCCGTTTCAGTCGAAAGCTGTCGAATATATAAATCCCGTTCTACCGGCGATGGACGCAATGCTAATTCTTCCAGCACTTCATGAATATATTGCAAGACATCATTTTCATAAGATAAGTTCTTAGAGCGCTTCGCATAAGCCATAATGAATGACATGAACGAATGTGGATTATCAATCACTTTTTCACGAAAAGCTTCGCCACCAAATTGCGTAATATAATCGTCAGGATCCATCTTCCCCGGCAACAAAGCAATTTGAACATCCATTCCTTTTTTCATCGCTAAATCTGCAAAGCGTTTCGCCGCTTCCCAGCCGGCATCATCACCATCACAGCAAATGATCATTTCCTTCGCAATTCTTTTTAGCTTAATAAGATGCTTATCAGACAACGCCGTGCCCATAACGGCAACGCTATTCGTTACGCCAGCGCGGTCGGCCGATATCGTATCCATAAATCCTTCAAACAGTATTACTTTACCCGATTTCCGGACGTTAAGACGTGCATTGTGAAAATTGTATAAAATATGACTTTTTTCAAATATCGGGGTTTCGGGACTATTTAAGTATTTTGCCTCTTGTTTCGAGCCGGATAAAATCCTGCCTGAGAACCCTACAACATTTCCAGTATCGTCACGCAACGGGAACATGATGCGCCCCCGGAACCGATCAAAATAGCCTGTCCCATCATCTTTCATAATACACAAGCCTGCACGTTCCATATCCATCATGTTGTAATCTTTGCGTTTCAACAGATTCGTTAGTGCTTCCCAATCGTTGAGAGACCACCCAATACCATATTTTTCGATACTGTCCCTCGTAAATCCTCTTTTTTCAAGATATTGTAGTGCTTCTTCACCTTCCACTGTGTTTAACAGGAGATGACTGTAGAAGTTTGCCGCAAGAGCATGTGCTTCAAACATTGGTTTGAACTCATGGTGAGGTTGTTTTTCAGAGCCATCGCTGACGATTATGTCGATTTCAATACCCGTCCGCTCTGCAAGCTTCACGACCGCTTCTGTAAATGGACTATTTTCAATATCCATCACAAACGTGATAGCATTGCCACTAGCACCACACCCAAAACAATGAAACAATTGCTTATCCTCTGAAACTGAAAATGACGGTGTACTTTCACCGTGGAATGGACAAAGCCCAAACCAATTCTTTCCCCTTTTCGTCAGCTGTACATATTCGCCTATCAAATCTACAATATCAGTCTTTGAACGGACAGCTTCGATTGTCTCTTCTGGTATTCTCGTCATCCTATCACCATTTTCCAAACTACTCTAATACTGATTTCGAGAAATTCTTCAAAAATCCTCTGTTTTCGACAAAATATTTTCGATTATACTCCGAAACTTTCATTTTACACTACTACGAAGGCTTTTGCTCGACTTTAAGATTACTATTTAGTAAAATCCGCAAAAGAAGAACCAGCCCTATCTTAACGGGCGGCCCTCCTTCTTCAGTATGTCTTAGCTTTTAACACTTATTTATACACATATTATCTGTTATAATTAGAAACTTCGCTAAGAATTAAATTGGCAGTTTCTTCAACAGCACGATTTGTTACATCAATAACCTTACAACCAATTTTTGATACAACCTTATTGAAATGGTTAATTTCGTTATCAATCCGCTCGACACGTGCGTAACTAGCATCATCTTTCAGACCAAGTGCGATAAGTCTTTCTTTGCGAATCGAATTAAGCTTTTCTGATGAAATGACAAGTCCAAAACATTTCTCGGGATTGATCATAAATAATTCTTCTGGAGGATCTACTTCCGGTACTAATGGTACATTCGCTACTTTATAACGCTTATGCGCTAAGTATTGCGATAACGGGGTTTTAGATGTTCTTGAAACACCAACTAACACGATATCCGCCTTCAAAATGCCACGCGGATCCCTTCCATCATCATATTTGACAGCAAACTCAATCGCTTCAATTTTTTTGAAATAGTCATCATCCAGCTGGCGGACCAAACCTGGCTCTTCCAGAGGGGATTCACCTAACTCCGAACCAATTTTATCTACTACCGGTCCCAGCAAATCAATACATTGAACTCCCTGCGCTAAACATTGCTGTTGAATTTTTTGACGCATCCCATTTTTTACAAGTGTATAAATAATAATTGCTTCTTGTTTTTTTGCTAAATAAGCAATTTCGTGAAGTTGTGATTCATCTTCTATATGTGAAAATCTTTTCATCGAAACAGCTTCGAGCCCTTGTCTAAATTGACTGGCAGCTGCCTTAGCAACTAGGTCTGCTGTTTCACCGACAGAATCTGACACGATGAATAACGTTAGCTTTTTCATTGTATCCTCCTCATAATTCATGATCATCGGAAAGTGATAGGAAGGCTGCTGTAATATTCGTCTTTGTAATCCTCCCGATGACTTCCAGACCCTCTCCATTGTCATTGACTACTGGTAGTGAATCAATCTGTCTGTCCATCATTTTCTTCGCCACATGTAGCAGCGTATCCTGCTTATTACAGTAAGTAATATTTGGCATACGTGTCATGATGACGTGAACCGGAATTTTATCCAAGTCATTATTCCCAAGACTAGTCCGCAATAAATCTTTTCTCGATAGAACCCCGATAAGAAGGGAGGAGCTGCTGACGACAAAAAGCGTGCCAACATCTTCTAAAAACATGTGACAAATAGCGTCATAGACCGAAGTGTTTTCTGTGACTACAACCGGGATGGACTGAAAATCCCGAACTTTCATACCAATCATACTATCGGCAACGGATTGGACAGGTTTTTTACCTGAGTAGAAATAGCCGACGCGAGGTCTTGCATCTAAATAACCCGCCATTGTTAAAATAGCTAAATCTGGGCGAATAGTAGCTCTGGCTAACGTAAGCCGTTCAGCAATCTGTTCTCCAGTAATAGGTCCATCCGCTTTTACGATTGCGAGGATTTCTGTCTGGCGCTTATTCAGTTCCATTTATGTCACCGCCCTAATCGTTCAATTCTTTATCCTCGATAATTATATACGAAGACGTGCACTATTGCGAAGAAATTGGAATCATGTTAGACTAAAATTGAATTGAATAGGCGAAGATAGGACGATAAGTAGTGTCTAATGAAGCGAACGGGGACAGTGAAAGCCCGTACCGACATGAAACGGCATCCTTGAGCTACTGCACTATGAAGTGGGCTATTTATATAGCCAATCGAGGTGGAACCGCGGGTCATCATGCACTCGTCCTCGGACATTATGTCCGGGGATGGGTGCTTTTTTATTTGATGCAGCATAAGCCTCTGCTGCATCAAGCAAGGCAACCTAAGATCTACTTCCTATCGGCCCCCGGATGATAGAGATTTTAAGGGAAGTTAATTGATTCAACATAATTATTGGAGGGATTCAGTGTGACAATGTCGATGGAGAAGGTTGTTAATTTAGCGAAACAAAGAGGGTTTGTGTTCCCAGGCTCTGAGATTTATGGAGGTTTGGCGAATACATGGGATTATGGTCCACTTGGGATTGAATTGAAAAACAACGTTAAAAAAGCTTGGTGGCAGAAATTTGTTCAGGAATCGCCGTATAACGTCGGACTTGACGCAGCTATTTTGATGAACCCGAAAGTATGGGAAGCTTCAGGCCACATCGGTAACTTCAATGATCCGATGATTGACTGTAAGAAATGTAAAACGCGTCATCGTGCTGACAAATTGATTGAAGATGCACTTGATGCCAAAGGTATTGAACTAGTTGTTGACGGTCTTTCTTTCGATAAAATGGCTGAGCTTGTTCATGAGCATAATGTTGTATGCCCTACTTGTGGTGCGATGGACTATACCGAAATCCGCCAGTTTAACTTGATGTTTAAAACATCACAAGGTGTAACAGATTCATCAGCAAACCAAATTTTCTTGCGTCCTGAAACAGCACAAGGTATTTTCGTCAACTTTAAAAATGTGCAACGTTCAATGCGTAAAAAAATGCCTTTCGGGATTGCACAAATCGGTAAAAGTTTCCGTAACGAAATTACACCAGGAAACTTCACGTTCCGCACACGCGAATTCGAACAGATGGAGCTTGAATTCTTCTGTAAGCCTGGCGAAGATATGAAATGGTATGAGTACTGGCGCGATTATTCCAAGAATTTCTTGTTGAATCTTGGAATGACTGAAACATCTATGCGTTTACGTGAACATAACGAGGATGAGCTTTCCCACTACTCAAAAGGGACTGTTGATATCGAATATAAATTCCCGTTTGGCTGGGGTGAACTATGGGGTATTGCGAACCGTACGGACTTTGACTTGAACCGCCATATGGAGCATTCAGGTGAGGATTTCCATTACCAAGATCCTGTGACGAATGAAAAATTCGTACCGTATTGCATCGAGCCATCTCTTGGTGCTGACCGCGTAACACTTGCGTTCTTATGTGATGCTTATGATGAAGAAGAATTGGAAAACGACGACAAACGTACAGTTCTTCGCTTCCACCCTGCTCTTGCGCCCGTCAAAGCTGCGGTTCTTCCTTTATCGAAGAAGTTAGCGGATGGTGCAGATGCAGTATACGCAGAACTTGCGAAGCATTTCAACGTTCAATACGATGATTCTCAATCTATCGGTAGACGCTACCGTCGTCAAGACGAAATTGGTACACCATTCTGTATTACGTATGACTTCGATTCTGAAGAAGATCGCCAAGTAACAGTACGTCACCGCGACTCAATGGAACAAGTTCGTATGCCAATTGCAGATGTGAAAGAATATATCGCGAAACATCTTGAGTTTTAAGTGAGAAAAGAACCTGGACAGTGAAATTGTCTAGGTTCTTTTTTATATGATAAAGTATTTAATATCTTAATTATTATGGCATCCCTAAGTTTTGTGGCACTCAACTGAATTGGGTATAGTGGAAGAGATGGGGGGAAAACACATGAACAATGAATTAGGTAATATAGTTCTAAGAAAAATCATGACTACATTTGTTGTCACAACTATTTTTTTGGAAGTGTTAGGTTTTCTCGATACCATTGGTAATTCCGAAACCGTTTATAATCAAGGGGAGCGATTCATCGGATGGTTTGTTTTTCTTTTCATATATGTCGGAGCAGTTATTCTGCTATATGGAAACGTAGTATCAATCGGAATTGAATATATGCAGAGAAAATGGTTTCCGAAAAAAGATTGGCTATATGTATGTATTCTTGGTATTTTCGGATTAGCGAGTGGTTTCTTTTTTCAAGAAATGTTACTTGCATGGTTTGGGATGTTTGCTGCGATTTTGTATGGGATTATCGATAAGTGGATCTATAAAAGAATGGAAAATAATAAAAGTATAAAAATGTTTTTATTAATTCCAATTGCTACACTGTTTCTAATGTGGGGCTATTTTCAATTTACCTCTCCGCCTATGCCTCCCTTTACAAAAGAAGATGCAGTTACATTTAGCACATCTGGTGAAGGCACACTGATAGACCATTTCCCAAAAGAAATTGGGAAGAACGAGGAAATGATTGGTGGGTTTACGGTTAAAAGAGAAACGAGTGTAAAAAAAATAGAAAAAGAAAAATATATTGTAACGTTCAAAGAAGATTGGGGGAGAAAAGAAACACCGAATTCTTGGTCCATCTCCTATCTAGTTGACCGCAGTAGTTCAACTCTTTATGATGAACAAGGCAAAGTGCCCCCATACTATAAAAACAATTTAAAAAACCGGTGAAACAGGGGCGTTATTCCCCTTATTCCTCCGGTTTTTCTTTACGTGGCAGCAATTCAGGTGTCGCTTCGAGTTGGTCAAGAAATGATCTCGATTTCAACCGAATACCAACCTGTTCATCATAAATGGTGCGCACTAGTTTTTTCATAAATTGTTTTGTTGTCTTTTTCAACGTCAAATTGCCGACTCGATTGATGGGAACGGTGTAAAATGTCCTTATCAGCTTTAATTGCATTGGCGAAATACGAATGATATAGCGATCTATATGGAAACAGCGATGACAAAGGAAGCCGATTTCTTTAAAAGAAAATGCAAACTCCCCTTCTGTCGCCCCGCAATTTGCGCACTGATGCAGAACAGGATGAATACCGGCTACCGGCAACATTTTCCACTCGACAAACAACGCAATCGCTTCAGGGTCATACTGCTCATTAATGGCATGCAGTGCCTCATGCAATAACCCGTAAATGCCCTCAGAACGCTCACCATCCTCCGTCAGACGATCAATGAGTTCAACAACGTAACTCGCGTAAGCCGTCGCTTCAAGATCCTCGCGAATATGGCGCATTGAGTCAATCGGCTCACCTTGTTCAAGTGTCCCCATGCCCCTTCCTTTTCGAATGAGGAAGGAGCCATGTGTGAACGGCTGTGTAATAGCGGCCAAGCGACTTGCCGGCTTTTTTGCCCCTCTAGCCATCGCTGTTAGCTTGCCAGCCTCTCGCGTATAGAGCGTGACAATCTTATTCGATTCGCCATATGGCATACTTCTTAAAATGATACCTTCCCATTTATTCAGCAAGGTCATCACCTCCGGGCCCACACAAAGCGGGTCATGCAGCTGTCACCACAGAACGTGGCGTACTTAAGCAGCATTCCTTATTATTAATATTCGTCTTCTCTAAAACCAAATTCCTTCAGCTGACCAGGCTTATTGCGCCAGTCCTTTTGTACCTTAACCCACAACTCTAAAAATACTTTTGATCCTAACAACATTTCAATATCATACCTTGCTTTCGTGCCAATCTCTTTCAGCAACGCACCTTTTTTCCCAATGACGATACCTTTTTGAGAATCGCGGTCTACAACAATCGTCGCCATCACATTAATCATTTCACGCTTTTCTTCGCGCTCTATCTTCTCAATAACAACCGCCACGGAATGTGGAATCTCTTCCCGTGTCAAATGCAAAACCTTTTCGCGAATCAATTCAGAAATGATGAAACGCTCTGGGTGATCCGTCACTTGATCGTCTGGATAATATTTCGGCCCTTCCGGCAAATACTTTGTCAACGTCTCATTTAAACGCTCGACATTATTTCCATTCATCGCAGAAATCGGTACAATTTCTGCAAAATCGTATTCCGATGTGTACGAAGTAATAATTTTCAACAGCTCATCTGGATGCACCAAATCGATTTTATTGATAATCAAAAATACAGGTGTCTGCGTATTTTCAAGCATTTCGATAATAAAACGATCCCCACGGCCAATCGCTTCGTCTGCGTTGACCATGAACATAATGATATCGACTTCCTTCAATGTATTACGCGCCGTCTTCACCATAAAATCGCCTAACTTGTGCTTTGGTTTATGAATCCCTGGTGTGTCAATGAAGATGAATTGCGAGTCTTCCGTCGTCACAACTCCTTGCACTTTGTTACGAGTCGTCTGTGGCTTATCACTCATAATGGCAATTTTCTGCCCAACGACTCGGTTCAAAAATGTCGATTTCCCTACGTTTGGACGACCAATAATCGAAATAAAACCTGATTTGAATGATTTATTGTTTGGCTGCATAAGAGAGATCCTCCTTAGAAAACGCGCCGGGCAACAATTCTGCAACCGTAGTTTCAAGGACGTCCCCTTTTAAATTCGTTAAATAGACAGGCATAGAGCCCTCACAAAATTCAGCGATAACTTGTCTACATGCGCCACAAGGAGAAATCGGACCATCTGTATCTCCAACAACTGCCAACGCCTTAAATGTATGAACACCTTCTGAAACCGCTTTGAAAAAGGCAGTCCGCTCCGCACAATTTGTCATACTATATGCTGAGTTTTCAATATTGCAGCCATGATAGACTGTCCCATCCTCAGCAACTAATGCCGCTCCTACCGGGAATTTAGAATAAGGGACATATGCTTTGTCCCGTGCTTTTTTCGATTCAACAATCAATTTTTCTATTTCCATACAAACACTCTCCTAATTAAACCATTTCGGTACAAATATGATCAATCCAATTATAACACTTATAATTGCATACACTAGCACAGCTCCCGCTGCAAGATCCTTTGCTTGCTTAGCAAGCGGGTGAATTTCTAGCGTAATAAGGTCCACAACACGCTCGATAGCAGCATTCATCATTTCAAGCGCCAGCATCCCACCGACTAGCAGTAAAACGATACACCATTCCATCGCTGATAAGCGAGTAAATAAACCTGCAACACTCACAACAGCAGCAGCAACTAGATGAAATTTCAAATTTCGTTCAGCCTTTATACCATATAAAATCCCACTCGATGCATAGTCAAAAGCCTTGAAAAACTTCCGCATTGTGTCACCTCTCAAGTCCGAATGAAGCAAGTATCTCCTTTTGTCTGCTGAACATTTTTGTTTCATCATCCTCTGTCATATGATCATAACCGAGCAAATGCAGGAAGCCATGAAGCGCAAGAAATCCCATTTCACGCGTAAAATCATGACCATATTCCTCTGCCTGTCTAGTAGCAGTTTCCACAGAAATAAGTATATCACCTAAAACCGTTGGCATGCCTTCTTCTGCAACAATTGCCACTTCACCTTCTGTCATCTCTTCAAGCGCAAATGAAATAACATCCGTCGGCGTATCCTTGCCACGATACTCCGCATTCACTTCTTGAATCGCTTCATCCATCATAAACGTCACAGATACTTCTACCTCACCTACTAGCGCCTCTTCATGCGCCGCGTGACTCAATAATTCACGAATTAACCCTTCCACTTTATGATCAACGGTAGCCGTTTCATCGTCAAAATAGAGGTCTAGCATATTTACAATCTCCTTTCACACTCACTCGGGATATTCAATCCGACTATGGAACGTGCCATTTAATGTTTCGCAAATCACTTTTTCTGCTTTCTTTAATTCTTTCATAGAAAGATCGCATTCGTCGAACTGTCCATCATTCAAGCGGTCGTTAACAATGGCACGCACAAGTCCAGCAATTTTTTGCGGAGTCGGCTCTTTCATCGATCGAACAGCAGCCTCCACACTATCCGCAATCGAAATAATTGCAATTTCCTTCGTTTGAGGTTTCGGGCCAGGATAGCGGAATTCTTCCTCCACAACCTCTTTACCCGATTCCTTCGCTTTCACATAAAAATACTTCAATGTGCTCGTCCCATGATGTTGACGTGCAATATTAATGATTTCACGCGGCATCTTATACTTCTCCAATAGCTTTGCGCCGTCTTCAGCGTGGGCAATAATAATATCACGGCTTTTTTCCGGTGGCAATGCATCATGTGGATTTTGTCCCGGATGCTGGTTTTCGATGAAAAATCCTGGTCTCATCGTCTTGCCAATATCATGGTAGTAACTCCCGACTCTTGCCAATAAACCATTGGCACCAATTGCCTCGCAAGCTGCATCAGACAAATTCGCAACCATGACACTGTGGTGATAAGTACCTGGTGTTTCAATCAATACTTTCTTCAATAACGGATGATTCGGATTCGACAACTCAACTAGCTTCATATCTGATAGCAACCCGAAAGCCGTTTCAAAAAATGGCATTAAACCAATTGTTAAGGCTCCCGACAAAATACCTGAAGCAATCGCCGCAATTAGGTAAAAACCAAGCTCTGACAGATCATAAGCAGATTGCGTCATCAGCAAATAAAAAGAGATAAATAGCATATTGGAAGCAACGACACCCGCACTTGTTCTCAAAATACTCGAACGCCGTCCCCCATCTCCTAGTAAATAGAGGCTGACAACGCCCCCAAATAATATGTACAATGCCACCTCCATCTGAATGATCGCAGCAAATCCTTCCTGCAACATCACGCCTGCAGTGGCTGCCGTAATAATTGTCGTCATAATAGCGATTCGTTCATTCGTCAACAACTTTACTAGCATGGGTGCTAACGCTGTCGGGAATAGAAATGCCAATAAGACATCGAAATCCTTATCAATTAACGCAATTAGTTTCATCATGATGACGAGTAGGAAAAAGACAGAAAGCACGATGACCAATGCTTTTTTCTTTACAGAACTATGCTCCTGCCAAGTATTGAAATGCATGAAGATAATGCCAGACACGAACAACACAAACAAGGCAAGACCGGCAAACGGTTTCACTGTCGATTGATTGTTCAATAAGCCTGTTAGCTCTAGCTGCCTATAAATTTCTCGATCAATCATTTGCCCTTCACGAACGATAACCTGTCCTTGCAAAATCCGAGTGGGTTCAACAGCTGCACGCGCTTGCTCAATGCCCGATTCCGTTGCTTCCTCATTGATTGTTTCTGTTTCCACGACTAACAATCGCCCTAATGTCAAAATAGTTTGTAGAACAGATGGTGGAATCGTATCCGCAAGACGTATTTTTCTTTCTACTTCGTAGCGAACCGTAGACAAATCCTCTTTGCGGATTGGCTTCGACAACTCTTCATCAATCGTCGTCGCAAGAACGTATTGGATGTCCTTTAACACTTCCGTTTTTTGCGCCAATAACACTGAAATGGCATCATCACTTAACCGTAAACCCGGCTCTTCTTTTTCTAGATTACCGAGCTTTTTACGCATTTCAGCAATTTGCATTTTATTGTCTAAAACGGACTCATCATCTTCAGACTGTGCGAGCTCCCCCATCTCTTTTACGTCAATGAGGAAATCGAATATAGATGTCGCAATCGCTTGTCGATTCTTCCCAACATCCTGAGACAACTGATAGACAGGCGTCACTTCTCGCGCTGCCCGCTCCCGATCCTGCTCCGTTTTCACTGAATCCTCGACTGTTTTAATAGATCTGATAGTTTCTGGCGAAATTTGTAACGATTCCAGCTTATACGTCTCTTTCTTGACACTTCCATACATAATTGAAAACAGGAGTATCCCTGACAATCCGATCAGGAATATGGCTAAGTATGTGAATTTCAGTGACAGAAAAAACTTCCTAATTGGCCGCAGCATTGAACATCCCCCATTTCTTTATATAGACTGAATTCAGATAAAGCAGTACCTGTAAAAAAAGCAGTCAATTTAAGATGACTGCTCTTCTTCATAAGCTTCAATAATTTTTGCAACTAGCGGGTGGCGTACAACATCCCCTTGTTCTAGGTACTGAAAACTAATATCACTCACTTTGCTTAGAATACTTTCCGTCACAATTAAACCAGATTCGACACCTCTTGGTAAGTCAATCTGAGTTTTATCCCCTGTAATCACCATTTTAGAACCAAAGCCAAGACGCGTCAAAAACATTTTCATTTGTGCTTTTGTTGTATTCTGTGCTTCATCCAAAATAACAAATGCATCATCTAGTGTTCGTCCTCTCATATAAGCAAGCGGTGCAATTTCAATAACTCCTCGTTCAATAAGTCGATCCGTCTGTTCCGTCCCTAGCACGTCGTGGAGTGCGTCGTATAACGGGCGTAGGTATGGGTCAACTTTCTCCTTCAAGTCGCCAGGAAGAAAGCCCAGACTCTCTCCTGCCTCTACAGCAGGGCGTGTCAAAATAATTCTTTTAGCTGAGCCTGATTTCATCGCTTGAATGGCAAGAACTACCGCCAAATATGTTTTCCCTGTTCCAGCAGGTCCAATACAAAATACAAGATCCCGCGTGCGGATGGCATGGACATACTCACGCTGACCAATCGTTTTCGCACGAATCGCTTTTCCTTTACTATTTCTTGCGATTTCTACATCATATAGTTCTGCAAAATATTCAATCGTTCCGCCTTTCACCATCTCAATAGCAGTTGACACATCGCGCTGATTAATATTCACGCCTTTGCGAATGACCTTCAGTAGCTGCTCCAAAAGAGCTTTTGCCGACTCACGGTTGTCTTCTTCACCGCTGAGCGCAATTGTGTCGCCTCTTGTCAAAATGGAAATGCTCAATGCTTCTTCGATTAATTTCATATTTTGGTCGGAAATCCCGAGTAGCATAACCGCTTCGTTCGGGTCTTCGACATGCAGTTGAATCAATTGTTCATCCATGGTCTCATTCTCCTTGTGAAATCGGTCTTTTGATAGCAATATTGTCATTGATTAAAAACAATATGGTCCCACTAACTTTATCATTATCGAATGACACGTGCAAAATTTTTTCATCTTGAACGATAGCTTTTGATAATGATTCAGACAGTAATTTATTTTTCAAGAGTGGAATAAGAACAGTTTCCTCCATACCTACCACTAATTCGAACTGTCCAGCTTTATCATTTCTATGTCGTTCTGTTTGGATAAAAGATTTAAGAGACCACTTTTTCTTTTGTTGTTGCCAGGGGAAATTAAAAGAAAGCTCCACCGTCTCTTCTCCCTGCAATTGATACTCAACGATATTCGGTAAATTAAAAGAATATTCCACCCAATAATCAGCATAGACCTCCCCGTCTGCGCCGACTACAGCTCTTTTATCACCTTGTACTAAAATTCCTGTAGCAAGCGTATCACCCTTTTTAACGGTCTGATGGACACGACTGACCCTTTCCCCCTTTTTTAATGCAAAGTCAGTAATAACACCACCTGTACGTGCGACTAAATCAGCTGGCGGTTCTTCTGTTACTACTTCATCTATTGTTGGAGGTGACAGCATCGGAATGACCGTCAACGTCGCTCCAACTCTTCTAAAACGCACCCATGATAAGGAAGGATCATCGAGCATAAGATCCCTGCGAATCTCCCCTTCATCAGGGATGAACGCGAGAAGTCGTAACGGTACAATCGAAGCTTTTTCCAGTTTTTGATCAATTCGTTCCACAACCTCTGGCCAATCCGATTCCACTTCCACTGTCCAGAGGAATAACGAAGCGATAAAGGGAATCACGCAAGCAATGAGAAATAAATTTGAATTAAAAATCCCCTTCACACCCGACTCTACTCCAGCAATCGATATTTTGACAGTCACACGATAACGCCTTCTAGTGCGACGAATAATCATCAGTCCTTGACGATCTGTTCGAAAGCGAGCCACACCTTCTACGACAGATAACGATGAAACCTTCGCACCAGTTGTCGCAAGCTTGGTAAGGAAGCCAGTTAGGTCGCCGTTCCCCGAAACTTTAATATCATATCGCCTACGCATGATACTTTTCCTCATCCTCTTCCGCCGATGTCACATGCAACATCGTCATGGCTGTAAACGAAAATACAGCCACTTCTTCTGACAGCGTTTCAACAATCAAATCCTTACCCGATGCCTCAATTTTGTAATCACCACTTTTAATCACCGCAAAATCGGGGCCGAGCTTGAGTAATGTATATGGACCATTAATGCGTAATGAAGAAAATTCTTCAATTGTTACTGATGAACCTGTATTAAATATTTTTCTCAAAAATAAAAACCCCCTACTCATATCGTATGACATGAGTAAGGGGTCAATGATTATCGTTTTGATTTTGGTGGTCCAAAAATTTCGGAGAAGATAATCCCCTTGATAAGGTCCTGTTTAGTCTTAGGCATTAAATCATGCGATTGCATAGTAGATGCCATTTGATATTGAGCGCCATGTGCTGACAGGCGTCCGCTATGTCTTTTGCGGTCCCTCGAGCTATCTGGACGCTCTTTTCGTTCAACTGTCGCACGCGGTGTAGTAGAACGAACAGGTTCGGCTACTACAGGCGCTACAACCGGTTGAACTGGAACAACGACAGGTCGTTGTGGTACTGCTTCCCGCGGCAATTGCCGACTAGGTGGTTCCTCATCCGTACGTTGCATTTCTTTCTGCAATTCACGGTATAAGTCTTTAGACATTTCTTTCAATTTACTTTGCGGACTGTCTGGAACACGCCCAGTTGCCGTGAACGGCTTTGACTGACCTTTTGCTGGGCCCTCCGTCTTCCCTTTTCCTTTTTTAAAAAAAGAGGAGACAATCGCAATAATAACAAGAATGATTATCTGTTCCATCCGTGCATCCCCCTTCCAGGAAATGGCCGATTATCAATTAGTTCTTTTTAAGGTCCGGATTGCTATGATCTCCATCAAAACCGCTAATAGAATCACGCATACCTGTGTCTGCTTGGATATTTTTATAGTTCATATAATCCATTACACCAATATTACCTGTGCGAAGTGCTTCTGCCATCGCAAGTGGAACTTCCGCTTCAGATGCAACAACTTTTGCACGCATTTCTTCTACTTTCGCCTTCATTTCCTGTTCGTTGGCAACAGCCATTGCACGACGTTCTTCTGCTTTCGCCTGCGCAATATTTTTATCAGCCATCGCTTGTTCAGTTTGAAGTTCGGCACCGATGTTTTTACCGATATCAACGTCTGCGATATCAATGGATAGAATTTCGAATGCCGTTCCTGAGTCAAGACCTTTTGCTAATACAGTTTGAGAAATCATATCTGGATTTTCCAATACTTTTGCATGGTCAATCGATGAACCGATTGTTGAGATAATCCCCTCACCAACACGGGCAACGATTGTTTCTTCACCAGCACCCCCGACAAGGCGGTCGATGTTGGCACGTACTGTAATACGTGCTTTTGCTTTTACTTCAATCCCGTTCATAGCAACACCAGCGATAAATGGTGTCTCAATCACTTTCGGGTTAACGGACATTTGAACAGCTTCTAGTACGTCACGACCTGCAAGGTCAATGGCAGCACAACGTTCAAAAGTCAATTCGATATTCGCACGATGCGCAGCGATTAATGCGTTGACAACGCGGTCAACGTTACCACCTGCAAGATAATGACTTTCTAGTTGGTTAATCGATACATCAAGCCCCGCCTTATGTGCTTTAATAAGCGGGTTAACAATACGACTTGGAATAACTCGACGCAGACGCATCCCAATTAGTGTGAAAATACTTACGCGTACACCTGCAGCCATGGCAGAAATCCACAGCGTGACGGGTACTAGAGTGAAAAATACGGACAATACGATTATTGCTACTACAACAATAATGACAATTCCTACAAAACTACCTGAAGCTAAAATTGCTGGCATTATTCATTCTCCCCTTTCTCTACTGATTCCCTCACTACAATCCGGGAACCTTCAACCTTAACAATAGTAACACGTATTCCTTTTTCAATGTAACTTCCTTCAGAAACAACATCAATACGTTCTCCGTCCAGCTCAATGGCACCCGCTGGCCGTAGCGCCGTGGACGTTTTAGCAATGCGTCCGAGTAATTCCACTCTGTTGACATTAGATACATAACCACTTTCCGTATCCGTTGAATCCATAAGCACAACTTTGTTAAGCAAATGCAACTTTTTACCGAAAAACTTCATAATAATCACCATCCCCGTAATAGCGATAACAATCGCGATAAGGACAGAAGTCGCCATAAGTATCGGATTGCCGCCCGCCATAATAATACTACCAATAATTGCGAGCGAACCAATAGTTCCTGCTATACCATGCGGGAGGAAGAATTCTGCGACGACAAGAATAGCTCCAATGACAAACAGAATAATCGTTTCATAGCCCGCAAGACCAGCCACTAAATGCCCGTAGAAAAATAATACAAATGCGATCAAAGACATCGTTCCCGGCACACCAAATCCTGGCGAATACAATTCCAAGACAAGACCAAGACTCGCAATTGACAACAAGATTGGAACAACGACCGGATTTGTAATGATGCTCGCAAGACCTTCTGCAAAGGTTTTATTTGTTGAAATGACTTCTGCATTTTCATAGCCAGTCACTTGAAGTAGTTCTTTAAAAGAAGCTACTGTACCTTCACTGTAGCCGACTTCTTCTGCTTCCCGAGCAGTCAGCGTCAACAGCTCGCCTACACCTGCCCGATACTTAGGAAGATTAATTGAACGATCTGCCATGGCATCAGCAATTTCAGGGTCACGTTCATGGCTTGATGACTCCGCAGCACTTTTCATATCAGCTCGCCACGAACTATGTGCCTTATCCGCCGCTGCATTCCCGGCGGAATCAATCACTTGTGAAGCTCCCATTGTGGCGTTTTTCGACATGTAAATATCATCTGCATGCAGGGCGATAAACGCACCAGCTGATATGGCCCTGTTATTGACGTAAGCGATTACCGGCAACTCTGTCTCATCCATTAACTTAGCAATTTGCCAAGCCGCATCTACAAAGCCACCCGGTGTATCAATCTCCAGGATGATCGCTTCTGCTCCTGCTTCCTTAGCTTCCGAAAACGAGCGCTGCAAAAATGCATACGTACCTTTGCCAATTTCTTTTTCAATCGGCACTTTATATACTTTTTGACTAGCCGCATCAGTTGCTGCAAATGGTAGCGCAAACATGGATACGAATAAAATGAACAGGAGTACGCTTCCTATCATTTTACGCATTGTAGTTTCACCTCTTTCTATACTTTATTATATCTCTATATACGGGTGAAAAGCTCGGAAGTTTCATTTTTCTTTAAAAAATTCATCTTCACAACAAATAAACCGGAAAACCCCTGAGGATTTTCCGGTTTACCAAATTTTAGATTCATTACAAGATTGAATTCATGGCAACAGGAATTAGAACTTACGTTTCCTTGCAGCTTCAGATTTCTTTTTACGTTTTACGCTTGGTTTCTCATAGAACTCGCGCTTTCTTACCTCTTGTATTGTTCCACTTTTGGATACAGTACGTTTGAAGCGGCGAAGAGCATCTTCAAGCGATTCGTTTTTACGAACAACAGTTTTCGACATATCTCTTGTCCCTCCCTCCAAACACACTTCGAACATAGCCTAGTGCCATGTACTCAAGAATTATACCGCATAATTTAAATTTGGTCAATATAAAACTTTTAAATTTAATTCAGTAGGAACAAACTCTACTGAATTAAATTTAAGCCTCCGGCGGATGCCACAGATTTTCAAAGGGAGTTTATCGAGCAGGCTCGATAAAAATCTGGGCACAAATATGCCAAGGCATATTTGATTTTAATTCAGTAGGAACAAACTCTACTGAATTAAATTTAAGCCTCCGGCGGATGCCACAGATTTTCAAAGGGAGTTTATCGAGCAGGCTCGATAAAAATCTGGGCGCAAATATGCTTTGGCATATTTGATTTTAATTCGGTAGGAAACAAACTGTAGTGTATGCCTTTTCAATCATTACACACACAATCATTTGTTCAATATAGTTAGATTAATAATCTGTTTCAGATGCTAGGCCCTGCATGATTTGGACGCCTGAGCTAGCGCCAATTCGTGTCGCACCCGCATCAATCATTTTTTTCATGTCATCAAAGCTACGAACGCCGCCTGATGCTTTAACTCCAGTTTCCGGGCCAACTACTGCGCGCATTAGTTTAACATCTTCCTCCGTTGCACCGCCTGTTGAAAAGCCTGTTGACGTTTTCACAAAATCAGCGCCTGCAAGGATAGACAGTTCGCATGCTTTTCTTTTTTCTTGCTCCGTTAGCAAAGCTGTTTCGATAATAACCTTTACGATTGCTTTCCCTTTTGCCGCCTGAACGACAGCTTCGATATCCTGTTGGACAAGCTCATCATCACCGCCGCGAAGTGCGCCGACATTAATGACCATATCAATTTCACCAGCACCATTTTCAATCGCATTCGTCGTTTCAAATGCTTTCACAGCTGACGTCGATGCGCCAAGCGGGAAACCAATTACCGTACAGACTTTAACAGGTGAGCCTTCAAGTTCAGCTGCTGCCGTTTTCACCCACGTCGGATTAACACAAACAGATGCGAAACTGTATTGGCGAGCCTCCTGACAAAGCACAATAATTTCAGGCTTCTTCGCGTCAGCTTTTAGTAATGTATGATCAATATAAGTTGCAAATTTCGTATTCAAATGAATACCTCCTTCAAGTTGTCCGTACTTCTTCCATCATACCAACAATCCTTTGATTCTGCACGAAAAAAGTCATTCCAACCAAATAAGGTCGAAATGACTTTTCACTTGTTCACTTATGCGTGCACTTCCTCATCTTCCATGACACGAACAAACTGTCCTTCGTTATATGGATAGCCCGGTTTTGTAATTTTGACGCGGACAATTTTACCGACCATCGACTCATCGGCCGGGAAGACTACTTTCAAATAATTATCCGTATAGCCTTCATACAAACCACTATCCGGATCCAATTTGTAAGACGTTTCTGGGATTACTTCAAGTACTTCATCTTCAAATGTCGATGCATATTCTTTCGCCAATTGATCATTGAGTTCAATCAAGCGATGTACACGTTCATTTTTCACATCTTCCTCAACTTGGTCTTCCATTCTTGCGGCAGGTGTACCCGTCCGTTTTGAATAAGGGAAAACATGTAGCTCGGAAAACCGATGATCACGGATGAAATTATACGTGTCCATAAACTCTTCTTCCGTTTCACCAGGAAAACCAACAATAACGTCTGAAGTAATTGCAAGTTGCGGCAGTGCCTCGCGTAGTCTATCTAAACGCTCCGCAAAAAATGCCATCGTATATTTTCTACGCATCCGCTTTAGGACGGTATCCGATCCGGACTGAATCGGGATATGTAGATGACGAACTACAATTTTTGACTCTCTCAAAACGTCGATAACTTCATCTGTTAGTTGACTCGCTTCAATTGAACTAATCCGTAAACGCTTAAGGCCTGTCACTTGCGACTCCAAATCACGCAGTAAACGTGCAAGATTATAGTCCTTCAAATCTTCCCCGTAACCACCCGTATGGATTCCCGTCAGCACAAGCTCCAAATAACCTGCATCTACTAGTTGTTGTGCCTGACGAATGACTTCCTGCGGATCACGAGAACGCATTAAGCCGCGCGCCCAAGGAATAATACAAAATGTACAGAAGTTATTGCAGCCTTCCTGAATTTTCAACGAAGCACGTGTGCGATCCGTAAATGTAGGGACATCCAACTCTTCATAAACACGGTTTTTCATAATGTTACGAACAGCATTAATAGGCTGACGCTCTACTCGATATTCATCAATTAAACCGAGTAACTTATGCCGATCCTGTGTACCGACAACGATGTCAACGCCAGGGATTGCCATAATTTCAGCAGGCGACGTTTGCGCATAACAACCCGTTACACAAATAACTGCATCCGGGTTTTTCCGAATAGCCCGGCGGATTACCTGCCTACTTTTCTTGTCACCCGTATTGGTAACCGTGCATGTATTGATGACATAGACATCAGAATTCTTTTCAAAATCTTCGCGACCATAGCCGGCATCTTTAAATAGTTGCCAAATCGCCTCAGTTTCATAATGATTCACTTTGCAGCCCAACGTATGAAATGCAACCGAAGCCATCAACTGCTCACCTCTTTCATTCAAATTCGTAAGACATTGCGGACAATAAATACAACGGAGCTGTTTCTGTTCTCAAAATACGCGGACCTAAGGCAATCGGCAAGAAACCAGCCGAACGTAATAATTCCGCTTCGCTTCTTGATAAACCGCCTTCAGGTCCGAAAACAGTGAGAACTGTTTGACCTGAATTAACCTGCTTCAGTCGTTCTGCAATACGATTCGGATTGCCACTTTTAGCATCTTCCTCATCAGCAAAAAGAAGAACATCATAGTTTCCCGACTGTGCGATTAATTGTTTAAAGGAAGCCGGACTTGCGACATCAGGAATAATCGTCCGATGACATTGCTCCGCAGCCTCTTTCGCAATTTTACGCAGTCGTTCCACTTTTTTATCACCTTTTTTGGCATCCCATTTGACAATAGAACGCTCTGCTTCAAACGGCAAAATGCCCTCCATGCCCAGTTCAGTTCCTTTTTGCACGATTAAATCGAGCTTATCACCTTTTGGTAAACCACAGGCAATCGTAACGCGGACAGGCATTTCATTCGATTTCAGCGAACTTGCTTGGCTCTGAATCACGACCCCATCTTCAAGAAGGTCCGTAATAGTAGAAATGTATGCTTCTCCACCTGACACTGCAATCAGTTCATCACCCACAGTCATTCGCATAACCCGAAGAATATGTTTACCATCCTCACCTGTAATGTTTGCTTGCTGTCGGTCGTTAAATTCAGATTGTAAAAAATAGCGTTGCAAAGGGTTACACGCCCCTTTTTTGAGCGACGATAGCTACCCAATCTTCCATTAGAACAGACTCGACGATATCAAATCCTTTTTGGATAAGATCATCCTTCACAAGGTCACGCTTCTGCCCAATAATACCCGACACGATGAACAATCCTTCTTCCGGTAAAATGGCATAAGCATCTTGCGAAAAGGACAAAATAACTTCTGCAAGGATATTCGCAATAATAATATCAGCCGGTTCTTTGATTGAGTCCAGTAGATTACCATGTGTCACCGTGATTTTTTTATCTACTTTATTCAACAATATATTTTCTTTCGCTGCAACAACTGCTACATCGTCTAAGTCTAACGCATGGATATGGGATGCCCCTAGCAATGCGGCACCAATTGATAGCACACCCGATCCCGTACCAACATCGACAACTGTTTGCCCAGGCTTGACATACTTTTCGAGTGCTTGTAAGCACATCACTGTTGTTGGATGCGTCCCCGTGCCGAATGCCATTCCTGGGTCTAGCTCAATGATTAATTCATCAGACTCAATCGGCTCATAGGCTTCCCAAGTTGGGACAATTGTAAAACGGCCAGAAATTTTAACTGGATGGTAATATTGTTTCCATGCAGTTGCCCAATCTTCCTCATCAATTTCATTCGTTTGAATGGCATTTTTTCCAACATCTAGCCCAAACTCAGCTAAGCCTTCGATAGATTGGCTAATATCCTTCATCGTTTCGATTAAAAAACTATTGACGGGTAGATAAGCTTTTACAATGACACCGTCGATAGGGAAATCATTTTTGTCGAGCGCATAAATCTCCCCGAAACGGTCCTCATGGATTCGATCTGGCTCTACTGAGTCTTCAATGACAACACCACTAGCACCTGCTTCATGCAAAATATTCGCTACCGCTTCAGTTGCTTCATGCGTTGTATGGATGGCAATTTCTGACCATTTCAAATGACTTCATCCTTTCAGTCGCCTTTGATTGTACGCTTGATTTTATCAAATAAAGAGCTTGAATATTCTTCAGGTGTATTGCCGCTAATCGCTGCAAATTCACGCATTAGTTCTTTTTGTTTTTCTGTCATTTTTTTAGGTGTTACAATTTTTACGACGACATGCTGATCACCAATGCCACGTCCATGAACGTTTTTAACACCTTTGCCTTTTAAGCGGAAACGTGTGCCTGTTTGTGTGCCTGCCGGAATTTTCAAGTTAACACTGCCTTGTACAGTTGGCACTTCAATTTCATCACCAAGTGCAGCTTGTGGGTAAGATAGATTTAGCTCTAAGTAAATATCATCATCTTCACGGATGAATTTCTCATGTGACTTCACACGGAATACGATATATAAATCGCCTGCAGGTCCACCTTTATAACCTGGTTCCCCCTGCCCCGTTACGCGAAGTTGTTGACCATCATCAACGCCTTCAGGAATCGTGACTTTGATTTTCTTCCTTTTCGTTACTTTTCCTGCACCGTGACATGTTGTACATTTCTCAGGAATAATTTTCCCTGTACCTTGACAATGTGGACATGCACGGCGATTGACCATCTGACCAAGTGGTGTGTTTTGTGTGACGCTAATTTGGCCAGAACCGCCACAATGGTTACATGTTTTAGGCGACGTCCCTTTTTTAGCACCCGAACCTTCACAAGTATCACAGTTTTCTTCTTTCGGTATTTCAATTTCCGTTTCTTTTCCAAATACAGCTTCCATAAAATCAATCGTCATAGAATACTGTAAATCATCACCTTTTCTTGGTGCATTCGGGTCGCGTCGTCGTGAATTACCGCCACCGAAAAATGTACTGAATATATCTTCGAAACCGAAGCCATCTCCACCACCGCCGCCGCCGAAACCACCGAATCCCTGGTTTGGATCAGTATGGCCGAATTGGTCATAATTCGTTTTCTTCGCGTCATCACTTAGCACTTCATAAGCTTCTGTTGCTTCTTTAAATTTCTCTTCAGCGTCAGCTGCTTTGTTTAAGTCAGGGTGATACTTTTTCGAAAGACCTCTGTATGCTTTTCTAATTTCGTCTTTGGACGCCGATTTTGATAAACCTAGCACGTCATAATAATCTCGTTTACTCATTTTCCACACTCCCGAAATACATTTGCCTATCTCTATTGTAGCACTTCTTACTCGCATTAAAAACGAAAAAGCCAAAGCCGGAATATCGGACTTTGACTTTTCCGTCAACACTTCTTATTTGTTTTTATCTTCGTCGATAATTTCTTCAAAATCAGCATCGACTACGCCATCATCCTGTGGCTCGCCTGCTTGATCAGCACCATCAGCATTTTCTGCCGCTGCTTGCTCATAGAGTTTCATCGTCATTTGTTGAACGATTTCTTCTAATTTGTCTTTCTTCGCGCGGATATCATCAAAATCTCCAGCTTCAAGTGCAACTTTCAATTCTTCCTTCGCTTCTTCAACGCTTGTTACTTCTTCTTCAGACACTTTACCTTCTAGGTCTTTCAATGTCTTTTCAGCCATGAAGACAAGTTGGTCCGCTTCGTTTTTCAAGTCAGCTTCTTCTTTACGCTTTTGGTCTGCTTCAGCATTTGCTTCTGCATCTTTCACCATGCGCTCGATTTCGTCGTCAGATAGACCTGAGCTCGCTTGGATTGTAATATCTTGCTCTTTTTGTGTACCAAGGTCTTTCGCTTTAACCGTAACGATACCATTTTTATCGATATCAAACGTTACTTCAATTTGTGGAACACCACGTGGTGCTGGTGGAATATCCGTCAATTGGAAGCGGCCAAGAGTTTTATTGTCGGCTGACATCGGACGTTCCCCTTGCAGTACGTGAATATCTACTGCTGGCTGGTTGTCTGCAGCCGTCGAGAATACTTGTGATTTACTTGTTGGAATCGTTGTATTACGTTCGATTAATTTCGTAAATACGTTACCCATTGTTTCAATACCTAGCGACAATGGTGTTACGTCAAGAAGTACTACATCCGTTACGTCTCCGCTTAGGATTGAACCTTGAACAGCTGCACCCATTGCAACAACTTCGTCTGGGTTTACGCCTTTATACGGCTCTTTACCAGTTTCTTTTTGAATTGCTTCTTGCACAGCTGGGATACGTGTTGATCCACCGACAAGAATAACACGATCAATTTGCGATGCAGATAGCTCAGCATCCTTCATCGCTTGACGAGTTGGTACCATTGAACGCTCGACAAGATGAGCTGTCAATTCGTCAAATTTCGCACGAGATAATGTCACTTCAAGGTGAAGTGGACCTGCTTCTCCGGCAGTGATGAATGGTAGTGAGATTTGTGCAGAAGTTACACCTGACAAGTCTTTTTTCGCTTTTTCAGCGCCATCTTTCAAACGTTGCATCGCCATTTTATCTTTTGATAAATCAACGCCATTTTCTTTGCGGAATTCCTGTACAAGGAAGTCAATGATGACGTCATCGAAGTCATCTCCACCAAGTTTGTTATCTCCAGCAGTTGAAAGAACTTGGAATACACCGTCGCCTAGTTCAAGGATAGACACGTCAAATGTACCACCACCAAGGTCATAGACAAGGATCGTTTGGTCTTCATCTGTTTTATCAAGACCGTAAGCAAGTGCTGCCGCAGTTGGCTCGTTAATGATACGTTCTACTTCAAGACCAGCAATTTTACCTGCATCTTGTGTGGCTTGACGCTGTGCATCACTGAAGTAAGCAGGGACTGTGATAACTGCTTTTGTAACGGGCTCGCCAAGATACTCTTCCGCATATCCTTTCATATATTGAAGAATCATTGCTGAAACTTCTTGTGGTGTATATTCTTTGTCGTCCACTTTCACTTTATAATCTGAACCCATATGACGTTTAACAGACATAATTGTGTTCGGGTTTGTAATCGATTGACGCTTCGCTACTTCCCCAACTTGTCTTTCGCCGTTTTTGAACGCGACAACAGATGGTGTTGTGCGGTTACCTTCTGGATTTGGAATTACTTTCGGCTCTCCACCTTCATATACTGACACTACTGAGTTTGTTGTTCCTAAGTCAATACCAATAATTTTGCTCATAATCAAATTCCTCCTAGAAATAATACTACCTTTTTTATTCGTTCACTTTAACCATTGAAGGTCGAAGGACACGATCTTTCAATAAATACCCTTTTTGCATTTCTTCAAGAATAACTCCTGAAGGCTTTGTGTCATCTGCGCCTGTCATAATCGCTTGGTGGAAATTAGGATCGAACTCCTGGTCCACTGTGTCAATCTCAACAAGTCCTTCTGTTTCAAGTGCAGTGATTAATGTACGATAAATCATTTCCATGCCTGTCATAATCGACTGCACTTCCTCAGTTTTTGCTTCAACAGAAAGTGCACGTGCAAAGTTATCGAGCACAGGAAGAAGGTTCGTCACAACGTTCTGCGCACGATATTTCTGCATCGATTCCTGGTCAAGTGACACTCTTCTTTTAAAATTATCATAATCGGCAAGCAATCTAAGCCGCTTATTCTCTTCTTCCTGTAGCTGTGCCTGCAATCCTTCAATGACACTTTGCTCACTGTTGTCAACTTCGCTCATTTCTTCAATTACATTGTCTTCACTTGTACCTTCTGCTTCTTCTATTACCGCATTTTCTTCTACAAACTCATCTTTAACTTCAGTCAATGTTCTTTCCCTCCTGCTGTTCCGCCACCGATTGTCAGCCTCGCTAGTTCCTTAGACAAATCATTGCTCATCAGATCGAGTAATGTGATGACCCGTGCATAATCCATTCGTTTAGGTCCAATGATGGCAATCGATCCCGCCATATTGTCTCCCGCCGAATAGGTTGCCGTAATAACACTGTAATCTTCCATCGCATTATGATTATTTTCCGAACCAATACGTACATGAATCCCGGCAAGCCCTTCTTGGAAAAACCGCATAGCCGGCATACCTTTGTCTATCATTTCGAAAAATGTCTTCATTTTCCCAATGTCATTAAATTCGGGCTGCTTCATCATATTCATTTTACCACCAAAATAGAGGCGCTCTTCCGGCTCAATTGCAATTGCCCGTTGAAACGAGGAATATAATTCCCCAGTATGATGAATATGACGTTCCAACACTGTTTTCGTTTCCTGGACTAACATCCTTTGGAGATGCGCAAGCGGCGTACCGACAAGGCGCTCATTTAAGATATTGACCATTTTTTCGATATCAGATGCTGTAAATCCTTCCGGCACATTGAATAATCTGTTCTCCACTCGCCCATTATCCATGACAATAATGGCAACGGCCGTCTTATCATCTAGAGGAACGATGGAAAAACGTTTCACGGTATGCAACGACGTATCTGGTCCAAGAAGAATCGATGTATAATTCGTCAAATCAGAAAGAATCGTTGCCGATTTTCTGATTAACTCCTCTGTTTCCACAACCTTCTCTCGAAAAATGGAACGCAATTGAATACTGTCTTCGGTTTTTAGTTTTTCTCTTGTCAATAAATGATCGACATAAAATCGGTATCCTTTTTCGGAAGGTACTCTACCGGACGAAGTATGGGTCTTTTCAAGATAGCCCATCTCCTCCAAATCAGCCATTTCGTTACGTATAGTCGCCGGACTAAACGGAGCTTCTGGCTTTTTGGATAGCTGCCTCGATCCGACAGGTTGTGCGGACTCGATGAAATCGTCAACCGTCAGTTGCAATATAAGCAATTGTCTGTTCGTTAACATCATCATCACTCCTGTTAGCACTCTATAACTCTGAGTGCTAATACTACTGATAATTTATCAAATCTAAACCCAAGTGTCAACGAATTGACTCTGTATTATTTAAGAAATTGTTGGAACACGTCGTTTCCTCTATAAACCCCGCGTTGTGTCAGCTTAACCACGTCATCCAAACGCTCAACAAGTCCATCTGCCATTAGCAATTGTAAAGCTTCTCCATAAACTTCTTCAAGCGACTTGCCAAACTTTTCGTGGAATAAAGAAATAGACACGCCATTGGATTTACGAAGTCCAAGGAACATTTCTTCTTCCATCGCTTCTACTGCTGTGACGACATGCGTTTGTTGGACAGGTCTTTCCCCTAATGCTATTTTATCCATATATTTTGTAAGTGGTCCGATATTCGAATAACGAATGCCCTCTATATAACCATGCGCACCCGCACCAACACCAGCATACCCGTCATTTTCCCAATAGATTAGATTATGGATGGATTCACGACCTGGAACTGCGAAATTACTAATTTCATAGCGCATTCGCCCCTGCTTCTCCATCTCCTCAATAAGCATCGTGAACATTTCCGTTTCAATATCCTCGCCAGGTAGGGGCAATTTGCCTTTATTCATTAAATTATAAAAGACCGTTTTCGGCTCTACAATAAGTGAGTATCCTGAGTAATGAGGCAACTCGAGAGCAGCCGCTTGATTGAGTGTATCCCGCCATTGCTTGATCGTCTGATCTGGCAAACCATAAATCAAGTCGATGCTAATATTATCGAAGCCCGCCTTGCGAGCCTCTCCTACAACACGTGCCGCATCGTCCGGGCCATGCGTTCTACCAATTCGTGTCAACAAGTCTGCATCAAAGGATTGGACACCAATACTCAACCTGTCAACACCGCCATTTTTCAGCACGGTCAACTTGCCATATGTCAGCTCATCCGGATTTGCTTCCGTTGAAAACTCCTTTAATGCACGTACATCGACATATTCGTGAATAATCGCCAGTAGTCGATCCAGTTGCTGTTCAGAAAGCGATGTTGGGGTCCCTCCACCTAAAAAGACTGTTTCCAGCTCTTTAAATGAAATACCCTGTTCCCGCATAATCGCCAGCTCTTGCCCAATCGATTCGATGTACGCATCCACGGGCTGATTTTTGAAAAACACTTTATTGAAATCACAATAGTGACAAATCTGATGACAAAATGGGATGTGAATATACATACCTCTCATGATTGTTGTCTCCTTCTCTTAACGGAAAAAAGAGGGCTTGGATGCCCTCTTTTAATTTAATCGTTTACTGTTGTCTATGTTCAAAACTATATAGATTATCATACAGTATTATGGTGTGTCGTACAAACGTTGAGCTGCACTTTATACGTTCCATTAAACTATTCTTTACTTTTAATTTTGAGATAAACAAAAAAACGTCCGTAATGGACGTTTATTTGTTTTTAATATAGTCCATACCTTGCGTTGTAATTGCTAACACCAAGTTATCTGTCCCTTGTCCACTATCCGTGGCATATTCCTTTTCAATTAGATATTCAATAGCTTGTTTACTTTTAACATCAGCATTAACCATCGCCTTAGGTAATGTATAACTTCCGCCATTATTAGCAAAATGGTACTCGTACAGGCTTTGTAACAGCCTATCAGATAGTTGATTAATTTCTTCGTTAGTCATGTATAATCCCTCCTCAGTAATTAATATACAACAAATGAAGTAGGAATTCTTTATTTTCGCTTTCGACGTATAATAGACCAGATGTGAAGGAAGTTTTTAAATGGTTCTAAGCTTATTTACTTCACACCAACCAAGTTCCTATAATTGAAAGCAAAATGGATAACACCTTATCATTCAATAGTATTCTGGATTCTGGGATTAAACCCATCTGTTTGTCTCGGAATTTTGGCAGCAGCATACCAACAAGCGGTCCTGCAATCATATAGTAGTAAACGCGAAAAAGGTGACCTTCATATAAATGAGTAGTCACCTTTTGCTTACTTCTTCATCTATTCCCCAGCTATTTTGCAACTTACGAATATAAATAATTTGACCAATGTGATATGCGTTATGGGTTGTAATATTTGCGAGTATCTCCCACCACTTCACAGGTTCAGAAAAACCATTAACTTTACTTTCAACTTTATTTTCAGTTAATAATTCTTGCCAATGTAACAGTACCTCTAAAAGTTGTTTTTTCAGTTCGATAAACGTATAGCCTTTAGGGATCACAAAGCTTTCATTATTATTTTCTAAGGCCGGAACAGCATTGACATGAGACTTTCCGTACCTCGTTTGCCATGTTTGATTCCAATATAAAAGATGCCAAACAATTTCAGCGATGCTATTACTATCTTCATTCGGCTTCCAAAATGCTTGATCCTCAGACAAATTTTCCACCGAATCAAAAAAAGGAACATACCAGCTAGGGTCATTAGCATTTGCTAACAATTGGTCAGACAAAACATCTTTGGCATGCAACATATTTCCATCCTCCTGCTATAAAATGATTTATCATTAAGAACAAAATCCTGCTCATTATCTACTGTTCGACCCTATCAATACAAATACCTTTATAATTCTTCAAATAAAAAACACCGCATTTAGCTTATTAAAAATAGGCTAAATGCGGTGCATAATATTATACAGAATTAAATTACATTTACCTGATACAGAAACACAAACCCCGTACCTACAGCGTTTAATCCTCATCCATCCGCAATACTGCCATAAACGCCTCTTGAGGCACTTCAACGGATCCAACTTGTTTCATACGTTTTTTACCTTCTTTTTGCTTATCAAGAAGTTTACGTTTACGTGAGATATCTCCACCGTAACATTTGGCTAGAACGTTTTTACCCATTGACTTGATTGTTGAACGAGCGACAATTTTTTGTCCGATGGCCGCTTGAACAGGCACTTCGAATTGTTGTCTTGGGATTAGTTTTCTTAGTTTTTCAACGATTACTTTTCCGCGCTCGTAGGAGAAGTCTTTATGGACGATGAAGCTGAATGCATCGACGTGTTCGCCATTTAATAGGATGTCCATTTTGACGAGTTTCGATTGTTTGTAGCCAATCAGTTCATAATCCAATGATGCGTAGCCTTTTGTTCCTGACTTCAACTGGTCAAAGAAGTCGTAGACGATTTCCGCAAGTGGCAATTCGTAAATGATATTGACACGTGTTGAATCGAGATAATCCATTGTCAGGAAGTTACCACGTTTTTGCTGACACAACTCCATTACGGAACCTACGTAATCATTCGGCACCATAATCGATGCTTTGACATACGGTTCTTCTACATAATCGATTTTTTGTGCGTCTGGCATCATGGCTGGGTTGTCCACCTTCAGCTCAGAGCCGTCAGTTAGCACAACGTTGTAAATAACACTTGGTGCAGTTGTAATCAGGTCGATATTGAATTCACGTTCAATCCGTTCCTGGATAATTTCCATATGCAATAACCCCAAGAAACCACAACGATAACCAAAACCGAGTGCTTGTGAAGTCTCTGCTTCATATTCAAGAGCAGAGTCATTCAACTCCAATTTTTCAAGCGCATCGCGCAGGTCATTGTATTTCGACGTATCGATTGGATACAATCCGCAGAATACCATTGGATTCATGCGACGGTAACCCGCTAATGGCTCACTCGCTGGATTTTTCACACTAGTAATCGTGTCCCCTACGCGTGTATCGCCAACATTCTTAATGGAAGCAGAAAGATAGCCTACATCTCCGACAGTCAGTTCTTCGCGAGGTGATATTTTCGGTGTGAAAACGCCTGTTTCAAGTACTTCAAAGTTTTTACCCGTCGCCATCATATGGATCATATCGCCCGGCTTAACCGAACCTTGCATGATACGGATATTAACGATAACTCCTTTATATGGATCATAATGCGAGTCGAAAATTAACGCTTGCAGTGGAGCATCTGGATCTCCTTGAGGTGCAGGCACCTTTTCAACAATTTGCTCTAAAATATCTTCAATACCGATACCAGCTTTGGCAGAAGCTAGAACTGCCTCTGAAGCATCCAATCCAATCACGTCTTCAATTTCCTGCTTGACACGTTCGGGATCAGCTGCCGGTAAATCGATTTTATTGATAACGGGTAAAATTTCAAGATCGTTATCAAGCGCCAGGTAAACGTTTGCCAGTGTTTGCGCTTCAATCCCTTGTGCTGAGTCGACGACAAGGATTGCACCTTCACAAGCTGCTAGACTACGCGACACCTCATATGTAAAGTCGACGTGTCCCGGCGTATCGATGAGGTGGAATGTGTAATCCTCCCCATCTTTTGCCGTATACGTCAACTGCACAGCATTCAATTTAATGGTAATTCCGCGTTCACGCTCTAAATCCATTGAGTCCAATGTTTGGGTTTTCATTTCCCGTGCTGTTAATGTTTGCGTTTTTTCCAAAATGCGATCGGCCAATGTTGATTTTCCATGGTCAATATGGGCAATAATGGAGAAGTTTCGTATATTTTTCTGACGTGCCAGTTTCTGTTCATAATTCATCGTATTGTTCACTCCTATTTTAGCTATATGAATTATAGCAGATATCCTACTTGGATGTTATATATTTCATTCTAATACGCTAATAAAATACGCGAAAAGAAGCACTTCAGGATTTCGAAGCGCTTCTTAGTATAAGTGATTAACATCAAACAACCTATTCTTCACGTGTAGAATTTTCTATAACCGTTGCCGCCGCCTTGGCAATGACGGCAACAGTCCGATTCAATTCGTCTTCTGTGTTTTCAATGCCGCCAAGTTCAATCACAAGAAGTGAGGGGTCTAGGTCCTGATTATACTTGCCATCAACCCCAGGTCCATGCTTCATGATGAGATCACGTGTAATCCCCGGTACTAGTAGCTCCAACTCTTTTTTCAACGACAGCGCCTTGGTACGATTACGCTCAAAATTCGAATGCTCCATTCCGATGACAAAACCAATTTTTGCGTAATTTTCTTCATTATAGACGATAGTGGTTCGGTCTTTCTTAGGATCATCTCTGTGAAGATCAATAATGAGATCATATTTTTTTTTATTCAATTGTTCTTTCACATACGGACGAATGGATCTATAGGCTCCGGTATGAGGCACATCAATAAATAGCGCATCTGTTTCAATGCCGTTAAATGTAAGTTGCGTTTTTAATTTCTCACCAAACTTCGTAATATTTTCAGACTGATGGGAAACAGCAATAACACCATTTTTTGCTTGTGTCACCGGTTTATAGGCTTCGTTTGAATGTGTGAAATAAAGAAGTGCTGTTCCCGAGTTTTCAACGACTATATCCTCTTCAAGAATATTTGCAGCATACACCATATACGTTGTCTCTTTCATAAGCTTGGGAGCTTTCGCCGTTTGTCCACTCGGGACCATATTGATAGCTACAGGAAACAGGAAGAGAACGAGTATTAGTGTGCCCCAAATTAGCGATATCTTTTTCAATTGGCATCCCTCCGTTTCCAACTATATGCGCTGGAAAACGACCTCATACCTATTTTTTCAGATCAGACAACCAGGACGCTAACGAATCAGAAAGTGTGTCTGCATAAATAGAAACCCATGCGTCGATCTCTTTAGGGGAAATGAACGTCCGCAACTCGTGGTTCGTCAACACTTCTTCAAATAATTGAACGCGATCTTCATGTGGCCACGAGGCCCAATCCCCAAAAATCGGCAGCAAATTGGAACGGTCAGCGTCCTTGTTTTCAGTATGCAACCACGGCGTAACAGAAAGGCGTGATGAAGGACTATCCTTTTCATTAATCTTAGAAGCGATATAGCCAAACATCGTATCAATTGCATCTGCAATCAAAACAGGGCCATCGACAACAGTCGGGATACCAATTGCAATGACCGGCAAGCCGAGCGTGTCCTCCGATATTTCTTTTCGGCTATTTCCCACTCCAGAGCCTGGGTGAATGCCCGTGTTCGTCAACTGGATAGTGCGACATAGCCTTGAGCTATTACGAGCAGCTAACGCATCAATAACAATGAGCACGTCTGGTTTTATTTCCGTGGCAACGGCTTTGACAAAATCAGCCGTTTCAAGTCCTGTCTGGATGGTCACTCCAGGGGCATAGACATATACTTCACTACCATCCTCCGAATAATAATCAGGAACGATATTACGAAGACGGTCCATCGTCATCGGACCCACCGCATCGGGTGTAATATCCCGATTGCCAAGACCGATGAAAAGAACTTTACCTTTTTTAATGGTCGGCAAGTCCGCAAGCATTTCTTCCAACTTATCAATTAACACGCGAGATAAGTCCTTCATGCCATCGTCATCATCTGGCGTTAATGCAGGAACTGTTAACGTGATGTATGTCCCTTTTTTCTTACCAATCCTTTTTTCTCCCTCTGCATCGACTGTTACAGACGTAACGATAACTCGTCCCAATCTCGATTCACCAAATGTCACACCGCTCGCTTCTTCTAGCCTATCTTTTTCTGCCGCTGTCCTGTGTCGGACCATTTCTTCACTTTCATCTAGAAGATCTGTCCGAAAAAAATCATACTTAGCCATCCAATCACCTCACGTCCCAGTTTGTGCGATGTGTCAAGGAAATATTCTTTGACCAACAAGAAGTTAGTCATGCAACTATTGAGGCTTACAGGATGTGAGCCATGCAGTTGTCGCCACAGAACGTGGCGATTTTAAACTCCCTACCTTCGGACGCGGGGAACTTTGGTCGCGGTCCTTTCAGTTTTTCTAGTTGCAATCTAGTTCGCGGTTTGTTAAAATAATGCTTGTTGCGAAAGAGATATCCGAAACTTCGTGGAAACACTCTTGCCTTACCTGAAATTGGAGGTGAATGAATTGCCAAACATTAAATCTGCTATCAAACGCGTGAAACAAAGCGCTGCTGCAAACGAACAGAACTCAAACACAAAGCACGCTATGCGTACTGCTGTCCGCAAAGCTGAAGCTGCTCTTGACGCTAAAACTGAAGATGCTACTGGTCTTCTAAAAGATGCTATCAAAAAAATGGACACTGCTGCACGTAAAGGCCTTATCCATAAAAATACTGCATCACGTCAAAAAGCACGTCTTACAAAAAAAGTGCTTTAATAAAGATAAGACCTTCCTGAATTCAGGAAGGTCTTTTTTTTCATTATTTCCGAAGCGGCTCCATAAAAAATAATTCCAATATCCGCTCTCTCTTACCACTCGTTGATTTCAATTTATAATCGATCACTGCCAGCTTGTCCAAAATCAACAACAGACGCCCTTCACTTGGCAGGGTTCGATTTTCCATCATTAATTTTACCCGATAAGGGTGGACGCTTAGTGTTTGAGCAATTTGGCTTTGTTGATAGCCTTTTTTCCGCAATGCTCCCACATGAATCATTAAGCGAATATGACTTGCTACTAGCGAAGTTAACATGATGGGCTCTTCACCATTACGCAATAGATCATGGTAAATAGAAACCGTGTCGCCAACTCGTCCGGTGACATAAGCATCAGTCAATCGAAAAACATCCATTTCAGGTGTTCTCGGCACAAGTGATTCAATGACCTCCGCCGTAATATCACCCTCTCCACTTAAATAAGTGGCCATTTTAGCAAGCTCCGCGGAAAGTCCAAGCAAGCTATCTCCCGCCATTTGCACAAGCAGCTCCGCGTTCTGAGGTGCAATACGCGCACCATGTGCCCCTGCCTCCTGTTGAACCCACGTTAACAGGTCCTTGCCTTGCAAACGCGCTGCTTCAATGACTGTCGCATGTTCCTTCATTTTTTTCAAAATTCGTTTCCTTGCATCCAGTTTTTCGTAAGGAGCAATAAAGACAACGACCGCAGTTGGAGATGGATTGGCCAACCACGCTTCAAGCAACTCCAAATTATGTATCACTTTTTCCTTACTTTTATCTTTCCCGGTTAGAAAAGAAGCATTGCTCGCAATGATCAGCTTTTTTTCTTCGAGAAACGGTAACGTATCCGCTTCTTCGAGGACCACATCAATAGGCGTCTCCTCTAAATCAAAACGTATGACAGACGCCTCGTCAAGGTCAGGCAACGCCTTTTTCAGACGTGTAATCGTCGAATCAAATATATGTTGTTCGAGTCCTGTTAGTAAATAGACCGAATCGATTTGCCCTGCGGCTATTTTTTTCCATATAGCTGTCGCCACATTCCTCACCTCTTCTACATTCATCTCTTTTGATTATACTACATCGGAAATCAACAGGGGGCTTGAATTCCCTGTTGATTAAATTGAACAAATTGTGTCATTTACTGACGAGCATGGACAAAAGTTTGATTGCTCTGGATTTTTTGTCCGCTATCATCTATACTATAATGGAATTAGGAGGTGTAGCAATGAACGAATTTGAACACGACGTACAGTCCAAACGTAATGATGCTATCGATTCAGGTATGGGCTTCATAGTAGCTTTTGTAGCTTTCTCAGTAATTTTTGCGGTTGCTACAATTATTGATCTCGTCGCACGTTAATATTGTCTAGAGAACGGTCTTGCAGTTCCCTCACGGAACAGCAAGGCCATTTTTCATGGTGCCATCACAGAAACTCCGTAAGAATCTTTTTTCACAGTCACCGTTATCGAACCTGATTCAGCCGTCGATAATGTCGATAGACCAAATTTATGAAAAGTCTCCACAACTTCGGGGTGAGGATGCCCATAGCGATTATTTTTACCCGCTGAAAAGATAGTCAGTTCTGGCTTTACTACGTCAATGAACGCTTCTGTACTAGACGTCCGACTGCCATGATGTCCCGCCTTGAGGATGAAATTCGAAAAATCAGCTTGTCCAAACTGGAGCAAAAATTGTTGTTCTCCTTCTTTCTCCATATCACCTGTAAATAAAAATGATGGACCCGTCGTCGTCATATACAAAACAAGTGAACTATCATTGCCTTTATATACCCCATCTGTTGGCCCCACATAATGAAAATTAGCCTGACCCTCCCCCCATGAAATACCTTCCTTCATCTGAAAAATCGGAATCTGCTGCTCTACACCAAGCCGTATTACTTCCTCCATCGTTAGCTCCTTTTCACTCCCTGGCGCAATATGAATTTCGCGTACTCGGATATCGGCAAGCACTTCATCCGCCCCTTCAACATGATCGGTATCGGCATGCGTCAATATCAGTTTGTCGATGGTCGTAATACCTCGACCCTTTAAATAAGACACAACAATTTTCCTACCTACTTCAAACGGCTTTGCCGGTGTTTTCCAATTTGGCTCCCCAAACGTCACCGTTCCTCCTGTGTCAATGACGTAAACAGCTCGACGATGCGGCAACTCAATGACAATGCTATCCCCTTGCCCGACGTCGAGGTAAGTCACTCTCAATCCGCTATCCAGATATGGAATGATCTGCATGGCAACTGCCGGTACGATGACCAATGACAATGCCCGAAAAACAGGAATTCCTCGTTCACAGTAAATAAAAAAGCACAACACACCCGCTACTGCTAAGGATGCCCATAACGCATCCGGTTTGCCAGGCGTCCATATTTGGTAGGGTAATGAAGAAAGCCAGCTCGTTACTTCCCCCACCCTTTCTCCCATAGGGACATATAGCAGAAATACTATATCAGCAAGTTTCGGTAACACAGACGTCATTGCAAGCAACAAAATATTCGCTGGCAAAATAATGATGGAATATAAAGGAACGTACACAAGGTTCATGACAAATGATGATAAGCTCAACTCATGAAAATGGAATAATAACACAGGATAAAGCGCCAACTGACTAATGGATGTGACATAAAACGATGTTGCCAGCGCTGTTTTTGCCTTCGCTAATAATACAGATGAATAAACGAGGGAGCAGGCAGCTAAATAAGATAATTGGAAGCCGGGCTGAAACAATACAAAAGGTTGATAGACAATAAAAACAATAGCGCTTATCGCAAGTGCATCATCCAACCTGATCCTCAGTCGCCCAGATGCTGCTAAAAGGACGAGTAGCGTCACTGACACGGCACGCCAAACAGAAGGGGCTCCACCCGCCATCACTGCGTAAAAAGGCAACAAGACAATGAGTAGCATATCCACAGTTTCTTTCCTAATGGATAGCCTGAGTAATAGCCCACGAAACAAAAAAGTGAGCAATCCAACATGTAGTCCTGAGATGGCAAATAAATGTGTAATTCCAAGCGTCCGATAATTCGCCGCTAGCTCGTCATCCATACCACTCCGATCGCCTATCAGCAGCGCCTCTGCTTCCACTTGAAGAGACTCGGGAAACGTTGCTGCAATATGACTTTTCACCTGGTCTCTTTGTGCAGAAAGACGACTAGTGATGCCCGTTCTCCTGTCGGCTCTAAGCATCAAGTTCGATTCAAAGACACCCGAAGCTCCATACATCTTCATATACTTGTTCATGTCGAAAGAATAATCATGCGACGGAATGGAGATTTCTTGAAAGGAACCTGTCATCGTAAACACCAGAGAAGAAATATGCGTCTTAAGAAAATGCTCTTTTTCTTGTTCGCTTGCAAATGAATAAATAGCGTAAACCGTTTGACCATTAGTCGTCTTGGCAAAACCTTTCATTTTGCCTCCGTCGATTTTCACATTATCTGACCAGGTTAAAGTAAGTGTATCTTGTCCTTTTTCTACAATGACAGGAATTGTTGTTGTGATATAAAAATAAGAAAGAATTGCAGCCGCAACTGCAAGGATAGGAGTGAGAAAATCTTCTTTTCTAAATAAGAAGATGGGGAGTAGGAGTATATTACATAACAATAGATAAACCGGACCGTACGCAGCGAATGCTGATACGGCAACCGGAATGGCGATATAAATGAAGCGTACACGCGAGATAATTAGCCGAATAAGTCATCAACTCTTTGCTGATAAGGGATAAGCTCGTCATCCTCAACTCCAAGTGCTTGCATTTTATGCAACAATTCGTCGAACAGCTCCAACTTACTTTCACTCGTAAAATCAACCTGCTTGTCCTCGAAAGGAATATGCTGAACAGCCACTCCTGATTGGGCAAATAATTTAATCGCATAGTCATTATTACGATAATCCGTCGAGTAAATCACTTGCCGAATACCCGCTTGGATAATCGCTTTCGAGCACTGTAAGCATGGAAAATGCGTGACATACAACGTCGAACCCGCAACTGGAATCCCGTATTTTGAGCATTGTAGCAATGCGTTCATCTCCGCGTGAATCGTTCGGATACAATGATTATCGACGACATAGCAGCCATGATCAATACAATGGTCACCACCTGAAATAGAGCCATTATAGCCACCTGCCACAATGCGATTATCACGGACTATTGTTGCTCCAACTGCAAGCCTCGTGCATGTGCTTCTTACCGCTAATAGATGACATTGTGCCATGAAAAACTGATCCCATGTAATTCGCTCCATATGATTGCCTCCACACTTTTCTAATTTATAAATCTTCAATTCTACTTCAGTTAACTGTCACCAAAGGTGCCAACTTGTCGAAAGTTTTTTGGCCGATACCTGATACATCCATTAACGATTCTGGCATTTTAAACAAACCATGCTCTTCTCGATACTGAATAATAGCCGCCGCTTTCGACGAACCAATGCCTGGTATCGTCATCAACTGCTCTGTATTCGCTGTGTTTATATTGACTTTTCCGTCATCTTGCGAGGTAGCTGTTCCAATTATCGGACTTACCGCAGGCTCGAGCAGTTCTTCACCTTCGACGGGTACATAAATGACTAATTCATCGACTACTTTCATCGCATGATTCAACATTCGAGAATCAGCATTTGGTAAATAGCCACCTGCTGCACGGATTGCATCGATGACACGGTCTTCTTCCTGCATTGAATAGACACCTGGATACAAAACGGCTCCTTTTACGTCAACAATAATAACAGCTGGAACAACAGTCTCAGTCGATTCAGTTTCTTCCTCACTAGGTTGCTCTGTTAATTCAGGGAATGGGTTTTGTTCGCTCATGACAAACGTATTGTTGTCAGCCTGTCCTTTGGGGAGGAACAGTAAAGCGGAAATGACAGCGATGGCTGCGATTGGGGTTATGATTTTACGCCATTTACTAGATACAAACGAAAGAAACAGTACGTTCACCCTTTCTTCGAAAGCATCCATATGGAGTCCACTCCAGTATATTGGAATGAACGCCATAAATCAATGCTCCACGAAGGGTTATTTTCGCACTTGAAAAAATATTCGTTCACTTTCCTCATGTGGCGCCTCTTCTTCCCAATCTGCAAAAATACGCTCGACTGAAAAACCAGCTTCCATGAGCATGTCCACATACTCATGGACCTCAAATGTCCGTTGGCTATGTACTTCGTCAAAACGGCTATACAAGCCATTCGATTCTTGAACAAAAAAAGCGAGTTCGGAATCGACGGAATGAGGTTGATCTCCCTCTTCCGTTTCCCATATGTATGCAATTCGACCATCATCAAATGTAAAAGGTCCTTCCATGAAAATCACATCTGTTTTAAAGGTGGAATGAACATCAAATACTAATGCGCCACCTATAGTGAGGGATTCATAAATATGTTGAAACGTTACTTGTACATCTGCTTGACAACTCAAATAGTTGAGGGAATCTATTGCAATAACAGCTAAATCAAATCCTGTGAAACCACTTAACTGTTGCATCGGTTGTTCGAAAAATTGAACGGGCAAGGACAATGCACCTGCCCGCTGCTCCGCTACTGCCAGCATGTCAGCAGAGAGATCAATTCCCGTAACTTGAGCTCCCTGCTTGGCAAGTTTAACAGATAATAATCCTGTTCCGCAGCCTATATCCAAAACCCGTTTGCCAGCAATCCCTCCCGCTGCCTCATCCAATAAGTCGACGTAAGCATCGTAGGGAATGTCTGTCATAAGTTCGTCATAGACAGCAGCAAATTCTGTATAGGACTGAGTCATTTTCCTTCAGCCATATCAAGCAATGGAGCATCTCCCCAAAGCTTTTCAAGGTTGTAGTAACCGCGCTCGTCTCGATGGAATACATGGACAACGACGTCACCAAGATCGACGAGTACCCATCTTGCTAAATCCATTCCTTCAATTCTTTTTACCATATAACCGTTTTCTGATGCCTTATCAGCTGCTTCTCTTGCAATTGCTTGGACTTGTCTTTCCGAGTTCGCATGACAGATGATGAATTGGTCCGCGATAAGCGAGACCCCTTCCATGTTTAAAACGACAATGTCTTCCCCTTTTTTATCTTCTACTGCTTGATAGGCTGTTGCTAGTAATGTAGTTGTCATTATGTCACTGTTCCCTTCTTGTCATATGTTCATTGTAACAGTCAATCGAGTTCGGAAAGACCGGTACTCTTTTATTCACCAGAAACTGCACAGACTGATAAATGCAGGATCCCATTGCTATATCGAGACTTTTATCAGCTTGCTGACGCAACAGTTCCACGCCAGGAAAATTACGTCCCGGTTCAATCATATCAGCAACATAAATCAGTTTTTCAAGCATCGTCATACCCGCGCGCCCCGTTGTATGATAACGAATTGCATTCAATACGTCCTCATCCACTATGTTGAATTCGTCATGCGTAATCATTGCACCTACTGGCGCATGCCACAACTCATGGTGAAATGAAATCAGTCGTGAGTCCACATTGCCAAATACAAGTCTTCTCTGTAAATCAACCCTATCCATACATTTTGCAATGTCATGGAACAACGCCGCCTGCTCCGCTTGTTCAACTGAAACCAGATACTTTGTCGCTAATAATTTTGCCGTTTCTGCAACGCGCAAGACGTGTTCATAACGTTCTTTCGTCAGTCGCTGTGACAGCTGTTGTTTAAGTTCGTTAACATCCATATAACCCCTCCTGACGGATAAATGCCTCCACAGCAGGAGTAATAAGTAGTTGAACGGTGCCCTTCTCTGCAAAACGTTGTCTTATTAACGTTGAAGAAAGATCAATTTGTGGAATATCTACAAATTGAATCGAAAATTGAGTCGTTCCAATCGTTTCAGGTCGCTTAACGCCTACAAAATTGACAAGGGACACAAGCTCCTCAATGCGATGCCATTCCGGCAACAGATCAATCATGTCTCCGCCGATAATGAAGTAAAAGTCGTTGTTAGGCTCAAGAGTCGTCAACTGCTCCATCGTATCATATGTGAAGGAAATACCACCTCGATCGACTTCAAACGGTGATACAACTAGTCCAGCCATATGAGTCACAGCAAGCTCTACCATATGCAGACGTTGCCTAGCAGTAGCATCGTTCGGCGCTACTTTATGAGGTGGGACCGCAGTCGGCATCAATCGGACTTCATCAAGACCAAGCGCATGCTTCACTTCATTCGCAATTAATAGATGGCCGATATGCGGTGGATTGAACGTCCCTCCGAGTATGCCAACTTTTTTCATGGAATCCTCCTTACGGCAATTCGATGCGTTTTTTCTCTACTGACTCTTTATATAATACGATGATACTACCAATCACTTGAACAACTTCGATACCGACTTGTTCCTCAAGCTTAGCAGCAATGTCCGTTTTATCTTGCTCACAGTTTTGTAAAATCGTTACTTTGATTAATTCTTTCGCTTCGAGTGCTTCCTCAATTTGAGCAATAACTGACTCCGTTAAGCCACTTTTACCAATATGGACGAGCGGTTGTAAATGATTTGCATTACTGCGTAAAAATCTTTTTTGTTTACCTGTTAACATGCGTTAACCTCCAAGAATTGTTGTTATTTTTTTAATCATTTGTTCAGTATTCGGTCGGACTTCTGTCCATGTTTCAAATGCAAGTGCACCTTGATGGACAAACATGCCGACGCCGTTCATCGTTTGAGCACCTCTTTTACAGGCTTCAGCAAGAAATTCCGTTTCAAGTGGGTTATAGATGATATCAGCAACGACGGCACCATCTATCACGTTTTTCGGATTTAGCGGCATACCTGGTTGCGCAAAATTCATGCCGACAGTTGTCGTCTGAACGATCAGTCCAAATTCAGCAAGAGAAGACTCTGCCTCTCCGATAGATAGCACTGCAGAATTCGATACACCTGATGCCAATTGTTTAGCTTTTTCCACTGTTCGATTCGTGAATGTAATCGGTCCATATCCCTGACTATGAAGCGCATGAGCGATACCGCGAGCCGCTCCACCTGCACCAATCATCAGTACCTTCTTCCCCTTACATTGCATGCCATACGCTTCCTCCAGCGAGCGAACAAAACCAAGCCCATCTGTATTAGAACCAACAAGCGATCCATCCGGCAAAACTTGCACTGTATTAACGGCGTCCATCAGCTTAGCAGATGGTTCCAGCTCATCCAAAAATGGGATAATAGCACTTTTATGCGGCACAGTAGCATTCCAACCACTACAGCCGAGGTGCTTCAAGCCGGCTACTACGCGCTCAAACTCTTGTGCTGTTACATGTATAGGGACATATGTAGCGTCGATATCATTGTCAGCAAACCAAGCATCGTGCATGGCGGGAGACATCGATTGGGCAACTGGGTCCCCAAGAACAGCGTACCATTTCTTCATTGGATGTTCCCCCTTAGATTAAGGATGGTCGTAGTACAACGTCAACGCCACGCGGTGCATGGACGGCGACAACAACGCCCGGATGCTGGATAGTAACCCAACCAAGTCCCGAAATGACCAAATCCATTTTTCCTTTTTTAACGGAAAACTCATGTCGGACAAGCGGCGGGAGTTTCTCCAATGATTCACCAGATGGTGGTGACAATAATCCACCTAAATGTTCTTTATACAACGCATCCGCATTGGCTAACTTCGTCCGATGAATCGGTAAATGATTGGACACATGAATCGTAAAGGACGAGCGATCCCCCGAGATAAAATCAAAACGAGCAAGTCCCCCAATATATAGCGTCTGTTCCGCATTCAACTGAAATACTTTCGGTTTAATTTCTTTTTTAGGCGTGATAGCTTTCAAATCTTCCGCATCCAAGTAATGGGCAATTTGATGATCATTAATAATTCCTGGCGTATCGTAAATTGCCTTTCCATCATCAAGTGGAATTTCAACAAGATCTAATGTTGTTCCTGGGAAATGAGAAGTCGTAATGACTTCACCAATACCCGTCGCACTTTTAATAATCCGATTAATGAACGTCGATTTCCCGACATTCGTACAGCCGACGACGTAGACATCTTTCCCATGACGATGTGTATCAATCGCTGTTAATGCTTCTTCCATTCCTTTTCCTGTATGCGCAGAAACAAGCAAGACATCAACTGGCTTCAAGCCGAGCTTCGCCGCCTCTGTTTTCATCCAATTAATCAATCGATTTGGATTCAATGACTTCGGTAAAATATCTGCTTTATTACCAATCAATAAAATATCTTTCTTACCGACAAAACGATGTAAGCCATTGATCCAGCTACCATTGAAATCAAAAATATCGACAACTTTAACAACTAGGCCATCTTTTTGACCAATGCCATTCAAGATTTTCAGAAAATCGTCACCTGATAATGTAACCGGCTGCAATTCATTATAATTACGCAGTCGGAAACATCGTTTGCAAATAACGTCCTCTTTTTCCAATGATGCCGGGGGGGCATACCCTTCTAATTTCGGATTGTCGGTCTGGATCGTAATCCCACAACCAATACATTTAATCTCTTCCAAACTTATTCCTCCCACTTTAACAAACCTTTACGCTTCAAATTAGCCATAATTCTTCTTTCCATCATTCTGTTAAACTTTGTGATAAAGCCGTCAGAATTAGCCACTGGCACAACTAGTATCGTGTGCAAACCTGCTCTGTTACCACCTAGAATATCGGTCATCATCTGATCACCGATGAAAACCGCCTGCTCTTTTTGGATACCCATAGTGGTAATCGCCTTATTAAAAGACTTCCTTAGCGGCTTACGGGCCTCACAAATAAACGGTATACCAAGCGGGTCACAAAATGCTTTGACCCGCGTATTATTGTTGTTTGAAACAATCATCACTTGTATGCCAACCTCATTCATAGATGCCAGCCACTCTATAATTTCAGCGGTCGCCCCTGGTCGGTCCCATTCGACAAGCGTATTGTCCAGGTCCGTAATAATCCCTTTAACACCACGCTCAACTAGTTTTTCTGGTCGTATATGAAAAACATTTTTGACGTATTCATCCGGTAAAAAATTTGTATACACATGATCCACTCCGATATCGTACTGTTTCTGAAATGATTATAACATAATCGTCTGCATTACACGCATTGTCGAAACAAAAGCGCAGGGAGCACAGTGTCTACCCATAAAATGCGGACATCCTGTATCGCCTGTCCGACTAAAAAATCGGTGATATGGCAGGACCTGAGCGCATATGCTGTCATACAACGACACAGGAGGTGGCCCGATGAGCGGGTTTGTCATGGCAATCGTACAGCTATGGCTCGAAATTCCTGCAGTGATCGGCTATATTCGGGGGCAGGCTTTTCAGCGTCCCCTTTCGAAGGAAGAAGAAGCGTCTTGCCTACAACGCCTCGCTGAAGGCGATGAAGACGCTAGAGACGAACTGATTGAACGCAATATGCGCCTCGTTGCCCATATCGTAAAAAAATTCCATCCAAAACACGAATTACTTGATGATTATATCTCCATTGGAACCATTGGTCTCATGAAAGCTGTCAACAGCTTCACACCAGACCGAAAAACAAAACTAGCCACATACGCTGCCCGGTGTATTGAAAATGAAATACTCATGTATTTGCGCACACAGAAAAAAGTTCAAAAAGACGTTTCCCTCTTCGATCCAATCGGTATGGATAAAGACGGTCAATCACTGCAAATTGCAGATTTGCTTCAAACGGATGATGAAACCCCAGTCGAAGCAGTAGAATACAAGGAACGTAAAGAAAGATTATATCGACATCTTGGGAAACTAGATGGCCGAGAACTTGAAATCATTCAAAGACGTTACGGTTTACTCGATGATCAACCGATGACACAAAAAGAAATTGCAGAGCAACTCGATATATCCAGAAGCTATGTTTCGCGCATCGAAAAACGGGCAATCGTTAAACTATATCAGTTGTTTAAGCATGAGTATAATGAATAAGCAAAAAGGCGTTTCCATGCGGGGGTGATCCCAGCATAGGAAACGCCTCTTCTTTACGTAATTACGCCAGGACGTAATTGATTACTCAGTTAGCACGAACCTCGCGGCCAATAACGATTGCAATAACTGTTGATGCGATAAATACACCTGCCATTAGAAATAACATGTGAAATCCCTCCTTGATTCAAAACTAAATCAAACACGCCCCGGCGTGATTGCGTCCGGATTTTTTCGAGTAAGCTCGAAAAGTAACCCTCAAAAATCCGTGACACCCGCCAGAGGCTAGTTATCTGAATTCAGATAACTAAACTTACATCTATCTTACCACGAAATGATTATAGTTTCGAGATAGCATTTAAAACAATAGCAGTTGAATGACGAGCAGCAACTGGTAGGAACTCATCAAAGCTAATGGATGATTCTTTTCCTGCTATATCCGATAGTGCACGAATAACAACAAATGGTGTACCGAATTGGTGACAGACCTGTGCAACAGCTGCTGCTTCCATCTCCGCAGCGATCATCGTTGGAAATTGTTCCTTCACCTTGTCAACATGCTCCGCATTGCTCATGAACGTATCACCGGAAGCAATCAGCCCTGTCGCATGTGGATATTTCCCAATCTCCTCAACAGCTGCACGCGCTACATCAATTAGTTTATCGTCTGAACGGTACGTCGCTGGCTGTCCCGGCACTTGCCCGAGCTCGTAACCGAAAGCAGTGACGTCGACATCATGATGACGAACTTCATCAGAAATCACTACAGTTCCCACTTCAAGTGTTTCTAAAAATCCACCTGCTGACCCTGTATTCAATACGACATCCGGCTTAAAATTATTTAAGAGTAATGTTGTAGCCATTGCCGCATTTACTTTACCAATGCCACTTTTCACGAGAATTACCGTATGCTCGCCAATTTGTCCTTCAATCAGTTCACAGCCCGCCACGGTTGTCACTTGGCCCGAACTGATTTCTTCCCGTAATAGCTCTACTTCCTCTTCCATTGCACCAATTACCGCGATCTTCATATTTTTTCCTCCAGTCATTCCCTTTTCCTGTACCGCTTAATATTCAAATTCCAACGTTTTCAATACATCCATCTTGACAGGTTTCCAGCCTTCACCATCAACCCACTCTAAATAGACACGATATTTTTCGACTTTATCCTTTGTTGACACAATTCCCACAGATTTCTGAGGATCTCCACCATTTTTGATTTTCCAAAAAATCATCGAATCTTGGGATAATCCAGTCGCGTATGCAAGTGCCTGTTGCTTTTCTGTCCAGTCAACGGACTCACCGTCATACTGCGATGCATGTTCACCTGTTTGTGTTGTGCCAATTGGTTGCCACGCTGCATTAATGACCGTCTCCGCAATGATTTCATCGTCCGATGTAACATAAGTCACAGAGCCACCTGCGCTTGCACCGTCGCCCTCCTCATCCATTTCGGGATCCGGTTCTACAATTGCTTCCGGCTGCTCAGTAGTCGGATCTGACGTGCTATCCTCCACTACTGGTTCCTCCACAGCTTCATCATCTTCTGCAGATGTATCCTCATCCTCAAGGATTGGGCTTGTCACTTCATCTGACGGATTGTCAACACCATCCGTTGTAATCATTTCACCATTATCCACTTTTTCCTCATTATTACCATTAATAAATATTATCGCAGCTACAATGATAATGAGTAAGACAACTACTCCAATTAACATATTCAACAACATACTTGAACCTCTTCGATTTCTGTTACGCCCCGATCTTGAAAAATCAGGTTCCCTTTCAGCCATGCACCATCATCCTCCCTATCCAAGTTATCAGCATTCAGATATAAACGATTTTAAGGCAAATTGGTAGTTCTGGCAAATGATCAATCACGCCCCGGCGTGATTGCATCCGGATTTTGAATTGAGCTTGAGGCCTACAGGATGTAGGTCATGCAGGCGTTGCCACAGGAAGTCGCGAACTTAGACTGCCATCCTTAAAATCCCTGACACCCGCCGGAGGCTTGGGCCAACAAGACGTTGGTCATGCAGGCGTTGCCAATCGAACAGCGAAGGGTTCGATTGGCCGTATTTCTGTGTTCTTTGTAGAAATTAAGGCACTGTTTCAGGACGTGGCGAACTTAGCCTGCGTTCCCCCATTCAGCCGGGGTTTGAACCCCCATTGAATTACAAATCTAGTTCGCATTCATCTTGCCACTTATAGAAGTGAAAGACTTCTGTAGCTGACACTCCGCTTTCAGTACAAACAAATTTGCTGAATGAAGTTAAAAAAACCACCCTCAATAAAGAAGGTGGTTATTGACCGTTCATTTTATTTTAAGAATGACAACCAACATTTCTCCACCAGGAGTTGTAATTTTCACTTCATCATCTGCACGACGACCAATCAAAGCCTTAGCTATCGGAGAATCATTTGAAATAAGTCCTTCAATTGGATTCGCTTCAGCGGACCCGACAATTGTGTACGTTTCTTCATCACCATTAGGCAACTCTTTAAATGTAACCGTTTTCCCGAGTCGCACTTCATCGGTATTCAATTCGTCTTCAGTGATAATAACTGAATTTCTTATCATCGACTCTAACGTTGAAATTTTACCTTCTAGAAAGCCTTGGTCTTCTTTTGCAGAATCGTATTCCGAGTTCTCCGAAAGGTCACCGTAACTACGCGCGATTTTAATACGTTCTACGATTTCCTTACGTTTAACCGTTTTCAAAAATTCAAGCTCTTCTTCTAATTTTTGCTTACCTGCTACAGTCATTGGAAACTTCTTTTCTGTAATCATTTCACAACACTCCTCATATTCCTCTTCATAAAAATACTATGCCACTCCTGCAATAGGTATGCGACATAGTGTTCATCTGTATAGAATTCTGTCATCATCATATTACAGTTTCGTTCCAGATTCAAGAATTGTTTTTATTTTTGTAACCATTAAGTCAATTGCAACTTCATTATGCCCACCTTCTGGAATGATAATATCCGCATATCTCTTCGTTGGTTCAATGAATTGGTTATGCATCGGACGGACGACGGACAAATACTGATCGATGACCGATTCGATTGTGCGCCCCCGCTCGTTAATGTCTCGCATAATGCGGCGAATAATGCGTAAATCTGCATCTGTATCAACAAATAACTTAATATCCATTAACTCACGTAAACGCATATCCTCCAATACTAAAATTCCTTCCAGAATGATGACATCCTGCGGCTCGATATGTACCGTTTCGTCGGACCGTGTGTGTAAAGAATAATTATAGACCGGTTTTTCTATCGATTCCCGATTAAGTAACACCTCTACATGACTTATCAACAAATCTGTGTCAAAAGCTAACGGATGGTCATAATTCGTTTCAAGTCGTTCTTCAAATTCCAAGTGAGACTGGTCCTTATAATAATAATCCTGTTCGATGACTACGACAGAATGTTCTTTAAATACATCATAGATTGAATGCGTAACACTCGTTTTACCGGATCCCGAACCACCGGCGATGCCGATGACGAGAGGTTTTTTGGATTGCATATCTAACTTCCCCTTACATCAAATGTTTAGCTATTGTTCTTTTTTCACCGCGATTAACAGCCCGTCTCCCACTGATAGCAAAGAGGTTTCGTAATCTGGATGATCCATAATCCATGCTGTAAATTCTTTTAAATTCCGTATCATCGTGCGATTACGTCTTGGAATGTCTTGCTCATCATACAATATAGCACCGTGCATGAACATATTATCACAGTAAATGACTCCACCTGCTTCAATAGTTGGCGCATACTTTTCAAAAAAGCGTTTATACTGCCCTTTGGCAGCATCTATAAACAATGCATCGAAGGTTTGCTGAAAGATAATTGGCTCTTCTGTTAGCAACGCATCCGCTTCGACGATTGCAATCTGTTCTTCTAATCCACTGCGCGAAATATAGTCAACTGCTTTCAAATATCTAGTATTGTCACGTTCAACCGTCACAATTGAAGTATTTGGTAGTGCCTCCGCGATGCGGATAGCAGAATAGCCAATGGCACTACCAATTTCAAGAATACGTTTAGGCTTTTGCAAACGTAATAGACTGATAAATAACGCCATACCGTCTCGGTCCATAATCGGCACATGATGTGTCGCCGCATAGCGTTCCATTTCAACGACAAACGGGCCTTGCTGCTTGTTAAAATTGGCTACATATGCCGCATACTTCGTCATGCTAATCCTCTCAATCTCCGGATAAATATAGGTCCCGGTTTTTCAAATGTTCTTCGTATGAATCAGTAAAATGATTGGTGCCTTCCTTATCCGCTAGGAAAAATAAATAATCCGTTTGCGAAGGATCGATAACTGCTTCAAGTGATGACTTCCCTGCACCTGCAATTGGACCAGGTGGCAAGCCTTTATTGACATATGTGTTGTATGGATCCTGCACTTCTAAATCTGCATAGAGAACACGATCCTTATGCTTCCCTAATGCATACAAAACTGTTGGATCCGTCTGTAATGGCATATCAATCTTCAGACGATTATAAAATACGCTCGCAATCGTTTCTCGATCCGATTGTGCTGTCGCTTCTTCTTCCAATAAGGAAGCAAATGTCAGCAACCAGTGGACTGATTTCTCTTCTCTTTGTAAAAAATCTAAGTAAGGAGTGACATTTGTTGCTGTCGCCTGTACCATTGTATCGACAACCGTTGCGACGGTAGGCTTCTCCTCATAGAAAGGATACGTCGCCGGGAATAAATAACCCTCAAGTGGATATTTGATATTTTCTGCTCGGATATCCTCTGTTAAAATGGTTGAATATTTCCCAATCAGCATACTGATTGTCGCCTCATCATTGACGTAATCTAGAAACTCTTTTTCCGAAATACCCATGCGTTTTTCAATAACTGCCGCAATTTGCTGCAAAGTTAACCCTTCCGGCACCGTCATTGTAAATACAGGTTCTCGGTACACTTTGCCTGTCTTCAAGCTTTCAATCAATTCGTCAAAAGTCATGGCCTTCGTCAAATCGTACGTCCCTGCTTGAAATTGTGACTCATTATTAAATTTTGCATAATACTTAAAGATACGTGCATCCTTAACAATGCCATTTTCAGCTAATTTAGCAGAAATCGTGTCCAATCCTGAACCAATCGGGATTTCCACCACAATAACTTCCTCAGAATCTGGATCGACCGGTTGCAATGCACCTGTTATGTATTTATAAACAGAGCGTCCACCAATCAGACCGACAATGAGCACCACGAGCGTAATGACAAGTACAATTCGTCTGACGATTTTTACTTCTTTCTTCTTTTCACGCATTCGTTCAAACATAACATCTTTTTTCGAACCATTATCCATACGCAATCCACCTCTTTCAATCGGAGCTTCGATCATCTGCCCCTTATCAATTGACCCCATACAAAAACGGAACGGTCTGCACCGTCCCGTCCGTGCACTTATGGATTATTCTTCGTCTTCGTCCTCTTCAGCGAGAAACGTGTTCAGCATTTCTTCAATCATTTCCCACTCTGCGTCATCTTCGATTGGCATCAATTCGCCATCTTCATTGTCTTCAGAAGGGATGAAAGAAGATGCGTGAATTTCAACTTCTTCGTCGTCCTCGGTATCATCTTCTCCTAAAATATGATAAAGAACATATGATTTACCAAATTCTTCTGAGTCGAATGTGAAAATAACCTCACATACATGTTCAACTCCATTTTCGTCTACAATCGTCATTGTTTCTTGTCCGTGTTCCATTCCGATCACCTCTTCAATTTTTTGAATCAAGATACCCTTGAAGGATCATGATTGCTGCCATTTTATCAATAACAGTCTTTCTTTTTTTACGACTCACATCAGCATCTATTAATACACGCTCTGCAGCCATCGTCGTCAGTCGCTCGTCCCATAATATAGCCGGGAAACCAAAAGTTTCTGTTAGTAGGCTCGCATAGTTCTCAGATGCTTCCCCTCTCGGTCCAACTGTGTTATTCATATTTTTAGGGTAGCCCACTACAAATCCAGTGACATCGTATTCTTTTACGAGCTCTCGGATTCTTTCCACGCCAAACTGGCCGGCACTTTCATCGATCTTTATCGTTTCAATGCCTTGGGCTGTCCACCCAAGCGCATCACTGATCGCAACGCCGACCGTTTTGGTCCCTACATCCAATCCCATTGTCCTCAATCCGGTTTTCCTCCGTTTTCACGGATATAAAACTTAACAAGTTCTTCTAAAATCTCGTCTCGTTCCAATTTCCGAATTAAATTACGTGCTTCTTCATGACGTGGTATATACGCTGGATCGCCCGATAGAAGATAGCCAACAATCTGGTTGATTGGGTTATATCCCTTATCATCTAGTGCCTTGTGCACATGGAGCATGACCTGCTTCACTTCCTGCTCCATCGATTCTTCGGGAAAGCTAAATTTCATCGTCTTATCGTATGAATCCATGATCGACACCCCGCTTTCAGATCATCCGTTTACGAATCGGATAGTATTCAAGTTTTCATTATACCCGATTTGCTTCTCCTCATCAATTACACTGAAGACATCAATTGCGCCTCGGCGTAATTGCGTTGGGATTTTGAATTGTGCATAGCACAATTAACTTCCCTCAAAATCCCTAACATCCGCCGGAGTCTTAACTTGAATCTGCAGATTGAAATACTCTTCTGGCATTCATCCTGCCACTTATAGAAGTGGGAACTTCTGCTGAATCAAGTTAAACTGATTTGACATAATCATACACGGATTGAAGCGCTTCATCAAGTTTTGATGCGTCTTTTGCTCCAGCCATCGCCATATCCGGACGACCGCCACCCTTACCATCACATTGCGTCGCAACATGATTGACGATTTGACCCGCATGATAGTTCCCGGACTTCAAATCATCCGTCACACCAGCCACCAACATGACTTTTCCATCTACTGCCGCTCCAAGGACGATGACCGCCTTTGATTGCTTCTGTTTCATCTCATCCATCATCTGACGCAATCCATTATTATCTTTCACGTCAACACGTGCAGAGATGACTGACACGTCACCAATTTGCTGCGCTGCTGCGAATACTTCTGAAAGTTGGCTGTTTCCTAGCTTCGAAGAAAGTGACTCATTGTCACGCTGGAGCTCTTTCATATCTGCAAGTACTGCTCCGATTTTCGTCACAAGGTCTTTCGGATTTGATTTCACAAGACTTGCAGCGCTGATGAGCGTTGCTTCCTCTTCTTTAAATGAACGATAAGCTTGTTGCCCTGTTAGCGCCTCTATACGGCGTGTGCCCGCTCCAATTCCGCCTTCAGATACTAATTTAAACAAACCGATGACAGATGTGGATGCAACGTGACAACCTCCGCAAAGCTCTAATGAGTAATCGCCAACTGATACAACCCGAACGACGTCTCCGTATTTTTCACCGAAGAGTGCCATTGCACCCATTTCTTTTGCTTCAGCAATCGGTTTTTGTGCAATATTAACCGCAATATCCTGCCAGATTTTCTCGTTGACAATCTGTTCAATCGTCTCTAATTCTTCCTTCGTCACTTGACCAAAATGTGAGAAGTCAAAACGTAGTCGATCTGGACCGACATAAGAACCTGCCTGATTGACGTGCTCACCTAACACTTCTTTCAAAGCTTTATGAAGCAAATGCGTCGCTGTGTGATTGCGGATCGTCAATTTTCTTGCTTCTTGATTGACTTCAGCATGAACGGTTGTTCCTGTTAGCAATTCACCCGAACGAATCGTTGCTGTATGCAGATTTTGACCATTTGGTGCTTTTTGAACATCCTTGACGTCTGCCACGAATGTATCTCCGCTAATCGTACCCTTGTCCGCTACTTGTCCTCCGCTTTCCGCGTAGAATGGCGTGCAGTCTAAGATGAACTGAATGTCATCACCTTCTGATGCACGTTCTACTAAAGCACCGTTTTGTAGCAATGAAACGACTTTCGCTTGGCACTCAAGCGTGTCATAGCCGACAAATTCACTTGCATGATGGATTTCTCCAAGTACGCTTGACTGAACATGCATGGAATCGACGTCTTGACGAGCTGCACGTGCACGCTTACGCTGGCTGTCCATTTCCGCATCGAAGCCTGCACGATCGACTGTAACATTTGCTTCTTCTGCGAATTCCTCTGTTAATTCAAACGGGAAGCCGTATGTGTCATAAAGACGGAAAGCATCTGCCCCTGCAATAACAGCATTACCAGATGACTTCGACTTGTCGATGACTCCAGTTAAAATTGCCAATCCTTCATTCAATGTTTCATGGAAGCGTTCTTCTTCATTTTTAATGACTTTCATGATGAAGGCTTGCTTTTCGTCCACTTCTGGGTAGAAGTCTTTCATCACTTCCCCAACAACTGGGACAAGATCGTACATGAATGGCTTGTGAATGCCTAATTGTTTAGCAAAACGAACGGCTCTGCGCAACAATCTTCTTAGCACATAACCTCGACCTTCATTGGATGGCAGTGCTCCGTCTCCTATAGCAAAAGCAACCGTACGTATGTGGTCGGCAATCACTTTGAACGCTGTATCTTGTTCTTCGGTGACACCGTATTTTTCACCAGAAACTTGTTCTGTTGCCTGAATAATTGGTTGGAAAATATCGATATCGAAGTTGGTTGGTACGTTTTGGATAACAGATGCCATACGTTCTAGTCCCATGCCCGTATCAATATTCTTTTTCGGAAGCGGTGTATACGTATTATCTGGATTATGGTTGAATTCAGAGAACACTAAATTCCAAATTTCAAGATAACGTTCGTTTTCCCCGCCCGGATACAATTCTGGATCAGAGAAATCATCGCCGTATGTTGGTCCACGGTCATAGAATATCTCAGAGTTAGGACCGCTTGGACCCTCTCCGATATCCCAGAAATTACCTTCTAAACGGATAATACGGTGTTCTGGAATGCCGACTTTATCGCGCCAAATTGCATAAGCTTCTTCGTCTTCTGGATGAATCGTAATAGACAATAATTCTGGATCAAAGCCAATCCACTTATCGTCTGTGAGAAATTCCCAAGCATGAAGAATAGCTTGCTCTTTGAAATAATCACCGATAGAAAAGTTACCAAGCATTTCAAAGAATGTATGGTGACGTGCTGTTTTACCAACATTTTCAATATCATTTGTACGGATTGATTTTTGTGCATTGACGATACGTGGATTTGTTGGAATGACCCGTCCATCAAAATATTTCTTCAGTGTTGCAACACCGCTGTTAATCCATAGAAGGGATGCATCATCGATTGGCACAAGTGGTGCAGAAGGCTCAATGCTGTGACCGTGCTCTTTGAAGTATTCCAGGAACATAGTACGAATTTGTGACGTTGTAAGATTTTTCATGAATAATTCCTCCTTAGTAGTTTGGCGAAATAAAGGTTATTTTAGGGCATAAACATAAAAAATCCCCGCCCCTAAAACAAGGGGCGAAGATGTTAGTCTCGCGGTACCACCCTAATTACCGAATAACTTGCATTCGGTATCTCTGGTTGCCTTAACGCGGCGGACGGCAGGGATGAGCTGCACTCTGGAGTAGCTTTTCGATATGCTTCTTCGAAAGCCCTTTCAGCCAAGGGGCTTCTTGCTGGACGAGTAGACATATGTACTTTCTCCGTCGACGTATTTCGTATGATGATTGGCTTGATTATAGAAAATTTTATGATGAATGTCAATCAGAAGTTTCAAGATAGTCATAAGGTGTAACACCTTGCATCCCAATCATCGGATCGATGGTGATAAATGTCGCCATTGTTAGCTCATAGACTTGCGGCTGTGTTTCTGTAGTCTGTCCAACCAATTCAGTATCATCAACAGCTTGTTGGGTAGTAGCTGTCTCTTCACTTACCGGTACGATCATTTCGCCATTCAAGCGCTCTTTCAGTGTTGTTTGTCTTTCTAATTCATCCGTCCGATTAATTCCTGCTCTAAATTCTTCTGGCTCTCCACATAGGATGAGGAAGTTTTTTGCACGTGTGATACCAGTGTATAGTAAATTTCGTCGCAACATCTTCCGTTGACTACGAACAACAGGCATGATGACGATAGGAAATTCGCTACCTTGCGACTTATGAATGGAACAGCAGTATGCCAGCGTGATTTGGTTTAAATCATTGCGTTCGTAGGTCACTTCTATGCCGTCATACGACACAACGAGTAATTCTTTTTTATCAACCGTCTCTTTTGCTTTGATAATAGAGATGACTTCCCCCATATCACCGTTGAAAACATTACTTTCGGGTTGATTGACAAGTTGTAGTACTTTATCACCGATGCGGTAAATGGCTTCGCCGAAAACAACTTCCTTGCGATCAGGTCCCGGTGGATTAACCATTTCTTGAATCATCTTGTTCAAACCATCAATACCAGCTGGCCCTTTGTACATCGGTGCAAGGACTTGAATATCTCTAATATGATGCCCTTTGGCAATTGCGTTTTTCACAACTTGCTCAACGACTTCAAGTATTCGATCAGCACCTGCTTTGATGAACGATCGATCCGATGTCTTTTCTGTGATATCAGCCGACCATTCGGAGCGTTTAATCATATGTGCCATTTCAATAATCGTCGAACCCGCACTTTGTCGATAAATTTCGGTTAATTCAACGACCGGTACTTTATTCGACTCGAGCATATCCCGTAACACTTGTCCCGGTCCTACTGGCGGTAGCTGATCTTGATCACCTACAAATAACAATTGGACATCATCAGCAAGCGCTTTTAGCAATTGGTGGGCTAGCCAGGTATCTACCATTGACATCTCATCAATAATAATGAGACGCCCCTTTACTTCCCGTTCTGTCTCTTCTTCCTTTTCAAGCCCATTAAATCCGAGCAAACGGTGTATTGTCATCGCTGGTAATCCCGTCGACTCGGACATTCGCTTTGCTGCCCGTCCAGTTGGCGCTGCTAACACAATCGGAAAAGGTTCTTGTTTTTTAGCATATTCCTTTGGATCCAGTGATAAACCATGTAGTTCGGCGTACACTTCTACGAGCCCCCGAATAACGGTCGTCTTCCCAGTACCTGGCCCGCCCGTTAAGATCATTGCGGGGGAATGAAGAGCAGTCTCAATCCCTGCTACCTGGGTTTCTGCATAGTTCACACTGAGCCTTTCTTCCACTTCTCCAACAGCTTTTCTTATTTCGGACACTGGAAACTGATCCGTCGTATCGTTCTGCATAATGCGTTCAATTTTTGCAGCAATACCGATTTCAGAAAAATAAAGAGATGGTATGTATAATCTGCGACCTTCAGCAGATAGCTTACCTTCCTCAACCAATTCAATAATCGCCTGGGAAATTGAAGCAAACGGAATGTCGATAGGCTGACTCATTTCAAGAAGACGCTTAACATCCGGTAAAATGGATTCTGCTTCTAGGAAAACATGTCCAGCTGATTGAACAGCCTGATTCATCGAATGGAGAATGGCGGCTTTTATCCTTGCAGGGTGATTCCCCGTGATACCAAGATTCTTACCTACTTCGTCCGCACGCTGAAAGCCGACCCCTTCAACCTCTTCAATGAGCCGATACGGATTTTCAGTCAACTGTGAAATCGCTTCTTCACGATAAGTCTGATAAATACGCATCGCAATTTGCGGACCGAATCCCCACTCATTTAACTGGATAATCGTCCGCTCAAGTCCCATATTTTGCGCAAGCACAGAGACCAGTGTCTCTTTCTTATCATCCGATAATCTTGGAATCATATCCAGAACAGATGGATCATCTAAAATTTTCTTAATGACGTCTTTACCAAGTTTTTTGACAATTGTTTGAGCTGTTTTCATCCCAATCCCTGGAAATAAGTCCCCAGACAAATAATGAATGAGTCCTGTTTCTGTCGCGGGCATTTCTTTCGCAAACGTCAGTACATCGAATTGTGCACCGTATGTTGGATGATTGACAAGTCTACCTGTGAATTTGTAGTCCTCATCAGGTGTTAGCTGGGGAAAACTTCCCTTGACGATGATTTCCTTGTCCTCATAGCCGCTGTTCGTCTCCCGCACCTTCAGTTTGACAATCGTAAAAAGGTTATCAGGGTTATGGAAGATGGTCACAACCGGTCGACCTATTAAAAATATCTCATTTGGTTTTGTTGCCTCGCCGTGTCCTTCCACCACCGCCACCCCTTACTTTCCGTTTTCACCCTGTTGAATCATGTCAAAAATATAACGCGCTTGGACATGTTCGGGATCGATTGTAAATGCCTTTTCTAGATGTGCCAGTGCATCCGCTTTTTGCTCTGTCGATACTGCATATAAAAAACCTAAATTATAGTGAGCATCGGCATTATCTCCATCCTGCTCGAGAATGAAATGAAATTCGCCTGCCGCCTCTGTAAAGAGCTCCATATTGGCAAGCACAATGCCGTATGACAACCGGATTTCAAGGTCATTAGGTGCTAATTCTGCCGCACGTTGTAAGTATGGCAGCGCTAGTTTGTCAGTGCCCGAACGTTCTAAACTTTTCCCTAACATGAAATAAGCATCTGCCTCTTGCACACCATGGCGGATTGCTGTTTCGTATAATTTAGCTGATTCCTCGTAGCGCTCTTTATTATAATAAAGGTTGGCGAGACCGTAAAAAGCCGTACCCGCTTCCGCATCAAAAGTAATTGCCTTTTGGAAAAAAGGCTCTGCTTTTTCAGCATCACCAAGTGAGGCAAAAACATTTCCTAAATTGATGTAGCCGACCGCATTTTCAGGGGCTAATTCAATCGCTTTGACAAACGATTCAACCGCTTTTTCATATTCTCCTTCTTGTAGTGCAGTAATACCGATTTCGTTGTAATTCATATTCAAATTCCCCTTATCCAACATACTCAAGTTGCATACCGTTTTTAATAACTGTGTCAATTGTTCCGCCACCAAGACACTCGTCTCCATCATAAAAAACAACCGCTTGTCCTGGTGTAATCGCACGGACTGGTTGTGCAAATGTAACGATAGCTGTGCCATCGCCAGTTAACTCAACTGTCACGTTCGTATCAGGCTGACGGTAACGGAATTTCGCAGTACAGCTAAATGTCGTTGGTAGCGCACGTACTGTTGAAAAACCAACATCAATAGCCGTCAAGCTATCTGAAAATAGTGCTTCATTATGAAAGTTTTGACCGACAAGCAAGACATTCGATGCTAAATCTTTACCAAAAACAAACCACGGGTCTCCTGCTCCACCAATACCCAGACCGTGACGTTGACCGATTGTATAGTACATAAGGCCATCATGTCTTCCGACGACTTCACCATCCATCGTTTTCATTTCACCAGGCTGTGCTGGCAAATATTGACCAAGGAACTCCTTGAAATTACGCTCACCAATAAAACAAATGCCTGTAGAATCTTTTTTCGTTGCAGTTGTTAGCCCTGCTTCGACTGCTTTTTCACGCACTAAACTTTTATCCATATGTCCGATTGGGAACATCACTTTTTGTAGTTGCTCCTGTGACAGCTGATTGAGGAAATACGTTTGATCTTTATTTTCATCTTTCCCACGTAGCATAGACACGCCGCCTTCGACTTCAACGACTTGTGCATAGTGGCCAGTTGCCAAATAATCCGCACCGAGACTCATCGCGTGCTCTAGGAAGGCTTTGAATTTAATTTCTTTATTACACATAACGTCTGGGTTTGGTGTACGTCCTGCTTTATATTCTTCTAGGAAATACGTAAAGACTTTGTCCCAATATTGTTTTTCGAAATTAACCGCGTAGTACGGGATACCAATCTCATTGCACACACTGATGACATCTTCATAATCCTCGGTTGCCGTGCAGACACCAAATTCGTCTGTATCGTCCCAATTTTTCATGAAGATGCCGATGACATCATACCCTTGTTCTTTTAATAGAAGTGCCGCAACGGATGAGTCCACGCCGCCTGACATACCGACGACGACCCGTGTATCCGCTGGTGCTTTTGCTGTTCTCATATGTTTTTCATCCTTTTTATCTTTATTCTACTGTGTTCATTTCACTAGTCGTTTAACAATGCTTGCAGTTGTTTCTGCCGCTTTTTTTATCTTCATTTCATCTAGACCTAAGCCAAAGCTGAAACGTACTGAATTACGCAGCTTTGGAGAGCCTTCCCCAAACATGGCTGTCAAAACATGCGAAGGATCAAGTGAACCCGCCGTACATGCTGAGCCACTTGAGACAGCAATTCCCGCTATATCGAGATTGACGAGTAGTGATTCGATTTCCGTTCCTGGAAAGCTAATATTGAGGACATGTGGCAGTTTTTCAACATCGGTAGAAACATTCATCATGTATGAAACATCCTGTTCATCAAATAAGCTCGTTAATATATCCTCGTATTTCTTATACTGGTCGGCATTTTGCGCCATTGCCTGTCCAGCAATCGTGACCGCTTCCGCAAAAGCGACGATTGCTGGAATATTTTCTGTACCGGCACGTCTCTTGCGTTCTTGTTCCCCACCGAATAATAAAGATGTCGTATCGGTCCCTTTACGTTGATAAAGAAAACCAATACCTTTAGGACCGTTCAGTTTATGAGCTGAAACGGATAATAAATCGACACCGAGTTCATCCACATCCAGCTCAATAAGCCCGTATGCTTGTACAGCATCCGTATGAAATTTTGCCTGATGCTCTTTCAGTAATTCGCCAATCTCACGGATTGGTTGAATAGTTCCTACCTCGTTATTGCCGTACATAACCGAAACCAAAATCGTTCGATCTGTCAAAGCGTTTTTCACTTGCTCTACAGTAATTTGTCCATTGCGATCCACATCTAAATATGTCACATCGTAGCCAAGCATCTCCAGTTGTTTGCATGGATTTAACACAGCATGATGTTCGATTGTCGTCGTAATAATATGGTCTCCTTTGTCTTTCATCGCCAAAGCCGTACCGAAAATAGCGGTATTATCTGCTTCTGTACCGCCTGATGTAAAAATGATTTCCGTTGACTCTGCATGAATCGACTGTGCCAATGTTTTCCGCGCATTATCTAGCCATTTTCTCGCTTCCCTACCATAGCTATGAATACTCGAAGGATTGCCAAAAATCGTTTGTTGCAATTTATGTTGCGTTGAGCTGACAGCCGGATGGACTGGCGTCGTCGCCGCATGGTCTAAGTATATTGATGTCATTTTTAAGAAAACTCCTTTAAATGTAGAACATATAACTATCTTGATCCGATTCCTTACCCGCTTCCATTAAGTCCTGAATCGTTGTCGTATCGAGCACACTGCGTACAGCCTCTCCAATACGATGCCAAAGCGCTTGCTGTGGAACATCAGTTTCTTCCAATCCTTCAACAAGCTGAATCGGACCTTCAAGGATACGGATCACATCTCCAGCAGTAATTTCGGTTGGTTGCTTTGCAAGCATATAGCCTCCGTATGCTCCACGAACACTTTTCACGATACCACTGTTACGTAGTGGTGGGATTAGCTGTTCAAGATAAGCCTCCGATAATTCCTGTTCCTCAGCAATTTTCCTCAACGGTACTGGACCTTCCCCATACTTGCGGCCAAGCTCCACAACAATTGTCAATCCATAGCGTCCCTTTGTCGAAATCTTCATCTAATAAACCCCGTCCTTTTCTTACGTTTACTTCAAAATAGTATAACATAAATGGTGATCCGCTAGCTTGAAATGACTTCCTTTCATCCTATGTTGTATACTAGTGGAACTGATGTACGAGGAGCGATTATATGCATAATGAACCTTTGGCGTATCGTATGCGCCCTAGAAATATTGATGAAATTGCTGGGCAGAAAGAAATTATCGGCGAGCAGACAGCGTTGTACCGGATGATTAAAAACGGTCACGTGCCTTCAATGCTCTTGTACGGCGAACCCGGGATCGGCAAAACTTCACTAGCGCATGCTATTGCGGGTACAAGTGATTTGCCTTTCATCGCCATGAACGCGACGGTGTCTGGTAAAAAAGATGTAGAAAGTGTTGTAGCGGAATCACGAATCACCGGGAAGGTGCTTTTATTTCTCGATGAAATTCATCGGTTCAATAAATTACAACAGGACACCTTGCTGCCCCATGTTGAAAGTGGAGCCATTGTATTGATCGGTGCAACGACAGAAAATCCATACCATGACGTTAATCCAGCCATTCGTTCGAGATGTGGTGAAATTCGACAATTATCCCGATTGGAGCCTGAGGATTTGTTGGAGGTCCTTCACAATGCGTTGACGGATGAAGAACGTGGTCTTGGCAAAATGTCCATCGACATAACAGACGAGCAAATCGCATTAATTGCTGAGGGTGTCAATGGGGATGCGCGCAAAGCATTAACCGTTCTTGAATCAGTTATTTCTGCAAGTGATGAAACAGACGGAAAAACCATCATCGAGGACTGGCTCATTGAAAATTTACTCGGTCGTATTGGTTTGTTTGGTGATAAAAAAGGCTCGCATTTTTATAATTTATTATCTGCGTTGCAAAAATCGGTGCGTGGTAGTGATGTCAATGCTGCTATGTACTACTTGGCCAATTTGCTAGAGATTGGTGATTTGGTAGCCGTGTCTAGAAGATTACTAGTGATGGCTTACGAGGACGTCGGATTGGCCTCCCCTGAAGTTGGTCCACATGTCCTAGCGGCGACAGAAGCTGCCGTTCGACTCGGTATGCCTGAAGCTCGTATCCCTCTGGCCAACGCCGTCATTGAAATGTGCCTTGCCTCCAAATCGAATTCAGCATATAAAGCATTCGATGCCGCCGTAAAGGCTATTAACGAAGGTAAAACAGGAGACATCCCCCTTCATTTACGTGATGCTCATTACGCTGGGGCAGCTGAGCTCGGACATGTCGGCTACAAATACCCGCATGACACACCTCTCGGCTCGTTCGGTGGCTGGACCAATCAACAATACTTACCCGACAAACTTGTAGGCACTGAGTTCTACAAGCCCGTCAACGCCGGCGAGGAAAAGAAATTGGCTGCGATTTATGAAAAACTAAAGGAATTCCGCAAGAAAAAATAGGATAATAAAGAACCTCTCATTTTACTAATAATGAGAGGTTCTTTGCATGAGGTTATCTAATTCATTGCGCTGCAGTGTCTACTACTTTTACTGGGAGCTTGACAGGCTCTACATGATCATATTTGCTATAAACTGCCGTCATCGTTTGCTTCGTGCGCTTTGAATTACCGTTGAGTTCCGTTATTGAATACGCTGTTGTATCCAGCGAAAGCTTGAAATCAGTTGTATAGAATGTATTGATATCAATACCGATCACAATCTCGAATTTATTGATAAACGCGTATTCCCCACTAATGTCATCCACTCCAGACACTAGCTTTTGGAATTTTTCATATTGCTCCCTCGACATTGGCAGCCTTAAATTATAACCGTAGTCAATTGGTTCCAACTCGAAATCATCTGCAAATGTATCGAAAAAGGACAGGTTTAACGTTGGATTCACTTCCTCTACCAGTGCGCCGAACATTTCCGAAAGTGTACCAGAAGTCAATTCATCTAACGTTTTTGTTGAATCTTTCTCGATGAAAATACGGTCATTCATTTTATAAACATTTGCTTCCCACTTCTCTTGATCGCTCGTACTAACTAGTAATCGTTGCTTGAACGTTTCCGGATGTAAAGTAGCGTCGGAAATAAAATCATATTTCGTAGACATTCTAGCCAGTGGTACTGATGTCTGCCAAAAATCTTCATAAGTAACTGTAGTATGTACACTTTGCAATTCACTTGCAGCTACTTTTGCTTTTTCAAAAACCTCTTGAGCTGTTAAATTCTCCTTAGCCGCTGCATTGCCGCATGCGGACAAAACGAGCGCTAGAACACCAGCAGTCGCTATCTTCCAAACATTTTTCACATTGAGACTTCCTTTCTTCCAAACATACAATCATTTTACTGTACTCTAGACAAAATCTAAAGCAAAACATTATCCTCCTTACTAGAACGATCGCCAAGTAAAGTTTGTTCCTTCAGTCGCTAAAGCAAAAAATGTCTGTATATCGAAAATCTATGTGATTTAAATCACATAACCCACCTATTAATAATGTTATTGTAATAAAAATCATTAACACTATTCCGACAATAATAGATTCGGAGCATTCCTGCTACAATCGCTTTTCATTTTTTAATACTTTTTCATATCGCTAGACAAGTTTTTACAACCAAAAGGAGGAAATTATGTTGATGGATATTCCGAAAATGATTATCGGGCATATGACGCCCAGAATCCCAGTTATGCAAGGAGGGATGGGGGTTAGGGTTTCACTGAGCGGACTAGCTTCTGCTGTAGCAAATGCCGGAGGGATTGGTACGATTTCAGGGACAGGTATTTCCACCGATTCACTTCGAAGTCACATTCGGCGCGCTAGAGAACTGACGAACGGTAATGGCTATATCGGTGTAAACGTCTTGTTTGCGATGACTGATTTTGCGGAGAACATCAAAGCAGCAATGGAGGAAAAAGTAGATTTCATCATTTCAGGCGCTGGTATTTCACGTGATATGTACAGTTGGGGAAAGGAATATAATGTGCCTGTTATCTCAATTGTATCCTCAGCGAAACTTGCAAAGCTCTCTGAGAGGCTAGGTGCTTCCGCTGTTGTTGTAGAAGGTCGTGAAGCTGGCGGACACTTGGGGACAGACAGGGCATTATTCGATGTTCTTCCAGAGGTGACGGAATCAGTCGGCATTCCTGTCATCGCGGCAGGCGGTATCATTCATGGTGAAGATATCGCAAGAGCTGTCCAACTCGGCGCTGCCGGCGTCCAAATGGGGACACGCTTTGTTGCCAGTAACGAATGCGATGCACATCCCGCCTTTAAGCAAATGTATGTCGATTGCAATGAAGGAGATACCGTCCTCGTCAAAACAACTGTCGGCTTGGAAGGACGTGCCATTCGTAATCCATTTACCGATTTAATTTATGGTGATAAAAAAGTGAAGATAAAAAAATGTTACAACTGTTTAAAGCAATGTTCATATCGTTTTTGTACACTCGACTCGTTGAAACATGCCGTAGACGGTGATGTTGATAACGGCTTAGTCTTCGCAGGCTCAAGAGTTCATGAGATTAAAGAAATATTTTCTGTCCAAACAATTATGGATAATTTAATGAATGAATTCAAACTAGCTAAAAAGCTTATCTGATAGAGGTCAATTAAAAGAAGCTCCCTACAACCGCGATAAAACGGTAGTGTAGGGAGCGATTGATTCAATGAAACACAATCGTTTTATTGTTTTCAACGAGGATACGATCTTCAAGATGCCATTTGACTGCTTTCGCAAGAACACGACGCTCAATTTGGCGACCGATTTTCTTTAATTCAATAACATCGTCACGATGATCGACACGCTCGATATCTTGCTCGATTATTGGGCCTTCATCGAGATCATTCGTCACATAATGAGATGTTGCACCAATGATTTTGACCCCTCGGCTATGAGCACGCTCATATGGTTTTGCACCGATAAATGCCGGTAGGAAGGAATGATGGATATTAATGATTTGGTTCGGAAAATGTTCGACGAATTCTGGTGTCAGAATCTGCATATAACGAGCAAGAATGAGTAAATCAACATCATATTGCTCCATCAAACGAATCTGTTCTTCTTCCACTTGTTTACGGATATCCTTATTTGCTGGTATATAATGAAAAGGAATGCCAAACGCTTCTACCATGTCACGGGCATCCTCATGGTTACTTATGATAACGACGATATCCGTTTCTAAATCACCATTTTGCCATTCCCATAAAAGCTCCATCAAACAATACGGTTCTTTTGATACGAAAATAGCTGTTCGCTTACGTTCATGTCCATAAGCGAAATGATAGTCCATCGAATGCCTGATGGCAATTTCCTCGAAATCCTTCTCCATCTGTTTCGATTTCTTTATGAGATCCTCACTATGAAATTCAATGCGGATAAAAAACATGCCGCCTTCCGGATCATTGGAATACTGACTTGATTCAACGATATTCGATTGGTGGTCAAATAAAAATTTTGATAATACGGATACAATTCCAGGTTTATCGGGACATTTAACGAGAAGGCGCCCCCTATTTTCATGTTGCTTTTCTTTTTGTTCCACATTTTGTTTACTAAACACTTTTTGCACATCCTATTGTAGATTATTTTTATTCTCCAGTATGAAGGATTTTGATTGATAGTGCAATGAATCTTCATAAATTAATAGTTTGTTCGGATGTTAAACCAAAAATCGTAACCTTTTCCCTAATATTCCGTCTAATGATTAATGGAAGGAGGATCTTATTTTGAATAAAACCATTTCTATTTTAACGTTATCTGTGCTATGTATTTTAATAACAGCGTGTAGTGCTAATAGCTCTGAAGACAAAGCTATAGTTGAATCTGAGACAATGTCAAATGAAGTAGCCATGATGGACCAAGACCAATCAGGTGGAGAAGCTACATCAGCAGGTGCGCAGGTGAAAGAAAGCTCAACAGATCGGATGATTATTCATCAGGCGCAATTACAAGTGAAAGTGAAGAAATTTGAAGAAGCGCAGCTGAAGATTGAAAGGAAAGTTGCTGACTATGGAGGCTATCTTGTCGAATCCAATGTGTATCGGTCAGATGACGAAGCTGTTAGCGGTACGATGATTGTTCGAATTCCAGAGAAACACTTCCAATCTTTTTTAAAGGATACTGAAGAAGCAGCAACTATATTAGAACGCAATATAACAGGTCAGGATGTAACAGAACAATATGTAGATTTACAATCCAGAGTGACATCTAAACGTGCTGTAGAGGCTCGCCTGCTTGATTTTATGAGTAAGGCACAAAAGACGGAGGATTTATTGAAGATTTCTACTGATTTAGCTAAAGTCCAAGAAGAAATTGAATTGATTGTCGGCAAGATGAATTACCTTGAGAATCAAACCTCTTATTCTACAATAAAAATTTCCATGTTTGAAGATCGTGTTATTGTTCCTATATTGGATAAGAATAATTTAAATACTTGGGATAAAACAAAAAAACAACTAGCGACTAGCACCAACTTCATGTTAGCAGCTGGATCAGGCTTGATTGTATTTTTCATCGGGAATTTACCAGTGATTATGCTGCTATCGCTCATTGGTATAGGCATTTATTTGATTATCAAAAGAAAAAAACTTCCTAAGGACTGAATCCATATCAAAAATCTCCCGATGTATTTTACATCGGGAGATTTTCACTTATTGCTTGTCCTTCACGCGCTGAATCGGGATATCCGCGACAATGTCATTGACGACCCAACTAGCGCAAACTAGCCCTGCGACTGAAGGGACAAATGCATTGGAAGCTGGAGGCATTTTGGCTTTACGAATTTGTGCTTCTGGTTTACCAACTGTACCAACAACGTCTTCCCTTACTACAACTGGACTTTCATCGGAAAAGACGACAGGAACACCCTTGTGAATACCTTCTTTGCGCAAACGTAGGCGAATCACTTTGGCAATTGGATCGGTATGCGTTTTCGAAATATCCGCAATTCGGAATCGTGTTGGATCCATTTTGTTTGCTGCACCCATGCTTGAAATGATTTTTACATCACGAGCGACACATTCCTTGATAAGGTGAATTTTGTAGGCAATTGTATCTGACGCGTCAATGACATAATCAAGGTTGTAACTGAAAAACTCTTCAGCTGTCTCCTCTGTATAAAACATATGTAGTGAAATCACTTCACAGTCTTTATTTATATCAGCAATACGTTCCTGCATAAGTTCTGTTTTCGAGCGACCAATCGTTGATAAAAAAGCAATATTTTGACGATTAATATTAGTAATATCAACATTGTCCTTATCGACTAGTATGATCCGACCAATACCACTTCTTGCGCAAGCTTCTGCTGCGAATGAGCCTACTCCTCCAACACCAAGTATCGCGACTGTCATGTCACGCATACGTTGTACACCTTCTGTACCAATTGCTAATTCATTGCGTGAAAATTGATGCAACAAGTTAATTCCGCCTTCCATTAATTGAATGAATAAAATTTTACCCAAGAAAAAACCTCTCCGCACATGCGCCAGAGAGGGTTATGAGTTAAGTAAGAACAAATCCCGAATGTGCCGTCTTTGTAGTATCGTTTTGAACCTGCAAATTCAGCAGGTGGGTGTCCTATCTGATTACTTTGACGTCCCCCGAAGAAGGCGTGTCATCCTAACCAAAACACAGGCTCCCGACGATAGAATGTTCGGTCAAAACTGATTGGCAAACAACGAACACTCCAGGATTCGTATTACCGTAATGGTATCATATATTGACAGGCAATTCAATAATTTTACTAGAAGTAATTTTAACCAACTACATAAAATGATATGAAAATCTTATTGAATCCTACTATGGCTCTATGGAAGAATTGAAAACATCCTTCCACAGAGATGCCTGTAACACTACTTTTTTTACTTCTTCTTCGACATCACGAGAATGCCAAGTTCGGCGAGTTGGCCGTCATCTACACGGTCTGGTGCTGCTGTTAGCAAGCAGCTTGCGCTTGCTGTTTTCGGGAATGCAATCGTATCGCGTAAGTTCGTTGAACCCGCGAGTAGCATAACAATTCGGTCTAGACCAAATGCCAAGCCACCATGTGGAGGCGTTCCGTAATCAAATGCGTCGAGTAAGAAACCGAATTGTTCTTGAGCTTGTTCTTGCGTAAAGCCAAGCGCTTCGAACATTTTTTCCTGAACATCCCGTTCGTAAATACGTAGGGATCCACCACCAAGCTCATAGCCGTTCAACACAAGGTCATACGCAAGTGCTTTAACTGTTTCAGGGCTTGTCACCAGTTCTTCTACATCAGCTGGCATTGTGAATGGGTGATGCGCTGCAGAGTAGCGACCTGCTTTTTCGTCGTATTCAAATAGCGGCCATTCTGTAACCCATAGGAAATTGAATTTTGATTCATCGATTAAGTTATGGTCTTTACCAAACTTAGAGCGAAGTGCACCAAGTGTATCAGCTACAACACTCTTCTTATCCGCTACGAATAACAGTAAGTCGCCCACTTCAGCATCTGCTGCCGCTTTCAATGGAGCTCCTTCTTCGCCTTCGAAGAACTTCGCAATCGGCCCTTTGAAACCTTCTTCATCCACTTTCAACCATGCAAGTCCTTTTGCACCGTAAAGCGCCGCAAACTCTGCAAGTGCGTCGATATCTTTACGTGAATATTGGTCTGCCAAGCCTTTAGCATTGATTAGCTTCACTTGTTGACCTGCTTCGACCGCTCCAGCAAACACTTTGAAAGAGGATTCCTTCATAACATATGACACATCTATTAATTCCATTGTAAAGCGTGTATCTGGCTTGTCTGAACCAAAACGCGCCATTGCTTCGTCATAAGGAAGACGTTTGAATGGAATTTCAATATCGATGCCTTTGACATCCTTCATTACCTTCTGCATCAATTGTTCGTTCAATGACATGATTTCTTCCATTGACATGAAACTCATTTCCATATCAATTTGTGTGAATTCCGGCTGACGGTCAGCACGAAGGTCTTCATCACGGAAACAACGAGCGATTTGGTAGTAACGGTCAAAACCAGATACCATTAGCATTTGTTTGAATAATTGTGGCGATTGCGGCAATGCGTAAAACTCACCTTCGTGGACACGACTTGGTACGAGATAGTCACGTGCTCCTTCTGGTGTTGATTTTGTTAAAATCGGTGTTTCGATTTCAAGGAATCCTTCTTCATCCAAGAAATTACGCACCGTTTTCGTAATGTCTGAACGCATTTTCAGGACGTTCGCCAATTTGGGACGACGTAAATCTAAATATCTATACTTTAGTCTAATTTCTTCGTTAACATCTGTTTCATCTTCAATCATAAATGGTGGGTTTTTCGCTTCATTGATGATTGTGACTTCTTCGACTTGAACTTCAATAGAGCCTGATTTCAGCTTCGGATTCTTTTGACCTTCTTGACGCTCAACGACTTTTCCCGTAATTTCAACTACATATTCGTTACGTAGTTTGTCTGCAGTGGCTAATGCTTGTGCTGAAATATCCGGATTAAAGACAGCCTGAACAATACCAGAACGATCCCGTACATCGACGAAAATAACGCCGCCTAAGTCACGTCTTTTTTGCACCCACCCTTTTAATGTTACCATTTCTCCAATTACTTGTTCTGTTACATCGCCACAATAATGTGTTCGTTGCATTTCTGTCATCCGCCTCTCTTATACGTTCAATGTTGCTATTAATTTTGCAATTAGTTCTGTGAATGGCACTTTTTCTTGTGTGCTATCCATCATATTTTTCAATTGGACTACGCCTTCCGTCACTTCATCTTCTCCGATGATTATGACGTTTTTTGCGTCTAAGCGATCCGCAGATTTCATTTGCGCCTTCAGCTTCCGGTCCATATAATCCATATCTGCTCGGATACCCGCTGCTCTTAGTTCTCCCAATAGCTTGAAGCCTGGACGACGTGCGCTTTCACCAAGTGTAACGATGTAGACGTCTAGTGCTGGCTCTGCCTCAAACGACACGCCTTCAGCTGCCATCGCAAGCAACAAGCGCTCGATACTCATCGCAAAACCGATACCTGGTGCAGAAGGTCCACCAATTTCCTCCGCAAGCCCGTTATATCGTCCGCCGCCACATAGCGTCGTAATTGCTCCGAAGCCTTCCGAAGTACTCATAATTTCAAAAGCCGTGTGATTATAATAATCAAGACCACGCACAAGATTAGTATCCACTTCATACGCAATCCCTGCGTCATCTAAATAGCCTTTAACATCCGCAAAATAAGTCGCTGACGCTTCATTCAAATAATCCGCCAATGAAGGGGCTGAAGCGAGTAGGGGGTTGGCACTGTCAACTTTACAATCGAGAATGCGCAAAGGATTTTTTTCCAACCTCGACTGACAATCGCCGCAAAATTCACCGATATGTGGATTGAAGTGGTCAATAAGCGCCGCGCGATGTGCAACTCTGCACTCTGAGTCGCCAAGCGAGTTGATGACTAATTTCAGCTTCGTCAGTCCTACACGCTTATAGACATCGAGCGCTAATGCAATAACCTCTGCATCAATCGCAGGATCTGCACTACCAATCGCCTCCGCACCAAACTGCACAAACTGGCGATAACGTCCCGCTTGTTGACGTTCGTAGCGGAACATCGGACCTGTATAAAACAGTTTGACAGGCTGGTCGGCATAACCGAACATTTTGTTCTCCACGAACGAACGGACAGTAGATGCTGTCCCTTCTGGTCGTAGCGTCATCGAACGATCGCCCTTATCTGTAAAAGTGTACATTTCTTTTTGCACAACATCCGTTGTCTCTCCTACAAGACGCTGAAACAATTCTGTTTGCTCGAAAATCGGTGTACGAATTTCTTTATAACGGTAAACGTCACATACTTCATTGATAATTTTTTCGGCTCGCTGCCATTTCCATGTTTCAGACGGCAAAATATCTTGCGTTCCTTTTGGCACTTGAAATTTCATATCCATTCCCCTTCCCATTTAGGTGCTAATCAATGCATTATTCACCGGTCGTCACTAGTACATCCTGTACGTCAGAGGCTGTGGGCCAACAGGATGTTGGTTACTTAGTGTAAGTTAGGAATACAAAAAAAGACTCCCATCCCTTGCCTATGCAAGGGACGAGAGCCTTTATAGCTTCCGCGGTTCCACCCAAATTGACGCCTCTAACTCGCGTCCACTTTAAACCCGGATAACGGCCGGTTCCGTCTGCACCTACTGAATGTCGATTGTTCAGCACAGAGCCTCGATGGTGTTGTTCATCATACACGTCTGTAGGGTGGATTGCAGCCACGTCCGCCCCTCTCTTGTCAGCCCGTTATACAATTACTTTCCACGTCATTAGCAAACATATTATCTCTTGATTAATGTTTATCTTAATGATTCCACAACAGCGTGTCAACCTTTTTCGATTAATTGTAGTTTTTTATCGAGAAAACTTCTACAATAGAGCATAGGGGGGTGATATTTTGTCGAAAACAAACAAATGCATCATTGTAGTCATACTTTTCTTGAGTGTATTTTACGCCACACCAACTACATACGCCGACGCAGATTCAGTCACCGTGGATACAGCATCACTCCATATTCGTTCTGGTCCTGGACTCACCTATAATGTCACTGGCTCACTGAAAAAAGGAGCGCAGATAGAAGTCCTGTCAACCTCTGGAGACTGGTTAGAAATTCAAAACGGCAATACCACAGGTTGGATTGCTTCTTGGCTAACGAAGTCTACTGATTTTACAGCCGGGAGTACTACGACAATCGTCTCACGTGTCAATCAATTAAACATTAGATCGGCTCCTGCTATCGGCTCTGCCGTATTAGGACGAATGTCCGCTGGGGATGAAGCGCTCATGACGAAACAAGACGGTGAATGGGCTTCCATCTCATATAATGGCATAACAGGTTGGGTACATACAGATTATATTACACAGCTGGTCGAGCAAACGGTGACGCCGACTACGCCGAAACCCATTGAACAACTCGCAGCTGCTGACTTGTTTACCGTTTCGGTAAACGCGCTCAATGTGCGCAAAAAAGCAGATTTATCTTCCAAACGAGTTGGACTTATTTCACGTGGTGAAACGTATAGTGTGGAAAAAGTCGAAGGCAATTGGATACAAATTAGTTTTGCGAATGATAAACTAGGCTGGGTCTATTCATTCCATGGAATATTGTCTTCAAATGAGCCAAAGACCACAGACCAAACAGACTCTGGCACTGTTACCATTTTATCGAACGGAACGAATATCCGTGCTGGGGCAACGACTTCTTCAGAAATTGTCACCCGGGCTAATTCCGGTGAAAAGTTTACCATCGTCAAAAAGGAAGACGATTGGTATGAAATCGCCTTACCAGCTGGGGAGTCGGCTTTTATCGCCAAATGGGTGGTATCAACGGGTGATGAGTCTGTAACCGGAGAGACGATTACAGAACAAAAAACGGAACGGGTCACCGGTACGTTAAAAGGATTGACCATCGTCGTTGATGCGGGACATGGAGGTAATGATCGTGGAACGACTGGCGCACGGGGAACGGATGAGAAGGACATCACCTTACTTACTTCCGAGCTTTTAGCAGCTAAATTGACAGCCGCTGGTGCAAATGTTGTCATGACGCGTGAAGCGGATACCTATGTATCTTTAAGAAAGCGAGTAGCCGTTAGTAGCCAAGTGAATGCAGATGCGTTCGTCAGTATCCATTACGATGCTAACCCCGACCCTAGCGTGGCAGGCTTCACGACCTATTACACACAACCACGTCAAAAAGCACTCGCCAGCTCGGTGAATAATGGGCTAGCTTCCTCGGTCAGTCTACGTAACCGCGGTGCACAGCCAGGAGATTTTCTCGTCCTACGTGAAAATAGGCAGAATGCAATTTTAATAGAGCTTGGTTTTTTATCTAACGCAACTGAAGAACGGAAAATGACAACCGATATGTTCCGCGAGCAGGCAACGCATGGGATTTATAAAGGGTTACTCAATTATTTCGATACGACTATTGAATAAAGCAAACAAAACACCTTCCATAAATATGGAAGGTGTTTTCTGTCTATCATTTCGATTCGATTATAATTGTAACTGGGCCGTCGTTGATAAGCTCAACGTCCATCATAGCACCAAAAACACCGGTTTCAACATGCAACCCTTGTAGTTCTAGCTTACGGTTGAATGCTTCCCATAGCGGCAATGCTTGCTCAGGTCTTGCTGCTTCTATAAAGCTCGGCCGACGCCCTTTTTTAACATCACCGTACAATGTAAACTGCGACACTGACAAAATAGCTCCACCTACTTCAAGGATAGAATGATTCATCTTTCCTTCCGCATCTTCCCACAATCGAAGACCTGCAATTTTCTGCGCGATATAGGCAGCGTCTTCTTCGGTATCATCGTGGGTAATGCCGACAAGTAAAACATAGCCCTTGTCAATCGAGCCCGTCACTTCCCCTTCCACTCGTACAGTAGCCGGACCCGATCTTTGCAGCACAACCTTCATCCGATCCATCTCCCTTATCAGTTGATAACGCGTTGCACGGAGTAGATATCACGAATTTGTTTAATCCGATCGACAATTCTATGCAAATGCGCAATATCCGTAATTTTAATCGTCATGTTAATACGTGCAATTTTATCGCGATCCGCTTTACCACTTACCGCTACCATTGGTGTTTTCGTATCTGCAACGACCATCATCACTTCGTTTAGCAAACCTTGTCTGTCAAACGCAGATACTTCAATATCAACCAAAAATTCTTTTTTAGAATCTGCTGGTCCCAGCGCCCATTCAACATCAATAATCCGATCACTTTCCTCATCATCGGCCATAATATTAGGACAATCTAAACGATGGACTGAAACTCCACGCCCCTTCGTGATAAATCCGACAATCTCATCACCCGGTACTGGATTACAACATTTCGACAAACGAATGAGTAAGTTATCAATTCCTTTAACGATAACACCCGATTCGGTCATTTTATCAGACGGGGTAGCCTTCATATCCTTAACGATTTTGTCAATCGTATCCTGTTGTTCGCGTTCTTTGCGTAGTTTCTCCGCCATGCGATTAACGACCTGTTGAGCAGTAATACCATTAAATCCAACAGCTGCATACATGTCCTCTTCGGATGTGAAGCTAAATTTTTCAATAACCCGTTTAATGCCTTCGGGCGTCAGTGTTTCTTTTATATCGTATTCCTGTGCTTTAATTTCTTTTTCAATCATTTCGCGGCCTTTGACAACATTTTCTTCTCGTAGCTGCTTCTTGAAATACTGTCGAATTTTATTTTTCGCCTGAGAGGTGTGTGCAATTTTCAACCAGTCACGACTCGGTCCAAATGATTGCTTGGACGTCAAAATTTCAATGATATCGCCCGTAAATAATTCAGCATCCAACGGCACCATCTTGCCATTCACTTTCGCACCGATTGTACGGTTTCCAACCTCAGAATGGACACGATAGGCAAAATCAATGGGAACAGAACCTGCTGGTAGCTCTATTACATCGCCGTCTGGAGTAAAGACGTAGACCATGTCCGAAAATAAATCGAACTTTAAGGACTCCATAAATTCTTCGGCGTTGGAAGATTCATTTTGGATTTCTAGTATCTCTCTGAACCATGTCAATTTCGAATCAATATCACTTGGATTGGCCGTCAATGCTTTGCCTTCTTTATACGCCCAATGCGCGGCAACCCCGAACTCAGCAATTTTATGCATTTCCTCCGTTCGAATTTGCACTTCAAGTGGATCACCGGCTGGTCCTACAACTGTTGTATGCAAAGACTGATAAAGGTTCTGCTTTGGCATGGCAATATAATCCTTGAAGCGCCCTGGCATCGGCTTCCATAGCGTATGAATAATACCAAGAACCGCATAACAATCTTTAATACTGGACACGATAATGCGCACAGCCAACAAATCATAGATTTCATTGAATTCTTTTTTCTGGATGACCATCTTACGGTAAATCGAATACAGATGTTTCGGTCGACCTGAAAGATCAGCAGAAATTTCCATCTCTCCGATTTCGTTTTTAATTTGAAGCATGACATTTTCCAAATAATTTTCGCGCTCTACACGTTTACGTTTCATCATATTGACAATCCGATAATACTGTTGCGGATTTAAATAACGTAGCGCAATATCCTCCAACTCCCATTTGATGGCGGATATCCCAAGACGATGCGCAAGTGGTGCAAATATTTCGAGCGTTTCAGCTGCAACACGGCGCTGTTTTTCTTCTGACACATGTTTGAGCGTTCTCATATTATGAAGACGGTCTGCCAGTTTGATCAAAATCACTCGAATATCCTGCGCCATTGCCACAAACATTTTACGGTGGTTTTCCGCTTGTTTTTCTTCCTTCGATTTATACTTTAATTTTTCAAGTTTCGTTACACCATCGACAAGCATCGCGACTTCTTCACCAAAATCACGAATGATATCTTCTCTACTAATATCCGTATCTTCTACAACATCATGGAGGAATCCCGCTGCCACCGTCGAAGGGTCCATTTGTAATTCGGCTAGAATACCCGCAACTTGGACAGGATGAAGAATATATGCCTCACCTGAGCTCCTATACTGTCCCACATGTGCAGATTTCGCAGCCTCATATGCTTTTTTGACGAATTCAACGTGTTCATCATTCATATAGGAGGCGACAACTGAAAATATTTCTTCTGCCGTCATGTCACGATTTTTCGCCATAATTTTTCCCCTTTCGACCTTATCCGCAAAATTGTTAGTATTTCTATTGTATGTATAAATGCATCCATATGTAAAGTCCTTATATTGGAAAAGTCCTTCGCTTGTCGTGCGAAGGACCTTTTTCACCTATAATTTAGTATGTGATTAGCGAACGCATATTGTAGTCTTGTAGCTTTTCACGACCATCTAAATAAGAAAGCTCGATGATAAATGCACAGCCTGCTACTACGCCGCCAAGCTTCTCAACAAGCTCAACAGTTGCACCCACCGTACCACCAGTTGCCAGTAAATCATCGACAATCAGCACGCGCTGACCTGGTTTGATAGCATCCTTGTGGATTGTCAATGTATCTTTACCGTATTCGAGATCGTATTCGACTTCAATCGTTTCCCTTGGCAATTTACCCGGTTTACGAACGGGAGCAAAGCCCACTTCTAGCGCATAAGCAACCGGACAGCCGATGATGAAACCGCGTGCCTCAGGACCTACGATAATATCCGTTCCTACTTCTTTAGCAAACTTCACAATTTCGTCTGTCGCATATTTATATGCTTGACCATTATCCATAATTGTTGAAATATCCTTAAAGCTAATGCCTTCCTTCGGATAATCCGGTACAATCGTGACGTATTCTTTCAAATCCATTATTGTTCCTCCCCGTCGACAGTTCCATTCCTAATCAGATCGAACCATCGTTTCAATTCCATATATGGTGCATATAGCAATACTTTTTCAAGCTCCATCTGCAGCTCGCGTTCTTGATAGGACGGCGCTTCAGACAAATCTCGTTTACCAACAGTCTCGATTACAGAAACAAGACCATTTTCTATCTTAACAAATCCAAGCTCAGAAAACACCTTTGACATGAAATAAACTGTATCCTTTTTCCACGCCTTATGTGTCGTTAGTTGTTCCCCGTTCTTAGTCATATCAAATTCTTCACGTTTTTTCAAGAAGCTATAATACCAGCCGAACTGATCACGGCCCGGCAAACCATCAAAATACTTCGAATCAGCCGCATGGAAATGCGCATACACGCGTTGCGGATTGACCGTCACAAATAGCTCCTCTAATTGTGTAGCATCATCTGGTATATCGAGCAACACCAGATGATCCGCTTCCCCTATTTGACTTTGTCCAACTAGATGAATGGCAATACCTCGCAAGGAAGATTGAAAATGGTGAATGGTCTGCTCATGAAATGCAACAAACAATGTACCATCCGCAGGAATTGACGGGAGCCATCTCGACGGTTCGCGCATTCCGCGCAAGTCAAATAACTGCCATTCATCAGACCGAATATCGCTGATTAATAGCTGTGGCTTTTTATTGCCATTCCATTCATTGACCTGCAAGTCTCCGACAACCGACACTTCAATCCCAGGCGTTAACTCATCCGCGAGATGCCCCAAACTGAAGCCAATCGCATCCAAGATGTGTTCGTCAGAAACCAATTCCAATTTCATATGGTTTTTTGCCGCTCCAATTTTCCGGATAGTTGCAGCTGATACTTTTTCAAGTAAGTACAACGGCTTTTGAAAATCCATCCCAAAAGGTCGCAGTAACTCCAACGACTCCAAAGCACCCACATCAATTTCGTCAATCGACAATGGCACATCAATAATAAGTTCTGGTGATAGCATTTCGTTGGTCAACACTTGCTCTGCTTGCGCATTGAGATTGTCACGCAGAACATCCACATCTGCAAGTGCAAGTGACATCCCAGCAGCCATTTGGTGACCCCCAAAATGCGGTAAAATTTCTTTGTTTTTCGACAGCTCCGCAAACATATCAAAGCCCACAATACTTCTAGCAGATCCTTTCGCAATACCCTTCTCCGGATCAATCGACAGCACAATCGTCGGACGATAATACTTCTCTGTAATGCGGGAGGCAACAATTCCAACAACGCCTGCATTCCAGCCCTCAGCTGCAATAACGAACACATAAGGAATCTGTTCTCCATATTTGCTGGTAATGAACTCTTCTGCTTCTTGACTAATCGCGGCTACAATGGCTTGTCTTTCTTTATTTAATGCATCTAAATCTTTCGCTAATAAAGTTGCAAGTACCGTATCTTCCGTTTTTAGCAGATGAACTGCAGGCGCAGCATCCCCAAGACGTCCTGCCGCATTCAGTCGCGGTCCAATCATGAATCCGATTGACTCCTCCGATAACTGGGCTTGCTCAGTGCCAGCGATGCGTGCAAGCGCTTGTATCGCCGGACGCTTCGACACTCGCATCTGTTTAATGCCTTCTTTGACAAAATAACGATTCTCTCCACGTAATGACACAAGATCCGCAACTGTTCCGATGGCCACAAGCTCAATTAAATCTTGTGGCACTTCATCAAGCAACGCACACGCGAGTTTAAATGCCACACCTACACCAGCGAGATCACCAAAGGGATACGCACCATCCGGGTGGCGCGGATGAATAATAACGTCAGCTGGCGGCATCACACTGCCTATCTCATGATGGTCTGTGACGATGACGTCGAGTCCAAGTGTCTTGGCATAAGCAATTTCATCAATGCCAGAAATACCGTTATCAACTGTCACAATAAGTGATACACCTTGTTCGTACAACCCAAGAAATAGCTCCTTATTTGGCCCATAGCCATGTGTGAAACGATTTGGAATAGAGAACAGGACATCTGCCCCCATGCGCTCAAGCGCCGTCATTAAAACCGTAACACTCGTGACACCGTCTCCATCGTAATCGCCATAGACAGCAATTTTTTTATTATTAGAAATGGCTAGCTTAATGAGTTCGACCGCCTTATTCATTTCATAAAGTAAGTATGGGTCATGCATAGATGATACATCCATATGTAATAAAGCTTTCGCTTCGACTGGATTGGTTATTCCTCTTGAAGCAAGAATTTTCGCTTGGACAGATGACAGCCCGAGCTCCGCTGTCAATACGCTTACCACTTGCTCATCCGGTCGTTCCACTGTCCATCTTTTCATTGATTCGATCAAAACCTTTCACATCCTCTGATTCATTATAACGGATGCGCGAGGCATAAAAAAGCACCTTCTCTGATAATCATTCCAGAAAGGTGCTTATCCCATCAATCAGTGAGTGGCTCACTAACCTTTTCTAATTCTAAAATAGGAAGAGTAGAATGCTTTTGTAGCTCAGCAATTTCATTTTGCTGCGCTGCAATGGTCTGCTCTTTTAGCGTGATTTCCTTCTGCAATTCTTTTACACGATGATTGGACTGAACGGCGCGAAACATGGCAACAAAACCGCTTACCGCCGCCCCAAGTAGAGCTGAAAATAAGATGACAAGAACGAGTGGTAACTCAGCTGCACCAAAAATATAATTCACTTGTACAGCCTCAATGTTGAAAATAGCAAAAAGAGCAATAATAATTGCAAATAATAGTCCTAACAGTAAATTCCATTGAAACTTCATAAACATCCCCCTCATTAATTATCATATTATCAAATACGTCTCGGCGTAATTTGAATCAGCAAATGTATTTGCTGATTCAAATGAAAAATGGAACAGAATATACTGTAGAGTATACCCTGTTCCATGAAATTGTGAAACCTCTTATACAACAGGCTCGTCTGAACCCCATTGTTTCTTCTGTTCATCTGCTTTAATCGGACCTTTTTCCTTCAATTCGCGTTTTTTCAGATCAAACCAGATTTGAGCTGAAATGAAAATTGAAGAATACGTTCCAGCAAACAATCCGATGAGAAGTGCAATCGAGAATGGTCGGATTGATTCTGCGCCTAAAAACGTTAATGATACTACAACAAGAATAACCGTTAGCACTGTATTAACAGAACGCCCTAATGTCTGACGTAACGATTTATTAACAATATCTCCCAACTCTTCTTCTGTCGCAATATGCTTACGATGGCTAATATTTTCCCGTATCCGGTCAAACGTAACAATCGTGTCATTGATGGAATACCCCACAATCGTTAAGACCGCTGCGATGAATGTAACATCGACTTCAAGTCGCAAAATACTAAATACGGCAACCATGAAGAATGCATCATGCAATAGCCCAATAATGGAGGCAACACCCATACGCCACTCAAAACGGAATGCAACGTATATCACAATTCCTATAGCGGCAAACAACAATGCATACATGGCATTTTTCGCAAGTTCTTTACCAACTGTGTTGGATACCGTCGAAATGTTCGGTTCAGCACCAAATTCAGCAGCGATACCAGCTTTCAATTTAGTTACTTCTTCTTGCTTGAACTCATCTTTATAACGAACAACACCGATATTTTTAGTGTCTCCAGAAATAACAATATCACTAGCTGGATGTTCGACTTTATCTAGGAAAGTTGAAACTTCATCACTTGTTAAAGTATGATCTGATAGGATTTCCACACGCGTACCACCTGAGAAGTCAATACCTAGATTCAATTTGAAGATTCCCAACATAACAATACCTGTTGTCAGTAAAACAGCTGAGATGACGTAAAACTTCCTACGCGTACCTACAAAATCCAAACGGTCGAATTTCGTTGTTAGGTCTAATGTTTCTACTTTTTCTTCTGCAGGATGAATTCTGTTTTTCGAAATACCGAATAGTCCTGGTTTGCCATCTAGTAGACCACTGTTAACAAGCAGACCGAGCAGTAAGCGCGATCCCCAAACAGCTGTCAAGAAGCTGGCTAGGATACTAATAATCAACACGACCGCAAACCCTTTGACCGAGCTTGTCCCAAATATAAAGAGGACAACTGCTGCAATCATTGTCGTAATATTAGCATCAAGAATCGCAGTGAAAGCAGATTTCGCCCCCGCTGAGAATGATGTCTGAATTGATTTGCCAACACGTAATTCCTCTCGAATCCGTTCATACGTCAGGATATTGGCATCGACGGCCATCCCAACTCCGAGCATTAAGGCTGCAATACCTGGTAGCGTCAGCACACCATTGATAAGTGTAAAGACGAGCAAAATGATATAAATATAAATGGATAAAGTAATAACTGCTACAAGCCCTGGCAGACGGTAGTAGACAATCATAAAGACAAATATAAGCGCAATACCGATAATCCCTGCAAAGATTGTCTTGTTCAGTGCTTGCTCACCAAATTGCGCACCGACTGAAGTCGAATAGACTTCTTCAAGATGAACAGGTAATGCACCCGCATTCAAAATACCTGAAAGTTCTTTTGTTTCCTTCGTCGTAAATGACCCGTTAATTTCTACGTTAGAGGAAGCAATTGTTCGTTCTACGGTAGGAGCTGAAACAATTTTCCGATCCTTTTCCGGCTTCAAAATTTCTGTTGCATAAGAATCTTCACCTTCAACAAAATCGAGCCAAATTACGAGTAAATTTTGACCCGTACCAACGCCCCTATTTTTAATCTCCGTCGTTACTTCACCAAATTTATTCGCATCTTTCATTTCAAGCGTAACGACAGGGTTATTGTTTTCACCAAAGCCGCCCTTCGCTTTACCTTCTTTCAAATCATCTCCATCCAATAGGAGTTTGTCATCGACATCCCTAAATGTTAGATCCGCCTGAGTCGATAATAATTCACGGGCTGAGTCTTGGTCTTCTACACCCGCAAGCTGTACACGGATCCGATTATTGGATTCAATTTGAATATTTGGCTCACTGACACCGAGAACGTCCACCCGGCTTCTAAGCGCATCTGCCGTATCGGCAACAACTGATTCTGTTATTTTTGTACCACCAGCTTTTAATTCTTGAACTTCATAAAGAACTTCAAAGCCTCCTTGTAAATCGAGACCAAGTTTGACATTGTTCAATATCGGACTAGTAGTTGTTCCAATCGTCCCAGCAAATAGGACGAGTAGTAATAGGAACGCAACGATCCGTCCTCTTCTTTTCATAATCCAGTTTCCCCCTCTTTATGTGGAGCCGTACGGCAATCCTTATGTACGTACTCCGAGCACAACGCTTTCAAATCAATTACGCCTCGGCGTAATTGCGTCCAGATTTTGAATTACGCCGCAGCGTAATTAACTCCTTTCAAAATCTGTGACATCCGCCGGAGGCATTAACTTGCTTCGACTGAAGCAAGTTAAAACACAATATGTACATTATGAAACACGACCACCTATGTGTCAAATGGTCGGGTATTAGTATATCATATCTCTTCGTTTGATTGGGCAGGAGCTAATAACGTTCTGAATTCTTCATTATCGAGACTCGAGAACCAATTATCGGAGTCTCTTTGTTCTTCAATTTGTGTATACGTCATAAACTGGGCAGGGGTTACCCGCAAAATTTCATTGACCATTTCATGTATCCGCATTGTTTCGATTTCTTTTTTACGCCATTTTTTTTGGATACAGAACGTCCAAATATCCTCGTTCGTTATTGTCGGGTAGCCATAAAGATGTAATTCAGTCTTTTTACTTTCAATCACAGGCAACATTTGAGTGAATAACTGTTCATATTGTTGTGTCATTATCCCATTCCTTTCATCAACAGTCGTAAGGGCGTACATTTTTGCATACGCTTAGTGTATATGAAATGTCCGGAATTAGGAAGGAGTTGTTTAACTTGTCATCATTTATCCGCGGGACAGTCGTTCTGATGGTCGCTGTCTTCCTGTCCAAACTTTTGGGATTCGTCTTCCGGATTCAATTCATGCGAATTGCAGGTGAAGAGGCTGTCGGGATTTACATGACCGCCTATCCTGCTTTCATTTTTTTCCTTTCCCTTGTCCAACTTGGCGTTCCAATTGCCATTGCTAAAGTCATTGCCGAGCTGGATACCAAGGGAGAGACGGTCAAACTACCTGCCGTTATGAAAACAGCCAGCTTCATCACCATCTTAACAAGTACGGTATTTATCCCCACCTCGATTTTATTCGTGCCTTATTTATCGGAGACACTTCTCGGCAACGCTGCCTCTTCAACCACATTATATGTAGGCATTGCGATTGTCCCAATTGCTGCAATTGGCGGGTTAATTCGCGGGTACTTTCAAGGGATTGCGCGTATTGAAGAAACGGCATGGTCGCAGCTCATCGAGCAATTTGTACGGATTATCCTTATCACTTGGTTGTTACCATCTCTTCTCATCAGTGACAATACCGCTATGAATGCCGCCTACGCAATGGGCATCACCCTGCTGGCAGAACTATTTTCGTTTGTCTACTTAATGTTCAAGTATCAGCAACGGAAAAAGCGGGTACCGAAAGAACAGCAAAAGACGAAGCGCTACCCGATGGAGCCCTTGCTTGCTATCGCACTACCCTCTTCCGGTAGCCGGTTATTTGGAACGTTTACTTGGTTTTTGGAACCGATTATTTTTCTTCGTGCCTTAGCTATGTCGGGAGTAACCGCCATCGCTGCCACATCCCTTTACGGTATCATCTCTGGCGTGCTCATTCCATTGCTGCTGTTTCCATCCTTTATCCCTTATGCCTTGTCTGTCGTCCTTGTACCAGCTGTCAGCGGCGCAGCTGCTTCGGAAAATAAAGGGAAGTTACGAGAACGAATTCACTTATCGCTTCGATTATCGGCATTGACAGGGGCTTTTGCAGCGGCAGTTTTCTATGTCCACGGACAGGCATTGGCCGAAAAACTGTTTCATGTGACCGAAGGGGCAGATTTTATGACCTTACTTGCCCCCATTTTTTTCTTTTATTACATTCAAAGCCCTCTCTACTCAATTTTACAAGCGACAGGAGATGCCAAAGCAGGGATGATGAACTCCGTCTATGGCGGCATCGCTAAGCTTGGCGTCATGTTTATCCTCGCCTCGCAGCCGGGGTTACAAGTGACAGGCGCCGTCCTAGCTATCGGCTTTGGCGTACTTATCACGTCATTCCTTCATATAGCGACACTGCGTAAAAATAAAGCGACAGCAACCGGCTTCACGATGTTCGCCATGCCTTACGCATCCTTCATCATGACCGCCATCATGCGTCCGATTTTCATCCCTATTGGTAATGTCGGACTTATCATGGAATGCATCATCACTGCATTATTTCTACTTGCCGTTCTTATTTTGACGGGGCAAGTGAAAAAAAATGACTTCATGCAATTTAAAAAACTTATCAGGTGACGTTTATTGAAATTTCTCTTTCAACTGATACTTCAACTCTCCATTTTCAAATGTACAATAAAAGATCTGTTGCACATCACTAATTCCTTGGTTTTTCAGTTCCTTTTCAAGCCATTCAGCTGTTTGACCGATTAACCCTAGATGCTTAAGTTGGATCACACCATCTGAAACTAGTGCAAGCACGGGCTGTATATCATCATGTTTGAATACAGATAAGTTCCCTGATGGTTCTAAATATGCAAAAGAAACTTCATGGACCGAACCAATTTGTTGCTCACGTAGCTGCTGAAATAGATCATCCAAATTGTAGCGCTGTTTCCGCATCTCGTGCTCCACTATTTGACCATGCCGAATAATAATAGTCGGCTCACCATCTACAGTATTCCTAAACCTTTTACTTTTTAATGAAATAAAAGATGATAATAATTGAATGGCCAATAAAATAAGCATCGGAACAATCGATTGCAGCAGTTCCTTATCAGGGGAATCGAGTGCAAATGCTGCCACTTCAGCCATAATAACAAATACAACAATATCGATGACTCCGAGCTCTCCAACTTCCCGTTTCCCCATAATTCGCAAGATAATGACGATGAGGATATATAATAATATAGTTCTATAGCCAATAACAAATAAGTCGTGCATAACAATCCTCCCCTTTTTATAAAGGATGCCCTTTACACTTCAGCTTGTATACACGATAGATATAGAAAAAGAGGTAACTGTCTAGACGGAAAATTTCCCAATCTAGCCAATTGCCTCTTGTTGTTCTTATAGACCCGCTTTTGAATCTGTTACACGTCCAACTGCTTGTCTATCGAATTGCAGTGTAGTACCTTCTGAAACTTTAAGGAATACCGACGAATCATCAACAGCATCGATTGTTCCGTGAATTCCACCAATTGTAATGACATAATCCCCGCGTTTTAAATCGCTTTGCATCTGCTTCGTCGCTTTCTGTCTCTTTTGCGCCGGCCTGATTAACAAAAACCACATAACCGCGAACATTGCCACAAACGGCAATAATCCTGCTAAACCTTCCATTATTTCATCCCCCTTTCAACCATTATTCATTATACAAGATTCAGAAGTTTTTTGCATTCGGTTTGTTAAATCCATAGCTTTCAAAAAACTCTTCGCGGAAATCTCCGAGACGATCATTGCGAATTGCATCCCTCACTTGCTCCATTAAATTGAGCAAGAAATGGAGGTTATGATGCGTCGTCAAACGGATACCAAATGTCTCTTCCGTGCGGATTAAATGATGGATATACGCTCGACTATAATTTTTACAAGCATAGCAATCACAGTCTTTATCGAGTGGACCGAAATCATCTTTATACTTTGCATTACGAACAACTAAACGTCCTTCACTCGTCATCAATGTACCGTTACGTGCAATACGCGTCGGTAACACGCAGTCAAACATGTCGACACCACGGATTGCACCGTCGATGAGCGAGTCAGGGGAACCAACCCCCATTAAGTAACGCGGCTTGTCTACTGGTAATAATGGCGTCGTATATTCAAGTACACGGTTCATAATATCCTTTGGCTCACCGACGGATAATCCACCAATCGCATAGCCAGGGAAATCAAGTGCTACAAGATCTTTCGCGCTCTGCTTACGTAATTCCTCAAACTCACCGCCTTGAACAATTCCGAATAAGGCTTGCTCATCTGGCCGAGCATGCGCCTCTAAACAACGTGCCGCCCATCTCGATGTACGCTCCACACTTGCCTTCATATACTCATATGTCGCTGGAAATGGCGGACACTCATCGAATGCCATCATAATATCCGGCCCTAGCGCATTTTGAATTTCCATCGCTTTTTCAGGGCTTAAAAATAGCTTACTACCATTCAAATGATGTCTAAAATGAACGCCTTCCTCTTCAATCTTTCGGAATTTGCTTAATGAAAACACTTGGAAACCGCCTGAATCAGTTAAAATAGGTCTGTCCCAATTCATGAATTTATGCAAGCCGCCCGCCTCTTTAATGATTTCATGACCAGGACGAAGCCATAAATGATACGTATTACTTAAAATAATGCCCGCACCAATATCTTTTAATTCCTCTGGTGACATCGTTTTCACCGTTGCCTGTGTGCCGACTGGCATGAATGCAGGCGTCTCAAATGACCCATGTGGCGTATGGACAATCCCTAGACGCGCCCCTGTCTGTTTACAAGTTTTAATATGTTCATATGTGATTGCTGCCATTACTATAATTCCTTCCTTTGTGACGGTTTGATGAACATTGCATCTCCAAAGCTGAAGAAGCGATATTTTTCCTCAACCGCCTGTTGATATGCTGCGAGAATATGCTCCCGCGTTGCCAATGCCGAAATAAGCATAATAAGTGTCGATTTTGGTAAATGAAAATTGGTTAATAAGCCATCTACAATGCTAAACGTATAGCCTGGATAAATGAAGATTGAAGTCCAGCCACTTGTCGCAATCATTTTACCATCATTTGCAGAAGCAATGGTTTCCAACGTTCGCGATGACGTTGTTCCTACCGCAATGACGCGACCGCCTCGTTCTTTTGCCCCGTTAATAGCATCTGCTGTTTGTTGCGAAACCTGATAATACTCCGAATGCATCGTATGATCTTCAATCGTATCCGCACTTACTGGACGAAACGTTCCAAGACCTACATGCAAGGTAATAAATGCAATTTGTACGCCTTTCGCACGCATATTGTCTAATATTTCATCCGTAAAATGTAGCCCTGCTGTTGGTGCAGCCGCCGAGCCACGCTCTTTCGCAAACACCGTCTGATAACGTGCTTGATCATCTAGCGTTTCTGTAATATACGGTGGTAATGGCATTTGTCCAAGCCCATCTAGAATTTCATAGAAAATCCCGTCATAGATAAATTTGAACGTCCGCCCACCTTGCGCCTGAATCCCTATACATTCCGCTTTTAAACGACCATCACCAAATGTGACAATCGTTCCCAGTTTAACACGCTTTGCAGGCTTAACAAGCGTCTCCCACTCATCAGCACCTGTTTCCTTCAATAAAAGCACTTCAATTGTAGCACCTGTTTCCTCTTTTACACCCATTAAACGTGCTGGCAGGACTCGCGTATCATTTAACACGACAATATCTCCTGCCTCAAGCTCATCTAACAAGTCTGGAAAATGACGATGCTCTACTTGTCCCGTCACTTTATCGAGCACCATTAAACGGCTCGCCGTACGGTCGACTAGCGGCGTCTGTGCGATTAACTGGTCTGGTAAATCAAAATCAAAATCATTGACATCCATCGTCTATAAAATCTCCCTTTATTCTAAAATTAAAAGTCCTGAGGCCTACAGGATATAGGTTATGCAGATGTTGCGACAAGAAGTCGCGCACTTAGACTGCTTCCTTAGACTTCCTCCGGAACTGAGTAACCAAAATGCTCGTACGCCAACCTCGTCGCTACTCGTCCGCGAGGCGTCCGTTGGATAAAACCAATCTGTAACAAATACGGCTCATAAACATCCTCAATCGTCACAGATTCCTCACCGATACTTGCAGAGATTGTATCGATACCAACAGGTCCGCCACGAAAGCGCTCAATCATGCCCGTCAACAATTTATGATCAATATGATCTAACCCATGCGAATCGACTTGTAACATTTCAAGTGCTTGCTGCGCTGTTGTTTCGGTAATATTGCCGTTACCTCTCACTTGAGCATAGTCACGTACACGGCGCAGCAGCCGATTGGCAATACGCGGGGTGCCACGAGAACGACGCGCAATTTCCACGGCTGCCCGCTCGTCAATCGCCACTTCAAAAAGACCTGCACTGCGAACAACAATTTCCTTCAATGGCTCTACTTCATAAAATTCAAGACGTAGCGGTACGCCAAATCGATCGCGCAAAGGCGCCGATAAAGCCCCGGCACGTGTCGTCGCACCAATTAGCGTAAAGGGAGGTAAGTCCAAGCGAATCGATCGTGCAGAAGGTCCTTTGCCCACAACAATATCGAGACAAAAATCTTCCATTGCAGGATACAACACCTCTTCAATTGCACGATTCAGCCTGTGTATCTCATCTATAAATAAAACATCTCCTGGTTCAAGCGACGAAACGACCGCCGCCAAATCACCTGGGCGTTCAATTGCTGGACCACTTGTCATCCGGATATTAACATTCATTTCATTGGCAATGACACTAGCCAGCGTCGTCTTCCCAAGCCCAGGAGGTCCATACAACAACACGTGATCCAAACTCTCACTACGACCTCTTGCTGCCTCGATAAAAACACCTAGATTATCCTTCACTTTTTCCTGCCCAATATACTGGCTGAGAAACTGTGGCCTAAGTGATTGTTCAAAACGCTCATCAAAATTAGAAACTTCTCCTGAAATGACCCGTTCTTCCATCGTCGGCCCCCCTCTCTAGCTTAGCCTTCCTTACTGTTTCAACAATAACTTCAATGCCAATTTCATATATCCTTCTGTATCATGCTCTTCTTTTTCCAACTTCGGCTTCACCTTTGTTAGCTCACGTTGTGAATAGCCAAGTGCTTCCAGCGCCAATATCGCTTCATCTAACGCACCGTTCTCCGCCATCGTCAGTAACGTCACATCATCATCCGGCATATCAATTTCACTGAATAGATCATGCAGCTTCCCCTTTAAATCGAGAATCATCTGACGTGCGGTCTTTTTTCCAACACCCGGGAACTGAACTAAAAATGTCTCGTCTTCCCGTTCAATCGCTCCAATCACTTGCGAAGGAATACCACTCGCAAGAATAGCCAAAGCACCCTTCGGACCTATTCCAGAAACGGTAATTAGCTTTTTAAACAATTCGCGCTGCTCCAATGACTTAAAACCCAGTAATAGCTGGATATCTTCACGGACATGCAAATAAGTATACACTTGCTGAATATCCTCTGTCTTATGGAACGCATAAGGATTCGGTGTCATAATTAGCCAACCAATCCCACCCTGCTCCAGCGTAATATACTCCGGCGTCACACGCGTAATCTGCCCTTTTATGTAGTCGTACATTTATATCTGCCCCCTATATGGTCAGAACTGATTATACCATACGAACGCATTTTCTACATTCTAGAATCACAATCAAGGTCAAACTGGGATTGTAATCAGAAAAGTCGTCCCTTTCCCAACTATACTCTCCACATCTATTTTCCCCTTTACATTGCTAATCGTATTGTAAACCATCAACATCCCAAGGCCAGTTCCTTCTTTTTTTGTAGAGTAATAGGGTTTTCCCAACTGCGAAATTTCTTCACTGGTCATACCAATCCCATTATCTTCAATTTTTATAACAATATTTTTATTGTGTTCCGCAACATCAATTGACAGCGTCCCTCCGTTGTCTTTCATCGCTTCTATACCATTTTTAAATAAATTGATGAAACACTGCCTCATTTGATTTTCATCATATTTTTTCTTCAATGAATTCGTAAAACAAACTTGTATGCCGACTTGATTCATCTTGGAATAGGGTCTCATAATATTTTCTACATACATTATTTCATCTTTTAAATTAGCATAAACCATATTTGCCGATTGTGGTTTTGAGAAAGTCAAAAAGTCGCTAACAATTTTTTCTGCTCGCTCCAATTCTTTTAACGAAAACTCGATATAACTCTTGTCTTCAGAGGTCATTGTTTTTGACTCCTGTAAAAGTTGTAAAAACCCATTTGTGACAGTCAGTGGATTTCTTATTTCATGAGCAATACTTGCTGACAAATCACTAATATCTTTCAGTCTTTCCGATTGAAAATAAAGGTCTCGGGTTTTCACATTAGAGATAACCTTCTCTATTAAAGACATAATAATGCAAACCACGATAATATGGATGACAAATGCATAGACAGTCAATGTCCAAAACTCGCTTGTTAAATCGGAATAATTAAAGCACAATGTAAAGAAATAAAATGCGGTCACAAGAAAAGTGACACCTACCGCATATAGAATTCTATTTTTCGCACTTTGCTGCATAAATCTCTTACTCAATAGTGGTACGACAATAAAAATAACCGTCGAGAACATAAGTGATTGATAAATCCCTTCTCCACCTATAAAAAAACGGTAACTATTGAGAACGAGATAAAGAGGCAATACCATTTTGTAACTACCAAAAAGTGCAACAATAATAAATGGAATATATCTTAAATCAAATATAAACCCCAATTCCAATGTAAACGGGAAGGCCATACAAAATATAAGAGCGATAGATGCAAGGAGAATAAGTATATATTTATTACTTTTCGTTAATTTATTTTCAAAAAACATGACAGCTATTAAAACTGGAAAAAGTAAAAATAGTACATTTAAAAGCAATGTTTCAATCAAGCCAAACTTCCTTCCTATGACACTTCGTGCACAATCAATATGTGCAACACCCTTTAGAATTGTACACTATTTATCAATGCAAGATGTAACTTTCTCATTTTTTATCCGCCAAGGTCTACGTCATCCATCCAAGTCTTCTAGCTGACGAAAGATAAATACCCATCCACCGTAAGAATATTAGCCATTCTCACTCAGTGGATGAGTATTTGTATGAAACCTATTCTACTGTTACTCCGCCGCATTATGATAGATATCTTGGACGTCATCGTCATCCTCGAGCGCTTCGAGCATCTTGTCAAACAGCTCTTCATTGTCAATTGAAAGCTCTGTGTACATCGACGGAATCATCTCAATTTCTGCTGAAATGAAAGCAATCCCCTCCGCCTCAAGTGCTTCCTTCACTGTTAAAAATTCAGACGGTTGCGTCACAATTTCAAAGCCTTCTTCTGTCGATTCGATATCATCCGCACCTGCTTCAAGAGCCGCCATCATCACTGTGTCTTCATCCGTATTATCAGTCCGTTCAATGAAAAGACGTCCTTTGCGGTCAAACATGTATCCGACTGAACCACTTTCTCCAAGACTGCCGCCATTTTTATTAAATGCGACACGCACGTTTGGAGCTGTTCGGTTACGGTTTTCCGTTAGACAATAGACAAGTACAGCGACTCCGCCCGGCCCGTATCCTTCATAGATCACTTCTTCGTAGTTTTCATCGGCTCCAGCACCCGTTGCTTTGTCGATCGCACGTTTAATAACGTCATTTGGAACGTTGACACTTTTCGCCTTTTCAACAGCAAGACGAAGTGCAGCGTTCAACGCAACATCTGGTCCGCCCGATTTTGCAGCTACAAAGATTTCTTTAGACATCTTTTGAAAAATTTTACCCCGTTTCGCATCTTGTGCACCTTTACGATTTTGAATATTCTTCCACTTGGAATGGCCTGCCATACTGACTACCCCCTATATATTAATCCGTTCTACATCATACCATAATTTCGGCCAATGTGAGAGTGCGGACTCTGTAAAAGGGATTAACTGCTTCGCCTGTCTCTCCCTACTCGATGGGGAAAGTGTGAAGAAGTACAGCCACTCGCGCAGTAATTCATTCGGAAAAAGAAGTAACGTTTTAGATGACTGATCTAACTTTTGTAAAGATGGCTGTTCACCAAACAAAAAGTCAATATCATAATCAATTTGCGGTAACACGCGATGAATCCAGAGCGCAATTTCAGTACCAGCGGGTCCAGTGCATGCAAGATCAAAGTCGATGAAGCGGATAATACCCATCGAATCACGCAGTATATTATGATGCACTACATCTCCATGCAATAACGTACCATTCAAATGATCCCGATATGTCCTTTTAACAATACTTATCGCATTCAATGCGTAAAACAAAATTTCGTCAACCTGACCTTTTCCAATATATGCCTCAATTGCACTGCTCAATTCACGAAAACGAATGATTCGATCCTCCCACTTCATTAGCAGAGGATAAGGATGCAAATAAGATGAGGCGAGCCAGTCGTGTTTCGCTTTTGTTTCATGAAGGGCGTGAAGAGCCGCAAGTGAGTCCGTTCGATCAGCCCTTTTTTTGAAATTAACCGCCTTGGCCCCCTCCAACCACGGTTGGATAAATAGCATACGGTCTTCCTCAGAAACAACAGAAACTATATGTGGGAACGCCATCTCTTGGAGCACATCATGTATATGATTGACCTTCCTAGCGGTAGAGCCTGATTGATAGCGCTTTGCCGAAAAATACCGCCCTTCTCGCTCCATCTTCCATACATTATCTTTTATTTTTTCGAATTTTTCTTCCAGCGCCATTCTCCTATCAATACGATCCGTACCAATTAGTGCCCTGGTAAGTAGGCATCATTTGGTAAGGCATTGCTTGCATGGATGAATGACAATTACATAGATGACCGTAATACATCGGCATCATCATGGGCTGTTGTTGGTATGGCTGCTGTCCACCACAACCGCATCCTTGCTGAGGGGTTGGGTATGGCATCGCAGGATAGCCTGGTTGGTAAGCTGGAGATATCACTTGTGGAATGTAGCTTTGCTCAGGCGGACACCAGGCAGCAGGCTGCAAATCCAGATTCGGCGATTCTTCAAATAGCTGATTAGGTGATTCAATCAATTGCCAGCCATCAATCATCGGAGTTGGTAATGGGAATGGCTCTGCAGCTGGTCCTCGACTAGGGTATAGCGATGACTCTTCCTGCATCGGAAACTGCGTTGATGGCATTGTTGGTAATGTTTCTAGTTGCTCTGAAGGCCGTGGTGTAGGCTGCGGCATCGCTTGAATTTGTCCCGAGTGCATAAACGGATAGCAGTCGGCATCGAAAATCGGCATCCAGCCACACGGAATCCCAATCATTGGATGCATATGCTGCACGAACGGCGGTACCGGCATGGTTTGTGCAGGCGGTGTTGGTATGGTTTGTGCTGGTGGTGTTGGTATGGGTAGCGGCACTGGCACTGGTACTGGTGGCGTTGGTTGTGGCAACGGCTGCGGCACCTGTACTGGCGGTGTTGGTGTTGGTTTTGGTGTTGGCGTTGGTTTCGGTTTGGATTGTACTGGGTGTGTTGGTTTTTGGTGGGTTGGTGCGGGTGGTCTTGGTACTGGCTGAACCGGTTTTGGATGTGTCGGTGCCGGCATTGATGGCTTCACCGGCAACTTTCCTTTATCAGGATGTTTGACGTGTTCTTGCTTGCCTCCATGGACTTTTTTCGGCAAAAATATTTTCATTCCAGGTACGATGTAGTCTGCATTGGCAAGATGTGCATTAGCACGCTTCAACTCTTCAAACGGGATACCATATTGACGCGCAATCTTCCATAGCGTATCCCCTTTTACAACAATATGGACTTCCACTTAAAAACTTCCCCCTTCCGTCAATCCATCGTATGAACGGACGCCCGTCTTTGTGACGCACATATCGAGTGTGATGTCCCCTCTTGCTATATATATGCCAATGTAGGCATTTTATTCAACAAAAAAACCGTCACATCATTTTTCATTGATGTGACGGTAATTGGTCGTATGTAAAGTATGAGCCAAAGGAACGCACTGAACAATTAAGTGCAGTAAGCTCTTCAATTGCCCCTTGCATCATCGGATGCTCCTCTGCTTCCAAAACATCGATGATGAAGAAATAATTGCCGAGACCCGTTTTTAATGGCCTTGATTCAATTTTACTTAAATTCAACCTGCGCCATGCAAAAACGGATAGCACTTGGTGGAGAACTCCAGACCGATCGTCTTCGGGCAGCTTCACCATAAAAGTCGTTTTCAACTTAGCAGAATGACCTTCATTTTCCAAGCACTCTTTTCGCAAGGATAAGACGACAAAGCGCGTATGATTAAAATGGAAATCATGAATATTTTCCTCCATGATGTGTAGGTCATACTTTTTTGCCGCTAGTCGATTGCCGATAGCTGCGATTTTCTCATCTGGATTTTCAGAAATATATTTTGCTGCAGCAGCCGTTGAAGTCGTTTGAATTAATGGTACACGCCGAAAATTATACTGCAAATACTTATGACATTGCGCAAGTGCATGTGGATGAGAATTGATAGACTGAATTTCATCGGCAAAAGGGATTTGCTTATGATTAATCATCAAATGCTGCTCAATAGGAATTGAAATTTCGGCATTTATGAACAACTCACTCCCATGGAACAGATAATCTATTGTGAGTGGCACAGAGCCTTCCAAGGCGTTCTCAAGTGGAACGATGGCATATGCGACGTGTCCTGCCGACACAGCCTCTATACAATCAGGTATCGTCGGATGTGATACCAAGCCCGAAGTGCCTCCAAAAAGGGTGCTTGCCGCCACATGTGTAAATGACGCTTCAGGTCCCAAGTAAGCAACTGTCGGCGCAAATTTTTCATCTGTCATACAGTCATTCTCCTTTCACAACGAACCTGAGCTGATCAAGTTAACTGAATCTACAAAGTCAGGTACTTTTAAACGTTGCAGAAACTCTTCCATTTTGATTTCCATTTCTGTCACATCAAGCGACAATGTAATATTAGCACGTGCTTGCACAGGTATTGTTTGGTGAATCGTTAAAACATTGCATTTTGCCCCTGAAATAATTTGCAACAATGTCGCAAGCGACCCCTTTCGATCTTCAAGTTGGATGAAGATCGTTAGGATTCGTTCGCGCGCAATTGACTCAAAAGGAAAAACAGTGTCGCGGTATTTATAAAAAGCACTACGAGATAGGCCGACCCTTTTTGTAGCATCTTGTATCGTCGATTCTTCTCCACTCGCCAAAAGTCTTTTTGCCTCTAGCATTTTCTGCATTGATTCCGTCAGCACATCTTCCCTAACAAGGTAAAAATGACCTGCCCCCAATTGCTTCATACAGTTAGCCCCCTGTTTCACAATACATCCTTATTCCGATAATCCATTGATTATTCGAGGAACTCAAATTCAAATTCAAGAATGCGAACTGTATCGCCATCTTTCGCACCACGTTCGCGAAGAGCGTCATCGACACCCATACCACGCATTTGTCTTGCGAATTTACGAACAGACTGATCGAAGTTGAAGTCTGTCATTCTGAATAGACGCTCAATCGTGTAACCAGATAAAACGAATGCACCGTCATCATCACGAGTTACTTCAAAGTCAACTTCTGACTCATGCTTGTAAAGAACAGAATGCTCTTCTTCATCTTTAATTTCATGCATTGGGAATTCAGGCGTCACTTCCAGTAAATCAACAACTGCAAACAATAACTCATCCAACCCTTTTCTTGTGATGGCAGAAATCGGGAATATTAAAGCATCTGGATTAGCTAGTTTTTCCTTAAACACTCTGAGATTATCTTCCGCATCAGGCATGTCCATTTTATTTGCAACAATAATCTGCGGGCGCTCTGTCAAACGTAAATTATATTGCGCCAATTCCTCATTGATTGTTATGAAATCCTCGTATGGATCGCGTCCTTCCAGTCCAGACATATCAACGACATGGATAATAACCCGTGTCCGCTCTATATGCCGTAAAAACTGATGACCTAGACCAATTCCTTCATGTGCCCCTTCAATCAAACCAGGTAAATCAGCGAGTGCAAAGCCACGATGATCTTCTGTTTCAACCATTCCTAAGTTCGGTACCAATGTCGTAAAATGATAATCGGCAATTTTAGGCTTCGCAGAAGAAACTACTGATAATAACGTTGATTTCCCGACACTTGGGAAGCCGACAAGTCCTGCGTCCGCAAGTACTTTCAATTCCAAGCTAATTTCCCTGTCGACACCTGGTTCTCCTTTTTCAGATAGCTCAGGCGCTGGGTTTTGTGGCGTCGCAAATCGACAGTTCCCACGACCTCCACGGCCTCCCTTTGCAATAACAGCCGTTTGTCCATGTTCAACAAGGTCAGCAATGATTGTACCTGTTTCTACATCCATCACGACTGTGCCCGGCGGAACTTTGACAACCATATCCGCCGCACTTTTCCCGTGCATACTTTTACTGCCGCCATGCTCTCCGCGTGGTGCTTTAAAATGACGCTGGTAACGGAAGTCCATCAGTGTACGCAGGCCTTCATCGACAACGAATACGACGTCCGCTCCTTTACCACCATCTCCACCGGCTGGACCGCCATATGCGATATACTTCTCGCGACGGAACGCAACCATTCCATCACCACCGTCACCACCTTTTACATAAATCTTTACGTGATCGACAAACATGTATTTTCCTCCTATCGTCCACGAATTGTGAACGTCCATTGATCTTGTGAAATTGTTTCTTCTACGCTGAAGGAACCTGTTGTTTCTGGCGCTGCAAACATATGATCCATCACACCATTGACAATGAATGTAATCGACCAGCTCGTTGCCGAAGCATTGACCTCAATCTGCGTTTCATAATCAGATGTTGGGTCCACTTTTTTTTCCGCCATTCGAAATACCTGCTCCAAATAAGCTACAACTGCTGTATCATCTACATTGCGGATTCCCGGCGTAATCGTCGATGTTAAAGTTTTAGGAAATATGCTATACACCCAATCAAACGTCACGAGCCAAGTTTCAACAGCAGGTAGTCCAAGTTTTTCTAACATAGCTGCTTGGCGCATCGCATCCGTCGTATCCATAATTTTTTGTTTAGCCTCTGGTAGTTTACCAAGATCGATATACAGTAAGATTAACTGAAGTTCATTCAAAAAATCATGTCTTGCAAATTTCAGCGCCTCTGTCAAAGTCAGCTTATCGTTTCCCATTGTCATTCACCGCCAACATTTTCATCTTTATAGTATAACATTTTTCTACCCTGCTTCGCCAACTAGTGATGCAAAAAGTTGAATGCGCAGGCTTTGTAAATTTTTTATGCAAATAAAAAAAGGACTGCACATCATATGCAGTCCTTTCTCTCGTATGTTTACGCTTCCTGAACTTCAGGGTAAACGCTAACTTTCTTTTTGTCACGGCCAAAACGTTCAAAACGAACGACGCCGTCAACTTTTGCGAAAAGTGTATCGTCACCACCGCGACCGACGTTTTCACCTGGGTGAATTTTCGTTCCGCGCTGACGATAAAGGATTGATCCGCCTGACACGAATTGTCCATCAGCGCGTTTTGCGCCAAGACGTTTCGAGTGAGAGTCACGACCGTTCCGAGTAGAACCTACCCCTTTTTTCGATGCAAAAAACTGGAGATCCAAACGTAGCATGTATGCCACCTCCTACTTGTTGAAGATGAGTTTTATATGTTGCCCATAGTCTTGTTCAATCGTCTGTAATGACACAATCATCGCTTTTAGGATTAACTGTATATCGTAATCTTTTTCGTCGTTTTCCGGGAATATGACTTTCAAATAACCACCGTCTGCTCCTTGATGGATGTCAGGGGTTTTTCCTGTAAGTGCAATGATGGCATTGACAGCACCAAAAGATACTGCAGATGCTCCTGCACAGACAAGGTCTTTTCCATGTTCCGCGAAATCAGCGTGACCTTTCATCTCAAATGAATGGATGTGGCCTGAAGATTGTTCATTGATGATGATTTTAATCATGCCGGCTTACGCGTTAATACCGTCAATGACGATTTTCGTATATGGCTGACGATGACCTTGTTTTCTGTGATAGTTCTTTTTCGGCTTGTATTTGTAAACAGTGATCTTTTTAGCACGACCTTGTTTAACAACTTTACCCGTTACAGTAGCACCTTCCACGAATGGAGCGCCGACTTTCACGTTTTCTCCACCTACGAATAGAACTTTGTCAAAAGTGACGACTTCGTCAGCTTCACCAGCTACTTTTTCGATGTAGATTTCCTGGCCTTGTTCAACTTTGATTTGTTTTCCACCAGTTTCAATGATTGCGTACATACTTGCACCTCCTCTATAAACTCAGACTCGCCTTCCAAGGTGATCCGTAACGGATACTTGTACCTTATCAGCGCGGTTGCAGTAGCACGGGTGCTACAAACAATAACATTTGAATATTACCATTAAAAAAAACTTATGTCAACCGATTTAATTTTATTTCAGTATATGCTTTTTCATACTTTCTGAAACGAAAGGCGGAAATGTTTTGGATAAGAAGAAAAATAGCGAGCACAATATAAAGAGATGTATGTGGAAAACCGCAAAATAATAGTAGAATAGCAGCAAAAAGAACGAGCATAGAATAAACAAGCAAAAGTGCACGTGTGCGATACTCGGAACCATCTGTCTCGAGTAGCGCACAAATTGCCTGTCCACCATCAAGTGGCAATATTGGCAGCAAATTTAGAGCAAGCAATACCAGTTGAATCCGAACGACCTGGTCGTCGCCAGGAAACGGGATCCACAGCGCAAAACCTAATAAAAAAACCGTTGCCAATGGTCCACCGAGCGCGACAATCAGCCGATTCCTTCTAGGTTCCAATTGACGGTTGCTAATCACTAATTCACCGCCATACGGCATAATGATACATGATCGAACGCGCATTCTTGTAGCATATGCCGCTATCAGATGACCCGCCTCGTGAATAAGTAGTGATATGAAAAGAAGCGCATAAACCGATATATCTCCCGTCATAATAAGAAATAAAAATAAGGGTATAAGCACAGGATGGAGCCTAAACTTCATTCATCTACATCCACTGGAGTATCCCCCGAAAGATAAGTTGGCAGTAAAGATACATCTAACGCCACACCATCACGCTTCACCAGTAGATAAATTGCCCCTTCTTCCATTAACGCTAGCGTGTCCCCTTTTTTTACCGACGTATAGGGTAGTATCGGTATTGTTCCGACAAAGCCATAGGTCACTTCATCCCCATTATCATAGAGCACCGTAATCGTCTTGCCCGATTCGCGAGTGAAGCCCGTAAAAACAACAAGACCTCGTCCTTGTGCTGTAATTGACAATGGGTTTGTATAAGAGACGAGCACGCCATTTTTATAAGGTTGCATTGATTCATACAACGAAAAAGGATCATCTGATTCCATACCTGCCGTCACCGCAATTTTATCAGCCTCTGTATCCTTCATCATCGATGCCACCCATTTCTTCACCACCAAAAAATCCTGTCCCGATGTAATGTGTTGCGTAATAGGCTGCCGAATCACCTCTGCCTCCTCTAGCTTCGCTACTCCAATCACCGCAAGTGTTAACACAATCGCTACCAACCACTTTGTCCTCCACCTCACCGGTCACACCACCCGTTTTTTTCAGTATATGACTGGTTGAGAGAATAAATACTTGTTTACAGACGTTACGGGAGAACGAGTTTTTTGAGTTGTACATTACGCGAGAACTCGGCTACCTAATTCGCAAACTGAGCTACCAATTTAAAGGACTCGGCTAGCAAACTAAATAAAAAGACCCGATGCGATATGCATCGGGGTCGGCTTATTTGGCAAATATCAATTTGATTTTATCGAAAAATCCGGGTTTACCCGTGTCGAGCGACATAAGTGGGACAGATTCGCCAAGGATACGGCGAGCAATGTTACGATAACCAATTGCTGCCGGGTTAGATGGGTCCATGACGATTGGCTCCCCTTTATTCGAAGAAGAGATAACATTTTCATCATCCAACACAATGCCCAGTAAATCAATCGACAAATGGGATGTGATGTCGTTAACATCGAGTGCTTCACCTGACGAAATCAATTGCCGTTTAATGCGATTAATAATGAGTTTTGGCGGGTCAATATCTTCCTGCTCCAACAGACCAATAATACGATCCGCATCACGAACAGCTGAAATTTCCGGAGTCGTCACGACAATCGCACGATCCGCTCCCGCGACAGCATTTTTAAAACCCTGTTCAATACCAGCAGGACAATCTATCAAAATATAATCATAATCCCGCTTTAGCTCCGTCACCAACAATTTCATTTGCTCCGGATTCACTGCATTTTTATCAGTTGTCTGCGCAGCTGGCAATAAAAACAAACCATCTTCAAAACGTTTATCTTTCACAAGAGCCTGCTGCACCTTACAGCGTCCTTCAACCACATCGACAAGGTCATAGATAATTCGGTTCTCAAGTCCGAGAATGACATCTAGATTCCGAAGTCCAATATCGGTATCAATGAGACAGACTTTCTTACCTTGAAGGGCCAATGCAGTTCCCAGATTTGCGGATGTCGTCGTTTTTCCGACACCACCCTTACCAGATGTTATTACAATCGCTTCTCCCACATTAGCTTCCTCCTTTGAATGACGATAGACCCGGTCGAATTACCCTAAGCTCCTGCAGACGATTAATGGCAATGGAGCCATTCGGATGCAAATAAGCACATTCCATTTCTGGACGCTCCGACAAGACTGTCAATTCATCTGTCATCGTTTCCGTTTTGTCTGCAATGATGAGATGTGTTGCTTCTAGCCATGAAGCGGCAATGACTGATTCTTCATTCCCATTGACGCCCGCATGTGCAATCCCTTTAAGTCGACCAAGGATGAATATACTACCTGCTGCAACAACACGACCGTTTGGATTGACATCCCCAATAACCACAAGATCCCCATCCGCCTTCACAACCTGTCCTGATCGGACAATGCCAATATACGTTTCAGATTGTTTCTCCAGTACTTTACGATTACATTCTTCCATCGTAATGACATCACTTTGAATCTTTGAAACACGTAAATGAGGAGATTTATGAATGGTACCCATAATTTCCTTTAGTTCATCTTCATTACAATAGCGGCTACCTGTATGGACCTGAACTTCCGCCAGTCCCTCCAAGCTGTTTTCCTCTACTTTCCTAGAAAGCTCCGCAATCATATCCGAATAGGCGCATTTATCGTCAAGGCGTAGGATTAGACCGTCCTTCGTCCCTTTGATTGTTACATATTGCTGTTTCGTCATTTGCGTCACCCCGCGTTCTCTCTAATCAATTGCGCCTTGGCGTTGCAATCCTTTTTTATCTATAAAATTCTTAAATAACAAACCGAACATGCCGACAAAAACAGAATTGGCAATCATTGTAGGGATAAGCCTATCCGTAATGAATTCGTCAAATCCGATTGATGTCAATGAAACAAGACTCGCAAAAAAGTAGGACAGTAGCTCAAGTACAGCTATCAGAAATAACGCTAAAAACATCACCGTAAGAATATGTCGATGAATCTGGTGAATAATTAGCGTAGCGATATAACAAACTAACGGAAAAAGAAATGCATATAGTCCAATAATATCAATGTGGAACATATCATACAAGAGTCCAAGCACAATTCCATAGATGATAGCATTTCGCTGATTATAATAAACCGCTATAAAGATAAGGTACACGATAACAAAGCGTGGAACAAGCGTATATCGCATTCCACCGATTTCAATAGGTGAAAAAAGACTAAAGACAGGCTCCAGGAAAAATAATATAACGGCAATGAGAGGGATGACGAATCGGATCATGATCCTTCCTCCCCCTCAGTACTATCGCTATCTGTTCCAAATTCATCGGTAATGGATACCCTTTTCGCAATCATCACATGATCGAGCATTCTAAAATCTGCTGCCGGGCGGATATAGACTAACTTCGTCAAACCATAATCATCCGTCGAAATTTCTGTCACTTCTCCAATGAGAAGCCCTTTCGGAAAAATTCCACCAAGACCAGATGACACGACCTGTTGACCGACTTCAATCGTAAAACTCGAGTCGATCCGTTTCATAATAAGCTCGCTTCGTTGACGATCATACCCTTCAATCAGCCCAAACGCAGGATCCTCTCCAGGAATAACTGAAGCTACACGAAAATTACGATTTTCAGTCGATAATAATTCAATCGTGGATGTGTATTTATTGACTAACACAACTTTACCGATTAAACCATTTGCCGTAATGACTGCCATATTTTTCTCAATACCGTGATCTTTCCCTTTGTCGATAATAATTTTATCTTCCCATTGATCAGGATTACGAGAAATGACAGTTGCATGAATCGAATTGTAAGCCCGTAAATCATCTTCCTTGCCGATAATACCCAGTAACCGTTCATTTTCTGCTTGAATATCTGTCAGCTTCGCTTGGTTGGAGGCATATTCACTTAGCCTCATTTTCAATCGCTTATTTTCTTCATATGTATTCAAAATCCCATCAATATTCCCGATGACACCTGTCATATAATGCGCCGGCTTCGAGAAAAATGATTGCCCGAAGCCGACGACGTCTTTCACAATTTGTTCTGGGAGTGAGGCATTCTGCCGGTCTTTGAGGGAGAAGGATATTAATGCAACGAGGACAATTACGCCGACGAGCAGTAATATCAATCGTTTATTTGAAAAAAATCGCGGCATTGCCTGTATCCTCCCTCATTTATCTAGTTTGCATTTTTTTGATCAAATCAAAATTATCAAGCGCTTTACCCGTCCCAATAGCTACACAATCGAGTGGTTCTTCAGCGATGAAGACTGGCATATTCGTTTCATCAGAAATGATTTTGTCAAGATTTTGAAGCAACGCTCCTCCACCTGTCAACACTATTCCACGCTCCATCACATCTGAAGATAGTTCAGGAGGTGTCGTTTCAAGCGTTTTCTTTACACCATCAATAATTTGTGTAATCGATTCACGTAATGCGTCTGCAATTTCATCCGAAGAAATTTCAATCGTTTTCGGTAAGCCCGTTAACAAGTCACGTCCACGAATTTCCATCTTTTTAAGATCATCTGTCACTTTTGCAGAACCAATCTCAATTTTGATAGCTTCAGACGTCCGTTCACCAATTGTCAAATTATACGTTTTACGAATAAAACTAATAATCGCGTTATCCATCGTGTCACCTCCGACACGAATCGACTCGCTTGTAACGATGCCTCCGAGGGAAATAACCGCAACTTCTGTCGTTCCGCCACCTATATCGACGACCATACTTCCCGTAGGTTCCCAAACCGGAAGATTCGCACCAATTGCAGCTGCAAATGGCTCTTCAATCGTAAACGCATCCTTGGCACCTGCTTGACGTGCAGCATCCGTCACCGCACGTTGTTCAACGGATGTAATACCATAAGGTACACAAATCATAACATTCGGCTTTTTGAACGAACTACCCGCCGATCTCATTGCCTCTTTCATATAATGCTCAATCATTGCTGTTGTAATTTCAAAATCAGCAATTACGCCATCTTTCATCGGGCGAGTTGCCACGATGGAACCCGGAGTACGACCAATCATATTTTTTGCTGCACTACCAACTGCTACAATTTCACCAGTTTGAATATTTTTTGCTACTACAGAGGGCTCCCGAAGGACGATCCCCTTCCCTTTAATAAAAACTAATGTATTTGCTGTGCCGAGGTCAATCCCGACATCCTTTGATCCAAATCCAAACAAGACTGTTCTTCCTTTCTCCATAACCGCTCAATTACGGCCTTCATGAAATCATACAACCTAGTATAACGGATTGGAGAACAAATTTACAGTGTCAAAGGCAATAGGAAAGCTTTAATACTATTTCCACTTCTTTCTGACTGCTTAAAAATACCCGTCCAACAACCTATTCCATATAGCCTTTCTGTTTCAGACTGACAAATTGATGGTCACCGATAATAATATGATCGAGTGTTTCAATCCCCATGATAGACCCAGCTTCCATTAACCGTTTCGTCACTTCAATATCCTCTGGAGATGGCGTGGGATTACCGCTTGGATGATTATGCGAAACAACTATTGAGGCCGCAGAACGTTTTACCGCTTCACGGAAAATTTCCCTTGGGTGTACGATGCTTGAATTTAGGCTACCAATGAAAATCGTCTGCTTATGAAGTACTTCGTTTTTGACATTTAAAAAAAGTACGACGAAATGCTCCTGGCTCAAGGATGACATATCCGTCATTAAATAAGCGGCCGCATCCTCTGGCGAACGGATTGTATAACGTCCATCGGAGTGCTTGCGATACAGTCGTTTACCAATCTCAGCAGCTGCGAGTAGCTGAACCGCTTTAGCTTTTCCAATTCCTTTAACAGTCATCAATTCCTCGATTGTAGCATCTTTCAAGTCTTGAATTTTGTCGAACGAAGAAAGGATGCGATTTGCGAGCACCAGCACCGATTCATCCTTTGTACCTGTGCGCAACAAAATTGCAATGAGCTCCTGGTTGGACAAGCTGCTTGCACCTTGATTGATGAGCCTTTCCCGTGGTCTGTCCGCAATATGTACATCACGAATCATCATTTTAGGCTGAAGGTCAATAGTCAATGAAAGGATCACCTTCCTTCAAACTGATTAAAGCAAGCCTACGTAAATGCTCCGTCAACTGAGCAATCGGTAAGCCCATTACATTGAAATAGTCTCCATCAATCTTATCAACAAACAGTGCACCAGCCGTTTGTATACCATAGCCCCCCGCCTTGTCCATCGGATCACCAGACTCTACATAGGCATCTATTAAAACATCATCTAGCTCACGAAAAGTAACAGCTGTTTCGACTGAAAAAACGCGTAGCGTCCCGCCAATGGAAATACCAACACCCGTAATAACCGTATGTGTTTTACCGGATAGTTCCCGCAAAAATTGTTTGGCTTGTTCCTTGCTCTCTGGCTTCGGATAATGCTTTGCTTCATGAATAACAATCGTGTCGGCTCCTATGACAATATGATCACCATAGTCCTCAGCAATGACCGCCGTCTTTTTGGAAGCCAACTCCCTTGCATAGCCCGCAAAATCATCTGTAGTCATCGCGATATCCTCCGAAACATGACTCGGTAATACAGTAAACGGAAAACCCAATAGACTTAAAATCTCCTTACGTCTTGGTGAGGCCGAAGCTAAAATAACAGGTCGAGCATTTTTGAATTTCATCATTCATTCCCCCTTTCCCCAATCATACTGGATTATGAGGAATGTGGGAATTGCACCAAAAAAGGAAATATTAAATTTGGCCTGTTTTCAACCCTTAAAATACAAATTTAACACAACTATTCGTTGATGAATAATGTGCTAAAAGCTGTAATCGGACAACTCTCATATCCTTTGTAAACGCCGTCATGACAGTCATATTCTTATAAAACTCCGTAACGTTCTCTGAAGTATTCGCTGTGTCCTTTTTTTCCACCAAATTTTTAATTTGGTCTATTTCTGTAGACGCTAGTACTTTTTGCAATTCCCCTGCCCCAATTGCCCCACAGGCTAACGTATTTACTGAGAAGGCTTTGCGATAAGTCCCTTCGTACTCACTCGTTTCAATCTCATCTGACGTCAATCCGACCGCCGACCAAACGAAATAATTATCACCCGCATGAATTACTGCTGCTTTTGCCAGCGCAGGATCTTCTGTTATAAATAATGTCGCCGCTTCTGCTGTAGAAAATGCCCCATGTTGCTTCGCAAATAACGGCAAGACTTTCTTCGACGCATCTTCTGATGACGCTTCAATCGGTGCAGGGCCAACCGTCGGTACTTCTTGACCATTGGCACTCGGCACCTCCTTCCCCTTCATCATAAAAAGGATTAAACCAACGACAACAACCGCCACTACTCCAACGGCAACACCATGTAGCATCGCCATCAGAACAGTTGCTTTTGAATAACGTTTTCCAAATTTCATCTCAGATCACCCCGTTTTATCTTTAGCGTAGCAGAATGAACATGAAAAAGAACAAGACGTATGTCGCCTTGTTCTAAAAATTTATCGACCTAATAGAATAGATTGCCATACCATGCGACAAAATCAGCGCCCCAGAAGTAGGCAATGACCGCCGCAAGCGCAATAGATGGGCCAAACGGAATAGGCGTCTTTCTTCCCTTCCCTGCTCGTTTCAATATAATCATCCCTGCAATCGTCCCGATAACCGACGCAAGAAATAACGTCAACAATGTATGAACTGTGCCTAGAACAAGCCCGATGACAAAAAACAACTTAATGTCGCCGCCACCCATACCACCTTTCGACACAACTGCGATAATATACAGAATACCAAAGCCAATCAGCGCCCCAAGCAAGCTATCCCACCATGGCTCAAAGGGAATGAATATCCGAGCTACTAGCAACATCACTGCGAACGGTAGCAACACTTTGTTTGGAATAAGCATGTAGGTGATATCTGTTACCGTAATGATGACGAGCAACGACATGAAGAGCAGCGCAATAAACAGCTCTCCACTAAAGCCTAGCTTGTAAAAAGATAGCGCAAATAACAACCCCGTCATAAACTCCATAAACGGATAGATTGGACTAATTTTCGAGCCACAACCTCTACATTTCCCCTTTAGTAAAAGGTACGAAAATACAGGCATGAGGTCAAGCGTGCCAAGTTTCCGGTTACAGGTCGTGCAATGGGAAGGCAGCGATACGATGGATTCTTTTTTCGGCACACGCAAGCCAGCAACGTTAAAAAAAGAGCCAAAGATGATGCCGTAGATGAAGAATAAAACGAGGTAGATTACATCCATTTAGTTGCCCACATCCTCTGCGTAAAACATCGTTAATTGGACAGTTACAGAAATTTGTTTATAGTAATCGGTTTGTCGATAGTCGATTGCATTTGCTCAACAATCTCATCGATAAAATTTTTACCTTTATGATGTAAGAAAAGTTGATAGAAATTCAATATCCGTTCAATTTCCACCACTTGGTCAATCGGCGAAAAGAACGCAGTATTTCCCTACATGCTTCGCCGCTATTTTGAACCGTCATCATTTTCTTACACAGTGACAATCTCTTTCTCCGAATATACACCCACACGATTCCTACCCGCTTGCTTACCACCAATATAAAGTGCGCGATCTGCATTACGCAATAATAATTTAGCATCTTCTGCGTCTTCTGGTACCGTTGCAACACCGACACTAATCGTCATTTGAACATCTATTGGACTACGATTCTTCGATAAGTCAGGAACTATGCGGAATGTCATCTCCTCCACTTCTTTCCTAATTTCCTCGGCGAGCTCAATTGTTCTCGCCTTGCCTTTATCGCGTAAGATGAAAACGAACTCCTCACCGCCGTATCTAGCAAGCGTAGCTTCTTGGTCGACGAACGACATTAGAACTCCCGAAAGCGCACGAAGTAAATCATTGCCACTTTGATGTCCATATGTATCATTAATCGCTTTAAAATAATCAATATCTAGAATAATAGCAGATAACGAATGTAATTCACCTGTGTGATAACGAATAATATCTTCATCTAACTTTTTATCTAAATAGCGAAAGTTATTTAAATTTGTAAGTCCACATCGTTCACTTTGCTCAACTGTTTTTTCATATAAACGTGCCTTGACCAGTGAAATCGCGAAATAACCAGTTAGCATATCGACAATTTTCATCTCAAGTGCTTTGAATATACTTTTATGATGAGATGTAAGAATTAGCATCCCTTCTGTCCTTTGGTTACGTTTAATGGGCACAGTCATCACACTTTTCACCTTATCCGAAAACATAAAGTTTTTTAATTGAACTACTTCTTTTTTTGCACCAAATATTTTCGGGACATCCAAATCCAGTCCGTCATCCCACTCAACTTTCGATTTAAATGTAATATGATTCACTTTTTTTGAAACAACAGCATTTTCAGAGCCCATTAATGTGACAAGATGTTTGCCGGAACGTAAATCCAACACATAGGCACCATCGTACGAAACTACATTCTGCAATTTGACGATAAACGTTCGGACGACATCTTCAAAACCGAGACGATCTGCGAGCTCTCTCCCAATTACATTCGCAGATGATAATTTATCATTTAAATTATCTGACCGGTGATACAAGCTAATAATAATTAAAATAAAGAGAAAAGGAATCCCACATATTAAAATAGATTTATTCCCAAAAAATATATTCAAATAATACAAAGATACACTAAATGGGAAGACGAGTATCGTTGTCGTATAGTCCCAAAGCGTCCCTCTATTCCAGATTGTAAATTTCCTATCTACGATTGTAAAAAATACCTTTAGCAATAAACTGTTCATTAGCATATAGGTCACAGCGTAAATAGCACCATACATCACAATCGAAGTAAAGTTTACCGTGCCTACTTCACCACCGACTGCATAGAAGACCAATGCACTCGTTACCGATACGATGGCAAACATCGACGAATTGATCAAAAAACGCCGAGCCGTCGGCATAGACGTCTTTCCAGTAAAAAGAAGTAAAATCATTGCAACTTGCATGAAAACTAGCTCAGCAAATAGGCCATATTGAAAAAAAACGGTAAATGTAATCCAACGCTCTAATGAAATCGATATATTGGTCAACCGTACTGGCAACATCATTGTAATCATAAGAATGACAAAATATAAAGAAATTGTTACCCAATCAACGTTCCTAACAGGCATATAATAGTAAGAAAAATAGAAAGCAAGAGGAGCAATGATGATCCAGATTGCCACTAATGATAATCGTCTTTTCACGGACAAATCCATACATTCTCCTCCTTCTCTTTCTATTTGTTGACGAATGAATCCCCTGCAACGCTCTGTGCCTGGAGATTATAGCAAGCACAGAATTTCAACAGATCTAGTCACTTTACATACATAGCTACACGATTCCGTCCAGCTTGTTTAGCGCCGATATACAATGCACGATCCGCATTACGTAGCAATGACATCGCCTCATCCGTATCTTGAGGAGCCGACGAAATCCCTATACTACATGTAATATGAACTACTAGCGGATATTTGTCGTCACCAAGGTCAGGGACGATTAAAAAGTTATGTCCACCAATATCTGCACGCAAATTTTCTGCAAAATCATAGGCTCCCGATTTCGTCATCCCGGGCAAGATGAAGACAAACTCCTCTCCACCGTACCGTCCTACTATCCCGTCTTCCGGGAGTGCAGCTTCTAGCTTCCTTGCTAAAATGTAGAGAATGTCATTCCCACTTTGATGTCCATATTCATCATTTACTTTTTTAAAATAATCAATATCGAGCATTACAACAGACAAATCCATGGAGTCATCATTTGTCACCTGCCCCATATGATAAGTCAGTTGTTCCTCCAAATACCGATAATTATAAAGTCCGGTTAACGCACAACGCTCGTTTTTCGTGACTGCTTCTTCCATATAGCGCGCTTTTTCAACAGATACAGTAAAATAAGAACAAAGTAAATCCATAATCTTAACTTGGTATTCCAGAAAAGCAGATTTCTTTTTAGAGCCTAGTAGCAAAACGCCTTCGATTTTTTGATTTCTCGCAATCGGTATACAGATAACACTTTGTATCTCGTCAGGCATATAGTCATGCGTCTTTACCATCCATTCCTCCTTCGAGGAATAAATGATCGGCTCCTCTGTTTCCAAAACGCGTCCTGCCAATCCTTGCCCCTTCCCAAAACGTGCAATTTCAATATTTTCAAATTGACCATACTCATAAGAGCTAATTACTTCTAACCAGCCCTCTTTGTGGTCAAATAAATAAGCAAATTCCACATTAAAAAGAATCGATACTTTACTAACGAACTGATGAAGCACTTCTTTTTCCGTCATCAAGCCCGAAAGTTCCTGACCGATTTGACTAGCTTGTTGCAAGTAATTATTAATCTGCTCGGTATTATTATAGAGTCGAAGAATAAATGTGATAAAGAAAAATGGCATTACTAACAGAAGAAAAGCACCTGATCCAACTATGTAAATCATATAATACAGTGATAGTGCCATGGGGATAATGGCAAGTACAATGACATAATCGGCCAAAATCTCATTAGCTGTATACAATGTTTTAATTCTTTTATAACGAGTGTAAATCCTTAGTGCGATATCATTAATAAATGTGTGGACAATCTGATAGGCAGCAATGCTGACTAACACCGGCCAAAACTCAAGTGAGTTAACCTCTCCTCCAACAGCATAAAAAGCAATTGCCGCAAGAACAGATAAGATGAAAAAGAGTGTCGAATTGAAGAAAAATCGCAAGAGCAATGATAACGAGCTAGACTTATTGAACAAAGTTGCTAATATTGCTAATTGCATCACAATTATCTCCACAAATAAGCCGTACATTAAAAAAGCCGGGATTGTTAGCCATGTTACCAGAAATATTGGTGATTCATTTCTCTTGATAGGATAATAGACAGCTAGAAAACTGAGAATTGAAAAGACAACTACAGTTAGCCAGTCCACTTGTACAGGCGGATAATTGACAAAAATCATATACATACCTGGTGGTACAACCAATATCCACATTATAAAGTACTTAAAAGTAGACTTATTTCCAGCTGACATTACATTTACACCCCCTAACAAATAGATCAATGAGTCGGAATATATAGAACTAATATATAACTTATCAAACTAAAGACACTCTGTCACGACAAATCACTTCTATTTTGAAACCCTAATGAATGGGTCATAAGTCTTGAAATCATGTAGAGAGAACCTGTAACAATTGTCCTTCTTCCGCATTCCTTTTCTAGTATTATAGTATCAGATTCGATATTTGTCATCTTTTTCTTCTCGTGATGGCAATACTCCATCAATTTTTCTGGCTTTTCAGCTTGAAGATGCGGAAAAGTAACGAACGTGAAGGAAGCAGCTACAGGTACTAACTCGTTCAACGTTTGCTCAACATCCTTGCCCTTTAACATACCGATTATGAAATCCACTTTCTCTCCTGGAAACTCCAATTGAATCGTTTCAGTAAGCACTTTCGCTGCAGCAGGGTTGTGTGCACCATCCATAAATACACCTGGAAACACTTCTTGAAAGCGGAAGGGCAATTGTGTCGTCGCAATTCCACCCGCCACTTTGTCCTCTTCCAACATGACTCCCGCTGCAAGAAGTGCTTCGATAGCAACAGCGGCATTTACACCTTGATGAGCCCCTTTCATCCCTCTCCCATTTAACTGAAAAGTTTGTAGTCCGTTAAACGCATCTTCTGTAGTCAGCGTAAACTGTTCTCCATAAGCGAATAATTCACTATGCAGCTCTCTTGCGGTGTATTGTATGACTGCCAAAGCCTCTTTCGGCAATGCCCCAATCACAATTGGTTTTTTTGCTTTTATAACCCCTGCCTTATGATCAGTGATTTTTTCAAGTGTTTCTCCAAGAAATGACGTGTGATCTAGTGCAATGGAAGTAATGACTGAAACAAGTGGTATGACGACATTCGTACTATCCAACTTTCCACCCATCCCCGTTTCTAAAAGAACAAAATCGGGAGCAAACTGCCGACATGCGACAAATGCGGCAACCGTCAACAATTCAAAATCTGTAAGCTTACCGCTCAAGCCCACCTTTTTTATTAATTTGAACGCGGTATCCAAGTCCTCAGTCGAAATAGGGTGTCCATTGAGACGAATTTGGTCATGTATATCAATTAGCGCTGGCGATGAAAAAACAACTGTCGAAAAACCATGCTGGCGCAAAATCCCTTCCATAAATGCAATCGTTGATCCTTTACCATTCGTCCCTGCCACATGGATAATCTGCAAATCGGCTTCTGGATTTCCAACAAGTGCAAGCGCCTCTTGGATAGCTTCAAGCCCTGGTTTTATAGCATCATCACTTTCGATTGCCCATCGTTTTTTATATTCGTCCATTTTTGGAATCAAAATTATCCCTCCATATGATAGAATCTACATAGGAAAAGTATATCACGGCTGGAGGATCACAATGTTAAGTTGCTGGATAATTTATAATGGAAGTTTAACGAGCGATAAATTTAAGGATCAGGCAGAATTATTGCAGGGAGCTGCTGAGCAAGCGGGAGTTCAGGTCGAACTCAAAAGAAATTATGATGTGTTAATAGATTTAGCCAACACAGTTGAATACCGCCCAAGCTTTGTCGTTTTTTTAGACAAAGATATTTTACTTGCGCAATATTTAAAAAATGCTGGGATTGCTGTCTTCAACGACCCCGATGTCATAGAAACTTGCGATAACAAAGCGAAACAATATTTACAATTGGCAGTATCAGGTGTTCCTATGCCTGAAACAATTATTGCACCAAAAGTATATCCCGCATTCACCATCCGAGATTCAGGGTATTATGAACGAGTATTGCAGCGCCTTGGTCTGCCTATGATTATCAAGGAAGGTCATGGTTCATTTGGCATGAAGGTGTATTTAATCGAAACTGAACAGCAATTTTACGACAAGACGGATGAATTACGCGGTGTCGATTATGTATTCCAAAAATTCATCGCAACAAGCCGAGGACGTGATATCCGTGTCAATATTGTCGGCGGTGACATTGTTGCTGCGATGTATCGACATTCGGAAACGGATTTCCGAGCCAACATTACGAATGGCGGTGTAGCGTCAAAAGTCGAGCTAACCGATGCCCAACGAGCATTAGCAATACGCGCTGCAGAAGCAGTCGGTGCTGAGTTTGCGGGTGTCGATTTATTATTCGGAGAAAATGAGGAACCACTCGTTTGCGAGGTAAATGCAGCCGCTCATATCCGCAATATTTATAACATTACGGGTGTCAATGTCGCAGATGCGATGATTGCCTATATTTTGAGGAGACTTGCATGAAGGGCAATGTCTATTACTCGGAAAATGAAGCGGTTAGAAACCGTCAATTCATCGACGACTTACTAATAGAGGCAGGACGAAATGGCATAGATTTACGCTTACTCATCGGAGAGGAGCGACCGGATACGGATGTAGAATTCATCCTTTTTCGGGATCGTAATCCAAGTCTAGCCACTCTGTTTGAAAACGAAGGCTTCCGTTTAATGAACAAAGCCGAGGTGAACCGCATTGCCAACGACAAGCTGAAATCATTCGAGCTTGCTAGCCTTCTTGGTATTGCAGCAGTACCTACTAAAAAAGTACGCCAAATAGATCAAATCAACTCGTATCCATGTGTTTTAAAAACGGTGGATGGACATGGCGGACTAGAAGTGATTCTTTGTAAATCAGCAAAGCAGGCGGAAGAATTTTTCGCACAATTCCATGACCATACCATAATCGTCCAACCATACATTGAATCTGGCGCGCGCGATGTCCGCGTCTTCATGATAGGTGATGAAGTGGTCGGGGCTGTTAAACGGACCGGTAACGATTCTTTCAAATCGAATTACACCCTAGGTGGCTCTGTCGAAAAATATATACTCGCCAGCTGGCAGGTACAAGAAGTTAAGCGTATCGCGCAAGCATTGAAAAGCGACTACATCGGAGTTGATTTTATTTTGCTACCTGATGGAAGATGGTTATTCAATGAAATTGAAGATCCAGTAGGCGCACGGTCGTTGTATACGACACATGATTTCTCGGTGGCGGGAGAATTGATTGGGTATATTAAGGAGAAACTTTCCTTGAAGTGATTGCCTGCATGCATTGAAACCGACTAGACAAAATGTTGATTAACTTCTATTTTAATTACAATCATTTCTCAAATGCAAAGACCCAATTGTCTATTTCCACAATTGGGTCTTTGTATGTTCATCTTAAATTTCCTTCAATTCTTGCATACGACGTTCAACTGCTGCGTATTTTTCAAGATAGTCCTTTTCTTTCGCACGTTCCTCTGCCACGACAACTTCAGGTGCTTTGGACATGAAGCGTTCGTTGGCTAGTTTGCCTTGGACGCGTTTGACTTCACCTTGCCATTTACCTAACTCTTTTGTAAGACGGGCAAGTTCCTCATCAATATTCAAGAGTCCTTCAAGTGGCAAGAACAGTTCCGCGCCTGTGACAACTGCTGACATTGATTTTCCAGGTGCTGCGATTCCGTTGCCAAGCGTTAATGTCTCTGGGTTACAGAAGCGTTCGATGTAGCCTCGGTTAGCTTCGAGTACCGCAACCGTTGCATCATCTTTCGCCGCAATATACAACGGTACTTTTTTGCTCATTGGTGTGTTAACCTCAGCTCGGATATTACGCACGGCACGAATGATGTCCATCAATAATTTCATATCTGTTGCACGTGTTTCATCCGTCAGCGTTGCATTTGCAACCGGCCATGCTGCTACTGTAATAGACTCCCCTTCATGCGGCAAGTTTTGCCAGATTTCTTCTGTGATGAACGGCATGAATGGGTGTAGTAAACGCATTGTGTTGTCGAGAACGTAAGCGAGAACAGAGCGTGTCATTTTCTTCGCTGTTTCATCTTCTCCGTACAATGGCAGCTTCGCCATTTCAATATACCAGTCACAGAAATCATCCCAGATGAAGTTATACAATGCACGGCCGACTTCACCGAACTCGTAGCGATCTGCTAACTTCGTCACTTGCTCGATGGTTTCATTCAAACGTGTTAAAATCCATGCATCTGCAGCTGATTTTTCACCTGACAAGTCAATCTCTTCATACGTCATGCCATCCATATTCATCAACGCGAAACGGGAAGCATTCCAGATTTTATTGGCAAAGTTCCAAATGGATTCTACCTTTTCTGTTGAGTAACGAAGATCCTGCCCTGGTGATGAACCAGTAGAAAGGAAGTAGCGCAGCGCATCTGCTCCGTATTTGTCGATGACATCCATTGGGTCAATACCATTGCCTAGTGATTTAGACATTTTACGGCCGTCTTCTGCACGCACGAGTCCGTGAATGAGCACGTCTTTAAATGGACGTTGCTCTGTAAATTCGATTCCCTGGAAGATCATACGTGATACCCAGAAGAAAATGATGTCATAGCCTGTAACAAGCGCATCTGTTGGGTAGTAACGTTTGAATTCCTCGTTATCGACATCCGGCCAGCCCATTGTTGAGAACGGCCATAGCGCAGAGGAGAACCATGTATCAAGTACGTCATTGTCCTGTGTCCAGTTTTCAATATCTGCTGGCGCTTCGTGGCCAACATGTACTTCGCCTGTTTCATTATGATACCAAGCCGGAATACGGTGGCCCCACCAAAGTTGGCGAGAAATACACCAGTCATGTACGTTCTCCATCCATTGTAAATACGTGTGCTCGAAACGGTCAGGTACGAAATTGACTTTGCCTTCTGTTTGTTGAAGCTTAACGGCTTCATCGGACAGCGTCTGCATTCTGACGAACCATTGTGTCGATAAATACGGTTCAACAACAGCGCCGCTTCGCTCTGAGTGACCAACAGAGTGCAAATGATCTTCGATTTCGAATAAAACACCCATTTCCTGCAAGTCTTTGACGATTTCTTTACGACATTCGAAACGGTCCATTCCTTCGTATTTACCTGCTAGCTTGTTCATAGAACCGTCTTCATTCATAACTAGAACACGCTCTAGGCTGTGACGGTTACCAATTTCAAAGTCATTCGGGTCATGTGCAGGTGTAATTTTCACCGCTCCACTTCCGAATTCCATATCAACGTAATCGTCCGCAACGATTGGAATTTCACGGCCCACGATTGGTAAGCGTACTGTTTTACCGATTAAATGCTTGTAGCGCTCATCTTCAGGGTGTACCGCAACGGCTGTATCCCCAAGCATCGTTTCCGGACGTGTTGTTGCAATTTCGATATTCCCCGTGCCATCTGTTAGTGGATAGCGCATATGATAGAAGGCACCCTGCACATCTTTATGGATGACTTCGATGTCAGAAATAGCCGTTTTCGTCGCCGGATCCCAGTTGATAATATATTCGCCACGGTAAATGAGATCTTTTTCGTACAGCTTGACGAATACTTCCTGTACTGCTTTTGACAGACCTTCATCCAATGTGAAACGTTCGCGTGAATAGTCTAGACCTAAACCAAGTTTGCCCCATTGTGCACGGATATGATCGGCATATTCTTCTTTCCATTTCCATGTTTCTTCAACAAATTTCTCACGACCTAAGTCATAACGTGTAACGCCTTCTTCACGTAATTTTGCTTCAACGCGTGCCTGCGTAGCAATTCCCGCATGGTCCATTCCTGGTAGCCATAATGCGTCATAGCCCTGCATACGCTTCATGCGTGTGAGAATATCTTGTAGCGTTGTATCCCATGCATGGCCCAAGTGAAGTTTACCTGTTACGTTTGGCGGTGGAATCACAATCGTATAGGGTTTTTTATCACTTTCGGGTTGTGCTTCGAAGAATTTCCCTTTTAGCCACCATTCATAGCGACCTGATTCAATAGACTGCGGATCATATTTTGTCGGCATCGACAAGTTTTCATTTGACATAGTAGTTCCTCCTCTGTTTTTGGACAACAAAAAAACTCCATTCGTCTTAAAGGACGAAGGAGCTGTTCGCGGTACCACCTTTATTCGTGCACACCAAAGAACTTGTGCACCTCACACTTCGATAACGGCTTCAAACCGGTTTCTGCTACTAAAGATGAAAACTTCACCTGTTCCCAGAAACTGCTCACGGGTGACATTCGGTCAATCGATTACAGGGCCTCTCACCACCGGCACCCTCTCTGGAGCAATCAAATTCACTTACTATCCCGTTCATCGCATCAATATATAGTTGCTTATTATTGTAGCGGAATAGTAGGTCGCCCGTCAAGTATATTATCAATTACGCCTTGGCGTAATTGCGTCCAGATTTTGAATCGAGCTTGGGCCAACAGGAAGTTGGTCATGCAGGCGGCGCCACAGGATGTGGTGACCTTAGCCTGCATTCCCCTTTTGTTCAGCCGGCGTTTGAACGCCCCCTAAACAGGATATAAAACTAAAGTCATTTCTCCCCATAGAGGTGAGAGTCTTATGCTGAATAAAGATGAAAGGATAGTGTAATGAGAAGAGGATATAACCCTTATTTACTACCGCCTTGGCTGCGGAAGTGCCGTTTTTATTGCAAAGGAATCATCATCCCGATTTGTATTTTTCAACTGATCCGTCTGTTAATCGTACCGACAACTGGTGATTTCCTACTACTGTGCTTACTCTGCGGCTTAGCTTTCGTTTTTTACAAAAACATCATTTGAACGGAAACTCGTCGTAGAAACACCGTCTTCTAGCCCTGCAATGAATGCCAGCGCTTCATCCATCTCATTGAATGAGGTGCTGGCCTGTTGTTGCTGCGTCGCAATCGGTGTAGCCACTGCCACAACAGCTTCAGCATCGTCGACTTCAACTTCCTCTGCCATCACCGTCGCCAGCGCGAACGAATCATCGGCTTCTACCAATTCCTCTACCAACTCTTCAGCTAACACAACAATTGCCGGTTCTTCTACTTGGGCAACCTGCTCTTCTATTTGAGCAAGCACCTCTTCGTACGAGCACTCGACATCCCAAACAACACTAAAAGAGCCTTGTCCATCTGATTCAATTGATGTGGCCGTTGTGACAACTTGTAATGGGCTAACAACTTCCAACGGCAAATCAATATGGAGCGGCACCGCATATTCAAAATAGCCAGCCTCTCCTTGCAAATCAACATCATCAATAAGAATCGCTGAATCTAAAAACTCCTCAGCCCTCTCCCCCTCATCAAATACGACATTCGCCGCAATATGATAAACACCTGTTAACCGAACTGAATCCGCCGTCCGTTCCTCTGTATACATCGGCGTCACCTGCAACAACTCCGCCCCCGCGGGTACACCCGCATCCGCTGGGAAAATAAAATCCTCCTGCATCGTCCACTGCTTCTTCTCCATTATCGTTCCCTCCTCTATTCCTACACAAATAATTGTATGCACGGATTGGGTGGGATAGAAGGATTTCTTGAGAAACTTGAAGTTTGATTTGTCCAACATAAAGCGCAAAGCTTCCAACCACTTCACATAAGTGTCCAACAAAAATGGGAATGTCTCCAACAAAATCGGCTAAGTCTTCAACCATTCACTTGCTATTGACGTACCAAAAAAGCCCCACGAAAATTTTCATTTCCGCGAAGGCTTTCCTCATCATTATTGAACTAACTTAGCAAAAACCGTATGGAACGCTTCAACTGTTCGAGCAATATGTTCTTCCGTATGCGCGGTCGATAAGAACATTCCTTCGAATTGAGAAGGTGGTAAGAAAATACCCTCTTCAGCCATTAGGCGATAGTATTCTGCGAACATGTTGAGATCAGATGTTTTCGCTTTATCATAATCTGTTACTTTTTCATTCGTGAAGAAAAAGCCAATCATCGAGCCAGCACGGTTCACAGTATGTGGAATATCATACTTCTCCGCCGCCGCACGGAAACCTGCCTCTAACTGATCGCCCAATTTCATGAAATAATCATATGATGCTGGCGTCAATTTTTTCAATGTTTCAATACCTGCCGTCATCGCCAGTGGATTACCTGACAATGTTCCCGCTTGATAAACAGTTCCCGCAGGTGCTATATTTTCCATAATTTCACGCTTCCCACCATATGCACCAACTGGCAGTCCACCACCAATTACTTTGCCAAGGCATGTCAAATCAGGTGTTACACCGAAATGACCTTGTGCACAGTTATAGCCTACGCGGAAGCCCGTCATCACTTCATCAAAAATCAAAAGCGTGCCGTTGTTTTCTGTTAGCTCACGCAGACCTTCTAGGAAACCAGGTTCAGGTGGTACAACCCCCATATTACCCGCAACCGGCTCAACAATAATAGCCGCCAAGTCATCACCGAATTCATTGAAAACAGCTTTGACGCTCTCCAAGTCATTATAGGCAACTGTAATGGTATTTTTCGCAACTGATTCCGGTACACCTGGGCTATCTGGTAAACCTAGCGTAGCAACACCAGAACCTGCTTTAATGAGCAATGAGTCACCGTGTCCGTGGTAACAGCCTTCAAACTTCAAGATTTTATCGCGGCCAGTAAAGCCACGCGCTAAACGCAATGCACTCATCGTCGCTTCCGTTCCAGATGATACCATACGGACCATTTCAATCGATGGCACACGGTCAATAACGAGCTTCGCTAGTTCGTTCTCTGATAATGTTGGTGCGCCAAAGCTAGTCCCCGTTTCCGCGACACGCTGGATACCCGCAACAACATCTGGATCCGTGTGACCGAGAATCAGAGGACCCCATGATAGCACGTAGTCAATGTATTCATTACCATCAATGTCTGTAATAATTGCGCCTTTTCCGCTGGCCATGAAAATCGGGTCCATATTGACCGATTTGAACGCACGGACAGGCGAGTTCACGCCACCTGGCAACAAATCTACCGCTTCTGTAAATGCTTGTTTAGACAACTCATAATTTCTTCCCACTTAGTTCTCCTCCAACCAGCGCGCCGCGTCTTTGGCGTGGTACGTCATAATCAGATCCGCACCCGCACGCTTCATACTTGTCAACGTTTCAAGAACGACTTTCTTTTCGTCAATCCAATCATTTTGAGCAGCTGCCTTAACCATCGCATATTCGCCACTGACATTATAAGCCACAATCGGTAAGACAAAATTATTTTTCACATCACGAATGATATCCAAATACGATAGTGCCGGTTTAACGATTAAGAAATCTGCACCTTCTGCCACATCTGACTCTGCTTCACGCATTGCTTCTAAGCGATTAGCTGGGTCCATTTGATACGTTTTACGATCCCCAAACTGTGGTGCCGAACCTGCCGCTTCACGGAACGGACCGTAATAAGCAGAAGCATATTTCACAGCGTAAGACATAATCGGTATATCTAAAAACCCTGCAGCATCCAGTGCTTGGCGAATTGCAACGACAAAACCATCCATCATATTAGACGGTGCAATAATATCAGCACCCGCTTGTGCCTGGCTAACAGCCGTTCGTGCTAATAAATCAAGTGATGGGTCATTCAATACCTTGTCACCCTCAATCACACCACAATGCCCATGATCGGTATACTCGCAAAGACAAGTATCAGCAATGACAATCAGTTCTGGATGACGTTCTTTGACAAAACGAGTTGCCTGTTGAACAATCCCGTGGTCATGATAAGCCCCCGTACCTGTAGCATCCTTATCGACTGGAACGCCGAACAAAATGACCGCATGAATCCCAAGTGCAACAACTTCATCAATTTCAATTGCTAATTGATCTAATGAGAATTGAAAAACACCCGGCATCGAAGACACTGGATTTTTTTTATTTTCCCCTTCAACAACAAATAGCGGGTAGATGAAATCTTCTTTACTCAATACCGTTTCTCTCACCATCGCACGTAGTGTAGCTGAATTACGTAAACGTCTGTTACGTCTAAATTGTAAGTCTCCCAAAGTTATCCTTCCTTCCGTCCCGCCAATTCCTCGACGAGGTCCATTAATGTATATGTATCTGGCTTCACATGAACAGGCGCGCCGACTTCAAAGAGCGCTTTTTCCGTCACATGGCCGATTGCCGCAATCGTATAACCATCCCAACCTACCAAAGGAGCAACTTCCTCAGCAAATACGCTGACCGCCGAGGGGCTTGCGAACAAGACATTTAGTTGCTTGTTCTCGTGCAATAAATCGATAAGTGAGCCAATTGAATCACTAACTTTTTCTGTTGTATAAACCGTCCATTCATCCACCTCAAAAGGTAATTCATCCTTGATGGTGACACCAGCTATTGATCCTCGTAAGAATAATAGACGGCGAATAGCCATTTCATCCGGTTTGAATTCTTTAACGAAGACATCCGCGCTGAACACAGTTGGGATGAAGTCAACAGTAAAACCAAGCTTTTCAAGTGCCTCAGCAGTCCGCGTACCGACTGCTGCAACTTTAGCTGGAATGGTTGCTGACGGAATTGCGTAGCGTTCAAGTTTAGCACCAAATGCAGCCACTGCACTTTGACTCGTAAAAATTAGCCAATCATACGTCGGACAAGCATTTAAACGAAGCTCATCCGTCGACTCTACCAACTCCGCTACTCGAATCAGTGGGAATGATAGCGGTACACCACCATATTGCTTCACACGTTCAAAGACATCTTGTGATTTCGGTGTCCCCGTAAAAATGACCTTTTCCCCTAACAGTGGTTGCCCATTACGCATCCATTTCCGCCTTCACTTTCTCAATCACTTCAGAAGCTCCTTGTGCACGCAATATCTTGGCAACTTCCTTACCTGCTTCAACAGGATCAGCAGCAACAAAAGACTGTTTGAAAATTTGCGTTGCATCCGGGGAAGCAATATAGCCAGTCAATTCAACATTCACACCGTCATATTTTGCAAAGCCTGCAATCGGCACTTGGCATGAACCGTCCATTTCCGACAAGAATGTACGCTCGGCTTCAACTTCTTTCCAAGTTTTATCATCAGAAATTTTCGCAAGTTCTGCAAGCAATTCCTGATCATCTGCACGACATTCGATTGCTAGCGCACCTTGACCAACTGCTGGAATACAATCTTCAACAGAGATTAGTTCCGTTGCGACATCATCGCTCCAGCCAAGTCGCTTCATACCCGCTGCCGCAAGAAGAATCGCATCATATTCACCATCGTGCAATTTCTTCAAACGTGTATCGATATTGCCACGTATCCATTGGATGTCTAAATCCGGACGTAGCAGCAACAACTGCGAGCTGCGTCGTAAACTAGATGTACCGACAACAGCACCTACTGGTAAATCCATAAGTTTGACATGCCCATTTGAAATAAAAGCATCCCGCGCATCTTCACGGGGTGGAATACAGCCAATGACAAGCCCTTCCGGAAGAACTGCTGGCATATCCTTCATACTATGGACAGCAAAATCGATTTCTTTATTGTAAAGCGCTTGCTCAATCTCTTTAACAAACAGCCCTTTTCCCCCTACTTTCGAGAGCATAACATCAAGAATCTGATCACCTTTTGTAACAATTTCCTTCACTTCAAATTCAAACGGTACCCCCGCCGCCTTCATTTGATCAATAAACCAATTCGTTTGAGTCAATGCTAACTTGCTTCTTCTTGAACCTACAATGATTTTCCTCATATAATTTCAATCCAACCTTTCATAATCTAATGGACCTGACGTATTTGGCACAGATTTTCATTGCATGTATGCCAGCAGGCTCAACTATAGTAAGTTAGAGCCAAAAATGGAATGTAGACAATTTGCTTGCTAGGAAAAAATTAATAATAACAAACAAGAACGCAAAGATATTCAGCCAAGCGAAATCGTTTCCTGTCAGCTTGCCACTCCGCCGCAAAAATAATACAGAGCTATAAATCCCCAGAAGAATAAATGATCCCACAATCTTCATATCAAAAAGTGACCAGTCGTCTAGTGCTACTTGTGCCCACTGCATCCCTAAAATTAGGCTAACCAGCAGCAATGGAATGCCAATGTAAATTGAAGCTTTCATACCGATTGTTGTTTGATGCAAGGATGGCAGTCGACTAAATTGTTTTGACCATTTCTTTTTCTTCAAAACTTTATAAACTAACAAATATAAAATCGCAAAGACAAAAGACATTGAGAATGCTGTATAAGATAAAATCGCAAACATAATATGGATAAATAGCAGCTCTGAAACAAGCGTATCCCCTATCGGCGATTGTGCAATCTGCGCCGGAGCAAATGTATGAATGGTCATGAAGCAAAAGCCTATGACATTCAAGAAAAAGACAACATGATCTATCTTGTAAAACAAATGCAACACGATGGATAATGTAATGAGTAGCCACGCATAAAAGTATATCCCCTCAAACAGAGATAAAATCGGAAATCGTTTTGCTTCTATCATAAAGAACACAAGAAATAGCGTTTGCAAAATATAAACTACGGACAAAATCCAGAATGCACTTCGGTGTGCAATCCTATCCTTATTCAAATAATCTATAAAATAAAAGACGAGGCTTACTGCGTACAAGATGACCATCACTTCATGCAGCCTCGCCATCGTCATATCAGCCATGATACCATCTCTACCTTTCCACTTAAAAAACAATAAACATATGGGTGGAGCCAACCACTTACAATTTATATCCTCTTAAAAAAAGAGTATTTTAACACCTACTATACTGCTATAGATGCAAAATACTCCCTAATCCTACTCAATATTGAACATCAGGCTGTGTTATCACTGTTCTTTTTACCTTGCTCTTCAAACGATCATTCGCCTGCGTCGCAAGCAAATCCTTTTCTTTAACAACTTCTTCGTCAATTCCAAAAATTTGCTGGAATAATTCCAGTTTTTCAGTCGCTTTTTTATCCATCACTAACTCTTTTGCCTGTAATATTGGATCCTTCAATAATTGATTGACAATCGACTTTGTATGCTTACTTAATATTTTTTTCTCGCGATCCGTCAAATTCGGCATTTTATTCTCAATACTTGCCATCGTTTCTGATTGAATACGATGTGCTTTTTGACGAAGTGCTGAAATAACAGGAACAACGCCAAGAGTCGCTACCCATTCGTTAAATACGACAATTTCCTGTTCAATCATCAGACCAATTTCTTCGGCAGCATTTTTTCTTTCCGCAAGATTTGCTTCGACAATGTCTTGCAAATCATCAATATCGTAAAGAAAAACATTTGGTAAATCACCGATACGCGGATCTAAATCACGTGGCACCGCAATATCAACCATAAAAATCGGTTTGCCTTTACGTAACCGCTCCGCAAACTGCATCAGTTCATAGTCAATGACGAAACCATTCGCACCTGTTGAGCTAATGAGAACATCAGCCTCAAGAAGTGCACACTGCAATTCTTTCATTGATTTTGCTTGACCACCGAATTTCTCTGCAAGTTCTTCGGCTTTGGACAGTGTCCGATTAATGACAGTCACTTTTCCAACCCCACTGCCATGCAGGTTCTTCACGGCTAACTCGCCCATTTTGCCCGCACCCAGTATCGCAATATTCTTATCGTTAAGGGAACCGAATATTTTTTTACCTAATTCTACGGCAGCATACGAAACGGACACCGCATTTTCACCAATTGCCGTTTCCGTATGCGCTTTTTTCGCAAATGTAACTGCCTGTTTAAAGAGCTCGTTGAAAACAGTTCCTGTCGTCCCAATGTTTTGGCCCTCCAAGAAACTATCGCGTACTTGCCCGAGTATTTGTGTCTCACCAAGCACCATAGAATCGATACCTGCTGATACACGTAACAGATGCTCAATCGCCCCGTCACTTTCTTGGATAATCAAATGCGACGAAAAAGACTCTAATGGTAAATCAAACCATTCAGCCAAAAAGTTTTTTACGTAATAACGTCCTGTATGCAATTGATCGACAACGGCATAAATTTCTGTCCGGTTACATGTCGATATAATGATATTTTCTAATATACTTTTTTGCTGTTGCAATGTTTGCATCGCTTGTGGCAGCTCCGATTCAATAAAAGATAATTTCTCTCTTATCTCAACGGGTGCCGTCCGGTGATTAACACCAACTACGATTGTATACACCAGGTGCCCACACCTTTCACATTCTATTCGTGATTATATTATATCATACGACAATTATTTCTCCTTAATAATTTGTGAACAACGTATGACTATGAACAGTTTTAACAGATAATTTATAATGATTCTAATCTATCTTAGTAGTTATTCCGTCAAAATGCAAAACATCTGCACAGGCTAACGCCTCTAACCTGATAGCAGACAAATAAAAAATCCGAAGATAATGATCACCCTCGGATTTTTCCATATAGCTTACATTCTACTTTCGATTTCTCGCCAAGCTTCTTCCATACCAATCCCTTTTTCAGCTGAAAACATAATAAGGGAATCAAAGCTTCTCATCTGAAGTGTTTCTCGTACAATTTTCAAGTGCTTATCCCATTTCCCTTTTGGAATCTTGTCAGCTTTTGTCGCAACAATAATCGCAGGGATATTATAATTCACCAAAAAGTCGTACATCAAACAATCATCCTTAGTCGGTGGATGACGTAAATCCACAATTTGAATGACAGCACGCAAATGCTCGCGCTCCACCATATATTGTTGGATGAATTTCCCCCATGTTTCACGAGATGACTTCGATACTTTTGCATAGCCATATCCCGGGACATCAACGAAAAATAACTGCTCTTCAATTTTATAAAAATTCAGCGTTTGCGTCTTGCCTGGCTTTGAAGACGTACGAGCAAGACTTTTTCTGCCAATCATCTTATTGATAAATGACGACTTTCCCACATTCGATCGTCCTGCAAGCGCAAACTCTGGGTATCCTTCAGATGGATATTGTTCTGGCCTCACGGCACTCATAATCATTTCAACGTTATGGACTTTCATGTTGAAGATTCCTCCAATGCTATATCGAGAACTTCTTCGGCGTCTGAAACAAGTTTAAAGGTCAACTCTTTCCGAACACTTTCTGGAATATCTTCGATGTCGCGCTCATTTTCACTCGGCAAGATAATTGTCGTCAAGCCAGCACGATGGGCACTTAGTGTTTTCTCTTTCACGCCACCAATCGGTAACACACGGCCGCGTAGCGTAATTTCACCAGTCATACCAACCTCACGACGCACAGGTCGCTTCGTCAACGCTGATACTAGTGCAGTGGCAATTGTTACACCTGCCGATGGACCATCTTTCGGAATTGCGCCTTCCGGAACATGTATATGGATATCATACGATTCATGGAATTTTGGGTCAATCCCAAACTCTTCTGTTTTTGAACGCACATACGATAATGCAGTTTGCGCAGACTCCTTCATCACATCGCCAAGTTTCCCAGTTAGGATCAGTTTTCCTTTCCCAGGTGATAAAGAAACTTCGATTTGCAACGTATCGCCACCCACCTGCGTATAAGCAAGTCCTGTTGCCACACCGATTTGATTCACCGTCTCTGCCTGACCGTAGCGAACTTTCTTTTTGCCGATTAATGATTCAAGCGTTTTCGGACTAACCGTCACACTTTTCTTCTCACCCGTTACAATCTGTTTCGCGGCTTTACGACAAATACCTGCGATTTCACGCTCTAAACCACGCACACCAGCTTCTCGCGTATAATACCTAACAATATCTAGAATCGCTGGATCACTAATACGAACTTGCGACTTCTTTAACCCATGCTCCTTCAACTGTTTCGGAATCAAATGATTTTTCGCAATCGAACATTTCTCAATTTCTGTATAGCCAGCAATCGAAATGATTTCCATCCGATCTCTAAGGGGTCCTGGAATCGCACTCAAATCATTCGCAGTCGCAATGAATAACACATTTGACAAATTATATGGCTCTTCAATGTAATGGTCACTAAAAGAATTATTCTGCTCTGGATCAAGTACCTCAAGCATCGCAGACGATGGATCACCGCGGAAGTCATTTGACATCTTATCGATTTCATCGAGAAGGAAAACAGGATTGATCGTCCCTGCTTTTTTCATGCCTTGAATAATTCGACCAGGCATCGCGCCTACATAGGTCCGTCTATGACCACGTATTTCAGACTCATCACGTACGCCACCTAGCGATATACGAACGAATTTCCTGCCGAGTGATTCAGCAATCGACCGTGCAAGAGACGTTTTCCCGACTCCTGGGGGGCCACCCAAACATAAAATAGGACCGCGCAACGAATTGGTCATTTGTCGAACTGCTAAATATTCCAAAATCCGCTCCTTGACAGTTTCCAATCCATCATGATCACGGTTTAAAATCTCCTCTGAACGATTAATATCCAGCTGATCTTTCGAGGCATCAGACCAAGGTAAAGAAACCAACCAATCAATGTAATTTCGGATAATACCACTTTCAGCTGCAGCGGATGGAATCTTTTCATACCTGTCAAGCTCACGCAACGCCGCTTCCTTGACCCCTTCCGGCATATTCACTTCCTCAATCCGTTCAGTTAACTCCGCAACTTCCAGACCTTTTCCGTCCTTATCGCCAAGTTCAGTTTGAATGGCCTTCATCTGCTCGCGCAAATAAAATTCCTTTTGCGTTCTCTCCATCGCTTCCTTGACACGCTCATTAATCTTGCGTTCAAGGTTCAGTACTTCTTGCTCATTGTAAAGCCTTGTAATCAACCATTCCAGACGTTCATTAACATCGGTCATTTCAAGAACTTCCTGCTTCGCGATTAGTTTAAGCGGCAAATGAGAAGCCACCATATCTGCCAATCTTCCCGGCTCCGCAATGGCAGCGACCGAATCATACGTTTCTTTCGTTACTTTCTTAGAAATCTTCGAGTATTTCTTGAAATATGTAAGCAACGTCCGCATCAGGGCTTCTGATTCAGCATCTTTTTCCTCATCATCTGGGTAGCCCATCACTTCAACGATCGGATACAGATCTGCTTCTTCGTAATTCGACCACTCTGCACGCTCTACCCCTTCAATGAGTACCCGATACGTACCATTCGGTAGCTGCGTCAATGACTTTACTAAAGCCAGCGTACCAACTTCATACAGGTCCTCCGGCTCGGGGTTTTCAATACTGATATCCTTTTGTGTTGCTAGAAAAATCAGATTGTCCTGCGCAATCGCATGTTCAATTGCAAAAACAGAACGTTCTCTTCCCACATCAATATGTAAAATAAGTGATGGGTAGACGAGTAACCCACGTAACGGTAGTACTGGTATGTTTGTTCTCTTATTTGTTGTCATGTGGAAGTCACCTCCATGAGTTATGTATAACTAGACATTATAGTATGTGGAAAAAAAAGCTGACGACCGATGAGCGCATTTGTACGCGCGTCGTCGGAGTCAGCTCAACCTTCAGGCGTTACGCCGAATTTTTCTCAGGATCCAAGTCGACAGAAGAACCGTCTTCCCTTAACAGGATAGGTGTTGATTCTCCAGTGACAGAACCTTTTGTAATGACACATTCCGTTACTTCTTCTAAAGAAGGCAGTTCGTACATTACATCTAACATAATATTTTCGATAATAGAACGCAATCCACGAGCACCTGTTTTTCGTTCAATCGCCTCTTTGGCAATTTCTAGTAATGCATCATCTTCAAAACGAAGAGCTACATCATCAAGTTCAAACATCTTCTGATATTGCTTAACAATTGCATTTTTAGGAATCGTTAAGATTTGACGAAGCGTGTCTTCGCTCAACTGTTCCAACGTAGCGATAACAGGTAAGCGGCCGATGAACTCCGGTATCAAGCCAAAACGTTGAAGATCTTCTGGGATCAATCTCGCAAGCAGGGATTGGTCTTCTTTCAATACCTTCTTCTGCTCTGTACCAAAACCAATGACCTTTTGCCCGATGCGACGTTTAATAATATCTTCGATTCCATCGAAAGCTCCCCCTACGATAAAGAGGATATTCGTTGTATCGATTTGGATAAATTCTTGATGTGGATGCTTACGCCCACCCTGTGGCGGTACGCTCGCAACAGTTCCTTCAAGAATTTTAAGAAGTGCCTGTTGGACACCTTCACCTGATACATCACGTGTAATCGATGCATTTTCGGATTTACGGGCGACTTTATCGATTTCATCGATATAAATAATCCCTTTTTCTGCACGATCAACATCATAATCAGCCGCTTGAATCAGTTTTAACAAAATGTTTTCAACATCTTCTCCGACATACCCTGCCTCTGTCAATGATGTAGCATCTGCAATCGCAAATGGAACATCAAGGATTCTTGCAAGTGTTTGAGCAAGTAATGTTTTACCGCTTCCAGTAGGTCCGATTAGAACGATATTAGATTTCGACAGCTCCACATCATCAATCTTACTGTTCGAATTAACACGCTTATAATGGTTATAGACAGCAACTGCCAAAGATTTTTTTGCACGATCCTGCCCAATCAAATAATCATTGAGTATGCTTTGTATTTCTTTCGGTTTTGGAACGTCTTTCAATTCGAAACCTTCTTCGAGTCCGACTTCCTCTTCAACGATTTCCGCACAAAGTTCAACACATTCATCACAAATATAGACGCCTTGCCCAGCGACTAGCTTACGAACCTGCTCCTGGGATTTCCCGCAAAAAGAACAGTTGAAGTTATCTTTTTCATCGTTAAATTTGAACATTATGCTCACCCCTATTCAAGTGACAATCTTACAAGATTCCCCGATTATAATCAACTAATTAGAATTTGTACCACTATGTAAGAAAGTATATTTTTTATCTTTCTATGAAAAACAAGGTACGGTCTTCCGTACCTTGTCCTTATTCCACATTATTATTCAGTAATTTTTGCGTTTTCAACAAGAAACTCAACTGTGTTATTGAAACGAAGATCATTTTCAAGAACTTTAGTTCCACCAAGTGTCTTCTTGATTTGCTCAATTTCCATGCCAAATTGTTCAGACATTTTTTCAAGCTCAGCGTTGATATCTTCTTCTGTTACTTCGATATTTTCCGCTGCCCCAATTGCTTCAAGCACTAATGAAACGCGGACGCGGTTTAGTGCATCGTCTTTCATCTGTTCGCGAAGAGCTTCTTCGTTTTGACCTGAGAATTGGAAGTAAAGCTCCATGTTCATACCTTGCTGTTGAAGGCGTTGTCCGAATTCGTCCATCATACGATCCGTTTCAGATGTGATCATCACTTCTGGAATGTCGATTTCTGCATTGCGTGCAGCTGCTTCAACAAGATCGTCACGAAGTGCTGTTTCAGAAGCAGATTTCTTATCGTCCGCTGTTCTTTCTTTCAACTTCGTACGCAATGCTTCAAGGCTATCAACTTCTTCATCGATTTCTTTTGCCAATTCATCATCAAGTGCCGGAATTTCTTTTGCTTTAATTTCATGTACTTTCACTTTGAATACTGCTGGTTGGCCTGCAAGCTCTGCCGCATGGTATTCTTCAGGGAATGTAATTTCGATGTCTTTGTCTTCGCCTATTTTCATACCAACCATTTGCTCTTCAAAGCCAGGGATAAATGAGTTAGAACCAATTTCAAGCTCATATTGCTCAGCTTTACCGCCTTCGAATGCTTCGCCATTCGCAAATCCTTCAAAGTCAAGCTTCACTGTATCACCGTTTTCGACAGCGCCATCTTCTTTAATTACCAATTCAGCGAATGCTTTTTGGCTTTCTTGAAGTTGTTCTTCGATTTCTTCATCTGTTACTGTCGTTTCTTGACGTGTCGCTTCAAGACCTTTGTAGTCTCCAAGTTTCACTTCTGGTTTCAATGTAATAACCGCTTTGAAAATAAGCGCTTTGCCTTTTTCCATTTGCTCGACATCAATTTCAGGGCGGTCAATTGGTTCAACATCCGCTTCTTCGATTGCTTTTGCGTAAGCTTCTGGAAGGATGAAGTCAAGTGCATCATTGTAAAGTGATTCTACACCGTACATTTTTTCAAACATCGGACGTGGCATTTTACCTTTACGGAATCCAGGTGCTTGAACTTGTTTTACAACTTTTTTAAAAGCTTTGTCAATACCTGCTGTTACTTCTTCAGCTGGAACCTCAACTGTTAGTGTACCTGTATTACCTTCGTGTTTTTCCCATTTAACTGACATAATTAAATACCTCCGAATCATTTTGGCCAATATGTTTTCGTACTTATATACTCATTGACAACCCTTACAGTATATCATAGTCTTTGCATCTTTCAACAGATTTAATTTGATTCAACAGAAGTCTCTCACTTCTATTTAAGTCGCGGGATGAATGGTAAATATGCATTCAATCTAAGTCGACTTTCAAACCCTATTGAATCAAATTAAAGGATGTCACAGATTTTCGATTTAGCTCGAAAAAATCTGGACGCAATTACTTTACAAATCATCCAAATCACTATCGACTTGTTGGATCAGTTTGTATAATTCTGTCTCCGGCAATGAGTCCCCCGAAAACAAGCTTTCTATGTAGTTGACATATGCGACAGCCACTTCATAGGCTGAGTATTCACCCCAACCGAACGGAAATGCAGTAATAGCGAACTTTTCAATCAAACCACGCGCCATTTCTAAACGCGACGGATCTTTGAGTAACAGCTTCTCTATCTCCTCAAGCACATCACCAGTTAAATCATCGTGACCAGGCAATGTCATTTCAGGAAGATTAATCGTCAGCTCCCGACCAAATTTCCGCACAGTGATGTCCTCCGTATAGCCCGCTTCGTACAATAGCGCTAGCGCAAACGAAATAACGAGCGGCGCAATATCTTCCTGCTCGGCAATGGCTACTAACTGCGGAATCATTTCCGACAAATCCAGCCCTTCAATAGAAGCAAGTGCATACTGCTGTTGCATTTTGTCCATCGCATTGAATTCCTCCAATGTGAAAGACTTAACAGATTGAGTCTGGTCTTCCTCAAAATAGCGGTTGGATAACCGACCGTTCAATTCACGTAAATAATTAAATTTTTGTAGCATTTCCTTTGGAACAATTCCCTCGCCAATCAACGTATCTATTGTCATTTCAACTTCCTCATATTCCTGCAATTGAATACTAATCGTTAAATAGAGCTCCATCGCATCAATATAATCCGTTGCCCCACTATGCAGCAGCCTTGCTGCAATTTCCTTCGCACGCTCAAACTCTTTTATTTCATAAAGGGCAACAGCGTATGGGCCAAGAAATTCAGGGTAATCAGGCTCATACAAAATAGCCTGGTCAAATACACTGACTGCTTCATCGAAATTCGACTGTTCCACAGAGACCAGCCCTTGTTCAACAAGTTTTTCATATGTACCCGGGAAGACAATTACATTTTCCGTTTTCCGAATTCTTCCGTATTTCCTACGCACCACGCTCACCTTCTTTCATCATACTACTCACTATAGCATAGCAATTTCCATTTTGAAATTGATACAATCGAACAAGAAAACGCCACTCGCTTGTGACGAGGGCGCTGATTGTTCCTATTATCAATCACGCCTCGGCGTGATTGCGTCCAGATTTTTAATTGAGCTTGAGGCCCACAGGAAGTTGGTCATGCAGTTGTTGCGACAGGACGTCGCGAACTTAGACTGCCTTCTTTATAACTCCCTTCAAAATCTGTGACATCCGCCGGAGGCTTAACTTAATTCAGTAGGGGGTTGGACCCCCTGCTGAATTAAGTTAAAAGTGAATACGATTAGAATATTTTGCGATCATTCGCTCGTTATGAGCTGCGCTTCCATCTATATTGCTACTTTTAAAGACAGGTGGTTCCTGACCATCGGCAATCATAATCTCCATTACACGGTTAAAGGTTGCGTGAAGAAGTAAGTTTGCCATAATACTAGAAGCTGGACCATAGAGCAGCTCACCGGATGTCAAAAGTCCATCTCCGAGTGGCACATGCGTATTTAACTGATCTTCCACAGCATCCTCCAGCCGCTTGCCTGATGGATGTCTAGAAGGCTGAATAGCTGCGTCATAATAAAGCGATTGAATGGAAACGGTATACGCTCCACTCTGTCTCGCCTTATTTGCCACATCAATCGGTACTGGATTACGACCCGAAGTCGAAATAACAATTACTGTATCATCTGGACGAAAATCGAGTTGGTCTTCAAATGTTTGTATAAACGCAGCATCCTTCTCATGCGCAGAAGCTTTTGTCGCTCCTTTATGTAGCATAAGAGATTCGATAAAAATCGGTTGTACAGGCACTAAACCACCCGCGCGAAAATAAGATTCTTCTGCAATCAAATGCGAATGCCCACAGCCAAACAACTGAATAATACCGCCACGTTCAAGACGTTTCGCAATTTCAACCGCTACTTTTTCAATCGTTTGCTGTTCCTCACTCGAAACTTCTTGCATCAACGTGTCAATGCCTTCAAAATATGGATTCACTGTACTCATACCCCCTAACTTCACTTATGGGACTTATAACAATCCGCTCAAAACATAGGCTGATTGAAATCAGACTAAGCTATAGGCGTCTTTATCAACAATTAGCGTTACATCATCATGATTCCATAAATAAGAAGCTGGGAAATCTTGTGAGATTTCTTTGCTCAACAATTGCTTCACAGCTTCCGCTTTGCTTGTTCCTGAAGCAATCAAAACGATTTTTTTGCTTTTCAATATAGATTTAATACCTGTAGTGACAGCATGTGTTGGCACATCATCAATTGACGGGAAGAAACGTGCATTACTTTCACGAGTAGATGCCACTAGTTCAACGACATGCGTCAAGCTTTCCGGATCTGTTCCCGGCTCATTAAAGCCAATATGTCCATTTGTACCGATTCCAAGAATTTGCAAATTAATTGGACCGACACTGTCAATAATTTCTTCATAACGCACACATTCCTCTTCTGGCGACACAGCCATTCCATTCGGCACATACGTATTGTCAATCGCAATATCAATGTGGTTGAATAGGTTTTCAGCCATAAATGTATGGTAACTTTCTGAATGGTCTGTTGGCAAACCAATATACTCATCTAGATTAATCGTATTCACATTTTTATAAGATACGCCACGTGTTTTAACACCCTCGATTAAGCTTTTATACATTCCGACTGGTGTTGAACCTGTTGCTAGCCCAAGAACAGATTGAGCGTTTTCAAGAACCTGTGCCTCTACTAATTGAGCTGCCTGTGCACTTGCTTCATCATAATTATCAAATACTAATACTTTCATCATAGTTCCTCCTTTGAATATGTGAGATTCCCTCTACAAATGGTCAACTGAACATTCCAGTCCTCGTCGACGATTGTAAGGTCCGCATCTTTGCCCGGCTCAATCTTCCCTTTATTGACAAGACCGAGTTGGTTTGCAGCATTGGTAGATGTCATAGCAACGAGTTCGGCCAATGTACAATTCGTCATGGCCTTCATGTTTTTCGCTGCATTCTCCATCGTTAAAATACTACCCGCAAGCGTGCCATCTGGCAAACGTGCGTCGTTATGCGTCACTTCTACGTCTTGCCCACCTAAATCATACGTTCCAGGCGGCAAACCTTTCGCGCGCATCGCATCTGTAATGAGTATAATACGACTAGCCCCTTTTTGACGATACGCCAAATTTACTGCTTTTGGGTGACTATGAATCCCATCGACGATCAATTCAACCATTGCCGTATCCTCTAAAAAAGCTCCTCCGACAACACCAGGCTCCCGATGATGGAATGGACTCATCTGATTGTACAGATGTGTAATATGGTTTGCCCCAGCCTCAACTGCACTATGAACAATGTCAGAAGTCGCATCCGTATGACCTAGAGACGCAACAACACCACTCTTTGTCACTTCTTCAATAAACGCAAGCCCATTTTCCAGTTCTGGCGCAACCGTCACAAGTTTAATACGATTGCCACTGAGTGCTTGCCATTTGTTAAAGAGTTCCGACGAAGGTGCAATCATATGTTCAACCGGCTGTGCACCTGCTCTTTTTGTCGATACAAAAGGTCCCTCCAGATGAACCCCTAGCATTTCAGCTTGCGTTTCATCCGCAGTAAAAAGACTCGCATTATGTAACGCAGCGGAAATAGCTTCATCTGACTGCGTCATCGTCGTCGCTAAAAAACTCGTAGTCCCTTCACGCGGTAGCGCACTTGCAAACCCGTTCAATGCTTCGGTCGTTGCATCCATTGTATCGAAGCTAGACGCCCCATGAATATGTACATCTATAAACCCAGGAACCACAGTCCAATTTTTACCCGCCGCATCAATATGAACATCTGCCACTTTGGCAATGGAAGCCGCGACCTCTTTAATTTTACCATCTTCTACAAAGACATCACCTGTAAAATGTGAATTTTTTGCATCTGCAATCGTAATATTTGAAATTAATAACGATTTACCCACTAGATTTCCCTCCTAATGACAAACCAGAAAAATGCTCATAGCATTCCCTAGTTTGATGTCGATTATTATAAAACGTCACTTTCACTATACACCTTGTTAGACTGGCTATCTAGCAAGACCATTTGAATGTTATGTACAATGCAAAGTAACTGATTATCTACTCAAGATGGCGGAGCGAATTGTCGCGATAGCGGAATAATTGAAACTTTTAACTAAGCATTACGTATATACTTAAAAAGGAGTGATTGTTATGCATTGGATTTTCTGGGGTTCCATTGTAGCTTTTCTCGTAGTCATCAATCTTGTGGATTTTTTAACTGGGCGGAAATATAATTTTAGCGAACAGGAAGAATCATTGAATCAGAACATAGCGAAAGCCGGTGCCCAACGAGAAGTGGGACGTTTCGATCACCATAATATGCCTTAAATTATGATTGAAATGAAAAAAGAACTTCAAATAAGAAAAACATAGGGAGATTTTAGTCTTCCTATGTTTTCATTCATATTATTTATCTGTTTGATTTTGTTTTTTTTTCAAATACTCCGCACGTATTTTTTCAAGTTGCTGCTTTTTATCAAATTTGGCCGGCTTGTTTTTTTCATGATACTTTGCTACAGCCATATGTCCTTTGCTATCCAATTGATATTTCCCCACTTTGTTCACCTACTTTTCTTGTCTTTAAAGAGAATTTATTCAACCAATATAATATACCTTATTTTACTGAAGTGTTAACACTATTCTGTTCATCAACTTTTATAATTTTACATTTTCAAAATAAATGTTTCGAGTAATTTTTTATTTCATCACACTTAAATAAAGATCTAACGAATCATTTACTAGTGATTACTGCTGTTTCTCAACAATTAATCGTCCTTTTTTCTGGTCGATGTTCAACATGAATTCTTTACCATTTTCGAGAATTCCCGTGATGGTTTCTCTTTCATAGCGTTTATCTACATAAATGAATAAATAGCCATCCTCTTCAAGAACAACGAATCCTTCACGCTCCCCCAGTTCTAAACCCAATAAGCTAAAGCTTGCTTTCGAGTAATTATAAAAAGCAATTGCCGGCATCTCATCAATAGTTAGTGCAAAGGCTGTTAGCTCACCATTAATCCATTCATCTTCCTTTGTTACATCTGCGATATCTTTATCCAACGTATAGGTTTCTCCATAAAAAAACTCGATTTTCCGCCAAAGTTCTTGCTGTGCTGGATAGCCAAGATTTGACCAAGTTAATATTTGTGTCACTTGTCCTTTTCTATCGACACGTAACGTCACACCCATCGTCGGTGTCTCAACATCATTAACATTAAACTCCCCCACACTATATCCTTTTTCATAATGCTCAGGTGAAACACTGTACTCCTTATCCGGATACTTTTCTGTGAGATATTCCATAACTTGTTCATATCGCTTAGCATGCGTGTTCACCTTTAAAGTAGGATAGTATATAAAGTATCCTATATACCCAATGACAAGCACAGCGGTTAATGCAATTGCAAACTTAATTCTTTTTCTAAAAATAAACCAAAAGACTACGATCGCAACAATCACCGCGGCTCCTATTAATAAAAAAGAAATAATTTCACTTGGACTCATGTGATGCCTCCTCGGATTCTCTTATAATTATTCAACTGAAAAGGGCCCATTGGCGGAAGTTTGACTTTCGCATAACAACTGTGCCATTGAACTTCCATAAGAAGCTAAAAAGTGGTACATCTTATCATTCAGAGGTAAAACTATGTCAGGGTGATACATTTCATTACCTGACATCACATAGATATCTCTACAGTCAAAGTTCGAAGCTACTTAGCATAGTAAAAGATAGTATTCACTTTAAGGCTCAAAACAATGCGGCAATTATTTACTCAAGGGCAGTACCTTTTAATATACAATGTCTATCTTTTTACAACGTCAACTGCTGGTCTCCTTTCACCACTTTCAATCATTCCGTTGAATTGTCTTAAAATATTTGCACCGGATAGACCTGCAACGTCTTGATGCAGGTATCTCAACTTGCTCCTCTTACCTATAAGAAGCGCTTTCAAATCTTCGATTGTGATATATTTTCAAACAATAGTTGCATCTAATTACACACGCAACTAATAGTTATATCAAGCATTAAAAGCAACTTATAGTTACTTTCAATAAATTTCAATACACACGACCACATGTTGCTGTATAATGAATACAAATATATTAGTAGAAGCGGATATTTTAAATGTTCCCGAAAAGGTTGAAACAATTACGAGTTAGTAAAGAATAGTCGAACAAACGAATACCGTGATTGTTGCTCGCCAGAGGAATAATTTATCGGCAGATAAAGATTTTGAAGCCTTTGCCAACAATCCAGAATCGGGGCGCTGGTATAAGGACCTGTCGAACTCTAAAGAAGAGGATCTCGAAGCGTTGAAGCAGATACGGTAGATTATTATGAGATATAAGAAGGAATATTAAAAACATTTTTAAAACATGAGACTACACTTACACGGTTATACAACCGTGTTTATTTTTAATAGTTAATTAGGTATATTTAATCACATCATTAAATAATTCTAATTATCCTATTTAAAACCAGGTAATTCCAAAGGGGGATGATTGCAATGGGGGATGATTGCAATGGGGTTGGGTTTCAGAAAGAGTATAAAGATTGGTAAGGGAGTTAGGCTCAATGTAAGCAAACGTGGTATAGGTTTGAGCGCTGGCGTTAAGGGGTTTAGAATTGGGACCGGACCGTCTGGTTCACGAATGAGGGCTACTGTACCAGGGACTGGTGTTTATTATGAAAAACGCCTAGGGGCAAAAACAACTTCTAAAAACAACTCTTCGCATGTTGTTAACCAAACAAACACAAACTTGAACTTGAGCAATGAAGTTCCTAACTATGAAAAACGGGTTGAAACTATTTCAAATATGCACAAAATGCCAGTGAATAGAATTGACTGGATTCAATTATCGAACACCTCCCCTCCTTTTCCCGAAAACGCAATTGGTCCAAACGAGGAGCAAGTACTAGGAAAACTAAAAAAATTCAAGCCGTCCATGATGGACAAGCTATTTTCACGTGTAGAAGCTAGAAAGGAAATTATCCACGAGGAAAGGTTAGATGCAGTTAAAGTAGATACTGAACTCTTCAATGATTGGCAAAGCTCGACACAACTTGCAAAAAAAGTACTTAAAAAGGAACGACAAGCCCTGATGGATGCTTTGGTAAAATTCCCGCCTTATCAATATCATTTAGCATTGGGTAGTCGAGTTTCAGCCTATACTACAACGGACAACAATGTTATTAATATTGAATTCAACATCAATTCAAATGTTGTTATCCCAGACGAAATAAAAACTTTGACTAAAACAGGAAAGGTATCTACTCGTAAAATGGGTGTCACCCGTTTCAATGAATTATTAAATTTATATGTTACAGGTGGCGCAATAGCGATTGCCAAGGAAACCTTTGCTACGCTACCAGTAAGCACTGTAAATGTCCACTGCATTGATGCAATTATAAATCCATCAACTGGTATCAAGGAAAATAATGTCTTATTATCAGTTGTTTTCGATAAAAAACAATTGGACATTATCATCTATGACCACATTAATCCAGAAGAAACAATCAAACTTTTCCGTCATAATATGAACTTTTTGAAAACAAAAGGTTTTCAATCTGTCGAAAGAATAGAAGGTGACTAATCTTGAAGTATTTATTGGGATGTTTAGGTGGAATCATAGCATTAGCTGTTGGTATAGCAATAATTCAAATGATTTTTAGTAATATTGTCGGAGTCATTGGTTTGGCTTTAATTATTTGGGCAATCTATCAATGGCGAACAAATCGGAAATTGAACGTCAGATCTAAAGTTCCAATGATTATTATTGCCATCGGCTTACTGATAATGTCTATTGGATTTGCTTCTAAATCTAATGATGTCGCTAAGGAAGAAATCAAAAAAGTAGAAGAGGAAGCACGAGGAGCAGAAGAACAAGCCGCCGTTGAGGAAGCGACAAGGCTAGAAGAGGAACACTCTGCTGCCGAGGAAGCGAAAAGGTTGGAAGAGGAACAGGCTGCCGAAGAAGCGAAAAGATTGGAAGAGGAGCAGGTTGCTGCTGAGGAAGCAAAAAGATTGGAAGAGGAGCAGGTTGCTGCTGAGGAAGCAAAAAGATTGGAAGAGGAGCAGGCTGCTGCTGAGGAAGCAAAAAGATTGGAAGAGGAGCAGGCTGCTGCCGAGGAAGCAAAAAGGTTAGAAGAGGAACAAGCCAGAATCAAGAAGCAAGAGGAAGAAAAAAAGATAGAAACCACTTCTACACCGGTCGAGTCTGAGTGGTTCAAAAACTGTACAGAACTCCGCACGAAATACCCTAGCGGAGTGGCCTCGGATCATCCTGCCTATCAATCGAAGATGGATCGTGACAAAGATGGTTGGGCATGCGAAAGATAAATTTTGAAACAATCGTGCTAATTAGATTGATCGTCTAAAAAGTAATTTGAACATAACCAAACACACGGGAGGAATGGGTAAAAATCCCCTCCTTTTTTTGGTTCTCCCCTTATAAGTTCCATTTATATCTACGCCCATATAGTACACTTCCAACCTACTATTAAAATCACAGTTTTCATAGTTAATAGTTAACTCTTTTTTGTGTAACAACTTTTAAATACCTAATCGAATACACACAAAATAAAAAGCGCTTCAAATCCTTATGTATCAAGGATTCAAAGCACTTCTTTCTTTTCTTAAAAATGACCATTTTCACACTTCAAACGTCCCAGGAGGGATTCGAACCCCCGACCGACGGCTTAGCTTACCACTATGGCTTTCGCCACCAGCAATTACTGTTTGTAGTCTGGACTATAACTTCACCATTTCAGGTGCGACACGTTTAGTCTCTACGGAACCTCACGATAATCAGTTGATTATGCTTCGGAATTTCTACCTCCGATATTATCGGACCTTTGAATTTCCTTGATCTTGATTATGTATAATAAAGATCGTAAGTTTCCTCGGTATTGCCATCAGCATGATCTGTTAAGGTTTCACCGATACGGTGTCGTCCACTTTACAAGTTTTGTTTCCCTGTAAAGGCTCCTATTGTTGAAGGCCGTTGCTCTATCCAGCTGAGCTACTGAGACATGCGCTTAAAGACGTTCTATCCTTAAGGACAAGCTTTAGTATAGATTCTATCACAACAAAAGTCAACGCTATTTTTAAATATTTTTTATTTCTTTTTCATCAACCGTTTCATGCAACATATTTTTAAATAATACACGCACTGTTTCGTCCCAATCCACGACGGCATACGTCGCCTTTTTGCCGCCACGAGGCTGAACAGTGCTTCCCGGATTTAGAAATAAAATGCCGTCCTTCATCTCCGCCCCACACAAATGAGAGTGGCCAAACAGTACAACATCAGCGCCAAGCTCTTTCGCGCTATAATAAAGACCCATCAGCGATGACCTCACATCATGCTCATGACCGTGAACCGCTAAAACTTTTTTCCCCTGCACCTCCACTAACACTGAAGACGGGAATTGGCGATCATAGTCACAGTTACCACGAACTCTATGCATATTATGCAATACCGGATCATCAAATGACAATTCACTATCTCCGCAATGAAAAATAGCATCCGCAGGTAATGCAGAAACGGCTTTCACCGTTTCCTTATCTCCATGCGAATCACTCATGACAACTAGTTTCACTTGTGATCACCTTCCTTCTATGAATTGGGGTAGCTTTACTTTCAACTTTTCCAGTGCCGCTCCGCGATGTGAAATCAAACTCTTCTCCTCAGGCGACAATTCAGCCATCATACGCTCCTGCTGCGACACATAAAAAATCGGGTCATAGCCAAAGCCATTTGTACCCTTGCGTTCCGTGTGAATCAGACCTTCGCAGCTGCCCGAAAAAGTCTCTGTTTCAATGCCAGGGCCCGCAACGGCAAGCACACAACGGAAGCGAGCTGTACGATCTTCTGTAGGCACCTCCACAAGCTCGTTAAGCACTTTATCGATATTGGCATCATCACTCTTCTCGGTACCCGCATAACGCGCAGAATAAACCCCAGGAGCTCCGTCTAAAGCGTCGACTTCTAACCCACTATCATCTGCAATGACAATCTTGCCAAGCATGCGAGCAACCGTTTCAGCTTTCAAAATCGCATTTTCCTCAAACGTGACACCCGTTTCCTCAACGTCAATCGCCTCGTCCAAATCATTCAACGTCAATACGCGTACACCAAATGGTTCAAACAGCGCCTCAAAGTCCTTTGCTTTTCCAGCATTATTTGTTGCAATTAAAACTTCCTTCATTATTTACCCTCTTCTTTCTTGCCAATCAGTTTAGCAATTGATCCAAGAGCTGCCGATTGCACCGCAAATAACTGCTGGATACCTTTTTCAGCAAGTGTCACAAGCCCATTCATTTCATCGCGTGTAAATGTAGACTCCTCACCTGTTCCTTGCAGCTCCACAAACGCACCTGCACCTGTCATCACAACATTCATATCAACGGCTGCGGAAGAATCTTCCACATAATCGAGGTCGAGGATTAGCTCACCTTCTGTCGTCTTTCCAACACTCGTTGCCGCTAGGAAATCAGCAATTGGGAAAACAGCCAATCCTTTCGCTTCATGCAATTTAGCAACTGCCATCGTCATTGCTACAAATGCACCTGTAATCGAAGCTGTGCGTGTTCCACCATCCGCTTGAATGACATCACAGTCAATCCAAACCGTCCGCTCACCAAGCGCTTCTAAATTCATCACCGCACGCAGTGCACGTCCAATGAGACGCTGGATTTCCATCGTGCGTCCACCAACTTTACCTTTTGAAGACTCGCGCTGCGTCCGCTGTCCAGTAGCACGTGGCAACATGGAATATTCCGCCGTTACCCAACCTTTGCCGCTACCCCGTAAAAAGTGTGGAACTCTCTCTTCTATCGTAGCCGTACAAATTACTTTTGTATTTCCAACTGAAATTAATACAGATCCCTCGGGATGCATTAAATAATCCGATTCAATTGTTACTGGCCTGTTCTTGTCAGCCACTCTTCCATCATGTCTCGTCATTTAAACCCTCCACCATTCAGTTTGCGCATTCATCTTATCATAACCTATTTCACATGCGCAAAAACCCGAAATACCCGATAACGGACATTTCGAGCTATTTCACAATATAATATGTCTAACATCCGGCTTGTCAATCGCTAACCAATCCTCGACAATCGACAAAAATTGCTCAGTCTGTCCCGTTGTGTAAAAGATAGGAGCTACTCTTCTACTGTCATCTCGTTCGATGTTCCTTGACACTAAAATACACTCAACATCAGACACTGTCTCCACTGCCGATGAAATAATTTGAACATCGCTCGGCAAATGCGCTTGAATATGGTTCTGTAATAATGGATAATGCGTACATCCAAGAATAGCAACATCAAAATCCTTCACCACAAGCCCCGCAAGCCCTTTCTTCACAATACCACTCGCATTTTCCGACTTATACAGCCCACTTTCCACAATCGGAACAAAGTCAGGGCATGCAAGCGGATGAACCGTTGCACTTGGCAACAATGCATGGATTGCATCATCGTATGCATGACTTTTGATTGTTCCAACTGTTCCGAGCACCGCAATATCACCTGTTTTTGACGCCTTTACTGCACCTCGCGCACCTGGTACGATAACGCCAATAACTGGAAACGAAAAATGCTCACGAACTTCATCCAGTGCTACAGCAGTTGCCGTATTACACGCAATAACAAGCATTTTAATGCCCGTTTCGGACAACGCAGTAGCCATTTCCATTGTAAACTTTCGGACCTCTTGCGTTGACCGCGGCCCATATGGACAACGTGCATCATCGCCTATGTAAACAATCGGTTCGTTCGGCAATCGATTCAGCAGTTCTTTGACAACAGTTAGACCGCCCACTCCCGAATCAATTACGCCTATAGGTGCTTCCACTTGAATCCCTCAATCCTTTTTCATCTCTTGATGTAATTTACTTAGTAGCTCAGAAAAACCCTTCACTTGTTCTTCATCAAAATCAGCTAACACCATGTCCAAGTATACGCGACGCTTATCAATCACTTCCTCGATGACACGCTCTCCCTCACTTAACAAGTGAATCCGAACTACGCGGCGATCCTGTTCATCACGAACTCGCTTCACCAAATTGTTTTTTTCCATTCGATCTACTAAATCAGTCGTCGTACTGAATGCCAAAAACATTTTGTTCGACAAATCACCAATTGTCATATCACCATGTTCAAATAACCACTGCAGCGCAATGAACTGGGGTGGTGTAATTGTATAATTACTAAGAATTCTACGTCCTTGCTGTTTAATGATTGCTGCAATATATCTTAAATCCTTCTCCATCCTTGCCACTTCACTTGAATAGTGTTTAGGTAAATCGCTTTGTTCCGTCAACTAAACCAGCTCCTTGAAAAAGATTACTTTGTCTATTGTCGCCCTTTTTTATGTTTAAGGCAATACCTTTTATCTCGAATCAGTAGAAGACTCCTATCTCTATAGGTGTTGATAATGAATACTTGTTATGCAGTTCATTCAGTGAGTATTCAAAATTCCGCCGATTCAAGGTAAATCCTCAGACGGATCTTACTAGCAAGCCCAAAGAAATCCAGACGCAAAAAACAGCTGTGAAAAGCCTGCTATAAACAGGTCACACAGCTGCTACGTGAGATTGGATTACAGTTGTAACTCGCCCAGTCGCAATAATTCGACGATGGCTTGTGCCCTGCCGGAAACGCCAAGCTTTTGAATCGTGTTCGAAATATGATTCCGAACAGTTTTTTCGCTGATTCCGAGCCGTCCCGCGATATCTTTTGTCGTATGATCGTCAACGAGCAGATGAAAGATTTCTCGTTCCCTTGCCGTTAGCAATGAACGGTTTTTTGATTCCTCTGTCAAGACGCGCCCCTCCTATCCACTTTCACTCTAAAATATGTGAAGATAAGGTTGGCTGTGCCGGCTACTTGATCTTTTAATTGACGAACAACGACTTCTCTTGAACAGTCCAATGAACACCTTTCCCTGTTTCTCGACCAATCTGAACAATCGAACCACGACCTGTGATGACAATGTCACCTTTAGCATTCTTCACCATATAATGAATATCCATCGAACTATTGCCCAACGTAGCTACTTTTACATGAACAGCTAACGCTTCGTCAAAAAAGACCTGTTTCAAATAATCACATTGTAAATCTGCAACAACCGGAATCGTACTGCCTTCAGGATTGAGCCAATCATTCATCAATCCTGCATGTTTCAAAAACTCAATTCGCGCATACTCAAAATAAGTAAATGCCACTGTATTATTTAAATGACCATACATATCTGTTTCTGAAAAACGGACAGACACCGGAACTGAAAACGTAAATTCCGATGCCCACACGGCAACATCCTCTATGTAAGTTGCTTTCATTGATAAAACCCCTTCCTCCCATAAGAATGAATAAAAAAATGAATGAACATTCATTCTTTTATTCTATCAAACTTCTATACGGAAATAAAGCAATCCTTTAGACAGCAAAAACCCCGCAAGGCATAATGCCAAAGCGGGGCTTGAGACCAAAATCAGTCTACCATATGGTCGCTTCCGAAGAAGTTTTTGAACATTTGTACAGTTGTTGCACGGTTCATCGCTGCAATAGACGTCGTCAACGGTATGCCTTTCGGACAAGCCACTACACAGTTTTGTGAGTTACCACATTCACCGATACCACCATCCGTCATCAATGCCGCTAGACGTTCGTCTTTGTTCATCGCACCAGTTGGATGCGTGTTGAACAAACGAACTTGTGATAGCAATGCAGGACCCATGAAGTTCGTGTTGTCGTTAACGTTCGGACATGCTTCAAGGCAGACACCACAAGTCATACATTTCGAAAGTTCGTATGCCCATTGGCGCTTACGCTCAGGCATACGTGGACCTTCTCCAAGATCATACGTCCCATCGATCGGAACCCATGCCTTGATTTTTTTCAGTGAATCAAACATGAATTCTCTGTCAACAATCAAGTCACGGACGACCGGGAATGTTTTCATCGGTTCAAGAGTAATCGGCTGCGTCAATTTGTCAACAAGTGCTGTACACGATTGACGTGGACGGCCATTGATAACCATTGAACAGGCACCACAAACTTCCTCCAGACAGTTCATATCCCAGTTGATTGGAGTCGTTTTCTTACCTTCCTTATTGACTGGGTTACGACGTATTTCCATTAAAGCAGAAATAACGTTCATATTCGGTCTGTATTCCAACTCGAACTCTTCCCAATACGGCGTAGATTCAGCTGTATCCTGACGACGAACTTTAAATACTACTGTTTTCGTCGCAGTTAGTTGCTCGCTCATTTACGTCATTCTCCTTTCGTCGCGGAGTAGTCGCGTTTACGTGGCGCTACTAGGGACACATCAATCTCTTCATAGTGGAAGATTGGTGCAGATTGTCCATCGAATTTCGCCATCGTTGTTTTCATGAATTTCTCGTCATCACGGTTCGGGAAATCTGGTTTGTAGTGAGCGCCACGGCTCTCATCACGGTTCAGTGCTCCTAGTGTGATAACACGTGCTAAATACAACATATTTTTCAACTGACGCGTAAATGTTGCGCCTTGGTTAGACCATTGTTGCGTATCTGTCATACTGATGTTCTCATAGCGCTCAAGAAGCTCTACGATTTTATCGTCTGTTGCTTGTAGCTTGTCATTATAACGAACAACTGTTACGTTATCTGTCATCCATTCGCCAAGCTCTTTATGAATGACGTAAGCGTTCTCAGTACCATCCATTTTGAGTGTGTCATCCCACTTCTGTTGCTCTTCCGCAACTGCTGCATCGAAAATAGTCGATGGTAGTTCTTCAGCAGTACGCTTCAAACCAGCCATGTAATGAACTGCGTTTGGTCCTGCGACCATTCCACCGTAAATTGCGGAAAGAAGTGAGTTCGCACCAAGACGGTTTGCACCGTGCTGTGAATAATCACATTCTCCAGCCGCAAAAAGACCTGGAATATTTGTCATCTGATCATAATCGACCCATAGTCCACCCATTGAATAGTGAACAGCCGGGAAGATTTTCATCGGTAGTTTACGTGGATCGTCACCTGTGAATTTCTCATAGATTTCGATGATTCCGCCAAGCTTGATATCAAGCTCTTTTGGATCCTTATGTGACAGATCCAAGTACACCATATTTTCACCGTTGATACCTAGTTTTTGATTGACACAGACATCAAAAATTTCACGTGTCGCAACGTCACGTGGTACAAGATTTCCGTAAGCTGGATATTTTTCCTCTAGGAAGTACCAAGGCTTACCGTCTTTATATGTCCAAACACGTCCACCTTCACCACGTGCAGATTCACTCATAAGACGCAGTTTGTCGTCCCCCGGAATTGCCGTTGGGTGAATTTGGATGAACTCACCATTCGAATAGTAAGCTCCTTGTTGATAAACGATAGAAGCAGCAGAACCTGTATTGATAACAGAGTTTGTTGTTTTCCCGAAAATAATCCCAGGTCCACCTGTTGCCATAATCACTGCATCACCTTTAAATGCTTTGATTTCCATTGTTTTAAGGTTTTGTGCTTTAATACCACGACAAACGCCGTCTTCATCTAAAACAACACCAAGGAATTCCCAGTGTTCGTATTTCGTTACAAGACCAGCCACTTCATGGCTACGTACTTGCTCATCTAGTGCGTACAACAGCTGTTGTCCTGTTGTTGCGCCTGCAAACGCTGTACGGTGATGAAGTGTACCGCCGAAACGTCTGAAGTCTAACAAACCTTCAGGTGTACGGTTGAACATAACACCCATCCGGTCTAGTAAGTGAATGATACCTGGTGCTGCATCTGTCATCGCTTTAACGGGTGGTTGGTTCGCGAGGAAGTCACCACCATATACAGTATCATCTAAATGGATATCAGGCGAGTCGCCTTCCCCTTTAGTGTTTACTGCACCGTTGATGCCGCCTTGTGCACATACAGAGTGGGAACGCTTAACCGGGACAAGTGAAAACAGGTCAACCGGTGTACCTTCTTCCGCTGCTTTAATGACTGCCATTAGGCCTGCAAGACCGCCGCCAACGACAATCAATCTGCTTTTTGCCATTATTGTTTCACTCCTCAAATTATCAGTGATCTCTTTTTCAATCATGTTGCAAATCGAATCTAATTAAACGAATGCAAGTAGTGCTTGCACACCGATTGTAGCTAATACTAGGAATACCGCAATTGTAACGTACGTAACAATTGTTTGTGAACGTGGTGATTGTGCCAGCCCCCATGTCACTAGGAATGACCACAAACCGTTCGCCAAGTGGAACGTCGCCGCGATAACACCCGCGATGTAGAATGCCAGCATGAATGGGTTGTCTAAGATGTTAGCCATCATATTGAAGTCTACTTCAGCACCCAATGCTTTTTGAATTCTTGTTTCATAGATATGCCATGCAATAAAGATTACAAGGAATACCCCTGTCATTCGTTGTAGCATGAACATCCAGTTACGGAAAGTTCCGAAGCGTTGTACGTTATTTTTTGCTGTGAAAGCTATGTACAGGCCGTAAAACGCATGGAACATAAGCGGGATGTAGATGATAAACCATTCTAAAAACAGAACGAATGGTAAGTTCCCCATAAAGTTAGATGCAGTGTTGAATGCTTCTTCGCCGCGTGTTGCAAAATGGTTAATGACCAAGTGTTGGGCAACAAAAAGTCCAACCGGAATAATTCCGAGCAATGAATGAAGACGACGTAAGTAAAAATCTGATTCTCTCGACAAGTCTTTTACCCTCCCTTATTACTGAGGTTAGCAAATCAGTGTTGTCATCGTTTCGACACGAAGCAATCATTGACGGCTTCCCTCTTCGTGGTACAATATTAGAACATGTCCATTGTACTCCTCTGTTTTAAAGAGGTCAAGATGATGTGATTTATTTGTTGTAAACGTATTCCTTCTATTAAAAAGTATTTCACTTATTTTCATCCGAAAGGATTGCATACTCAATTGGAAAATACTACAAACCTTTCACCGACTCGTTTCGGCTATGACCTTTTACGCGACCATGTCTTACCCAGCATTCTAGGGGCTCATCAAGGTGAAATTCTCTACTGGGCAGGAAAAGAAATCGCTAGAAAATTTCCTGTTTTTAGCGTTGAAGAGCTCCCTGTTTTCTTTCAAGAGGCAGGTTGGGGAATTCTTTCCCTTGAAAAAACACAAAAAGATGAAGCCTTTTATACAATGACAAACGGCGATGAAATAAATATTCAAGACAGATCTTTTCAGCTAGAAGCTGGCTTTCTTGCAGAACAGTATCAGAAGTTGAACGGACTTCTGACTGAATGCTATGGAGAAGCTCAATCTAAAAAAGGACGCGTGTCATTCCAAGTAAAATGGGATACCAAAACTAAAATTGACTCGTAAAAAAGAGATGTGGCTATGATGGCTACACCTCTTTTTTCTTTATGAATTCACTATGACTGCATCCAATCCAAATTTTTCATGAAGTGTCGCTACAGCCTTCTCCATATCAGACTCTGGAATAACGACAGACACTTTGATTTCCGATGTACTAACCATTTTCACCGGAATTTCCGCTTGGCGTAAAATATCAAACATATTTGCCGCAACACCTGGATTAGAAACCATGCCACTGCCAACAATTGATACTTTTGCTAGTCCTACTTCAAAATCTGCACGACTATAACCCAGTGCTTTTTTATTGGATTCTAGAACATTGATCACTTCGGCAAAATCCTCTTTTTTAATAGAGAATGACACGGATGGTTGCACATCCTCCCTAATCGTCTGGATGATGATATCAACATTGACATGGTGTTTTGCAAGTGCTGTGAATATATTGGCAAGTGAGCCGTTATATGGAACATCGTACATCACTGTAATCCGAACAATATCTTGCTCAAAAGCAATGCCCCGCACAACTAAATTATTTTCCAAATCAATTTCCTCCTTGATAATCGTTCCTTGTCCATCTATATGAGCTGGCCTAACGCGCATTGGCATTTGATGATTTTTAGCAAATTCAACTGCCCTTGGATGAAGAACACCCGCACCTAAATTAGCAATTTCGAGCATCTCATCATAAGATATTTCCTCAAGCTTTTGGGCTTTTTTAATGAGCCTTGGATCCGTCGTAAATACCCCTTCGACATCGGTGTAAATGTCACAAACAGTTGCCCCTAGCGCAATGGCGATAGCGACCGCGCTTGTGTCGGAGCCTCCACGACCAAGTGTTGTCAGTTCTCCTTGTGCATCAGCTCCTTGGAAGCCTGTAATAACTGCGACAGTACCCGATGTAAGAGCAGCATTCACTCTGTCTGCTTGCACTTGTTCAATTCGCGCGTTGCCGTGAACGGACTCCGTTAGGACACCCGCCTGCCAACCTGTATAAGAATGTGACTCCACGCCTTGTGCGGTGATTGCCATCGCCAGGAGGGACGCTGTCACTTGTTCGCCTGTTGCCAGTAGCATATCGAGCTCACGTCGCCCTGCAGCTGGATTCACTTCTTGTGCAAGTACCAATAACTCATCCGTCGTTTTCCCCATCGCCGAGACAATGACCGCCACTTGCTTCCCTCGATTAACTTCCCCTGCTACAAGTCGTGCAGCGCGTGCAATTCTTTCCGGATTAGCGACCGAAGTCCCCCCGAATTTCATTACAATTCGTTCCATTATCCATTCCTCCGTCTTTATCCTGTACGCAAAAACGGCCCTCAATAAATTGAGAGCCTATTCCGATGGGAGACATCAGTAAAAAGATGCTCCGAACGGATAGCTCTCCAGGTAGTTAATACCTGACAGACTCCCACTTCTTCAATGGAAATCCAGCAAAACAATCGTGACAGTCGATTTTTCCGCTTCGGCGAATACCCCTTTCGATTCCCTTCATCAAGCTGTCGCCTTCTGGAAATGTACTATTAGCATCCGCGCCTCTATCCTCACTTCATATTTAATTATAAGTGAAAAAATTCAGTGCACTTACTTTATCATATTATTCTTTCTCTCGCAATGCCTCTTGACGAAAATACGTTTCGACCGCTTCGGCAACCGCCGCCGGTAAGCCCGCTTGTTGCAAATCTTCGACAGAGGCTTCCCGAATCTTTTTCACCGACTCAAAATGCTTTAATAACTGTTGTTTACGTTTTGGTCCAACACCCGGCAATCCATCGAGCGTAGATGTTAATGAATTCGTTTCACGCCGTTGCCTGTGGAATGTAATGGCAAAACGGTGTACTTCATCTTGTATCCGCTGCAATAAATAAAAGGCCTCACTTGTCCGTTTCAACGGAATCATCTCGATGGGATTGCCGTACAATAATTGCGCCGTCTGGTGTTTATCATCTTTCGCCAGCCCTGCAATAGGAATAGATAAGCCTAGCTCATCCTCAATAACCTCTCTTGCTGCCTCCATATGCCCTTTACCGCCGTCAATGACGACTAAATCAGGTAAAGGCAAGTCATCTGTCAACACACGACTATAACGCCTCCTGACAACTTCGCGCATCGCCCCATAATCATCATGCGCAGCGGCAGTTTTCGTCACATATTTGCGGTAATTCTTACGATTTGGTTTACCATCAACAAACGACACCATAGCAGAAACAGGATCAGCACCATACGTATGAGAGTTATCGAAAGCTTCAATGCGGAGCGGTATTGTAATATTCATCGCCTCACCAAGCTCCTCACAAGCTCCGATTGTTCGCTGCTCTTGCCGTTCCATCAGCTGAAACTTATCTCCTAGTGACATCTCTGCATTTTTAATAGCAAGATCCACTAGTGATTTCTTTTTACCTCGTTGCGGAATAAGCACATGGACGTTCAATAGCTCGCGAACGAGCTCACTATCAATGCCTTGTGGCAACAGGATTTCCTTCGGCAACAAATGCTCAGACTTACCATAAAACTGACCGATAAATGTCAATAGTTCATCTTCTGGCTCCTGATAAAGCGGAAACAACGATACGTCCCGTTCGATCAATTTCCCTTGTCGCACAAAAAAAACTTGGACGCACATCCAGCCTTTATCAACGGAATAGCCAAAAATATCACGATCTGTAAAATCATTCATCGTCATTACCTGTTTTTCCATAACAGCTTCAATATTTGTAATTTGATCGCGGTACTCTTTCGCGCGTTCAAACTCCAAGTTTTCCGCTGCGGCAGACATTTTTTCAGTCAATTCCTTTTTAACACTTTTATAGCCTCCATTAAGGAATCGACTAATGTCATCGACCATTTCTTTATAAACTTCTTGATCCACCTCATTGACACACGGCGCCAGGCATTGGCCGATATGATAATACAAGCACACACGATCAGGCATCGTCTGACATTTCCGATATGGATACAAACGATCAAGCAGCTTTTTCGTCTCTCCTGCTGCGTAAGCATTCGGATATGGACCAAAATATTTTCCTTTGTCCTTTTTCACTTGGCGCGTGATGATCAATTTCGGATGGCGTTCAGCTGTAATTTTCAAATAAGGATACGTCTTATCGTCCTTCAACATAATATTATATTTCGGATCGTACTGTTTGATAAGGTTTAATTCCAACACGAGTGCCTCAATGTTAGATGAGGTGACCATATACTCAAAATCCTCAATTTCACCGACAAGTCGCTGTGTTTTTCCGTCATGACTGCCCGTAAAATAGCTACGCACCCGATTTTTCAATACTTTTGCTTTTCCTACATAAATAACAGTTCCTTGTCGATCCTTCATAAAATAACAGCCCGGCAACTCTGGTAAAATCGCCAATTTTTGTTCAATCAATTCATTCATATCCGTCACCTACCTAAAAAAACCGGGCGCCAATGAAGGGACCCGGTTATTAATGAAATTATATTATGCGTGTTTTTCGATTAATTCAGCAAGTGCTTCTTTCGGTTTGAAACCAACCACTTTATCTACAATCTCGCCATCTTTGAACAGGATAAGCGTTGGGATAGACATAACGCCATAGTTACTTGCTGTTCCTTGGTTGTCATCTACATCAACTTTAACAATTTGTGCTTTGCCTTCGAATTCGCCATCTAATTCCTCAAGAACAGGAGCGATCATTTTACACGGTCCGCACCAAGGTGCCCAAAAGTCAACAAGGACAAGTCCTTCTTTAATATTTTCTGCAAAGCTTTGATCAGTCGCATTAATAATTGCCATGATAAAATTTCCTCCTTTAATAACTATGCTCGTAGTATATCATGCAGTCATTGCGTGAGCTAAATATATGCTTTGAATCAGAAATGTCTCCCGTTACGTTTGATACAGACACCAAGGAACCAGCCAATTTTCAATCATTTAATTACTTTGATAATGCAATTTTTATATGTGCTAAATGATGCTCTTCATGCCATGCTAACTTTGCCACTTTTGTTGCCACTGTAATTTCTCCGTTTTCTTGATGTGTGAAAATCCGGTTTAATTGCTCGTCAGTTAAACTATTTCCTAAAGATACGACGCGTTCATTTATACCTTCTAACATTTTAATAGAACTTTCTATAGGAAAATTTGTATCAGGTTGAACAGCCCACTTATCCTGGTCGAATGCCGGTATAGTTGGATTGTCATCTGTTAAAGCTAGCTTCAAACGCTGATACATATTTAACTGTGAATCTGCAACATGATGAACAAGCTGACGAACTGTCCAGCTGCCATCACGGTATGTTTTGCTTAATTGCTCATCGTTTAATGAACCGACCGTTTTTTGTAATCGGATGGTGTAAGTTTCGATTTCTTTAAGCCATTCTTGAATATTACTTAGCGTTACTTTTTCAGGAACTTGTAGCTTTCCAATTGGAAATGTGACATCCATCTTCAATCCCTCTTCCCTTTTTATTGTATTCATTACTCTATTTTTAAAAATAATTAGCTTAAAGGGCTTCGGAATGAAACTACTCCGAAGCCCTTTTACATATCATTTTAGTTCGCTTTCAATTTCTTAATTTCCTCAATCATCGTTGGAATGACTTCGAACAAATCTCCAACAATTCCGTAATCTGCTATTTTGAAAATATTTGCTTCCGGGTCTTTATTAATCGCAACGATGACTTTGGCGTTCGACATTCCTGCCACGTGCTGAATCGCACCTGAAATACCAGCAGCAATGTACAAGTCTGGTGTTACTACTTTACCTGTCTGACCAATTTGTAGGGAGTAATCACAATAATCTGCGTCACAAGCACCACGAGATGCCCCAATTGCTCCGCCTAATAGCGTTGCAAGTTCTTGTAGCGGCTCGAACCCTTCTGCACTTTTCACGCCACGACCACCTGCAACAACTACTTTTGCTTCAGAAAGGTCAACGCCTTCAGTTGATTTACGAACAACTTCAGCAATGACTGAACGTAGGCTCGTAATTTCTGTTGTAACAACTGACACATCGCCTGTACGGCTCGCATCTTGCTCTAGTGGGGCAATGTTGTTTGGACGCACTGTGATGAACAATAATCCTTCTTTGTTTTTCACTTTTTCAAACGCTTTTCCAGAATAAATCGGGCGAATGAATACAGCCGCTTCGCCTTCACCTTCGATAGCGGTTACATCTGAAATTAAACCAGACGCCAATTTACTCGCAATTTTTGGTGATAAATCTTTCCCAAGTGCTGTATGACCAAATACAACAGCATCCGGCTTCTCTTGCTCGTAAACCGCCATAAACGCTTGACTAAAAGCGTCAGATGTATATTGTTTCAAATGTGGATGCTCCACAGTAACGACACGATCCGCACCGTACTGGATCATTTCCGCCCCTAATGATTGAACTGCATCACCTAGCAACACACCAACTACTTCACCGCCGCCAGAAATTTGTTTTGCAGCTGCGATGATTTCAAAAGAAACATTACGCAATGCTCCTTCCCTTACTTCCCCAAGTACTACTACCTTGTTAGACATCTATAATTCCCTCCTATGACAATTCAAAGTTATGTTCTATTCGTCAAACTCATTTTGCCTCGGCAAGCCCTTGCCTGAAGGCAGTTAGATTACTTTCGCCTCAGAATGAAGTAGCGTGACAAGTTCTTTTACTTGATCAGCAATATCACCTTCAAGGACTCGTCCTGCCGCCTTTTGTGGTGGAAGATACACTTCAATCGTTTCTGTTTTTGCAGCAACATCGTCTTCGTCTAGATCCAAATCATCCAATTCAAGCTCTTCAAGCGGCTTTTTCTTCGCTTTCATAATACCCGGCAGGGATGGATAACGCGGCTCATTCAAGCCTTGCTGCGCCGTTACGAGTAAAGGCAATGCTGTTTCTATTGTTTCAGAATCCCCCTCAACGTCGCGAACAATCTTCACTGATGTGCCGTCGATTTCAAGATTTGTAATCGTTGTCACATAGTTAATGCCTAAAAGCTCAGCAACTCGTGGTCCGATTTGACCTGAACCGCCGTCAATTGCTACGTTACCAGCAAGGATTAGATCTGCATCTTTATCCTTCAAGTATTCAGCGATAATTTTTGCCGCTGTAAATTCATCCATCTCATCAAGATCGTCCTCAGTATTAATAAGGACCGCCTTATCTGCGCCCATTGCCAGTGCCGTACGCAATTGTTTCTCTGCATCTTCGTCACCGATTGTAATGACCGTAACTTCACCTTCGTGCGCATCGCGTACTTGGATCGCCTCTTCAATTGCATACTCATCATATGGATTTATGATAAACTCTGCACCATCATCAGCGATTTTACCGTTGGCAACTGTAATTTTTTCCTCTGTATCAAACGTTCGTTTTACTAGTACATAAATATTCATCTTGCAGGCCTCCTCAACTTTTTTAATTATTTTCCTGTAAATACAGGTTGGCGTTTTTCAAGGAATGCTTGGATTCCTTCTTTTGCATCTTCTGAGACGAAAACTTCACCGAACGAATCGGATTCCGCTTTGACACCTTCATAATAAGAAGCTGGTTTTGCATATTGCAGCATGGCTAGTGCAGCTTTCACTGCGACAGGGCTTTTCTTGGCAATCTTCTTAGCCAGTTCCATTGTTTTAGGTAATAACTCCTCATCTGAATAAGCTTGGTTAGCAAGCCCAAAACGAACTGCTTCTGAACCACTGATTGGCTCACTTGTCAGTAACATCTCTGCCGCTTTTGGCATTCCAACATAGCGCGGCAATCGCTGCGTCCCAGCAAATCCAGGAATTAAACCTAATTGTAATTCAGGTAATCCTAATTTCGCCGTTTCGGTGACGATGCGCATATGACAGCCCATTGCTAGTTCCAGTCCACCACCCAGTGCTGCGCCATGTATAGCTGCAATGACCGGCTTGGAGAAGCGCTCTAAACGTTCAAATACCGCTTGCCCACTGGCCGCCAACTTCGAGAACTCTTCACCTGTTGTAACGGATGTAAATTCTTTAATATCCGCACCTGCCGAGAAAAACTTTCCTTCACCGTGTAACACGATGACTCGTACTAATTCATCGTGTTCCACAAGGTCAAGGAGCGCATCTACTTCTAGTATAAGCCCGCGTGAAAGCGCATTCGCAGGTGGTCTGTTAATAGTCGCAACAGCGACACCTTCTTCAATAACGACTGTTAGAAATTCCATTCAATCCCCACTTTCAAAGGTAATTCAAGCTTTCAATGCATTCATGATGAGTCTATGTACTTCGGGTGTCAGTTTCATTAACTCGTATTTCTGGTCGTTCATCACCCATGAAGTGATTGTTTCATCAATTGTTCCAAATACCATTTGCCTCGCAAGTCGGATATCGAGTTCTGCATTAAGCACCCCGTTTTCAATTCCCTCTTTCAAGATAGCATCCAGGAGCATTAAATATTCCCTTAGTACTTCATTAATACGAAATCGTAACTCTTTATTCGACTGTCTGAGTTCCAGCTGTGTGACGATTGCTAGTTGACGGTCTTCATGTAGCACACGGAAATGATTGTCAATCATTCTGAATAACTTTTCAGAGGTACCAATATCTTTTTTCAATATAACCTCAACGTTATTGACGAAAATAGCCATCTTTTCCCTGAACACAGATATAAGAATATCTTCTTTATTTTTAAAATAAAGATAAATCGTCCCGTCCGCAACACCAGCTTCCTTTGCAATCTTAGAAACTTGTGCCTGATGAAATCCATTTTCGGCAATGACAACTACTGCCGCATCCACAATTTGCTTATATTTCGGCCTATCCCGCTTCACTACTAATCACCACCAAAAAAGAAAATATGAATGATGATTCATTCATATTTTCATATTATTATTTATTTATCATTGTGTCAAGCATTATTATATCACGAAGTGAGTCGTTCTTGTTCAGCTTTCTTCTTCTCTTCATCAACAAGTGCACGACGTAAAATTTTTCCGACAGCTGTTTTTGGCAGCTCACTACGGAACTCATACTTGCGAGGTACTTTGAAAGATGCTAAATTTTCACGACAATACTCATCTAACTGCTCTTCTGTAACTGAAGCACCATCCTTCAAGACGACATACGCTTTAACAGTTTCTCCTCTATAAGGATCCGGAACCCCTGCAACGACACATTCCTGAATCGCCTCATGCTCATAGAGAACTTCTTCAATTTCACGCGGATAAATATTAAAGCCACTTGCAATAATCATATCTTTTTTACGATCCACCACATAGAAATAGCCTTTGTCATCCATGTAACCGAGATCACCCGTTAAGAACCACCCATCACGGAAAGTCTGCTCCGTGTCTTCTGGTCTATTCCAATAGCCCTTCATCACTTGAGGACCTTTTACCGCAATTTCGCCAATTTCACCATTCGCAAGCGGCTCTGATGAATCTGGACCTAGTATACAAGAATCCGTATCTGGCCATGGTATTCCAATAGAGGCTTTCACACGTTCTGTTCCCCAAACAAGATTAGCATGTGTCACTGGCGAGGTTTCCGTCAAGCCATAGCCTTCGACTAGCTTCCCACCCGTAATCTTTTCGAATTTATCCTGTACTTCAACCGGCAATGCCGCCGAACCACTAATACACGCTTTTACAGATGATAAATCATATTTTGCTAGATCCGGATGATTCAATAGACCAATATAAATGGTTGGCGCTCCCGGGAATAGCGTAGGTTTCTGTTTGTCGATGGTTTTCAAAGCCGTTTCAAAATCAAATTTCGGAATGATAACCATTTTGTTACTTAACATAACCGATAAGACTAGGACGGTTGTCATACCATAAACGTGGAAAAAGGGTAGAATGGCCATGACTGTTTCTTTACCTTCTTCACATTTGTAAAGCCACTCATCACACATTTTAACATTGGCGTTAAGATTCGCATGTGTTAACATGACGCCCTTCGGCGGCCCTGTTGTCCCCCCGGTATACTGCAATAATGCAATATCTTCATCATAATCAAATGCATAGCTTACAGGGGTTGGTTTGGAGATTTTCATTATTTCAGTAAAGAGATGATTCATTCCACGATGCTCCACCTTGACCGTCATGCCATATTCTTTTTTCTGGATAAATGGATAAATCAAGTTTTTCGGGAATGGTAAATAATCTTTGATCCCCGTAATAATGACGTGCTCAAGCTCCGTGTTCTTAATGATTTTTGAAATCCGCGGAAATAAAATATCAAGAGAAATGATTGCCTTTGAACCTGAGTCTACCATTTGAAAGGATAACTCACGTTCTGTGTAAAGCGGGTTTGTTTGAACAACAATCGCCCCAATGTAGAGGATACCGAAATAAGCTATTGCTCCTTGCGGACAGTTTGGCAACATAATTGCCACACGATCTCCTTTTTCAATACCCAGCGACTTTAAATAGTTAGCAAATTTCAAAGCAGATTCATGGAATTCCTTGTAGGTAATGTCCTTGCCCATAAAATGCATCGCTATTTTTTCTGGATACTTTTTGCCCGATCGTGTTAAGTATTCCTGAATTGGAATCTGTTCATAATCAAGCGTCTTCGCAATTTCGGAAGGATATAAATCCAACCATGGTTTTGCCGTCATGTAAAAAACCCCTTTCTTCTCTCTATTCAATAACTTTGAATATTCTTCCTATAGTTAATTATAGAGCTAATTGAATACGCTTACAATGAATATTTATTTTAGAATAGAAAATAGACAAAAAAATGCCTTGACCGGCATATTTCGGTCAAGGCATTTTGAAGAATAACCAGCTTGGCGTGCCAAAGGTTAGCCAGTAAATTCCTACAGCGACGAAAAGAACACAAACTACTAGTAAAATTTTTGCTAACTTTTCCATATTAACGACTCCTATGAAATACTTGCCCCAATGACAAAGGATAATCCTACTGAAATCACCAAAGATATAAATCCAACGGAACGATTATCTGCTTCAATCTCTTTATCAATATTAAATTTCGGTGTTAGAAACTCAAATAATAGATAAGCAAAGATGAGCAATGTAAAGCCAAATAATCCCCATCCAATCATTTCAGGCAACGAATTATGCCGTTCGATTGAATAACGAAAAATATTACAGACACCAAAAATCTTGCCGCCTGTTGCAAAAGCAACAGATAGATTCCCTTTTCGGATTTCTTCCCAATTCTTATATTTCGTAACGAGCTCAAAAAGCACCATCGAAACAAGAAGACAAAGGACAACAACGCTAAAATAGCCCGCTGTTTCTACTAATGGATTACTCCAAAACCCAGTTTTCGTCATAATTTCAAGCCCCTTTTACGTTCAGTCATTCCTACCTATACGGATAAGGAGAGAAAAGGTTTCAAATAGGAGCATATTTTTTGTTTGAATTCAGCCAAACCCGCGCTGAACTCAAACAAAGCCTCCGGCGGATGTCACGGATTTTCATGGGAGCTTTTCGAGCAAGCTCGAAAAAAATCCGGACGCAATCACGCCGAGGCGTGATTGATTAGTATTACTTCAATTCCACGACTGTCACGCCGTGTCCACCTTCACCCGCTTCACCAAACCGATAGCTTTTCACGCGAGAATGATTTTTTAAATATTGTTGAATCCCTTGTCGTAATGCCCCAGTACCCTTGCCGTGAATAATGGATACTTGGTGATAATTTGATAATAATGCATCATCCAAATATTTTTCGGTACGGAAGATGGCATCTTCATAGCGCTCTCCTCGGAGGTCCAGTTCTAGTTTGATATGCGAATCTCTTCCTCTTACAGAAGTCGTCACAAAGGTTGGTTTCTCTTTTTCTGGCTTAACGTATTCTAAACCAGATTGGTCTAGCTTCATCTTTAAAATACCGATTTGAACGACCCATTCTGTGCTCGATACCTTTTCAATGAGTGTACCTTTTTGACCGTAACTCAGTGCTTTCACTTCATCGCCAGCTTGCAAAGGTCTTGGTGCTACTTTTGCTTTGACCACTTTTTTCGCTTCAACTGGTGTCGCACCTTCCAAACGTTTGCGCGCTTCGATTAGTTCATGCTCTTTAATATTGGCTCCGACATTTAAACGCATTGCACGTAAGTCTGAAATGACTGCTTCCGATTCCCGTTTGGCTTCCTCAACAATTTTCTTCGCCTTTTCTTTTGCTTTCTCTTCCAAACGCTCTTTCATACTTTCGAACTCGGCCAATCGTCCTTCCAGTTCACGTTTCAATTGCTCTGTTTCAAGCAATACTTCATGCGTTTGTTCGGCATCTTTTTCCGATTGAACACGACTTGTTTCTAGTGACACAATCATCGAATCGACTTCACCACGATCTGTCCCTGTGAAGGTTTTTGCACGCTCGATAATGCGCTCTTGTAAGCCGAGCCGCTTCGAAATTTCAAACGCATTACTGCGACCTGGCACGCCAATTAGTAGACGATAGGTCGGACTCAGCGTTTCAATATCAAACTCAACACTCGCATTGGCAACGCCTGGGCGATTATAGCCATACGCTTTTAATTCTGGATAATGGGTTGTTGCCATTACGCGTGCACCATGCCCATGTACTTCATCCAAAATTGAGATGGCCAGTGCCGCCCCTTCCTGTGGATCGGTACCTGAACCAAGCTCATCGAAAATAATTAACGAACGATCATCGTATTTTTGGATAATGTCGACGATATTGACCATATGAGAAGAGAATGTACTTAGACTTTGCTCAATAGATTGCTCGTCCCCAATGTCCGCGTAGATCGAATCGAATACAGCAATTTCCGAACCATCGAGGGCAGGTATCGGCAGACCAGCTTGCGCCATTAATGTACATAGGCCAACTGTTTTCAATGTCACTGTCTTACCACCTGTATTAGGTCCAGTAATGACGATGGTCGTAATATCTTTACCAAATTCAATCGTATTCGCAACGGCCGTTTCAATCGGTAATAGCGGATGTCGTGCTTTCGCCAAGCGAATATAGCCTTCGTTGTTCACTTCTGGCTTCGTACATTTATGCACCATGCCGAATTTTGCTTTCGCAAGGATGATATCAATTTCCGCCAAGACAGCGACTAATGTGAACAGATCATGGGCGATTTCCTGCACTTTGGCAGACAGTTCAAGAAGAATTTTCTCGATTTCTTCCTGCTCCTGCATTTTCAAGCGTCTAATTTCATTATTCGCCTGAACGACTGCATCTGGTTCGATGAACAACGTCTGTCCAGATGACGACATATCATGAATGACACCGCCATAATGGGAGCGATACTCCGCCTTTACAGGAATCACAAAACGGTCATTACGTATCGTTACGATAGAATCGGACAGCATTTTCGCCGCATTGCGCCCGCGTGTGTAGCTCTCTAGTTTTTCACGCACTCGACCTTCTTGTATACGCAATCCTTGTCGAATCGAGCGTAACGAACTAGATGCACTATCTACAACATGTCCATTGTCATCAATACACGCATTGATGTCATGCTCCAAGCCCGTCAAAATAGGAATCAATTCTTTTTTTGCAACGAAATGTGGAATTTCAATATCTTCATCAGCTACAATCGCTTCAATGAATTGACGTAAAATTCGGCTAGCACGGATGGTATTCGCAACCTCCATTAATTCATAAGCACTTAACATGCCTCCTTGTTGTGCTCGTTTTGCGTGGGGTCTAATATCGCTAATCCCCCCCATCGGCACATTTCCGCGGACGCGTAAAATAGCCAGCCCTTCATCCATTTCTTCTAGCAATCGAACAACCTCTTCAAACTCACTGACAGGTACTAATTTTTCTATATAAGAACGACCCGCAAATGATGTGCAATGGGTAGCCACAATATCCCGGATTTTATCGAACTCAAGTGTTTTTAAGACACGGGTTTCCAATGTCTTACACTTCCTTTCATTTCCGGACGATGTCACGGAGGAATTTATCGAGCGGCCATGTATTGACGACCGTTTCTTTTTTCAGCCAAGCTTTCTGACCGTATTTTACACCGATATCCATATATTTCAATTGATCAATAGCATGGGCATCTGTATTGATGGCGATAGAAACGCCTGCTTCCTGCGCCATGATCAAGTGGTCCGTCGCAAGATCTAATCGGTAAGGATTGGCATTTAATTCTAACACTTTACCGTATTCCTTTGCCCATTGAATAAGCTGGGGTACATCCGGATTATAGCCTTCACGCTGCCCAACAATACGCCCTGTTGGGTGCGCGATCATATCGACATTAGGATTTTTCATTGCCGTATGCAGCCTTTCCATAATTTGCTCCTGCGGTTGACTGAAACTTGAATGGATCGAAGCAATGACAAAATCGAGTTCACTTAGCAAGTCGTCATCAAAATCGAGTGTTGCATCTGGAAGAATATCCATCTCCGTTCCGCAAAAGATTTCAATGTCATCATATTCTTCATTTAACGCACGGATTTCTGCAATTTGTTGACGCACGCGTTCCGGCGTTAAACCATTCGCCACCTTCAAATACTCGGTATGATCCGTGATGACCATATAGGAATACCCTTTGGCACGGCAAGCTTCCACCATTTCGCGAATGGAATAGCCCCCATCTGACCAAGTTGTATGCATATGAAGATCCGAGCGAATATCTTCCAGCGTAATCAAACCGGCCAGCTCGTTGACACGATCGATTTCACTGCCATTTCTACGCAACGCTGGTGGAATGAAAGGCAGATCGAAGTGGGCAAAAAATTCGGTTTCCGACTCAAATTTCGTAACAATTCCCTCTTCATCCTCCACGCCGTATTCGCTAATTTTCAACCCTCTAGACTTCGCTAGTTGACGCATGCGCACATTATGATCCTTTGAACCTGTAAAGTGATGGATGGCAGAGGCGAATTGCACTTCCTTCACAAACCGAAAGTCCGCATCGATCTGTTCCTCCAAGTCGAGTGTGACAGATAATTTAGCGTCTCCAGCTGCAATGGTCGCAGCGACTGGTAAAGAAGCTAGCAGTTTCTCGCGTACAACGCTAGGCTCGTCCGTCACGATGATAAAGTCCACATCACTGCTTTGCTCCTCTGTCCGGCGATAACTGCCTGCAACAGAAAAACGGGCAATCTCAGGGATTCCTTGTAATTCTTGCTCCACAAATGATACGACTTTTTCCACCTGCCAAATCGGAAACTTACCTTGCCGGGTGCCTAGCAATTCTATTTCAGCCAACAGATTTTCTTCCGTTTTCTTACCAAAACCGGGAACCTTACTAACTTCCTGAGCCGCACATGCATCGCGCAATGATTCAACTGAATCGATACCGAGTGCTTCACGTAATTTGGCTATTTTCTTACCACCAAGTCCCGGGATTTTCAATAAAGGAATTAGCCCCTTAGGTACCGTCGCTTCTAGCTCTTGTAATAGATCAGACTCGCCTTTTTCCAGCAAATCCATAATCACCGCACCCGTTCCCTTGCCGATTCTTTTTAAAGTCAATATATCATCCATTTCAGCTAAACTACGCGGGTCGAGTTCCAGTACATTAGCTGCTTTTCTAAAAGCAGATACCTTAAAATGATTTTCTCCGAGCAACTCCATATACAAAGCAATTTTTTCAAATGTTCGGATGATCGTTTTTTTATTCAACAAAAGCCCTCCCTTGCTAATATAAAGTATCAGCACTCCTTAAAAGTCTAAATCGTCTTGAAAAAAGCTCCCCTCCATTAAGGGGGAAGCTGTCATTTCGTGTAAATGAACCACCAGTTTTTCACCGTTTCAGATAATAACGGAGTGTGTTCAAACATCGTTTCCGCCAGCATTGATTTGCTGATCAATGCTTGAAGGAAATCTATTGGCACCATTGCGAGCAAATAAAGGACGAGGAAAATGAGGATGTAGAACTCGATAAATCCAAATAAAGCTCCTGTAAATCGCGCAATAAAGCCTAAGACAGGTAAGTATTTCAAGAAATCGAACATAGACGCTATAAGCTGTAAAGCAAATTTTACGACAAGGAAAATGAGCACAAATGCTAGCAAACGATAAAAAGTACTATCCAAATCCAATTGTTCCACTGCTATTGACAGTTTAGAACCTGCCGTTACACCCGGATAAGGAATCCATAGAACAAACTTCTCTGCGAGTTGCTTATAGTACGAAAAAGCAACAACTAGTGCTACGATAAATCCTGTCATATGTATAATTTGTACAATGAGTCCTCGTCTAAATCCAGTGACGAGCCCTCCAAATAGGAGGATTAATATTAGTATATCAAGCATGTAAGACCGTCAACCCTTCAACTTATTCAATTCTTCTTCTATTTGTTCAACTTGCTCTTTTAATTTAAGATAATCATGTACACTATTAACGGCGGTGAGCACTGCGATTTTTGAACTATCGAGATACGGATTACGGGCACTGATTTCGCGCATCCTGTCATCAACCATCGAAGCGACCAACCGCACGTGATTGCTAGTTTCGGTACCGACAATTGTATAAGTCTGCCCGTAAATGTCAACGGTTATGCGTGTCTTCTGTTCGTCTGCCAATGACCTGACCTCCCACGATAAAATACGCCATAGCGTAATAGATTCAGCAGGGTAAACATCCGCTGAAGCAAGTTAAAAACTCTGTTACCAATCATACCATGAAACGGTTTCACTTGTAACGTCATATAGTATAAGTTTACAGATGACCTTTTCTGGCCAACGAAAGGAAGTTTTACATTGAGTAATCAAGTTATTTTAGTGGATGATCAAGGATTGAATAAAGTAATGTCCCATTATGCAGCATCCAAAATTGTGCGCAATGCACCCGGCGTCGTTTTTGCAGCAAAGCTAACGGACACATCCATCACAGCGTATAAATCCGGAAAAGTACTGTTTCAAGGTGGCGGAGCTGAAAGAGAGGCCGCTCGTTGGGCCAAGGCAGAAGGGACTAAAGCATCTGCAAAGGTCACTACGAAAGGCGATACACTGCCCGACCGACTTGCAGAGCTGTCCGTTTTAGGTTCAGATGAAACGGGCACCGGGGATTTCTTCGGCCCTGTGACAGTCGCTGCTTGTTTTGTGCGTGCCGATCAAGTGGAGCTCGTGCGTGAACTCGGCGTCAAGGATTCTAAGCAATTAACGGATGACCTCATGCGAAAGATTGCACCCGATTTACAAGCCGCTCTTATTTACAGCGTTCTGACATTAGAAAATGACAAATACAATGAAGTACAAGCTCGTGGCTGGTCACAAGGGAAAATCAAAGCACTTCTTCATAACCAAGCCCTTAAGCATGTATTACGGAAAATGGATGGCGAAAAACCTGATTATATTTTGATTGACCAATTTGCAGAACGCGGGATTTATTATAATCATATTAAAGCCGAAGCCGAAATTGTACGAGAAAACGTCTTGTTTTCAACGAAAGCTGAAGGTCTGCATATGTCTGTCGCCGCGGCATCCATTATTGCGCGTGTGGCCTTTTTAGAAGAGATGGATCGGCTTAGCGAAATCGCAGGGCTAGAGCTGCCGAAAGGTGCAGGAGCCAAAGTAGATGAGGTGGTTGCCAGAATTTTATTGAAAAGTGGCGAAGAAACGCTGAAATCAATGACGAAATGGCATTTTGCTAATGCGGGAAAAGCAAAGGCGATTGCTGCCCGAAAAAGAAAGTAACTTTTTTGAACTTCAACCGTTCTAATTAAATGAGGTGATACTAGTGAGAAAATTCTTTTTTCTATTCTGCTGTATTTTTTTGCTTAGCGCATGTGGAGTTAGCGGGAAAGTAAACTCTGGTAAACAGCTCTCTCTTCCACCACCAGAAGCTGAAGTACAAGAAGGTGATTTCATTTACAAGCTGTCCACTGAAAAAGATGTCTATGATACATTCAGTGGTTCTGCAATTTTCGCGGAATTAACGTATATAGGGGAAAAGGACTCCATTGATATTTACCATGCAGCGTCTCCATTTCATTTCCCATTGGAGGAAAGGACACGTGGCATCGAAGTCGATTACGCGATGAATGAACCGCTTATTATCACGACGTTGAAAAAAGGAGAACCGTTGCGTCAAAAATATAACTTCGCCGGCGGTTATAGTGATCAAGATGAGGAAGAATACGTCGAATTTATTAAGTCAATGATAAATGAAGAGTTTCCCGAGGGCGAATATATCATTCATGGCTCTGCCCAATTTACGACCGCTGACCCTTCACAAACAACGGACGAAGAACGTTTTCAATTGCAAGTTGATATTGGCTTTACAGTTGTGGAGCCTGTTAGTCGATAAAGCAAAAGACTGCACATGGAATCTAAATTCCTTGTGCAGTCTTTTTAGTTACCCTCGAAGCAATGCTCCTGCTTCAGTTGTTAGTGCATTCAACACTTTGTCATGCGCTTTGACGACTTCTTCATCTGTCAATGTGCGCTCTGGGTCTGCGTACGTCAATGAGAATGCAACAGATTTCTTGCCTTCCTCGACGTTCGCTCCTTCGTACAAGTCAAACAAACGAACCGTTTTCAGCAATTTGCCACCCGCGTTGCGAATAACATGCTCCAGTGTACCTGCAGATGTTTCACTCGATACAACAAGTGCAATATCCCTTGAAATCGATGGGAAACGTGGAACTTGTACATAGACTAATTCAGCCGTTTCAATCGCAAGGATTTTCGCAAGATTCATCTCCATCACATAGGTGTTTTTCAAATCGCGCTTTTTCTGTTCTGTCGGGTGAATTTGGCCAATCAAACCAATTCGCTCGCCATTATAGAAAACATTTGCTGTGCGACCTGGGTGCATACCATCTAGCTGTGCTTGTTCGAATGATAAGCCTTCCACTAGCCCAAGACTATCCATCATGCCTTCGACAATGCCTTTCAGCACGAAGAAATCAACCATCTTCGTTTCAGCCTGCCATGCGTGATCCACCCATTTACCCGTCATCACTGCTGCTACATGCTCAACTTCCTGTGGCAGACCATCTTCTTGCTCCCCGAGGAATACGGAACCTGTTTCATACAATGCAACCGAGTCCATACGGCGTGCCACGTTATAAGTCGCGGCTTCCAATAAATGCGGAATGATACTTTGACGCAGTATACTGCGGTCTTCACTCATTGGCATCAACAGCTCCGTGACAGGTGCAGTTTCAAGTGCATAGGCTTGCGCCTGCTCTTTCGATGTCAATGAATAGGACAATGCCTGATACAATCCTGCCCCTTCAAGGAACGCTCTCACTGTACGGCGTTTTGCCTGATATGGTGATAAGCCACCTGGTGTTGATTCCGTAACCGGGAGTGTCATTGGAATATGGTCATAGCCATACATACGCGCGATTTCCTCGATAATATCTTCTTCGATACGCAAATCCTGTCTGCGCGTCGGTGCGTCAATCACGAGTTTGCCATTAACAGCTTCTGTTGGGATTTGCAGTCTATCTAAAATGGACAGCATTTCTTCTAGTGAGATTTTCATACCAAGACGATTATTAATATAATCTGGTGAAACTGTAATGCGTACTGGTGTCTTATCAAGTTCTTCGACAATAACTGAACCACTTAACACTTCGCCGCCTGCGATGTCAGCCATCAACTGAGCTGCACGTTCTGCCGCTGCAATGACACGCTGCGGATCAACGCCTTTTTCAAAGCGTGTACTTGCGTCACTGCGCAGTCCAAGCTCTCTCGAAGTTTGACGGACAGATCCAGGTGCAAAATAAGCCGATTCAATGACAACTGTTGTCGTGCCATCATGCACTTCGGAATTTAATCCACCCATAACACCTGCAATAGCGACAGGTTCTTTGCCATTTGTAATAACGAGGTTATGCGATTTCAATGTCCGCTCTGTTTCATCTAACGTCGTAATTTTTTCGTCTTCTTCTGCCAAACGAACAACGATTTCACCCGTACCAAGACGATCGTAATCGAATGCATGAAGTGGTTGACCGTATTCCATCAATACGTAGTTCGTAATGTCGACTACATTATTATGCGGACGTACACCAGCCGCCATCAAACGGTTTTGCAACCATAAAGGTGATTCAGCAATTTTGACGTTTTTCACGACTTTTGCTACATACATCGGATTATCTTCTTTTGCATCGATACGCAATTTCAGTACATCTTCTGCTTTATCAGTCGATTCCGTATACGTAATTTCAGACAATTGAATGCCTTGTGATAAAATCGCACCAACCTCATAAGCTACACCTAACATGCTAAGCGCATCCGAACGATTTGGTGTCAAATCAAATTCAAGCACCATGTCGTCGAGTCCAATAAGCGGCAATGCATTTTCTCCAGGTACTGCAGTATCAGGTAGCACGTATATACCTTCCGCGTACGCTTTTGGTACAAGTTTACCTTCAACAGCAAGCTCTTGTAATGAACAAATCATACCGTTCGACTCTTCACCACGCAATTTTGCTTTTTTAATTTTAAAATTACCTGGTAGTACTGCACCAGGACGTGCAACGATTACTTTTTGCCCTTCAGCAATGTTTGACGCACCACAAATAATTTGTGTCACTTCTTCTCCAACGTCCACTTGACAAATATTTAATTTATCGGCTTCTGGGTGTTTCACACATTCCTTTACATAGCCAACTACTACGTTCGTCATGCCTTGAGAACGGTCGATAATCGAATCGACTTCAATGCCTGAACGTGTAATTTTTTCCGCAAGTTCCTCAGGAGAAATACCCTCTATATTTACATAATCACTTAGCCATTTTGTAGATACTAACATGTCTTCTCCTCCTTAAGCTTCTGTCCGATGGAATTGTGATACAAAACGCACGTCATTCGTATAGAAATGACGAATATCTTCCACACCGTATTTTAACATTGCAATCCGTTCAGGCCCCATACCGAAAGCGAAACCTGATACGACAGAAGGATCATAACCAGCCATTTTCAGCACGTTTGGATGTACCATACCGGCACCCAAAATTTCAATCCAACCCGTTTTTTTACATACATTACAACCGTCTCCGCCACATTTAAAGCATGAAATATCCATCTCAACAGATGGCTCTGTGAACGGGAAGAAGCTTGGGCGCAAACGGATTTCCCGCTCATCACCAAACATTTTTTTCGAGAATAAAGACAATGTCCCTTTCAAATCGCTCATGCGAATATCTTCGCCGATGACAAGCCCTTCAATTTGTGTGAATTGATGCGAATGCGTCGCATCATCACTATCCCGACGATACACTTTACCCGGGCAAATGATTTTAATCGGCGCGCCGCCCTTCGCTTCCATCGTCCGTGCTTGAACAGGTGACGTATGCGTGCGAAGAAGTATATCTTCTGAAATATAGAAAGAATCCTGCATATCACGTGCTGGGTGCCCTTTCGGCAAGTTCAGTGCCTCAAAATTATAATAATCTTTTTCAACTTCAGGACCTTCCGCAATTTCATAGCCCATGCTGATGAAGAAGTCTTCGATTTCTTCCACAACACGTGTCAGCGGGTGATGATTACCCGTACGCGCTGGACGACCTGGCAATGTCACATCAATTGATTCGTTGGCAAGCTGTTCGTTGATGGCTTGTTCCTCAAGTTTCTCCATACGCTCTTCCAGTACTTCTGTTACTGCTTCACGAATGACATTGACGAGCGCCCCCATTTTCGGACGTTCCTCAGCCGGTAATTTCCCCATGCCTTTTAGCAAGTCAGTAATAGGCCCTTTTTTCCCTAAGTAAGCAACACGGACTTCGTTTAACGCTTTTACATCTGAAGCAGCCTCAATTTTTGCGAGTGCCTCATCTTTCAACTGTTCTAATTGTGCTTCCATTGTAATTCTCCTTTCGAAATTAACAAAAGTGTAGTGCACCTACCATATAAAATCAAATACGCCTTGGCGTGTTTGCGTCCAGATTTTGAATTGAGCAAGCTCAATTGACTCCCCTCAAAATCTGTGACATCCGCCGGAGGCTTGTTTTTAATAATTGAGGTTTCAACCCCAATTATTAAAAACAAAAAAACCCGCCCCTATAAAAGGGACGAGGACGATTTCGCGGTACCACCCTGATTATCACACCCGAAGATATGATCACTCAAATCGGAATAACGGTCCGGCACCGGCACATCTTTACAGCTCACACTGGTCCTGATGGCAGCTCATGGGGTGAACTTCAACAAATACTCGCCTACCTACGCTTTCAGTCAAGGCGTAGATTCCCTTTTGGTTCGTGTGATGCTTACTTTTCCCAGTCATTGCTTTTTATTTTAATTCATAACTAATAGTATACCCGAAATCATTTTGTTCATCAACAGCGGAATGCTTTAGTTTTTTGAATACGAGTACAGCAAAATCCCCGTCGCTACTGCAACATTCAGCGACTCAGCTTTGCCGTACATTGGAATCTTTACTGTGGTCTCAGCCAACGCCAATAATTCAGGTGTAACACCACTACCTTCGTTCCCCATAATTAAAGCAAATTCAGTTTGTGGTTCAATTTCAGAATGATTGACTGCATTTTGCAATCCTGTACCGATCACCTTAATACCTATTTGTTTTGATTTCGTCACCCACTCCATCAAATCGCCTCTGACGACAGGGATATTGAAGTGAGAACCTTGTGCAGAACGGACGGTTTTTGGGTTATATGGATCTGCTGACCCCTTACCGAGTATAACTGCATCCATGCCAGCTGCGTCTGCAGTACGGATCATCGTACCGACATTGCCCGGATCTTGAACCGCATCAACAAGTAAAAGTTTTTTCCATGTTGCGAAGTCTTCTTCAGCATGATGGGGTTGACGACAATGTGCGTAAACTCCCTGTGAGTGTTCCGTTTCTGAGATTTCTTTCGCAACTGCACTGTTTACTTCAACAATATGTACACTTTCCGTTGACCAGCCAGCGGGAAATTCAACTCCGTCTCGAATGATCAATGCAATGATGGCTCCGTCTTTTTTAAGTGCTTCTTCAACCAAATGGAAGCCTTCTACAAGAAATTCTTCCGTATTGTCACGTTCTTTTCGCGTTGTCACGAGTTTTTTCCAATGTTTCACTAGTGAATTTTGTGGGGATTCGATGCGTTTCATAATCGTTGTTACCGCCTTTTTCTTTTTAGTGTAACAAATGCCCGTATAGTTAGCGATATTTGTGTCCAAAATGAGCATAGGAGGTTGATAAAATGGATTTTCAAATACGAGATGCGATTACGGCAAATATGGAAAATAATTCAGCGGAGGATGTCCGTAATGTCGTCGAAGATGCCATTAAGCGAGGGGAAGAACATCTATTACCAGGACTCGGCGTGTTCTTTGAAAAGCTATGGAATAATTCAGGTGAGCAAGAAAAATCGAAAATGGCTGGAGAGTTAGCACAAGTATTTGCAGCAAGTTGAATTATGAGTGAATTGCGCGGGACCATTGGTAGCCCGCGCAATTTTACGGGTTTTATAGTATTAAAAAGTTTACTTGTCTTTTCCGTAGAACACTACATTTTTCAATTGATTTTATTTAATTTAATAATAAGGTCATCGAAAAAGGGTTTTACAATAAAATCATCGGCACCATTTTCTAAAGCTTCAATTACAAAATCTTGCGTCCCCATTGCTGAACACATTATAACATGTGTATCAGGATTTATTTTTTTAATTTTTTTAAGTACAGCGATTCCATTCATATTCGGTAAAGTGATATCCAGTAAAACGATATGCGGTGAATGTTTTTCATAAAGCTTCACAGCATCTTCTCCATTACCAGCCTCAGCTACTACGATATACCCACTACTCTCAATTTTACTTTTTAATAAATTTCTCATAAACCTTGAATCATCCACAAGCATTACTGTTTTACTCAAAATAATCACCTCTCATTTAACGAGTAATCTCATCTAGCTATTTATAGAAGTAGATGGCTTCTAAAGTGATACACTCGGTAACCGGCTACCATTACAAATAGTTGTATTAGGCCCTTGGCTTTGCGTCCTTAGCTTTCGATAAGTTTGCCTATATATAGGCTATCATATTCTAATCAAACAATCTCCAAAAAGGTTTAAGACGAGAGTGCAGCAAATTTGGTGATGAATAACATGCACGGTTTGACCATAATAAATTGTAAGAATAAAGGCAATGCAGCTAGATGCGGACTCAAACACAAAAAAGCCCAGGCAACATACCCGGACCCGTTAATCCATTTACTTACAACACGTTAGCCAAAACAGCTTTCTGTGCATGTAGACGATTGCCTGCTTGCTGGAAGACGAATGAGTTTGGTCCGTCAATGACAGATGTTGCGACTTCTTCCTCACGGTGTGCGGGCAGACAATGCAAGAACATATAATCTGCTTTCGCATGCGCAACCAAAGCATCATTAATTTGGAATTCCTTAAATGCTTCTAGACGCGCCGCAGTCTCTTCTTCTTGACCCATACTCGTCCAGACATCTGTATAGACGACATCTGCATCTTGTACCGCTTCAACCGGGTTCGTAGTTGTCACAACACTGCCGCCATTCTTAGCAGCAAGCTCTTGTGCCTTGACGAGAAGAGTTGCATTATATTCAAAGCCCACTGGCGTTGCAACCGCTGCATGCATCCCCATATGCGCCGCTGCGATGATAAGCGAGTGCGCTACATTATTTCCATCTCCAACATAAGCGATTTTCTTGCCTGCTAGCGAGCCTTTCACTTCCAAAATCGTCAATAAATCTGCTAACGCCTGACATGGATGAAAAATATCCGTTAAGCCATTAATGACCGGAACCGACGTATGCTCTGCCAATTCCTTCACCATTTCATGTGAGTTTGCACGAATCATAACGCCGTCCAAATACTCCGACAGCACATGCCCTGTATCATACACCGACTCCCCACGTCCGATTTGTAGGTCACGTGCGTTCATGAACATCGCATGCCCCCCCAGTTGGATCATACCCACTTCAAATGATATGCGCGTACGCGTTGAATGCTTTTCAAAAATCATCCCGAGCGTCTTGCCAGCTAAAATAGGTGGCATATTGCCCGCAAGCATTTCCTTTTTCATGTTATTTGCATAATCTAATAAATAGGAAATTTCTTCACTCGTATACTCAAGAAGAGATAATAAATCCTTCCCCTTCAAACCATTTGCAATAGCACTATTTTCCTCTTCAATCTTCACCATATCGTCATCCCCTATCACTGTTTTCACTTTGTATATCACAGTATATATATGCATAATTATAAAGTCAAGCGCATTTTTATAGATTTATAAAAATAAAAAATACCCTAGCTACTTTTAGGTAGCCAAGGCAGTTCAAACTTTTAATCAATCAAATGTAATGGTATTTACCGCGTCACGGTCTAATTTCTTAATGACTTCAACAATCAACTTCACCGTATTTTCAAAATCATCACGGTGTAAAATTCCTGCATGGGAGTGAATATATCGAGTCGGAATACAGATTGCCAATGATGGTACACCATGTCCTGAAAGATGGATAGATCCCGCATCCGTGCCACCCCCCGGAATTGTCTCGAACTGATAAGGAATACCATGCTCTTCAGCCGTGTCTACAACGAAATCACGCAATCCTTTATGAGATACCATCGAAGCGTCAAACAATAGAATTTGTGGACCATCACCCATTTTACCTGTTGCTTCCTTCGACGTAATTCCCGGTGTATCGCCAGCGATACCTACGTCCACCGCAAAACCGATGTCCGGCTGGATTTTCGTTGCCGCTGTACGTGCACCACGAAGACCGATTTCTTCTTGTGCTGCTCCCACGCCGAATACGATGTTCGGATGATTGTCAGCTTTCAACGCTTTCAATACTTCAATTGCGATGGCGATACCAATTCGGTTGTCCCATGCTTTCGCAAGTAAATATTTATCATTATTCATTACTGTGAATTCAAAATAAGGTACTACCATATCTCCCGGTAAAATGCCCCATGACATTGCTTCCTCTTTTGAAGTAGCCCCAACATCAATGAACATATCTTTAATATCGACTGGTTTTTTACGTGCTTCTGGCGAGAGGATATGTGGAGGCTTCGATCCGATAACTCCTGTTACTGTATCTCCTTTGCGTGTCACAATCGTCACACGCTGCGCTAGCATTACCTGTGACCACCAACCACCAACCGTTTGGAAGGATAAGAATCCTTTGTCGTCGATTTTTGAAACCATGAAACCAACTTCATCAAGATGCCCTGCTAGCATGATTTTCGGACCATTCACATCGCCCGTTTTTTTAGCAATTAATGAACCCAAACCATCCTGATCAATTTCATCCGCATACGGCTCTATGTACTTCTTCATCACTTCACGCGGTTCACGTTCATTTCCCGGAATCCCCTTCGCATCTGTGAGCGCTTTCAACATTTCTAACGTTTCATCTAATTTCGTCAATTACTTCGACCTCCTAAATAAATCATACATGAGTAGTATATGCGAAATGGAGGCTATTATCAAAACATTTCGGATTGAAAATCAAAAAATAGGAGGCAGCATGCTCCGTTAAGATCGATATCTACCTGCATCCCTCAACATATATGGCACCGTAGTTTTACTATCAATCGCCCCTTCGAACTCATTCGAGATATGGATATACGGTTCTGCCTGTTGCAAGTTCATCCAAGTAACTTCCTCGATTTCTTCTGGTAGTGAAATATTGATTTCCCCACCGATTATTTTCCCTGTAAAAGTAAAGAAAATAGTGTGATGTCCTCTTTCCTCAAAAAACGCTTCACCTACACTAAAAATCCCGCCCAATTGTACATCTAATCCCGTTTCTTCTTTCACCTCACGAATAGCGGCCTCTTCAAGCGTTTCCCCCCGCTCCACTGCTCCGCCCGGAAGTGTATAGTAAGAAGCACCAGGTCCTTTATTCTTAACTAATAATACATTCTCCTCGTGCTCGTCAACTAACAAGACATACGCAACATCAACCCTTTTCATCTTTTCAGCTCTCCTTTTCACTTCATTAATTTGTGACCATCATCCCCTTGATTTATGTTAAATTACAATCTCAAATTCTTTAACATATACCGCATTTCCTCTGATTTCAATATCATAACTTTCCTGATTTTTAGAAACACCAACCTGTACACGACCATCTTTGCCAATTTCATGGCCCTGCTCTACCACAAGATTCAAGTGTTCTTCAAAATCATTGTCGATATACGTTGCATAATAAGCACCCATGACACCTGAAGCTGTTCCTGTCACTGCATCCTCAATTGTTCCTGAAAAAGGGGATGAAAAATGACGGGCATGCATATCAGCATTTTCATCATATGTTTCCAAGCAAAAAGGATGGATCGATGCTTTAGGTATTTCTTTTAAAATGCTTGGGAATATTTCAGTATTTGGTTTCATTCTCTTGAACGCACTAAGTGTCTTAATCGGAACTAATAGCGTCCATATCCCTGTACTACCATAGACAATTGGAAAATCCCCGTCAATATCAGATTTCTCAAGTCCGATTGCATGAGCCAATTCTTCAGATGAACTATTAAATTCTTCAAACTGTGGTGAAGCCTGTTTCATCGTTATGTAGAATGTATCATCAGTTAGCGAATCTATACGGATTGGCAAAATCCCGGCTCTCGTTTCAATTGTTAATTCATCTTTTTCAGTTAATAAACCCCTAGATTTTAAAGCAAATATGGTTGCCATTGTCGCATGCCCACATAAGTCCATTTCATGCCCCGGCGTGAAATAACGAATTCGAAGATCCGCCACAGATGATTGAACCGGAAAAGCAGTCTCATTAAATCCAACTTTAACAGCGATTTCTTGCATCTCCTTATCGGTTAAGTCATCTCCGTTTAACACAACTCCCGCAGGATTTCCTTTATTCGGCTCTGTGCTAAATGCATCATAATGGTAAACCGTAACAGACTTCATGTCTCATTCCCCCATCTTAATAACTTTCTTACTGCACACTTAGAATTTTAACAAATTTATCAGTCTTTGAGTTACTATAAAAGAAAATACTTTTTGAGGTGGAATCGTATATGCTCGATATGTTTTCTTATAATTGGCAAGTAAGAGATGATTGGTTTGATTGGAGTCAACAGATTTCAATCGAAGAACTTACACAAAAACGAACAGGTGGTATGGGGAGTATTTTGCGTAATTTATTTCATGTAATTGATTGTGAACAGATTTGGATTAATCAAATGAATGGAACGCCTGTGATAGTGAAAGATATGAACAGCATTTCTACTCTACAAGAGGTCATAGAGTTTTCTACCAGTACAAAATTGATAACCCAAGGTTTTATGCAATCATGGACACCTGATTGTGAACAAAAGGTCTTTGAAATGAAAAGGCGAAATGGCGATACGTCCTACTTTACATACGGGAAAATAATGCGACATATCATTTCACACGAAATTCATCATATAGGCCAAGTATCCGTCTGGTCTAGGGAGCTTGAGATGAAACCTATTTCTTCTGATTTACTGTTTAGGGAATATTAAACGATTACCAAACTACATACCCTACCTCTGGTTACTATAGTAGCGGATATATTAAAAAGACCACACCGATAGTAGAGCATCGGTGTGGTACTTATAATAGGCCAGTTCCCAAGTAGAAATAATCTATCCTAGCGACAAAATGCCAGGGGAGATTATTTCCTTTGTAACATCGCCTATACTCATCCAATCACATCATATAGCCTTCTTTAAACAAGCTAAATTCTTCCTTTAATAGTTGGTAATCTAATTGATCATTCATTAAATCCAGTTCGATTGCGCGGAGTTGTTGTTGTGATTTTTGCACATCTAGGAAAATAATTTCTCCTAACTCGTACAATTCTTTTTGCTGATTGTGTTCACTATTCGTCTGCTCTACTTTTCCTTCTGCAATTTTTATTCGATCACTTAATACTTCGAATCGATTCTCAAACTCATAAGCTTTGAGTTTTACTTTTCTTTCCGCCTGTACGAGTTCAATCTCTGTTTTTTGAATTTCATTTGCATAATACTCTTTGAGCTCTAGCTTTGCCTTGCTCTGTTTTTCGAGTGATTTATTATACTCCTTTAATAGTGCTTCACGAGATGCCTCCAGTTCCTCATTAACACCCTTCCATAAATCTGGTGCTTCTTCTCCCCCAGGAATTTTGCCATCAACATCCTCGATTTGAGTAGGAGGCTTTGAAATTTGTTGGTCAAGATCATGTAATTGTTTTAAAAGCTCTTCTTCATCTAAATGAGGAAGGGAGTCAATTTGATGTAAGATGTTGCTGTACTCTTGTAATTTCTTCCGAATTAGAACTAGCGATGGTTGCTTGTTATTCAACTCTTTCGCTATCATTTCAGCACCGTAGTCAGCTGAAGGTAACAAACTAAATTCAGGAAGGGTTCGAATCTCGAGTTCCACATTAAATTCCTTCCCCAGTTTTTGGTTAAGTCGTGAAGTCGCTTCTTTCAATGTCAACTTTGCTGCTTTCACTGCTAACTTAGCTTCATTGACACCTATTTCCGCTTTTAACATGGCTCCTTTAGTCGACATTCCTTCCTTATATCTTTCTTGGCTATTTTCGTATTCTTTTTCAACCAGCTTCAAATTCGCCTCTTGTAATTTAAAGGCTTGCTTTTCCTTGTAATAACCGTAGACCAACTGGTTCGCTTCATACTTAATTCCTTGCATGGTCATTTTTTTGTTCAAATTTTTCTGCTCATTATTCATATCTTTTAATACTTGAAATCCATCTTGGTACCTATAAGCATCTGACGATAACGGGATATCCTTATCAGTATCAAGCAACTTCGCCTCTAAACTTTCATTGATTACTGCATCCACTACTTCTACTAATGACTCATTTGCTGCCACTTTTGATAAAGGTAGCAGCGTAAGTAAACAAGTCGTGATGATTAGACTTTTACGCATATACTTCTCTCCTCATCTTGTGCTGCTTGACAATTTTTCTTAGGCAGCTGTTTTTTGTTTTATAACTGGTTTTCTTGTTACTTTTTTTGAAAGACGTTTTAGGAAGTTCGTACAGTCATCGAATAATGTATACATCACGGGAATGAAGACAAGCGTAAACACGGTAGAAACGGTTAGGCCAAAAATCGTTACGATTCCGATAGGCTGTTGTAAACTTGCCCCATCACCTAACCCCAATGCCAAAGGGATCATCCCTAATACAGTTGTCAGCGTAGTCATCAAAATCGGACGAAGTCGCTCTTTTCCCGCAGCGACAACAACCCTTGTACGATCCCAATGCTCTTCCTTATGTTGATTAATATAATCGACTAATAAAATCGAATTATTGACTACGATTCCTGCCAAAATAATGACACCGAGTGCTACCATCGGGGACAAAGGTTGACCCGTCAGTAAAAGCCCCAAAACGACACCGATGATTGTTGGCGGAATTGCTAGCATAATAAGAATCGGTTGACTATATGAATTAAATTGAATGGCCAAGACAGCGTAGACAAGCGCTATCGCGACAACTACAGCTATTACCAGCTTAGTAATTAACTCCTCGTCTCCAGTATCAAAACTAAAAAACTCATAGCCATACTCTGGAGGGAATGGAATCTCCTCCAACATCTGATTAAATTCATTGATGATTTCATCTGATTGCTCAGTATTTGCAACTGTTGCACGAACCGTTATACCTTGTTTAAACCCTTTACGTTGTATAGATATTGGACCATGTGTCGATTCAAATGACGCCACAGCGAATAAAGGAATATGATCTCCACTAGCCGTTTGTATATTCAGATTCTCCCAAAAAGCCATCGTATCGGTTTGTCGATTTGCATAGTTCACATAGACTCGATAGTCAGTTTCATTTTCAGAAAAATGCATGACTTCATCATTCATGACAGCTTCTTGCATTTGCATGACAATTTGCTCCCGGTCCAAGCCATACTTTGCAGCTAATGCGTTCTCGACTACTAATTTTAGTTGGGGTTCTCCACTAATACCTGGAACATCGATATCCGTAATTCCCGGTGTGTTTTCTAGAAATAGCGTCACTTGTTCCGTTAAGGCCTTTAAAACCTCATAATTTGTTCCAGATAAAGTAACATCTATTCGCCGTTCTTGATTTGCATCGAAAACTTGAAGTGATTCTCGATTTATATATAAAGAGACCATCGATGAAGGCACCAATGACTGTTTCACTTGAGCAATAATTTCTTTCAACTGTTCTTTCCGTTCACTCTTTGGTACTAATTGAATGAAATAAGAGATAAAATCTTGCTCAACACTCTTCTCTTTTACTTGAATGACGTCGTCAAAGGGCTCTATTGCGTCATCTAATTGCTTCATCAACAGCAATAGCTCATCCTCGGAAAGCTCTCCTTCTAGAAAAGCGTCAATGTAGAGCCTGCCGTCATCTTCCACAGTTTCTGCCTCAAAGCCAATTACAGGAATCAACAATAAGCTACCTATACTCAAAACGAGCGTAACCAAGACTGGCACCCATCGTTTTTTCAATGACCACTTTACTACTTTTTGATACTGAATGGTCAGCCAACTAAGCCACTTCGCATCATTCTGTATGACTACTTTTTCACTACCAATCCATTTATAAGAGAGCATGGGCACAATCGTTAATGCCGCGAGAAGAGAAGCAATTAACGTAAATATAACAGCAAGAGCAAAGGGTATCGTTATACTTGTTAAATCACCGATAAAAAACATCGGCGAAAAAACAATGATGGTTGTTAATGTAGAGGCAATAACCGCCTGGCGCAGTTCTTTACTGCCTTGTTTGACTGCTTCAAATATCGGGTATCCTTGTTGTTTATATTTAATAATATTTTCGAGTATAACGATTGAGCTATCCACCATCATGCCGACACCAAGTGCAAGTCCTGCTAACGAAAGCACATTTAATGTTTGACCTGAAAAATACAGCGCAATTAGTGCCATGATAATCGAGATGGGAATAGATAAAATGATAATGAGTAGGATGCGAATATTTTTGAAGAAGAAAAGCAAAACTGCACTAGCTAACAATGCGCCCATAATTAAGTTATTCGTTACTTGCTCAATGGAGTCTTTCACGAAGATCCCCGCATTATCCCCTATTTGGATGTCAATTCCTTCTGGCAACGTTCCTTTCAATGCTTCTATTTTTTCAATAACTGCATCCGTTACTTCTACAATATTCGCATTCGAATCCTTGGCAACAGAGAATCCAATTGTCGGCTTATCATTAACCGTATAGAGATTTTTTTCTTCGTTACTCACAATGGTTATGTCAGCAATATCCCGAATGGATACAAATTGACCATCCTTTGTGGGTATCTTAATTTGTTCAATAGCAGCAACTGTATATTGCTCTTCTGGGACGACAAGTTGTAACTCTTTTCCTTTTTCTTGTATTGTCCCAATCGTTTGCATCGGACTTATCGCAAGTGAATTCAATAAATCGCTCGTCGCTAATTTATACGTCGTAAGCTGTTGCGAATTCAAATTAATATGAATTTCCTTCACATTACTTCCTAGAAAATCAACCTCTGCCACACCCGGTACATTGGCGATTTCTTGCTCTATACGCTGAAGAAAGGATTCATCTCCCTTTGCTCCTAAAACAGAAAATCCAATAACTGGTTCCCTTCCCATACTACTATTATAATCAGTAACAGCTAAGGATCGCACACCGGCTGGCATCACACTTCTACTTGCGTCAATCTGCGTTTGCAGATCTTGGATTTTTCTCTCCAGATTAACATTCGATTTAAAAGTAATGAGAATACTAGAACTTTCTTTAGAAGAAGTGGAGCTTACATTTGTAATATCCTGATCTTCTTTAAGTAACTGCTCCAGTGGCACAGTAATTTTTTGATCGACTTCTTCAGCAGAAGCATTGGGATAACTTGCCGTGATAAACGCCATCGACACTTTAAACTCAGGCATCAATTCTACATTGAATTTTTGAATACAAAAGATACCTACCGCTACGATTCCTACTAGGAATAAAGTTACAGCAACCGAACGCTTGACAGCCAATGTAATCATTGCGATTCACCATCTTTCTCTTTAGATGAATCCTTACCATCCGTAGCTGGGTTCGTTATCTTTTCAACTGGCTTGCCTTCACCAGCAACTTGTACAGGCGAACCATCGGATAGTAACACCATTCCTTTCACAGCGATTTTTTCATTAGGTTTAAGATTCCCTTTCACAGAAGTCCATTCCTCTTGCATTTGCAAAATCTCTATTTCTTGGTAGACAGCTTTAGAATCTTGTATTATATAAACAAATGCCCTTTCATCCTTTTCGGTAATTGCTTTTGTAGGTATGATTAATTGGTTCTCGCCTATTATTGTTTCCGCTACCAACTCCACATACTCCCCAACAATAAAATTTTTAGAATCTCCTTGTATAGAAGCTTCCAATTGTATAAAACCTTTGTCGTCAACATAAGGGGAGATATGTGTAACTTCTCCGTCATGACTGATTTCTCCGTTCACACCGACTATTTTAACCTTTTGCCCTTTCACTAAATCCTTTTTCTGTGAAGGATAAATGGCTGCCACAACTTTTAGCTGTTGATTATTAAACATCGTGACTATCGGAGCTTGTGGCGCTGCATACCCCCCTTCTTTCATATGGACATTGTTGACAACCCCTGTAAAAGGAGCTCGGATGGCTGATTCATTCATTTTATTTTCCGCTTTCTCAGACACCTTCTTCGCCTGCTGTGCGGCCTGCTCTGCTTGTGTCACTATTATTTTTGCCTGTTCTATTCCGACATCTGCTTGTTGAAGCTCCATTTCAGATATTAATAAACCAATTTTATCGTTTTCAATAGTATTCTTTAACTCTTCGGAAGCCTCATTGCCAGCAAGCACTTTGTTTTCAGCTACTTCCTTTGCGGACAATAAACTTTTTTCATAGCTTCTTCTTGCACTTTCTTCTTGTGCCTGCGCTTGCTCTAATTCTTTACGAGGGATAATATCTTTATCATAAAGCCGTGATGACTTTTCAAAGTTACTAAGCGCATGATCCCATTGACTTTTTAGTTCTGCTAAATCGAGACTTTGAGGCGTTTCCATTTCACTTTCTTTCTGTGGATCTTGAATCTTACTATATTGTTTTTCAAGTCTAGCTAGCGCTAACTTCGATTGCTCATGGCGACTACTAGCCTGTCGCTTGCCATGCTCCGCAGTTTGCAACTGCTGCTTAGCTTGATTGATTTGTGCCTTCGCTTGATCTACTACATTATTCGCCTGGCTAATTACCATTTCCTGCTCTTCAGAATCAAGAAGTGCAATGATCTGTCCTTTTTCTACAGTGTCTCCTTCTTTAACAGCCATTTCTATAATTCTACCGCCAATACTTACGTATACTTCTACTTCTTGCGTTGAAACTACTTGAGCTGAAATTCCTCTTTCTGAATAAAGATTTCCTTGTTTAATTTCAGCTGTTTCAACAATCACTTTCTTTTCCTCTTGCGGTAAAGAAAAATCGTCCAGCTCTCCAGCTGAATTATTGGTGGCACAACCTGTTAGCACCAACACTAATCCCATCACTAAACTTAGTGAAATAGTCCGTTTTTCAAACATTATGAGTCGCACCCTTCCTCTCTAGTCGTTATGAACTTCCAAATTTTAGCCACGGATGTAACCTACCTAATGAAATTCAATTAATACAAAATGTACCATGTCTAACTTATCTCAACCATCGCTCGGTGTTACATGTACCTAACAGTTTTGTCACATATGAAAATGAAGAAAGACCGTTTTTCTAAATCAGTCATTTAAACCACGTAGACCCACTTTGCTATTTCATGATAAGTCCATTTCCCGAAAACGAAAGATAATAACAGACTAAATAGACACCACATCTATAATTGTTCAATCAAAAAAGCGTCACCTCTTAGAAATAGAGATAACGCCTTCATTATTTATTTATCCAAAGATTTAGTTTATTTTACAGGAAATCTATACAGAGAGTAAGGACCCCACCCGAGATTTCTCTGACCTTTACTTTTTTATCTTTAAGCCGATTTATGATATCCATTAAGCTCCTCCAAGATTATTCCTTTTCGTTCACTTCAAAGCAGTGTCAATGATTTTCAACTGCAAAAGTCATTTCAAGAAATTCATATCTACCACCATTTGTTTCTTGCATAAACGTAGTTCCTGCCGTAAATCCGGCTTTTTCATATACTCTGATTGCTCTTTTATTAAATGTTGCTACTGATAGCGTTATTTTATCTGGCGAAAATGTTGATTCTACAAATGCTAAACCTGCATTTACAAAAGCCAGACCCTCTCCGCCTCCTGTTAAATCCGGTCTCATCCCTAACCCAATATCAATATGATTTTCCTCTACTTTAGTAAAACTAAAAAAGCCAATAATTGTATGACTTTTCATAACAATAAACGTAGAGTCTCCTCGTTTTTCAGAGTCTAAAAACTCGACTAAATCTCCTTGATCCGCTTCCATATCGTAAATAGAATATTCACCATCATAGTGCCAATTAAAGGCAATATCTTCTGCTTGCTCCTGTGTCATTGTTTTAAATTGATAATCCATAATTTTCACCCCTATTGATCAATCAACGATGGCTCTCCCGAAAATTGCAAACCCTACCCACCAACTCATCCAATGTACCAATCACCTGTTCAACTTCCGATAAATGATAAAAGGTGCTTGTGGTGTCAAAATCATTCACTCTTTCATCTGCTGAATACAAAAAGATTTTCTTTCCTCGCCCGAGTGCAATACCTAATTCGATATGACTTCCTTTTCCTCCAGGCAATAAAACAATTACAACATCAGATGCCAATATGGCATTTTTCTCCGCTTCACCAATCACCTTTAATTCCTCAAGAGTGGAGGCTCTATCATTCCTCGTCCAATCGTATGTATGTACATAACCTGCTTCTATCAACTTTTCACTTACATAGTTGACAGCCTGTTTGTTTTGAAAACTCGATGCAAGATAAAACTTCATACATCCCGCTCCTTCCATTATTCCTACCTACCAAAAACAGTGTTACCCTAATTATAAAGGTAACACCATCATTAAGTAATCCAATACTATATAGGTTGAGTGAAAGACTTCCAACTTGATTTGCCTGAAGAGGTTCCATGCTAATTAATTGTGTGACGGTCATAAACGTGTCCATGGCGAGCATAACACAACTCGTGCCGGTCATAAACGCGTCCATGGCAAGCATAACACAACCCATGCCGGTCATAACAAGATATGAGTGACATCAAACTACTCTCACACTAGCTAACAGAATCAAATGCTATCTATTACAGCAATTCCTTACGCAACTCAGCCGCACTCTTCGGTGACAACAATCCCGGTGCAATATCAAACACTGTTTTCGCACCTGTGTCACCGTTTTGATTCAAACGATAAGCCGCTCGAGCATAAGCAACTAAAACGCTTGATGTGAATTCAGGGTTACTATCCAGCTTCAACGAATACTCCATCACTTGCGCATTGCCTTCACCCGTTTTCCCGCTACGAATAACGAACCCTCCATGTGGCATAGCAGTATGATCACGAGCCAACTCTTCTTCGGTAATGAACGTCACTGTCGTATCGTAGTCTGTGAAATAGTCAGGCATTGTAACGATGGCTTGTTTCACTTGCTCGGCATCTACACCTTCATTAAGTACGACATAGCACTCACGTGTATGCTTTTCACGCGTTGACAGTTCAGGCAATGACCCGCTACGCACACGGTCTACTGCATCCGGAACAGGAATGGTATATTGCACAGCCCCCTTGACTCCAGGAATTCGTCTAACTGCATCGGAATGCCCCTGGCTCAAGCCTTTCCCCCAAAATGTATACGTCGCACCCTCTGACAACACTGCTTCGCCATACAAGCGATTAATAGAAAATAGACCCGGATCCCAGCCAACCGAAATAATTGCTGTCTTGCCGTTCGGTTTCGCTGTAGCCTCAACGGCTTCAAAATAATCTGGAATTTTCGCATGCGTATCAAAGCTATCTACCGTGTTAAACAATGCAGCTAATGCGGGGCCCTGTTCAGGTAAATCATTTTTCGATCCGCCACAAAGGATTAGGACATCGATTGCATCCGTGAAATTTTGAATATCATCCATCGCATGCACCGACACATTGCTATCTAGCAATTGCACATCGGCTGGATTTCTTCTTGAGAATACGCCTACTAGCTCCATATCTTTGTTTTGACCAATGGCGTATTCCACTCCGCGCCCCAAATTTCCGTATCCTGCAATTCCAACTCTGATTGTCATTGTCCATTTCCCCTTTCATAACTCTTCTATTTCATAATTTTAGCGTTCTAACGCTTGAAAAGCTATCTCTAATAATTATATCAATCACGCCCTGGCGTGATTGCGTCCAGATTTTGAATTGAGCTTGCTCAATTGACTCCCTTCAAAATCTGTGACATCCGCCGGAGGCTTAACTTCATTCAGCAGGTGTTTGGGCTTCTGCTGAATAAAGTTGCTAATTGTTCACAATCTATCCTTTTCCAATCATGCCTGAAAAATGGTAAGCTAGAGGATGGTATCTTCAAACGAAAAGAGGCTTTATTTATTATGCGGGGTTTTGTTTATCTAATTGTATTTTTCTCGTTTTTTGATTTATTTTCACAATTACCTGTGATGAGTCCGTTTGCTTTATCACTTGGTGCATCGCCCTTTTTAATTGGGTTAGCAGTAGGTATGTACTCATTTTCCAATACGATTGGGAATATTATTTCTGGCTTTATGACGGATAAAAGAGGACCCTTTGTTATCCTTATCATTGGTCTTTTTGCAGCGGCATTATCACTTTTCCTTTATTCTTTCGCAACTGGCCCATTATCACTACTCGGTGTCCGTTTTGTCCATGGATTTATGGAAGGGCTCATTGTCCCAGCTGCCTTCACTTTCCTTGCGAATCGTGCAGAAGGTTCAAAACGTGGTAAAAGTGTAGCTATTTCCGGTGCATTTGTCGGAATGGCGGCCATTGTTGGTCCAGCCTATGGTGGCATTGTTGCCGCTAAGACAAGTACACCTTTTATTATGGCTGTTAACGGTGGTATTATGCTGGTGTTGGCAGTAGCGGCTTTTTTTGTTTTACGCTCGTTTACCTATAAGCGCAAGCAATCAACTGAACAAACTAAGCATTTTAGAGTTAGACACTTGTTCCGACATCCAGGTATGGTACGTGCATTTGCAGGAGCATTCTTTTTAATGTTTTCACAAGGCGTACTAGCACTTGTATTACCGTTAAAAGTGGAAGCACTTGGCTTTGATACGAAAACAAGCGGTATGTTACTTAGTACATTTGGTGTTGTAGCTATCCTAATCTTTTTATTACCCATCAACCGGGTGTTTGACCGCGTTCGCCCGATAGTCACGTTAGCTTTCGGGATCTCGTTAATGGGACTGGCTATGTTATTGCTCAGCCAAATTGAACAATTGAATTACTTATACGCGGCAATGGCAGTTTACGGGGCTGGATTCGCATTCTTGTTCCCTTCCATTAATTCATTGCTCATCGATTCATCTTCTGCTGAGTTCCGTGGAAAAGCATATGGCTACTTCTACGCCTTCTTCTCAATGGGTGTTGTTGCAGGATCCAGTTTCATCGGATTCCTTGACCTCACTTACAAGAGCGCATTTATGCTAACAGGTGCTATTTTACTAGCTGTTGCTACGTATGCTCTCATCGGCATGAGAAAAGAATTAACGTCAATTACTTCATAAATGGAACTGGAGGGTTCAAGATGACAACTAGAGACCAAGCATCATTAGCCGACCTAACCTTACTCGGCAATCAAAACACTCAGTATTTATTCCAATATAGTCCTGATATTTTAGAGGCAATTGATAACTTACATGTCAATCGAGATTATTTTGTGAAATTTAACTGTCCAGAGTTTACAACACTATGCCCACAAACGGGACAGCCTGACTTCGCAACTTTAACGATTAGTTTTATTCCCGATGAAAAAATTATCGAAAGCAAGTCACTGAAATTATATTTGTTCAGCTTCCGAAATCATGGTGATTTCCACGAAGACTGTATCAATATCATCATGAATGATTTGATCAAACTGATTGAACCACGGTATATCGAAGTATGGGGGAAATTCACACCACGTGGTGGCTTATCGATTGACCCTTATTGCAACTACGGAAAACCTGGGACAAAATACGAACAAATGGCAGATCATCGGATGATGAATCATGATATGTACCCGGAGAAAATTGATAATCGGTAATTATGTTAGAAGCCACGTCTGTTGAATAACCATTTACTTGCATAAATTACGGGTAAGTAATGTCTTGAAAGCTACTAGTCCACTAGAGTATTTCCAGTTCGCTTTCGGCTGACTATTCAAGACATAATTACCGTGGAGCAAGCATGGCTAGAAACGACTTCGTCATTTCTAGCCATGCTTTTTCGGTCATCTTGTTATGAATTGTTGCCTGTCGCGTACCTACAATGCTTAAGTGAAAAATGCGGTTGATTGGAAAGAAAAGAATAGATGGCTTACTATAAAAATTGTAGTGCCCAAAGATACAATTTCGGGCTCTATTGTACTTTGTACAAGGTATTCTTTCGTTATTCCTAGTAAGCTTTATAGAAAGTGACACTTCCTAATATAATAATGGAAAAGATCATAGTGAAAGCTCCATCCGCCAAAATTTCATCTTTGGCGGACTTTATCTAGATAGAGAGGCTTCTATTCACTAGTTCCCAAAAGCATTAGCACTTCGAGTACAAGTATTTTTGGTGAGCGACGGATGAATGACTACTATACGATTACCGGAAGAACGTATAGGGATGCGGCGAAGTCGCATCCCTATACATTAAAACAATACGGCTATTGTATAGAAGTCGTTCATTCCAAAACGAGCCAAAAGAAAACTATACACAGATGTGATATTTTATAAGTCAAAAACCATCCGGATGTCAGAATCCAGATGGTTTTTATTATACATTTTGCATGGTATATGACTTGATTTCGTTGATAAACGCCTCGCCATAGCGCTCTAATTTAGCTTGTCCAACGCCATTCACTGCGAGGAAATCTTCTTCTGTGATAGGCATTCTTGCTGCCATGTCTTGCAAGGATTTATCCGAAAAGACAACGAACGGAGGTACGCCTGCATCTTGTGCTAGTTGACGGCGCAAGGCACGAAGCTGCTCAAATAATGGATTGTCAGCTGTAATTTGTTTAGTGATGACAGATACTTTGCGATGCACTTTTACGCCGCCTGTTAAGACATCCTTGCCCTGCTCACTAACATAAATAATGGGGAATTGCCCATTTTCAACACCCAGATAGTTTTCTGAAATAATGAATTCGATGAAATCGGAGATGTCTTTTGCGCTTCGGTCTTTCATCAAACCATAGGTGGGCAGTTTTTCAAAGCCAAATTCTAGCACTTTCTTATTACGAGATCCCGTCAAAACTTGTGCAATCATCGTCTTGCCAAAACGCTGCTTCATGCGGATGACACAAGATAATACCATTTGAACGTCTACCGTGACATCTGAACTTTCTCGCGTATCTGTACAATTCGCACAGCGACCGCAATTGACTACATCAGTTTCACCGAAATAGGTAATGATGAATTTCTGCAAGCAGGCTTCTGTATGGCAAAAGTCAATCATCGATTGTAATTTTTCCAATTCCGCAGGGATACGATTTTCATCCTGTGACTGATCGATGAGGAATCGTTGTGTTTGCACATCTTGTGATGAAAATAAGATTGTGCAGGCGCTATCGAGTCCATCACGTCCTGCGCGACCTGCTTCTTGATAGTAACTCTCCATGTTTTTCGGCATTTGGTAGTGAATGACGTAGCGAATATTCGATTTATCAATCCCCATACCAAAAGCATTCGTAGCGACCATTACCGTTGCTTCATCCATCAAGAATCTATCCTGCTCTGATTGTCGTTCGACATCACCTAAACCTGCATGGTATTTGGCAACAGCTACCCCACTCTTGCGCAGCGTTTCATGGACAGAATCAACAGCTTTGCGCGTTGCTGCGTAAATGATACCAGCTTCCCCGTCATTCTTCTTGACATATTCTTTGACAAACTTCTCACGGTCTTGTCCTTTTACAACAGAAAAGGTAAGGTTAGCTCGCTCAAAGCCTGTCATCACCGTATTGTCTTCACTAATCCCGAGCTGACGACAAATATCTTCCCGCACATCAGGTGTTGCAGTTGCCGTCAAAGCAAGGACGACTGGTTTTTCATCGAATAGAGAGACGATACTACTAATATTACGGTAGCTTGGACGGAAATCGTGACCCCATTGCGAAATACAATGTGCTTCGTCAATGGCAATCATCGGAATGTTCATTTGGCGTAACTGATTTTTAAACGCTGGTGAATCGAGTCGTTCTGGTGCAACATAGAGCAAGCGATACTTGCCTTCCATTGCTAGTTCCATCGTACCGAAATATTCTTCCGATGATAACGAGCTATTAATGTACGCAGCAGGGATACCGACTTGGTGGAGCGCATCGACTTGGTCTTTCATGAGAGAAATAAGTGGTGAAATGACGAGAACGGTTCCTTCCATAACAAGTGCTGGCACCTGATAACAAACCGATTTCCCGCCCCCTGTTGGCATAACGCATAGTGTATCCTGCCCTTGCATAACCCCACGAATGACTTGCTCCTGCCCTGTTCTAAATGAAGGATATCCAAAATACGTTGTTAAAATGTTCAAAGCTTTTTCGATGTAAATCCTCTCCTTGTTCCTTCGTCAAAGATAACGAAATGCGGAGGGCGCCTGCTTAGATGCGACAGGCATAAGACGAACTTGCGACGTGGCGCTTTTTGCCGCATAGCTAGTTTGGCTTATGACCCGAGCATCTGGCGCCCAGAGCTAGACAAAAAAAGCACCGGGATAGGTGCTTTTATTCAAACAATAGTCTTTCTTCGTCACGGCTATGTATTTCATTGACAACTAGTAATGAATGAAAACGGTGAAGTACACCAGGACTTAAGTTTTCCTTTTCACGAAGCTCTTCGATGTCCTTGACGATAATGCGCAGTAAATCATGATCGCGTGTCAACTGAATGACAGTGTCTTTCAATTCCGGCTTCTGCGTTGCAACTTCCTCATAAAACCCAGCCTCTTCCGAATCCGCATGTGCAATAATACGGGTGAGCCAATAGTCTATCAGGGCATCCGCCGCTCGATTAGCCGTTTCTAAATCACCTTTTTTTAAGTAATCCATCATATCATTTGTCTTGTCAACTGCCCCGGCTAAGCCGCCCTCGTGAATCGCGTGATGTGCAGAAAGTTGTTTCAAGGCGGGGCCAGATTTAGGTACTGAATTAGTTGCTGCCATTGTAATCATCCTTTCATTATCAAATAAGGTTTGAATCATGCTGACTAGAGATAAACATAGATTAACCATACCAGATTCAGGTGTAATTTGAAATGAAAGCTCATCCCAATTTTTGAAGAATCGGTTTGATTCGTCAAATAAATGTCATCTTCATCATAGCTTGTAAAGTATAGCTTCATTTCCTCTTGGAGTTCATCAGGTATTCGCTCCTTGATTCCCATAGTTCCTTTATGCTTCAACTAACATCCGGTACGACCAGCATACTCATCATTTCAATACAAATTAAGCCAAGCATCGGTATTGCCTTCTTCTCGTCAGTTGCAGACAATTTCCATAACTTTTTCCAATTAACAGATTCAAAAATGTATGCACATAACTTTGAATCTAGGAAGAATGAATCGAAACTATTGCATTTAAATAAACGGTCATAAAGCAGGTTGCCACATTTTCTCGAAATTGTCCAAATGACAAAACCCACTCGCAAAATTAGAGTGGGTTTTACTTTATACAAAACGGCGATAAACCTTTTTTCCGTCATATGAAAAAACAATTTGCTTATTCTCCACATACGTTTCTAAATGGACAATTCGCCCCCATAATCGATGAATATAGGGAAGGACATGCTCCAAATAACGAACATCTAATTCCTTTTCATCAAATTGATGCACCAAATACAATTCACCATTTCGTAAATAATCGCCATTTTCAACGACAATATAAGGAAATCCACCATTCACTCGCATTGCAATTAGCTGATCCCTAATCGCTTCATGATCTTTCGTAGTAATCCGGTAATCTTCCCTCTTCTTTTCAAATAAATACAGATCAGCTCGTTGAACCAAATCCTTCGTTAAATAGTTGCGAATGAAGGAAATATCCGATTCAATTTCTCTCACTTCAAACATTTTTTCTCTTCCACTGTTTGGTTTGGCACCAAACTTTTTCATATCTTCCGTTGGATGATTGTAGCGCTGTTCAATATCTTCAAAGATTTTCACACCCAGATAGTACGGATTAATGCTTGTTTTGGAAGGCTGTACAACGTTCGCATTTAATGTCGCAAATTCAATGGTCTCATCTGTCGTCAAATCCATCTCACGTATAATTCGCTGATGCCAATAGGATGCCCAGCCCTCATTCATAATTTTGGTCTCCAGCTGGGGCCAAAAATAGAGCATTTCCTCTCGCATCATCGTTAAAATATCACGCTGCCATTCTTCTAATTCACGGCTGTATTGTAAAATAAATAACAGAAGATCCTTTTCAGGCTTTGGGGGTATTTTATAAGTCATGTGAGTCGTTTTTTTCTTATCCTTTTGCTGTTGATCCAAATTCCATAAATCATCATAATCTGTTTTTCTTGCAACCTCTTCCTCTTCTACAATATCCTCTGGTAGATGATGTCTTCGGATAGAAGGGTCGATATGTTCCTGAATGCCTAAAACTGCATCTAAAAAACTTTCAACATTCCCTTTCCCGTAAAGCATTTCATAATTCGCAATCCGCTCTGCCGTAGCCGCCATGCTTTCCACCATGTCCCGCCTCGTATTAGAAAACCGAACATTATTTTTGAAAAAGTCACAGTGGGCAAGGACATGAGCAATAATGAGCTTGTTTTGAATCAGGCTATTCGTATCCAACAAAAATGCATAGCACGGATTGGAGTTAATGACCAATTCATAGATTTGACTTAACCCAAGATCATATTGTAGCTTCATTTTGTGAAACTGCTTACCAAAACTCCAATGTGTAAAACGTGTTGGCATGCCGTATGCACCGAATGTATAAAGAATATCCGCAGGACATATTTCATAGCGCATCGGATAAAAATCTAGCCCGAATCCAGTGGCGATTTCTGTAATTTCGTCGATGGCATATTCAAGTGTATGTCGATTCGTCAATCGCTCCCCTCCGAATCACCATTATTAAAAAAACGTTTTAACGCATGGTATACATCTTGATTTTCTTTTAAAATATAATGCCGAAATTTTGGATGTTCGATTTTTTTATAAGTAGCCATCAATGTCGAAAACCGACTATGCGCATTGACTTCACCGTAACCAAATAGGCTTGAAACTTCCATCAGCTCATTGACCAATCTCATACATTTCTCATTATCCGATGACATATTTTCACCATCAGAAAAATGGAAAGGGTAAATATTATAGCGCGAAGGGTTGTATTGTTGTTTAATAAGCTCTAGCGCCTTCTCATAAGCCGATGAGCAAATCGTTCCCCCACTTTCCCCTTTTGAAAAAAAGTCTTCCTGTGTGACCACTTTTGCTTCTGTATGATGAGCAATGAATTCAATGTCAACTGTTTCATATTTCGTCTGCAAAAACTTCAGCATCCAAAAAAAGAAACTTCTCGCCATATACTTTTCAAAATTCCCCATAGAGGCGCTCGTATCCATCATCATGAGTACAACTGCTCGGGACTCAGGTTTTTGAATATCATTCCACGTTTTGAAGCGTAAATCATCATTATGAATCGGTGCGATTTCAGCTTTTCCTTTCATCGCATTTCTTTTAATAGCCGTTAATATCGTTCGTTTTTTATCGATATTACCAATCAGGCCTTTTTTTCGAATATCATTGAACTCAATTTTTTCATCTGTTATTTCAGCCTGTTCTTTTCGCTGTAAATTAGGTAATTCGAGTTCATCGAAAAGAATTTCTTCGATTTCGGCCATCGATACCTCTGCTTCATAGTAATCCTGCCCAGGCTGATCACCTGCCTGCTTTCCTTGCCCTTGACCACTTTGACCTTGCTTGCCGTCACTTGCGACAACATCGTCAACTTGACTACTGCCATCACCTTGCCCAACATGTTTCGACTTGTCATGATTATAGCGGATTTTATATTCATCTAACGATCGAATGGGAATTTTAATAACATCTCGCCCGTTGGACATCACAATGCTCTCTTCACTGATTAAATCCGGCAAGTTGTTGCGAATAGCTTCCTTCACTTTATCCATATGACGCTCTTGATCACGATGACCTTTCCGATGAAGAGACCAATTTTCCTGTGAAACGATAAACTGATTTTGTCGTTCGCTCATTTTTCATTCACACCTACCTATTGGCAAACTTGAACACATCAGTGTATTAGCATCAGCGATTCAGTAAACTCCCTACATAGCGCAGCAATTCATTAGCCGAGATTGAATTATAACCATGTTCATCAATAAGTCTCGCGACGACTTCATTGATTTTTTTCAAATGGGATTCATCAGGTGTTTTCGAGGAAGTTGTAATCTTCACGACATCCTTTAAATCAGCAAATAACTTCTTTTGAATCGCTTCACGTAAACGATCATGTGATTTATATTCAAAACGTTTCCCTTTTCGTGCATAAGCAGAAATCCGAATGAGAATTTCCTCGCGAAATGCTCGTTTAGCATTTTCTGATATGCCAATTTGTTCTTCGATAGAACGCATCAGTTTCTCGTCAGGATTCATCTCTTCATCTGTTAAAGGGTCTCTTAATTTATTTTTATTACAAAATGCTTCCACATTATCTAAATAATTATCCATCAAATTGACTGCCGACTCTTCATATGAATAGACAAATGCTTTTTGCACTTCTTGTTTGGCAATTTCATCATATTCTTTTCTGGCAGCCGCAATATAATTCATATATTTTTCACGGTCTTCCTGTGAAATGGAAGCATGTTGGTCAAGCCCATCCTTCAAGGCTCGCAACACGTCAAGTGCATTGATCGCCGGGATTTCCTTGCGGATAATGGCGGAAGAAATACGGTTAATGACATAGCGCGGATCAATGCCATTCATCCCCTCATTCGGGAACTCTTTCTTCAACCCATCAACATCCATCGGATTAAAGCCTTCCACGCTTTGCCCATCATACAAATACATTTTTTTCACAACATCAATGCCTTGTTTTTTGGAGATTTCTAGCCTCGTCAAAATAGAAAAAATCGCTGCCACTCGTAAAGCATGAGGCGCAATATGAACGTCAGCAATATCACTTTCATTAATCATTTTTTCATAAATTCGTTCTTCCTCGCTGACCTTTAAATTGTATGGAATCGGCATGACAATAATTCTAGAATGCAATGCCTCATTCTTCTTATTGGCAATGAAGGAACGATACTCTGTTTCATTTGTATGGGCAACGATGAGTTCATCAGCACTGATGAGCGCAAATCTGCCCGCCTTAAAATTCCCCTCCTGCGTCAAGGACAATAAATGCCATAGGAATTTCTCGTCTAGCTTCAACATTTCTTGGAACTCCATCATGCCTCGGTTCGCTTTGTTTAATTCGCCATCAAAGCGATAGGCACGTGGATCAGACTCAGACCCAAATTCAGCAATTGTTGAAAAGTCTATACTGCCCGTTAAGTCAGCAATATCCTGTGATTTCGGATCAGAAGGTGTAAATGTACCAATACCGACTCGTTTGTCCTCTGAGAAGAAAATACGTTCAACCAACACATTTTCAATTTGTCCGTCATATTCTTGTTCCAAGCGCATTGTATTAAGCGGAGACAAGCTGCCTTCAATGCGAACACCATATTGTTCTAAAAAATCCTTGCGTAAATGCTGTGGGATTAAATGCAACGGATCCTCGTGCATTGGACAGCCTTTGATGGCGTAAACCGCGCCTTCCTCTGTTTTGGAATAGCTTTCAAGCCCTCTTTTTAACAAGGTAACAATGGTCGACTTCCCTCCACTAACAGGCCCCATCAACAATAAGATTCGCTTTCGAACATCTAGTCTTTTAGCGGCAGGATGAAAATATTCCTCGACGAGCCTTTCAATTGCCTCTTCAAGACCAAAAATTTCTGCTCCAAAAAAGTCATATAGCTTCTGCCCATCTTTTTCCGCCAAACCTGAACTTTTAATCATATGGTATACGCGTGAATGTGCCGTTTGAGCAACTTCTTTTCGTTCCTTCACAATACCCAAGTATTCCGCAAACGTGCCTTGCCATTTCAGCTTGTTTTCTTCTTCTCGAAAACTTTTTACTTGGTTTAATATATCCATACTATTCCCTCCAGTCAGGGCATGGTTTTATCCATAGTATGCGCAGGGGCGAGTTATGATGCAGGATCAATCACGCCTCGGCGTGATTGCGTCCAGATTTTGAATTGAGCTTGGGGCCAGCACGAGGCTGGTCATGGAACCGTTGCCGCAGGACGCGGTGAACTTAGGTTACCTTCTAACTCCCTTCAAAATCTGTGACATCCGCCGGAGGTTTAACTTAATTCAGCAAATGTATTTGCTGAATTAAGTTAAACACAAAAGCACCAGACTCCAAAGTACTAAGAGTCTGGTGCTTTTAGGTTGTTAGTGGTGCATAATAGAAGTCTTATTTGGTGAGCTAAACATATTCGCAACAATCAGACCTGTAATGAAGGCTATGACACTCATCACAAATGGCGTCCCGCTTTCCGGAATACCCGGATAGACAACGAACACTGAACCGATAATCAGACCAATAATGGCCGCAAAGGTAATGTACGTGAAATTAGCTAGTAAATAGCTAATGACTCTACTGCTGACGATAAAACCGACTATGACACCAGCACCAATGACTGCAATGATTGGTAAATTGAAATTGGACAATGCGCCAATTGCCGTCGAATAGACACCTAGCAGCAACAAGATGAATGAGCCGCTAATACCGGGAAGAAGCATCGCCATGCTACCTGCCCAGCCGGCAAGGAACAAGCCAATTGTGTTGGTGGCTGTCAATGTTGTAATCGGCGTTGTATCCAACGGTTTAATAAAGGCAGTTGAAGCAAGTGCTACTCCTAGAAGGAGAATAAGTAGGAAGTGCGTCCATTTAAAGTTCTTTTTGACTCCTGCTTGTTTCGTAATGAAAGGCAGCACGCCGAGAATAAGCCCCATAAAGAAAAATTGTGTAGGCTCATTATAGTTTTTCAATAAAAATTCAATCACTCTACTGAATAGTAAAAGGGTAACCCCAATTCCAATACCAAGCGGCAACAGGAAACCGATATACTTTTTCCAGTCACGGCTGAAAAATCCGCTAATTGATGCTAATAATTCATCATATATCCCAAGAATGAACGCGATGGTTCCCCCACTCACTCCAGGAATCAGATCGCTGATTCCCATAAAGAATCCTCGATATAAGTTTCTCCACTGCATAAAACAAGTTCCTCCAATTTTAATTCAATGCTCATAGTATACCACTTTTGCTTCTTCCTAAGTAAGTATAGTCGTTACAATAATGTTAACACTAGAAGTACAGTTGATTACACATTATGTATAGTTAACTTTACAAATAGAATAGTTTGCTATACAATTCTAATAAGTTAGTATAGAAATCCCATTGAATCCGCTGCGCCTAACGCTTAGTTTTTATATATAAACTAACCAGCTTACCAGCAAGGAGGAATCCCATTGCTTAGAAATCGGGTGAAAGAATTGAGAGCACGTTTTAATTTGACGCAGGGTGATTTGGCGGACAAGGTTGGGGTGACGAGGCAGACGATTGTGTCGCTTGAAAAGGGTAGTTACACCCCTTCTCTGCTGCTCGCAATGAATATTGCGGAAGTTTTTGACATGCCGATTGAAAAGATTTTTTCGAAGGAGGGGAAAATATGAAGAATTTAACGGTTGCGATAGTACTCAGGATTTTATTTTTTATCACACTTGCCTTGTTTGCGTTCAACACAGGTCGCTTTACATCTTATAGCTTTTACTTCACACTACCTTATTGGATTATATTATTCCTGCTCTATTTACAAATGAAAAAACAGTATAAAAGCGAACCAGATGGTAGACCATCTACAAAGGATCTTGTTCTACCTGAGTTTTCATCAAAAGACGAACGTGAAATAGAGCTGACTGGGAAAGCAGCGAAAAGTGCATTATCAGCCATCCTTATCTCTACCCCGTTTTTTTTATTCTTATTAGCAGGGATTATGATGTTTGAAGGTTCAAGCTTACTAACTTTTTTGCTTGTAGCCACTATTCCGATTGTCGGTTTAATCGCCTATTATTTTTCATACCGCTATCATTATTTGCAATGAATCAAAGTGCCAGCAAATCACTCACAGGCACTTTGATCTACAACCCCATATTCTTCGCAATAATCACTTTCATAATTTCATTCGTACCGGCGTATATAGAGGCTACTGGGATATCCCTGTAACGCCTAGCAATCGTATACTCCTCCATATAGCCATAACCGCCATGCAGTCGCATGCATTCCGTTGAAATTTCCTGTGCCGTTTCAGTCAGCCAATATTTTGCCATCGACACTTTCGTCACGACGTCTTTACCGGCAATATGATCCTCGATCAATGATTCCAAAAATGCTTTGCCAAGCTCAACTTTCGTTGCCATCTCTGCAATTTTAAACTGTGTATTTTGGAATGAAGAGACCGATTTTCCAAACGCCTCTCGGGACTTCACATAACGGATGGTCGTCTCTAGCATATCCTCCGACGCAATTTGTGCAGCAATCGCAACAACCAACCGCTCTTGTTGTAGTTTCGACATAAGATAACCAAAGCCTTTTCCTTCTTCGCCAAGTAGATTGCTAACGGGAACTCTACAATCCTCAAAGTATAATTCAGCCGTATCCTGCGCATGGAGACCCACCTTATCGAGTTTGCGCCCCTTCGTAAACCCCGTTGTTCCCTCTTCTACGGCAAGTAGGCTAATCCCTCGGTGCTTCGGTTCGGCATGTGCATCTGTTTTCACCACAACGACAAAAAGATTGCCATTAATACCATTTGTAATGAATGTCTTTTGTCCATTGACGACATAATAATCCCCATCACGAATAGCGGTCGTCTGCACATTCGCCAAATCAGATCCTGTACCCGGTTCCGTCATGGCAATTCCCGTAATGATATCGGCTGACACACATCCTGGTAGCCAACGTTTCTTTTGTTCAGCAGAACCGTATGATTCGATATAAGGTACAACTATATCATTATGCAAGCCGACACCAACTAAACTTGTACCTACTCTTTCTAATTCTTCGGATATGATGACACCAAAGCTAAAGTCAAGTCCTAGTCCACCATATTCATCTTCTACTTGTGGGCACAGGAAGCCCATTTCCCCAAGATTTTTCCAAAATGCAATCGGAATGATACGTTGTTGTTCCCATGTATCATAATGCGGGACTGCTTCTTTTTGAAGAAACTTCCTTAGTGAATCTCTGAACATGATATGCTCTTCTGTTTCAAATTTGTATCTCGCCATTTCTAGCCCCCCTTACTTATCACAGTCGTTCAATGATCGTCGCGTTAGCCATCCCCATACCTTCACAAATTGCTAGCAAACCATAGCGCCCGCCTGTTCGTTCCAATCTATTCATCAACGTCACTAATAATTTTGTTCCCGTAGCCCCTAAAGGGTGCCCAAGTGCAATGGCGCCACCGTCAGGATTTAGTTTTTCAGGGTCTGCTCCAATGTCCTGTAACCAAGCAAGCGGTACTTGTGCAAAGGCTTCATTCACTTCATACGTATCAATTTCTTCAATCGTCAGCCCTGCTTTTTGTAATACTTTCCTCGTCGCTTCAATCGGGCCTGTCAGCATAAGTGTTGGATCTGATCCTGTCACACTGCGAGCAACGATACGTGCTTTCGGTTTTAAGCCAAGTTCATCTGCCTTGTCACGTGACATGAGCAACACCGCTGACGCTCCATCACTGATTTGACTTGCATTGCCTGCTGTAATGACACCATGTTCATCAAAAACTGTTTTTAAGTCACCAAGCACTTCCATTGTTGTGCCAGGTCGCGGTCCTTCATCGACAGCAAAACGGGTGATTGTGCCATCTTCCAGCTCGACATCAACTGGGACAATTTCCGCCTCGAAATAGCCTTTTTCAATCGCTGCTATTGCCTTGAGATGGCTGTCGACTGAATAACGATCCAATGCTTCACGCGTCAACCCCCATTTTTTGACCATACGTTCTGACGATAAACCTTGGTTAATAATTTCGTATTTGTCCGTTAACTTAGTGCTTGGCTTGACGTCGCCAACATTAGACATCATCGGTACTCGTGTCATATTTTCAACACCGCCTGCAATGACGATGTCCATATCGCCAGAAGCAATTGCCTGTGATGCGAAATGGACCGCTTGTTGACTGGAGCCGCATTGTCGATCAATCGTGACACCTGGCACCTCAATCGGAAAATCCGCAATGAGTAGCGCTGTTCTAGCAACATTACTCGCCTGTTCTCCTGTTTGTGTGACACAACCTAAAATGACATCCTCCACATCTTCCTTCGCAACCCCAGCACGGAGTACGAGCGCATCGAGTACAACAGCAGCTAGTTCATCCGGTCGATAACCTGCAAACGCTCCTTTTCTACGTCCTACTGCTGTGCGAACTCCTTCTACAATTACCACTTCTGTCATGACCATTTCACTCCTTCTTAATTTAACGAGGTGACATACGAATACCGCCATCCAGACGAATCACTTCCCCATTGAGATAGCCATTTTCCATCATGAATATCGCTAAGGAAGCATACTCATTCGGATCGCCTAAGCGTTTTGGAAACTCAACCATACTCTCTAATCTTTTTATAACAGGTTCAGGAAGTCCCGCAGCCATTGGTGTATGGAATAATCCCGGTGCGATGGTATTGATACGAATTCCATAAGATGATAGATCACGTGCGATTGGTAACGTCATTCCTGCCACTCCAGCTTTACTAGCGGTATAAGCAGCCTGTCCCATCTGTCCATCAAAAGCGGCAACCGATGCTGTGTTAATGATGATTCCACGTTCTCCATCCTCTGTTAAAGGCTCATTTTTTGCCATTTCCACTGCTGCAAGTCTCAATACATTAAACGTACCAGTTAAATTAATATCCAATACCTTTTTAAAATTCGCTAACGGCATTGCACCCGTTCGACCAACAACTTTTTGCGGTGGAGCAATACCCGCACAGTTCACACATATATGAATCGCACCGAATTTCGCTATTACTTTTTGGATACCCGCCTCAACGGATTCTTCACTTGTTACATCGGCATAGAAAAAATCAACATTTCCCCCTAGTTCCCGACAGATTTCTTCGGCAGCATCCTCATCCAAATCGAAAATGACGACCTTTGCGCCCTTATTTACTAGATTTCTTACTGCTCCTAGCCCTAACCCGGAAGCTCCCCCTGTCACAATTGCAACCTTATCTTTGATATCCAATGTTACATTCCCCCCAAAATTGATTTTCGAATTGAAAATACTTTATTATCCTACGGAATTATGTATACGCTTTCAATTTTGGTGTAGTAGGATTTGGCTTCATATTAGACGATTAAAGCAGTTTAGTAAATAGCGATAACACATTTCTATCAGACTATTCATTTTTTTAAGCAGACTGAATGAGCTGCTAAATAAAAAAAGCCGCCAAAACAGCAACTGTTTCGGCGGCCTTTTTGAACCAACTTCCTGTCGGCTCTAGCTATTTAATTTAAGATACTTGCGTTTTTACGCTTTTCAATGGCTTCAAGTCGTTCATCATACTCTTCAACCGTCATATTATGCTCTACGAAATAACGATTGCGAGGATGTGTACGGCATTCATCTGAACAACTGCGCATGTATAGATGCTCATTTTCTTCAGATGTAATAATTTTCGCATTACATTCCGGGTTCGCACAGTTCACATAGCGTTCGCATGGTGTCCCGTCAAAATGATCACGTCCAACGATAACTTGCTCGACTTGATTGATGGGCACAGCAATACGCTCATCAAAGACGTACATTTGTCCATCCCATAGCTGCCCTTGTGCCACAGGGTCTTTGCCATATGTCGCAATTCCACCGTGTAATTGGGATACATCCTCAAAACCTTCTCGTACAAGCCATCCAGAGAATTTCTCACAACGAATACCACCTGTGCAATATGTCAGGATTTTCTTCCCTTCAAACTGCTCTTTGTTGTCACGAATCCACTCCGGTAAATCACGGAAGTTTTCAATATCCGGACGTACTGCACCACGGAAATGACCTAAATCAAACTCATAATCATTGCGTGCATCAATGATGATCGTATCTTCCTCTTGCATTTTTTTGAACCAGTCTTCTGGGCTCAAGCGTTTACCTGTTAACTCATTTGGATTGATATCTTCCGCAAGGCTCAAGTTAACGATTTCCTCACGCACACGTACATGCATTTTCTTGAAAGCATGCCCATCAGCTTCGTCGATTTTGATAACCATATCCGCGAAACGCTCATCCTGTTTCAATAGGTTCATGTAGGCATCCGTCTGTTCAATCGTTCCTGAGCATGTACCATTGATCCCCTCAGCACCGACTAAAATTCGGCCTTTTAAGCCAATTTCTTTACAAGCTTTCAAATGTTCAACAGCAAATGTTTCTGGGTCTTCGACAGGGACATATTTATAATACAGAAGAACCCGATAAGTACTTTTTTCCAATTTTCCAACCACCTTGTTTTTTTATAATTGCATGTTATAAGTCAACAACCGGATCGGTATTAAGTGTAAACATACAAAAGATACCCGCATATGCACAATACGAGATGCTGCCATTGTACCATATATGTGCAATTGGAAAAAGAGATTTTGATTGCTTAGAACTTGTTCCTACGCGATTGTCAAAAGTTTTTCACGATCTTCTAAGAGGACCCAAAGGGAATTAAACACATGGTTAAACCTGGAGAACCACAAATACTTTCATTTCATTGGTTCACTACTATCTTTCATGTATACTGATAGAATATGTTCAACGCATTAGTAGACATTATGTTTTATTTTTATATGTTGATTCAAGTGAAACTATTTACTAGTTTCATCCGTCTAACTTTTTACAACCAATAAAGGAGCCCACAGCATGACAAGAACACATCGTAAGCGCCGTTCGACTTGGATTGACATTACATTTTCAACAATCATTATCGCCCTAACCGTTGCCACTATTTATTTAATTTCACTGAACGGCAAAAACACAGCTGCTTCACCCCCTAAAACACAAGCTGCCAAACCGACTCCTGTAGTAATCGATACGATTGACTCCAGCTATCCAGGCATCAAAATTATTACCGAAACATCGAATGATACATATTCTCCATTTGCTATTCAGTACCCACAAAGCTTACATAGCACATTCAATGATGCGATTTCTACTTATATCACATATACGAAAAAAAGCTATTTGACTGCCATGGAAAAGAATAGAGAACTAGCGAGTAAATATAAAGGCGAATTGAATATCTCCTTTGAAACATTGTCCCATCACTCTGGAAATTATTCGTTTGTCATTGTCAACTCTAATTCTATCGTTGGTGCAAATGGTGCAACAGAAATCCGTTCCTTTCACTTAAATCCTGTAACAGAGAAAATTATTTCCATTGAAGATGTCTTTAAATGGGATCAGAAACGACTTGAAACGATTTCTACTTTAGTAAGGGATCACCTTTATAACGATTCGACTTTGAAAGACCATTTATATCCCGAGGAGCTCCACCTTAACACAGAGCCAGTTTGGGAGAATTATAGTAATTTTGCTTTGACAGATGACTCCATTATCTTTTATTTCGATGAATATGAATTGGCTGCTGGAGCCATTGGACCTCCAATTGTCGCGATTCCCCTCGGGGCGATCAATGACTTGCTAGCTGATGAGTTTAAAATACAAGTCCAAGAGTCAGATTCATCACTAGATGAAAATATCGAAGTTGAAAAGCCCGACGATGGCACAACACCTGATGTCAACGCCCCCCCTAGCAACGAGGAGCAAATCAGGGATATTGATCAAAACTCCGGTGGAACTCCACTTCACGACGGGACTGGAGAAACTATTGTAAAAAAAGTTGCACTAACATTTGATGATGGACCTGATCCTAAGGTAACGACTCAAATTCTTGATACATTACAAAAATACAATGCTAAAGCCACATTTTTCATGCTCGGTAGCCGGGTTGAATATTATCCTGATATCGCTAAAAATGTCAAAGATGCTGGCCATGAACTTGGGAACCATACATGGAATCACCCTGATTTGACCAAAGCAGATTCGGAAAAAATAGGCAATGAGATTAATCGGACATCAACAATTATTGAGACGGTAACTGGAACAAAAGCAACAGCCTTCAGACCACCTTATGGCGCGGTGAATCAAAAGGTAAGTAGCCAAACAGGTTTACCTGTCGTACTGTGGGATGTCGATACACTCGATTGGAAACATCGTAATGCTAATCGGCTATTGATGAAAGTCAAAGAAGAAACAAAAGACGGCAGTATTATCCTTATGCATGATATCCACCAATCCACAGCCGATGGACTCGATGCCGTTCTTGCGTATTTACAAAGTGAGGGCTATATATTTGTAACCGTTTCAGAGCTAGACTAGTTGAAAATTCTACCGATGAAATGCCCCATAAATGTTAGGTACTAACTAACATTTATGGGGTGTTTTCAGTTTCAAAATAGAATACTTCTATTCTATACATACTAGAACAAATTTGTTATAATAAAATTAGAACAGTTAGGAGGGATTATCGTGTTTATTCAAATTGAACCTTCTTCAGACATACCTATTTATACACAATTAGCTAATCAGTTAACTGAATTGATTGCACGGGGGGAGCTTATTGGCGGAGACGCCTTGCCTTCTGTACGCTCACTGGCAGCTGATCTAAGTATGAATATGCATACAGTGAACAAGGCTTATCATACACTTGAGAAGAAAGCTATCATTCAAATTGTACCGAAGTCTGGAGCGATTATTAACCCGATTATCCAACAGGGGATACAGGATAATCATCGTAACAGGATTATAGATGAATTGAAGCCTATACTTGCCGAGGCGATTGTACTTGGGATGAGCAAAGAAGACTTACTAGCACTTGCATCATCTATCATTTCAGACATCAAGGGGGAATAAAAAATGGAACTCACCATTTTTCTTATCATTATCGCTTTCATCGTCATTATTCAAGCTGCTATACCATTTTTACTAAGACACACGATTGCCTTTGGTGTTACGATTCCAGAGGGATATACAGACGATACTACCGTTGCATCCTATAAAAAAAGTTATTCAACAATTATCCTCATCATCGGTCTTTTTTCGCTTATCGGCTATGCATTTTGGGCAAATGGTGACACAGTTACCGGAGCACAAATCGTACTAGCAGGATTAGCGATTCAATTTGGACTACTGTTTCTTAGCATGGCACTTTATTTATACTTTCACACAAAAACAACACGTCTTAAACACAGCAATCATTGGGGAGTAGAGTTAAAGCAAATACAAATTGCTGACTTAGCCATCCACTCAAAAAATGAGATGTTACCAAGTATTCTCTATGCCCTTCCAATGCTTATCACAATTGGATTAATCGCATATACAGGTACACAATACGGCCATATACCAAACATGATTCCAACACATTGGGGACCAAATGGACAACCTGATGCTTTTAGTCCCAAAACACCTTTTTCAGTAGTCGCCCTATTACTTATCCTCCTTGTAATACAAGGAATGATGCTTGGAATTCATGCGTTTACAAAACGTTCTGGTATTAAGCTAAATCCAGCTAAAGGGAAAACGTCACAAGTTCAGCAGTTGGCATTTCGAAAATATACGAGTTGGTTTTTATTCATGGTAAGTGTACTGATGACGATTCTTTTTGGCTACCTACAACTGACAACGATTCATCAAGGCCTTGCGAATGCAGCTATTATGTTTGCGCTACCGATTGGATTTCTATTGCTCATCCTAATTGGAACTGCAGTCTATGCATTTAAAGTAGGTCAAAGTGGGTCACGCATTCATGTGCCTTTTGAAGATGAAGCCAAACCTGGCATTACCGCAGTCGATGATGACCACAACTGGAAATTCGGTATCTTTTATGTTAATAAAAACGACCCCTCCATTTTTGTTGAAAAAAGGTTCGGTGTTGGCTGGACTCTCAATTTTGGGCACCCTGTTGGCTATATCATCTTGTTTGGTCCATTATTGCTAATCTTGGTCATTACTTTCCTATTATAAAAAAAGCCGCGATTATGCGGCTTTTTTCATGTAAACTATTTAGCTAAATACACTCGTACTATGAAGAGGTTGTACTCTTGCTTTCGGATCAATATGCGACTTTGCATGGTTAACAGCAATCGGTGCCTCGCCTAGTCCAACAGCAATCAATTTCACCTTTCCATCATAGTTTGTAATATCCCCGGCCGCGTAAATACCTTCGATATTCGTTTCCATTCTTGTATTAACCAAAATCGAATTACGATCCATCTCAAGGCCCCATTCTTTCAATGGTCCGAGTGATGAGATGTTGCCGTAGTTAACGATTAGATGATCGACGGCCAAATGTTCTTCTATACCTTCTTTATCAGCTAATACAACGCCGCTAATCTTTCCTGCTTCGCCTTCCATCGCTTTTACTGCTCGTGACGTTTTAACAGTCACCTTCGATTCCATCAGCTGATTAACGCTCGTTTCATGCGCAGTAAAACGTTCACGACGGTGAACAAGTGTCACACTTGTAGCAATGTCTTCAAGCATCAGTGACCAGTCAACAGCTGAGTCTCCACCGCCACAAACAACAACATTTTGATCCTTGAAAATGGACAGATCCTTAATACCATAATGCAGTGTTGTTCCTTCGAAATCTACTTCTTCTTTCAAACCAATTTTACGTGGTTGAAACGCGCCAATCCCTGCCGTCAACAAGATTGTACGTGTCAGATGGGTACCTTTGTCTGTTTGCAGGATGAAGTGATCGCCATCGCGTGTTACTGAAAGTGCTGTTTCACCCAAAATGATTTCTGGCTTCGCGTAATGTGCCTGTGTCACAAGATTCGCAACGAAATCCTTCGCAAGTATTTTCGGGAATCCTCCGACATCATATATATATTTATCAGGATAAAGCTCAATGAGTTGACCGCCAAGCTGTGGCAGACTGTCAATAATTTTCACAGACATCTCCCGCATTCCCGCGTAGAATGAAGAGAAAAGCCCAGTGGGTCCTCCCCCGATAATTGTAATATCAACGATTTTGTTATCCATTAGCAAACACTCCTGTTATAGTTTTTCTTTCTCGTCTGGATGAAAAAGAAAACCCTTTGCATCCACTTCACTCATTATCTACTAATTCACTCAAAAAAACACATAATATGTTTTACATTTGTAAGGTGAATTAGAGAAAAGCCTGCACAATTAAATGTACAGGCTGTTGTCTTTTATTATTCCCGATTCGCTTTGCAAAAAGCAAGGACGATTTCTTTTTCGTCATCCTCTAATTCAAAATCAAGGACTTTCTCAGTCGCACGCTCAAAAAAATGATAAGACGCAATACGTTCTTCCTCACCATCAACAGCAAAAATAACGCGAAGCCCAGTTCCACCTTCAGCGTACAACTCATCTTCTTCGTCTAACGTTAAATAGAGTCGAAATTGATAACGTTCACCTGCAATAATTCCAGTTGGATCAAGAATTTGATCAACAATATGTTCATTAATTTCCATAGTTTTAACAACCTCTCACTTACATTTTTTCACATAACGATGCATTAACTGCACACTACTCTCCATCATACATCATTCTCCAACAAAATGATGCAACTTACCCTTTTTCCTCAAAAGAAATTCACAATTATTATCATTATCTTTTGCAATCTGTCCGAACTTCGTGAACAATAGAAACAGTGAAGTATTTCACTAGTAAAAATCCAGGGGGGAATTCGTATGTTAAAATTTGAAGACTATCAATACACTAAACCTGAAATGGCGTCGTTAAAAAAAGAATTTGAAGCCCTGCTTCAGGAATTTCGTTCCGCAAGCTCTTTTGAACAGCAAAACGACGCGATGAAAAAGATTAATGCCATTGGTAGTAACTACTCGACGCAATCTAATCTTGTTTACATCCGCGCCTCTATTGATACGAATGACGAATTCTATCAAAAGGAACGGGATTATTTCGATGAAATTGGACCAGAGTACCAAGAACTTGAAGCTGCTTACTATAAGGAACTCGTCTCTACTCCCTTTAGAGCTCAGCTTGAAGAACAATGGGGGACTCAATTATTTGCGCTAGCCGACAATTCAATCAAATCATTTGCACCAGAAATTGTAGAATTGCTCCAAAAGGAAAACAAATTATCATCTGACTACTCAAAACTCGTAGCATCTGCACAAATCGAATTTGATGGAAAAACGTTAACGCTTGCACAAATGGGACCGTATGCAGAATCGACAGATCGTTCAATTCGCAAATCTGCGATGGAAGCTACGCAAAAATTCTATGCGGATAACGGGGAGCAATTCGATACAATTTATGATGAACTCGTTTCACTTCGCCATCAAATTGCGACAACACTTGGCTATAAAAACTATGTAGAACTTGGCTATGTACGCATGAATCGCATTGATTATGATGCAGATATGGTGAAAAAATTCCGTGATCAAGTACGAGATTTCATCGTCCCACTTGCTAACCGCCTCTATGAACGTCAAGCAGAGCGAATTGGGATCGATAAATTAAAATACCATGACCAGTCTTTCAATTTCCTATCAGGTAATGCGACACCACAAGGTTCTCCTGAATGGATTATTGAAAACGGTCAAAAGATGTATGCCGAACTGTCACCTGAAACAAATACGTTTTTCAAATTTATGACGGACAAAAATTTGTTGGATATAGAAGCGAAGAAAGGAAAAGAATCAGGCGGTTATTGTACATTCATCGATGATTACGATTCTCCGTTCATCTTTTCTAACTTTAATGGTACTTCCGGCGATATTGATGTACTAACGCATGAGGTCGGGCACGCATTCCAAGTGTATTCTAGCCGCAATATCGGTATTCCAGAATATATGTGGCCCACATATGAGGGAGCTGAAATCCATTCCATGAGTATGGAATTTTTCACTTGGCCGTGGATGGAACTCTTCTTCAAAGAACAAGCCGATAAATATAGGTTTTCACATCTGAGCGATGCATTGCTCTTTTTACCATACGGTGTGGCTGTAGATGAGTTCCAACATGTTGTGTATGAAAATCCACAAATGACGCCAGCCGAACGCAAAGCCGCTTGGAAAAAAATTGAGCAAATCTATTTACCTATGCGTGATTACGATGGTATCGAATACTTGGAATCAGGCGCAGCGTGGCAACGTCAAGGACATATTTACGCAAGTCCTTTCTATTATATCGATTATACGCTAGCCCAAATATGTGCGTTCCAATTTTGGAAACGCTCACGTGAAGACCATGCAGCTGCTTGGAAGGACTATTTACATTTGTGCACGCTTGGCGGTTCAAAACCATTTACGCAACTCGTTGGTGAGGCAAATCTAATCTCCCCATTTGAAGATGGCTGCGTAGAGTCTGTCATTGGCACAATTGAATCATGGCTGAATTCAGTAGATGATCAAGCGTTGTAAAAATCAAACAGGCTATCCGAGTATTGCGGATAGCCTGTTTCTTTATGTTCATTCCATCATTTTGTAAAAGCTGAACTAATTTTCGAATTTACTACATTAAACCTTTTGCATTACCGTCTGCATCTATGTCCATACCAAGTGCCGCTGGGGTTTTCGGTAGTCCAGGCATGGTCATAATATCACCCGTTAAGCAAACAAGGAACCCTGCACCTAGTTTCGGAATGATTTCTCGAATTGTGATTGTAAATCCTTCAGGTCGCCCTAACATTGTCGGATCATCAGAAAATGAATATTGGGTTTTCGCCATACAAATCGGTAGGACATCCCACCCATTTTTTTCGATATTCCGCAGATTTTTCAATGCATTGTCTGTCAAAATGATACCTTGACCACCGTATACCTTTTGTACAATTGCTGTGATTTTATCACGCACAGATTGCTCTATACCATACAGTGGAGCAAAATGGTTTGGTTTCTCCAGCAGGCTGAGTACCTCTTGTGCTAACGCGAGCCCACCTTCTCCACCACGCTCCCAAACATCTGTCAATGCCACACGGATCGCATTCGTTTCACACCAATCAAAAATCACTTCGAGCTCATCTGGTCTGTCTGTTATAAAACGATTGAGTGCAATGACAGGCTCTACACCGAAAGCCAGTACTGTTTCGACATGCTTTGCCAAGTTTTCCATGCCATCTTTCACAGCTTGAACATTCTCTTCTTTCAGCTGATTTTTTGGCATGCCTCCATGCATTTTCAATGCGCGTACTGTTGCGACAATAACAACAGCATCGGGCGCAAAATTTCCATGTCGGGCTTTAATATTCATAAATTTCTCGGCACCCAAATCAGCTCCGAATCCCGCCTCGGTAATGACAATATCCGCTAGTTTACGTGCTGTATTTGTTGCCATGAGTGAATTACAACCGTGTGCAATATTGGCAAATGGTCCACCGTGTATCAAGGCTGGAGTTCCTTCAATCGTCTGAACCAAATTAGGTTTGAATGCTTCTTTTAACAGCAGTGTCAATGCACCTTGTACGCCAAGATCACGAACAGTAACCGCTTCCTTGTCATATGTATAGCCAATGACAATCCGAGCAATTCGTTCCTTCAAATCCGTTAGGCTAGTTGCCAAGCAAAATACTGCCATAATTTCAGAGGCTACCGTAATGTCAAAGCCATCTTCTCTCGGTACACCTTGAGCAGGTCCTCCTAGACCAATTGTCACATGACGTAGTGCTCGATCATTCATATCCAGTACACGCTTCCACGTAATTCTTCGCGGGTCAATTCGAAGAATATTGCCGTGATGAAGATGATTATCAATCATAGCGCTCAGTGCATTATTTGCCGTCGTAATAGCATGAATATCCCCATTGAAATGTAAATTAATCTCTTCCATTGGTAACACTTGCGCATAACCACCGCCAGTTGCCCCGCCTTTCATCCCCATAACTGGACCAAGGGATGGTTCTCGCAATGCAATCATTGTCTTTTCACCCAACTTCGAAAGTGCATCCGCCAGTCCGACGGTAACAGTCGACTTCCCCTCTCCTGCCGGTGTCGGACTAATTGCTGTAACGAGTACTACTTTACCGTTTTTGCTTGTTCCAGTCAGTTTCGTAACATCAATTTTCGCTTTATACTTACCGTATGGCTCAACCGCTTCTTCGGGAATACCGGCCTTAGCGGCAATAGTCCATATCGGTTGCATAATCGCTTTTGATGCAATTTCTAAATCCGTCAACGGAATAACTTCTTCTGTCACAACAACCCCCACCTTTCTTTATCTACAGTATAGCGCATTCATATTTCGGATTAATCCTTACTTTCTGACATTCACGCGACAAATTTACTGGTTTCGGAAACCACTAAGGTACTTGGCGAATCACTCACTTATCCGCAATACCACTTTTCCAAACTGCTTACTGTCTTCAATATAATTAAACGCCGCCTTCGCATCATTCATAGGAAACACTGTATCGATTACTGGACGAGTTCCGTGCTTTTCAATATGTGCCAGCATGTCACGCAGTTCTTCTCTACTACCCATCGTCGAGCCAAATAATTGATATTGGCCATAGAAAAAGGCACGTAAATCAAAGTCAACCGTATCGCCTGCCGTCGCCCCGAACACAACGATACGCCCTCCTTTTTTTAGCACACCTAGCGAACGATTGAATGTTACTTGTCCAACACTTTCAATCACCAAGTCAATCGTTTCACCTGCTAGTTCCTGTTGCCAATCACTAGCTGTATCCAGTGCGATATCCGCCCCGAGCTCAAGTGCCTGCTTTCGCTTCTCCTCACTGCGCGATGTCACAATGACACGTGCCCCACTATTTTTTGCAAATGCAATCAGATAGGTTGCTACACCACTTCCAGCCCCTGGTATGAAAACCGTATCGCCTGCCTGCAAGCTCCCTTTTGTGAACAAAGCACGATAACCAGTCACCCCGGATAAAGCTAACACCGCAGCCTCTTCCCACGTTAAATGAATCGGTTTTTTCTCAATCTGCTCCGCCGAAATAGCAATTTTTTTCGCAAACGTTCCGTGATCAGGCATACCCAAAATATCAAAGCCTTCTGGTGGTGCATCACTTTTGTCATACCAACGAAGTGCAGGATTGATAATGACTTCATCCCCAATGTTAAATGCCGTTACCTCTTCACCAACTGACTCAATTACACCTGCTCCGTCTGAACCGATGATTAATGCCTCCGTTGCATCCCCTCTACGAGCAGGTATGTATAGGTCACGCCGATTCAGACCCGCCGCCCGAATCGCGACAACAACTTCCCCTTTTGCCGCAACAGGTTCTTCCATCTCACTAATTTTCAACTGTCCAGCTTCATGAATAAACGCTTTCACAACTGTCACCCTTTCCCACTCAATACCCTTACACACTACTTCTATTATACCATGAAATCACCAGTAGGTTCACACTGTTCGAAATTGTCTATACAACAAAAAAACGCAAGAAGCACTTTGCTCTTTGCGCTTTTTCTTACTATTTTTCATTTTTTAATGTAACGACAACGATTTCTGGTTGATTGAAAATCCGGATAGGAATGATACTGTTTCCCAGCCCACGACTAACTACCATCTGACTATCATCCTTTTTGTGGACGCCCGCTGTATAAGTTGGAAACCAACCTTGTCCCGGCGATACAAGTCCGCCTAATCCCGGAAATCGGAATTGACCTCCGTGTGCATGACCACTAAATATGATATCCATTCCTTGCTCGACGTAAGCCTCAAATTGCTCCGGTCTATGTGACAAAAGTATTTTAAACATCCCATCAGGTACATGTTCAAATGCTCGGTTCATTGAAGTCTTGACCGCCTCTTCATCATCCAGATAGCTGAATAGCGGATCTTCAATCCCACCAATTGCTATCGCATCATCCTGATTCAACGTGATAATCTCTGCTTCATCTGATAAGACTTGAACGCCCAAATCTTCCAACTCTGCCTTGATACGTACCATATCATTCGTTGCGATTTCATGATTTCCAGTGACATAATACATCGGCGCAACTCCTTGTAGTCTTTCAACAAGAAGTAAACTTTGCTCAAGATTATAACGATTGCTGTCAATAAAATCCCCCGTGATGAAAATAACATCAGGTGTAATCAGTTTCACTTTATCGACGACATCTGCATGATTTTCACCGAACTTCGCATCATGCAAATCGGATAACTGAACGATTTTGTATTGGTTGAAATCAGCTGGAACATTATCGGAAACAATGGTATATTGCGTTACACCAACTGTTGTATTGCCCCAATAAGTCAGCAAAATAAAAACAAAAAGTAGTGCAATCATGAGGAGCCAAATTGTCTTCCTATTCTTTTTGCTCGTAATAGCAGTCGATTCCATTACATCCAGCGCTTTTTAACCTTAGCAAGCTCTAGCAATTCAAGGACTTCTTTTTTAGGAAGTTCCGTCAAGATAGCTAACAGTTCGCGCTCCGCACGTCTTCTCCCTTTTCCACTTCTATAGTTTTCCTTATTAATTGCATCCAGTTCTGCATACAAGTCAGCTGTACGATCAGTTTCTTCATCTGCTCCCAACTCATCCGCAATTGTTTCTCGTAACTTATCATACAATAAATCAACATTCGGTGACCCGGTGTTTTTAAACGCTTTTGAAACCTTCGCATTCCCAAGAATTAGCTCATCTGTCGAAACATTAAAACGTTCTGAAATTTTCGCAATCCATGCAGCGGACGGGGCATTTTTTCCTTTTTCCCAGTCTTTGATACGACTAGCCGATGTTCCAATAGCCGTACCAAACGCCATCATGGACAATCCACGTTGCTCCCGCAATGTTTTTAAACGTACACCAAAATCCTCTTTATTCCATTCATTCATATTGATGCCTCCTCTAATAGTTCACTTGCTATACTCTATTATTTTTTATTCAGAGGTTTCTGTCAATCAATTTTTGATTTTTCTATAAAACTTTTTAATAACCTGTTTTCTGTCGATTATAATTCTCTTCATTCTTCGCTATGTAAGCCTGAATGATGTCCTCATTCGTAAAGCCTAGTTTGTTAGCAATCGCACCGTAATAGACCCACACTTGCTCATAAGACTCCATTGTCAGCTCCTCCAAAAAACGGTGAATAACGCCGTTTGTTGCCAAAAACAACTGTGTTAAATTCCCTTCCACTTCTCCCACCGGCCAAGTCGTCAGTGTATGTAAGTCCTTTTCAATCCCAAGCGACAGTAAAAAGTGAATGGAGTCCACGTATTCCTCCAAAATAATCGTATCCTCTGATGGACCTTTCGCACTCCAAAATTTAAAACAACGTGTCTCATTCGCCAACTCCGCCAACTCGACCAACAGTGCAAGTCCTTTTTCTTGAAATACATCTGTCTGCTGTTGTCGATTATTTTGGATAAATGAATCCAGTTCTTGTTGCATAGTAAATAATATTGTCAGTTGCATAAAAAAACCTCCGAAAAATTCAATAATAGTGAAACCAATCCCATCCCTCATCCGTATAAGAGAGTACTACATTTAAAGTGAGGGGATCTGTTATGCCATTGCTGATCCGTTTTGTCATTATCGCCTTCATCATTTATTTATTTTACCGAGGTATTCGTTATTTAACGGACCCTAAACGAAAATTAGATGAAGCTTATGAACAACAGCAATTTTACTTTTATGATGATGTGAAAAATGTTCGAAAAAACTTCTTCATTACGTACAAAGGTGCTATGTTTGAAGGCGAGAAATACTTAGGAACAACTGAGGACTCATTTGATGTTGTATCCATTTTCGTCTGGGTAAAAGACGAAGCAAAACTACAAGGTTTCACAAAGGATGATTTCCATTTCCTTAAATCCGAGATTCTTTCTAACTATCCAAAAGCAGATATCGGTTGGAAAAATCCTATTGAGCAATTGATGAATGCTTAATGATGGCCCGTCGGTTTGACGGGCTTTTCTTATGCGGTGAATCCCCCAGGCATCCGAACACCTAACAAATATAACATACCCACCCCATAAACCATTGCTAATAGAAGGAAGCCGATACGGAATGATGTGTGCCGTGTCTTATGACGAAACATTTGCATACCTAAATAAGCACCAATGCCACCGCCAAGGATCGCCAGTAACCATAAATTTCTTTCTGGCACTCTGCGCCCTCTTTTCTTCGCTTGTCGCTTATCATACCCCATTGCTGCAAAAACCCAAATGGACATAAACATAATCCAACTTATTATTATCGATTGCACCCATTTCCCTCCTTCTCTCTTGCTTCATTTTACACTATTTTTTAATCAGAATGTCCCTAATTGTGTGAAACTGGGCTACCCCTGGCAAACTCGATATCCCTTATCCACCTCTTCTACTTTGCTAATAGACAAAAAAGCCACCTCGATATCGGATTAACTCCGATTTTCGAGGTGGCTTTTAGTTATAGACTTATTTTGCGATTGATTTTTTAGCTGCATCTGCAAGTTGTGCAAACGCTGATGCGTCAGTTACCGCAAGATCAGCTAGCATTTTGCGGTTAACGTCGATGCCAGCCACTTTTAAACCGTGCATAAGTGTACTGTATGAAAGACCGTTAATACGTGCAGCTGCATTGATACGTGTGATCCAAAGTTTACGGAATTCACGTTTCTTTTGACGACGGTCACGGTATGCATAGTTAAATGATTTCATGACCTGTTGGTTTGCGACTTTGTAAAGTCTATGTTTTGAACCGTAATAACCTTTTGCTAATTTCAATACTCGATTACGACGCTTGCGCGTCACTGTTCCACCTTTTACGCGTGGCATAGTTCATTACCTCCTGCTTTTCTGTCCGATTATGGTTTGAATTATTTTACGTATGTCAGCATTTCGCGGATACGTTTGTAGTCTCCTGAAGAAACGAGTGAAGCTTTACGCAGGTGGCGTTTCGCTTTTGTCGATTTATTCGCAAAAAGGTGACTTGTGTAAGCACGGCCGCGTTTCAATTTACCAGAACCGGTTTTTTTGAAACGTTTCGCTGAACCGCGGTGAGTTTTCATTTTTGGCATGTTCTGTTCCTCCTAAATCTTTCGTTGTTACTGTTTTTCAGCAGTTGGTGCAAGTACTAAGAACATACTGCGACCTTCCATCTTCGGTCTTTGTTCAACCGTAGATACATCTTTGCACGCTTCTGCGAAACGGTCAAGGACACGCTGTCCAATTTCCTTGTGTGTAATTGCACGTCCACGGAAACGGATAGAGCATTTTACTTTGTCGCCTTTTTCAAGGAATTTGATTGCGTTACGTAGTTTCGTTTGAAAATCATGCTCGTCGATTGTCGGGCTTAGTCGAACTTCTTTGAGTAGGATAATCTTCTGATTTTTACGTACTTCGCGGTCCTTTTTCTGTTGCTCAAATTTGAACTTCCCATAGTCCATGATACGAGCTACTGGGGGTTTCGCTTGTGGAGCGACAAGGACGAGATCCAAATTCGCACGAGCGGCGATTTCTAGTGCCTCGGTACGAGTTTTGATTCCGAGCTGATCGCCGTTATGGTCGATAATTCGCAGCTCGCGGGCACGAATACCCTCATTTACGTACATGTCTTTGCTAATAGTAATCCACCTCCGGATGTTATCTCGCGAATACATGGTTTGGGTATATCAACCACTTAGGTCGATCCCACAGGTCCATCCAATCAAAAAAGGTAGACAAATTAGATTTGTCTACCCGCGTATGTGTACGTACATCGAAATGCACGGCACGTTCACTCATGTGTTGACCTGTCAACAACGTCTAGGCGTCAAACAGGTGAGAAGCGGGTAGCCTCTTCTTATACCACAAACTGTATTCAGTTATTTACTAACCTTAATTACTTTAACACAAGACGTTATACATGTCAACAACTATATTCAATTACGCCTCGGCGTAATTGCGTCCAAATTTTGAATTGCGCTTGCGCAATTAACTCCTTTCAAAATTTGTGACATCCGCCGGAGGCTTAACTTGAATCGGCAGATTTTCTGCCGATTCAAGTTATATAGAAGTGACTTCTTCTTGCAATTTCACAATAAATTCCTCAAACGGCATGCTTTCAGATTTTTGCTCACCGTATTTACGAACATTCACTTCGCCCGTTTCTACTTCTTTATCACCTAGTACAAGCATATAAGGTACTTTTTGCATTTGCGCTTCACGGATTTTATAACCGATTTTTTCTTCACGGCTATCAATGTCTACACGGAAGCCAGCTGCAACTAATTTTTCACGTACACCATCTGCATAGTCGAAATGTGCATCTGGTGATACAGGAATCACTTCTACTTGAACAGGTGCCAACCAAGTTGGGAATGCACCTTTGTATTCTTCAATTAGGAATGCGACAAAACGTTCCATCGTTGACACAACACCACGGTGAATAACGACCGGACGATGTTGCTTGCCGTCTTCTCCTACATATGTCAGGTCAAAACGTTCTGGTAGTAAGAAGTCTAGTTGCACAGTTGACAACGTTTCTTCCATACCAATGGCTGTTTTTACTTGAACGTCTAATTTTGGTCCGTAGAATGCTGCTTCGCCTTCCGCTTCCACATAATCCAGTCCCATTTCATCCATCGCTTCTTTTAACATTGTTTGTGCACGATTCCACATTGCATCGTCATCAAAATATTTTTCTGTATCTGCTGGATCACGATAAGACACACGGAATGAATAGTCTTCGATTTTGAAATCTTTATATACGTCAATGACAAGTTGCACAACACGTTTGAACTCGTCCTTAATTTGATCGGGACGGACAAAGATATGGGCATCATTTAATGTCATCCCACGAACACGTTGCAAGCCTGATAGTGCACCTGACATTTCATAACGGTGCATCGTTCCTAGTTCTGCAATACGCAATGGAAGGTTACGGTATGAATGAATACCATTTTTGTAAATCATCATATGGTGTGGACAGTTCATCGGACGCAACACAAGATCTTCGTTGTCCATGCTCATCACAGGGAACATGCCGTCCTGGTAATGATCCCAGTGACCCGACGTTTTATACAATTCTACGCTTCCAAGAACTGGTGTGTAGACATGATCATACCCAAGCTTTTGCTCTTTATCGACGATATAACGTTCAATAATGCGGCGGATTGTTGCGCCTTTCGGTAACCACATTGGTAAGCCTTGACCCACTTTTTGTGAGTTCATGAACAGATTCAATTCTTTACCGATTTTACGGTGATCACGCTCTTTTGCTTCCTCTAGCATATGAAGATGCTCTTTTAGTTCTTCTTTTTTGAAGAACGCTGTCCCATAAATACGTTGTAGCATTTTGTTATTGGAATCACCGCGCCAATACGCTCCTGCGATACTTAGCAATTTGATTTCTTTTAATTTCCCAGTGGATGGCACGTGAACACCACGACATAGGTCGATGAAATCGCCTTGTTCGTAAAGGGATACTTGCTCTCCTGCTGGAATGGCTTCAAGCAATTCCAATTTGTATTCATCATCAATTTTCTTGAAAATTTCTGCTGCTTCTTCACGTGATACATCGTGACGGATGACTTCAACATTTTCAGCAATAATTCGTTTCATTTCTTTTTCAAGCTCTGGTAAATCTTCTGCCGTAATCGGTGTTGGTGAATCAATATCGTAATAGAATCCGCTAGAGATAACAGGTCCAATGCCCAATTTCGCATCCGGGAATTTACGCTTCACAGCCTGTGCTAATAAATGCGCTGAACTATGACGTAAAATTTCTAATGCCTCAGCTGATTGTGGTGTAATGATGCCAAAGTCACCACCTTCAGTAAGTGGTGTTTTTAAATCGACGAGCTTGTCCCCCACTTTACCCGCCAACGCACTTTTGCGTAGTCCTGGGCTAATGGATGCTGCAACATCCTCAGTTGTTGTCCCCTGTGGAAACTCCTTCACTGCGCCATCTGGAAATTGTAATTTAATCATATCTGCCATTTGTAAACACTCCTTTTTTATTTTTGGGAATCAAAAAAAGCCCCATCCCTGGAAAGGGACGAAGCTTTAGCTCGCGGTTCCACCCTTGTTTCTTCAGTCCAACACAAATAAATGTTTGGAAAGATGAAGCTTGACATCGGCTAACGGGCCGGGACCGTCAATGATTACTAAAATATTCACCATCGCTGCTCCAAGGTGGTAAATCGTTCGTCTATCCGTCGGGGCTTCCAGCCAATGACCCCGTTCTCTGTAGGTCGACAAAACAATTGTTGTCCTCTTCGTTGCATTTCAGATTAATTAATATAATTGAGTATACGCCGGTTGCAAAGTAAATGCAAGCCTGTTTTTCAAAGCACTACTTGATCCTCTAGGTTTCTCCATAAATGATGCGCTTCCCTAGCAATATGCTCCAGCAAATCTGGCGGAGCTGTTGTGATGGCAGCACAGGATTTGATGAGTGCGCTTAATTCTAGTTTAAATGCTTCTAGGGCTTTGGCTTCTTTAATAACCATTTGGTTAAAGGTGTTTAATACCGGGGATACTTCGTTACGTGGCTGACGTAGTATTGTTTTAAGTGCATTTGCTTGGAGGAATAAGTTCTCAAATTTTCTCGTCATTGCCCTAACTTGGTCATGTAGTTCATAGTTCGAGGCATCAACATAATGGCTGATGAAAATGAGATGATCGACCATTTGCCGCAGCCAAAAGTTATTTTCATGGATCGTTGCATTTGCTGGAGAGACATAAGCACCTGTTTCAATTAATTTAAAAACCTTTTGCGCTTCTTCTGCTTCACGTATCATATGGTCGAGTAGAGATGTGGGTGTCGAAATAATGACTTCGCAGTGTAACGCCTTATCCATCGTATGGACAAGTAAGTCATGAAATTCATGTGTGGAGCTTTTGGCTTCATCCAATAAAGTCCCGATATCACCCGTTTTTGATTCTGCTTTTTTAAAAATTATCCCCATTCGTTGCGTCATAAGCTGATTAGCACGGGCTAGCTCTAACTCATGATGACTAATTTCCCGATCAAAAAATTCCCCATGCTCAAAATTATTGCGCACCCAAAAGTCAATAATGCCAAAGGTATCCCTTTCATAATTATCCGTGTAAGGCATAACCCACCTCTTCCATATTAGTAGTAGCCTCGTATGCTATGCGAGGCTGTTTTGGAATATGTAAACGGTGTAAAATTAGGTCATTTCTACACATGAAATTTTTCAACGAATAAAAATTACTTTAATGCACATGATATATTCATGGAGGTGATTAATCTTGCCCAAAAACAACAATACGGACAATAAGCGCATTGAAAACAAAGACCCTAAACAAAATCAAGACGCAAGCAAAAATGACATGCGTGGAGAATTTGGCGATACATTTGACATCGATCGGTTGAATAATCAAAAAAACAACAATAAAAGACGGAATAACAACAATGATTTAGATCCTGGAAAAAGAAACTTTTAACATCGGTCCATTGCTATAATAATCACAAATGCGTATGACTAAGAATCGCTTCTTAATCATACGCATTTATTTTACTTCCCGCGCCTATTTTCACCATCAAGTCGCAATGGACTGCTGACCATACGAATTCTTTCCATGATACGCGCAGCTTTAACTGCTTCTTTTTCACCGCGCTGGCTATACGTCAAATGATGTTCTAATTCTTCATAACTAAAATTCGATGTGAAAAATGTCGGTAATTTTTCAGCCATTCTAAATTGTAAAATAGTCCCAATCACTTCATCACGTGTCCAAGCAGACATTGCCTCCGCACCGATATCATCAAGCATAAGCACCTGTGCTTTTTTCACAAACTCAATTTTTTCATTGAGCGACTGATCCTGTATCGACTGTTTCATCTCACGCACAAACTCCGGCACATAGACAGCAACTGTACGAATTCGACGATTTGCCAATTCATTAGCTAAGGCGCCTAAAATAAAGGACTTCCCAATACCAAACGGACCGTAAATATACATCCCTTTTTCAGGAAGCTTCCCCGTTTCGTCAAAAGCATTCAAAAAGTCTTTCGCTACACGCACAATTCTAACTCGACTATCATCGAAAAACATATCAATATTTTGCAGTCTCGCCTCCATGACATCCTTTGGCATATAATAACTGTCAATCATCTTAGACACATTTCTACTTTCTTCGTCTATGAGCTTATTCCTACATTTCATATACTCCACATCAATTAGACCACGCGTCAGTACCAATTTCGGTTCGAACCCTTTCAACACATTAATACAGCCTCCAAGGTCCGCACATTTACCACAATCATGCGAAGCTGATGCATAATCGTATAATTTCGGCAGGCTCCGGTCGACAACATCTTTGTTAATGTCATCTGCATGATCCGTCAAAAACTGCTGGACACCCGGACTTTCCATCACTTCATTACGCAACTCTTCATAGCGCGCTGCAAAAGCTGGTGCTTTTACGACACGTTTCATTGTATCTCCAATTCGTTCCATTTCACTCCACCCCGTTTCCTGTTACACCTAATTCCTTCAATAATCGCCTACGCTCTTCGTCGACAGCTACCGATTTCTTCGGCTCTTTCTTGTCCTGCGGTTGTTCTTTTTTGTAAAACCAATCAGGCACTTTTTCTTCGCGCGTTGGTTTTCTTTGCACTGCTGGCTTTTGACCTTCATTTTTCCACTTCGTATACTTATCATGTTCTTGGCGCGCCAACTCCATTGCCGCTTCTGCTGTCTCTAGTTCTTTATTCGCCCAATGGGAGGCAATTCGCTCCACATACTTGTTTGTCAATTTCCCATCATTGCGGAGATAAACATATTGTAATAGCGTATTGACGACGCCATAAGACAACTCATATGTATTGACTAGCCTTTCAGCCAACTCCACATCCACAGATAACGGCTCCTTGCCGCCCCTTAATTCACGTAGGATTTCAATCGGAGAAGTGTTTTCAAGATAATAGGCGTTTGCATCGCCCCGTGATTTTAGTTCAGCTGATTGTTTAGGTGGCTCCTGTACAAAGACTTTTTGCAATTGGGGCGGCTGTTTTGTTACATTCATCTTATAAAATTCGGAAGCAGCTTTACGCAATCGCTCTTCCGGCAATTTAAGGTCCTCATCAAGCGCCATTATCACCACTTTTTGCATATCTAGTGGATTCAATGTATATAAAAAGGCCAATTTTGCAATCATTGCCTTTGAAACAGTAGATAATGCAGCTTGCGGAACCATTTGCTCAGACAAACCAGATTGCAAAAGATCAAAATCAAAATCTGTCTGCACAAACGGAACGCCTAACGACTCAGTACGGCCTTTAAAATCAGCAACTTCATCTATAATCGTTCCTTTTTGGATAGGAGTGTATACATCCAAAAATGTTCTAGATACATCCTCAAAGTCATTATCCCGCTTAAGGTCTAATGAAAATCGAGCACGTAAGCCCCGATACGACTGCTCACCTATTTTACTAAATAGAAACGTCGATAGTAAGGGATCTGCAAAAAAAGCCTTGGCATCAAGTGGCGGCAATAGCTCGTACAAAAACTCTCTAGCATCACCACTTTTCTTTCTGGATGTTCGCAATAGCCCGATAGCTTCGAGCGAGATACGCGCTTCAAAAACAGGTCCAAGTGGCATCGTCAAAATATTCATCAAGTGATAGTGGTTATAGACCAAATTCTCTTGCTGCTCTGCATCTGCCCATAGTGTCATAAATAGGCTCATAGCATCCCGACCAATAAGCGGCTGATAAAATAACGTAACTAATTGGCGGTCATAATCTGTAAATGGGTGTGCCAACATGATTGTATAAGCATCAATTGGCTGAAGCTCCTTGTAGAGGTATGCCATCACGGCTCCTCCTCCCTCTCTAGGTGACTAATAAATTGAAGTAAACTATTATTTTTGCGAACGCTGCTGTAATCGTTGAAGCTCTTCAATAAAAACTGTCACGTCTTGATAATCACGATAAACCGATGCGAATCGAACATAAGCCACTTCATCGACATCTGCTAATAATTTCATCACCATTTCTCCAACCTCATCAGAATTGATTTCCGCGACTCCGGCACTTCTCAATTCTTTTTCGATGGAATAAACGATGGCTTTCAAATCCTCTAGAGCTACAGGACGTTTCTCACACGCGCGAATAAGGCCCCGCAATACTTTTTCTCCACTATACTCTTCCCGTGAACCATCCTTCTTCACAACAACGAGTGGTGTTTCCTCCACTTTTTCAAAAGTCGTAAATCGGAACGAACACTGTTCACATTCTCTACGACGTCGAATCGATCGATTCTCCTCGGCCGGTCTAGAATCGATGACCCGAGTGCCATTGTATTGGCAAGCTGGACATTTCATAATGTGTATCCTCCGATTTTTCATAGATATATTTAATAAATTACGCCTCAGCATAATTGAGTCCATATTTATATGCCATTTTAACATTCATCCCGCTACTCATAAAATGAGGGGGATTTTTGATGAATCAAGTTAATTATAACAGAACATTAGCAAGAACATCAGAAAACCGTGCAAAGGAAAAAAATCCTCCATCAGTTTGATGGAGGACTCATGATTAGGCTGCTATAGCAGTTTGTAAGGCCTTGGCTACCTTTTTTGTTAAGTCAACAACGCGGGCGGAGTAGCCCCACTCATTATCATACCAAGCAAGCACTTTTATTTTTCGGTCACCCATGACAATCGTTGACAACCCGTCAATAATCGCAGAGTCCGTCGTCGTGTTAAAATCAATGGAAACTAGCGGTTCAGTCGTAAAACGCAGTATACCAGTCATTGTTCCAACGGATGCTTGTCTGAATGCTTCGTTTACCATTTCAACTGTTACATCTGTTTTCACATCTACAACAAGATCGACAAGTGATACGTTTGGCGTCGGCACACGTAATGCCAAGCCATGAATCTTCCCTTCCAATTCAGGAAGTACAAGTGATAGCGCTTTCGCCGCCCCTGTTGAAGTTGGAATAATGGACTGTGCACAAGCACGTGCACGCCGAAGGTCCTTATGCGGATTATCTAAGTTTTTTTGGTCATTCGTATAGGCATGAACAGTTGTCATCAACCCATTTTCAATACCAAATGTATCATTCAATACTTTTGCTACTGGTGCCAAACAATTCGTTGTACAGCTAGCATTTGAAATAATATCATGTTTTTCAATATCAAGCTTATCATCGTTGACGCCCAAAACGATTGTTATATCTTCATCGGTACCTGGTGCAGAGATGATAACTTTTTTTGCACCCGCCTTTAGATGAAGTGCGGCTTTGTCGCGTGAATTAAATTTACCTGTCGCTTCAATCACAATGTCTACACCAAGCTCTTTCCAAGGTAGATTGAGCGGATCGCGATCTGAAACGATCATAACACGTTTTCCATTGACAACAAGTGCATGTTCTTCCACAATCACTTCACCATCAAATGGTCCGTGATTGGTATCGTACTTGAGTAGATGGGCAAGAGTTTCTGGTGCGTACATCGCGTTCACCGCTACGATCGTTACTTCTTTCTCGGTGATCATTTGGCGGAAAACCATCCGTCCAATCCGTCCAAACCCGTTAATCGCTATAGAAGTAGTCATAAAAACCAGTCCTCCTGCATGTATGTTATACTCTTAATCACTTTTCATTAATTAGTATAACACATTAAACGCAAAAGAAAAGATTACGTGAGAACATTAATATATTCCCACTTTTCAGAATACAAATCAAGGTGCAATATGCCACTCTAACAGTATATTTTCAAGCTGTTTCGCCGTTTCTTCTAGTGTACCATCATTGTACAAAACCACGTCTGCTCCCTGTTCTTTAATCTTCATAGGCAATTGTGAACGTATTCGTGTATCCGCTTCTTCTTGCGATAACACATTTCGAGCAATAAGCCGTTCTTTTTGGACTTCTGGTGAAACAGACACAACAATGATTTTATCGACAAATGATTGGAGCTTACTTTCGAACAGCAAGGGGATATCCATAATGACTGTGTTTGCTCCATTCGACAGCCACTCCTCCTTTTGTCGCAGCATTTCCTGACGTATTGCAGGATGGATAATGCTGTTCAACTTTTGTCTTTCCTCATCATTACCAAAAATACGTCCACCCAATTTTTCGCGGTTAAGTGAACCATCCTTATTGACAATATCCTCACCAAACTGACGGCTGATTTCAAGCAAAACGGGACTGCCCGGCTCAACAACAAGCCTGGCAATCTCATCCGCATCCACAATTGGAAACCCTTTTTTTCGCAGCATGGCAGACACTGTACTTTTCCCACTAGCAATACTACCTGTCAAACCAATGATCATGTGACATTCTCCTCACTTCTGACACGCTGGGCAATAAACCGATGTTCTACCTGCAATTTTCAAGCTTTCCGTATTCGCACCACATGCACTACATACTTTCCGGCCATACATTTTCAGGCGGTCTTGCATTGTCCCTGCTTGTCCATCAATATTGCGGTAATCCGAAATCGAACTACCGCCCGCATCAATGCTCTCCTGTAGCACATCCACAATCACCTGGAACAATTCTTTTTTCCGAGCCAAACTAACCTGTTCAGCCGTTCGCGCGGGATGCATATTCATCTTGAACAACGCTTCCGTTGCATAAATATTGCCGCAACCCGAAAGCACATGCCCATCCATGATGACGTCTTTAATCGCCTTTCGCGCATACTTCGGCATAGCCGCCATATCTAAGAAATGCCGACAAGCTTCTTCCGCAAACGGCTCTGGCGCCATTTTTAACAGGGGCGGGTGATCTGCTTCACAACCGATGAGCCGCAGCTCTCCAAATCTTCGTATATCTGAATAAACGAGCAATCCCCCGTCGTCCATCGACAAAATAACATGGATATGCTTACGGAATTTCATTTCCGTAATATCATCAATAGATTTGACCGTGAACCATGCGCCTGACATTCCTAAATGACTAACAAGGAGACAAGTATTACCGTCTTTTATCAAATGAAAGTAAATGTATTTGCTACGGCGCGTGACGTTCGCAATCGTCATACCTACCAAATCAACCGAAAAGTCCTCCGTTGTAATCCCCTTTACAATCGCTTCTTTCCCCAGTTGCTTCGACTTTATCACCGTATCCGACACGGTTACTTTACAGATTGTCCTGCCCGTTGCGATTGGTGCAAGCGAACGGACAACCCCTTCTACTTCCGGTAATTCTGGCATATCATTTCCCTCACTTCGTTTCGTACCAAGATAATCCAAATGCCCAATCGACTTTTAGTGGCACATCGAGTGTAAGTGCGGATTCCATCACTTCTGGTACAATTACTTTTAACCTTTCAATTTCATCCTCTGGCGCTTCAAATATTAATTCATCATGCACTTGTAACAGCATACGCGTTTGCAAGCCTTCCGCTTCCAGCCTAGCTGCCATATCAATCATTGCTTTCTTAATTATATCTGCGGCACTCCCTTGAATCGGCGTATTCATAGCTGTTCGTTCAGCAAAACCGCGTAAATTGAAATTCGAACTCGTAATGTCCGGCAAATAACGGCGACGATTCATGAGTGTCGTCACATACCCCTTCTGCTTTGCATCTGCTACAATATCAGCCATATACTGCTTCACACCCGGGAAGCTATTGAGATACGTATCAATAAATTTCGCCGCATCTTTTCGAGTAATGTCCAAGTTCTGCGACAATCCATAATCACTAATGCCATAAACAATTCCGAAGTTGACCGCTTTCGCAGCACGGCGCATATCTGACGTCACAGATTCTTTATCTACCCCAAACACGTCCATTGCTGTTTGCGTATGAATATCCACACCTGCACGGAACGCCTCAATCATCTTGGTATCCTGTGACATATGAGCAAGTACACGCAACTCAATTTGAGAATAATCCGCCGCAAATAAATACCAGCCTGGTTCAGACGGGACAAATGCTGCACGGATTTTTCTTCCCTCTTCTAATCGAACAGGAATGTTCTGCAAGTTCGGGTTAATGGAACTAAGACGACCTGTTGTTGTTAGTGCTTGTTGAAAGCGTGTATGGATTTTTCCATCATCATGAATTTCTTTAGATAATCCTTCGATATATGTTGAATTCAGTTTACCCAATTGGCGATACGTTAAAATCAAACTAATGATTTCATGTTCACCTTCGAGCTTTTCAAGGACGTCTGCCGCCGTTGAATATCCCGTCTTGGTCTTTTTAATCGGCGTTAGCCCTATTTTCTCAAATAATATAACACCCAACTGTTTTGGTGAATTAATGTTGAACTTGTCTCCAGCCGCTTCGTAAATGGCCGCTTCAAGTTCCGTTAACTTAGCAGTCAAATCGACACCAATTTCTTGTAGTGTCGCCAAGTCTGTCTTCACGCCTGTTATTTCCATTTTACTAAGAATTTTAGCAAGTGGTAATTCAAGTTCGTGATATAAATCGTATTGGTCATTTTCTTTCAATCTTTCTTCAACAGTTGGACGTAACTGCCAAATCGCTTGTGCTTTGCGACTAGCATGTTCCGCAATAACTTCTTCAGTTGGTACTGCTTTCTTAGCACCTTTGCCATAGACCACTTCGTCTTGCTGAATATCCATATAGCCGAACTCACGCGCAATCGAAGCCACATCTGTATATGTCGTCGATGGATTGACAATATACGTAGCTAGCAGGAAATCGAATTCAAAACCATCTGCTTCCAGCCCTTCACGAGCTAGTGACGCAATGGCTGCTTTTGAGTCCGACGCATATTTCTTTTTAGCAGGATCTTTTAACCATTCTTGGAATGCAACGGATTTCTTAGCAACTCGTAGCGGGACAAACTGCGTACCCATTGCATCGGCTAGACTAATTCCAAGAATATCTGCCGTTAAGTAGTTTTCATCCATCATCTCAATATGGACGACCATGTCATCTGTTAAGTCAGCCTGCGTCAAGTCGCTGACGATTGTCACTTCAATCGCAATTTGCGGCTCATTCGCTGCTTGTGGTGCGATCTTTTCTAATAGTGTTTTAAATTTTAATTCCTGATAAATCGCAGCCACTTCGTCCAAATCGGGTCCGCTATACACCAAATCATCCAATGTAACAGTAATAGGTGCTTCGACTTCAATCGTCGCTAGCTCTTTGCTCATAAATGCCTGTGCTTCATTATTCGTCAAATTCTCATTCAGCTTTTTAGCCGTAATTTTATCGAGGGATTGGTAGACATTTTCAATTGAACCGTATTCGATTAACAATTTAAGTGCTGTCTTCTCCCCTACACCTGGAACACCAGGAATATTATCAGATGCATCGCCCATTAAGCCTTTCATATCAATAATTTGATGTGGCTCAATGCCGTATTTCTCACGTACATGGTCAGGTGTATACTTTTCAATATCCGTCATCCCTTTTCGGGTGATGTACACCGTCGTATGACCGCTCGCCAGTTGCGTCAAGTCCTTATCACCTGAGATAACTACAACTTCCGCTTGATCTGCATCGCCCGTTTTACTCAGCGTGCCAATGATGTCATCCGCCTCATACTGATCCAGTTCATATTGAGGAATTTGATAGGCATCTAGCAGCTTACGCAAGTAGGGGAACTGCTCGGATAATTCAGGTGGCGTTTTCTGACGTCCTCCCTTATATTCCCCGTATGTCGAATGCCTAAATGTTGTTTTCCCTGCATCCCATGCCACTAGTATATGGGTCGGTTTTTCATCCTCGAGAATGTTTTGTAACATCATCGTAAAACCATACACAGCGTTCGTATGAATTCCGTTATCATTTGTTAATAAAGGCAAGGCGAAAAAGGCACGGTAAGCCAAGCTATTGCCATCCAATAAAACAATTTTCTTTGTCGACATGTTCGGTCCACTCCTCTTATTTAATTTTATTCGGCAGGAGGTTGCTGAATAAAATTAAGACATCATCTGCATTTATCTTACCACGATAGCCATAGTAAATGAAAATGCCTGCATGGCGGGTTTTCCGCTAACCATGCAGGCATTCCATTATTCCAAGTAACCCGTTAACACTTTCGCATACGGAGAATCGGCTGGAAGAATAATCATCGTGTCATCACCGATTGTTTTGCTGTATGACTGAAGTGTACGATATAAGTTATAAAACTCAGGATCTTTTGAAAAAGTATCATTGTAGATTTTTGCTGCTTCAGATTCACCCTCAGCATGGATAATAGCTGCTTCTTTTTTCGCTAAGGCAAGCATTTCCTGCACTTCACGATCTGTTTCCGCTTCGATACGTTGCTTGGCTGCATCCCCTTCAGATAAATACGTTTGTGCAGTCGATTCACGTTCAGATATCATCCGTGTGTAGATGGATTGTTCGTTTTCTTGTGGTAGATCAATGCGCTTCATGCGTACGTCAACCACTTCGATTCCATAATTACCTTCAGCAAGAAATTCATTGACTCGCTCTGTTACCCGGTCATTTAAACTCCCACGTGAAGAATTCTCATCATTGACAACGTCTACATAGTCAAGTTGTCCAAGCTCTGTCCTTACAACTGAGTAAATGAACTCTTCCATTCGCGCTTCAGCATTGACGATGTTTCGTGCATTGGAGATCATATCACCTGGATGTGTAATTTTCCAAACAGCATAGTTATCAATAATAATACGCTTTTTGTCTCTTGTGTTAATTTCCTCTTCAGATACATTGAACGTCATTTGACTTTTCGGTAAGGTCGTGACACTTTGAATGAATGGTATTTTTATGTTAATACCCGGTTCTTGGACTGTACGTTTAATCTCACCGAATTGACGGACGACGTGATATTCTCCTTCTTTGACGACAAAGACATTGGCGATTAGGATAATGACAATCGCAAATAAAGCGGTCCAAAAAAGTGTCAGCTTCACATATTTCTTTACTTCTATCGGTGCCTTAGGTTCTCCAGTTCCTTGTTGTTTCTTACGTTGCTTTTCTGCTAGTTTACCTTCAATTGTTTTAAATGGATTATTATCATTTGCCATTACTTCCCGCCTCCTTCTTTAGTCGATTCTACTACTGGTGGAGGTGTTTGGTTTTCCAATTGTTGCAAGGGTAGATATTTCACAGTTTCACCTTGATCATTCATAATATAAATTTTCGCTTTTGGTAACACTTGCTCGAGCGTTTCAAGTACTAATCGTTGGCGCGTAATTTCCTTATTTTTCATATATTCCGTATGCAGATTGTTAAACAAGGCGACATCACCGCGTGCCTGTTCGACACGAGCTGTCTTTTGCCCTGCTGCCCGCGATTTGATAGCGTCACGCTCCCCCTGTGCTTCATTCTTTTTCTGATTTTCATATTTTTCCGCTTCATTTATTTTCGTATTTTTCGTTTCTCTGGCATCTGTCACTGCTGTAAAAGCTGCCCTAACTTCCGCATTCGGAAGTTCAACATCTTGCAATTTCACACCTTGAATCGCAATACCAATATCATATTTTTCAATGAGTGTAGAAAGCAGTTCACGTGTCTGTGCTTCGATTTCAGCTTTACCGTCTGTTAACGCAGCATCTATCGTCGAGCTTCCAATAACTGAACGAATCGATGCAGACGTTGCATCAGAAAGAATTTCCTGAGGGTCTTGTGCATTGAATAAATATTTTTGCGGCTCTGTAATTTTCCACTGCACAACAAGATCTGTCAGGACAATATATTCATCCCCTGTAATCATTTTTGTTTCTTTATCAAATGATACAAGTTCGCCACCTGGATCCTGTTTATAGCCAAACTGAAGACTAAACGTTTCCTTCGAAAGTATTTCTACATTCTGAATCGGCCAAGGCAGTTTGAAATGCAGTCCTGATTCTGTAATAGGTGTATCTGCTTTCCCAAAAGTAATCACAACAGCCTGCTCTGACTCATCAACTGTGTACCAAGTTGTAAAAGCAATAACGATAAGTAATAAACCGGCAATCGCCATACCGACAATAACTGAAATTCGGCGTGTACTCATTTTAAAGTCCCTCCTTTATATGTATCCTCTATGTTATACGGATTAGTTTGCTGGAAGTTTCATAATATCGTGAAAAAGCGTAGGACTCTCGAATAATTGAGAGCCCTACGCTTTTTGGTTGGAAAGCACAAACGGGGACAGACATTGACACCATTCGTGCACTTCAAATTGTGGCAGTGCCTGTCCCCTCACTCCCGATTCGACTTATTTCCTAGAGAAAATGCCTAAACAATAAAACATTCCATTGAATCCGCTTCGGCGCTAGGGGGGATGCCTCCCGCCATTAAGGCGCCTTTGCTTGGTTTGTATAGGGAATAGATATACTTACAATGTTAAAGTGCGACAAATCATTTATTCCATATCGAGATATGGTAATGGCTGTTGCATTTATACTAGGAATAATAAGAACATGATACTGAAATAGCCCTTGAATCGACAATGATACTCGGTCGAAGGGCTTTATTTTTTGAATTGTATGTGTGACCAGGAATTCCGAGTTGCGGATCGCTCACTTATCATGCGTAATCGGCAAATGAATACAAAAAGTAGTCCCGACGCCAATCGTACTTTCTACTTCAACGCGACCACCATGAATTTCAACAAGGTGCTTGACAATTGCTAGACCTAACCCTGTTCCACCTGAATCTCGGCTCCTAGCACGATCCACCCGATAAAATCGCTCAAATAGTCGCGGTAACTCTGATTGCTCAATCCCAATCCCTTGGTCGCGAATTGTAATCACTACCTCGTTCACAGAACTAGTGACAGTAACTGTAACCTTTGTATCCTCTTTCGAATAACTAATAGCATTCGATAACAAATTGACCATCACTTGAATGAGTCGACTAGCATCTGCTTCGATGAATAGATTTTCAGGAATCTCCGAAACTATGTTCATCTTCTTGCGTTCCATGCTTCTAGAGACGATTTTCATTGCATCTTGTATCATTTCTTTCACATTAACAATTGCATACGTAAGCGAAAAAGCTTCCCTTTCCATTCCCGATAATTCGAGTAAATCGTCGATTAGCAAATGCAAACGGTCACTTTCCTTCTGAATAATCCCAAGAAATTCTTTCATAATAACAGGTTCATTCATTGCGCCATCTAATAATGTTTCCGTAAATCCCTTTATAGATGTAATGGGTGTGCGTAATTCATGAGAAACGTTCGCGACAAAGTCTTTTCTTACTTCTTCAAGTCGGATGAGCTCCGTGATGTCATGGATGACGACAACAATCCCTAGCCAATTTCCATGAATACCAATAACAGGCGCTCCATATACACTCATATAAGCAGGATGATCACTACTATCAATGCGTATTTGTTTTGCGCGAACTTGTTCTGTCATAAAAACATCTTCAATCAGATTTTCAATCGCAATTGGTAAACCGATTTCTTTAAACGTTTTACCGACCACTTCACGCTCTGATAATCCGAACGTTTTTTTAAATACTTCATTGAAAAGATTGACCGTCCCTCCTCGTCCAAACATAAGAAGTCCGCTACCCATGCTTTCAATCAGTGTTTTCAAACGCTCTTTTTCCATGACTTGCTGCGTCGATATTTCCTGAAAATCGCTTGCAATTTTGTTAAGAGCCATCCCTAAATCATTATCATAATCCGAGTCGACCGTTTGGACCCGCACCAAATAATCACCATTCGCAATCCGAGTCGCTATTTTCGTCATATCATCAATTGGACGGGCATATTGCAACATCATCTTTGAAGCGATAAATATAGACAACAAAAAGGCAATAACGAGTGTGGCGATTAGGAATAACCAATATTGATGTTGCAATGCAAGTTGACTGCTTTCCGCAAATAACGGAAAAAACTGACCAAGAACAATTCCAAGGCCAGTTAAAAGGACTGATAGAAGGATTGCACAAGCAACTACAAGGCGAGCGTAAAGACTTTTGCTCATGCTTTCTGCTCCTCAAATTTATAGCCAATTCCCCTTACCGTTTTAATGAATGCTGGCTTCTTTGTATTTTCTTCAATTTTCTCACGTAAATGGCTGACATGAACATCGACAATGCGTGTATCTCCCGCAAAGTCATAATTCCAAACCGCACTTAATAATTGGTCACGCGACAGGACTCGATTTTTATTTTGCATAAAATATACAAGCAACTCAAATTCCTTTGGTGTAAATTCTAATTCTTCATTGTTTAGATACGCCACATATTGCTCAGGATGAACAGTTAGCGCCCCAGAACTCATGACGCTATTATTATCTTCGCTACGCGCTGCAGCATCTCCACTACGTCGTAGCACAGCTTTCACACGGGCTACTACTTCACGCGGGCTAAATGGTTTAGTCATATAGTCATCTGCACCTATTTCAAGCCCCAACACTTTGTCGAACTCGTCCCCTTTTGCCGTTAACATAATGATTGGAATATCGACGCCACGCTGCCTTAATGTTTTACAAACATCTAAACCATCCATTTTCGGAAGCATTAAATCGAGTAATATTAAATCGGGCTTTTCCAACTCTGCTTGTTGAACCGCCTCTTCACCATCAGCCGCTGAAATCGTTTCATATTGCGCTTGCTGTAAATTATATTCGAGCAATGTACGAATCGGTTGTTCGTCATCGACAATTAAAATTTTCTTTTGTTTAGACATTCTCTCAATCAGCTCTCCCATCAAAAATTATCCATCGCTTGTGAAGTAAGACGTTCCTCCACTTTTGGTGGTAGTGCCGACACTGTTCCTGAAATGACAATCCCTTGTTGCTCATCACGAGCTTCTACCGAAATATCAATACGATTATCTTCTCTAGTCACACGGGTCACCTCGAACAGAAACTCAATCGTCGAATAGTGATAGACAGGTTTTTGGAATGTTAGGTGCTGTTCCACAACATGTGAGCCCGGGCCTGGCAAATATTTTGAAATAGCCGAGGTTACAATTCCAGTCAGCATAATGGTTGGTACAATTGGTTTTTCAAAAGTAGTCTGCGAAGCGTAATCATGCTGAATATAAAGCGGGTTACTATCATTCGTTAACCCTAGGTAAAGTAGTAGGTCTTTATCTTCTATTTTTTCTGTCAACTTTAACTTTTCTCCAACAGTAATATCTTCAATCTTTCTTCCAAGACGTCTTTTCTTTCCAAGTATCAACGTGCTTCCCCCTTTAGATATACTCGAACACTATAAGTTTAACAATAATCAGAAAAAAAATCGAGTAGCATCTGCTACTCGATTTTCAAATTATGTACGAAGGGGAAATATCCCCCTTCAACATTATAGGTTTTTGATCAATTCATTAGCAAATTCTGAAGCTTTTACTTCAGTAGCACCGTCCATTAGACGTGCAAAGTCGTAAGTAACAACTTTAGATGCAATTGTATGTTCAATTGAAGCTGTGATCATTGCTGCAGCTTCGTTCCATCCAAGGTGTTCAAGCATTAAAACACCTGAAAGAAGAACTGAAGATGGGTTTACTTTATCAAGACCTGCATATTTCGGTGCAGTACCGTGTGTTGCTTCAAAGATTGCATGGCCTGTATCGTAGTTAATGTTCGCACCAGGTGCGATACCGATTCCACCAACTTGTGCAGCAAGTGCATCAGAAATATAGTCACCATTCAAGTTCATTGTTGCAACAACATCAAACTCTTTTGGACGTGTCAAGATTTGTTGTAGGAAGATGTCAGCAATTGCATCTTTAACGATGATTTTGCCTGCTGCTTCAGCATCTGATTGAGCTTTGTTCGCGGCTTCTGTTCCTTCAGCTTCTTGAATTTTGTCATATTGGTTCCAAGTAAATACTTTATCGCCAAATTCTTGTTCAGCCACTTCATAGCCCCAGTTTTTGAACGCGCCTTCCGTGAACTTCATGATGTTACCTTTATGAACAAGCGTCAATGATTTGCGGCCTTCTTTGATGATGTAGTTAAGAGCAGCACGCACTAGACGTTTTGTACCATCTTCAGAAATCGGCTTAATACCGATTCCAGAAGTTTCTGGGAAACGGATATTTTTAACGCCCATTTCATTTTGCAAGAAATTAATCATTTTCTTAGCTTCCGGCGTACCTTCTTTGTATTCAATTCCTGCATAAATATCTTCTGTGTTTTCACGGAAAATAACCATATCACAGTCTTCTGGACGCTTAACGGGTGAAGGAACCCCTTCAAAGTAACGCACTGGACGTAAGCAAGTGTAAAGATCCAACTCTTGGCGAAGTGCAACGTTCAATGAACGGAAACCGCCACCGATTGGTGTTGTAAGAGGTCCTTTAATAGCGATCAAATACTCTTCGATTGTGTCAAGTGTTTCTTGTGGTAGCCATTCGCCCGTTTCGTTGAATGCTTTCTCTCCTGCAAGAACTTCTTTCCATACAAGTTTTTTCTTGCCGTCGTACGCTTTGTCTACAGCCGCTTCAAGTACACGTGATGCCGCATGCCAAATATCCGGTCCAGTACCGTCACCGATAATGAAAGGAATTGTTGCGTGATCTGGAACATTTAGTACACCGTTAGTTACTGTAATTTTTCCACCGTTAGTCATGAATAATTTCCTCCTAATTTCAAAATCATAGGGCTGACATATGAATACGCCGCCCCACAGTTAGTCAATACCTTACTGCTTCATTTCTTGTTATTTACGATCGTTAATCGGTACATATTTCTGCATACCCGGTCCAATATAGTCTGCACGTGGACGAATCAAACGATTGTTTGCATATTGCTCAAGAATGTGCGCAATCCAACCAGATACGCGGGAAACTGCAAAAATAGGTGTGAATAAATCATGATCGATATCAAGTGAATGGTATACCGATGCCGAATAGAAGTCTACGTTCGGTGGTAGATTCTTTTCACCCGTAACAATTGCTTCGATTTGATTTGACATATTGTAGTATTTCTCTTCACCGCGTAATGTTGTCAACTTTTTAGACATCGCACGTAGATGCTTCGCACGCGGGTCACCTTTACGGTATACACGATGCCCGAAGCCCATGATTTTTTCTTTGTTTGCTAGTTTTTCACGGATGTAAGGCTCTACATTTTCTTCAGAACCGATTTCCATTAACATTTTCATCACTTGCTCGTTTGCACCACCATGAAGTGGTCCTTTAAGTGCACCAATCGCAGCTGTTACGCCAGAGTACACATCGGAAAGTGTTGCAACACAGACACGCGCTGTGAACGTCGATGCATTTAATTCGTGGTCAGCATGAAGAACTAATGCTTTGTCGAATGCTTCGATTGCAATTGCTGCTGGTTCTTTACCAGAAAGCATGTAAAGGAAGTTTTCAGCATAACCAATACCCGCTTTTGGAGCAACTGGCTCAAGACCTTTACGAATACGAGCAAATGAAGTAACGATTGTCGCAATTTTAGCTTGAAGCTTAATCGCTTTTTCGTAGTTAGCTTCATCAGACATATCTTCAGCTTTATCATCGTATAATCCTAGAAGTGAGACAGCTGTACGAAGTGCCGCCATCGGATGTACTTCTTGGATTGGATACGTTTTAAAATGATTAAGTACTTCTTGAGGAACAGCCATATGATCTGCTAGCTGTTTTTTCAGTTCCGCAAGCTCATCCTCTTTTGGAAGACGTTGATGCCATAGAAGATAAATGACTTCTTCAAAACTGGCATTCTCTGCGAGATCGTCAATATCATAGCCGACATATGTAAGTGTGTCATCAATAATTGAACTGATTGCTGACTGTGTCGCTACGACTCCTTCCAACCCTTTGGTTGATGTCATATAAATCGCTCCTTCTTTCAGTGTAGCCGTTCATTCCTAAAAAAAGAAGGACGGCCAGTCTGCTAATAATAATATACTATCTAAAAACGCTTACAACGACCATTATAATCAATTTCGTCATCTTTGTGAATGGTTACGCTTATTTTTGTTTTTATATTTGTAAAAAGGGGGGAGATAAATGGCTACAAACCGCGACAAGCAACAGACTTTCCAATTAATATTATTTAAATGGCTACCTGTTATTATGACAGCAATTCTTTTCTTTTTTGTCCCTCCTGCTGCCATCGCAGTCATTATTGCCTATTTTACTGCACCCATTTTGGTGTCTTTACGCACCATGATAAAACTGCCTTTAACGATTGCAACACTATTCGTTATGACCCTAATCATATTCCTATTTAGTACATTTACCTTCGTCGCACTTCACGGATTAATGGACACGATTCCCGCTATTGAGCGTCATATTGCGCCGTTCACAAAAAATACCAATATCGCGGGGAAGCTATTCGTTTTTCTTGAAGATAAAGTTGTTCAATATGGACATGCCATACTGGAATATGCTGTCACAATGATTAGCATGATATTCCAACAGTTGTTTAGCCTTTTTATATTCCTTATCGCTTATTTCTTTGCACTTCGCGAATCTGGAAAAAATCGGTTTTGGTTTCTAGTCTATTTTCCCGCCAAAGTCCGCCAACCTGCAAAAAGGATGTTTACAAAAGCTGGGCAACTAATTGGCACGTTCATAGCCGTGGAAATGCGGCTATTCTTCCTCACCTTTTTAATTATCACCGCTGGGTTCTTCTTTCTTCGATTCACTTCACCCATTGGTATGGCGTTTTTAATTTCACTTGCAGACAGCCTTCCCTTTCTCGGAATTGGCTTGTTCCTGCTACCTATGGCAGCATTTTTCATCTATACAAATAATCTTTATGTTGGAATTACGCTTATTTTGCTCTATTTGTTTACGATGATTACCCGTCAAATGGCCGAATCATATATGTGGGCCTCCACGTTCCAATTAAAACCAATCCATGCGTTTTTCATTACTGCATGCTCAGTTTACTTATTCGGATTACCCGGCATTTTACTCACACCGTTTTTATTATTTGCCGCCCTGAAAATTAAACAACATCCCTTGTTCACATCATAATGATACGGCCATTTTTCATTTTGTTATAAATCCACTTTTGGATAAAAGGACGAATGAAGTTTCTCGGTCCTTTGAATAACAGCATTATCCCAACAATATCTGTTATAAAGCCAGGCATGATGAGCAAGATACCACCAAAAAAAATACAGACACTGTCAATCAGGGCATTCCCCGGTGTTTCCATTGTCGCCATTCGAGTTCTCAGCTCATTCCACGCTTTCATCCCTTGCCGTTTCGCCATGTAAGCACCACCTACACCTGTTAGTAGGATGATAGCAATCGTAGGGAAAAGACCTAGCGTTTTCCCTGAATAGATTAGCAAAGCGAGCTCCGCAGTTGGAATTGCAATAAAGGAAAGAATTAGCCATTTCATATTGTAGTCGACCTCCTAATTATCAATCACGCCTCAGCGTGATTGCGTCCAGATTTTGAATTGAGCTTGCTCAATTAACTCCTTTCAAAATCTGTGACATCCGCCGGTGGCTTTCACTTAATTCAGCAAATGTATTTGTGCTGAATTAAGTGAAAAGGCTGCTTACCGACCAATTCGGAAGCAGCCTTTACTAATTACTGATTATTACAGGACACTTGCATGTCCGTTATAAATCACACCAGATTCAGCATCCATTGTCACTTCGTTACCATGCTTAATCAGTTTTGTTGCATTTTCAACGCCTACAATAACAGGGATACCTAAACTAAGTCCTACGACTGCCGCATGACTAGTGAGTCCACCTTCTTCTGTAATGAGTCCAGCACACTTTTCAATAGCAGGCATCATATCCCGATCCGAACCAACTGTAACAAGAATAGCACCTGTTGTATCAAGCGCTAGTGCCTCTGCTGCATTTCTGGCAACAACCGTACGACCAAATGCAGTCGTTCTACCAATTCCTTGCCCGCGTGCAAGTTGATCGCCCACAACTTGAATTTTCATCAAGTTCGTCGTTCCAGCTTCACCGACTGGGACCCCGGCAGTAATAATCACTACATCACCATGACCAACATATTGATGCTTAATACTCTCTTCAACAGACTCCTGCAAAACCTCATCAATAGAAGTTACTTTTTTACCCACAATCGGATAGACGCCCCAAACAAGTGACAGTTTTCTTGAGCATAATTCAGTAGATGTCACCGCAATAACTGGGCAACCCGGACGGTATTTAGCAATCATCTTAGCTGTATGACCACTTTCGGTCGGTGCAAGAACTGCTTTCACTTTTAAGTTAATAGCTGTGTAGGCCGCTGCTTGCCCAATCGCATCTGTCATATTACCATGTTTTTCACGACGTCGAGTTGATACGACTGAACGATAGTCAATTGCATCTTCTGTTGTCGTAGCAATACGATCCATTGTGCGGACTGATTCAACTGGATACAAACCTGCCGCTGTTTCTCCCGACAACATAATAGCGTCGGAGCCATCCATAATGGCATTCGCAACGTCACTCGCTTCTGCACGTGTAGGACGCGGGTTACGTTGCATTGAATCGAGCATTTGTGTAGCAGTAATAACCGGTTTACCTGCCTGATTACATTTTTTAATAAGATCTTTCTGTACAATAGGTACTTCCTCTGCTGGAATTTCGACCCCAAGATCACCACGCGCAACCATTAAACCGTCAGACACATTAATGATTTCATCAATATTATCAACGCCTTCTTGGTTTTCAATTTTAGGAATAATTTGCAAATGAGCCCCGTCATTTGCTTCTAAGATTTCACGAATTTCCATGACATCAGAAGCACGTCGAACAAATGATGCTGCAATGAAATCGACACCTTCTTGAATCCCAAACAAAATATCTGCTGCATCCTTGTCTGTAATTCCAGGAAGCTGTACCGAAACACCCGGGACATTGACACCTTTTTTATTCTTTAATGTACCTGAATTGATAACAAGTGTCTGGATAAGCCCTTGCGCTTCATCTTTTCCTGTTACCTCTAATTGTATGAGTCCATCATCCAGTAAAATAACTGAGCCTACTTCAACATCTTCAATTAGTTTTTCATAGCTAACAGAGAATACGCTTTGATTCCCTTCGACTTCTTGCATAGAAATAGCAACATGTTGTCCCGTGACCAGATCAACTTCGCCATTTTTCATAGAATGTGTTCGGATTTCAGGGCCTTTTGTATCTAACAAAATACCGACCACTTTACCTTTTTCATGGGCCACTTTTCGAATCGTATCGATACGCGCCTTATGCTCTGCATGATCTCCATGTGAAAAATTCAACCTTGCAACATTCATCCCCGCGTCAATCAGTTGCCCTAATATTTCTGGTGACTCACTTGCAGGACCAATTGTACAAACTATTTTCGTCTTTCTCATCTATTCTCGCCCCTTTTCCAATGATAAAACCATTCAGATAGATCTTTTGAAATAAATTTTCCAAATAACGCTCGGTGCTTGGGAAAGTCTCCCGCGCATTGGTCACATAAAATTATTAGTTCTATATTAGATAGATAATTCTATTGAAAGCTTGTACATCTCTGATTTCCATTCATTCTTAGCTTCTACAACATCTTTTAATTCATACTCCACTATACCATTGTTTCTCATGCCTACAGCGACACCACCGCGGCCCTCTTTTAGGACCTCCACTGCTCTTGCACCGAATTGGCTGGCAATTACACGGTCACGCGCGGAAGGTGATCCACCTCTTTGAATATGGCCAAGTACTGAAATACGTGTATCAATACCCGCTTCCCGCTTCAACAAATCCGCTAGTTCTACTGCCGGCATAACTCCTTCGGCAACAATGATGATACTATGCTTCTTGCCACGGCCTGAGCCACTTTTCAGTCTTTCAATAATTGCTGGAACATCATATTTCTCTTCCGGTATTAAAATTGTTTCCGCACCGCCCGCAAGTCCTGCCCACAAAGCCAAGTCACCTGCGTCACGGCCCATCACTTCTACAATAAATGTCCGCTCATGTGATGAAGCTGTATCCCGAATTTTATCGATTGCATCAATGACCGTATTCAATGCAGTATCAAAGCCGATTGTAAAATCAGTTCCTTTAATATCGTTGTCAATCGTCGCTGGAACACCTACACAAGGAATACCAAGCTTCGTCAACTCAAAAGCACCTTGGAATGAACCGTCTCCACCAATGACAACAATTCCCTCAATACCATGTGCCTTCAATTGCTCGACAGCCTTGTCTCTTCCTTCTGGCGTCCGGAACTCCACGCTACGAGCAGAACGGAGCTTCGTTCCACCACGTTGAATAATATCACCAACAGAACCAAGCTCTAATAGCTCAATTTTCCCTTCAATCAGTCCCTGATAACCATTGTAAATACCCGCCACTTCGAACCCTTCGAAAATAGCCTTCCGAACAACCGCACGAACTGCCGCATTCATGCCCGGCGCGTCTCCTCCACTTGTCAAAACAGCAATCTTTTTCATTAAAATCGCTCCTCGTATATGTATAATTGGTTTTCCATTGAACACGAGTAGATGCGATTTCACACATCTACTCCCTAGCCAGAAAACACACCCATTTGTCTAAACTTATTGTAACGATCCTCAATAAGTCCATCACCGTCAAGTGTCCCTAACTTTTCCAAAGAAGCACGAATGGCATCCCCGATATAGCTAGCCTGCATTTGTAGATCACGATGTGCACCACCCAGTACCTCTGGAATAATATCATCAATAATGCCCATTTCCTTTAAATGAGGTGCCGTAATTTTCATCGCTTCAGCAGCCTGTTTGGCAAGACTTGAATCTTTCCAAAGAATTGAAGCCGCACCCTCGGGAGAAATAACAGAATAAGTCGAATGCTCCAGCATGTGAATATGATTCGCTACACCAAGTGCTAGCGCACCACCACTTCCACCTTCCCCAATGACAATCGAAATAACCGGCACTGTCAATCCTGCCATTTCAACTAAATTACGTGCAATCGCTTCACTTTGTCCACGCTCCTCAGCAGCTTTACCTGGGTATGCGCCTTTCGTATCGATGAAACAAATAATCGGACGCCCGAATTTCTCTGCCTGCTTCATTAGACGTAACGCTTTGCGATAGCCTTCTGGATGAGGCATTCCGAAATTCCTTTTAACATTTTCTTTCGTATCTTTTCCACGCTGATGACCGATAATTGTTATCGCAGCTTTTTCAAATGAGGCAATTCCCCCCACTATAGCCGCATCATCACCGAATGTCCGATCCCCATGCAACTGCATGAAACCTTCAAATAACTCATTTATATAATCCAACGTCGTGGGACGTTCTGGGTGTCTGGCAACTTGAACACGGTCCCACGGTTCCATATTACCATAAATATCTGCCTCTAGGCTCGCTAAACGTGTTTTTAGTGTGCCTATCTCTTCAGATAAATCTACTGTGTTCGTCTCTGTAAATTCTTCAAGTTCTTTGATCTTTTCACGAAGTCTGACGATTGGTTCTTCGAATGCTAACGTTTTACTCATCTCACTTCGCCTCCTTCGTATGAAGTCGAGCAATTTTAGCCAATGTATTTTTCATATCATTACGATGAACAACCGCATCCAGTTGTCCATGATCCAACAAAAACTCAGCCGTTTGGAAGTCTTCCGGTAACTTCTCCCTAACTGTTTGTTCAATAACTCGTCGACCAGCAAACCCAATAAGCGCTTTCGGCTCTGCGATATTAATATCACCTACGGATGCAAAGCTAGCCGACACACCGCCCGTTGTTGGATAGGTCATGACAGAAATATATAGCAAGCCTTTCGTAGCATGGCGATTCAGTGCAACACTCGTTTTCGCCATTTGCATAAGCGATAATACACCTTCTTGCATACGAGCACCGCCACTCGCCGAAAAGATAATCATTGGAATACCAAGCATTGTTGCCTTTTCAATCGCACGTGTAATTTTCTCACCGACAACTGAGCCCATTGATCCCATGCGGAAATGGGCATCCATAATCGCAACGGCTACTTCATAGCCATCAATTTTCCCAGTTCCTGTTAAGACTGCTTCATTTAGCCCTGTTTTCTTAGCATCCGATTCAATCTTTTCCGTATACGCTGGAAATTGGAGTGGATTTTCAGTTTTCAGATGATTGTCGATGGACTCAAAAGTGCCTTCATCAAATAAGCAATCTACACGCTCTGCCGCCGTCATTTTTAAGTGATGATCACATTTCGGGCAAACCTTTAATGTTTTCATTAAATCCTTTGTTAAAATAATATTTTTACATTGCGGACATTTTGTCATAATTCCTTCAGGCACATCATTTTTTGCATCATCAGAAGGTATCGTTATCGGATGCCTTTTTTTATTTTTCATGAATATATCGCGAATCATTACTATTTTCCCCTCTTTCACCTTCAACTAGTTCTATCCATTTCGAATAGGCTTGCAACGCATTCAATTCATCACCATCGAGCACATTTTGAAGCAGACCTTTTACGATGTTATTTTCATCGGCTGCTGTCATTTCACCGTAAGGGACCTTACTATATTGTTTCAATAAAAACCAGATTTTAAGCGACAATCTATTGCCAGTCGCAACAATCATTTCACGAATGAGATCCTCTCGAAGAATTTGCCCATCTGTTTCAATTTTAACGAGTAAACTTTCCCATACAGGCAAACTGCGTAGTGACCTATCCCTACATACTAACATTAGCGCAGCTGTTTCGTGAATCTGTCTTGTTTCTTGCACATCAATGAGTGATTTCGGTTGCTGCATGATAAATGCGGCCAGTACTTCAACAAGCTGATGCTTTTGGAAATCGACGAGAAACGTCCCTTCTCCACGACGTGTTTCAATCAATCCAAGCAGCTCCAAACTACGCAACGCTTCGCGGATTGTCGATCTTCCGGCTTGTAGACGTTCCACCAATTCTCGCTCTGATGGTAGTTTTCCACCCGTTTTAATGCCCTCTTCTTTAATAATTGTTCTAAGTTCACCGACAATATCGAGGAACATCTTCGATGACGGTTTTGGATTTTGCATACATGAACCCCTCTGGATAATGAAATAAACAAATGAAACAAAAAGTGGTCAGACCACTTCTTTCTATAGCATACAGAAAAGAGGGCGTGGCGTAAAGTGAAAGATGGGAACTTCCCAATTCTAAAAAGAGGCTTGTCTTTATTGCACAAGCCCCTTTGTTATTCTTTTAACTGTTGCACAATTATTTGCGGCTTCCCTCTGTGACGTTCCACAGTCCCTAGCAGTTGAATAATGGTCATTTCAACTAACCGGTTAACCGAGGATGCATATTGTCTCGGGAAAAAGGTACACGAAATATCTGCCGTTTCATCTTGGATGGTGACAAATGCCATCGCTTCTCCTTTCTTCGTCCGAATTAGTTTAATATCTGTAATGAGGCCAGCAATTTTCACTTGCTCACGATCCTTAGCGCTAGCTAACGTTGCAATCGCGTTAAATTCTTCGCCTGCTGCTCTTTTTACTTCTGTAACAGGGTGATCCGAAAGATAGAAGCCAAGCACCTCTTTTTCAGATTCAAGTATTTCCATACGCTCCTGATCGTTAGCAGGCGAATACTTCGGACTAGCTTCCCCGCCAAATAACTGGTGACTGATTGCCCCTTTGATAGATGCGAGTAGTACCGACCGCGATTGTCCAAAATCATCGAGTGCCCCCGCTTTAATGAGAGGAAGGATTGCCTTCTCTGTAAAGGCTTCCACCCCAAGTCCATCTGCCATATCAAATAAAGTTCTCCAGCTCCCATTGGACTTCCTTGCCTCTTTAAGTGCCCCGAAAAAAACAGGGGTAACACCTTTAATGGCTCCTAACCCCATCCGAATTGCTCCGTTTTCCACGGTGTACATATATCGACTCTTCTTGACAGACGGCGGAAGAATTTTGACACCATGCGCCTCCGATTCACGCAGTAGCTCCATCGTTTTATGATTGTTACCTGTCATCGTTGACAGCAACGCCGCATAAAAATAGGCTGGTTCATTAGCCTTCAAATAAGCAAGCCTGTACGAAATAAGCGAGTATGCTACTGCATGGCTTTTTGGAAATCCATAATCTGCAAATTTAACAATCAAATCATATACTGCGACAGCTACATTTTCCGGAAACCCATTGTTTACTGCACTTTGCGTAAAATGCGCACGTTCTTTTTGAAGAATATCTCGATTTTTCTTACTAATGGCCCTTCTCAACAAATCGGCCTCACCCATCGTAAATCCCGCGATTCGAACTGCGATTTGCATAATTTGTTCCTGATAAATAATGACGCCATAGGTTTCTTTCAACACCGTTTCCAGCTGTGGATGAAGATACGTGACGCTCTCGCTACCACTTTTCCTGCGGCTATATAGTGGAATATGATCCATCGGACCCGGACGATACAACGCATTAATAGCAAAAATATCATTAAACGACGTCGGCTGAATAAGTCGTAACGCTTCCCTCATCCCCTCCGATTCAAACTGAAAAATCCCCGTCATATCACCTTTTCGAAACAGTTCAAATGTTTTTTCGTCATCGAGTGGGATTGCCTCAAAATCCAAGCGCATACGCTGATCATAGTCAATCATTGAGCGAATTCGATCCAATAAAGTCAAATTGCGCAAGCCTAGAAAATCCATTTTCAATAACCCTTGCGCTTCAACATCTCCCATTGGCCATTGCGTGAGGTAAATATCATCTCCCCCACTTTGTAACGGCACAACCTCCACGAGTGGCACAGGCGATAAAATAACACCCGCCGCATGTGTCGATGCATTTCGGGGTAGCCCTTCAATCAGCGATGCCGCCTCCAACCATTTACTACGTTCAGGATCTATAGCCATCCAGTCACGTAGTACCTTCGATTGGACAACAGCTTCCTCCAAAGTCCCCTCATGTCGATTCGGAATCTCCTTCGAAAGAAAAGCCATTTCTTCATTCGAAAAATCAAATACACGTGCCACATTACGCGCAACAGATCTGGCAGATAGAGTACCAAATGTAATAATTTGTGCCACATGTGTTTTACCATATTTCTGTGCGACATAATCAATTACTTCAGTACGACGGTTATCGGCAAAATCAATATCAATATCAGGCATTGTAATACGGTCTGGATTTAAAAACCTTTCAAATAATAATCCATATTTAAGAGGGTCAACATCTGTAATGCCAAGTGCAAAGGCTACAAGCGAGCCTGCTGAAGACCCTCGACCCGGCCCGGTTAGGATGTGATTATCCTTCGCATAGCGCATGAAATCTTCAACAATGAGGAAATAATCTGCGAAGCCCATGCTACTTATGACCGTTATTTCATAGCGTAGACGTTCCATATAAGCTTCTGTTACTGTTCCAAGCCTTCGTTGCAAACCTGCGATGCTATTTTTGTTTAATAAAGAGGTAGCTGTTTCTCCTGTCGGAACGGGAAATATCGGCATAAGCGACTTGCTTGGAGGTAAACTAACTTCACAGGCTAAGAGCAGTTCGGACATATTTCCAAGCCAGTGTGGTCTATCTGCAAACCATTCGACAAGCTCACTTTCTTCTGGAACATAGGCAGCTTGCTGCATGACGGTCGGTCTTGCTGGATCATTCAGCTTATACCCTGTTCGAATTGCATCCGCAACTTCATAGGCAAAAGCATCCTCCTGCATAAGATAGCGAGCTTCATGGACAGCTACAATCATTGTCAGTTCCAGTTCTGCAATTGCTTCAATTGCTTCTTCTTCAGAATGCTTAACACCCCCAGAACGGCTTATTCCAATCACAATTTGCGATTTTCCACAATTCGCCAGCAGTTGTTGAAATACATCTGTCGTACGTAATCCATTCCACGAAATATCCGTTAGTGGACAAACGATGATACATCCTGAGCTATAGGCCTTTAACCATTGTAACGGTAGTGTTTCGGAGTCTCTGACAGCTACGGCGCTACTCATTTTCAACAAATTATGGTAGCCCTCATCATCCTTCGCATATATGTATAGCAAAACGGCTTCTGTCTCGCTGACTTCCACAAAAATAGATAATCCAATAACCGGACGAATTCCATACTTCGTCATCACTTTATAAAATGAACGTACTCCATATAATTTAGAGTTGACGATAGCAACAGAGCTAGCCCCTCTCCTCTGTAGAAGTGGGGCTAGTCGATCGAGTTTTATAATACCGCGCAAAAGATCTGCGCCAGTTACTACTTGCGGATAGACAAGTCTCAACGCAATCCCTCCGCTCGTTTTTTTACTTACATAATTGTGTTAGCTTTGCAATGACTACGTCTGCTTCTTCCCATGAATGGACTGATGCGCCAGAAGCCAGCGGATGACCCCCGCCTCCAAACTCAGCTGCCAATTGGTTAATAACAGGACCTTTCGAACGTAATCTCACACGTATCTGGTCTTCTTCTTCAATGAAAATAACCCATGCACAAATTCCTTTGACATCCCCAAGTGCTCCTACAAGCTGAGATGTATCAGAAGCCGTCACATTAAATCGATCCAATATCGCCTTGTCTATTTTGACGAATGCCGCCCCGTTCTCATCCATTTGGAAGTTTTGATACATAAAGCCTTTTAAATGCAGCAGCTCTCGATTCACTTCATACATTCCTGCAAACAACTCTGTTCGATTAAAATCGTATTTAATCAAATCACTCGCAACTTCAAACGTATGTACCTTCGTACTTGGGAACATAAAGCGTCCCGTGTCTCCGACAATTCCCGCAAACAACAATCTAGCCGCTACAGTCGTCATATTCCATCCATACTCTGCCTGGCCGATCACAAATAATGAATGGATCATTTCTGAAGTTGAACTTGATTCTGTGTTCACCCATTTCACATCACCATAAGGATCTGCATCTGGATGATGGTCAATTTTCATTAGTAAATCGCCTTTTGTATAAAATTCGCCATCAATTCGTCCCGTATTGCCTGTATCTGTGACAATCACAAGAGCACCTTCATATAATGCTTCGTCTACCTGGTCAGGAAGTGCTAAGTATGTAAGTGACTCTTCATGTGCGCCTGCCGCATACACTTGCTTCGATGGATAATTGGCTTGTATTAACTCCTTCAAGCCCATTTGAGATCCGTAAGCATCTGGATCTGGTCTTACATGACGGTGAATGATAATTTTGTCGTACTTTTCAATTGTGTCAATGATTTGTCTTTTCAAGTCCGATTCCTCCAGGTCTCGATTGATTCGAGTCGCATTTCGTTCTAAAAGCCGCTACAATATAAGGAGTTTGTATTTTATGGAGGGCTTTTATGTTAAATTTCATTTTAGTATTTCTTATTATTGCTTCTTTTGTCTTTTATTTTTATTTTAAAACGCGGCAATTCAGAACAAAATCTGTCTTCCCCATCCGCAAAAAAATGTTTGCCAGTATGGCCGGTTCATCTCTAGGTACTCTCCTATTGTTTTTTGGAATCAATCAACTTATCCTATTTAGCGGCATTGTGACATACGTAATCGCAGCTCTATTCATCGGATTAGGCGCTTATGTCGCGATTTTCAATTTCAAAGCATATAAACATTATCTAAGCTTCGTAGATGAAGAAAATAAGTTGAACAAAAACTGATGCGCTTTACGTGCATCAGTTTTTGACTTTAATCAGCAAAAGAAGTGTACTTTTGCTGATTAAAGTCAAGCCTCCGGCGGATGTCACAGATTTTGAAAGGAGTTAACGAAGCTCGTTTCAAAATCTGGACGCAATTACGCCGAGGCGTAATTGATCTAACATTAACGCTCAAACAATTGGTACATGAACACAGCCTTTGCGACAAATTCACCTTCCGATAAAATATCGAAATCTACTTTGACAAACCGTCTGCTTATTTGCAAAATACGCGGTTCTACGATGACGACACTACCTAGTTGGACGTGCTTTATAAAGTACAATGTCATATTTTCTGGAACACTTTCCCCACGCTTACGCATTTTGATGGCTCGATTCCCGGCTTCTGTCAATAACGTCGTCAATGCGCCATAGGACAACGAACCAAACTGGTTTGTCATTTGCGGAATAACTGTAAATTCTACAGTCATTTTCTGATCTGCCGAGCTTTTCATTTGGTTTTTTACGATATCATCAATGGTCTCACCTTGCTGTGGCTGCCGATGTGTCATTTGGAATGCCTTCAACACATCCTGCCTGCTAATAATACCTGCAAGCATTCCTGCATCCGTCACAACTGGCATGAGGTCGATACCTTCCCAAATCATACTATGCCCCGCTGATGCTACACTTGTCTTACCTGTAACCGTAATCGGATGGCGTGTCATCACTTTCTCAATCAATTCTTCATTCGATTTACCAATGGCATCACGTGACGTAATAATACCTACGAGTTTACCGTTTTTTTCAATAACGGGATAGCCTGAGTGGGACGTCTGGCGGTTCACTTCATTGAAATGAGTAACCTTATCCTTCGTTGATAATGTGATTGTTTTCGCTAACGGGGTCAAAATATCTTCTACAAGCAAAATTTCCTTTTCAATCAACTGATCGTAAATCGCTCGATTCAGCATTGTCGCTACAGTAAATGTGTCGTAGCTTGTTGAAATAACCGGTAACTCCAGTTCATCCGCTAATTTTTTCACATCATCTGATGCGTCAAAACCACCTGTAACGAGCACCGCAGCACCTGCTAATAAAGCTGTTTCATGTGCTTTCAAGCGATTTCCTACAATTAGTAGACTACCTGCGTCGATATAGCGCATCATATCATCCAGTTGCATCGCACCAATGACAAACTTGGTCAACGTTTTATGTAAGCCCCCACGTCCCCCAAGCACAAGGCCATCGACAATATTTAGCACTTCTGCAAATGTTAGCCGCTCAATATTGTCTTTCTTTTTCTTTTCGATACGAATTGTCCCCACGCGTTCAATTGTATTGACGAGTTTTTGGTTTTCCGCCTCTTTTATAGCTCGGTATGCCGTTCCTTCGCTGACATTTAGCGCACGGGCTACTTGGCGAACAGATATTTTTTCGCCGACAGCAAGCCCCTCAATATGCTGTAATATTAACTCATGCTTCGTCGCCATGTTTTCACCTTTTCCTATCATGACTTTACAGCCATTCTACCACAAAAGGGAAAGAAAAGCGCTAGATGCTTGTAGGCTAGGGAGTGAATAGAGTTGAAAATCAATCACGCCCCGGGCAAGAGTTTGAACACCCACTGAATTACAAATCTATTTCGCATTCATCTCGCTACCTATCAGTACAAACACATTTGCTGAATGAATTTAAAATCCCAATAATTGTTCAAGATTCGAACGACTCGCCAACCCGCATAATTTTCACTGTATGATTAGTGACAAGCTTTTTAAAAACTTCTGGATTCTGCTTAATGGGCGGAAATGTGTCGAAGTGAATCGGAACCGTTACTTGCGGATTCAGCAATTCCACAGCATAAGCTGCGTCCTCGGGTCCCATTGTAAAGTTATCGCCAATCGGCAAGAAAGCTACATCAATCGGATGACGTTTGCCAATCATTTGCATATCACCAAAGAGTGCTGTATCCCCTGCATGATAAATTGTTTTCTCTTCCACTGTCAGTAAAATACCCGCTGGCATCCCTGTATAGACGATATCATTATCCTCCGTCTCGTAGGATGAACTATGAAACGCTTGCGTAAATTTCACTGTCCCAAAATCAAAGGTACACGCTCCGCCAATACCCATGCCGTGCGTTTTCACACCCTGATTTTCAAGATAGTTAGCAAGTTCAAAGGTCGCAATAACGAGTGCATCACTTGCTTTAGCAATGGCTACTGTATCACCAACATGGTCATTATGGCCATGTGTCAGCAATATAATATTCGGCTTTTCATCACTAACAACTAGGTCCGTCAGCTTATTTCCGGTAATGAACGGATCAATAAGAATGGTATTGTTGCCTGTTATTATTTTTACAACGGAATGTCCGTGATATGAAATTCGCATCAAAAATACCTCCTTCATTTTTATCCATAGATATAATTTTCGTTATTCAACCCAAAAACCCTCTTTTTTGATATGATTATGTTATATAAAAAGGAGGTCATTAAAGTGAGTAAAGTGAAAGAAATTCAACAATATCTGCACAAAGAGAATATCGATGCTGCTTTTATTACAACACCTGACAATGTCTTTTACATTACAGGATTTCACAGTAATCCCCACGAACGATTATTAGGGGTTATGGTGTTCAAGGATGCCGAACCTTTCATCATCTGTCCATTGATGGAAGTGCCTGACGTCAAGGCGGCTGGGTGGTCTTTTGAAGCAGTTGGACATGAAGATACGCAAGATGCATGGGATGTCGTGATGTCGGCTATTCGTAGTCGTGGTGATCTTCCTGTTACTGTCGCTATTGAAAAAGCACATTTGACCGTGGAACGCTTCGAGCGAATGGGACAACTATTGCCAAATACGACATTCAGTCGACTCGATGAACAGTTAAATACTATGCGAAATATTAAGAGTGAGGACGAGCTGATTAATTTACGAAAAGCAGCAGAGCTAGCTGATTATGCAATTACAGTTGGCTGCAAAGAAATTGCTGAAGGTAAGACCGAGTTAGAAATACTGATGGCGATTGAGTTTGAGATGAAAAGAAAAGGTGCCGAGAAAATGTCATTCGATACGATGGTACTATCTGGACCGAAAACAGCTTCTCCACATGGCACACCAGGAGATCGTAAAATTCAGCAGGGGGATTTCATCTTATTTGACCTTGGTGTCGTCTATAACGGCTATTGTTCCGATATTACCCGAACAGTTGCTTTTGGCGAGCCAACTGAAAAAATGCGTGAAGTTTACGAAACCGTTAGACAAGCCGAACAGGCTGCAATTGATAAAGTACGACCGGGTGTCCGGGCTTTTGAAATTGATAAAGCTGCAAGGGATGTCATTGATGAGGCAGGTTATGGAGAATATTTCACACACCGCGTTGGTCACGGGTTAGGAATTTCAGTGCATGAATTCCCATCAATTACGGGGACTAATGAGCTTGAGCTTGAAGAAGGGATGGTCTTTACCATTGAACCAGGTATTTATCATCCAGCGATCACAGGTGTTCGAATCGAAGATGATGTTGTCGTTACTGCGAATGGCGTTGAAGTATTGACGAAGTTCCCGAAAGAATTACAAATTATTCAACCGTAAAAATAGGGAAAGGCTGTCCACGCGAGTTCGCGGACAGCCTTTTTCTTATAAATCAAGTTAACGGTTGAGTAATGTTTCAGCCGTTACATAGTCAATGCCTTGGTCATCTGCTACAGCTTTGTACGTTACATGTCCCTCTAATGTATTAATACCTTTTTGTAGAGCTAAATTATCTAAACATGCTTGTTTATAACCTTTGTTAGCAATTTGCAATGCGTAAGGCACAGTGACGTTTGTAAGTGCCATTGTCGAAGTTTGCGGAACAGCCCCTGGCATATTTGCCACTGCATAGTGAACAATACCATGTTTTTCGTATGTTGGATTATCATGTGTTGTGACACGGTCTGATGTTGCAAAAATTCCCCCTTGATCAATAGCGATATCAACAAGTACAGAGCCTGATTTCATCGACTTCACCATATCTTCTGACACTAATTTCGGCGCTTTTGCTCCTGGAATTAGAACCGCACCGACAACAAGGTCTGAATTTTTCACAGATTCAGCGATATTGAATGGATTAGAAACCAGTGTTTGAATATCATTGCCGAAGATTTCATCTAAATAACGCAGACGGTCTACTGACAGATCTAGCACGGTTACCTTTGCTCCCATACCCACTGCAACTCGTGCTGCATTTGCTCCTGCTTGTCCTCCACCAATAATCGTTACTTGGCCGCGGGAAACGCCTGGTACACCGCCTAATAAAATTCCTTTACCACCGTTCGTCTGTTGCAAATATTGTGCGCCAATCTGTGTAGCCATACGTCCTGCCACTTCGCTCATTGGTGCAAGAAGAGGCAAGGTATTATTCGGAAGTTGAACAGTTTCGTAAGCAATCCCAATAACCTTTTTAGCAAGTAGCGCATTTGTCAGTTCCACTTCAGGCGCAAGATGCAAGTAAGTGAATAGAATAAGCCCTTCACGGAAAAAGCCGTACTCTGAAGTAATTGGCTCTTTTACCTTCATCACCATATCGGTATCCCATGCTTGTTCCGCAGTCGCAACGATTTGCGCACCCGATGCAATATACTGCTCATCTGTAAAGCTTGAACCGAGACCAGCCCCTGTTTCGATGAAGACTTCGTGTCCAGCTGATTTTAGAGTAAAAACTCCTGCCGGTGTCATCGCGACACGGTTTTCATTGTTCTTAATTTCTTTTGGAACCCCAATACGCATTGTTCTTCCCCCTAGAAAATGATTATTTCGTTGGCTACACGTTAACTTGCTGTGTAATCCAATGTTTACTTTATTCTATCAGATAGAAAATCATTTCGCTCTATTTTTCAATATTCGCAGAATACTCAATCACACGGTTGTGCCACTCTCCTGACAAGTACCATTTATCGACAAAGTATGTAACAAAATTGTGATAACTAAACGATTCATAATAATTTATTTTATAGATTAAAAGGATTTCCGATTTTATTATCGAAGTAGTTATTATACCAATTAAGAATGGAGTGGTTTCTATGACATTAGTATACAAACAAATTCTTGTTGCGGTGGACGGATCAAAAGAATCAGAATGGGCTTTTAAAAAGGCTGTTGCTATTGCAGATCGTAACGATGCGACTTTGAACTTGATAAATATTATTGACACACGTTCCTACGCGGCTGTTGAAGCCTATGACCGATCAATTGCAGAACGGGCGCAAAAATTTGCGGAAGAGCTATTGAACGATTATAAAGTGGAGGCCGAAAAAGCGGGAGTACAAAATGTCAATATCATAGTCGAGTACGGTTCGCCTAAAACAATGATTTCACGCGATTTGTCGAAAAAGCTACAAGCAGACCTTATCATTTGTGGGGCAACAGGATTGAATGCAGTTGAACGCTTCCTCATTGGTAGTGTCTCTGAAAATATTGTCCGCTCTGCAAAATGTGATGTGCTTGTTGTACGTACAGCCGAAGAAGCGTAATGAAAAAATGAAAAGAGTTACCCGACATATTCGCCGGGTAACTCTTTTTAATTAACACTTATAATCCCGCAACTCGAATCGTATCGCGGGCAATCATGATTTCTTCGTTAGTTGGGATCACCAATACCTTCACAGGTGAGTGTGGGAAGCTGATATAAACTTCCTTTCCTCTTATGTTATTCAAATCCGGATCGAAATACACGCCCATAAATTCAAGACCTTCGAGCACCTTCCGACGAATAACATCACTGTTTTCACCAATTCCCGCTGTGAAAATGATTGCGTCGACACCGCCCATTCGCGCTGCATAGGACCCGATATATTTATGGATCTTGTCGGCAAATACATCTAATGCAAGCTGCGCACGGCTATTGCCCTTCGATGCCTCAATTTCAATATCACGTAAATCACTTGAAAAACCTGAAACAGCAAGCATACCCGACTCTTTATTCAATATATTGAGCACTTCTTCTACCGATTTTCCCGTCTGCTCCATAATATAAGGAATCAGCGCCGGATCGATGTCACCCGAGCGTGTTCCCATCGTTAAACCCGCAAGCGGTGTAAAGCCCATCGACGTATCAAGTGACCGACCACCTTCAACAGCCGCAAGACTCGCACCGTTTCCTAAATGACAAGAGATAAGTCGCGTGCGTTCAAGAGGACGATTCAATAGTACCGCCGCACGCTCCGTTACATACTTATGACTCGTCCCATGAAATCCATATTTCCGTATACCATATTTTTCATAATATTCATACGGTAGCGGATAGAGAAACGAACTTTCCGGCATCGTCTGATGAAAAGCTGTGTCAAAAACAGCAACAGCTGGTACAGATGGCAAAGCCTTTTGAAATTCTCTAATACCGATAATATTAGCTGGGTTATGGAGCGGTGCAAGGTTAGAAAGTTCCTCAAGTTTTAATAGGACTTCTTCAGTAATTAATACAGAATCACTAAACACTTCCCCACCGTGAACAACACGGTGACCAATCCCATCGATTTCATCGAAAGAGCGAACAATTCCTTCGTCCAAAAGCATAGCCAAAAGTATGCTCACTGCATCAGCATGATTGTGGATATCCTGAATTTTTTCTACTTTACCTTGTTCTGATTTCATTGTAAAAATAGAATCAGAAAGACCAATTCGTTCAATTTGTCCTTTTGCAACTACATGTTCATTCTTCATTTGAAGAAGCTGAAACTTTAGAGACGAACTACCTGCGTTAATCGCTAAAATGTTTTGCATCACTCATGCCTCATTTCAACTATATACTTGGTGTAACTTTAATTAAGACTTACTTATTCTGTAGCCCACATATCAATCTTTTGAAGAAATAGTGCCATGGCACGCTTATCTGTCATGTTGGGAACCTTCGCAAGCATGACGTCTGGTGTTGCAATAATTTCTGAAGAAGGCTTTTGTAAAACGACAATGCTTTTTGCATGTGTCGAACTTTTAAATAATGAATCCGGCAGCTGAATGACAGCTCGAATAATGGTTTGTTTTTTCAAAAACGGGTGCAATAAAGGTGACTGTTCAGAGTCAAACAAATTTGCCGGGACAATAAATAATCCATGACCACCCGGTTTTGTATGGTTCATTGATTGTTCGATAAAGAGATGATGTGCATAAGCATGCCCTTCAGCCGGCATCAATGCGTAATTCAATGCATTCTCATCATCTGGATAATACCCCACAGGTACATCACAGACGGTAATATCTACGGGATCGACAAGTAAAGGACGCAGAGCATCCTGAACGTAAAATGTCACGGGATGTTCAAGGACTTCTGCTACAACTGCAGCTAATCGGATAAGTATATCGTCGATTTCAACCGCTGTCGCCGTTACTCCGTTGCCGATTGCATTCATAACGGTGTACAGCAAATTACCCGTCCCTGCCGCTGGATCCAGTACCGTCAAATTATGCCCATCTACCGTCAATTTATTAGCAATATGTCCGATTAACATTCCAATCGAATCGGGGGTCATCTGATGATGTGGTTGAGCATTTTGCTTCATTCCCTTAAGGATAGCAAGCTGAATTCCTCTACGGATATCTTCTTTTGATACAGACTCCGATAGGCTAGGACCACCTTCACCTGAAAGCCAGTGTTCGCACGCCCCAATAATCGCTTCTAAATAAAGCTGATCGGATGTTTCTGCATATGTATCAATAAATGAAAATACTTTTTCTGTATCTGTTGTCATTTCCTATCCCTCTATCGACAAAACCCACCCGTCACCGAGTGGGTTTCAGTAATTAGTTTTTTAACTGGTTAACGGCTTCAATTGCTTTATCATAATCAGGGTGATCTGTATTTTCAGGTACATATTGGACATATGTAACTTTATCGTTTTTATCGATAACAAAAATGGATCGTGTCAGTAGACGAAGTTCTTCAATAACCGCGCCATACGCTTCTCCAAATGACAAATCACGGTGATCAGATAATGTTTGAACATTTGCAATGCCTTCTGCTGCACACCATCTTGCTTGTGCAAACGGTAAATCTACTGAAATCGTCAAAATTTGGACATCATCGCCAAGTGATGCAGCCTCTTCGTTGAATTTGCGTGTTTGCGTTGAACAAACACCTGTATCGATTGAAGGTACAACACTGATAAGACGGATTTTGCCTTTTGAATCAGCCAGTGTAACCGGGCTTAAATCATTTGCAAGTACTGTAAAATCAGGCGCTGTATCACCTACTGCAACTTCTTTACCGAGTAATGTAACAGGATTATTCTTGAATGTAACGTTAGCCATTAAGACGCCTCCTTTTTCTTTCTCCATCATACTAAATCGCAGTCTACTCTTGCAACTGTTGTCCCTCAAGCTGTTGGCGTTGACCTATGTGTAGCTCTTTTTCATAGACAAACTCAAACTCAACGACTGTGTCCGCAAAAACATCATGCAAAGCCTCTTTTTTAGGCATGAACAAGACTAGCAAATAGGGCACCACAAGCATTTTTGAAATGAATCTACCAAAGACTTCACGGAACAGGACAGCCCCCCATGTTAACGGTGCACCATTCTTCGCCACAACTTTTATGCCCATAATCATTTTGCCTACAGTCTGCCCAAATAATTTCGTCATAAGCGCAAAATAGAGTAACAACAACAGTAGTGCCGTCACTTTGTAAGGGCTAAATAATAAAAATGACGGGTTGTTAATATCGATACCCACCACTCTAAAAATGGGTTTAATGAGGATTCCACTGATTGCATAAAGGACAAGCAGATCGATGGTATACGCCCAGAAACGAGTCCAAAATCCGGCATATTTTGCCCTAAAATGCTCTGTTTGAATAGTTGGAGAGTCTACAACTGATTTCACTGTAATAGGCTGTTCCGGTAGATTCGGTGGTTGTTCGATATACTCTGACATATGCTCACTCCCCCTTATCTTTCACCATACAAATACATCATTCGTGGGGCATTGTAATCAGACAGCAATTTACCGATTAATTCCGATTCGATATTGCTTCCGAATAAGTTACTGGCTTTCACACTAAAAATCGAACCCCAACTATCGAGTGTTGTATATTCAAATACAGTCGCGTCTTGAAGGTTATAATCTTCTTTCATAGCTATAATGACATCATCAACTTTGCCGATACCATCTGCCAGTCCAGCTTCAATCGCTTGGCGCCCATTCATAATTCGGCCGTCTGCCACAGCCTTGACCTGTGCCTCAGTCATCCCACGACCTTCTTCAATGATATCCACAAAGCGTTCATACGAATCATTAATCATTTCTTGTAGCATCACTCGTTCTTCATCTTTCATTTCACGTGATCCGCTCATGATATCTTTGTATGGTCCTGTTTTGATGGTATTAAAATCAATGCCGTATTTTTCAGCCAGTTTTGCGTAGTTGACACTTTCCATAATGACACCGATTGACCCTGTAATTGTTTCACGATTGACAAATATTTTATCTGCCGGTGCTGCTACATAATATCCTCCCGAAGCAGCCATGCCTCCCATTGAAACATAGAGTGGAATTTCTCTAGTCAGTTGAATTTCACGAATAGCGTCGTAGATATCTGCCGACTCGACAACTCCACCACCAGGTGAATTCACTTTGAGAACAACACCTTTGACACTTTCATCCCCACGAATCTCATCTAATTGGTTCATAAAAAATTGATGATTATAGCCTACTGGTTGAAATATCGATGATGAATTTCCTAAATCTTGAATAACTCCATCGAGTGTAAGGACAGCGATTTTCTCCCTACCCACACCCTCTTCCAATATGTTTTCACTATATCCCGATGTCGATGTCGCCAACATCTCTTCAAAAAAACTATTAAAATCTCTTGTAAATATGTACGATAGCGAATTGACACCTATTGATACAAAAACAAGTGCTGCCGTGGCGATGATAGCGATCCATCGTTTCATTGTCATTTACGATTCCTCCTTTTTTCTTACATCACTCTATACGTTTGAAAGTCCAAAATGTTTCACTTCCGTGTTAAGATAAAGATACCTCATTCGGAAGGAGCAAAACTAATGACAGAGCGGATGAACATTTATATTTACAGTAAGCACGACAAAGACTCACTCGATAAAAAATCGAAGGTCGAAGAAGCACTCATCCACGAGGGCTTTACGATGACTGAAAATGACCAAGAGGCCAATATTATCATCAGTATCGGTAGTGACGGTTCTTTTTTACAAGCAGTCCGTAAAACCGGTTTTCGACAGGACTGCTTATATGCCGGACTATCACTAACCGGCAAGCATGGACTATACTGCGATTTTCATTATAACAATCTTTACGAAATGACGCAGGCTATTCACCAAGAAAAACTCGAGGTAAGAAGATACCCACTTATCGAAGTGACGATTGACAATCACCAACCATTCTATTGCTTGAATGAATTCAGTATTCGCTCAAACATTCTTCGAACGTTTGCACTTGATGTTATTATTGACGACAAATTATTCGAAGCTTTTCTTGGAGATGGTCTAATCATTTCAACACCTACAGGTAGCACAGCTTATAATAAATCTGTTAAAGGTGCAGTTGTTGACCCTTTACTGCCTTGTTTCCAAGTAAGCGAACTAGCATCTGTCAATAACAATAAATACCGAACACTCGGCTCTTCATTTATTATGAGTGGCAGCAGAAAACTACAACTTAAAATACACCAAGATGGCAATACATTCCCTTCGATGGCTGCTGATAACGAAGCACTCGGTATTCGCCAAGTTGAACATGTGGAAATTCGGTTAAGCGAAAAAACAATTAAAACTGTAAAACTGAAAGATAATTCATTTTGGGAAAAAGTACAGCGTATTTATTTATGATAAAGAAGAGCCATCCAATTATAGGAGGCTCTTCTTTATTTTTACCACTTCTAGCACTTTTGACACCGTGAACAAAATAAGTGCAATCCAGATAAACGAAAATGATAACAAATCGATTTTGTCAAATGACTCTTTATAGACGACAACTCCGATAAACAACATCATCGTCGGTGCAATATACTGCAAAAATCCAGCCATGTAGAGTGGAATCCTTTGAACTCCTTTGGCATACATGACAAGTGGTAACGCAGTTGCTACACCTGTTAAAATCAGTAACACATCGGTCTTTATATCCACTTGCAAAAAAACTGTACTATCATCTATGAATAGCCAAATATAATAAATGACAGCAAATGGCATAATAAAAAATGTTTCAATTGTTAGTCCACGCAACGCATCTAGTTGAATTCTTTTCTTGATGAGCCCATACACTGCGAAAGTGGCGGCCAACGAAAATGCTAACCACGGAAATTGACCATATGAAATTGTTAAAATCGCCACACCTATTGTCGCAAGTAGAAATGCCACTTGCTGTGCTCGACTAAGCTTTTCTTTCAGAAAAAAGATTCCTAGCAACACTGAAATGAGCGGATTCATATAGTAGCCGAGACTCGCTTGGACAATATAATCATGATTCACAGCCCAAATATAGATGAACCAATTACCAGATACGAGGAAGGATGCAAAAATTAATAACCAAAAATCTCTCTGCGCTTTCCAGAGCCCTCTTATATCCTCTTTAAGATGCCGTCCTCCCTTTATCATAAGCACAAGTAAAAACGTCATGACAAATGCCCAAATAATACGACTAATAATTATTTCAGTACTACTAACATGCTCAAGACTCTTCCAATAAATCGGCATAATTCCCCAGATTAAATATGACCCGACCGCCCAGAGGACACCGCTTCTTTCTGTCTGCATACGATATCCCCCTTTATTTAGTTTTCCGAAATAACAAGCTAAGTATAGACCCATTGTGTTGCTAGGTAAAGTTGAAAATTTCTATATACTTTTTCATTACATATAAGAACCGCATTTGTCAAAACGGATTCACCGTCTTCCAAATGCGGCTTAACCTATAACTTACTGTTGTTCCTGTTTCCTTAATACAACACGCATAATTTTTCCTGAAGCTGTCTTCGGCAATTCTTCTAAAAATTCAATTTTACGGGGATATTTATAAGGCGCTGTTAATGTTTTCACATGCTCTTGCAATTCTGCAATGAGACCGTCCTCACTTTTTCGTTCGGGATCACGTAGCACAACAAATGCTTTGACAATATTACCACGTACTTCGTCTGGGCTTCCGATAACTGCACATTCACGGACTGCTGGATGTTTCGTTAAGGCATCCTCCACTTCGAATGGTCCAATTGTGTAACCAGAACTGATAATGATGTCGTCTCCCCGACCTTCAAACCAAAAATAACCGTCCTCATCCATTTTTGCACGATCGCCTGTTACATAATACTCCCCACGGAACTGCATGTGCGTCCGTTCCGGGTCTTTTAAATATTCCTTAAATAACGCAGGCGTTGACATATGTACCGCAATGTCTCCAACTTCTCCTGCCGTAATAGGATTCCCCTCATCATCGATGATATCGACTTTGTTCCCCGGCGTTGGTTTCCCCATTGAACCAGGTCTTGCTTCCATGCCAAGCATTGTTCCTACAAGCAATGTATTTTCCGTCTGCCCATAGCCATCTCTCACTTGAAGGGAGAATGTTTTATCGAATATGTCAATCACTTCACGGTTCAGTGGCTCTCCTGCCGATACAGCACTTCGAATCGAAGAAATATCGTATTCCTTTAGGTTGTCCGCTTTCGCTATAAATCGGTATTCTGTTGGTGTACAACAAAGCACATTCACCTGATAGTTAGCAATGAGCCCCAAATACGTTTTAACATCGAATTTCCCATCATAAACTAAACCCGTTGCTCCACTCCCCAAAACGGAAAGAAATGGTGTCCAAATCCATTTTTGCCAGCCTGGTGCAGCAGTTGCCCATACAACATCTTCTTCTTCAATACCAAGCCAGCTTGCACCCGTCGTTCGTAAATGAGCATAACCCCATCCATGTGAATGAACGACACCTTTTGGTTTGCCAGTTGTCCCTGATGTGTACGATAAAAATGCCATGTCTGAGCTTTTGGTGTCAGGTGCGCTAAATTCTGGTGATGCCATCTCCATCAGTTCTGTTAATGATTGCTGTCCTTCCTCTGCTTTCCCAACTACAAACAATTGAATATCCTTCATATTGTTTACTTCGTTAAATTGATCAGTGAACGCGTCATAGGCCACAATCGCTTTCGCATCGCTATGAGCCAAACGATATTCAATATCTGAGGATCTAAGCATTTCAGAACTAGGAATGACAGCAAGTCCCGCTTTTAGTGCTCCAATATACGTCACGTACGCCTCAATCAAGCGCGGTACCATGACAAGAACGACATCCCCCTTTTGGAGTCCGTTCGCTTTGAATACATTAGCCGCTTTGTTCGCTAATATCATTAGTGCATCGTATGTAATTTCTTTCTTGTCGCCTTGTGCATTTATGTAAATAAGTGCTTTCTTTCCGATTCCTGTCGCATACTTTTCAAATTCACTCACAAGATTATATTGTTCTGGTGCAATCAGTTGTTCACGGTTCATAATAATTCCCCCTTTTCTTTCTATATTAATTATACAAACATTTGTACAATAATTCAAAAATAATTTACTTTTCGAAATAAAAACACGAACAAGCCGCCTCTTAGTTTTAGAGGCGGCTTGTCATCTATTTCATTATTTTTGGTAACCCTTCATTTGCTCTTGAGCTTGACGTACTAATCGCTTTGTAATTTCTCCGCCGACGGATCCGTTGGCACGCGATGTAGCATCTGGGCCCATTTGTACTCCAAATTCATTTGCGATTTCGTTCTTCATTTGATCCAGCGCCTGTCTAACACCTGGAACAACAAGTTGATTTGAATTACCACTGTTTGGCATTGTATGTCACCTCCTTGTACAGGTAGATTGTGCTTTGGGTGAAAATTCATGCACATCGAGCAGTTGGTAACTTCTCCCAAAATAATTAAAGAAGTTTAAAATACTCCCTTTACGCCTACACTGTTAGGAAGAAAAACGATTCCTAAACAACCTGTTATATCACATCATTACTTTTGGCTATAACCGCCCATTTGTTGTTGTGCCTGGCGTACTAACCGTTTTGTAATCTCTCCGCCAACGGATCCATTGGCGCGCGATGTAGAGTCTGGACCCATCTGTACACCAAATTCGTTTGCAATTTCATTTTTCATTTGATCAAGTGCTTGTCTTACGCCTGGAACAACAAGTTGATTTGAATTACCACTGTTTGGCATTGTATGTCACCTCCTTATGCAGATAGCATGTACCAATGACAAAAATTCATGCAATCCTATCGTTAGGTAACTTCCGCCAAGTTGACTGAAATCGTTTAAATACGCCCATTCCTGCCTACACTATCAATTACACCTCGGCGTAATTGCGTACAGATTTTGAATCGATCTTGCTCGATTCAAAATCTGTGACATCCGCAGGCCAACAGGATGTTGGTTAGCAACCGTTGCCGCAGGACGCGGTGAACTTAGGTTGCCTTCCATTCTTCATTCAGCGGGAGTTTGAACACCCACTTAATAGGAAAACAAAAACGCGTTCTTCTCACTATCTAGAGAGGTGGGAGTCTCCTTTAGCTGACGCTTCACTTTCAGTACAAAAGCATTTGCTGAATGAAGATAAAAGCGAAAAGCTGCTCCGGAAAAATTCCGAAACAGCTTTTCATATTGTAATTATTGTTGGTTAGTGCCACCCATTTGTTGTTGCGCCTGACGTACTAATCGCTTCGTAATTTCTCCGCCGACGGATCCGTTGGCACGCGATGTAGCATCTGGGCCCATCTGTACACCAAATTCGTTTGCAATTTCATTTTTCATTTGATCAAGTGCTTGTCTTACACCTGGAACGACAAGCTGATTTGAATTACCGCTGTTGTTACTAGCCATGATTACCACCTCCTTGTGCATGTAGAATGTGCCGCGTACGCAAATTCATGCACAAGGTTTCACTGGTAATTTTTGTATCACTTACAACAAATCTTCGAATTCGTCTTGCTGCTGAAGCGGCAAGTCAATGGTTACCCGCTCATTCACCGCTTCCTCAACCATCGGTGCGAAATCAGTAAAACTCTCATAGTGGATAACTTTTTCAAGCTTCGGTTTTGTTTTTGGATTCGAAGGTGAAAAGATTGTACAACAATCTTCGTATGGTTGAATCGAAATATCATAAGTCCCGATTTTTTGTGCAATCTCTATAATATCAAGCTTGTCTGAAGCAACAAGAGGACGCAAAATCGGCGTTGATGTTACGGCATTGATAGCCGTCAAACTTTCAAGCGTCTGACTTGCCACTTGCCCAAGACTCTCTCCAGTCACAATAGCGAGTGCACCTATTTCTGCACGGACTTGATCGGCAATTTGCAGCATTAATCTCCGCGTTGTCGTCATCGATATGTTGTCCGGTACCTGATTAACGATTGTTTGTTGAATCTCTGTAAACGGAATAATATGAAGACGGACTGCCGCACCGAAAGAACTTAATTTCTCAGCCAAATCCATAACTTTCTTTTTTGACATTTCACTTGTAAACGGCGGACTTGCAAAGTGAATCGCGTCAATTGACACTCCGCGTTTCATCATTAAGTAACCCGCAACTGGGCTATCAATGCCTCCTGATAACATCAATAACGAATGACCATTTGACCCAACTGGCATACCAGCAGCGCCCTTATGTACTTTCGCTGTCAAGAAAGCACCTTCACTTCTAATTTCCACATGCAATAGTATTTCTGGTTTTTTCATCTGCACAATCAATTCAGGAAATTGTTTTAATACATGCGCCGCTATTTCTTGTTGTAACTCTCCCGTTACGAGCGGGAATGATTTGTCCGTCCGCCTAATTTCTACCTTAAATGTTTTTCCTGCCGTTTCACCAGCTCCGATTACATCGATAGCAGTTTCTTTGATTGCTTCAAGTGTAGCTTCGCATTTTGCGACCGGACTGAAGGATTGTATGCCAAAAATATATGGTAACCTCTCAATTGCTTGCTCCATGTCCTGCTTGTCATCTGCAAACATGAACATCCGGTCGCGTTCCGACTTTAACACAACTGTCGGTAAATCACTTAAAGCTTCTTTTATATTATTGCGTAACTTCCTAACAAAGATATTTCGATTCCGACCTTTTAATGATATTTCACCATAGCGGATTAATAATTCGTTCCATTCCATCAGTCATTTCCCCTTCCAAGCAGCTCCATGAACTGAGCAAATACCTGCTCGAATTCCACTACATGTTGTTCACTATTATCTTTCCCAAAACTTACCCGGATGACTCCGTTTTTATATTTGTCGGCCAATTGAATTGCTTCTATTACATGCCCGGCGGCGCCACTTTTCGAAGAACAAGCACTGGAAGTCGATACTGTAATGCCTTTTTCTTGAAAGAAATTAACAGCAACTTCACCTTTTACTTTGTAAAATGCAATCGAAACAATATGCGGCGCCGCCTTATCAGGTGCAAGGATAACAGCATCCCTATAAGGCTCGATAAAACGAATCAGCCGATTTCTCCAATATCTGAAATCCTTCTGCTCTTCATCTAATGCGCTAATACGTATCGCTTTAGCAAGTGAAACAGCATCAGCAACGGCTACCGTACCACTTCGCAGCCCATTTTCTTGACCTCCACCAAAGTTCAAAGCTTGTGGTGAAATGCCTTTTCTAAATGCTAATAAACCCGACCCTTTTAAACCATTAATTTTATGGGCTGAGATGGTAATAGCGTCCGGTCCATCGCCCGCCAGCGAAACTGGTAATTTTCCAAAGCTTTGCACCGCATCCGAATGGAATAATGCGCGTGAGCACTTTTTAATAATACGTGCACACTCAGCTAGCGGCTGAATTGTGCCAATTTCATTGTTAACATGCATAATACTTACTACAGTTGTTTCTACCCGCAGCTTACTCTTTAGCTCTTCGGTAGAAATCATCCCTTGTTCATCCACCGTTAAGTAATCAACCTCAAACCCTTGTGTTTCTAGATATTTCATCGCATTCAGAACAGAAGGATGCTCAATTTCTGACGTAATAAGGTGGTTTCCCCTGGACCGCAGTGCCTGTGCAAAACCGATGACTGCTAAATTATTCGCTTCTGTCCCTCCAGAAGTAAATACAACTTGACCATCTGGCACGCCAAGAATCGATAAAATTTGTGCTCTTGATTTTTCTAGCAAGGCTTCCGCTTGCTTCCCCGCAAGATGAATAGAAGCTGGATTTGCAAAAAATCGCTTATTCACTTCCACGAAAGAGTTCAAGACACTTTCATCTGGAACAGTCGTCGCGCTGTTGTCAAAGTAAATCATTTGTTTCATCCTTTCAATCATCACAAATATCAATTACGCCTTGACGTAATTGTGCCCGGATTTTTTTCGAGTTAACTCGAAAAGCTCCCCTAAAAATAAGTGACACCCGCCGGAGGCTTCTGCTGAATGAAGATAAACGTGACAAAGCCACCTGCACTTACTATGCCGGTGGCTATTTTTTCGTTACCAAACCTTCACAAGTTCTTCTATTGTATCATCTTACACATGTTCTTTGACAAGTTCCTGAATTCGCTTCATAGCACCCGGTTCAACTTCCTCGACTGCTGTCGCCGCTTCTTCCAATGCTTTAGCATACCGGAATTGTCTAAACGATTCTTCGGCATCCAACAGGCGTTCATGCATTTCCGGATTAGAAGCACGGTAGCGATTCCCGTATTGAATAATCCATTCGATTAGCATGACATTATCGAGTAGCTCTTCCACTTTTCCGGTAACGTCAATAACCGCTTTTTCTGCACTTTCCAAGTATGTGTCCACAAGGCTCATATTAAGGGGTACTTCCTGCAAGCTTTGTGTCACAATATAAATTTGTTCGTCAGCCTCTTCAAGTCGTGCTTCCATTTCATCTGGAATCCCTGGAATATTCCCTTTTTGAAGCATTCGATCTGTATGTTGTAATTTACGAGAAAGTTCCTCCAGCTTTGTTCGGACATTATTTTCGTCGATGCGTAAATTTTTCATACGATTAGCGAAGCTATCTTGCTCATCAGCTATTTGCATGAGTTCCTCAGAAATCTGCTGTAGCTCTTCTTGTAAGCTTGAATTGGCAGATACTTTCTCCTCAATTCGACCAGCTAGCATTTCAAATCGTTTATCAATTGCCGACAATTTTTTAAGTGATTGCTGTGGTATTTGCGCCTCTTGTTCATTTAGTCGATAACTTTGCTGTACAAATGCCGCTTCGTCTGAAGTTTCCTTTGTTAGTGCAGTAATTTCTACTAGCTTTGCTGCAATTTCGCCATGATTGTCATCGACATAATGCTTGGCAGTTACTTCATTTTCTAAAGCATCATAATAGGAATCGATGCGATCATTTATTTCTGAAGTGCCCTGTTGGACAGATTCAATTTGTAATTCAGCCATTTTAGACTGCAACTCTTCCAGTTCACTTTCAATGGCGTCGAGGTGGTCCGTCAATTCTAAATGTTGCAGATAATAAGATTGCTCTTCCATCTCTTTCATTCCGTTCCGGAGCTCACGAAGAGCTGCTGGAATCTTATTTTGGAGCTCCGCCAATAAGGAAGGCGTTTCATGAATAATTTCAAACAGTCGGTCCCCTTTTGCCGACAAAGAAATAACAATTTCCCTCGCCAGTAAATAGTTTCCGTTATCTGTCAGCTCGTCAAATTCGTCAAATTTCGGATTAAACGCTTCCAGTTCTTTCTCCAATGGATTAGCCGTCATCCCAAATGAATGCTGATGTGCAAGGATTGTTTTTCGTGCAGCACGATGCTGCTCCTTCAATTTTTCCATTTCAATCCGGTTTTTCTCTTCACTTCCAACGAGTTCATTCAATTCTTGTAATATATCATTCATCTTTTTATCACAAAAAAGAATCTTCTCCTGGATACCCTTTTCTACTTCAGTTGCTTTCCCAAAACGAAAACGATCGACCAAATCTTCAACGTCGAATAACAGTGAGTCAATTTTGGGCATATGTATATCCATTACTTCTGTCCACTCGTTGCGCCAACGTTCAAAGTTTTCCTCGGTTTCACCTGTCATATTCAGTTGTTTGACTTTTGTCATCTCTTCTAAAATCGGTTTGTGTTGGATTTGCAATTTCTCCTGCTCCAGTCGACCGACTTGCTGAATATGCTTGCGTCTGAACATAAAGATGATTGTTATTGCTATGATGAGTACTATAATTGGAATGATGAAGTATATCATCGTGGTCCCCCTATCCCGAGTCACTGTGCCTTGATATATATCCTATATAGTACCACGTTTAAAGTCTTTTAGTTGCGAAAATGAATGATTTATAGGGAAAAATCTGTTTTCCACTCATTTCATTCAAAAAATTTGTCTATGAATGGCTGAAATTGTATACTTATTTCATTAATGATTTTGTATAAAGGGGTGCTTTCTTTGTTCGTAGAAATCGATTATGCAACTGACAGCCACTTGAAATATAAGCAACTGGCAGGCCAATTAGATGCTTTATTGACAGGTGAGAAAAATAGATATGCCAATTTGAGTAACGCTTCAGCATTACTCAATCAATTTTTCGACCGCATCAATTGGGTCGGCTTTTATCTACTAGATGAGGAAGAGCTTGTACTTGGACCTTTCCAAGGACTTCCCGCGTGCATTCGCATTCCTCTCGGCAGAGGCGTCTGCGGAACTGCCGCCAAGACACAGCAATCTATCGTGGTCGAAGACGTCAATGCATTCCCAGGACATATTGCCTGCGATGCAGCTTCGAAATCTGAAATTGTCGTACCGCTCGTCAAAAATGGCCAGCTTCTCGGCGTACTCGATATTGATAGCCCTGAACTTAATCGCTTCACTGAAGAGGATCGTCTTGGCCTCGAGCAAATCGCTCAAATTCTTATTCAACATATTTAAACAGAAACAGCCTTGGTTTATTTTGACCAAGGCTGTTTTTTCGTTTTATATTTATGTCATTGCTGAAAATGCCGCATCCATATCGTGAATTAAATCTTCAGCATGCTCGAGCCCTACAGAAAGGCGTAGCAAGGAATCCGTAATCCCCATGCGAAGACGCTCCTGCTCAGGAATACTAGAATGAGTCATCGTTGCCGGATGTTGAATGAGTGTCTCCGCATCTCCAAGACTTACCGCAATCTTAATAAGTGCAAGGCGATCCATAAATAACTGCGCCTCCTCTTTTCCGCCCTTTACTGTAAATGAAATGATTCCGCCACCTGCTCGCATTTGTCGTTGAGCAATTGCATATTGCGGGTTATCCGGGTCGAACGGATAGAAAACTTCCTTCACTTGCGGCTGGCCTTTTAAATAAGCAATGAGCTTCTCTGCATTCGATGAATGACGTTCCATCCGAACCGGTAAAGTTTTTAATCCGCGAATTAAGAGCCAAGCATCAAATGGTGACATAATGCCTCCAAAATCCTTTTGTACGGTCATCCGAATAGATTCCATCTCTTCCTTATCTTTACCTGTCAATAGCCCTCCAATGACATCACCATGACCATTGATGTATTTTGTCGCACTATGAAGGACAAAATCCACACCAAAATCCAGTGGCGTTTGCAAATAGGGTGATGAAAACGTATTATCAACAACTACTCGCAAACCATGACGCTTTGCAACATTGACGACTGCCTGAATGTCTACGAGCTCCATCGTTGGATTGATAGGTGTTTCTATATAAATACAAACCGTTTCTGGCTTAACCGCCTGTTCGATTTCTTCTTCCGTTGCCATTCGGATTAGGTCATGCTGAATGTTATATTTGCGCTCCATAATCCCCAATAGCCCAAATGTACAGCCATAAATTCCTCGCGGGCATAATATATGATCACCCGATTTAGTCAAATGCACCAAAATCGCACTAACGGCTGCCATCCCTGAACCGAAAGCAAGCGTTCCCCCACCATTTTCGAGAGCCGTCATACGTTCCTCTAGCACACGTACTGTTGGATTGCCAAGTCTAGAATAAATATTTCCTTCCTCAGCACCTGAAAATCTATCTGCTCCTTGACTAGCTGTTTCAAATGAAAATGTTGATGTTTGATAAAGCGGAACAGCTAGACTACCATGATGATCCTTATCTACATAGCCTTCATGTACGACGATTGTATCCTTGTGTAGCCCTTGATTTTTCATAGTATCCATCCTCCGTTTTCATAACGTTCTGTCATTTTATTTTACACATTATTTTAACAAAGAAAAACTATAAAACTCATCTTACAATTGAGTGATAGCTGTTCCATAAATTACGAATTGGTTTTTTCCGTTGTTTTTCGCCATATATAACGCTGTATCAGTGTAATGGAAAAGCTCTTGGAATGTCATCGGTTGTTCCTTTTTCCAGCTATTTACTCCTATCGAAACGGTTACTTGTGGCTCTGTAACTGTTGGAATCAATTCGACCATCCGACTCGCAAGTTCTGTACCTTTAGTCAGATCAACTAATGGTAAGTAAATCGCGATTTCCTCCCCACCCCATCTCGCCGCTGTGCCCAAGTCAGTCACTTCCGATAAAATTGCGGATGAGATTTGCTGTAATACACCATCTCCCTTCGCGTGGCCATAAGTGTCATTAACGAATTTAAAATTATCGACATCCAATAATAAAAACACGCCCGTCTCATCATTTTCAATCGATTCCTCAACAACCTTGTCTAAATAACTACGTGTATACAGTTTAGTTAAGTTATCTTTATCCACCAGTTCTTGTAGCTGTCCCTGCAAAATTGAGTTCGCAAGAGCAAGTGAGGAATGTCCAATAAGTGAACCCATCAGCTTAAAGCTTTCGAACGAGAAAAAGTACGGTTCTTTATGTACTAAGATGACAAAGCCGGCTACTTTCTCTTGATTCATAATCGGTATTGCAATAATAGACTCATAGAGTACCTTCTCACTAACAGTGCTACTATAATTTGCCTCAAACAAAGCCTCTTTACCATTCTTCAAGTTTGTAGAAGCAAGCTTAATATACTCACCACCCGTTTTTAATCTGAAGAAATCCGAGCTCAATGGAGAAACTTTGTAATCGCCTGTTTCATCGTAAAAAATGAATGCCGTTTCCATCGGGTAAAATGTTTGTTTGAGCTGCTCTTTCAAAAATGAAATCATTTCATTGAAGGGCATATTGCTATTCAACTTTCTCGACGTCTCATTGATTAACTGTAAGTCTTCAATAACGCGATGCGATTGATCGTACAAACTAGCATTTTCTAAAGCATTACCTGCTGTCGTTGCAACAACTCGGATGAAGTTGTCATCCGATGCTGAAAAAACAAAGTCGATTGGGACTTCCATGCGCAACACTCCATAAATACCCTGCCTTCCCACAATAGGCACATTGATGAAACGTCCTTCAAGTTCAAGCATCTCCTCTATCGTCACTTCGCCTGACACAAAGGCAGTCATCGTTGGCTCCCTTTCATTCATATAGTCCAACAGTTTATAGGAGTGTCTAAATTCCTTCTGTTCATGGGATAAAAATAATTCGACAGGAAAGTCTGGAAACGCCTTTGATGTCGCCTCTACAATCCCATCAAGGATGACTTCACTGTCCATCGTTGCATTGAATAACTCCATTACACCGTACAGCCGTCTTGCATCCTTTTCTCTTTTTCGTAATATGATGAGTCTTTTCACCGCTAGGATTAGCCGACTGATGGCATATTCGAGTTCATCTATATATGATGATTCGGAAAATTCGCGCCATTTTTCTGACGACTTGACGAGCAAAAGTCCAAGCATTCCTGATTGCTCGTCACGAAAAGGTAAAAAATCATCCGCATATTCATATCCTCTATTTGTAAATTCTTTAATGTAAGCTTTTTTTGCAGATGATGTTGTACGATCCAACTTATATATGGGAACAGCATTATTTATTTCAGTAGCAGACCGGTGCCTCCCGATGGGCATAAGCTTTGTATGATTACTAATGAAGAAATCAACTTCCTCAATATCAAAATAATGTCGTAGTCTCGGCCTCAGAATGTCAAACCATTGTCCATATGACTCGACATTTGTATCTCCAGTTATCAAATCTATTAACTCATTCTTAATTTGAAATAATATTAATCGGTAATCTATCATTCCCTCACCTCAACAGTAATATATATTGAAAATTGGTATCTTTCTCTATTTTAATGCATTTGGACTACTTATACTACCCTTTTCAGTAAGCATTTGTACTCACTCTCTTTTCGATTGATGACACTTGACTCAAACCTTTATAATTGTTATGATGAAAATTGTGTAAAATAGTTGCAGCAGTTGTGTGTTTCAGATTGTCCAGTCTATTCCTTTCACAAGGTGCACCACGTAACCTCCTGGCTGCGGAGGCGAAGATGCAAGATAATAGAATGGCATTTGAATTGAACACATCTGGTTCTTATTTTACAACAAAATAAAACCAAAAACAGAGGAGGAGTCATTCATGGCTCGTTATACAGGTCCAGCTTGGAAATTATCCCGTCGTCTTGGAATCTCACTTTCAGGAACAGGAAAAGAAATTGAAAAACGCCCTTACGCACCAGGACAACACGGTCCTAACCAACGTAAAAAACTTTCCGAATACGGATTGCAATTACAAGAGAAACAAAAACTTCGTTTCATGTACGGCGTAAACGAACGCCAATTCAAAACGATGTTCATCAAAGCAGGTAAAATGCCTGGTAAACACGGTGAGAACTTCATGATTCTTCTTGAAACTCGCCTTGACAACGTTGCATACCGTCTAGGTCTTGCTCGCACACGTCGTGCAGCTCGCCAACTTGTTAACCACGGTCACCTATTAGTCGATGGCAAACGCGTTGATATCCCTTCTTACAGTGTAAAACCTGGTCAAGAAATTTCTCTTCGTGAGAAATCTCAAAACCTAGATGTTGTAAACGAATCAATTGAAGTGAACAGCTATGTTCCTGAGTTCGTTACATTCAACAAAGACACTAAAGTTGGTCAATTCGTTCGTATGCCTGAGCGCAGCGAGCTAGCGGCTGAAATCAACGAAGCACTTATCGTTGAGTATTACAACCGTTAATCGTTTTTCCCAAAAAAGAGTCCTTCACAGGGCTCTTTTTTTTCGTGGTACAATAAAAATACTACATACGAATGGAGTGTCTTCATGAGACTAATTTCAATCTGTCCAAGTAACACAGAATTACTCGCCTATCTCGGTCTCGTAGATCAACTCGTTGCGGTTGATGATTTTTCGGACTGGCCAGCAAGCATAGCAACTCTCCCTCGCCTTGGACCTGATTTATCGATTGATATGGATAAGCTCGAACTGTATGAACCAGATCTTGTGTTTGCGTCACTAAGTGTACCCGGCATGGAGAAAAATGTTGAAGAACTGAAAAAACGCAATATCCCCCATATTATTTTGGATCCACAAAGTTTGAATGATATTGCTGCAGATTTGCTAACCGTTGGACAAACATGCGGAATTGAAGAGCGAGCTCTCTACATTAAAAAGGAATACCTAGCCTTTATCGACGATATGAAAAAACGTGCGGCAACCGTTGAAACAACTCCCTCCCTTTACTGGGAATGGTGGCCGAAACCTGTATTTACGCCCGGGAGAATTAATTGGCTTACTGAGATTAGTTCGATTGCAGGTGGACTCAATGAATTCAGTGACGTTGAACTTGCCAGTGTACAGACAGATTGGGAGGATGTTTTAAAGAGAAATCCCGATTACATTCTGCTCGCGTGGGTTGGTGTTCAGACTAATAAAATGAAAACAGAAGTCGTCCTAAAACGACCGGGCTGGCAACAACTTGCTGCCGTCAAAGAGGGACGTCTAGCTAAAATGGAAGAAGAACTTTACTGCCGCCCTTCCCCACGCCTTCTTGAAGGTGCCTTGAAATTAGGGAAAATGATTCATCCAGAAGTATATGCAGATTTGAAATTGCCTGACTGGATTACCAATGCATAAAACAGTAAAAAGCTATTTTCCTATATCATAAGGAAAATAGCTTTTATTTTTACAAATGTTGTTTCTAGCTAATATCCAGCGAAGGAGCGACAAGTGTGAGCCGAAGCAATAAGACTGATAGTGGTTTTCTATCAGGCTAATTGCGAGAGGCCATCACCAAGCGACAAAGCGGTATTGAAGAGCACTCCACTTGCTAAGCCTATTATCAAATAAACTTCACCATTTTATAATTTTTCTTCCCGCGGCGGACAATGATAAACGCATCTTCCAAACGATCCGTAGCATCTACTTCATAAGCTGTATCCGTCACACGTTCGCCATTCAAAGAAATCGCACCATTCGTCACATCTTCACGTGCTTGACGCTTCGATGGTGACACACCCGATTCAACAATGAAATCAACAATGTTCTTGTCTTCTTTTGCCATTTCAAATGAAGGAACATCTTTAAATGCATCCTTCATTTCACTAGCCGTCAACGCCTTTAAATCTCCACTAAATAACGCTTTTGAAATACGAATTGCCTGATCCAGTGCATCCTGCCCGTGAATCAATTTTGTCATTTCTTCAGCAAGCGTCAGCTGCGCTTTGCGTAAATGCGGTTCTTCTTGCACAGATACTTCTAATGCTTCAATTTGCTCGCGCTCCATGAACGTGAAAATTTTCATGTATTTGATAACATCTGCATCAGCTGTATTAATCCAGAACTGGTAAAACTCATATGCTGACGTTTTCGATGCATCTAGCCACACCGCACCGCCTGCACTTTTCCCGAACTTTGTGCCATCTGCTTTTGTCACAAGCGGAATCGTAATGCCGAACGCCTTCGCTTCTTCTTCATGTGTTTTACGAATCACTTCAAGACCTGTTGTAATATTTCCCCACTGGTCTGAGCCACCGATTTGCACACGACAATTATAGTTATTGTAAAGATGGTTAAAGTCGATTCCTTGAATTAACATATATGAGAATTCAGTAAAGGAAATTCCACCTTCAAGTCGTGAAGCGACATTATCTTTTGCTAGCATGTAATTTACGCCTAATAGTTTTCCATAGTCGCGTAGAAATTCGATGATGCTTAGTGACCCAATCCAGTCATGATTATTGACCATTTGGGCCCCATTATCCGTCTTAAAATCAAAAATCCGTTCCAACTGCCCTTTAATGCCCTCAACGTTTTTCGCAATTTGCTCCGTTGTCTGAAGCTGCCTTTCGTCAGAACGCCCCGATGGATCCCCAATCATACCCGTCGCCCCACCAACAAGTAAAATTGGACGATGCCCGTGCATTTGAAAACGACGCAGTGTTAGCAATGGAACAATATGTCCAATATGCATACTATCTGCTGTAGGGTCAACACCGCAATAGAGTGAGATTTTTTCCTCATTCAATACCTTTTCAAGACCTTGCTCATCCGTTTGTTGATACAACAAGCCTCTCCACTTTAAATCTTCCATCAATGCGTTTGTCATTTAAATTCCTCCTAAACATAGTAAAAAAGCATATTTCTTTAGGTACTGAAACTAACAATCAATTACGCCGAGGCGTAATTGAGTCCAAATTTTGAATTGTGCCCGTAGGATGCGGGTATGCAGTCGTTGCGACAGGACGTCGCGAACTTAGACTGCCCGCAATTAACTACCCTCAAAATTTGTGACATCCGCCGGAGGCTTAATTTGATTTAGCAGGGAGTTTAATCTCTGCTAAATCAAATTAAAAAAGCCCCTGCACGATTAAAAAAAATCATGCAGGGACGCTAATTATATGATTAACGCGGTACCACCCAGCTTGAGAATACAATTCTCCGCTCAATATGCACTAACGCCGCATCCGCGTCACACTCCAAAGCTGTAATTCATGCACGATATACCGAACAGCTTTCACCACCCGCTGTCTCTCTAAACGATTCTATCGCCACTACTTCGACTTTTTCAACATGCAAAAAAATATATATCACTCATTCTAACCCATATTCAGAGGTTGTCAAATATAATCGTTAACCTACAATCAAAATGTGCTATAATAGGAAAGATTTTAGGGGGAGATTGACTTGAGTGAACGTAGAAAAAATCGAATTGACCTTATAGAAGATAAAATTGATGAGTTGAATAAAACCAAGTGGGCAAAAAGCATGCGCATCACCTCTGGTGTTGTCTGGAACCTGTTCTTATTGTTCATCGTTTTCGGACTCACATTATCAGTTTTCGCTGCCTCAGTAGGTGCTGGCTATTTTGCATCCTTAGTCGCAAAAGAACCACTTCGTTCGAAAAGTGAGATGCGAGATGCTATTTTCAATTACGAGGAGACATCTGAAATATATCTTGCCGATAATGTCTACATTGGTAAAATAAATTCTGATATCGAGCGAAAAGATACTCAACTTCAACAGGTTTCTCCGTTTGTTATCGATGCAGTCTATGCTACGGAGGACGAGTATTTTTCAGAGCATAGCGGAATTGTGCCAAAGGCCATCTTCCGTGGACTTCTTCAGGACGTGACCAATTCCGACAATCAAACCGGTGGGTCAACGCTGACACAGCAATTGATTAAAAACCAAATTTTGACGAACGAAGTTTCCTACGAGCGTAAGGCGAAAGAGATTTTACTTGCCATGAGACTGGAACACTTCATGGAAAAAGATGAAATTTTAGAAGCCTACTTAAATATCATTCCGTATGGTCGAAACGCTAATGGACAAAATATTGCCGGGATTGAAACGGCAGCTGAGGGGATTTTTAACAAAAAAGCAGCCGACCTAACACTCGCACAAGCTGCATTCATCGCCGGAATTCCACAAGCTCCATTTGGCTACACACCATTTAAAAGTGGCGGTGGACTCAAGGACGAAAAATTTCTAAAGCCTGGGATTGATCGGATGAAAACCGTTCTTTTTAGAATGAAAGAAACAAATTATATTACCGAGCAGCAATACAAGGAAGCCATGGCCTATGATATTACACAAGACTTTCGCGAACCTGCCTTACGTGCCAATGAAAAATATCCTTATTTAACACAAGAAATCCAAAATCGAACGATTGAGATTTTAATGAAAATCATTGCCGAGAAAGACGGGATAGATCCAGAACGCTTGGATAAAGAAGATAAGCTGAAAGAAAAGTATTACATTTTGGCAACACGCTCTATGAAAATTGACGGCTATCGAATTTATTCAACAGTCAATAAGCCTTTATATGACAAGATGAATGAAGTCGGTCAGTCCTTTGAACATTACGGATTTACTTATACGCGAGAAGAGAAAGATCCACACTCTGGCGAAATCGAGTTGAAAGAAGACCCAGTACAAGTCGGTGCAATCATGATTGAAAATAGTACGGGGAAAATTCTATCCTTTATCGGTGGACGTGATCATAGTAAAGAGGCAACAAACCATGCGACGCAAGCATACAGACAAAATGGTTCTTCTATGAAGCCACTGCTTGTCTTTGCACCGGCCATTGAATATGGCCTCATTGGAGCTGGCAGCCCTGTTGTAGATGTGAAATTCAGCGTCAAACAGCCAGATGGCTCCACTTGGGCACCGAATAACTATACACAATCACTGGAGAAAGGGATTGTCCCGGCAAGGGAAGCCCTCTCAAGATCTTTAAACTTAGCAACAGCAAGGCTATACCGCGATATTATCGACCAAAGACCAGCTGAATTTTTGAAAAAGATGGGTATTTCAAAACTAACTCCCGGGGACTACGTTAACTTTGCCACCTCTTATGGAGGAATGGATATCGGTATGAGCGTTGAGGAAAATACAAATGCCTTTGCAACATTTGCCAATGGCGGACAATTTATTGACGCTTATATCATCGAGAAAATTGAAGATATGCATGGCAATATCGTCTTTGAACATACCGCTGAACCTGTCGATGTATTCAGCCCAGAAACGAGTTATATGATCACAGATATGCTAAGAGATGTTTTAAAAACGGGTGGCACGGGTGCTCAAGTGCCAAAACATATGAATTTTAATACGGATCTAGCAGCTAAAACGGGAACAACGCAAGGCTACGGCGATGCGTGGCTTGTCGGCTACAATCCAAATGTTTCTCTTGGAGTTTGGCTTGGCTATAAAGAACGAAAACGCAGTCTCTATTTCGGGCTTGAACGGCAAACCTTGCACCCTTCCACACGAACAAGCACACTGTTTGCACGTATTATGAATGCTGCGAATGAAGTAACGCCTGAGTTAGTCGGTGCTGCTTCTAAATTTAAGCAACCAGATGGTGTTGTTTCTAGGTCGTTCTGTGGAATTTCTGGACTTGCACCATCAGCTGAATGTTCAACTGCTGGACTTGTAAAATCCGATTTATTCAACGCCAAGGCGATGTTGCCAACAAATGCAGATGATAGCATTATCTCCTCTTCATATGTTTTAGTAAAAGGGGAGAAATATCTTGCACACCCTACAACACCGATTGAATTTGTTTCATCAGGTGGCGTAGGTGTCAATGAGTCCTTCATCGAGCGAATGCTTGGACCTTGGAAAGGTGATGCTTCTAAACTTTTTCCGGCTAATTCAGTCTTCGCTTCGAATATAGTATCTAACTCAATTTTTGAAGCTGATGACGTAGCTCCCGCACCCGTGCAGCTCACGCTAAGTGACAATACTATTACATGGAATGATTCAGCTTCAGACGACGTGGTCGGCTACTACATCTATGAGGATGGTGTGAAAATCGGCGTTGTAGTCGATGGCTCACCCAAAACTTTCGTCATTGGAAGTGGATCATATACGGTAAAGGCTGTTGATATCACTGGAAAACTTTCAGTAATATCAAATGTCGCCAAGATTGAAGTGATATTACCCGAAGAGGAAATTCCTGTTATCACTCCACCAGTTGTTCCCCCTCCGGAAAACGGTGGTGATCCAGAAGGTGATACGCCCCCACCTGACGAAAATGATACGGAAGATCCTGAACAACAATAATAATAAAAAGGCATGTCTATTGTAATAAAATAGGCATGCCTTTTTATTTATTTTTAGTCTTCCATCGTCGATAAATCGCCGGTTGGTAAATTTAATTCCCAAGCTTTTAGTACACGGCGCATAATTTTACCACTTCTCGTTTTTGGTAATTTATCTTTAAATTCAATTTCACGCGGTGCCGCATGTGCTGCAAGTCCTTTTTTAACGAACTGACGAATATCTTCTTTCAACTCATCTGTTGGTTCATAGCCATCATGAAGTGCAACAAACGCTTTGATAATTTCACCTCGTACCGGATCTGGTTTTCCAATAACCCCAGCTTCAACGATTGCAGGATGCTCTAGCAGTTTACTTTCCACCTCAAACGGCCCAACTCTCTCCCCACTCGTCATAATGACGTCATCTACACGACCTTGGAAGAAGAAGTAACCGTCTTCATCAACGTAAGCAGAATCACCTGATACATACCATTCATCATTTAAGAAATAGGAATCGTACTTCTCTGGATTATTCCAAATTTGGCGCATCATAGCTGGCCAACCTTTTTTAATCGCTAAGTTCCCCATATGGTTTGGCGGTAGAACATTCCCTTGGTTATCCACAATAGCTGCTTCAATTCCTGGAACTGGTTTCCCCATGGAGCCTGGTTTAATCGGCAGACAGCCAAAATTACAAATCGTTTGCGCACCTGTTTCAGTCATCCACCATGTATCATGGATACGCAGTTTAAATGCTTCAGTTCCCCAACGAATAACTTCTGGATTCAATGGTTCTCCAACAGATAGAATATGGCGTAACGAAGAAAGGTTGTATTTACTTAATGGACCTTCCCCTACTCCCATCAGCATTCGGAATGCCGTTGGAGCACTATACCATACCGTCACACCATAGTCCTCAATTGCCTCATACCATGTATCTGATGAAAACCGACCCCCAACAACAAGAATTGTTGCTCCAGCAAGCATAGGACCGAAAATGCCGTAAGCCGTACCTGTCACCCAGCCCGGGTCTGCCGTACACCAAAATGTATCCGCATCTTTTAAATCAAGCACCCAGCGAGTTGTTTGTAGCTGTTGCACCATCGCCTCCTGAACGTGTAAAACACCCTTCGGCTTGCCTGTCGAACCTGATGTGTAATGAAGCAATGTCGGATCTTCTCGCTCCATCCATTCGACCTGGAAGTTTGGTGAAGCATCCTTCATATATTTGTTATAATCTACGAAAATGCCTTCTTCTTTAATATTTTCCCCAACGAGGAAAACTGTTTTTAGATGAGGTAATTTGTCTACAGGAATCCGATCCACAAGCGCCGGTGTCGTAATAATTGCAGTTGCTTCACTGTCAGATAATCGGTCGTAAACAGCACCTTCCATAAACGCTTCGAAAAGCGGTCCTACGATAGCACCTAACTTCAAAGCACCTAGAAGCGCAAAATATAGTTCCGGAGAGCGTGGCATGAAAATGAAAATACGATCCCCTTTTTCCAGCGGTGACTGATTACGCAAAACGTTTGCAGCCTTATTTGACATCTTCTTCATATCTCTATAAGTATAAGATTCTTTTCTATCATCATCTTTATAATAGAGTGCAATCTTATTTCTGCGATAGGATTCCGCGTGGCGATCAACTGCTTCATGAGCAATATTCATCTTACCACTTTCGAACCAACTAAATTCTTTCTCCACATCTGTCCAACTGAATTCCGCAATTTTACGATCATAATCTCTCAGTTGATAATCCCCTTGAACAACTGGCAAAGTTTTCATTACCATCCATCTCACCCTTTCATAAATATTTACACTATTCATTCTACCTTACTTAATACTGAATTAGTTAATTAATTTTATTTTTCCGTCAGTTTTTATTTTTATTCAGCAATATTCTTCCACCTGTTTAGCGGGTATACAAACCCCTGCAACTGACGCTTCGCTTTCAGTACAAATACATTTGCTGAATGAAAATAAAGCCTCCGCCGGATGTCACAGATTTTGTAAGGAGTCAATCGAGCTTGCTCGATTCAAAATCCGGACACAATTACGCCAAGCCATAATTGATTTTGTAAGAATCAACTGGCTTTTCTTTCTTGATTTTGTTGTATACTAGGAATATGTACATATCTTATGAGGTGGTGATTGTATTGGAACATGTAAAAACGTATAATGCAATGGAAATTAAGCATAAGAATGGCGATATTATTATTGAAGGTCCAATATCTGCCGAAGATCTCGAGAATTTGGAGTTTCATGAAGATCTTGTCGCATTTAGACCCCCCGCTCAACAACACAAGGCGCTCGTTGAAATCGCCGGTCTTCCCGAGGGACGTATTTTAATCGTGCGTGATATGAATACCGTCGTCGGTTATGTCACGTATTTGTATCCGGATCCTTTGGAACGCTGGTCACAGGGGAGTATGAAAAACCTCATTGAACTTGGCGCTATTGAAGTAATACCTAAGTTTCGAGGTGGCGGAGTTGGTAAATCGCTACTACGGGTTTCCATGATGGATGATGCGATGGAAGATTATATCATTTTAACGACAGAGTATTATTGGCACTGGGATTTAAAAGGGACGAAGCTCAACGTTTGGGAGTACCGAAAAATTATGGAGAAGATGATGAATGCAGGTGGATTAGAATACTACGCAACCGATGATCCAGAAATCTGCTCGCATCCCGCCAATTGTTTAATGGCGCGTATTGGAAAAAGAATTGATCAAGATTCTGTTCAACAATTCGATGGCTTACGTTTTATGAACAGATTCATGTATTGAAAGTAGGTGTAGTTACATGCTAATCGAAGAAATCATGATTAAAAATGTCACAACACTTTCGCCTAACGATACGGTGGAGGACGCTTTACAAACAATGCGCCATTACAAATTTCGTCACGTTCCTATCGTTACAGCGGAGGGGGAAGTGGTTGGCATTATTTCTGACCGAGACTTGAAAGAAATTGTGCCTTCCTCTATTTCTGAAATAAAAGATCATAGTATTTACACGGTAAAACTTTCCGAAATCATGACGACCAACTTAATTGTCGGGCATCCCATGGATTTCGTAGAAGAAGCAGCCGTCATATTTTATGACAATAAAATTGGTGCCCTTCCTATCATTTCCAATAACAAACTAGTTGGCATCATCACAGAAACCGACTTACTCTACAAGTATATTGAATTGACAGGTGCCCATCAACCCGGCTCGCAAATTGAAGTACGAGTCCCAAACGTGCCTGGTATCCTTTTTGAAGTATCGAAAGTCTTTCATGAACAGAAAACAAATGTATTGAGTGTGCTCGTCTATCCCGATAAAGAAAACGATGCAACAAAAATTTTAGTCATTCGCATTAATTCGATGAATCCATTAGCCATTATTCAAGGATTAAAGGATAGTGGGTTTGAGGTCCTATGGCCAAATGTGCCAGGAATCGTCATATGATGAAAAACGCCTCATTTATCTTTTCAAAAGAGCAGCTTGACTATTCGTTTTCAGACACACACCCATTCAATCAGAAAAGAATTTTATTAACACTCGATTTATTAGAAAAGTCTGGAGCCATTCAGGAAAGTGATATTATTTCACCTAGAATGGCGACAGATGCAGAGTTACTACTTGCCCATGATAGCAAGTTTATCGATATTGTTAAAAGGGCGGGAAAAGGATTACTACATGGAGATGTGGGGAATATTTATGGTATCGGTACAGATGATACACCTATCTTCCCCAATATGCATGAAGCTAGCGCCTTGCTCGTCGGTGGTACACTGACTGCGGTCGATGAAGTGATGGAAGGACGCTCCAAGTACGCTTTGAACCTCGGGGGTGGATTGCATCACGGATTCCATGGACGCGCTTCAGGTTTTTGTGTCTATAATGATAGCTCTGTAGCTATTAAATATTTACAGAAGAAGTACGGTGCACGTGTCCTGTATATCGACACGGACGCGCATCACGGTGACGGAGTTCAATGGAGCTTCTATGATGACCCATCTGTCTGCACACTATCTATTCATGAAACAGGTCGTTATCTATTCCCCGGCACTGGGAATGTTACAGAACGCGGTAACGGAACGGGCTATGGGACTTCTTTCAATTTTCCAATTGATGCCTTTACGGAAGATGAATCTTTTTTAAGTATTTATAAAACAGCTATCAAAGAGGTGACTGAATTTTTCAAACCCGATGTCATTTTGACGCAAAATGGTGCAGATGCACATTATTTTGACCCTCTTACCCACTTATATGGAACAATGGAAATTTTTAAAGAAATCCCACGTATTGCCCGAGAAATTGCCGATGAGTATTGCGACGGCAAGTGGATTGCTGTCGGCGGTGGTGGATATGATATATGGCGTGTCGTCCCAAGAGCCTGGGCCCATATTTGGCTAGCGATGACAAATAATCCAGCTCCTACTGGCCCTCTTCCAGCAGATTGGCTTGCAAAATGGCAGGAGCAGTCTCCAGTGCCGCTCATTCCCACATGGGAAGATCCTCACCCGCTTTATGAGTCCATACCGAGGAAAGCTGAAATAACTGAAAAAAATGAACATATGCTTAATCGAGCCTTACATATAATTCGGAATGAACAAATGTCAAAATAAATCCGTTGGAAGTAATTTTTTAACAATAAAAAAACGGGCAACGCCATCTACATGATGACGTTGTCCGTTTTTCATTTCGTTGAATCTCGTTCTTCTAATCTAAATGGTAAAATAACATGCTTGTCATCTATTTCTTCACCATTCATCAATTTTGTCAACAGACGCATAGCTACTGCTCCTAAATCGTAAAGCGGCACAACAATAGATGTTAATTGCGGTCGGACAACTCTTGGTAAAATAGAATGTTCAAAACAAATAAGTTCGTAGTCTCTCGGTACAGAAAGCCCGCTATCCCTTATTCCGTTCAATAAACCAACTGCAATGACATCACTTCCTGTAAAAATAGCGGTTGGTTTCTCTTCTAATTCCAAGATTTTTTTACATCCTTCATAAGCACCATCATAGGTATTTTCAATTTCAATAATAAGTTCTTCATCTACAGCAAGATTAGCAGCTTGTAGAGCACGAATATAACCAGACTTTTTACTAATACGGTTAATATCTCTAGTAAATGGGCCAGATGCAAAAACAATTCTTTTATGACCGTTTGCAATTAGTTTATTTACAGCTACAAACGCAGCTTCTTCAAAATCAATATTCACTGTCGCTAATTCCTCTTCAACGTCTAATGTCCCTGCCAATACAATCGGAACGCTAGATGTCGACATCTCGGCACGTACTTCATCAGAAATCGAGTCACTCATGAAGATGAGTCCGTCCACCTGTTTACCAAGATGATCCTCTATCAGTTCTACTTCTCTCGTTGTACGTTCGTCGGAATTTGACAAAATAATATTGTATTCGTACATCGTTGCAACATCGGCTATCCCACGAGAAAGCTCAGAATAGAAGTTTTTCGAAATATCGGGGACAATTACTCCGATTGTTGTTGTTTTTTTACTGGCAAGCCCCCTCGCTACAGCATTTGGGCGATAGCCAAGGCGTTCGATGCAATCTAATACTTTTTTTCTCGTTGCTGGTTTGACGTTTTGATTGCCATTTACAACACGAGAAACGGTTGCCATCGAAACATTTGCCTCCCTAGCAACATCGTAGATCGTTACAGCCATCTTGTTAGCTCCTTTCATTACATTAATACATCAATTACACATCAGCATGATGGCATCCAAGTTTTGTGACATCCGCCGAGGATTCGACTTAATATAGTAGGTAATACCTACTATATTAAGTCAAAACGCCGGAACCAAAATGGTCCGGCGTCCGCTCATTAGATTGTTTGATGCGTATTCATAAATTTCTGAATCGCCTCGTAGAACTCATCAAACTGTTGCAAGTCCATCTGTTGCGCAGAATCGGACAATGCGACAGCTGGATCCGGATGCACTTCTGCCATTACGCCATCTGCTCCTACTGCAATTGCAGCTTTCGCAGTCGGTAGCAACAAGTCTTTTCTACCTGTTGAATGCGTTACGTCAACAAAGACTGGTAGATGCGTTTCTTGTTTCAAAATTGGAACAGCTGAGATATCTAATGTGTTACGTGTAGCCCGTTCATATGTACGGATTCCGCGTTCGCAAAGAATAATTTGGCTATTTCCTTTTGACATAATGTATTCAGCAGCATGGATGAATTCTTCAATAGTTGCAGATAGACCACGTTTCAGAAGAACCGGTTTATTAATCATACCAGCTTCCTTCAATAGTTCAAAGTTTTGCATGTTACGAGCACCAATTTGAACAACGTCGATATAATCCATTGCTTCTTCTAAGTGTGATGGTGTAATAATTTCCGTTACAACTGAAAGTCCCGTTTCATCAGAAACACGCTTTAAAATTTTTAAGCCTTCCAAACCTAATCCTTGAAAGTCGTATGGTGATGTACGTGGCTTGTATGCGCCGCCCCTAATCATCGTCAACCCTTTAGCTTTAATGGATTGCGCGACAGCGAGGACTTGCTCATATGATTCCACTGCACAAGGTCCGTAGATGAACGATGGTTTCCCATCTCCAATCTTATGACCATTAATATCAACAATTGTATCCTCCGCTTTACGTTTACGTGATACAAGTAATGCATTGAGTTGGTCATCTTCCTGTATCTCAAGTGCAGACATGAAAATTCCTTTGAAAATCTGCTCGAGAACTCCATTTGGCAACGGACCGTTGTTGTGTTCCTTCAAAGTGTTAAGCATTTCCCGTTCACGAATCGGGTCATAGCGATTAACACCCTGCTTCTCTTTTACTTTACCAATTTCTTGAACTACTGCTGTTCTTTCATTAATCAAGTCCAAAACCTTGATATTCAGGTCATTTACACGACCTCTTAACTCATCTAGCTCATTCTGTCTCATCTGTCCGTCTCCTCCCCCACATATGATTCCCTTTCCGAAGAGGGGAATATATGTTACATTTTTAGATAATAGACCTAGTATAAAGAAGACTATTTGAAAAGTCACGTTATTTCTTCAAATTATTTTTTATATTAGATATTTATCGACAGAAAGGGTGGATTATCCTGGTTACTACACTATTTGCACTCGACATTGGAACACGATCCGTAGTTGGCATTATCCTTAAGGAAAACGGTGGGACATATCATGTCGCTGATCTTATTTCAATTGAACATAAAGAGCGTTCAATGATTGATGGACAAATACATAATATTTTAAGTGTCGCAAACGTCATTTCAGAAATTAAAGAAAAGTTGGAGGAAAAACATGGTCCACTCAAACGTGTAAGTGTCGCGGCGGCTGGCCGTGCTTTGAAAACAACCGAAGGGACAATGGCTGTCGATATATCAGAGCACTCTCTTATCATGACCGAGGATGTTAACAGATTAGAACTAGCAGCCGTCCAACATGCTCAACAGAAATTATTATCGTCGGACTCTATTTCCAAAGAGGAATACTATTATTGTGTTGGTTATTCCGTTCTGCACTATAAGCTTGAAGGAGAAGAAATCGGCAGTTTGATCGACCAAGCAGGTCGTTCTGCATCTGTAGATGTCATCGCCACATTCCTACCACGAGTCGTCGTTGAATCTTTGCTATCTGCACTGAAACGAGCAGGATTGGAAATGGAGGCTTTGACACTGGAGCCTATTGCAGCCATCAACGTCCTAATTCCTCCCTCCATGAGACGCCTGAACGTTGCTCTAGTCGATATTGGTGCAGGAACATCGGATATTGCCATCACTGATAATAACACGGTTGTCGCTTACGGTATGGTGCCACTCGCTGGGGACGAAATCACTGAAGAACTTAGCAATCACTATTTACTGGACTTTCCACTCGCTGAAAATGCTAAAAGAAGTATTTCAACGGGCAACGATATCGTACTCACAGATATTCTTGGCTTTGAACAACATGTTCCAGCAGCTGAAGTGACTACTGTTATTAAACCTGCTGTTGAGCGCCTAGCAAGATCCATTGCTGATGAAATCAAGCAACTCAATAATGGGCAAGCTCCGAAAGCTGTTATGGTTGTCGGAGGGGGAAGCCTAACGCCTGGACTTACGAAAGAACTAAGCATTTGTCTGGGGCTTCCCGAGAACAGGGTTGGAATTCGAGGATTAGATGCACTTACTGAAATTACGCTAGAACCAAGTATTGTTTCTTCGCCAGAGCTTGTTACACCAATCGGAATTGCAATTGCCGCCAGAAGAGCACCGATTCACTATATGTCCGTTTCAGTCAACAGCAAAACGATACGACTGTTCGAACTAAAGGAAATGACTGTCAGTGATGCACTTCTTGCCGCCAATATTACAAGTCGTCAACTTTATGGAATGCCAGGACTCGGTATGTCCATATCTGTAAACGGCAATGACATCCTTATTCCTGGAGAACACGGAACTCCATCCATTGTTCACTTGAATGGAAATATAGCTAGTACAAAAGATCGCATAAAAGACACTGACCAAATTGAATTACTTCCCGGCCAAGATGGGGTAAATGCTTCTGCAACTATACGTGATCTACTAGAAGAAACAGTGACCATTCATGCAACCATTCTTGGGCAAGCTGTTACATTAGAACCTGAAATCATCGTCAATGGCATCCGGCAATCTATCGACACAAACGTACAAGATCGCGATAAAATTACCATTACACAAACAAAAACATTAGCAGCTGCATTGACAAAAAATAATCAAAGTAAACTACTTGAAGAAGAGACTTTCATTGTTACGGTCAATCAAAAATCGGTCACATTAAAAAATCGTCATCCTGAGTTTTTCGTCGGCAAGATGCCTATACGCCCCTCTTATGTGATAAAGGACCAGGACGTCATTTCACTACAAAAACCACCTTTACCGAGTGCAAATGAAGTGGCATTAGAAATTGGTAAAAAAGCATTTGACGAAATGACTGTCACATTTAACGATGAAGTAATTACTATTCATAAACCACGACTCTCTGTACGCTTAAACGGACAAGCAGCTACAGGAACAGAGACTGTCAGACCTGGCGACAAGCTGGAGTTCATTACACTGGATGATAACCCAATTGTTTTTGGTGATATTTTTGCCTTTACGGATTATAGCTTACCGGAGAATAGTTCGAGTCATTACCAACTGCTGCGTAATGGATCACAGATTGGATTTAATGATCCGATTTTCGGTGGGGATGTTCTTGAAATTACCTTCACATAAGAAAAGCTCGTCCACCTAATAGGTAGACGAGCTTTTCTATTTTAGTTAACTTGCTTACCTCACTTTTCTTCCTCTTCAACGACAGCTTTATGGAGGGCTTCCGCAGTAGCTGTTTCTGGTAGCTCCTCTTCAATTGTTTTTCCGATAAAATCTGTTGCTTCTTCCCCTTCTGATGATGCGGTACCATCATCCATTGGTACAGAAGTTTTCGACTTCATCGACTTAACCTTTTCCACTAATTGTTCGGATTGCTCTTGAATCGTTTTAGATAACTCTCCCGTTTTTTCTTTAGCTACGGAAGTAAGTTCTGTTGCTTTTTCTTTCGCTACCGTACTGATTTCAATACTTTTATCCTTCAATTGTCCCGCTTGAGTCGTAAAATCTACACGCATTTCACTACCAGACTTCGGCGTTAGGAACAAAGCCGTTGCTGCACCTATAATCCCTCCGACTAGCGCGCCACATAAAAAACTTCCGGCAGAAGAGCTACCCTTTTCTTCATAAAAAGAGTCTGTATAACTACGGTCGGATTCGTAGCTTACTGGTAAATAAGATGGTTCACCAAAAGAATTCTCATACTGATTTTTTTCTGCATTATACTCATGATTGTAATTTGGTTTCACTCCGCGGTTTTCACTCATATCCGATTCCTCCTAAATATTCATAACTAGTGCATCTATTTGTTACTACCAAAAGCACTATTTAGAACAATTTTATTTTTTCTTCTCATCAACAGATTGATAGACAGTCCAGCCATTTGTCTTTTTAGGCTGTCGATCTTTGACTTTACCGACGATGTCAATCACAACATTGCTCCATTGAACGACTTGTGCAATTTTATCTCCATTGCGCTCTGCTTCTGTCGTAATTGTGTCCGAAACGCGCCGAACGGATGATGTCAGCCCCGTTACGGAATCTCCAACTCCTTTTACAGCATCGACAACGGAGTTCAATTTTTCAGCCTTATGCTGAATGTCTTCAGCAAGGCTATTCGTCTTATGCAGGAGATCAGCTGTCTCCTTTGTAATGCCTTCCAATTGGGTCGTCAGCCCATCCATCGTTTCAGAAACGGTTTGCAATGTTGTCTTCACCGAGAACAACGTCATCGCCAAGCTTACGCATAATATTAAAAATGCGATGGCTGCGATAATAGCCGCTATGTACAATAAATTTTCCATAAGTATTACCCCTTCCACTACTAGACATAAATACTGTTTACCCTTTTTTAAAGGAAATTAAACGTTATGTCTCTATAACCTTTTCGACATCATTATCAGTTTCCCTGCATGCAAATAGATTTTTTTGCATTTTGTCACAGTTTATTTACATTTCAGATGAAAAACAGCCGCCTCTGAGCAAAGGTATTTATACCTTTACTCTTGATTCGACTGTTTTCATAATTATATTTTTTTCAAATAAACTTCAAATTCATTGATGTACTTTTGCACATCACCTGCACCCATGAAGAGGTACACGGCACGTTCATGTACATCTAGAACTTGAATATCATCGAGCTCCAAATGTTTGGCACCGGGAATTTTATTGACTAAATCTTTAATCGTTAAATCCCCAGATTTTTCACGAGCAGATCCAAATATATCACATAAATAAACGTGGTCCGCTGGTGCAAGACTAGCAGCAAACTCTGTTAATAGAGCAGCTGTCCTTGTAAATGTATGTGGTTGGAATATCGCAACGATTTCTCGGTCGGGATATTTTTGTTTAGCAGTTTGTAAAGTAGCGTGTATCTCAGTCGGATGATGTGCATAATCGTCTACGATAATCCGGTCCCCGACTTCTTTCACTGTGAACCTTCTTTTTACCCCCTGAAAAGTGGAAAGTCTTTCTTGGATAATTGAAGCCTCTACTCCTTCATAATGACAAAGTGCAATCACGCCTAGAGCATTGAGGATTGTATGGTCACCCGCCTGCGGAATTGAGAAAGTGTAATAGAATTCATTGCGCACGAACACATCAAATGTCGAACCTTCTACAGTTTTCATGATATTTTTCGCAGCAAAATCATTTGACTCATCAAATCCATAGTAGACAACGGGTACTTTGGCCTGAATTTGTTGAAGATGGTTATCATCCCCGCAGGCTATTAGTGCCTTTTTAACACGCAATGCCATTTCGCTAAAAGCATCCATCACATCTTCTAAATCTCTAAAGTAATCGGGATGATCGAAGTCGATGTTCGTCATGATTGCATAGTCAGGCTCATAGGCCAGGAAATGTCGCTTATATTCACAGGCCTCAAATACGAAATACTCACTATCCTTAGGACCACTCCCTGTACCATCGCCTATTAAATAAGATGTTGGCGAATGGCCTGATAGGACATGCGCAAGCAATCCCGTCGTTGATGTTTTACCGTGAGAACCTGTCACACCAACGGAGATGAATTTCTCCATATAGCGACCCAAAAAGTCATGGTAACGGATCACTTCAAGTTCAAGTTCCCTCGATTTCACAATCTCAGGATGACTGTCTGGAAATGCATTTCCAGCAATAATGGTCATGTCTTTTGTAATATTATTTTCATCGAAAAGTAAAATCGGAATAGCTCTTTCACGTAATGGATCTTCCGTAAAAAAATACTTTTCCACATCTGAACCTTGTACTGTATGGCCAGAGTCATGGAGAATCTGGGCGAGTGGGCTCATGCCGGATCCTTTAATCCCTATAAAATGGAACAATGTCATATTGCAACCTCCTGGGATCATTTCTGTTCCCTCAATAATAAATCAAAATCAGTTGTTAATCTAAACGATCCGTCAGCTTATCAAGATCACTTTCTGTCAAAAAGACATCACGCGCCTTGCTTCCTCTCTGTCCAGAGATAAAACCGTGCTTTTCCATTCTATCAATTAGTTTAGCCGCTCGGTTGTATCCGATGCTAAAATTACGTTGTAATAACGATGTCGACGCGCTGCCTTGTTCATGTACGAATAGACATACTTCTTCGAATAATGGGTCTGTCTCTTCTTCCTCGATAGCACTTGCAAGCAGGTCATCTTGACCGAACAAGTAGTCTGGGGATGCCTCGTTGCGAACGTGTTCTATTATACGTTCTATCTCGTCATCCGTGACAAATGTCCCTTGAAGCCGGACACCAGCCGACTGTCCATTGCCAATATAAAGCATATCACCTTTGCCTAGTAAGCGTTCCGCTCCAGGAGAATCAATAATTGTCCTTGAATCGATTTGGGATGACACTGAAAATGCGATACGCGTTGGGATATTTGCTTTGATCGTCCCAGTAATGACATCAACAGATGGACGCTGTGTCGCGATGATCAAATGAATACCGCAGGCACGTGCCTTCTGTGCGATACGACTAATGGATACCTCAACATCTGCCGGGGCCATCATCATTAAGTCGGCAAGCTCATCAATGACAATTAACAAATACGGCATCTTCAAAGAGAAGCGTCGACTGTCCATGACTACTTTATTATACCGTTCAATATCTCGGACACCCGCATGTGCAAGTAGCTCATAACGACGTTCCATTTCAGCAACCGCCCATTTGAGTGCAGCTGTTGCGGCTTTAACATCCGTAATAACCGGACTAATAAGATGTGGAATCCCGTTGAATGGCGCAAGCTCGACCATTTTAGGATCAATAAGCATCATCTTCAAATCCGTTGGTGCGGCTTTGTATAATAAGCTAACCAAAATCGAGTTAATACATACTGATTTCCCTGAACCTGTAGCACCTGCTATCATCCCATGCGGCATTTTCCGCAGGTCTAATGTGACAGGCATTCCGGTTAAGCTCAGTCCGAGCACCGCCTCTAAGGGGGACCTGGAGGTCTGAAAACTATCCGTCGCTATTACTTCAGAGATTCGCACCGCCCGCGTTTTACGATTCGGTATTTCAATACCAATGGAGCTCTTGCCAGGGATCGGTGCTTGGATTCTAATGTCTTCTGCCGCTAATGCTAACTTCAAATCATCCGTTAAATTTCGAACTTTACTAACTTTTGTCCCTTGCCCGACCGTCAGTTCAAAACGTGTCACAGTTGGTCCTTGGACCGCTTCGATAACCGTTGCTTGGACTGCAAAATGGGACAATGCTTCTTCAAGCTTTTCCGACTGGGAATCCAACCATTCCTTATCTTCAATTTGTGCTTCAGGTGGAATTAAATAATTAAGCGATGGAAAAGCATAATAAGGCTCTTCTTCTACCATATCACCATGATCACTTAGCTGTTCCTGTACTTCTTTCACCACTTCAACTGCTGTCTGAAATTCAGGTAGCGGCTGAGTAGGCACAGAAACTTTCTCTACCGTTACCGGCGTATCCTCTGAAGAAACTCTCGTTATTTTTTCTTTGTCAGACTTTAACATTAATACATTGAAAGGAACAATTCGCTCTTGTTTCTGCTCCGTTACTAGTTCTGGTTTTTCCATCAGTTCGATAGGTTCGATAAGGACATCTGTCTCTAACTCTTCAAATGCATCCCTAGTATACTCTATTTCAGCTGATTCTAAGACAACCGACTTTTGTTCATCAACAGTGGACTCATGATCTAATAAATCAGATGCAAAAACCGGTGTTTCTACTACAATTTGTTGCAGATCAGTAGCACCCTCATCAGCAGTCTGTTGTACGAAATCTTCTTGAACAATGGATTCATGTGTCACTGTCATTTCTTCCGCTTGTCGGAATTCTGTTTCATCCTCTGTCTCCAAAGGGCTTATTACTTGCCTTGGATCCCGATACCCAAAAACTGGGGAAGGTACTGATGTTGGACTAAACGGTCTACTTGAACGTTTTGGTATAGTCGATTTAATTTGTACTGGTTGCTCTACTCTTTGCTCCTTCTCCACCGTTTTAAAAGGAAATCCTTCAGGCTCAGTCGCTGGAGAATGCTTTGAATCTGAACGAGCCCGAAACACATTTGAAACTGTCGAATCACTTGACCATCTTTCATTTTCATAGAGAGGCGTCGGCTCATATAATTCCTCTGCTTTTACGTCGTTTATAGGAGAATACGGTATTTCACGTTCCCTCGGCAGTTCCTCATCCCATCCATATATTTCTGCATCTGAAATAATTGGAAAACGAAATGACGAGGCTTGCCTTGAATCCAATCGCTCTACTGCTTCTTCTACTTCATATTCATCTCTAAGTTTCTCATAATCAACTTCATCTCTACTGCTATCATCCGGACCAAAAAGCCGGTTCATTAGTGTAGTAAACCAACTCAAGACTATCACTCTTTCCGTGTCAATCAATCTATTTTAACAGTACTGACACTACTAAATCAAATCAATCTTCGAAATAAGAAAAACGTACCATGGCGGCACGTTTTTCTTACACTTACTTTGTAAATGCTTCACCGACGACAGCATTGCTATCTAGCACTAAAATCCCTTTTTCTTCAGGGGCGTCTGGCAGCGCAAGTTCCTTAGCCGAACAAATCATTCCTGTAGAAGCCACACCACGAAGTTCAGCATCGCGAATAACCATTCCTGATGGCATAACTGCCCCGATTTTCGCAACCACAACTTTCTGCCCTAACTCTACGTTCGGCGCTCCACACACAATTTGAACAGTTTCACTACCAAGATCTACTGTACAAACACTTAATTTATCAGCATTTGGATGTTTTTCCTTTGTTAGCACATGACCGACAACAAATTTTGGTGAAAAATCGGCATTCAGTTCGACTTCAGCACCATTCTTACGGAATGCTCCCTGTAGTTGGTCTACGATTTCTTCCGTCATTTCAACTTTGCCAACGGTTTCAATCGTGAAATAAGAGGAAGCTTTAAATAAGTTAATAGCAGCTACCTCATCAGTTTCCGCATTGCGAATGACTGTCACATCTCCATAAGACGCTGTTGTAATTGCGTCTGGACGTGTAACCGTATGCTGAATCAACAGCACATCGCCCACACCATCCCTGTTATAAAATAGATTCACTTTTTCTTTCCTTCCCTTCTTGCCAAACGATTTTTAGCCAGAATGAAAATAGGTTCTAGCTTCCCCTCTTTGTAAAGGAATGACAAAGACGTGATCGGCACAGCACCCGTCGTAAAGAAATGCATGGCCATTTGAGCCAAAACGTCATAGCCCGTATCATTACGAATATCACCAATGATCAGAACATCTTGGTGAGGCACTGATACTGTCATATGTCCTTCCATTTTCGCTTCCATCTCTTTCAAAAATGCATTATTTAATAATCTACTTGCATCATATCCATCATTATTATTGATGAAATAATAGATATTATCCGAAACAACATCTTGTTTCATAGCAACCGGCAATGACCTTACTCGGAACAATGCCGATTCCATTATTTCTATTTCAGTTAGACCGATCGATGCTAACATCCCTTTATCTATTAAGCGGTACGTCGTTCCTAGATCCAACGCATAATAGATGCGTGTCTCAGCAGTATGGTCTTTCATGAGAAACGTTTGTCCTGCCGCAGACTCCTTTGGAAATGAAGTCGACCGAATAACAGGATAGATAGCGGAATTACTGCCGAACCCCTCCATTTGTTCTTTTTCCATCGCATTGAAGGTTTCTCTAATAATATGGACGAGTTCGTCAATAGCTACCTGTTTTTTCTTTTCGTACTTCACTAGAATTTCCGGCAGCGAAATATCCATCCCTTTTTTCAATACCGTATGCTCTAGACGAACCTTATCTGCCTTCCGGTCAAACCGCCATTGAAAATGTTCGGATGGAAGATGCTCTTTTAAAATATCTATAAGTTGTTCAGAATTCATCCGCCTAATTCCCTCCATTCGCAAAAACACGATACTTATCTGTCAATCATATCCTACTTAACAGAACGCACAATTTCCATCATCTCAGTTATATTTTCTTCGATATTCTTTATAGTTGTTAATGTTGTCATTTTTGAGCCACCTACACTGGTAATCAGTTCAACATGGTCATCATCACTTTTCACAACTGCCACAAAGCCAAAAATCCCATCGTCATTGAACGTCGACTGTTCAATAATTTCTTTGTTTTGATCCGCCAACAGCAAATCATAAAACAATTGACTATCATTTTTTTCGTTTGGATTATTAAATAAGATAAAAGTTTCTTTATTTTTTGTCATGACAATATTTTGGGCATCAGACTGTTCACTGATGACAAATCCAGTAGGCTTATATAATTGAATACCATCTATTTCTTCAGTAGGTTCTTTATCATTCAAGTGAAATGCTGCCTCTGCAGCCTCAACGCCCGCAGTTACTTGATCACTGAGTGATTCATTACATGCGGTAAGCAGGAATACTGACATCACCAGTAGGAATATGAATTTCCATTTCCCGAACATTCGTGTTCCTCCAATCTTTAATTAATATCAAATACGCGGCGTACTTAGTCTGAGCTCCCTTATACAGCGTGCCTTCTAACTACTGTATAAAGTCAGATATCATATCTATTTTAAAGATATCCTCTTGCAGTTGCAACCTTCGCGATTTAATCGACTCATCCTAGCAATAAGTATGTCAATCAGCCATTGAATATTTCAATTGGCCAATCAAAAGTTGTACAATATGTTCAAACAGTCCATCTCGATTCACTGTCTGGGCAGTAAACATGCCGATTGCACCTTCCTTGTGACGAATTCCGTTCGCTTTGAAATAAGCGTCAATAACCGGGCCAAGTTCTTTACCGGTAATAAGTTCTTCAGCAACCTCCTGCGGTAACGGAATTTGCGCACCCCCAGCTGTAAATTTTGTCCCATCTGGTAGCACCAATGCGCCCCAATTACAAAGGTACATTTGCCCCTCTAGCATCCGGACACCACCTTCTAAGCCGATTCCAATGGTCTTTTCCTTCATGCCTATTGCCCGTAATGCGCGATTGATGGCACCGATCCTTGTTTCTTCATCACCGAAGGGCTGATCTGAAACACCCGATTTAGCATCAATCTCATATACAATCGCCTTGGGAAAATAGCTAAGTATTACACGCCGTGCCGCGGTAACCTTTGCGTTATTTGTCGAGCCAATCATAAATTCCATTTAAAGTCCCCCCTTAGATTTTATCGAATAAAAAGCCGTCCCTCTCTATTTATGTAAGAGAAGGACAGCACCGGCTTACATTTACACGTTTTGCTTAATCGTCGCCAGCGTCGTCTTATCACACGCTGTGATAAGTTTCACAAGCAGTTCTTTTGCAGCTGCATAATCATCTGTATGAATAATGGAGCCCGATGTGTGGATGTAGCGTGAACAAATACCGATGACGGCACTCGGAACACCTTCATTGGACATATGGACACGCCCTGCATCCGTCCCACCTGGGGAAATAAAATACTGATACGGAATACTATGCGTTTCTGCCATATCAAGGATGAACTCCCGCATTCCACGATGCGTAACCATCGAACCATCAAAAATACGTAATAATGTCCCTTTACCTAGCTGCCCAAATTCATTTTTATCGCCCGAAGCATCGTTTGCCGGACTTGCGTCCAGTGCGAAGAATAGATCTGGATTAATCATTGTTGCTGCCGCCTGTGCACCCCGAAGTCCAACCTCTTCCATAACATTGGCACCTGAGTACAAGTTATTCGGCAGTTTTTCACCATGTAGTTCTTTCAATAGTTCAATGGCAAGCCCACAGCCATAACGGTTATCCCATGCTTTTGCAAGGATTTTCTTACCATTTGCCATTGGCGTAAATGGAGATACCGGGATAATTTGCTGTCCAGGACGAATGCCAATCTTTTCAGCATCCTCTTTATCGTCTGCACCGATATCAATGAGCATATTTTTAATATCCATTGGCTTACTGCGCACTGCATCACTTAATAAATGCGGTGGGATGGAACCAATCACACCTACGACCGCCCCATTGTCTGTTATAATTTCCACTCGTTGCGCCAACAATACTTGGCTCCACCAGCCACCCAGTGGTTGAAAACGAATCATCCCATTATCTGTGATAGCACTTACCATAAAACCAACTTCATCCATATGACCCGCAACCATAATGCGCGGACCATCCTCTGGCCCTTTTCTAACACCAAAAATACCACCAAGATTATCTTGGATTAATTCATCAGAATACTTCCCAAGCTCGCTGCGCATATACTTTCTAACCGCATGCTCATTCCCTGGTGCACCCGGAAGTTCAGTTAACGTTTTAAACATTTCAATTGTCTCTTTCTGCATTGCAAATTGCCTCCCCGGTTATGTATGTACTATAAATAGTGTAGACGATTAGTCAACTATTTTCCATCATTTTATTTAGGTAACCGAATTATCTATCATTCAGCCCTCTCACTGCAATGCGATATAAAATTGTGGTACACTGGGTGAAAGACTGATGTATAGGGGGCCACTCAAATTATGAAAGTGAAAGATTTTTTAGCAGGAGTTTTGACAGGTGTTGCAGCAGGAATCGTTGTCAATGAAGCCATTGACCGCACAAATCGGCATGTTGCAGCTGATTCTGTCTTGAATACAGTGAAAAGTGCATTTAAAAATGAAGGTCCAATAGATGGTTCATGGATCCTTATGAAAACAGAAGTGTACACAAACAATGTCATCACAATGGATGTCTACCGCGGTGGAATTTCACGTATTAAAGACGGCGAGCTAGAGCAATTTGAATTTGCAGCTGATGCTAAAACGGGTTCTGTCGTTGAGCTGACTAAAATGTAAAAAACCGTCACTTTGCTAAATTATTTGGCAAGTGACGGTTTCTTTATTGTGTTCGTTTCACAGATTCTACAATCTCCTTACCACTGTCGTCCCATTTCACAAGCCTATAAACAGCATCATGATAAAAGATGAATCTAAAGCCACCTGGGATTGCCTCTTTCATCAGCTTCTCTTTTGCGAAGATCGATGTCATCGGATAATCATCATAAGCAAGCACCCACAATGGATTGCTATGTGCATGTGTCGGCATAATGTCACCCATATGGAGAATTGTTTCGCCATTTTGCGTCAGTTTAATAATACTATGCCCATCACTATGCCCACCCGTATGAATCATTTCAACACCAGGAAGAATCTCAATACTGCCCTCAAAGGTTTTCACCTGCTGTTGGACTGACTCCCAATTTTCTTTCCAATAGGTGTTTCTGGATCGAATATTTGGGTTACGCATCTCATCCCACTCAATTTGTGAAACATAAATGTTAGCATTCGGGAAAACGGATATAAGCTCTCCCCCTTGCCATTCCGTTAAACCAGCTGCATGATCGTTATGTAAATGCGTCATCAGAACAATATCAATCGCTTCTGGTGTTAAACCGAGCTCCCCAAGACTTTCTACCACTCTTGTTTCTGCCCTTACACCTAGATTACGCTTCATTTTATCATCGAGTTTGCCTTTACCTATGCCCGCATCTATTAAAATCGTTTTGCCTGCATAACGAACGAGAATCGGATCAGTTCGTAACTCAATTAGATTATTGTCATCCACCTCATAGCGTCTCGACCACAGTGCCTTTGGAACAACACCGAACATCGTTCCGCCATCCAAATAGTTGACTCCCCCATCCAACCACGTCAACTTCATATCATGAAATGTATATGCATCCATCGAAATCACCCTCCCCCAGCCTTCGATTAAACCTTAAACTGTGATTCCAGCCTATAAATCGGTTGACCTTTTGCCGAAAACTTCTCTTCGTATTCTGTCATAATGTTATCTTCCGGCATTTCTGCATGTAAATCGAGCGAAACAAAACGTAGCTTCATTCCGTAATCGGACATCGATACAAGCGAATACTCGAACAATCCCCGATTATCCGTTTTAAAATGGATTTCTCCTTCCGGAATAAGCACCGATTCATACAGTTTTAAAAATGTTTCATGCGTTAATCTTCGCTTAGCATGCCTTGTTTTCGGCCACGGATCAGAAAAATTCAGGTACACACGGTCAATCTCGCCTTTACTGAAAATCTCTGCAAGTTCTACACCATTTGCACGGAATAATCGTAAATTTGAAGGCTTGCCCGCTTCAATCACTTTTTCAAGCGCCGAAACGATGACATTATCAAAATGTTCAATACCAATATAGTTAATGTCTGGATTTGCAATCGCCATTCCGATGATGAATTGACCCATCCCTGTCCCAACTTCAATATGAATAGGATGATCATTACCAAAAAGATCATGCCAGCCGTTATTCATTTTTTTAGGTTCTGCTAATAAGACATCCGGATGTTCAGCCATGAAATCCCTTGCCCATGGTTTATTGCGAAGCCGCATTGCACACACTCTTTTCTATTCATTATTATTTGTCTTCTTCCAATTGTTCATCATCTTCTCCAAACAATCGACTGATTGACGTCGTTTGTCCAATATCCAAAATCGCTTGAGCTGCTTTGAATTGAGTCGATTTCAACGGTACAGGTAATTTTTGTAGTGCTGCAAACCAATTTTGATAAGAGCGTCTATCAATGATTTTCACATCATACGGTGCGCCCGGATAATCGACATACCCGTTACGAGAAATCAAATACTTTTTAATTGGAAAATCAATCTCTTGCCCATTAAAAATACTCGCGACTATTTTCTCCATCCTGTTCAATGCAATGAGAGGATTTAGCAATTTCGTTTCGTTCTCTCCTGACTTCTTCTCCCAGAATCGATCCCCACTGCCTATAAATGCAGATACATCCTCTGCTTCAAGTACTTTAATACACATGCACTCAACAGGCGTCACCATAATAATATCGAGTTCAACGGGCGCTTTCTGCAGTTTTAAAATCGGATAATAAAATAAGAGGAAACTATCCGGCAACTGTTGTGCAAAGTTTCGTAACAAAGTATCGCGCATATAACGCGGATCGACCCGCGACTTATCCATTAACGTCGAGCTTGCCCATTTGATTTGAAAATGAAAGAGCTGATCTAAATAGAGTCTTCTCAATTGTTCAAGATTATTTGGGTTGTAGACAATATTAGGGCTAAAGCCAAAATCATCTTCTTCCTCACTCTTTTCTTCATCCACTATATCGAGGGCCTCTTCATCCATTAGCTCCGTTTTTCTTTGCCCAAAGAGCCTGAACAGAGGGGAAAACCATTTTGTAGCCTCTTCTACTTCTTCCACCTCTTCTACTTCTCCTTGTTGCCATTCTGTTAAATCCGCGCCATTTTCCCATTGAGTTTTCATGCGATCCCATTGGTATTTTTTCAAGCGTATATACTGCGTCGGATAGCGAGACAAATCTTTTTCATATCTGGATATATAATCGAGCAGTTTGACAAGCTGCGCCATTTTCAATCACTCCGATTCACTTTGCTTTTACATTACTCGCCCGCAATGATAGAGGGGATTTGTAGAGCGAATGCTTTTTGTAACTTCCTAGTCAGTGTTCCTGGGATTCCTGAACCAATTGAATGTCCATCAATCGATGTAATCGGCATTATTTCGGATGTTGTAGACGTCAAGAACAACTCATCCATTTTGAATGCCTCTTCAATTGTAAATGCAGTTTCTTTCAATGGAACCGCAAGCTCCTGACAAAGTCCTAGTACAACTTGACGTGTAATACCGTTTAAAATTAGATTATTCGCTGGATGCGTGTAAATCGTTCCACCCTTGACGCCAAACATATTGGACGAAGATCCTTCAGTCACAACACCATCCCGATGAAGAAGTGCCTCTGCACAATTTACCTCATAAGCCTCTTGCTTTGCCAGAACATTGCCAAGCAAATTCAAACTCTTAATATCACAGCGTAGCCAACGAATATCTTCCACTGACTTTACTGGAACGCCATTGTCGATATTACTTGTTGGTCTTGGATTTTGGATCGCATATGCCGAAACAACTGGTACAACAGTTGATGCAGGAAACTGATGCGTACGAGGTGCAGCCCCACGCGTCACTTGAATATAAACGTGTCCAACAGAAATCGTATTACATAGCGCTAACTCACGTGCTATTTCTAGCATTTGCCCTTCTGAATATGGGATCGTCATTTTCACTTTAGCTGCACTTTGAAATAATCGACTTATATGTTCTTCTGCCGTATATAACTCGCCGCCGTACACTTTAATGACTTCATAAACCCCATCACCGAAATAGTAGCCTCGGTCATCAATCGATATATTCAATTCCCCTTGTTCCGTAAATTTACCATCCATAAAATACAAAGTCATCATTATTCCCCTCTCATTTTCCGTTAATCCTATTCTCACACGTTAGGCTAATAAAATAAAGTGCAATCCGCACAATCTTACTCTTTACAATAAAATTACATGCAAATTATGTGGAAATACGTTATACTAATATTATCAGAAGATTAACTTCATTCGGTAGAGAGATCATTTCTACTAATGATAGTTTGATTCTGAAAGATTGCTTTGAACTAGAAAGGATGTGCAGTGTCAGGGATATTATCAACGTGCTTTAGGCAACATTCATAAGTCTCATGTCCATTGTTATTTGGAAAATGAAGATGAAGGGGTGATTCCACACTTGAAACCTGCTACTGATCGTATGCTTACCCGCATTAAGGATGTCTATATGTATATCCATGATAACGGTACTGTCACAACAGAGAATTTGGTCGAAGAATTTGGTATCACTCACCGTACTGTCCAAAGGGACTTAAACGTCCTTGAATACAACGGGCTCATCATGAGTCCAATCCGCGGTAAATGGACGACGACAGCAAAAAAAGTGAAACTATCTTCTTGACCTGCACACACAAAAAAGGGGTGAACCGATTTATCTGGTTCACCTCTTTTGCTAGTTCTCGGATAGGTGCAATAGTAAATCTAATTCCTCTTCCGTTAATTCCCGGTAAGAGCCAAGTGGTAACTTTTCATCCAAAGAAAGTGGTCCCATTGATAATCGTTTCAAATAGACAACCTGCTTACCTACTGCCACAAACATCCGCTTCACCTGATGAAACTTGCCTTCGGTAATCGTCAACTCAATTTCAGATATGTCTGCTGACTTCAAAATCTTGAGTTTACCTGGCTTCGTCAAATAAGCGTCATCTAGTATTACGCCTTCCGCGAATCGTTCTACATCCTCTTCCGTCACAACGCCTTCAACATGCGCATAATACGTTTTCGGCACCCCTTTTTTCGGGGACAATAAATTATGAGCAAGCTTGCCATCATTCGTCAGCAACAGAAAACCTTCTGTATCCTTATCTAACCTACCGACAGGAAAAGGTTCAAAATGTTGACTGTCCGTATCTAACAAGTCGATAACTGTGCGATCACGATTATCCTCCGTCGCTGACAACACGCCTTGCGGTTTATGCATCATCAGGTAAATGAATTCCTTATAAACAACACGTTCACCAAGTATCGTCACATCATCCTTCTCTGTATCAATGTGTAAGGCAGCATCTTTTACCGCTTCTGCGTTGACCCGGACCGCGCCTTTTTTCAATAACTGTTTTACTTCTTTTCGCGAGCCGAAGCCCATATTGGATAATAATTTATCTAGTCTCATACATTTATCTCCTTAACCCAAGCTTGTTGGCCAATCGTGTCAATCGATCTCCGAATAATTTCTGTGCCAAGCCTACTTTGAATGACAAATAGCCGTAAATGGCCCCGCCGACGATGGTACAAATCAAAATGTACAGAAATGCATGCATTTTCCCGCCTGCAGGACTGATTGCTGTCAATCCTTTTATTGTCGCAAAGACCGCAACCAGCATGATAGCGTTTAAAATCACGATGAGAATCAACCTTCTGAATACCATCTTGGACCTATACCCTAATGTCTTGCTAATAATCAAGATATTAACACCAACTGCGATGGTATAGCCGATGGCAGTCGCCAAGATTGCTCCATTCGTTTGAAACTCTTTGATAAGCGGGATATTCAGTGCTAGTTTGAATAGCAATCCGAGCAACGACGTGAAAACAATCCACTTATGACGGTCGATCCCTTGTAAAATCGCAGCTGTAACTGTATAGAGACCAAACAACACCGCGACAGGTGCATAACTCATCAAAACAGCTGCCCCAACTTCACTTTCTTGATAAAGAAAGTGATAAAACTCATTGGACAGTACCATCAATCCGATAACAATCGGAATGGTTAGGAACAACATAATTTGGTATGTTTGGTCAAGAGAACGGGTAATACCATTCTGATCACGTTTAGCGTAATAACTCGTAATAACCGGAATCAATGCCATTGAAAATCCTGTGGCAATCATTACAGGAATCATAACGATTTTATGCGTTAAAAAATTCAACATCGTAAAATAATTGTCTGTCACATCTTCTAATCCAATGGAAACCATCGCATCGTTGAAGGTAATCATATCGACAAATTGATAGAGCGGATTAATGACCCCAACAAGAATGAACGGAAATATATACGTGAACAGTTCCTTATACATACGACTAAACGACACATTATCTGCCGGTGGACTATTCGCCAACAGATGATCAAATTCTGGTTTAAAGCCTCTCCAATACTTGTATAGAATAGCAAACCCAGCAATTGCCCCAATAAATGCGGCAAATACAGCAAAGTTAACTGCTGTTTTTGGTGATCCATCCATCAATTTAACAACAATGAACGCTCCAGCAAGCACAAAAATAATTCGAACAATTTGTTCTACTAACTGTGAGACAGCAGTTGGCTCCATCTTCTGATAGCCTTGTAGAAACCCACGCACAAGACTCATCATTGGGACAATTAGTAATGCAAAGCTCACCCAACGAATGACTGAAGCTATTTCATTAATCGTAAAATCTTGCTCGTCACTTTTTATTACAAGATGTGCAATCGGTTCTGCTAATGAGTACAATGCCAAAAACGATAGGACTCCCGTAATCGCCATGACGGTCATTCCGGACTTCATCAATTTACGTCCGGTCGCATAATCACCCAGGGCATTATATTTTGCAACGTATTTTGAAAAAGCAAGTGGTGCCCCGGCAATTGCAATAGACAATGCTATATTATACGGTATATACGCATATTGGTAGAGCCCAACACTATCTATCCCGACGATTGCATAAAACGGAATGACATATAATAACCCAAGCGCTTTCGAAAGAAATAACCCAATTGTAAGTATGGCAGTGCCTTTTAAAAGATTCGATGACATGTATGATCCTTCCATTCTACGTAAATCTACTTTATACAGTTTACCCCCAGATGACACATTTCACAATGACTAGCCTTAATTTGTGTATAATGAAGAAAAACTGAAAGTGTGGTTTCCACTATGTATGACGTCATAATCATCGGTGGGGGTCCATCAGGATTGATGGCTTCTATCGCTGCGGCTGAAAACGGTCGAAAAGTACTACTGCTCGAAAAAGGGAAAAAGCTTGGGAACAAACTAGCCATTTCCGGTGGAGGACGTTGTAATGTCACCAATCGCCTACCACAAGAAGAAATCGTCAAAAACATCCCAGGCAATGGTCGATTTTTATATGGCCCATTCTCTGTGTTTAATAATGAAGACATCATTCAATTTTTTGAAGGTCTCGGTGTCGCATTGAAAGAAGAGGATCACGGTAGAATGTTCCCCGTTTCGAATAAAGCAAAAGATGTCGTCAACGCATTACTTACGGAAATGGAGCGTTTGCATGTTGAAGTTCGACTAGAAACACGCGTGAAGAAGCTGCTGATGGATGATGAACAAATTCTTGGTGTTCGATTAGACTCCGGTGAGGAAATCCGATCACAAGCTGTCGTATTAGCGGTTGGTGGAAAGGCAGTTCCCCAAACGGGTTCAACTGGCGACGGTTATCCGTGGGCTGAAAGGGCTGGTCATACCGTGACTGAGCTTTACCCTACGGAAGTTCCGCTATTATCCAATGCACCATTTATCGTTTCAAAAGAATTGCAAGGCCTCGCTCTACGTGATGTAGCAGTTTCAGTCTTAAATGCAAAAGGGAAAACATTGATTACCCATCAGATGGACATGCTGTTTACTCACTTCGGATTGAGTGGCCCAGCTATTTTACGTTGTAGCCAATTCGTCGTCAAAGAACGCATGAAAAATGGCAACCAGCCTGTTGAAATGCGCATCGATTCATTGCCTTCTATGAATGAAGAAAAAGTATTTCAAACGCTCCATGCAATGCTAAAAGAGGATTCAACAAAAGCTGTAAAAAATGTGTTAAAAGGATTAACACCTGAACGTTGGTTGCTCTTTTTATTCGACCGAGCTGGCATTGATCCTACCGAAACGGGCGCACAAATGTCCGCTGAAAAAATGCGGGCATTAGCAAAATTATTAAAAGCCTTCTCGATGAACGTCAATGGCTCACAACCACTTGAGAAAGCATTCGTCACAGGCGGCGGTGTCTCCGTGAAAGAAATCGTGCCGAAGACGATGGCTTCACGCAAGAAAGATGGACTTTATTTCTGCGGTGAAATATTGGACATTCATGGTTACACTGGCGGCTATAATATTACGTCTGCGCTTGTGACGGGGAGAATTGCCGGGATGAGTGCTGGGGAATATGCAACAATAGTATAATGCACGTAAAAAGGTGTCAAACTGGTCTATTTTCCGACCAATTTGACACCTTTTATAGTTTTAGACCTTTATGACCGCCATCGAGTAGTTTATGACCGCCATTAGCCTAGTTATGACCACCATTCACTACGATTAACCAGCCACAACAATATTAATCAGTCTTCCTGGAATTGCGATGACCTTTTTCACTTCTTTACCTACAAGAAGCTCCTTGACATGCTCATCCTCCACAGCTAATTTTTCAAGCTCATCCTTCGTCACATCTTTCGATACAACGATTTTCGCACGAACTTTACCATTAATTTGAACAGCCATTTCCACTGTATCATCAACTAATTTCGTTTCATCGTACGTTGGCCATGCTTCATACGTAATCGTATCGCTATGACCTAGTTTCTCCCATAGTTCTTCAGCCAAATGCGGAACAACAGGTGAGATCATTTTAACGAAGCCTTCCACATATTCTTGTGGAATCGAATCAGCTTTATAACCGTCATTAATGAACACCATTAACTGAGAAATCGCTGTGTTATTGCGCATCGCTTCAAAGTCTTCAGTCACTTTTTTCACCGTTTGATGATAGACTTTTTCAAGTGCTCCGCCTGGCTCACCATTGATTTTCGCACTCAATGTACCATCTTCATTGACCAATAAACGCCAAACACGATCAAGGAATCGACGTGCACCGTCTAGACCATTCGTCGTCCATGCTTTTGAACCTTCTAATGGCCCCATAAACATTTCATAAAGACGTAATGAGTCTGCTCCGTGTGAATGAACAATATCATCAGGATTGACAACATTACCTTTTGATTTCGACATTTTTTCATTACCTTCACCAAGAATCATTCCTTGGTTAAATAATTTCTGGAATGGCTCTTTCGTATGCACCACACCGATATCATATAACACTTTATGCCAGAATCGTGCATACAGAAGGTGAAGAACCGCGTGTTCTGCGCCGCCAACGTAAATATCGACTGGTAACCAACGCTTCGCCAATTCTGGATCAATAATCATGTCATCATTATCAGGATCAATGTAACGCAAGTAATACCAGCAGCTACCTGCCCATTGCGGCATTGTATTCGTCTCACGGCGACCCTTCATGCCTGTCACTGGATGTACAACGTTAATCCACTCCGTAATATTCGCTAGTGGTGACTCACCTGTACCACTCGGTTTAATATCATCTGTCACCGGTAATTTCAACGGTAAATCAGCTTCATCAACCGGTGTCATTGTGCCATCTTCCCAATGAATAATTGGAATTGGCTCGCCCCAATAACGTTGTCTCGAGAATAACCAATCGCGCAGACGGAACGTAATTTTCTTCTCGCCCTTTCCTTGTTCAACAAACCAAGCGATCGCTTTGTCGATTGCTTCTTCTTTACCTAAACCATCCAGGAAACCAGAGTTGATATGATCGCCGTCTCCAACATATGCTTCGTTCGCAACATCGCCACCTGCTACAACTTCAATGATTGGCAGATTAAATTCTTTCGCGAATTCATAATCCCGCTCATCATGGGCAGGAACCGCCATGATTGCGCCTGTGCCATACGTAGCCAACACATAGTCTGCAATCCAAATCGGCATTTTCTCGCCACTTGCTGGGTTAATGGCATACGCACCAGTGAAAACACCAGTTTTCTCTTTTGCTAAATCCGTCCGTTCAAGATCACTCTTCATTTTTACTTCATTCAAATATTTTTCAACAGCCACTTTCTGATCAGCTGTCGTAATTGTAGCAACCAGCTTATGCTCTGGTGCAAGCACCGCATAAGTCGCACCGAAAATTGTATCCGGACGTGTTGTGAATGCCTCGAACGACAAGTCAGTGCCGTCAATGTCAAACGTCAGCTGTGCTCCTTCTGAACGACCAATCCAGTTACGCTGCATATCCTTCAAGCTTTCCGGCCAATCCAGATCATCCAAATCTTCTAATAAGCGATCTGCATAATTCGTAATACGCAATACCCATTGACGCATTGGACGACGCTCAACCGGATGCCCACCACGCTCTGATAAGCCATCAATGACTTCTTCATTAGCAAGAACAGTGCCAAGTGCAGGGCACCAGTTCACAGCCACTTCATCCACATAAGCTAAGCCTTTATTATACAGTTGGATGAAAATCCACTGTGTCCATTTGTAATATGAAGGATCTGTCGTATTGATTTCGCGATCCCAGTCATATGAAAAACCAAGGTCATTCATCTGGCGTTTGAACGTTGCAATATTTTTTGCAGTAAACTCTGCAGGATCATTACCCGTATCAAGCGCATACTGCTCTGCCGGTAAACCAAAAGCATCCCAGCCCATCGGATGCAACACGTTATAGCCCTGCTTGCGTTTGAATGAACTCAAAATATCCGTTGCGATATAGCCGAGCGGATGCCCAACGTGAAGTCCCGCACCTGATGGATAAGGGAACATATCTAGCGCAAAAAATTTCGGTTTCGACGGATCATCCGTCATTTTGAATGTTTGACTGTCTTTCCAATACTGTTGCCACTTCTTCTCGATCTGACCGTGATTGTAACTCATGTAAAACTCCTCCTATTCAAAATCTGCGACATCTGTGCGATGAACATAAAAAACTCCCGTCCCTTAAAAATATAAGGGACGAGAGTAGTATAATTCCCGCGGTGCCACCCAAATTGACGGTAATACCGCCCAACTTGATTCCTTAACGCGGAAAACGGCACGGGTTACTAATAAGTTCACCAATGCAGGCTCCAAGGCGAGTTCATCTCTGTCGTACAGGCTTCCACCAACCGCCTGCTCTCTAAAAATCGACAGCAAAGATTACTATTCCTCATCAATGCCAAAGCTATTGCTCTTAGTTTACCCGAATCCTGTCATTTTAACAACAATCATTTTACGCCTTCGATAACATCCTTAACAATCAAAGGAGCCTCAGTGGAATCAATAACTTCTTGAATTGTAAAACCCTCGAATACTTCTTTTAATTCTAATCCATCTGGAGTGATATCTATCAAGGCACGCTCTGTAATAATTTTATGTACAACGCCTTTCCCTGTCAGCGGAAGTGAGCATTGTTTTTTAATTTTAGCGGAGCCATCTTTCGCCACATGATCCATAATAACAATGATTTTCTTCGCACCGTGCACAAGATCCATCGCACCGCCCATGCCCTTAATCATCTTACCGGGAATCATCCAGTTGGCGAGATCTCCTTTTTCGGACACTTCCATCGCGCCCAAAATGGCTACATCGACATGCCCTCCACGAATCATCGCAAAGGATTCTGCACTCGTAAAATAGGCAGAACCCGGAATCGTTGTCACCGTTTCTTTTCCTGCGTTAATCAAATCAGGGTCCACTTCATCTTCAGTCGGATAAGGTCCAATGCCCAAAAGTCCGTTTTCCGATTGGAGGACCACTGTTTTATCTGCCGAAATATAGTTTGCAACGAGTGTCGGCATGCCAATCCCCAAATTGACATAGTTGCCGTCTTCAATTTCTTTTTCTGCCCGTCTCGCTATACGTTCTCTTACGTTTACCTGTGTCATTATCAACATTCCCCTTCCCTTAGCGTGTTGTTAGACGTTCAATCCGTTTTTCTTGCGCTGCTTGCAGCAATCCTTGCACGTAAATACTAGGTGTGTGAACCGTCGCTGGATCCAAATCACCCGTTTCCACAATCTCCTCAACTTCCGCAATCGTAAACCTGCCTGCAGCCGCCATCATTGGATTGAAGTTTTGTGCCGTTTTATTATAAATAAGGTTGCCGAACTTATCCGCTTTTGCCGCACGAATCAATGCAAAATCTGCACGAAGCGCTTCTTCAAGGACATACTCTTTACCCTCAAAGACACGAATTTCTTTACCTTCCGCAACTGTCGTTCCGACACCCGCAGGCGTGTAAAAAGCAGGAATTCCTGCCCCGCCTGCACGGATTTTTTCAGCGAGCGTGCCTTGTGGCGTTAGCTCCACTTCAATTTCACCAGACAGCACCTGGCGCTCAAACTCCTTATTCTCCCCAACATACGAGCCAATCATTTTCTTAATCTGCTTATTTTTCAATAGAAGTCCAAGTCCCCACTCATCGACTCCACAGTTATTTGAGATAACCGTTAGATCCTTAACCCCTTTGTCAACAAGCGCTAAGATGAGCTGTTCTGGAATACCTACAAGCCCAAAGCCACCAACCATTAACGTTGCACCATCTTCAATATTTGTAACCGCTTCCATTGCAGATGAATAAATCGGTTTCATACGTAATACATCCCCTTTCACTTCATTCACTATTACTCTTCTATTTAATTAAATCAGACTATATGAGATGTTGCAATGGTCGTCAAAATAAAAATCCAGAAAACCTATGAGTGGTTTTCTGGAGTATAGCCTGCTTTTTTCAGTGGTCGATCATAAAGCAATGTCGGGATAATGGCAATACTGACTAGCGCTGTCAATATGAACAGCATAACTTGCATGCCATATAAATCGACCAGTACGCCCCCTGCAAATGGGCCAATCATCCGACCAATGGTTGCCGTAGAATTGACGATGCCCTGATAGAAGCCGTCCCTTCCTTTTGGTGCAAGCTTACTAGCAAGCGTCGGAATGGCAGGCCAAGCAAACATTTCACCAAACGTCAAAATAACCATTGCCACGATGAACATCGTAAACGTTCCCGCATAACTGACGACCAAAAATGAAATGATAAAGATAGCAATGCCAATAATGATCTGTGCTTTTAATCTATGCTCCAAGCGTTTGATAATTGGATTAATAAGCGGCTGTCCTGCGACAATGAGTAAGCCATTCAACGTCCAAAGGAAACTATATTCTGTTAAGGTCACACCGATTGATAAAGCATGTGTCGAAATCGTTGTTGGCCATTGTGAATAGATCAGCCATGTTAGCAAGTAACCCGACGTGACAATTAGCAGAGCATAAAAAGGTGCTTTGTGCTTAATTTTCTTCTTCTCTCGAATAACATTTGTATGTCTATCGGGTGCAATTTCAAGTTTTTTATAGCCAAATAATGCGATAAAGAAAAACAGTACATAAAAGACCAAATTCGCTGAAAAAATATAGTCAATGCTAGCTACCGCAACAAAACCAGCAAGAGCAGGTCCGATTGCAACTCCCACATTTTGTGCAAGATAAATAGAGTTAAAGGCTTTTCGCCCTCCTTCAGGCCAAACCGTCCCAACCATCGCATACATACTTGGGAAAATGATTCCACCACTAAAGCCGAGCAGTGTTAAAAGTGTGACGTATGGATACCAATCATGTCGAAATACAAGACCGACAAGTGCGACGATGGAAATAAGAATTCCCCCGATAATCGACTTATAGCCACCAATGCGGTCAAACAGATAACCACCCAGTAAGTTCCCTATGACACCTGCGCCTGCGTTCGCCATCAGTACTAGCCCTGCCACTGATAGTGACTTCCCTAAATAATCATGCATATAGATTGTATTCAATGGCCATAGAAAAGAGTTTCCCATGACGTTGACGAACATTCCAATTACAAGAAGCCATACTTTTTCAGGCATATTGTCTGCCTCCGTTCATTTACGATTATAAGTCGAGTGTATTCCTTTTTTTGCAATTCAACAATATGTCCACAAGATGTTCCATAATTCAGATGATGTCTCCTTAAAAAAGATGATACAATGTACTATTAGAGGAGCTGATAACAATGGAAAATAATCTATTTCCGTTTCCGTCTGAAGGGAAACGCTATCATACATGGTCACGTCACTTGAAAGATGAATTCGGGTTTAAAGTGATGAAAGTTGCACTCGATGCAGGGTTTGATTGCCCAAACAGGGATGGTACTGTCGCATTTGGTGGTTGTACGTTTTGCAGTGTTGCAGGATCTGGAGATTTTGCCGGTGACCGCGTCGACCCGATCGATGTTCAATTCAAGGAAATCAGTGAAAGAATGCACAAGAAATGGAAAGACGGCAAATACATGGCGTATTTCCAAGCATATACGAACACACATGCACCCCTGCCAAAGCTAAAAGAAAAGTTTGAAGCTGCGCTAGCACAAGAAGGTGTCGTTGCTTTGTCTATCGCAACACGTCCCGATTGCTTGCCGGATGAAGTTGTCGACTATTTAGCGGAATTAAATGAACGCACCTATTTATGGGTTGAACTTGGACTGCAAACCATTCACGAAAAAACAGCCAATCTTGTCAACCGCGCCCATGATTTTGCACTGTATGTGGAAGGCGTCGAGAAGCTCCGAAAGCGTGGCATCCGCGTCTGCACACATATCATCAACGGACTTCCACTAGAAGACTACGACATGATGATGGAAACAGCCCGTGAAGTAGCAAAACTAGACGTTCAAGGCATCAAAATCCATCTGTTGCATCTATTAAAAGGAACGCCGATGGTCAAGCAATATGAAAAAGGACAATTGGAGTTCCTTGAAAAAGAGGAATACATTAATCTTGTCGTAGACCAACTGGAAATCCTGCCACCTGAGATGATTGTCCACCGCATCACGGGTGATGGTCCGATCGAATTGATGATTGGTCCGATGTGGAGTGTCACAAAATGGGAAGTGTTGAACGGCATCGACAAAGAGCTTGAACGTCGTGGCAGCTGGCAAGGAAAGCATTTTGCAGGGGCGGTTGAATTAACATGAAGCTACTTCGTATCCTGCCTTTTGCAAGACAATTACTCCGCGACACAATCATTCCAGGAGAAACTGTTATCGATGCAACTGCAGGAAATGGAAACGATACAGAATTTCTAGCCCAATTTGTCGGTGAAAAAGGACATGTCTTCGCATTCGATATTCAACAACCTGCACTCGATGCCACTGGCGAACGTCTTAGCGACTTAAATGAGCGTGTTACGCTTGTACTAGACAGCCATGAAAACGTTCAACAGTACGTCAAAGGACAAATTGGTGGTGCCGTTTTTAATCTTGGCTATTTACCACATAGTGAAGATTTGTCCATTGTCACAACACCTGATTCAACCATCAAAGCAATTGACATCATGCTTGGTATGCTAAAAAAAGGTGGTATTATAGCCATTTCTGTCTACGATGGACATGAAGGTGGAGCAGAAGAACGCGATGCCCTTCTCGCCTATGTCAAAAATCTGCATCAAGCAGATGTCCATGTTGCTCGATATGAAATTCTCAATCAGCGCAACAATCCTCCATTCCTCATTGCTCTAGAAAAGATGAAAGACTTTGAGACTGCTAGGCAAGTGGAATAGCATAGAAAAAAGGTTGTCACGATTTATCAGTGACAACCTTTTTTCATTCAAAAATTTCGAATATCTGCAATCGGACCAACCACTTGAAAATCTTCATTTTCCATAAAGGAAATCAATTTCTCAGCCGTTTGCTCCGCACTACTTAACAGCCCTTGCTCTTTATAATCAATAAACTGCTCAAGTAAGGGAAATGCCTCTTTCTGACTCGCACGAATTGTTTCCTGCATCCCTGTATCGATGATGCCCGGTGCAATCGAGACAATCCTAACAGGATACTCTACATTTTCCTGTTCAAGCGCAACGACTCTTGAAAAATGATCGAGCCCCGCTTTCGTTGTGCAGTAAGTCCCCCAGCCCTCATACGCATTACGACCTGCTCCAGATGATATGTTGACGATTCGCTTAGGACCTGTAAAATCATTTAGCTTTGCAATAAAAGCATTCGATAAAATCATCGGCGCAGTCAAATTGACAGCCATTGCTGTTATCATTTCGTCAGCACTCACAGACCCTATCAATCCAATTGGATCAACCATACCAGCATTATTAACAAGTGTAAAACTAGTCGCCATCTCACGATTTTCGTCAATTAATGTATCTATCAACTCCACTAGACCTGCTGTTTGTGCCAGATCAGTAGCAATAAAACCCTCTACGTCCGCGGGCACCGTTCTTGCAATCCCTATTACCTTATTCCCTTTCGATCGAAGCTGTATTGAAAGTTCAAATCCAATCCCTTTCGAAGCACCTGTGACAATAAAAAAATCCATTTATCTCTCCCCTTCCACGAGCTTATTTGATTGGTTACTGATACGATTCACTTCCTTCAGTGTACCACTCCAAAAACGGGAATTAAATTAGATAAGCACTCACGGCTTACATTAAAAAAACCAACCTCCCCGAAGGGAAGTTGGTATTGGTTCATTTATTCTAATACTTTAATTTTAACAGATTTACGGCCCCATTTATAAGCTTCAGCTTTGGTCGGGAAAAAGACATCAATCTTATTCCCTTTGATGGAACCTCCCGTATCTCCAGCGACGGCATAGCCATAACCTTCTACATAAACCTTTGTCCCAAGTTTAATAATGTTTGGATCGACAGCAATCACTTTCATATCAGGATTGCTTTTGAGATTAATACCTGTTGCAGTGAGACCCGAGCAGCCATTGCAATTTGCTGTAAATGCACTAGCCGACACTGTGAATTCTTTAACCACTTTGTCTGTAGTAGAACGTGACGGTGTCTTTGCCACTGCTTTCGATGTAGTTGCCTGTTTTGCCGTATTCCCTTTAGAAACAACAGCTAGCTTCTGGTTCGGATGAATGGTAGTTGACTTCAAGTTGTTCCATGCTTTTAAATTAGTTATGGATATATGATGCTTCTTTGCAATTCCGAATAACGTATCCCCACTCTTCACTGTATAAGTTGAAGGTGCTGCCCAGCTTTCATTCGCCCCGCTGACCAATAATGCAATCGTAATAATGAGTGTTCCAAGAATTTTTCTCAAGTACTCTACTCCCTGCTTTTTAGTCTATACTTATCTTAGCAGGCTTATATTACAACAATATTACAATCTTCCACCTTTCCCGTTACAAAAATGGTCGAAATATTACATGAGGGGAATGTACCAGTATGACAAACATTTCTATTCGCAGGGCATACAAAATTGATGCAAAGGACCTATCAGACGTACTTACAAAGAGCCAATGGTTTACATATAAGAAACTATACAGTGAGGATTATATTCAAAGGCTTATTGAACAATATTACAATGTGCAACGTATTGAGCAGGAAATCGTCTTCATTAGCGAGGAGTGGCACGGTTACTTTATTGCAGAAATGAACGGCAGAATTGTTGGAGCCATTGGGGGTGGGATGAACGATGAAACAGCAGGCGAAGTGTATGTACTCTATTTAGATCCTACACTACTGGGTCAAGGTATTGGTACGCGACTGCTTGACTTCTTTACGAAAATCCAAAAGCACACGTACGGCGCTACAGAACAATGGGTGTCTGTTGCCAAAGGGAATCATTACGGCATTCCTTTTTACGAGTCAAAAGGGTTTATCTTCCATCATGAAGAATTGGCATACGATACAATCGAAGAAGACCAAGATATTTCTTTGAAATATCGACGTGGAATTTAAGGTATCTAGCCTAGAAAGGAGAGTATCATGGCTGCAATCATTGGCTATATTAGTGAAATGATTCCATATATGATTATTGTTTTACCTGTCATTCTTATCTTTCGCTTCCTATATAATAGGCTTCGTGGATTCGGCAAGCCTCGCCTGCCCCGTGAAATCGGGGTTGTCGGCTTTCTGTTATTTATGACTGCATTATTTTCACAAACGATACTCACATTTTTATATACGGGTCCGGCTGTTACTCGTACATTTGCGAATATCAATCTTATCCCTTTCAGAGTTTTTCAAGATAATTATTATGCGATAACAGAATTAAATTATTGGCAGCCCTTTATCATTAACTTTTTAGGTAATATCTGCATCTTTATCCCGATTGGTTTTATGATTCCATTATTATGGAAAAGGTTCAATCGATTTTGGAAGGTTGCCCTTGCCGGGCTTGGCATCTCCTTGTTTATTGAAACAATGCAATTGACACAAGCAAGAAGCACAGATATCGATGATTTGTGGCTAAATACATTAGGTAGTATGATTGGTTATGGGATTTACTCGCTTATAAGAAGACTTTACCCACAATTCGTTGGCAGGTTAACAAAAATCAAACCTTTTTAAGCGATATATTGCATATATCAATATCATTCACTTTACTGTATACTAATTACATAATTACTTATACAGGATGGTGATTCACAATGCCGATACCTACAGATCATGCAAAACCGATTCGTATTACTGCGAAGGAAAATGCATTCAACCAGCTCCAACAATGGATTATTGACGGTACGCTACGAGCTGGCGAAAAACTTAATGATACGGAACTTGCCGAAGCACTAGGTGTAAGCAGGACGCCAATCCGCGAATCTTTGCAGTTGCTTGAAGTACAAGGCTTCGTAAAAATGTTCCCTGGGAAAGCTACACAAGTAACCGAAGTGGATAGGAATTCGATTACAGAACTCCTCCCACCACTGGCTGCATTACAAGCATTGTCTGCCGAACTTGCAATCCCACACCTTACTGATGATGCTATTGCACTTCTTGAAAGTACAAATGAAGATTTCGCGAAAGCTGTGTATACAAAGGATTACTTTTCCGCCTTGAAAATCGATGAAAAGTTTCATCAAATTGTTGTTGATATTGCAGATAATTCCTATATTCTATCAATGGTAGCTTCCCTTCAGGCACATGTTAGGCGATTATTTTTCCACAACTCGATTGTCTTAACGGAACAATCGATTGAAGAACATCATAAAATTATCCAATTACTGAAAGAACGCGATGCCCTAACGGTTTCCTCAACGATGCGTGATAATTGGCTACGAGCGATTGATGAATTTCATTCACTACCTTAAACTAAAGAGTAAAAGCCGGCTTCTCTTCATGAGGAACCGGCTTTTTATTATACATCTACAGTTGATGTTCTGAACACAAAACGAGCGAGTACACCGGTGATGACCATGACCACTAGTACCGGCAACAGCCATCCTAGTCCTTCATCATAGAACGGCAATATACGTTCATAAAATGAAACAATCGGGGACAACCAACCGAAATAATCAATTTCGAGTGATTTACAAAGCGTTTTCAGTCCATCAATGATACTGATCAAGAATGCAACAGCTGTCGCCGCTACATAGACAATGCGAGAATGATTAAACAGCGGTGATGTAAACGTTAGAAGCATTAGTACCACTGCCAGTGGATAAAGGAACATCAATACTGGAATTGAATACGTAATGATGTTCGCCAATCCGAAATTCGCAATAACGAAACAAAATGTCGTAAAAATCACAACGAATAGTTTGTAGCTAATTTTAGGCATAAGCATATGGAAGTATTCTCCACAAGCTGTCATTAAACCAATGGCTGTTGTCAAACAGGCAAGAATAATGACAACTGCCAATAAAACAAGCCCGAATGAACCAAAGTAATGTGAGGATGCCTCGCTTAAAACAGGACCTCCCGTTTCAAACAGGCCTAATTTTTCCGTACTCGTAGCCCCTAGATAAGCAATCCCAACATAAATGATTGCAAGGAATGCAGTTGCAACAGCACCCGTTTTGGCTGTAGCCGTCAATATTCCACGCTTAGATGTCACACCCATCGAATGAAGAACATTAATGACGATAATCCCAAAAACGAGTGATGCAAGAGCGTCCATCGTGTTATATCCCTCTGTAAATCCTTTCATAAATGCTCCACTTGCGTAAGCTTCCTGCGGTGCTTCAATAGCTCCCATCGGCTTCAAAACAACCATCGTAAGCAGTGCAAGAAGAAGGATTATAATACCTGGCGATAATATTTTACCGACTCGATCGACAATTTTCGCTGGATTCAGAGATAACCATAATGTCAGTCCAAAGAACAATAATGTGAAAATAATGGATGCAATCTGCATATTTTCTTCACTGATAAAAGGAGAAATCCCAATATTAAATGCAACCGCACCCGTACGAGGAGCTGCGAAAAATGGCCCGATTGTTAAATAAAGGAGTGACGTAAAAACCACTGCATATGCAGGATGAATTCTACTTGCCAAGTCCTGTAAATTACGACTCCCTGAGAAGCCCATAGCCAAAATACCGAGGAACGGCAATCCAACTCCCGTAATTAAAAATCCGATGATAGCCGGCCAAAGATTTGTCCCAGCATACTGTCCAAGCTGTGCAGGGAAAATTAGATTTCCTGCTCCAAAAAACAATGCAAATAACATAACACCAATAACCAAATATGATGAAAATGCTAATTTCTTCTGCATACTTTCAGTTCCCCCTTCGATGTCAAATCCGATTACGTTTATGCAATATATTGCCGAGAATAATGATACTATTTTTTTCTGAAAAAAGCAATATATTTCTGATAACTTTATTTTTTCCCACAACAAAGAATATCCTCATTTACCTCATTGAATACGCCGTTTATTCTGATTATTATCTATTTACACATTATTAAATAACTAATAAAACGTTTGTAATTTATGAATCTTCCAAAATCTGAATAGTTTTCTAAATCTAGTTGTTTACTCCGCAATATTCAGTGCATATAAGCACAATCAAACACTATGTGAACGCGGATTGCTGGGCCGTTCATAAAAAAAGTCCGTCTGCATCGTACAATGTGCAGACGGACTTACTTGCTATTCACTTGAGGGTAAACTTCGTTTGACTATGACCTTCCCTCGACTTTTTCACTTCTAGAATAGCTGGGAATGCCGCTTTCAATTCTTCTACGTGTGAGATAACGCCAATCATTCTACCCGACTTCTGTAGATCAATCAGTATATCAATCGCTTTGTTCAGAGATTCCTCATCGAGCGAACCAAAGCCTTCATCAATAAACATTGTATCAATCGATACGGAACCTTGGAAGCTTTGAATAACATCTGCCATACCAAGTGCTAGACAAAGGGACGCATTGAATTTTTCACCGCCTGACAGTGTTTTCACATCGCGCATTTGTCCCGTATAGGCATCGTAGACATCAAGCCCTAACCCACTCTGCCTACCCCGAACTTCCTGGCGATCACTGCGTATCAATTCGAACTGACCACTCGACATCTCTTTTAGTCGTAAATTTGCGGATTGAATAATTCGCTCCAAATATTCAATTTGAATAAACCGTTCAAACGAGAGGCGTAATCCATTATGCCCTCTGACTACATCATATAAATCAGTCACTTTGCCATATTCTTTTTCGAGCGTCGCAACGATTGTCATGGACTCTCCGATTTTCACTTGTAATTGTGCGGCCTGCTTAGCAAATTCCATCGAGCTATTATATGCCGTCAAAGCCGCTTCATAGGTAGCTTTCAATTCGACTAACGCAAGATCAACTCCACTTATATCAATCTTTTCTTTCCCTTCTAGCAGAGACGCAAGCTCTTTCACAGACTCACGAACAGCATAAAACTGTTGTTTAAAGTTCTCAATGTCAGCCTTTAATTTCATACGTGAAGCTTCGTCCATTTTCGATTCGTGGTAAGCTTGCTCCGTTGGAAACTCAGATTTTTGTAAAGCCTCTACAAATCGTTGCTGTGCAGTCTGCTGTTTCCCCTCTGTCTCCACAAGCGCCTGTTTCACATGAATTTCAGCTGATTTACTAGTTGTTAGACGCTCTCTACCTTCTTCACGACGTTTTTGAATCGTCTCCCACGCCGTATCTAACGCTCTTTTTTGTTGGCTGAATGTGGAAATACGTTGTTCTAACACATTCAGCTCTCGAATGTCTTCTGGTATAGCATTCACTATTTGTTCAAAAAGGGCTTGCTCTTTTTCATAAGATGCCTGACAGTCAAATGCAGCGCGTTCAATGACTGCCTTATTTTGTGCCAATTCTTCGACCGCTTTGCTCTGCTGCGTTAGCTTGTCCTTCAATTGAACTAGCTCTTGTCTCATCGCACGAAGTGCAGTCACTTCTTGTTCCAACTGCTTTTTCATTGCATGTAATTTACTACTTTCCGCTTCTACATGTTCAGCATCAACATCAATTTTGACAAGCTCAGTCTTTTTCACCGTTACTTGTTTAAATGAACTGTCATAATTCGCTACCGCTGTCCGGTAATGGCTCTCGATACGTGCAAGCTCAGCATTTGCCTTTTCAAGCTCCTCCTTCGTAACCTCGACTTCACCACGATGCGCTTTCTGTGGATGGTCACTACTCCCGCACACAGGACAAGCTTCTCCATCATGAAGTGTCGCTGCTAATGCGGTCGCTTCGTTCATGAGCCAATCTTGTGCTAACGTTTCATAGTCTTTTTTAATTTCTGCATACAGGATTTCCTGCTTATTTCGCTCATTATCAAATGTTGTCAGCTGTGTTGCCAGCGCCATAAATTCATCAACTAGTCGGCATTTTTCAGTCGTAACCGTCAGTAGTTCAACTCGATCATCCAATACAGTTAGCTTCTTTTCTAATTGCTCTATTTGATTTTTATAGACATCCACTTTGTCTATTTCAAGGGCTGACTTTTCAGTTGTCGCTTGTAACGTTACTTGACGCATCTCCCATTCTTTTTTCAATGTAGCAAGTATCTCTTTTTTAGAAGCCAACATCGCAACCTGCGGCAATGCGTCCTGTAAACGAATCAAACCCTCCGCCAGCTTTTCACGCTCTGGCTTCTTTTTTTCTTCCATTGTATAATGGGCTTCTATTTCTTCTATTTCTTTTGCCACCTGTTGCACCGTGCGAATTGCTTGATTAAGGTGCTCCGTTTTAGCCCCTACTTCTTTCTTCAACTCCGTAAACTGCATTTCTAATTGTTCAATCGCCACTGCTCGTTCCGCATCCCCAAGTCGCTTCGCTTCTTTTTCTAAAAACGGAACCTGACTCGACAACTCGGCATATACTGTTTTTCTTTGTACCAACTCATCAAATCGCTCATTTAATCCTTTGGCTGCATGGTATTTTTCGAGCATCCGAGCATGTTGTTCGACCGCTTGTTCATAATGCTGTTTATCTGTCGTTATTTTTTCATTATAAAATAACTGCTCCGTCTCCAATGCACTCATCACTTGATGATCATTAACGCTAGCATTAGCCAATACATTAAAAATAGCTGAATCACGCTGTGGCAATAGCGATGGTATCTGCTTCATAAGCCCATCCTTTTGTTGCCTTTCACTCATCAATGCAGCTTGTGCCTCGTCTTTCTTACTTTTCAACTTATCGACAATTTCACGATACGGCTCTGTTCTAAAAATCTTGCGCATAATCGTTTCTTTATTTTCTGTATCCGAGGTTAAAAATTTGCGAAACTCTCCTTGTGGCAGCATGACAATTTGGCTAAATTGGGCCTGCGTAAAACCAATGAGCTCTTCAGCCTTCTTATCGATTTCAGAGACAATTTGACGATCGACAATCGGTATTTCACCGTCAACTGTCACTTCATAAAACTCATAACGAGCGGCAGTTTTTGTTTTATTCCCTTGCTTGATATAGGGGATTTGACGCAATATGCGATACGTTCGGCTCTGAATGGCAAACAATAGTTCAACCGTTGTTGGCACCGCATCGTCCGCAAAGTCACTACGCATCGCTCCGCTATCCGTCCGGTCTTCGCCACTCGCTTGTCCATACAATGCAAAGCAAATCCCATCAAAAATGGTCGTTTTCCCAGCACCCGTTGCACCCGAAATGACGAATAAGCGGTTATCCTCCAACTCTCTAAAGTCTACAATTTCTGTTCCTTTATACGGTCCAAATGCCGTCATCTTCAATGTAATAGGCCTCATCGCTCAAGCCCCTCCTTGTGCATAACCTCATGAAGTACTTGTGCAAACAGCTCTTCCGTTTCCCCATCCGCCGCTTCGCCCTTCATTTCCTCATAAAATGCTTTAAACAGGGCTACATCATCCTGTTTCCCCTGTTCAATCCGTTGCTCGATTTCTGTGTTCCTGGACGGCATGAACATTTTCCGTTCCACATGCATCGCGTTCGGATAGACAGACCGAATTTTTTCCATTGGGAATAAAACCGGTGCGTCATCTAGCAATTTAACGAAGACATAATCTTCACTAACTGGATGCACTAAAATGTCCTCCATCATGCCCTCGACTGTTCGCATATCATGCTGGGGAATCAATTCCCGTTTTTCAACGGTTGCTTGACCTTCAGCATCCAATTCGACTATGAAAAAACCTTTATTGTGATGTTGCTCTGAAATTGAATATTTCATCGGTGAACCGGCGTAGCGAATGGTTTCATTCAGCACAAAATGCGCCTGATGCAAGTGACCTAACGCTGTATAATGAAACGGCTCGAATAACTGGGCTGACACATATTCTGCACCACCAATGGCTAGCGGACGTTCTGAATCACTCGTGTTTGCTTCACTTTCTCCGTGTGAAGTGACAAATGCATGTCCCACAAAAACATGACGAGCATCTTTATGTAAGTTTCCTTGAATTCCTTCAATTACTTTTTTCATCGCATCGTTATGATTTGAAATCTCATCATCACCGTGAAGGTGTTTGACAACGGAGGGGTCTGCAAACGGAACTAGATGAAAGTGGACTTCACCGTGTTCATCCGATAAAACGACTGGCTCAATGTCCTTCATCATTTGACCGGCAATATGGTAACCGTTAGCCCGCATTAAGCCACTACCAAAGTTAAGACGTCCAGGGCTATCATGGTTTCCACCAATCGCAAGAACAGGTATCTTCAGTTCCATAATGATTTTTCCGAGTACTTCGTCCAATAATGCAACCGCTTCGGTTGGGGGTACCGCCCTGTCATACAAATCACCCGCAATCACAACTGCATCCGGTTGTTCTTCCTTTATTGCCTCTATAAATTGATCAAGTACATAGCATTGCCCTGCCGTCATATAAACACCTTGTACAAGCTTACCTAAATGCCAGTCTGCTGTATGAAAAAATTTCAACTTCCATTTCCCCTTTCACCGCTCTTTTCTATTATCTACTACTTTACAGGACTGTGAAGAAAAAATGAATTTGTTCCCCCTCCCTTTCTATTTCCCAACTTATGGTCGGTCTAAAAACGAGTGATGTATCATCTATTGAAAGATGACGCATCACTCGTTCATTTTTTATTTTCCTAATCCTTCAGCAATCATATCAGCATTCCATTTGATCATTTTGATATAGGTATCGCCATCACTACCAGCTTCCCCCAATGAATCCGTAAATATTTTCCCATGGATCGGTACGCCTGTTTCCCGCGAGACCATCTCCATACTTCGGGGGTCCACGCTAGATTCCAAGAACAGTGCAGGTACACCATCATCTTTAATGATACGAATGATACTCTTCAACTGCTCTGGGGTCCCTTCACTATGTGAATTGATTTCCCAAATGTAAGCAGCTTGGAAGTCGTAAGCAGCTGAGAAATATTTAAATGCCCCTTCGCTCGTGACAAGGATACGTTTTTCTTCTGGAATCGCTTGCGTCATGTCAAGGATTTCTTCATGAAGCTCCAGTAGCTTCGCGATATATCGTTCAGTGTTTTTATCATAGTCATCCGCATGGGTTGGATCATTTTTCTTCAATGCCTCACGAATATTTTCAACATATTGGATACCATTTCGCACATCGAGCCACGCATGTGGATCCTCTTCATTCTTATGTTCATCAGAACTAAGATACATAGGTTCAACACCTTCACTGACCCGAACAACATTGTCGTCTGAAACTGATTTACCAGCCGTTTCAATCATTTCATTAAACCAAGCATTGCCTTCCTCCAAGTTCAAACCATTATAAAATATAATATCTGCATCAGTTGTCAATACAAGATCTGCAGGAAGTGGGTCATAATTATGTGGATCTGATCCAATTGGCGCTAAACTATGCACCTCTACATGATCTCCTCCTACATTTTTCACCATATCATAGATAATTGAATAAGTCGTGACAATTTCCAGCTTTCCACCTTGCTCTTTTGGTGAAGCTTCCCCCTGGCTACATGCAGCTACGAGTACTACAATCGCCATTGTCATGAATAGCGCTATCCATTTCTTCATTTAAAATCTCCTCTCAATCATACCGTCATTGTTATTTTCCGTTTCGTTCGAATACTTCGCACTAAAATTCCTTGTTTTGGTGAAAACAATAAGGAAAAAATAAATAATCCTGTCGCCATAAGAACAATCGTTGCACCGGATGCAAGATTATAAGTAAAGCTCAAATACAATCCACCTATCGCAGAAACTGCACCGAAAAGTGCTGACAAACCAATCATCACTGATAAGCGATCTGTCAATAAGTATGCTGTCGAAGCCGGCGTAATAAGCATCGCAACAACGAGGATAATACCGACTGTTTGTAACGATGCAACTGTTACAAGTGTCAACAACGTCATCAAGAAATAGTGAATCCACTTTGTCGGTAAACCGTAAGCTTCCGCCATAATGGGGTCGAAAGAGCTGACCAGCAATTCTTTATAGAAAAGATAAACACTACCTAAGACGATCACTCCAATAATAAGCGTAATCCACATATCTGAAGGTCTTACTGCTAATACATTACCAAATAAAATATGATATAAATCTGAGCTACTCTTGAGGGCCGTAATTAGTAAAATTCCCAAAGCGAACGCTGCCGTGAAAACAATTCCAATAGAGGAATCATTTTTCACCCGACTATTTTGACTGATGAAACCAATCCCTACAGCTGTTAGGATACCTGTCGCTACTGCTCCGATGAAGAAATTGATGCCCAATATATATGAGATGGCGACGCCAGGCAAAACGGCATGCGAAATCGCATCTCCCATCAGTGCCATCCCACGTAATATGATAAAACACCCAATAACTCCACAAATCACACCGACCATTACAGATGTCAGTAAAGCCTTTTGTAAAAATCCATACTCCATTACAGAGTTCAAAAAATTCATCATGTTGTCATCACCATTTCTTCCAAAAAGGATAACTGCCCGCCATAAGCTTTGGCAATATTACGTGGCGTAAACACTTCCTTCACATCTCCACTTGATATCAGCACCTTATTCAACAATAAAAGCTCATCAAAATATTTTTCTGCTTTACTTAAATCATGGTGAACAACAATAATTGTTTTCCCTTCATCCCTTAACTCCTTTAAAATCCTGACAATCACTTCTTCACTTACCACATCAATCCCTACAAACGGTTCATCAAGCAGAAATAGATCCGCCTGCTGAGCGAGCGCACGTGCCAAGAAAACTCTTTGTTGCTGCCCCCCAGATAATTCACCAATTTGTCTTTCCTGGAATGCTAACATATCTACCTTTTCCAGACATTTCAGTGCCAATTCCTTTTCTTTCCTACCCGGTCTCTTCAGTAAACTAACAGAAGGATACGTACCAATCAGAACGGTTTCTTTCACCCGTATCGGAAAATCCCAGTCAATCGCACTTCGTTGCGGAACGTAAGCAATCCGTTTACGCACTTCTTTCAATGAGGAACCAAGGATGTTGATTTCACCCGAATCTTTTGGAATCAAGTTCAGAATGGCTTTCAACAAAGTAGACTTACCCGCTCCATTCGGGCCGATAATCCCAATTGATTTCCCTGTCGGTATGGTAAACCCAATATCATGCAGCACTTCTTTTTCGTAATACGACGCATGTAAGTTCGATACAGTCATTGCGTTTTTCATTTCACGGCACCTCCATATAGCTATTGATATGCAATAAGTTTCCTTAAGGCAACTTGTAATGTAAATTTTTTTGCCCTCAGGAAACTTTATAGGCAAAAAAAATGAAGTCAATTATTCTTTCCCGCAGGAAACTTTCTGTCTTTATAGTAAAAGATTCATGATGAAATGTAAAGCAAAAGTTTTTTATGGCTAGAAGTGAAGTGATGGACGAGGAACTCAGCTACCTATTTCGAAAACTGAGCTACCTTTTTACTGAACTGGACTACCTATTCTAGAAACTCGACTACCGCTTGGAAACTCGGCTACCCATTTCGCGAACTGAGCTACCTTTTTACCGAACTCGACTACCTATTCTAGAAACTCGACTACCGCTCGGAAACTCAGCTACCTATTTCGAGAACTCAGCTACCTTTTTACCGAACTGGACTACCTATTCTAGAAACTCGACTACCGCTTGGAAACTCGGCTACCCATTTCGCGAACTGAGCTACCTTTTTACCGAACTCGACTACCTATTCTAGAAACTGGACTACCACTCGGAAACTCAGCTACCTATTTCGAGAACTCAGCTACCTTTTTACCGAACTGGACTACCTATTCTAGAAACTCGACTACCGCAAAGTAATAAAAAAAATGAGGACACCATTGTCTTGGCATCCTCATTTCCCACTACGATTCATTTCATAAATCACTCAACGAAATAACTTCTCCCGTCACTCCATCCACCGCTTCTGCCGCATCCAGCAGTCCACACAAAATATATTTCCCTGTCAATTCATCATAAACGTAAGTTGGATCTAGTGAAATATAAGAAATCATTTTCTCAAATGCTTCGTCATGTGTAACAACGGCCTGTTCCGCTGGGGCAAAGGTGTCGAATATCTCCATCATCGCTCCGTTATCTACAAAATTTAAGACAGACATATTGTCCGGTTGGATGAATACAACCACTTTACGATTAAACACCGTCGAGTTCTCCGTCATAAACCTGCAATGAGCCTCGATAAAATGCTCTTGTCGTCGAAGTTCTGCAAGCTGCCATTTTCCCGATTCTTGTGGGTATTCTGATCGTAAGACATCACGTACGACCTCTTTACTGCGCTCGATTTGCTCGTCAGTCAACAGCAGTTTATCACCAACACCGACATGACCAAATGCTTCTTCGGCAGTTGATTCAGAAACAAGGATTAGTTCTTCACGTTTGAATGTTTGTTTAAGCGGATGATCCCATTCCAATACTTCGTTCACTTTAATAATTGTCCGTTCATGTTCAAAAAACGGAATGACTCGTTGACCAACCACTGTCACAAATATTTCTTCCATCGCATAGGCCGAAACGAATCGATTTTCTAGTTCAGATGGAAAGTTCACGAGTTGCAACTGCTTTTTTACAAGCTGTTCGATTTCTTCCAGCGTTAGCGTGAATGCAGATTTCTCGATATCCTCCTTACGTGGAACAGTGCCATATCTTGAATAGGAAGTAAGTTTACCCATTTCATCGAATTTCACATTCATCAAAAAACCTGGCGACATTCTAACGCCTTCTATATCCATTTCAAAGTGAAATTCATCATCACTCGCTTGCGTGAGTTTAAAATCAACCCCAAACTTCAGCCCCGTTTGCTTTTCAAGCCAAACCGCTACTTCTCCTGGTGTTTTCTCTACAAATGGCGCTATCGTTGAAAATGATTGCCTCTGGGTAAAAATAACACTATCAAAGCGCTGCTCTTGAATATTATATTCAATACATGCAGTACCTTCTGGATTCATATCTTCTTCTACGGGCTCGTTCAATTCTTTCGGAAACCACTCCATATTGAAAACATAATATGCTTCACCTTTTGTATTCCTAAGTTTAGAAATCGAATGCCTCTCCAACTTATATGCATCCAATCCAAACTTCACATGCGCGTCATCAGCAATCCGTTGTAATCTCTCGTCCATGCTTCCACCCTTTTCTTATGTATATAGTCAAAAAGAAAAAGCCGATTGCACAAGGCAGTCAGCTCAGATTCAAGTTCAGTCAAAAAATACTTTATCGACGTTATATTTCGCACGTTGCGTATTCACAATATACGTTTCGTAAATTTCCCGTTCCATCGGATCTTCAACGATGATAACAGAAATCTGCTTAACCTCATCACGATGATTTTTAATCGGTGACACAGTGTCTTCAAAATGCTTCTTGACACGCTGACGAAGTTTACGTGCTTTCCCCGCAAACAGCAATTCATCTTTATTATTATAAAATAAAATGATGCCGCCTTTATCACGTGGAATTTCATGTAAATCAATAAAGCCATAAATCGGTTTAATCGGCGCAACACCTGGAGCCATTTCTTGTTTACGTTGCACAATTGTTATATCTGCATTTGGCACTGTAATTGTAATCAATTCAACTTCACGTCCTCTTCTAATCTGAACTTAAATGGTATCATAAAACCGTTTAAAAAGCGAAGGATGATGTAAAATTAGCTTGACCCATGAAAATAAAATACCTTCCACTTTTAAAAAATGTATTCTACTCTTCTAAATACATTATTAAAGAAAATTATCTAAAAACATTGACCTTTCTTTCATCTTCATGTAAAGTACACTCTAATAACTAATAAGCGTTGAAGAGAAAAGTAAAGTACATGGGATTTCTTACAGAAAGCTTCGGTAGCTGAAAAGAAGCAGAAAGACCCTACTTGAACAATGGCCTCTGAGCTCTGCGTTGAACATGCAAGTTGATTGCATTAGTAGATCCGCAGCGGGAATTGGTACCCGTTATCCATATCACAGTATAAAATCCATCATGATAGGATTTTGTACTTGCCGAGGTTGTCTATGTGAATAGGCAACGAAAAAAGGTGGTCACACGAGTATGCATCTCGTCCTTTTCAATCATTGAATGATTGAAAAGGACGAGATTTTTTGTTTTTTAATTTCATATAATAAAAATACGAGGAGTGTTTACTATGACGACAGGTTTATTAGTTTTTCAGTCAGATTTTGGTAAAAGTGATGGGGCTGTTAGTGCGATGCATGGTGTGGCAAACTCCGTTCAACGTGGGATTCCTATTTATGAAATTACACATCAGATTCCTCAATATAATATTTGGGAAGCTTCTTATCGTTTATTGCAAGCAATTAGCTATTGGCCCGACAATACCATTTTTGTATCAATCGTCGACCCAGGCGTAGGTTCAGAACGACGTGGGATTGTCGCCAAAACTGTCAACAACCACTATATCGTGACACCAGACAATGGCACATTAACACATGTTGCACAATTCATCGGCATTAGCGAAGTGAGAGAAATTGACGAAACGGTCAATCGCCTTCCAAACTCTGGTGAATCCCATACATTCCACGGACGTGATATTTTCGCCTATACAGGTGCACGACTTGCTACGGATGTTATCCAATTTGAAGATGTCGGACCAATTCTCGACACAAAAAAGATAATTGCTTTGCCTTTGAAAACATCTAAAATTATTGATGAAATCATCACAGGAAATGTTGACATTATCGATAGACCTTTTGGTAACCTGTGGACCAATATTAGCCGAGCCCAATTCAAAGAAATTGCCAAGCAGCATGGCGACTCATTTGAAGTGGCAATTACGACAGATGGCCGTACCATTTACAACAACATCATGACATTTGGACGATCCTTTGCAGATTTACACATTGGTGAACCACTCGTCTATGTCAATTCGCTTGACAATATTGGAATCGCCATCAACCAAGGTTCATTTGCAGATGCCTACCGTATTGGAACGGGAACTAATTGGCAAGTTACCATTCGCAAAGCACCGCGGATTTTTTATGAATGACCCCTGGGATTCAAATGAATGTTAAAAGGTGAGCATTTGCTTTTATCATCAAACACTCACCTTTTTTATAATAATGGGACGAATATAAAAGTAATTAGCTAATCGGCCTCACCCTAGCAACTGCTTATCAATATTTTCATAATCCCCATTCCCGCCAAAAATTTTAACCAATTGCTGCTTTGCATTATCTTTCACATCATCATCAATATGCTGAATGATTTTCATAACAGCCGCAGCAATCACACTGGCATCATCCACAAGACCTACCACAGGGATGAAATCAGGGATGAGATCGACTGGGAAAATCAGATAACTGAGTGCACCTACGACGATCATTTTTGATGATTTAGGTACCGATGGACTTTTCGCTGTGTAAAATAACAGCAAACTGTAATAGATAGTCTGCTTTCCAGCCTGTTTACCGTAGTTCTTAACCTTGTCCCAAAACTTTTTATCTGAATAATGGTTGTCAGTTGTTGCCATTTGTGATTCTGGATCAAAGTTCTTCATTTTCTCTTCATGCTTCTGCTGTTTATCTAACATAATATAACCTCCCGGATAAGCACTTAGTACATTAATTCTACATGGAACCTACCATAAAGTCATTTGTTAGCTCAGTGCTAATCCTCTTCTTTTTTCGTTCCCTCCTTCATACGATGAACTATTCTAATGAAAAGAGAGGACATCTATTTATGGAACTTCCTGTTTCAATTGTTACAAAGAAATTGCCTCACCCAACAACAAAAGTAACTGTCTATTACCCTGTTGTTGTCCATTTACCGAATACCCATGTACAAAGTAAAATCAATCATGCCATCGTAACAACTTTAAACAATATACTTATCGAACAAAGTTACTATAAACCCGAACTCGTGGAATTATTGGCCTATTTCGAACTGAAAACCAACCAACGTGGCCTGCTCAGCTTAAATCTCATCGTCTATTCATTTACAGGCGGTGCACATGGTACAACTATTATTAAATCACTGACGTTTGATACAAAAACAGGAAAACAATACGAGTTAAAAGAGTTATTCAAACCTGGTAGTGATTACGTAAAACAGTTATCGGATATTATTAGACAACGCATCAAGGATTGGAATATAGAATTGTTGGATCCGCCATTTAAAGAAATTCGCAGTGACCAAGACTTCTATATCGCAGATACGACACTCGTCATCTACTTTCAGCAATACGAAATCACAGCGGGCGTCTGGGGATTCCCGTATTTCCCAATACCGATTTTGGACCTTGCAGATATTATCCAACCAGATGGACCACTTGATCGAATGATGGCCTTCACATGATAAAAGCCTGTTGCTAAACATCAGCAACAGGCTCTTTCTTACAATTTTACTTTCTATACCTTTTCCAACCAAAAATTAGTAGTAATCCAACGATAAATACGACTCCACCAATAATTAGGTAAGTTGTTTTCCCACTATCGATAGGATTCTCGTCATCCGTCGGAATTTGCCCCTGACCAAAAGCTGCTAAATCCTCAGCGGCATCTCCAAGTGCTTTTGTTGGACTGCAAATGGTAGTAGACAATGATCGCTTCTCATACATATCAGAGACACTGGCATACACCAAATATTCTTGCCCTACAACAAATGCTACGCCACAATCTCCACCGCCACTCCCTGTCATAATCGCTACTTCTGCCTTATTAATCCCTTTCCATGTTTCCTTCACAGTAAAAAGAACTGTTTTACCATAGCCACCTAACAAGCCGCTGTTTTCTTTTATGCTGTTCACTTTGCCACTGAAGACGCCTTGAGCATTTGAAATTCCTTCCTCGGGGGATGGCATCATCGCGCAAGAGCAAGCTACTGTAGGCATAGGTTTTAGCATTAACACAAGAAGAATGACTAAACAGAGCGGCAGCACAAATCGTTTTTGTCTCACGACAATGCACCTCTTCCTTCTATTTTTCTATTAGTCCGTTTTACGCGTAACTAAGTTACACCATTCCAAACTATTTTGAAGTAAGTTGATGATTTAATTCCGCTAGCACCTCACCAATTTTTTGATTATGGATAACTAGATCTGCATAATGGTCAAATGATGTTGGCTCTAAATTAACAATCACCAATTTCGCCCCCTGTTCTTTTGCCAGAAGCGGAAACTGATTCGCTGGCGTTACAGTAAGTGATGACCCAAGCACAATAAATAAATCTGCTCGTTCACTCGCATCAATTGCTTTCATGAATATATCCTCCTGCAATCCTTCTCCAAATAACACTACGGATGGTCGCAACTTTCCTCCACATGCACAATAGAAGGTTTCCGATTCATACATTTCGTTACCATATACTTGCCCGCACGACTGACAATGGACTTCTTGCAATGTCCCATGCAGTTCCATAACATTGTCAGATCCAGCGACTGAATGAAAGCCATCGACGTTTTGTGTAATAATCCCCTGAATTATGCCTTCTCTTTCCCACTTAGCCAAAATGTCATGACCTTTATGTGGACTGCAATCTTTCACGCCTACCACCCGTTTACGATAAAACTCGAAAAATAGTTCCACATTTCGATTGAGAGCATCCGTACTTGCGACTGCCGTTGGATCCTCCTGTTCCCAAAGCCCACTTTTGGTAGAGCGAAAATCAGGTAGTCCACTTTCCGTCGACATCCCCGCACCTGTATAAACAACGATATACTTTGATTTTTTAATCAAGTTTAGCAGCATTTTAATTACCTCCTTCACTTCATTCAATTACTATGCTTCATTATTGACTAGTCAATTCATAGTGAAAAGATGTTACACTAAATATTACCCGGGAAATAAGTAGTCTACACCATAAATCAAAGACCTTCATATTTATCCATTAAATATTTATCATTTTAATTCAACGAGAAGCACAAATACTCCAATATTCTTTATAATCCATTTACATCACTCTACCATTCATGTAGCCTAAAATCATACAAAATACTGTTGAAGGAATGAAGATAGATGAAGCGAACATTTGTAATAAGTGATATCCATGGTGAATTAGAGCTATTTGAACAGCTCTTATCTAACATGCAGTACAATCCACTTCATGATCAACTTATTTTGCTAGGGGATTATGTAGACCGAGGTCCCGATTCAAGAAAAGTACTCGATAAGGTCATCAAACTAAAAGCCCAAGGGGCGCTTGTACTAAAAGGTAATCATGAAGACATGATGATCAAAGCACTAACGATGGATGATGAACGTGCTTGGAAGCATTGGACCTATCGCAACGGGGGTAGCAACACCTTACAAAGCTATGGTTTCAGCAAGAGCGAGTTTATAGTTCCTGAAAACGGGGAGTTCGTCAAGCCTGTGCTCAGCTCTGAAAAACTAGCTGGACATCTTGAATTCATTCAAAGTTTAGACCCTATTATCGAGTGCGATGACTATATTTTTGTCCACGCTGGCGTCCATCCAACTACACCAATTAGTGAAACAGATCCCTATATCCTAATGTGGATTCGCGAGGAGTTCTATACTAGCTACAAAGGAGACAAGACCGTTATTTTTGGACATACCCCAACAACCATCTTACATAATGATAAAAACGATCATTCGATTTACTTTGGAGAAAATCATATTATTGGGATTGATGGTGCAGCGGTTTATGGTGGGCAATTAAATTGTCTTGAGTTACCTACTAAAGCCATGCACTATGTGAAAAAATGATATACTACATATGAGGTGATAATCTATGACAAATAAAAACTATGAAGAACTAGTTGCCAATCGCATTTTCATTGGCGGAGTCGATGCAATTGACGATCTTCTTACTAATGAAAAAATCGATGTCATTTATGACTTACGCGCAGAAGTAAAAGGTCCCCTGTCAAGTGAAATCAGCATCCATCAGCCTATCGTTGATGATGCCGAACACCAAGATCAATCAATACAAGCAGCCGTTTCAGAAGTCGTTACTGCCTATAAAGCCGGCAAAAATGTCTACTTCCATTGTAATACCGGACGTGGACGAGCTGGAACTGTCGCAACAGCCGCACTTTTGGAATTAGGCCTTGCGAATTCCGTAGATGAAGCAGAACAACAAGCAACAGCAATACGCCCAACAATCAATGTAAAACCACAATTCAAAGAAGCCCTAAAACGACTATACGAAAACTAAAAAAAATGCCAGTCTCCGTAACGTAAAGGTGACTGGCATTTTTCAGCTATTTAGGACAGCTTCCTTCCCTTTCTGTTTCCGTTTGATTAGCAAATAGACAAGGAATACGAGGAAGACGAGTATAGCTGCAGCTAAATAGACATTCTGATAGCCATAATGGATTGCAATTAGACCCAGTACATACGAACCAAGCGCCAGTCCCGAATCAAAAAATGTGAAAAATGTAGCCGTTGCATAACCGCTTCTTTCATGTTTTGTCGACTGCACCGCAAGTGTTTGGAAACTCGGCACAAGCGCCCCATATCCAAATCCCACAAATCCTCCCGCGATTAGAAATGAAACTGCGGAATCCATGTTTGCCAACAGGACAAGCCCAATGGCAAAACTTATAAACCCAGGTATGATCACGTATTGAGGTCCTTTTTCGTCAAAAAGCCTTCCTGTAAAGGGACGTGTCACTAGCATGACTGCAGCGAACACAAGAAAGAAAGTACTCGCTAATGCCAAGAGTCCTTTTTCCTGTGCATAAATGGACAGATACGATAAAACACTCGCATAAGACAACCCAATCATACTACCAAAGAGCGCCACCGGCATTGCACCTTTTTCAAAAAGATCGCCAATTGACATTCTTTTTTTCCCAACAGTCTTTTCTGGTAACGCACCCACCGGCGCCAAAGCGGAGGTCAAGACGCCAATCACCATTAATATGCTCATCACGATAAACAATACATCAAAAGAAAACGTTTGAATGATGGATAGTGCGATGAGCGGCCCGAGTACAACAGCTAAATTTGTCGACATTGTAAAATAACCAAGTCCCGCTCCCCTTCGCGCAACCGGCACGATATCCGCAGCAAGTGAGACAGCTGCTGTCGTAATAATACTGAACCAGATTCCTTGCGCAAAACGTAAGACTAACAGTGCCCCAAATGGCTGTATAAAATAATAGAGGATTGTACAAAGTAAATAGAGTATGAGGCTGATCCAAAGCATTTTACGCTTTCCTGTCACATCCAGTATTTTACCTGTAAAAGGTCTGACAACGATGGCCGACAGTAAAAAGATCGTCATCAATAAACCCGCTTCTTGATCCGTCCGCCCCAACACACCTATGGCATAAAGCGGTAATGCGGAAACTAAACCATAAAACACGATGAAAACGGCTATATTTGTAACAAACAAACTGATGAATGGTTTTGTCCAAATCGGTTCCTTATTCATTGAATTACACACGTCCTTCCTTGTCCATCTTGTTCAGCAAGACCATCAGTTGCACCTGCTCCTCATCTGACAGACCTTTTAAAAATTCATTTTCAAAACAAATAATTGCCGCTTTGATTTCCGGAAACTTGGCAATTGTATCTTCCGAAAGTCGTACAATTTTCTCTCGACGATCTTTTCCTTCATGTGTCGTCAACCATCCCAATTTTTCTAGTCGGTTGACCGTTCGAGTAATAGTAGGCGCTTCAACGTTCAAATACTTCCATATTTGCGTTAACGTCATTTCACCATGTTGATGTATGCAATATAAAACTGTCCATTGAGCTGCGAATAAATCATACTTTTTCAATACCAAGTTTAATTCTTTACTCCACAATCGTGTCTTTTGAAAAATATCATGAAATAACGGATTCATTCTTCCAACTCCCTTTATTTACCTAGGTAAGTATATAATTATACTTCGGAAGCCGAAACTTGTAAAGGATTTGAATCCAAAAAACAGACCTGCAAATACGCATGGTCTGCCTCTTTTCTACTCTATTATTTAACTAACCCCTGACCCGTCTCTTTCCATTTCATCGACAAGAACATTGTCATGACAAGTACGACCAGCCCAAGAATGAATGGATACAAAATATGAACGTCAAATAGTAATCCTGCAAGGAGCGGGCCAAGGACGTTACCAATACTCATATAAGCATTGTTCATACCCATCGCAAATCCTTGCTCATTCCCTGCCAATTTAGAAATAAGAGTGGTCAAAACAGGTCTTAAAATAGAGGTTGCTAGGAAAATAATCATTGTTACACCAAAAAACATAATATAGCTTGGTGCAATTATGGAAAGTAAAAAACCAACTGCAGCAACACCAAGGAAAATACTAAGTACTGCTACTTCACCAAATCGACGGACAACCCGATCGACGGCAAACAACTGAATAATCACGCTGATAATACCCGTAGACGTCACCATAATAGCAATATCTTTTGGAGTTGCTCCAAATTCATTATCCACAAAAAGACCAAGCACCGATTCATATGCCATTAAACCAAAACTCATAACGAGTGTGATGACTAGTGGAATAAAATACGGCTTGCTGAAGGATTGTACAATCTCCTCAACCATTGGTACAGATTCTGCATCTGGCTCTTCAAGTGTGTAATCCTTACTTTCCTTCAGCATCACTGCTGAAAAGATAACCGCCCCCACTCCGATAATCGCAGAAATAAGTAGTGGCATTTTCAAACCGAAGTCTGCCAAAAAACCGCCAATCCCGGGTCCAATCACAATCCCAAGTGACATTGATGCAGATATAAAACTGTTCCCTTTTGCACGTTGATCCATCGTTGTAATATCAGCTACATAAGCAAAAATTGCGGGCACTAATAACGCTGCACCAACGCCACCGATAACACGTGACAAATAGAGAATCCAAATAGAGTCGGAAAAATAAAAAACAAACATCGACAAAGCTAAACCACTTAGCCCTGAAATAATCATAATTCTTCGTCCGTACTTATCTGCCCACTTTCCGGCAATAGGGGACATGATAAGCTGTGCACCAGCAAATATGGCAATCATTAAGCCTGCCGCTGTTCCTGCTTGTCCAATTGATAATAGATATGCGGGTAAAATTGGGATAATAATGCCGAAACTACCTATTGCAATAAACATATTGATCATTAATATAAGCATTTTCTTCCGTTGATCTCGCGTCATAATGGTTCAACCTTCTTTCTAATCAGCATATTTTTGCCGACTCCCCATTATAATGAGATTTGAAAGAATAAGCTACTTATTTATTTCACAAAAACTATCTTTTTTCTCCACAATTAGCCAGCAACAGTTATTTTTCCATCACGTGGCAACCCTAATCCAACAAGTCCTATGATTGGCAAAAATGACACGATAATCATAGTTGTATAAATACCAAGATGATCCATCAATATCCCGATCACCACAGCACCAATAGCTCCCATACCAAATGCTAGACCAACTGTCAGTCCTGCCATCGTACCAATTTTACTTGGCACAAGCTCCTGTGCATAAACGACCGTCACCGAAAAACTAAGCATAATGAAAAAGCCGATGACCATGAGTAAGACAATCACTGCCCATAACGGAGCATAGGGCAAAAGAATACAAAGCGGAATCGGTACAGCAAGCGATAAGACAATGACATTCTTGCGACCGATTTTATCCGCCATGGGACCACCGAAAAATGTACCGACTGCCCCAAGTGCCAAAAAGAGAAAGATATATAATAGACCTTCTCCACTTTGTAAATTATACTTTTCCATCAAATGAAAGAGGAAAAAGCTTGTAATGCTTGTGACATAAAATGAGCGCGCAAAAATAATAACCAGAAGTAATGATAGCGCAATCCCTACTTGCTTTTTCGTTAAATCCCCGATAGATGATAACAATACTTTTTTACGTTTATTCATTTTTTCCTGTTCTAACTGCCGCTTATACCAAGCAGAAATTTTCATTAATATAAAAATACCAAGCGCCGCAACCATCATAAATAAAGCTGCACTTTTCTGACCATACGGAACCAATATGTATGCACCTATTAACGGAGCGAGTGCCTGTCCTGAATTCCCACCCACTTGGTAAATAGATTGCGATAATCCTCGTTTTGAACCCGCCGCCATAAACGATACACGCGACCCTTCTGGATGAAATACAGCAGAACCAAACCCAAGTAACATGACTGAAACAACAATCATCCAATAGTCCGGAGCAAAAGCAAGCCCTCCTATTCCGACAAGTGAAAATAACATGCCCGCTGGCAACGCATAAGGAATCGGCTTCTTATCACTAATATAACCGACGACAGGTTGCAGAACAGAAGCAACCATATTCAATGCAAAAGCGATAAAACCAAGTTGCGTAAAGGTAAGTCCCTTCTCCTCTGCAAGGACTGGAAAGATGGCTGGAATCACTGCTTGTAGCGTGTCGTTCAGCAAATGACAACCAGCGATGGCAAACATGACTGGATAGACAGGATTTCCAAGTGTCGTTGATTCTTTTATCGTTGTCATTTAATCTTCCTTTCTTTCATCGAGTACTAGAGTTAGTATAGCCCAGTTTTCGCAAAGTTAAAAACAATGACTTCCCTTTTATTCCTGCTATACTTACAAAGAGAATCATTATCACTTGGGGAAAAGAGGAGATTTAATTTGAACATACATGAGGCGATTCAAACGCGTAGGAGTATCTCATTAGTTAATGAACAACCCGTTTCGAAAGAATTGATTGAACAAATTATTGAATCAGGTACATATGCACCCAATCACCATAAATCGGAACCATGGCGTTTTTTCGTTCTCCGTGGCGAAGGCAGAGAAAAATTAGGGAAAGTATTTAAAGAAATTACGACAGCGCAACAAGAAGACCCCCAGTCAGAGGACAGCCAGACGAAAATCGCAAGGAGCGAACGCAATCCCCTTCGCGCACCTGTCGTCATTGCAGTCGGTGTTGAACCTGGTAACAAAGATAACATCATTTTAAAAGAGGAGTTTGCCGCAGTCAGTAGCGCTATTCAAAACATGTTGCTAACTGCACATGCCCTTGGTCTTGGGGCAGTTTGGCGAACAGGTGCTATTTGTTATCATCCAAATGTACGCGATTTCTTCGGTCTATCTGAAAACGGTGAGATTTCCGCCTTTATTTACCTCGGCTATTCAGATTTCGAACCAAAACCGTATACAAGAACCAATTTCAAAGAATTAACGACTTGGATTGATTAAATATTCTTATTAATCTAACTCATGTATACTAGAATAGAGATAACGTATGTACGAGGAGGAAAAGAATGAAAGTTTTAGTTGTAGGAGCAGGTGCAATTGGAGGCTACTTTGGCGGTAGGCTATTGGAAAAAGGGGAGGATGTCACCTTCCTAGTAAGAGAACGAAGGAAAGAAAGACTCAAAAATACTGGTTTGCAAATCGAAAGTATCAATGGAAATGCTAAGCTCGTACCTCGTCTTATTACTACAAAGGACACTGAAGAGGCATTCGATCTAATCCTTATTGCGACGAAGTCTTATCATCTTGAACAGGCCATCGAAGATGTCCGCCCATTTGTGAAAAACGGGACCACTATTTTACCACTATTAAACGGCATCGCCCATATCGACCAATTAATTGAAGCATTCGGTGAAGATGCTGTCATTGGAGGACTTTGCTTTATTGAAACGACACTTGACGAACACGGGACAATTCTTCAAAAAAGTCCGATTCATCAATTGATGTTTGGCGAAAGATCTGGAGAACTTACACCCCGAATAGAAAGACTCAAGGAAGTTTTCAATGGTGCAAACGCTGCATTCGAACTGAGTACGCAGATTACTCAAGAAATGTGGCATAAATATTTATTCATCACGACATTATCTGGTATCACTTCACTCATGGAGGCGCCGATTGGGCCTATTATGGAGTTGGAGACTGGGCGTCATACGGTTGCTTCCCTTTTGGAAGAACTTGCAGCGATTATGCGTAAAATGGATGCACCCATTCAAGAAAATATTACAACCGAACTGTTCAATAAAATAAGTATGATGCCTTACGATATGAAATCCTCCATGCAACGCGACTTGGAAAAATCCCTGCCATTAGAAGCAGATTATCTACAAGGTTATTTATACAAACAAGCACATGGCATGACTGTCCCTGTACTCGAAACAATCTATACAAAACTTAAGATTTACGAAAAAAATAGTTAAATAAAAAACAAGACCGAGTCGATTTCCGGTCTTGTTTTTCAAATCAACGAACAACCTCTTTATTTACTTCCACTTACCATCTCGAAAAAGCTCGATTCAATCTTTTCCACTGATAATGGTTCACTAAAGAAGAATCCTTGCACTTCATCACAGCCGTGATCATGTAAAAACTGAAATTGCTTGTCATTCTCGACTCCTTCAGCAATAACTTTTAGTCCAAGATTATGGGCCATCCGAATAATCGTAATGACAATATTTAAATCACTACCATTTTTTTCGATATTCCAAATAAATGACCGATCAATCTTTAATCGATCAATCGGAAACTTCGTCAAGTAATTCATTGAGCTATAACCTGTACCAAAATCGTCAATGCTAATTTTAACCCCTAGCTCATTTAATTCCTTCAATGTTGGAATGGCATGCTCTACATCCATCGTCATCGTTTCAGTAATTTCAAGTTCTATGTACTCAGGCTTTAACCCTGTATCGTATAAAACGCTTTGAACTAAATTCGGTAACTTATCACTCGCAAACTGATTCGCAGATAAATTAATCGCTACACTAAATGGCGTGATGCCCATATCCTGCCACTTTTTATTTTGCTTGCACGCAGTCCGCAACACCCATTCGTCCATTTGATTAATAAGACCCGTTTCTTCCGCTAATGGCACAAATTCGCTTGGTAGCAACATTCCCAATGTCGGATGTTGCCATCTGATGAGTGCTTCTACACCAATCATAGCCCTCGTTTGAATATCAATTTGTGGTTGATAATAAAGGACAAGCTCGTCAGAATCAATCGCTTTTCGCAAGGAAGCTTCCAGTAGAATCTTATCATGTGATTTAGGATCCAGCTCATCCGAATAAAGAACAAATTGGTTTTTCCCTTGTTTTTTAGCTTGGAACATGGCTGTATCAGCCATGACCAGTAGTTCTTCCGTTGTGCGACCATTATTCGGAAAAACAGCAATACCAATACTAGCCGTAATGTGAAAATCATAGCCTTTCATGGTGAATGGCTCGTTAAATAGGGTGAGAAGTTGCCGACCAATTTGTTGCACATCAACTTGCTTCTGCAGGTGAAAAATTAAGACAAAGTCATCCCCACCCACTCTTGCTATGAAATTAGTTTCTCCAGAATAGTTGGCTAATCGATTAGCAATTCTTTTTAATACGAAATCCCCATCTTTTTGCCCTAATGTATCATTGACAATCTTAAAGCGATCCAAATCTAAATGGATTACAGCAAGTTGATCACTCACTTTGCTCTTGCCATGTTCTTCTATTATATCTGTTAAATTAGCCATTAAAAATCTTCGGTTCGGTAAGCCTGTCTGTTCATCGTGATTTGCTAAAAAGTTAAAAAGCTTTTGCACATTGTATACTTCTGTAATGTCACGCAACTGTGCAAATACACCGATTGTTTGGTAGCTATCATCGTAGATAGGAAAAGCATCAAATAGACAATATCGTTGTGCAGGGTCTCCATCTTTGCCTATCGTAATATACACGTCGTCAAATCGTTTTCTTTCACCCAACACAGCCTCTATATATTCTCCAATAACATTTAAGTGCCTTGCATGATTTCCGATGACGTCCCGGATTTTATTGCCCAGAAGGATTTCTGCCCTTATATTAAACTCTAAAACATTTCCTTCTAAATCTGTCGTAATGACGCCATATTGACTATTATCCATCATCACTTGGTGCAGCATATTCAACTGCCTATTTTGCTTTTGTAATACTAACTCTCTTTCAATCGAGTCAACCATTGTCGCCAACAACATCGTTATCGTCGGATTTTGATGTGACAAGTCTGTCACAATGACAAGTGAACCAATTATCTCTTCAGTATCCGTGTTTTTAAATGCTACACCATAACTAGCCGTCGACTGTAGGTAATGATGATAATGGGCATCACCTATAAGTTCAACAGGCTCCCCGTGACGATCCAATGATAAGTTAATAATGTTTGTTCCCATCGTACTTACCGAAAATTGAACGCCCTGTTTGAAACCAAATCTATCCACATATTGTTGTATATTATCATCCCCGACCATGTCTAAAATAACGCCATGCTGGTCTGAGACTGCTATAAGTAACGGAATGTCCTTCAGCAACTCAATAATCTTTCCACTAAAAAGGCGAGTCACCGAAATGATTTCTTCATATAAACCCAATTTTGCCGAGTTATTTGTGTCTGAAAAAATAATTGTTGCAGGAGGTAACTCTTCTGGATTCATTCCTGCTTGTCGACAAAATTCATTTGTTTCAGCAATGAATTCAGCAATTGTTTTCAATTCCATTTTCCCTCCCCTCAAAAAATTACCAACTTATTCTTTTTATCATACCACGGAAAAATTCAAAACGCAGTATAGAGTTCGACATTATTTGCACTTTGCATTAGATAGTACTTTTCCACCAGTCACGCTCAAGAAGGCTGTCGATTGTGTGCTTTGCTTACTTTCGAAATAAGTAGACTAGTTGTAATTCAAATACAACAAACTATGACTATTGATGGACTAAGCTGAACGATAAAAATAATATGGTTACCAAATATTACAATTGGCATCTAAACAAAAAACATAATGCCAATCCCTATTCCAATAACGATTCCACCACAAATAGCACCCACTAGCGTAAAAATGAAGATAAAAATTGTCGATTGGAATTAATTCTATTGGAATGGCGCAGACTCAGAGTGGGCAACACACATAAAGATAAATACCATTCTAAAGGAGGCAATTATTGTATGAATGAACCATCCGCTTCTACGTCCAATGAAGAACAGCAAGACACACTCACCAATAGGCAAGGTCATCCTGTAACAAACAACCAAAATATAAGAACTATTGGTAATCGCGGACCCGCTGTGTTAGAAAACTATGATTTCCTCGAGAAAATCAGCCACTTCGACAGAGAACGTGTTCCAGAACGCGTTGTCCATGCACGCGGAGCTGGAGCGCATGGTTATTTTGAAGCCTACGGTACAGCAGGTAACGATTCTGTTTCCAAATACACAAGGGCCAAGCTCTTTCAGGAAAAAGGTAAACAGACACCTGTATTTGTGCGTTTTTCATCCGTCATCCACGGTGGTCACTCTCCCGAAACATTGCGTGATCCCCGTGGCTTTGCTGTCAAATTTTATACAGAGGATGGCAACTGGGACCTAGTCGGCAACAACTTAAAGATTTTCTTTATCCGTGATGCCATTAAGTTCCCTGATATGATTCATGCTTTTAAACCAGATCCCATTACGAACATTCAAGATAGCGAGCGTTTTTTCGATTTTTGCGCTAGCTCTCCCGAAACATTTCATATGGTGACTTTTGTCTATTCACCTTGGGGAATTCCCGCCAACTACCGGATGATGCAAGGCTCTGGCGTCAATACGTACAAATGGGTTAATCAAGATGGCGTTGCAGTACTGGTGAAGTATCATTGGGAGCCGAAACAAGGCATTAAAAACTTAACGCAGCAAGAGGCGAGTGATATCCAGGGGTCGAGTTTCAATCATGCGACACAAGACTTATATGACGCCATCAAAGACGGTGATTATCCTGAGTGGGAGCTACTTGTCCAAGTGATGAGTGACGAAGACCATCCCGAACTCGATTTTGATCCGCTCGATGATACGAAATTATGGCCAGAGGATCAGTTCCCTTGGCTACCTGTTGGTAGAATGGTGTTAAACAAAAACCCTGACGATTATTTCACTGAAGTAGAGCAGGTGGCGTTTGGTACCGGAGTTCTTGTGGACGGTCTCGATTTTTCTGATGATAAAATGCTGCAGGGGCGGACCTTCTCCTATTCCGATACACAACGCCATCGCATAGGCGCTAACTATTTGCAACTGCCCATCAATTCTCCTAAAAAGCGAGTCGCGACGAATCAGAGTGGCGGGCAAATGCAATATAAACTAGATAGAGCTCCTGGTCAAAATCCTCATATTAACTATGAACCATCGATGTTAGGTGGTTTAACAGAAGCACAACAAGACGGTAAAGAATATATGCCTTTTATAGAAGGACATCTCGTACGCGAGTCGATTGATCGCCAAAGTAATACGAAACAAGCTGGAGAAACCTATCGCATGTTTGAGGAGTGGGAACGTGAGGATTTAATTTCAAATTTAGTGGCAGATCTTTCAAATTGTGACCCCCGCATTCAAGATACAATGATGGCTCTTGCTGATGATGCCGACGAAGAATATGGACGCCGCTTACGTGATGGATTGGCACATGCAACTGCAAAAGGATCTAGTCGGAAGCCGCTCGGCAATCGAGATGGTGACAAAGCACCTGAAGAAGCCGTTGACAAAGGTCATAACGCAGAACCTTATTAAGAAAAGTGCAACCCACTATTCCAAGTAGAAACACTTATACTCTCTTACCTTATAAAAAACCAGCTCAATCCATTGAGAAAATTCATTGGAGTGAGCTGGTTTTTTGTTTTACTTTCTGACATTATATCTTTTTATATGGTACGACCGGTACTCCCCACTAAAATCAATGATTATATTTTCAATTGATATGCATTAAACATTAGTGTATGATATACACTATAAAGAGTGAGGTGATCCAATGAGTGATCTATTGAATTCCTTAACGACAGAATTGCGAAGAGGAACATTGACATTAGCTGTACTCAGTCAGCTAAAAACACCACAATACGGTTATTCACTCGTTCAGCTTCTTGAGAAATCCGGAATAGAAATTGACCAAAGCACGTTATATCCCTTACTACGACGTCTTGAAAAACAAGAACTATTATCAAGTAGCTGGGATACGACGGAAAGTAGACCGCGAAAATATTACTTGATAAGCGATGTAGGCATTGAGGTTTTTGAGCAGTTACAAGCAGAATGGGAAAAAATGACGAGGGAACTGACAATCGTGTTAAAAGGAGCTGAAACAAATGGAACTGATTGAGGTCTATGTACGAGAGGTGACGCGTAGATTGCCCGAAAAAATGCGCAATGATATCGCATTGGAATTGCGTTCGACAATTGAAGACATGCTTCCAGATGATTATACGGAGGACAATGTAAAGCAAGCACTTGAGAAGCTCGGCAATCCCGCAACACTTGCCGCCCAATATCGAGACCGGCCGATGCATCTTATAGGACCTAAATTTTATGACATCTACATTTCAATACTAAAATTGACACTGACCATTGTATCCATCGTTGTTTTATCGCTATTTATCATTGAAAAAGTCGCGTCACTTTCAAATGGTGACACGCTATCCTTGCTAACCATCACGAGTTTTATTGGTGAAGCAATATGGATCGTGCTTGAAGCCGCCATTCAAAGCTTCTTCTGGGTAACCCTTGTTTTTATCATCTTAGAACGTACCATTTCACCAAACATTCATGTTCCTTTAACACTATCAGGTACTCCTTGGAAACCGGATGATTTGGATAATATTCCTAACATTCCGTTGAAAAAGGCCATTAAAACAAGTGAAATTGGTGCTGGGCTCCTCTGGACAGTCATTTGGGCTGTTGTTTATTTCAGGGCTACACATCTCATTGGCATTTATGAATCAAGAGAAGGTCAAAGCGGGTTAGAATTTGTCACGCCTGTTTTCCAGCATGATATTCTCCTCTCCTATTGGCCACTTATATCATTGCTCATCGTACTGGAGCTACTGTTACTTGCCTACAAAGCTAAGCTACGTCAATGGACGTTCAAACTTGCGATAACTAATACAGTCGTCCAAATAGTCGGCGTCATTGGATTCATCATCATCGTCAGCAATCCCAATTTAGTAAATCCTGAATTCGTCACTTACTTCTCCCAGCTACTAGACAACTCACAAGATAATTTGTCTTCAACGCTTAGCTGGATCTACGGAATCATTGTGGCTTCTGTCATTGTGACAAGTTTAATAGACTGCTATACAGGTTTTCGTAAAGCAAAGATAAAATAACAGCGTAAAGGAGGAATAGCTTTGAGCAAGAGATTAGGATGCTTACACGCCCATTATTCAAATATAGACTATATCGAACAGGCACTTGCTCCATTTGATATTGAATGCGTCCACTTTGTTGACCCAGCACTCATGCATCGAGTCATTTCCGATCCAAATTTCAAGGAATCCGATGCTCAACATAAAGTTAAAGAACAACTTGAATGGATTGCCCAAGCGAATGTGGATGCTATCCTGATTACCTGCACAAACTATGTTACCCTTTTACGAGAAGAACACCTGTCGATAACAGTACCGATTATAAAAATTGACGAGCCTTACTTTGATGTCATCTGTCATAGACAGCAACCTCAGAAAATTCTCTTTACCAATCCCGCCACTATAGGAGGCACAATGGAACGGCTTCACCATCATGCAAATCGCCTCCATAAATCATTGGATATTGAGGTTGTTGTAATTGATGATACGTTTGACTTGATCATGCAAGGGCGAAAAGAAGAATATGATCAAGAAATCGTCAAATCATTAACACATATAATTCAAGACGATATGACTCCTATTTCCGTGGCACAGCTTTCAATGGTCGATGCAGCGCGGCAAGTTGAATTCGAGACATCCAAAATTATTATGAATCCACTGACTCCTTTGGTAGCTACCATTGTTCGCCAACTGAAGGCTGAGAAGAGTGCTCCATAGTCAAACGAGCAGTGGCTTAATATAACTTTATATCTAAAAGCTGAACCACGTAAAAACGAGATTCCATAACGGAATCTCGTTTTTTTATACTTCTAAAATACCTTAAATCCATCTACCCACAATCGGATAATTATATGTTTCGCCACTAAGCGATTTCACGATACCGATAATCGGAATAATAATCGTCATCAAACCAAACACAATCAAGAATGGTATTCCGATGAGGATGAAACTTAACACAACTGAAATAGTTATCAATACTCCCATCACGAGTTGAAACAAAATAGCTTGAATGGATAACCTTTTCACTTCAGCATCCTCAACAACTAGATACATAATAAATGGCACTAAAAAAGGCATAAAGAAAGCACTCGCATGTACCAACACTTTTAACCCTTTATTTTCCATAGAATAACTCTTACTTTCCATAATAAAAACCTCCCCACTTTCTTGTACCTTACTATACGGATGAAACAAAAGGAAGTTTCATTTATTTCAAACGGCTGATTAATTCTTGATACAGGTCATTCAATTTTTTCGCATCAACGGACTCGTTGACATCATCTGCTACATCGTATTTTTCTTTGAGCGTCAAAATTCGTTTAACACTTTCATTCAACCGTTCTTCCGTAATTTCTCCAGCTTCAATAGCTGCTACAAGTGCATTGACTGTATTGATTTGATTATCGTAGCCGTTCACAATGAGCAACAAATCACTTCCTGAAATGAAGGATTGAACAGCTGCCTCCGGAACCGTATAGTCATTCGCGATGGCGCCCATTGTTAAATCATCCGTTATAACGATACCGTCAAATTGCATGTCGTCACGGAGCAAGTCCGTGATAATTGCCTCGGACATAGACGATGGATAATCCGGATCTAGTGCTGGAAATAAAATATGGGCAACCATAACGGCATCTGCGCCTTTATCAATGGCTTGTTGAAAAGGGACGAGCTCCACATTTCGTAGCCTTTCCAGTGTCACTTCCACCTTCGGCAATGCCTTATGTGAATCTACAACCGTATCTCCATGTCCCGGAAAATGTTTCACAACTGAAATAATGCCATTATCCATCATGCCATGCATCGTCGCAACCCCTAGCCTTCCAACTAATTCAGGGTCTGCCCCTAGTGAGCGATCTCCAATCACTGGGTTCTTCGGGTTATTATTGATATCTAGCACAGGTGCAAAATTCATATTGTAGCCGAATTCATGAAGAACTTCAGCTACATAGTTACCTGCGCGATAACTAATTGTTTTATCATTTTGCTTACCCATTTTTGCTGCTTCAGGTAGTTTAGAGATCCCTGCCGGTAGCCGTGAAACCCTGCCCCCTTCTTCATCCACAGACATGAATAAAGGGATTTTATTCGGCTCATTAGTTTGTTTTATGTTATTAATTAACTGCAACATTTCCGCCGCTGTCGATACATTTTTACCCATGACAATAACGCCACCGACATGATAATTGCGAATTAGATTGTCCATCTCATCCGAAAATGATGTCCCTTCCACCCCTATTACAAGGAGCTGTCCAACCTTTTCTGCCAATGTCATTTGGTCAATCATCTCATCTATCGGTGAGACAATAATTTCTGGTGGCCCAATGATAACTGGCTCTTTTTCAGGAGTTTCTATCATAGGTGGAATTGTTTCACTGTCATCTTGATTGTTGTCTTGCGGTACTGATTGTAAGCATCCGGATAATATCAATAGACAACAGATAATCCCCAAAATGAGTGACCCTTGTCGATTCATCCTCACGCCCCCTTACTATTATTTCCACCGTTCAATTGCAGATTGAATTGTCGCAAGCGATACAGACCCTTTCTGCATTGGGGATGGACATGATTGATTGTATACAAATATCTTGCTATTTAACTCGTCGATTTGATTGTTCCAATCTGCTGTCGGATTATCTGCGTAACCCTCTGCAATCGCAACCACTTCATCACGAATATCATGCTGTAGCTTCAACCACTGTGGCTTATATCCTGCATCTTTAGCAATTCGTTGAAAATGCTGAAAGGTATCACCCGAAAAATACTCTTGCGAAAGCGGCTTTCCTTGTCCCTTTAAGTTGTCCATGCCGCCCTCTGCCTCGTGCTTTTTTAGAATATCCCCCATAAGGTCGTTGTACGGTGGAACGAAATGATCGTCCTTCATCACTATCACCCCTTATTTTTTCAGTTCTAAAATATGCTTTTGCTCAGTGGAATAATCCAACTTCATCCTTTCCAACTCTAGTTTCATTTTCTCAGTCTCTACAATGAAGTTTTGCTGTTTCAATTTTTCCAATTCAATTTCATCACGAATAAATTCTGCTTTCAGTTTCACAACTCTACGATTATGATCTGTAATAATTGCGGTAATCGGAACAGCCATGACCATTCCGACGATTAGTACTGAAGTCAACATGGTTATCTCCCCTTGCTTACATAGTTTATTCAATTGTACATTATTACAATTGTCCGTCATAGGATTTCAGTAAAAAAGTCGACTGCACATGCAATCGACTTTTTACACAGTTTTATTATTTACTCGCAAATGTTGCAGGCATCACAACGCCAACGACTTCACCAGTTGCACAAAGTGCGTCATCTGCGAATACTTCCACAAACACTTTAAATTTCTTCGGATGAATTTCCTCCACTTTACCAACTGCCTTCAACAAAGCTCCATGCGGCGTAGGCTTCATATAATTCACATTCAGCGAGGCCGTCACAAATCGTGGCGGTTCTTCCCCACCACCTGGTTCATGCCCATTTTTCCGATGAAGTGCTAAAGCACACGAACCCGTTCCATGACAATCCACAAGTGAAGCAATCAACCCACCATAGACGAATCCTGGAATGGCAATATGCTTCGATGACGGCTCGTAATACGTCACCGTTTCTTCACCTTGCCAGCCTGTCCGAAAATGATAGCCGTCTTCATTTAGTCGTCCACAGCCAAAGCACCAAGCAAAATCATCTGGGTATTCGTCTTGAATCGCATGTATGACTTCTTTCACCATTGTCACATCCTCCCCATTCTCTTAAAGCAATTATAACAGTCTTTTAATCGTTCAAAATATCTTTCAAAAACTTTTCTCGGTGATCCAGAAAATATTTCGTAATCTGATAGTGTTCTGTTGATTCATAATCAGTTTCTTTTATAACTCCATCATCAAAACTCAAAATCGTCGCATCTGGATAGCCTAAAATAATCGGTGAGTGTGTCGCGATGATGAATTGACAATCTTCCTCTCGGACAAGATCATGCATGACGCGTAAAAAGGACAATTGTCGTTGAGGGGATAGAGCGGCCTCAGGCTCGTCGAGTAAGTAAATGGCTTTCCCCTGAAAACGATTGAGAAATAACGACAAAAATGATTCACCATGTGATTGCTCATGTAGTGATTTTCCACCGTAAGCCTGATAAGAGCCATAGGGTTGTCTCGCCATATCATCGACGTGAGAAGCAAAGTGATAAAACGATTCGGCTCGTAAAAAGAAGCCATTCGTTACTTTCGGCATCCATGACAATCGTAGATGTTCACTCAATGCACTTTCTGATGCATCGACTTCGTACGTATTATTTCTGCCCCCACCTGCTGGATTAAACCCACATAAATCTGCTATGCCCTCCAGCAAGGTCGACTTACCAGAACCATTTTCCCCTACAAAAAAGGTCACTCTCTTTGTTAAATCCAATTCCGTCATGGATTGAATAGAAGGAATCGAGAAAGGATATTCTTCTTTCACTGAATTCTCCTCCTGAAGAAGCGTTATTCTTCTTAAAACCAATTGTTCATCCCTCCAATCTTACACCTTTATGGTCGCAAGTACGATACTAACCGCCGTCGTCTGCGTATACTACAGAAACGAAATGCAGGGGGTATTCAATATGAAAATGAGAGCATTCCTACTCATTGCCATTCTCATTGGCGGTTGCTATACGATGATACGGTCGTTCAACGACTACAACGAAAAACAGTTCACAGACCTTCTTAATACCATGAATCCATCATTCACCACAGCACTCTTCACAAAACCATCCACTTCGGGAAACACCAGTGAAACATGGCATGTCGATGAGCATTCCGAAATTAACAGCTTACTGGACTTCCTTCAAGATTACCATATCCGGAAATTAAAGCCCGAAGAAATAAATACGAATGATGAAACTCGCCATTTCACTATTCAATTACAAGATGAAGATGGAAATACCTTAAGCATTCTAGTCAATGAAAATCTAATCATCCAAAACTCTTTACTTTACTTTGAAATTGTCGATGGTCCACTTGATACAGAGTGGCTTGTTCATTTTTTTTATTACTAAACAGATTTGACTTCCTTCATTTTGGGCTCCATGCTATATACTAGTCAAAAGCGTGTAAAAAGGAGCCCATTACTATGGATTTTAAAAATATCGAAGAACAAGTCATTCAAAAATATCAAGAAGACGAACAACTCATGATTCGTTTGTTCGTCCAATGGTGTACCAATCATCAGTTGGACCCCCACGAGTTGTACAAACGTGCCTATCCAAACCAACAGGAAAATGCCGCCATGAAGAACATCATCGAACAAGCAGATGCCGAAGATGACATCAACATCGATAACGAAACAATGCTCGATGTGCTCCAGCTTTTCAGCAATGAAGACCTGGCTTTTATCGTAGCAGACGAGATAGAACGGCTCACTCGAAAATAAGGCACTTATAACTTTCATTCACCAATATAGGACATTACCTCATCTACGTAACTATCTAAAGGCCTCCCAGAATCGACTGTGAAACATTCGATATCTGGAGGTCTTTTACTATTTTTCACCCATTCTACAAACGCTTCTTCGGAGGAAACTTGCTGAATTTGACTAATCATACGTGTACGATTCTTCAGTCTTTTCCGGATCTCTTCAACGTCATTTAAATAACATTCAACATATTTATACTTAGCACGGTGTTTCTCAGAGAGCTTAGTGCCCTTTTCAACCATTTCTGAATAGAAGCAAGGACTATCCAGTATAACGCTATGACCTTCGGATAAATGAAAATCAATTAATGACCACTCGATATCGTACGCTATTTTACCAGTAGCATTCGTGTCGATACAATTCGCTTCTAAAGATGTTAATAAAGTCGATTTGACTATATCATGATCGATGATAATTGCACCCGTCAATTTTGCTACTATTCTAGCAAGCGTCGACTTTCCAGAGCCAGGGAACCCAGACATTTGTAAAAAAAACATAAAACACACATCCCCAATACTTTCTTTTAATTATTGTTTAAGGGCTCACAGTCCGCAGATAATATAAATATAACACCCACTATCGTAATATTCATAATGAATTGATTCATTTTTACTTTTCATCTACTCTACGATATACTATTAATTAGTTCGAAATCCGTAATAAAAGGGAGAGATGAGATTTGGTTAAAAGTTTACCACTGCGTTCGGAAGTAAAACTAGAAGAAACGTGGAATTTGCAGGATCTTTTCAAAACTGAGGAAGACTACAATGCAGCCATCGCAGAGCTTGAAACTGCCGTGGATGTGTTTGCTGGGAAATTCACTGGCAACATATCTAATCCAACAACAGCCATTGAAGCATTAAAAGGCTATGCGGCACTTTACGAAAAAATGGTTCCTATCGGCACGTATACAAGCCTATCATCCAGTACAGACCAAACGGATGATACTGCACAAATGCGTTCAAGTAAATTCGGTTCGATTGCTGCAAAAATCAATAGTAAACTGTCTTTTGTCGACAGCGAACTGACTGAATTGCCTGTTGAAACTTTGAAAGAAGCGATGCAACAATCTGCTGATTACCAGAATTACTTAGAAAAATTAATTCGCCAAAAAGACTATCAGCTACATCCTGAAGTCGAGAAAACACTTGCCGCATTTTCTTCAACATTCAGTGGACCATATGGCTTGTATAACACAACAAAAATGGTCGACATGTCATTCGATGATTTTGAAGCAGACGGTCAAAAGTATCCGCTAAGCTATGTATCATTCGAAGGTGACTGGGAGTCTGAAGCAAATACCGCCAAGCGTCGTGCAGCATTTGAATCCTTCTCTACTAAACTGAAGGATTATCAGCATACAACAGCAAAAACGTACGATATGCATCTGCAAATTGAAAAAACAACATCTGATGTACGCGGCTACAACACGATTTTCGATTATTTATTGTTCAATCAAGAAGTCGATAAACCCATGTATGACCGCCAAATCGATTTGATCACGACAGAGCTTGCACCGCATATGCGCAAGTATGCAAAATTACTTCAAAAAGTACATGGCTTGGATAAAATGACGTTCGCTGACTTAAAAATTCCACTTGATCCAACATACGAACCGACAATTACAGTGGAGGAATCGAAAAAGTATATTGACGATGCACTTGCGATTATGGGTGATGATTATTTGAACATGGTGCAACGTTCTTACGACGAACGTTGGATAGATTTTGCTCAAAATAAAGGCAAATCCACAGGCGCTTTCTGTTCAAGCCCTTACGGCAATCACCCGTATATCCTCATTTCATGGACAGGTAGCATGGAAGACGTCTTCGTCCTAGCACATGAGCTTGGGCATGCTGGACATTTCTATAATGCCAATCGCGAGCAAAATATTTTCAATGCGCGTCCATCTTTATACTTCATTGAGGCACCTTCAACGATGAATGAAATGTTGGTTGCCAATCATCTGTTGAAAAACTCGGATGATCCGAAGTTTAAACGTTGGGTTATTTCTTCTATCGTGGCACGCACGTACTACCATAACTTTGTAACACATTTGCTAGAAGCCGCTTATCAGCGTAAAGTCTATGAGCGTATCGATGCAGGTGGTAGTGTCAATGCAGGCGTGTTGAATAACTTGAAACGTGGCGTTTTAGAGGAATTCTGGGGAGATGACGTTGACATTACAGAGGGTGCTGAATTGACATGGATGCGCCAGCCACACTACTACATGGGCTTGTATCCATACACATACAGTGCTGGACTGACGATTTCCACACAAGTATCTAAACGTGTCTTAGCAGAAGGTCAGTCAGCCGTCGATGAATGGTTGGAAGTGTTGAAGGCTGGTGGTACAAAATCACCTGCCGACCTTGCCAAAATGGCTGGCGTCGACATTACAACCGAGCAACCGTTACGTGACACAATCGCTTATATTGGTGAGCTGATTGATCAATTAGTTGTGTTGACAGAAGAAATCGAAGCAAGCAACTAATTTTCCTCACATTGTAAAGTGACTCCTTGATTGGGGTCACTTTTTTTCGCACAAACAAAATGACAGACTAGTACTACTAATGGAATAATTCATGTATACTAACGTATAAATAGGGACTACTTAAGAGAAAGAGGTTAATCTATGACACTGTCAAATCGATTAAAAAATTTACCGCCACACTTCTTTTCTTCTCTCGTTCGAAATGTTGAACAAGCACTCGCTCAAGGGCGAGATGTGATTAACTTAGGTCGAGGCAATCCCGACCAACCAACACCGCCTCATATTGTCAAAGCATTGCAGGAGGCTGTTGAAGACCCCGCAACGCATGGATACTCGCCATTCAGAGGAATCGCGGAATTCAAGGAGGCTGCTGCTGACTTTTACAAACGTGAGTACAATGTCAATATTGACCCAAAAACCGAGGTTGCTGTCCTATTTGGCACAAAGCCCGGATTAGTCGGGTTGCCTCTTGCCCTTATGAATGAAGGAGAATTGCTATTACTACCGGACCCAGGCTATCCAGATTATTTGTCTAGTGTCAGCTTAGCAAATATCAACTACGATACAATTCCATTGCTGGTGGAAAATAATTTTTTACCAGATTACAGCACATTATCTGACGAACAAAAGAAAGCCAAGTTAATGTATTTAAACTATCCAAACAACCCTACGAGTGCTACTGCAACAATTCCATTTTTCGAGGAAACAGTTGCTTTAGCAAAAGCGAATGACATCGCTATTATGCACGACTTTGCATACGGCGGTATCGGTTTCGACGGTCAAAAACCTATCAGCTTCCTACAGGCAACAGGTGCTAAAGAGGTTGGAATTGAAATGTACACCATGTCAAAAACGTATAATATGGCCGGCTGGCGCGTCGGTTTTGCTGTTGGCAATGCCGATATGATTCAAGCCATTGGCACCTTGCAAGATTATTTATTCATCGACATCTTTCCAGCCATTCAACGTGCCGCCGCTGTTGCATTAACAAGTAGTCAAGACTGTGTCGATGAGCTCGTCGCTCTGTATGAAAGTCGGCGTAATGTTTTAATTGCAGAGTGCAACCGAATTGGCTGGAACGTCATCGCGCCGACCGCATCATTCTTCGCATGGTTGCCCGTTCCTACGGGCTATACAAGTGAATCTTTCACAAATGTCCTGCTCAATAAAGCCGATGTAGCCGTTTCACCAGGTCGCGCCTTTGGGACTTATGGAGAAGGCTATGTACGCGTCGGATTATTGGAAACGGAAGATCGATTGAGAGAAGCTGTTGCTCGTATTGAAAAACTAGATTTATTTTCATGATTAAGAACTGACGGACTGTATCGAGTCCGGCAGTTCTTTATTTACACACAGGCACTAGCATACATCGTAAAACTAACTGCTCATTCCTTCATCCTCGTCTCTGTCCAGTCGATCTACAAGTCTCTCTAGTAATTTTCCAAGCATTTCAACATCCGGACTCGTCGTATTATTATTTGACTTCTCTTTTTTCAATTCATCAATTTGCTTTTGAAGCTTGTCGAGTTCTTGTTGCTGCTGTGCATCAGAAATCAGGCCTTCTTCTATTGAAATCGCTCCACCAATCGTTTGTAAAGCATCACCTAATGTCGAAATGGCTGACCCTAATAACGAAATTTTCGCGCCCCTATTTAAAGAGTCATCATTAGACATTATTTTATCGTTTATGATTGGATAATTTCGTCGCAAAACCATCGCCCCTCTACCCAATTTGTCGAATGATTATTTCAGCTTTCAAGCTATTATATGTGATTGATGATAGTAGAGGTCCTTCCAGATGAGTATCTAGTTGATGAGTGATTTTGATTAATGAGATACGGGCATTACAAATCCTAGCTGCACAGAATCAGCAATACGATTATATCCAATTTCCCGATAGATTTTATTCGACGTTGGATTCATTAAATCTGTATACAATACACAAAAATTATAGTTTCTTAGCAGTTCAGTTGAGCAAGCTGCCACCATCGACCGAGCATAGCCTTTTTTACGCTCCTCATGCGGTGTGAACACGAAAGATACCGTGACACCATGCTCGGTAGGACGCGCTTTTTTCATCATTGACACGACTTTTCCATCATGCTCCCACAAAAACACTTCTTGTTCACTAATAAACAAGGACACACGTTTTTTCACCTCTTCTAAAGATGTAATTGGTAGCCCAGTATCCTCCTCAAATATCGTAAACCATCCCTCAATCAGCGGAGAATCCCTCTCATCCGCAAGACGCCATTTTCCAGGACTTTGTTGCAAAGCTTTATTTACTTTATCTAGCCGATACAATCCTTGATCCATCAACAATTTATGAACTGTTCCTGTTTTTACTTCCCATTTCTCTGCAAAACGGTATGCCCATGCCTTCAGGCTAATGACAGAACTCATTTCAATCCTAAATTCCACCAGTTTTTTTATTAATACATCTACGATTCCTTCTATTCGCTTTTCATCCACAATAATGAGATTTAGTGGATGTGGTGGTGTCATTTGCATTAATGCCAACACTTTCCCATCCTCTTCTATCGTCGCCATAAAAGGATTGTCATAACGACCAGCTTTGATGGCTTGTAACACACCGAAAAACAGGCTGTAGACATCTTCTTTTTCTGTCAAAATCGGCTCTGCTTGTAACGCAAAGTCATGCACATCGGCATACTGTCTAAATTCCATTGCCATCCCCCTCGCTAAAATGCTATTTAAAAAAGGATATGCACCTTCCTCAAAAATAGAAAGGTACCATATCCTTTAAATTACCCGAATGTTTCGCCACTGTCTAGGCTTAATTGCCACTCAATACCGAACTTGTCCGTTATTTGGCCATAGCATTTGCTGAAAAATGTTTCTTGTAGCTCCAAGTTTACCTTGCCGCCTTCTTTCAGTTTACTGAACACAGATTTAATTTCATTCTCATCTTTACTGACGACTGCAAGCGTAATGTTATTTCCTAGGGTGAAAGGTGATCCTGGAAAAGTATCGGAAAACATCACATTACTACCGCTAATGTTAAGCCGTGTGTGCATCACTAAATTCTTCGCTTCTTCTGGAAGAGGATACTCTGGATTGGGTGGCCCTTCTCCGAACGTCATAATTTTGGGTGCTTCTGTTTCAAAAACCTCTGCATAAAACCCTACTGCTTCACGACAATTTCCATTAAAATTAAAATACACATCAATAGCCATTTTTCCACTCCTTCTTTTTTCATACTAAGCCTATTTTATCATTAAAATAGTAAAATCTAAATAGACCACACAGAATTGTTCCCCAAAATGAGGACAATAAAACATACAAGGACGAAATAGAATATAAAAAGACATGCATCCGCAAAGATGCACATCTCTAACTATGTATCACAGGTACTCATTCACCAAAACATCGGCTTTTGTACCATCAACCATAACATGAGGAGCATTAGGCCAAGATAAACCCATGACGTGGTCATCAACCTTTTGAGAATATCAGTTTTATCGGCATCAGGATTATGAAACCGACGCAATACAATTGTAAAGCCTTTTGATAAGAAAACACCTGATAAAAGTAAAACAGCAAGCGTTAGGATCACCCATGATGTAGTCCATGGATAAGGTCCAAAAATCAGTAGCAAGACACCACTAACTACAAGGACATGCCCTGCATGCATAACGATTCGAATGACAACCTTAATTACGGATAAATATGCTTGTTCTATGCCAGCTTCAACACCATGTAGACGCTTGATAACCGGCATCAAAATTGTTAACGGACCAATGGACAGAACTGCACTCAGCACATGGAGAAAAACAATTATTCCGTAGATTTCCGATTTCATCTCACGATTACTTCGCTATCGGGCTAAATTCATGTACCCACACGCTCATCTTCGGAATCCATGGCATTTTTGCATGCATAGACAAAATCGCTTGTTTGTACTCCTCCATGTTCGTGTAGCCCTCTTGCTGTGCGTGTTCGTCCGTCATTTCACCAAGTGTTTGTGAATAAAGTGCATCCACTTTAAACTCTTTGCCATCCAGCACCATAATTTCTCCAGGATATGCGTAAACACCATTACGGCGCGTAGCCGTTTTTTTGCCGTTCAATACTTTTTGAACATCTTCAGGGATTGTGACAAGTCGTTCAATCGAGCATGTTTTTTCAGGAAAATCAGTCATTTAAATCGCTCCTTATACTATAATTACTTCTATCTTTATCATAACGATTTCCGTTTGTTTTTGCGACAATTCAGAGGATGAAATCACTTCATTATAATAAAAAAACATTCCCAGACACTTATCGTTCACATTTAACCCACATAAAGTTCACTCTCACCAGCTTCCGATTTCTGTGAAGGGCAAAAGGAAGGCTCAGTCCATTAAATTTCAACTGAGCCTATCCAACTTTTTATATTTGTTTCAATAAATTCGCCATTTCTATGGCAACTGTACCCGCATCCCAGCCTTTATTGCCAGCTTTCGTCCCAGCACGTTCAATTGCTTGCTCAATTGTATCTGTCGTTAAGACACCGAAAATAACGGGAACTCCTTCTTGCATATTAATGGCGGCGACGCCTTTTGCCACTTCATTACACACAAAATCGAAATGTGGTGTTGCGCCACGAATCACCGTACCAAGCGTAATGACAGCATCGTATTTCCCCGAAGCAGCCATTTTTTTTGCCACAAGCGGAATTTCATAAGCACCCGGCACCCAAGCAACCGCCGTATCACTTTCAGCAACACCGTGACGGCGCAATGCATCTTCCGCGCCATCTAACAGTTTTCCCGTAATAAATTCATTAAATCTCGCAACGACGATTCCGATTTTCAATCCTGTTCCAACTAAATGTCCTTCGTAAATTGTTCCCATCATAAATCCCCCTTAAAATTCAATATCAGCGACATGCTTGATACGTTTTTCATTTTCTCTGCAATAGGCAATCAGTTCCTGTATCGTCAAAATAACAAGATTCAATCGTTCCGCTATCTCTTTCAACTGCGGACCTCTTGCCATCGTTCCATCGACATTCATAATTTCACAAATAACACCGACTGGTTCTGCTCCAGCCAGCCTAGCCAAGTCAATAGCAGCCTCTGTATGGCCTGCCCGTTTCAGGACTCCACCCTCTTTTGCAATCAATGGAAAAATATGTCCCGGTCTTCTAAAATCTGTTGGGCCAGCATCACTTCCAAGCATTTTCAATACAGTCTCTGAACGTTCAAACGCGGAGATTCCGGTGTGACATTCCGAGTGATCAATGCTGATGGTAAATGCAGTTCCGTGCACATCACTATTATTTTCTGTCATGAGCCCAAGTTCGAGCTGTCGTGATTTCTTCTCATCTATCGGCACGCAGATAAGTCCACGGCCTTCCGTTGCCATAAAGTTAATCATTTCAGGTGTAGCAAATTCTCCGAGGGCAACAAAGTCCCCTTCATTTTCCCTGTCCTCGTCATCAACGACGATAATTGCTTTCCCTTTTTTCAGTTCTTCGACTGCTATTTCAACAGTAGTATACATCTGTTGTCCTCCCTTAACCGAGGAATCCACTGGTGATGAGTGTATCCATTGTTAAACCACCTGCTGAATTCTCTTTGTTTGTAGTCATTAGCCGTTCAATATATTTTGCGAGCATGTCACATTCAACGTTCACTCGATCCCCGTTTCGTTTTCTGCTTATGATTGAATCATCTTGCGTGACCGGAATGAGTGAGATGATAAATCCTTTATCGGTCACACCAAAGACAGTCAGTGAAGTTCCATCCACTGTTACAGAACCTTTTGGGATAAAATACTTTAACAGGTTAGCCTCTACACTGATTTCTACATACACAGCATTTTCTTTCTGTCTAATCAAAATAATTTCGCCTGTGCCATCAACATGTCCACTGACGAGATGACCACCGAAACGACCATCCGCCGCCATCGCTCTTTCTAGATTGACGGGACTTCCCGCACGCAACGCTTGGAGTGTTGTCGCCTTAACTGTTTCCGGCATGACATCCGCTGTAAATTGGTTGCTTGAGAAGTGTGAGACCGTCAAACAAACACCGTTCACCGCAATACTATCTCCTTTTTTAACATCGCTTAGCACTTTGCTACAACGGATCGATAGTTGCAATGAATTCGTCGCTGGCCTTACCGCTGAAACTGTTCCGATTTCTTCAATAATTCCAGTAAACAATTACTGTCAATCCTCCTTCACGAACCTGGCATGCAATCGAAAATCATCCCCGATTTGTGGCACATCTAAAAAACGGAGTGATTCGTCACCCGGTTCCGTGTATTGTCCATGAATAAAGAAGCATCATTGCTAATCAGTTTCCGACTCTTATAGAAGCGGAGAACTTCTGCTGAATCAAGTTAAAACGGGTAAAAAATAATTGTTGCTACAGCACCGTCAGTGACGATATTTGCTGTTGTTGGCGTCCTAGGATGCCGGTCTAAAAATAATTCGAATTGGATTCTTTCCACCATGGGGCAAACGGGTGGTGAGGAAAGGGTTATCATGAAGTACGGTTTGTATGCCGACCAAAATAGCATCATGGGTATGGCGGAGGTGATGGACATCGGTTCTAGCTGCATCCGAAGTAATCCATTTGCTGTCCCCAGTCTGCGTTGAAAGACAACCGTCGAGAGTTGCGGCGGCTTTCAAGGTGACATACGGCTTCCCGTAGTAATTAATAAGGTGAAAAAATGCTCGATTCATCTGCTCTGCCTCTTCCTGTAAAATGCCGGTGGCAACTTCAATTTCGGCAACTTTAAGAAGCCCGATTCCTGTTCCGTTGGCGGAAGGATTCGGTGAATTCTGTCCTATTGCACTGTGCGCCAGTCCAAGAGTAATTCCCATACAATATCTATGGTCCATCAGCATTCCTCCTTTCACTGTTATGAAAGGGCAGAGATCAATTGCGCCTCGGCGTAATTGCGTCCAGATTTTTTCGAGCAGGCTCGAAAAGTTCCATTGAAAATCTGTGACATCCGCCGGAGGCTTTAACTTGATTCAATTGGGACTTGATCCCACTGAATCAAGTTAAATAAGCATCATACGTATAGTCAAACAACTTCTCCCATCCAGACTTTAACTGTCGGTGCCGGAATTTCACCAGCTCCACCGCCTTCCAACAAGGAAGGACGGGTCACGGACTAACGAGCAATTGCTCGATCACCGCCGGTAAGGAATTTCACCTTGCCCCGAAGAGTTTTTCTAAAACGTATTTATGTTAAGTTAGCATACTACCTCAATTTAAGCAAAAAAAAAGACCTAGTTCCGATTGAACGGAGCTAAGTCTCTGCTAGGTTTCTAACTTATTTCTTCAAATCTTCAATTGATGTAATGTCCATATACTGTGGCACAACTAGCCCAGTTTTAACACCTTCCATGTTAACACCAAGTTCTTCAAATTTGCCTGCAAATTTTTCAGCATATGTTTTATGCGTCAATGGTAACCATGCTGCAAGCGATGCATCTGCACTGCCATCCGCTACCGCTGTCCATAAAGGACCTGCCTCAACTTGAACCAGTGTTACATTATATCCCATAGCTTCCAACACTAATTTAATCACATTATGGCTAGCAATTTCGCTATCCCATGCCACATAAGCTAGTTTGATTTTATCGCCTTCTACTTTATCTACACCAGCAGTCCACTCAGCGACTTTATCTTCATTGGCATCAATCCAATTTTGTGCAGCAACATCTTCTTTTTCACCTTCTTGAATAGCAATCATCACTTCACCCATGTCAGCTTCTGTCCAGTTGAACTGTGACAAAATCTGATGTGCTTCTGGTAAATCATCCGCAAGTCCAAGTCTACCAATTGTACGAATTTGTTCTTCTTCACCGTATACACCTTTTGGATCTTCAAGATATTTCAGATCGTATTCAGCAAACTTCCAATGCGGCGTCCATCCTGTTACAACAATTGGTTCTTCTTTATCGTAGGCTTTTTTCAAAGCTGCCGTCATTGCTGCGCCTGAACCTGTTACTAAGTCGTAATCATCCAAGCCATACTCTCCAATTGCTTTTTCAGTCGCTTCCATAATACCTGCACCTGGGTCAATCCCAGTAATTTTATAGTCTAGTGACTCACCAACAGATTTTGTTGATTCCGTCCCTGAATCTGTACCTGCCTTGTCATCACTGTTACCACATGCCGCAAGTCCTACTGCCAGTAGAGCAACCGCTCCGAGTCCTAAAACCTTTTTCGTCAATTTCATAATGTAGTTCCCCCTTGTTTTTTCTTTCCGGCGTGCTGTGTAACGCGATCCAAAATAATTGCCACAATAACAATGGCGAGACCTGCTTCAAATCCAACACCCGTTTTTAATTGTGTAACAGCCCGGTATACTTCTTCACCAAGGCCCGGTGCACCAACCATAGAAGCAATAACCACCATGGATAATGACAGCATGATACTTTGATTGACACCTGCCATAATCGTTGGTTTGGCTAACGGAATTTGTGTTTTCACTAACCGCTGCCAAGTTGTCGAACCAAACGCTTCTGTTGCCTCAATCAAATCTTTTGGAACTTGTTCAATACCGAGCATCGTCAAACGAATGGTTGGCGGCATTGAAAATATAACTGATGCAACCACTCCCGGAACGACTCCAATATTGAAAAAGAAAATTGCTGGTAGCAAGTAAACAAAAGCAGGCATCGTCTGCATAAGATCCAAAACAGGATTAATGACTTTACGTGCTCGTGCTTGCTGCGAACCCCAAATACCAAGTGGAATTCCAATCACAATCGCTATCGCAACGGAAGTAACCACTAGCGCCAGCATCTGTAGCATCGAATACCAATAGCCTAAATAATCGATGAACAATAAGCCGATAAGCGACATCAAAGCAATCCGCCGCGTGGAGATTAACCACGCGAGCAAGGAGAATAGAACGGCAAGCAGAATCGATGGCACCATACTAAGTCCTTCCACTGACCCTTCAACAATCCCCGCAAGTAAATCTGCAATACCATCAAACACAGTGCCAAATGTAGTCACGAGCCAGTCGACCCCATTATCAATCCAATCCGCAAACGGTATACGAGGTAAGTTATTCATTTGATTCCACCTCCGAATCGGTTTGTTCGATGGTATCAGCAACGCCATCATTATTAATAAACTGATTGTCGCCAGCCAATGCGCCGATCAGTGCACCGCGAATAATAATTCCTTGTAACTTGTTATCCTCATTTACTACAGCGACAGGTATGGTTGCTGTTGAAACGATATCAAATAGATCAATTAGCAATGTATCCGCAGACATCATCGGTAGATCGCTAATGAGAACTTCCTGCAGTGTTTTTCCTGATTCAGTTGCAGCTACTGCATCCTGCGCCGTTACCGCACCCAGTAGACGATTCCCTTTATCCACCACATAGATGGATGAAATCCCAAGGCGTTTCATCAGTCGTAGCGCAACCCTAGGACCACGGTCGATTTGAACTGTGTCAGCCTTTATCATAATATGACCTGCTGTCAATACCTTAGACAAATCAACATCCTCAACGAAACGTTCAACATATTCATTCGATGGACTCATTAATATTTCCTCAGGCGTCCCAATTTGAACGATTTCGCCATCTTTCATTAACGCAATCCGATCTCCAATTCGCAGTGCTTCATCTAAATCATGGGTAATGAAAATAATTGTTTTTCCCATATCATTATGAAGCTGCAATAATTCGTCTTGCATATCTTTTCGGATGAGTGGATCGAGTGCACTAAAAGCCTCATCCATTAACAAAATATCTGGACCGTTTGCAAGTGCTCTTGCAAGACCAACACGTTGCTGCATCCCACCACTTAATTGATTTGGATACTGATCCTCATAACCAGCAAGGCCAACAAGTTTCAGAGATTCTTTTGCTTTTTCCTGACGTTCCGCTTTCGCCACGCCTTGAATTTCCAGACCATATTCCGTATTTTCAAGAATTGTCTTATGCGGGAAGAGCGCAAAATTTTGAAAAACCATTCCAATTTTTTTACGTCTTACTTCACGAAGTTGCTCTTTATTCATCTTAACGATATCTTCACCATCTAGTAGGATCGTCCCCATCGTTGGGTCAATCAATCTGTTCAACAGTCTAACCAGCGTTGATTTTCCACTACCTGACAAGCCCATGATGACAAATATTTCACCATCGTAAACATCAAAGGATGCCTTTTTCACACCGACTGTAGCCCCAGTCGCTTTCAAAATCTCACTTTTCGTCTTTCCTTCATTGAGTAGCTGCGCCGCCCGTTTACTATTTTTGCCAAAAATCTTCGTCGTGTTATGCACTTCGATTTTCTTACTGGCAATTTGATCACTCATGCGTACACTCCTTACAGTTATCCATTACGCCTTGGCGTAATTACGTCCAAATTTTGAATAAGCAGGGAGTTAAATTTCTTGTAACTATTGACTCACCTGCAACACAAAAACACTTGCTGATTCAAGTTAAAACTCTAGAACACTCACAAGTATAGACTAAACAAAATAAAAATTCAACCGTTTAGACTAAGTTAATAGTTTGTACGGAAAAAACTGTTTGTATAATAATTATTATAAATTGCTTTTTTCGACAGGATATAATACGCTAGATTAAAATAACTGGATTGGCTTACGTATGCCGATGACAGTGGAGGGAAAACTTGCATGAACGGTAAAGAAAGACTTGAAAAAACGCGTGAACGGATTATTGAATCTATCGCACAAAATATACATCTTTATGGTCTGACACCTTCTTCAGGAAGGCAGTTTGCCACTATGTTTTTTCATAATGAGCCGTTGACATTAGATGATATGACGGAAGAACTTGGAATGAGTAAAACAAGCATGAGCACTTCTGTACGGGCATTATCCGATTTAAAATTAGTTGAACGGGCTTGGAAAAAAGGAGTTCGGAAAGATCTCTATCAGGTGACCGATGATTGGTATCAAAGCTTTATTGATTTATTTTCAATTAAATGGAGAAAATCGGTTAACCAGCATTCAGTCGCAATTAGAAGATCGTTAGTAGAGCTAGAAGAATTAGTCATGGACTCATCTGTTAGTGATGAAGTAAAAGAACTAGCCCATATAGATATTGAAAAATTACAATATATGCGTGATTACTATGAATGGCTCGATCGACTAGTTGATGCCTTCGAGGACCATGATATTTTCAATCTCGTACCGATTAAAAAACCATAATGAAAAGCCACTCTATCAGACTAAAAAATCTGACGGAGTGGCTTTTTGTATTCGTTGAATGAGCTTGCGCTGACAGTTTCCGGGATAAGACTGACAGTTCCCACCTGATAACTATATCACCTTCTATTCACGACTCTTTTTTCACACCGTTATAGCCGTTATCTCCAAATGGCTGTAATTTTTCTAGCCATTTATCCAACAGCTGCTCAAGGATTTTCTTTTTATTGACCCCTTGCCAATCCTTTTCATCAACCGCTTCCAATTCTACAAATTCAAACTGTTCTTTTCCGTAAAAATCCCAATCAGCTTGAAGATCCTTCAGCGTACTGACACCATTATTTAAACTAAATTTCAATCCGTTCAACGTTTTAAAATTTGGTGTAGAACCGACAAATACTTTTCCATTGGTCAAATTCTTGATTTGAAAAATTCCATAACTCGGTTTCTCTTCTTTCGCCTTCAGTTTCATTTCTTTTTTAAAATCCATTTCGCGATCCTCTCCATCTTTTAAATTGGGCCCCAGGTGATACTTACTGCCCTCACTATTACGCGTCAACAAGCCCCGATCAACTAACTCTCGCCGTAACAGCATATAATCCTCAAATATATCCACCAATATTGTGTTGACTTCTTTTTCGGCATACACCTTTCCAGGTCTAAACAGCAACGCTACATGCGCCACTAGCAGATCTCTTTCGTACTCTTTTAACTGGTACGATATCAAACGTCCATCTTCCTTGGAAAAATAACGTTCCAATTCTACAGGCGGTTTAAATGATTTCTCGATTAATTTCTGACTTATCGGTTCACTCACTACTAATTTTTGCTGCTGGTTCAATAAATTCATAGCAGCGACAAGCGTTCTAGCTTGCTTCTCTTTTTTCCGCAACGCAAAGCGATGATTGCGAACGGTCGACAGGCTACCGATTTGTAGTTCTTGCTGAATTTCCTTATCTGACTTCCCAGCATAAATAAAAGAAAGCAGTTTCGTTTGTTGGTCAGATAATCCTGTGCTCTCCCGCCCACCTTCGAGCAGACGTTCAAAAATAGTACCATGTACTTCCTCGATATGATGCTCCATAAAGCGCCAGTCTTCAAAAAGCACCTCTCCTACAGGGTAAATAACCCCTTTTGCAACCCTTTCATCACAAAACAAACAACAATAATAACGATTTTCTTCCATATACCCCATTTCCATTACTTCTACAGAAAAACCTTCTATTTTATTCACACCACAAACACCTTTCGATTAAATCTTATTTTATATAGACAATTATACATTTTATCTACTAATCAATCAATGTGGATTAAAAATAAAAACCGTACCCTGTAGGATATGGCTTTTATCACTGTTATTTACTCACTAACACTTCCAGCTCAACTGCAACATTCCCCTTAATAGCTCGACTAATCATGCAGGAGGTTTCTGCTTTTTCAGCTAATCTTTGCGCAAGTGCTTCATCTTTTTCTGTTGCATCCGATTTCAACACAATAAGCGGTTTATGGATAATTTTCTTGTAGGTAATGACACCATTCGTCACATCAACAACACCTACAGACTCCATCGTCAAAGCTTCCTTGTCTAGCTTACTGCGTTCCATCATCGCTGCTAGCGTAATGATATAACAAGTGGCCGCCGCGCCTAACAGCATTTCATCAGGGTTTGTACCAATCCCTGGGCCATCCATTTCAGGTGGGATTGACACTTCTGTTATTAAATTTCCCGCTTCAATTGTTCCTACATCATTCCGCAAGCCTGGCCAGTTTGCTGTTAAATGAAAATGGTGCTCTGCCATGTTAAATCACTCCAATGAAAGTTTGTATGATAGTTATCATTATACAACGCAAAAGTCATTCACAACGTCGTGAATGACTTCTCTTCAGTACTATTTCGAAAACACCTGACGCCACTCATCCTTTTTCGCAAGCATCTCTTGCGCAAGCTGTTGTGCACCTTCTAGGCTATGACTTGCCGCCCATCCGCACTGTACTTCATTACAGGCTGGAACTTCCGTCGCGATAACAACATTCTGCAATGTCTTTTCTAAAATAATCAAGATATCCTCGTAATCATCATGGTTGATGACAGATAAATAAAAACCGGTTTGACAGCCCATTGGACTCAAGTCGACTACTTGGTCAGAATGATTACGGATATTTTCTGCCATTAAATGCTCAATTGAATGCAAAGCAGGCATCTCCATATGCTCTTTGTTCGGTTGTTTAAAACGAATATCATATTTATAGACAACATCACCATGATTACCTTGTTTTGTACCTGCTAAACGAACAAACGGCGCAGCAACCTTCGTATGATCTAGATTAAAACTTTCAACATTCATCTTCACCATCATCATTCCTCCCATTGGTTTGTCAGTTTAATCTTGAGTTCCACTATCCCGACTTAATTACTCTACTTAACAGTCTAGTTATACCATAATTCTAATTTGAACGCCAATTTACTTTATTCAAAATAAAGGACCTCCTGATTCACTATCCAGGAGGTCCTTCATGGTTATTCAACTATAATTGTATACACTTCATGCTCGTGCAAGTCTTTGTCATCTTCAACGTGAATTTGTACGCTGTACGTTCCCGCTTGTGTAAATGCATATGTATATGCATATTCACCTGCTTCAGATTCGGTAGCGTCAATCCAATCATGTTTATCAGGATTTTCTTCATTCCAGATTTCATAGCGCACCCTTGCTTTTTCCAACGGTGTTCCATCTATTTGGAGATGAACAACGAGATCTGTCTCTACCTCCTCTTTTACATGCTCTGGCTCAACGAAATGCATTGAAAATCCTTCTGCGTGTCCATCATGATGACCTTCACCGTGATGCTCTTCGCTGTCATGCCCTTCCGCATCCTGCGCACCGCTACCGACAATCACTTTTTTCATCGGCATCGTATGCAAACCTCTTGCCGTTACATGTACTTGAATATGGAATACGCCGTCATGATCGAAAGCTGTTTCAGCTGTATATAAACCGTCTTTTTCATTGATAGATTCCATCTTCACACTGTCTTCTTTCTTGCCTTCTTCCCAAATTTCAAACAGAACTTCATCTGCATCTTCTACTGCTTCATCACCTTGTGTCACAACTGCCGCCATGTCCACAGTTCCATTCACTTCAACTTCTTCTGTCACCGTCAAATCCACAATAATTGGTTGCGGCACCTCATCAACAGCAGTATCCTTTGGTTTCTCATTGCCACATGCTGCCATCATCGCCAGCACTAGCCCTACTATAAATATCCATGATTTTTGTTTCATTCAAGTTCCCTCCATACGCTGTATTACTTAACTTAATTGAATAAATTCAGTATCATTATATACAGAAAGTAAGAAGTAAATGTGAAGTTTATCATTTCACATAGACTTCACATCTTTTTGAGAACATAATGGATGGATAAATCTCTTTTATCAATTACGCCTCGGCGTAATTGTGCCCGCAGGACGCGGGTATGCAGTCGTTGCGAATCGAACAGCAAAGGGTTCGATTTGCCATATTTCTGCGTTCTTTGCAGAAATTAAGGCACTTCCTTTCAGGATGTCGCGAACCTAGACTGCCTTCTTTTTGTGACATCCGCCGGAGGCTTAGCTTGAATTAGCGGGGAATTTGGATTCCCTCTAATTTAAATACATGTTAGCATCCATCCGTGACTTATTTTGAAGTGGATAATTCCGCTAAATCAAGCGAAACGAGGTTATTTTATGAATAAATCAACGATTATGATTATAGACGATGAAGAACAAATGAGACAATTAATCCGTACTTTGTTGGAAAAAGAAGGCTACACCGTTGTCGAAGCGACAGATGGTGTACACGCGCTGTTTTTAATCGATAAAACAGCTCCCCAATTATTAATTGTCGATGTGATGATGCCCTATATGGACGGCTTTACCTTTGCACGTGAAGTGAAGCGTAGCTCTAACGTTCCATTGATTTTTTTATCTGCAAAAGGGGAGGAATGGGACAAAGTACAAGGCTTGAAGCTTGGTGGAGATGATTATATTGTCAAACCTTTCTTACCTGACGAGTTGCTAGCAAGGGTCGAGTCTGTGTTAAGACGCTCGTATCAAAATAAACCCCTAGCTGATATTTTGAAGGTCGGACCTATTATTGTCGACACTGATGCACACACAGTGACCCTGAACGGGACACAACTATCCTTAACACCAAAGGAATTTGGTATGCTTCATTTACTTGTGAAGAACAAAGGGCGCGTTTATACGCGTGAACAGCTACTTCAGTTGATTTGGGGTGAGGATCACCAGAGCAGCGCACGGACTGTCGATACGCATATCAAGACGTTACGCCTTAAAATGGGCGATGAAGGCGATCTGATTGAAACCGTTTGGGGTCTCGGCTATAAATTCGAGGTGTGAGATGAAAAATTTAACACTAAGTAAAAAAATCTTAATCGTGCTTGGTGCCAGTATTGGCTTTTCTATTTTATTTTCCTTTTTCTTCATTTACTATTTATATTCAAAATTGTATTTAGCAAGTATTGAGGAATCTATCATCTATCAAGGTCAAAAAACAGCAGCTCATTATCATTATGGAGAATTAAGTGAGGATATCATTGACAAAATCCAATGGTATAACGTCATTTCAGAATATGAAATTATTGTTGTCGATAATTTGGAGGAGCTCACGACTTCATTCCCATATAAAATCAATTACGAAACGCTTATTGACGCAGATGACCAAGTCATTTTAGAACAAGGGACCTTCGTTATGAAAGAAGGGTTTGTCGAAGAGCTTGATCGCGAAATAATTGGGGCAATTTTCCCAATCAAAGGCGAAGACGGGCTTCTTGGCTTCATCTATATTTATGTACCACTTGCAGCTATTCAAGACGTATTCCAGGAAAGTATTCCCCTTCTAATCATTGTGGGTGTCTTATTTTTCTTCTTGCTTTTTCTTGCAGTCAATCGTGTCTGGCAATCTTTATTCAAGCCGATTCAAGAGCTACAGCGACTTTCTGTTGAAGTATCGAAGGGGAATTATTCCAATCGGATTGAAACCGTTAGTCAAGATGAGCTCGGTCAATTGACTCAGGCATTCAACTCTATGAGTCAGTCGTTAGAGCAGCAAGAGATACGTAAGAAGGAATTTATCTCCAATATTGTCCATGAGCTACGCACCCCATTAACGTATATCGGGGGCTATACGCATGTGCTAAAGGAAAAAATCTATTCATCACCAGAAGAAGCTGAAAATTATTTGACGACTATTGAGAAAGAAACAATACGACTCAACAAGCTTATCAATGATTTAATCGAACTGAATCATTTACAGGAAGATATGTATATCATCGATAGACAACCTATCGCTATCGCTCAACTTCTTGTTGATACAATCGATCTTTTCGCAATTCATTTCACTGAGAAAAATTTGCGTTTGGATTTAAATATTGGTGAAGACCTCATTATTATGGGCGACTCAAAAAGAGTTCAGCAAGTCTTTTACAATACAATCGACAATGCCATTAAGTATTCCGTTGCCAATGGGACGATCGCTATCACGCTGAAAGACAAAGACGACTTTGTTCAATTCAGACTGACGAATAAAGGAACACATATTAACGAAGTGGATTTGAAACGGATAGGCGAACGCTTTTTCCGGACTGACAAAGCACGAACCCGCACAACGGGTGGAACTGGCTTAGGCATCACAATCGTCAAAGAAATCATTCGCCTACACAATGGACAATTTACGATAACCAGTGATTCTGTAATAGGAACGACCGTTACGATTCAATTACCTGGTTTACCAACCGAAGAGAAGGAAGATATTTAATATGAAAAAAATAAATGGTTTGCTCTTTTCCATCGTCTTCCTGCTACTACTATCAGCCTGTGGTACCAAACCTTTAATGAGTAAGCCGGTGTCAGCTTTCTCTTTTACAGATCAAGATGGACAAACTTTTGGAACAGATGAATTATCCGGTAAGATTTGGATTGCCGATTTCATCTTCACCGAATGTCAGACTGTCTGCCTACCGATGATGTTTGAAGCAGCTGAATTGCAACAACAATTTAAAGAACAAGACTTAGAAGTTGAGTTTGTAAGCTTTACGGTAGATCCTTTAGTCGATTCACCTGAAGTATTAAAGGATTACATCCGTCAATATTCAGATGACGAGTCTAACTGGCATATGCTCACTGGCTATTCTCAACAAGAAATAGAAAAATTTGCGATGGATGAATTCAAAACCATCATTATTAAACCTGAATCATCCAATCAAGTTCTTCACGGTACTAACTTTTACCTGATCGATCAGCAAGGGGTTCTTATCAAAGAATATAATTATGTGAATACTTCCTATGCCAAAGAATTAATGAAAGACATAAAAAAAATTCAAACACGATAAAAACAGCTCTTGGATCTCAATCCAAGAGCTGTTTTACTATTTTTTTTGCATACGAGATTTCACAATACTTATCAGAACAGGTAAAACAGATACAAAAATAATAAGTAAAATGACTGTTGAAAAATTCTCTTTAATGAGGGGATAATTGCCAAAGAAATAGCCTGCGATCGTACAAATCCCTACCCAAAGAGCTGCGCCCAAAACATTATATAAAAAGAAATAACCATAATTCATGCGACTAGCCCCTGCAACAAATGGGATAAACGTGCGGATAAACGGCATAAAGCGTGCGATTACGATTGTTTTACCACCATGTCGATTAAAGAAGTTCTGAGCCTTGGTCATTTTCTCTTGATTGATCATTCTGCCCATAAAGCTATTCGGTGAGATTGCCATCCCTACTCTTTTACCAATTTGATAGTTTACCGTATCGCCTATGACCGCTGCTGTAAAGAATATAATTACAAGAAGGACAATGTTGAAGGCATCCATTGCAGCAAGTGCACCACTAGCAAATAATAAAGAATCACCTGGTAAAAAAGGAAAAATAACAATACCTGTCTCCACAAAAACGATTAAAAATAAAATGACGTACGACCATGTGCCAAATTGTTGAATGATTTCAACCAAATGCTGATCGATATGCAAAATAAAGCTAATTAAGTTCTGAATAATTGTCATGTATGTACTCACTTTCACGATTATTTGTTAAATCAGTTGTGTCAAACGTGTCTCGGCGTAATTACACACCAATTTTGAATTGAGCTCCGTTACACAACCATTAATAAAGGACGACGCAAACTTACCCTGAGTTCCCTTTATCAGCAGGTATTTCGTCTTCAGTACAAAAGCAGTGGCTGAATAATGTTAAAACAACCTTTTTCATCATACTTCTTTCTACTGAGGTTGTCACGAAACAGATTAATTGACCACTCCTCCATTTTTTCGTATATAGTAATAGTATCTTATGATTGAGGGGTAAAAACATGCTAACACTAGAACAATTACACGCAATTGAGGCTCTTCAAAAAGAATGTGAACAAGCCGATACGATTCAACTAAAACTAAACTGGGATATGCTACGGCAAAGAGATGATCTGACTATGGATTTTTTCTATGAAGAAAACGGACAACTTCTTGCTTACTTAGCTTTATATGGCTTCGGCTCATCAGTAGAAGTTTGTGGGATGGTCAAACCAAGTGAAAGAAGAAAGCGTCACTTTTCAAACCTTTGGCAACAAGCACTTCAAGTGATTGAAGAAAAAGGTTTTCAGAAAATTTTATTGAATGCACCGGCCTCCTCCTTATCTGCTAAGGAGTGGATTGCAACTCAACCATGCATATATGAATTTTCAGAGTTTCAGATGCAGTGGGTGCAGCAATCGCTGAAAGAGAGTACGGATATCTTAATACGGCAATCATTGCCCTCCGATGCTTCCTTTGAAATACAGCTTGACGTCCTATCATTCGAAATGAGTGAAGAAGATGCACAGCATCATCATGATGCCATTAAAAATCGAACAGAAGAATATCGCTTCATTATCGTGGCTGATGGTACTGATGTCGGAAAAATTCGTGTGAGTAAAATAGATGGCGAAGCATATATCTATGGTTTTGCCATCTTGCCGGAGTTTCAAGGAAAAGGCTATGGCGGGAAAGCACTTCGCAACATAGTCAAGCAACAGCACGAGGCTGGATATAGCATTGGACTTGATGTTGAGGCAAAAAACAATCATGCTCTTCGACTTTATGAATCAATCGGCTTCAAGGCTGCCCAAGCTCAGGATTATTATTTGTGGAACTAACAAAAAAACGTTAGAATAGGCTTAGCTCTATCCGACATGGGTATCTTAACAGGGGAGGGATCACCTATGCATGAACAAAATCATCAAGCCATCTGCACGATTACGTATCATCTTGTCGAGCGTATTGCGGGTTGGTATGATCAAACAACAAATCGCACCACTCACTACATTCATCTATACGCAGATTCAATTTCAACCACAAAAAACAGCTTCAAATTTAAGCAGGTTTTGGATATGTCGTATAAGCCTTTCTCTGGCGGGGCTGGACTCTTTTATCTGCATACCAATCAAGGTGTCTTTATGTATGAAGTGGATGCAGATCCTACTCACTTCATTCAATCGTATAAAAAATTACGTGATTAAGGCTTAAAGGTAAACTAACTATCATCGCGAAGAAATATTTATACTTTAATCCCATTCCCTAAGTCGAATGGGATTTTCATTGTTCCGACTTTTTGACAATACGACGTATTCAGTGGCATAATCTCCCCTTCATTCGGTATGATAGTATGGAAGGTAGGTGCAGTTTATGGATAGTAAATTGTGGAAGATTGGTTTTTTTGCAGGACTAACGTCTTTTGTTCTTCTTATACTCGGTGTACGCACCGTATTAGGACAAGAACTTGAATGGAAAAATTATTTGGCGTTTGCGATATTCGGATTAATTGTCGGTACTTTTTCTTCCCTATTGTTATTTTACAAATTGAAAATTGCTTTTCGTATTTTCATCATTGCTGTCGCACTTGGATTTATAGAGCTTTTCCGTAATTTCTTGATGAATACAGATGGTTTTGGTGACTTAGCAGGCATTTTGTCTTTATTCATCATCACTTCATTCGGATTAGGTATCGCCTTTATGGTCCAAGCCGTTGTCATTCTTACGCGGAAAAATAAATAACAAAAAACGCATCCGAATGAACATTGGATGCGTTTTTGTTATTTATCGAATCAAACAACTTTTTCTTTCTTAATCTGCTTACTTCGTAATTGTCCACATGCCGCGTCAATATCTGTCCCCTGTTCAAGACGGACCCCGCCGTTAATACCTTTTTTGCGAAGTGCTTTGTAAAATGCATCAATCGCTTCTGGTGTACTACGGCGATATTGGTCATGTTCATCAACCGGGTTGTAAGGAATCAAGTTGACATAGGATAGATGACGCTTATTTTCAAGTAGTTTTCCTAATTGTTGCGCCTCTACAACATGGTCATTGACATCTTGTAGCATAATGTATTCGAACGTAATGCGACGATTGGTAGTTTCTAAATAATAATCAATGGAATCCATCAATGATTCGATCGGGAATGCTTTATTAATTTTCATAATACGTGTGCGCAGATCATTATTCGGTGCGTGTAAAGAAACTGCCAGGTTCACCTGAATATTTTCATTGGCAAACTCTCTGATTTTTTGCGGATTTCCACTTGTTGATACCGTAATATGGCGTGCTCCAATGCATAATCCTTTTTGGTCATTGACAACACGGAGGAAATTCATCAGATTCATATAGTTATCAAATGGTTCTCCAATCCCCATGACGACAATGTGGCTGACGCGCTCATCTTGCTCTTTTGCATCAAGATGATGCTGTACTTCCATAATTTGTTCCACAATTTCTCCTGCGGTTAAATCACGGCTCTTTTTCAATAAACCACTTGCGCAGAAACTACAGCCGATATTACAACCAACTTGCGTCGTAACACAAACCGATTGACCATAAGGGAATTTCATCAGCACTGTTTCAATTAAGTTTCCGTCACGCATTTTAAAAAGGAACTTAATCGTGCCATCAGCCGACTCTTGCTTCACCGTTTGCTCCAATGTTTGGATTACAAAATTGTCATCCAATAATTGAATAAGCTCTTGATTGATATTTTTCATATCTGCAAAGTTCTTGACTCTTTTCTTATATAACCAGTCCCAAATTTGCGCCGCACGGTATTTTTTATTCCCTTGTGCGAGTAGCCATTCTGTTAATTGTTCTATTGTTAAACCGTATATAGAATTTTTCATTAATACTCCTCATTTCAAAAAAATACAATTCACATATTATACTACAAGAAATGGGGATATGGAACAACTAATTTAGTTTTTATATTGTAAATTTCTTCACTTGGTCTTTTAAGTTGATAGCCATCTCATTCAGTGTCGTTGTCGTTCCAACCATTTCTTCCATCGAAGCCAATTGCTCTTCCATTGAAGCGGCAATATTTTGTGTATGAGAAGATGTCTCTTCTAATGAGTGAGCAGTTTCATTTGTAGAAGCAAGTATTTCTTCAGAACTAGCGGATATTTCCTGAATTGTCGCAGAGACAGATTGATTTTTTTCTGTAATTTGAGAAATACGATTCAAAATGCTCGTAAACGATTTACCCGCTTCATGTACAATTTCAGTTTCACGTTCTACATCCTCGAATACTTTCGTCATAGCTGTCACAGAACTTTGTGAATCATTTTGAATTTCCTTCACTAGAGCACTAATTTGGTTCGCTGAAGACGCAGATTGCTCTGCAAGCTTTCTCACTTCATCCGCAACTACACTAAATCCTTTTCCTGCTTCTCCTGCACGTGCCGCTTCAATCGCAGCATTCAGCGCTAGTAGATTGATTTGATCTGAAATTGCCGTAATAATATTTATAATTTGCCCAACTTCATTAGACCTTGTATTCATTTGTTGAGTAATAGCCATAGAGATTTCAACTGAGCCCGTTATCGTATCAATTCCTTTAATCGAATCTACAATCAGGTGATTTCCCTGCTCAGCTTCATGGGATGCATCTATCGATTCTTCAGTTACTTTCATAGAGGCATCTGCTATTTCTTGAATACCTATTGTGATTTGTTCAAGTGCTAGCAAATTTTGTGACGCACTACTTGCTAACGTATCACTCGTAGTTGATACTTCCTGCGTCATAATCGTCGTATGATTGACTACTTCTGTCATTTGCTCCGCACTATAAGTCATTTCCTCAGAGGAAGTGATTACATTATCCGTCGCTGTATTGACATGTTCAATGGTATTTTTCAGTTCTTGCTGCATGTTACCGAAACTGTATGCAAGATGACCAATTTCATCTTGACTTTTCACACTGACTTTCTTTGTTAAGTCACCTTCAGCCACGATTTCCGTAAACCTAACTAATTGCTGAACTGGCTTCGTAATTTTTGTAGATACAATATAAGAAATTATACCGCCCAGCAATAATGCCCCTAGCGCTAACGCGATACTAATAAATAAGATTGTACGTTTTAAATCAGGGATAAATTTTGCATCCTGATCCAACCCGATAATAGAATCGGTACCTTCTATATGTAAATAGATTGATTTGTGTACACCATACTCATCCTCATAAATTTCACTAATCAATGGCTGATTAATAGTTAGCGCATCATTTTGTTCATCCTTAAATGCATAGGGCGTCAGATAGTCTTCCGAGTCAGATAGAGCAAGAATTACATCCTCACTATCAACCTTACTCATAATATAAACATTTTCAAAACCACTTGTATCACGAGATTTATTGATGATATCCACTAATTCTCCATGAACCTGTTGATTTGTCTTTGCCTCATTGATCATCTTTGCATCAATATTATTCTTTAAGTCAACTAAGTTTGAACTTAGCAATCTTTCAAACTGTGGAATAACGTTCTTATTGACAATAGATGTTGTCTGAAGGTAAAAAATCACACTAAATAATAGGGCTACTATCGCAATTGGAATAATTGTTCCAAGCATTATTTTTGTTCTGATTGATCCCTTTTGTTTAAACAAATTAATTCCTCCTAAATAGTTATATAAGCTGTGGTTCTAAATGCGAAATAAAATTACTTAAATCAAGTGCAAGTAAACGTTTATTTTCATCCCATGTATACTGTTTAAAAAATACAACTGAAAAAATAGGATACTCCTTGTAATCCATATGTCTATATTCAAGGATTTCCTCGAACTGTTGTTGAAAACGCTCATGGTCCACTGCTTGAATGGATTCAAGCGAAATGGATGGGTCAAATTCCGCGCAAAGAAAACTGTAAATCCCATCATCCATAGCTTCTATTTTCTCTTCCCAATTTGGTTCTAACTGGTTGAAATAATAGTCATAGACATTTACTCCGTAAGCATGTACACCTAGTTCTGTCGTACCGATACCTGCAAAACGGAATGGATTCACTTCAATTGGTACGACTTTCCCGTCTTTCGTTATCCTAACTTCAAAATGGAGTGGGAATGACGCAAGCGAATCAATATTTCTAAGCTTTTCCAAAAAATTAGTAATTGGAATAAGTGTCTCTTTTAACACTTGTTTACTCGTGTAATAAATACGGTCACTCATGTCTCTGTCATTAGCAAACATTCGCTGGAATAAATTTAAAATGACTGGTTTCCCTTCCTTAGTAAAATATGCATCAATTGCATACTCTTCCCCTTGAATAAGTTCTTCTATGATGACAGTTTGACTATCTATTACATCACTAGGGTACGCCGATGCGGAGTGGTTAATATCGGCTATTAACTTCTCAACAGTACTATACCAGTCCCCAATGCAATCTATTCTGTAAACCCCTACGCTGGAATATCCAATAATCGGTTTAATGATAATAGGAAATGGGATTGAATCTAGGGATAACTCATATAAATCTCGAATAGAAACCTCCCTAAAATAGAATGAGGGATAAATCTTCGTCATTCTTCTTCTAAATTCCGCTTTGTTTTTAAACAATGATGTCCACTCGGCGAATTTACTCTCAGGCAAGTACTTCGTTAACATGGTCAGACCATTTTCTGAATTAAATAACAGTGGAGCAGACAAATTCTCTAATTGTTCAAAAAATAAATCCCCATCGAGTAAAGTAAGTTTTTCCTCCTCTGGGACCTTTACATCTCCTAATTTTAAAACCGGAACATCCAACCGTTGTAAAGTTGAAGAAAGTAGAGCTGATACATAAGGCTTGTCTAGTATGATCATTTTATTCTCCTTATTTTGTTTTTCTTTGTTAAATTACTATATTCGGATTGCTATCCGCTCATATAATTAGTATTTCTCGACAGTATCTAAAGACTTTTAAAATAGATAACTTTAATCCAAAAGACCTGCCAATTACTAAAAAATATGCAGTTAATAGCTCCTATCATCATACCTACTCAGTACAATAATTGCTATATATTGTATTAAAGAACCATTATTTGATATTTTTTGAATTAATATTTTTTTGTTGACTAATGTAATTTTTTCATATTACTATTTTAGTATTTTTAAAATAAAAACATATTAAAGTATTATTTATTATTTTAAAATCCTTCTATTCCGGCTTATTCCTTTGTAAATCATTTAAATATGGAATAAGCCATAAATAATAAAAACACATGACAGCACGCTCGGAATCCAATATATGTAAAAATCTCCCATCAAAAACTATGTATTCTCCAAATATATTCATTATGATCAGACACACAATATTCAAATTTCAAAATAGTTACCACCAAACATGCTACACTTTCAACGAAACTCAATGATGAATGCAAAAAACACCAACTTTCACGTTTTTCAGTGAGAGTTGATGTTTTTTGAACTACTAACATTATTTTATTACACCTCAAATCAAGTGAAAATTTGTGACATCTGCCACAGACCTAACCAGAACCAACAGGGAGTTTCGACTCTCTGTTGGTTCTGGTTAAAGCTTATAATATCTCTGTCAATTTCTCTAGCAATCGCTCCATCTGCTCATCCGTACCAATGGTCATCCGTAAATAATTATCAATCCCCGGCTTGTTGAAGTACCTAACAAGTACACCTTCTTTTTTCAATTCATTGTATAGACGCTCTGCTGAAACAGAACTATGAGAAGCAAAAATGAAATTTGCTTGCGAAGGTAGGACGGCAAATCCAAGTTGCTTTAACGCAACAGTTGTCTCGTTGCGCGTAGCAATAATCTTCGCAGTTATCTCCTTAAAATAAGCTTCATCTTCAAATGCAGCCTTAGCTCCGACAAGTGCCAGTCGATCTAATGTATAGGAGTTGAAAGAATCTTTAATGCGAATGAGCGCATCTATCAACGAATGATTGCCCATTGCGAAACCAACACGCAATCCTGCTAACGAACGCGATTTCGATGTCGTCTGAACGACGAGTAGATTATCGTATTGCTGAATCAATTCTGCCACGGATTTTGCTGCAAAATCAATATAAGCCTCATCAATGATCACTACTCGATCGGGATTATTTTTCACAATCTCTTCAATAGTATCCAGTTCAGCATAGAGACTCGTCGGTGCATTCGGGTTCGGCAAAATGACACCACCCTTTGATTGAAAGAACTTGTCAATCTGCAATGTGAAATCCCTATTTAATGGAACTTCTTCATATGGAATATCAAACAGCTTGGCGTACACCGGATAAAAACTGTATGTAACGTCTGGAAAACGGATGGGCTGACCCGGCTCAAAAAAGGCCATAAAAGAAAATGCCAATACTTCGTCTGATCCATTGCCAACGAACACTTCATCGGCAGTTAGTCCATACTGCCGCCCAATCGTCTCACGCAAATCATCTGCGGTGGGAGATGGATACAATTGAAGATTACGCTCCATTTCTCCACGAATGGCCTCCATCACTTTCGGACTTGGCGGATACGGGTTTTCATTCGTATTGAGCTTCACAATCTTCTGTTGATTTACTTGTTCACCTGGTACATAAGGCTCCGTTCGCTTCACCATACTGCTCCAAAATTTACTCATCGCGCAACACTTCACGATTTGGCCGTCTTTTTCGCAATTCATTTTTGACATCTGCCACCGTCACACCAAGTTCTTCCATTAATACGAGCGAGTGATAGGTTAAATCCGCTAGCTCACTCGTCACCTCTGCTTTGTCACGATTTTTCGCACCAATGACAACTTCAGTTGTTTCTTCCCCAACTTTTTTCAGGATTTTATCTAGCCCTTCGCGGAATAAATACGTTGTGTACGAGCCTTCTACGGGATTATTGTGACGTTCTTTAATCTCATCTACTACTTCCTGCACGACTTCTCGGCTTGATGTCGTTTGTTCAAAAGCCTTCTTATAGAAGCAAGTCTCTTCGCCTGTATGACAAGCCGGGCCTTGTGGTATAACTTGGACTAAAATCGCATCTTGGTCACAATCGAACAACAAGCGTTGGACTTGTTGACGATTGCCAGATGTTGCGCCTTTATTCCATAGTTCCTGTCTAGAGCGACTGTAAAACCACGTTTCTTTCGTATCAATCGTTTTTTGCAATGCCTCTTCATTCATATAAGCGAGCATCAGGACCTTTCCTGTCCGGTCATCTTGAACGATGGCAGGAATTAACCCGTTATTATCAAATGTCAGTTTGTCGATTTCGATTGTCATAGTTAGTCATTCCCAACAGATGTATTTTGTTTAAATCAATTACGCCTCGGAGTGATTGCGTCCGGATTTTTTTCGAGCTTACTCGAAAAGTTCCCCTAAAAATCCGTGACATCCGCCGGAGGCTTTATCTAGATTCAGCCGAAGTTTGGACTTCAACTGAATGAAAAGCTATTCTTATTCACTACACGACTTATGGAAGTGGTCGTTATCGGCTGAATTTAGATAAGTATTGTTTTAATTCGCCAATGTGAATATCTTCAAAATGGAAAACGGATGCTGCAAGTGCTGCGTCAGCTTTCCCTTCCGTCAATACGGTATGGAAGTGCTCAGGCTTACCTGCACCACCGCTGGCAATGACAGGAATCGTGACGGCCTCTGCAATCGTGCGTGTCAATTCGAGGTTATAACCGTCCTTAACGCCGTCTTCGCCAATACTGTTGACGACTAATTCTCCAGCGCCAAGTTGTTCAGCTCTTATCGCCCACTCAATGGCATCCATCCCCGTATCTTCCATACCCCCCTTGGCAAATACCGACCATTTACCAGGCCCTACTTCGTTGACATCCATTGATAGGATAATTCGTTCAGAACCGAATTTTTTCGCCGCCTCTTCAATTAAAGATGGATTCGTTAGCGCTGCACTATTGATGGATACTTTATCGCCACCGGCATCAAAAACCTTTTGAATATCTTCAATCGTCCGAATACCACCACCGACGATAAATGGAATCGGCACTTCATTCGCAATTTCAGCAATCAAATCGAGAAACATGGCGCGGTTATTCGTTGACGCGGCAATATCGTAAAATACCAGTTCATCTGCACCGTCCGCTACATATTTTCGAGCCAGTGTGAGTGGATCTGCCACTTCTTTCACCTCAAGAAATTTCTTGCCTTTTACAACCTTACCGTTATCAAAATCTAAGCATGGAATAATTCGATTACTTGCCATCGTTGTCGTCCTCCAATAGTTTGATTAAGGATAATTTGCCTTCGTATAACGCTTTGCCAATAATTGCTCCGTACATATTTAATTCGCGTAATTTTGCAATATCTTGCTCCGTAGAAACTCCACCTGATGCGATAATATCAATGCTCGACGCATTATTCATCATTTCTAATTCAACTAGATTAGGCCCTTGCAACATGCCATCTTTCAAAATATCTGTATAGACAACTGTTTGAACGCCAATTTCCACTAGCTGTTGCAGCAGGTCGACTGCTTTGACATCACTCAACTCTGTCCAGCCATCTGTCGCCACAAATCCACCCCTTGCATCGATGGACACTGCAATTTTGTCGCCATATTTTTCAACAGCTTCTTTTAGAAATTGCTGATCTTGGATAGCTGCTGTTCCGATAATCACTCGACTGACACCTGAAGCAATATGTGCGTCAACAATTTCCATATTCCGAATGCCTCCACCGACTTGCACAGGGACAGATACACTCGCCGCAATCGCTCGAATGGCTTCTTTGTTCGATGAATTACCCGTTTTTGCCCCGTCCAAATCCACAACATGGATATAAGCAGCACCTTGCTGTTCCCACTCTTTCGCCATCGCAGTTGGTGAATCGTTGTAAATAATTTCTTGATCGTAATCTCCTTGAATCAATCGAACACATTTCCCATCTCGAATATCGATGGCTGGAAATAAAATCATGATGATGCCCCCTTTTTCTATCGGTAGTAAAGTCCTAATTCGCCAATAAGTTGACTGTAAGCGCCAATAACTTGGTCCTGAACGCCAATAAGTCATCTGTAAGCGCCAATAAACAGCCGGTGAACGCCAATATCTTCGCTCCGGATGCTTTACAGCACGCCTTTTGTAGATGGCACACCTTTTACATCTGGGTTAATCGTACTTGCAACCCGCAATGCTCTGCCGAAGCCTTTGAAAATCGATTCGATAATATGGTGTGTGTTTTTGCCATATTGTAAATTGATGTGTAAGTTGATTTTCGCGTTATTCGTAAATGCTAGAAAAAATTCTTCCACAAGTTCGGTATCGAAATCGCCGACTTTATCCTTCATACCTTCAACATTGAAAACAAGATACGAACGTCCGCTAATATCAAGTGAAACCGTGGAAAGCGCCTCGTCCATCGGCGTTGACACTGTCGCATAGCGCTCGATGCCTTCTTTCGTGCCAATGGTATCATAAAATGCTTGTCCTAATACGATGCCAATATCTTCAACTGAATGATGCTGGTCCACTTCTGTATCACCATCACAATCAACCTTTAAATCAAATCGTCCATGCTTCGTGAATAATGTCAGCATATGATCGAAAAAACCTACACCTGTTTGAATATCTGTTTCCCCGCTGCCATCAATTGCGAAGTCTAGCTTAATTTTCGTTTCTGCCGTTTGCCTTGAAATCGATTTACTACGCATTGTATCCCGCCTTTCTTACTTGAATCGAATTTGCATGGGCCGTTAAGCCTTCTGCATTCGCAATCGTTATAATGTCATCCGCAACGTCTTGCAACGCTTGCGCTGTGTACTGGATAATACTTGATTTTTTCATAAAATCATAAACGCCTAGTGGCGAAGAAAATGCCGATGTTCCACTTGTTGGCAACGTATGATTCGGTCCCGCCATATAATCGCCCAATGCTTCTGGTGAATAATTTCCTAAGAAAATAGCCCCCGCATTATGAATGAACGCCAATTGCTCCATCGGATTTTCCACCATGAGTTGTAAATGCTCCGGTGCCAATTCATTAACAAATTGATAGGCCTCTTCCAATGAATCAACAAGCAAAATACGGCCGTTATCCGTAATAGATGCTTCAATGATACCCTTGCGATCTGCCTGCTCCATTTGTTTGGTCACTTGCTGTTGAAGAGCTTCGGCAAATGCTGAGCTCGTCGTCACACAAATCGCTGTCGCTCGCTCGTCATGCTCCGCTTGTGATAGCAAATCAGCAGCCACATACTCCGCCACCGCCGTATCATCCGCTACAACACAAATTTCACTTGGACCCGCAATCATATCAATCGCGACATCCCCAAATACCCATTTTTTCGCACGTGCCACATAGGCATTTCCCGGTCCTGTAATCTTCACTACTTCTTCTACCGTTTCCGTGCCATAGGCTAACGCCGCAATTGCTTGTGCACCGCCAACTTTATAGACAACATCGACACCCGCTTCCCGTGCTGCCACAAGGACATGCGGATTCACTTTACCGTCTCGCTGCGGCGGCGTCACCATCGCAATGCGCCCCACACCTGCGATTTTCGCTGGTAGAGCATTCATCAGAACCGTTGAAGGATATGCCGCTTTGCCGCCTGGTACATAAATGCCTACACTCTCAAGAGGCGTCACTTTCTGTCCAAGAACAATCCCTTTATCTTGATTCACAAACCAGGATTTCTCTTTCTGTTCTTCATGGAATGCAGAGATATTATTCTTCGCTTTTCTTAATGCCTGAAGAAACTCTTCCGTAATAAGCGTCTGTGCTTCCTCAAACTCTTCTTCTGTCACGATGAGCTGTTCCAGCTGTACCCCATCGAATTGCTCGGTATAACTCCTTAATGCCGCATCCCCATTTTCACGAACTGTTCCGATAATTCCAAGCACAGTTTTATCGAAATCGAGGTCGTTATGTTGCACAGCATTCGCCTGACTGTTTTCATCATTATATTGTGCCACAGTTACAATTCGCATGAACCCATCACTCCAATGCCACTTTTAAGTCTGAGATAAACTGCTGAATTTGAGTCGTTTTTGTTGCATAACTCGCCTTATTGACAATCAAACGTGCACTAACATCGGCAATCTCCTCTAAGACAACCAAGCCATTTTCCCTTAATGTTGCACCTGATTCAACAATATCCACGATGACATCAGACATACCAATCAGTGGCGCCAATTCGACTGAACCATTCAATTTAATCGTTTCAACCCGAATGCCTTTACCTTCAAAATAGTCTTTTGCCACAGCAGGATATTTGGATGCTACGACCAATGATGTACTGCTCGAAAACTCTTTATCTGGAAATCCTGCTACTGCCAGCTGACATTTTCCAATGCCAAGATCCAATAGCTCATAGACATCCACAGGATCTTCCATTATGGTATCCTTGCCCACAATGCCAATATCCGCCGCCCCTTTTTCTACGTATACAGGCACATCCACAGCCTTTACAAAAATAAGCTTTACTTTATCAGCATCATCGAAAATGACTAATTTTCTACTTCCATCATGAAACTCTGAAAATCGAACACCGGCCTTATCCAAAAATGCTAACGCCTGATCAGCGGTGCGCCCTTTCGCCATCGCGACAGTAAGATGTGTCATTGTGTCGCCCCCTTAACCCCTACAAGTAAATCCAAAACCTCTTTCAAATCGATAAATGGAATCGTCTTCTCTCTATAAATCAGTCGATTACTATCCTTTTCGAGCTGAATGGTATACACACTTTGCTGGCGATTGACTTGCTTCTTCTGCTCCGAAAAAGACAATACACTATAATTGCGCTCCCGTAATTCATTCGCAATAGCAATGGCCTGTTCCAACTGCGTATCATCATAAATGATTTTGACATCAATCGGAAAACGACTACTCACTTCTCTACTCTCCGTCGCCTTGACCAAAGATTCAATCTCACAAGCAAAGCCAATAGCCGGCAATGTCGCTCCAAATTCATCACCTAATCGATCATAGCGTCCGCCCATTAACACCGGCTTCCCAAACCTTCCAACATAGCCTTGGAAAACAACACCCGAATAATAGCCCATATCATTGATTAGTCCTAAATCGCTAACAATATATTGTTCTAACCCATACATTTTCAATATGCGGTAGACTTCTAGTAAATAATCGAGTGTCTCTTGCATTTTCGGCGTCAAGTCAATCCCCTGTGCACGTTCGCTCACTTCCATCGGGTTACCGTAGAGTAATGGAATTCGCTCAATGGCATCCCGCACTCCCTCGTCAATGTTCAGTCGTTGAAGGAATGGACCAATTTCTACCACATTTTTCGCTTGAATGAGCGTCTTCAACTGCTTAATTTGTTGCACTGTTAACGGCAAATCTTGCACCAGTTCATTGAAAAAGGCTGTATGACCAATTTCAATTTTAATATCCATAAATCCTAAATCCTTCATTGTATGACAAGCAAGTGCAATCACTTCGGCATCTGCTTCGGCCGAGCTTTGGCAAAAATATTCAACCCCAGCTTGCGTACTTTCAATACTATCATTGCGATCCACTGGCTGACGAAATACTTCTTGTACATAGAAATAACGTAGCTCATCTGCTAGATTAGGATAATTCTCCGCCAATTCTCGCGTAATAGGAATCGTTACATCTGGCCGCAATACCAACACTTGCCCCGTATGATCAATAACCTTAATCATTTCATTTTGATTAATCGAACTATTTACTTTAGAATATAAATCATATTGCTCAAAGGCTGATGTTTTAATCCGTTTATAACCGTACGTTGTAAATCGTTTGTTAATGGTCTTAATTATTCGTTCTACTTTTTCATTGTCTACTAATATACGTTCGGGATACACTTCATTTCTGACCAATTCCAACACCTCTACTTTATCACTTTACTACACTAAAGTTATTTAGTACTATAAGGGTATACAGACGAAATGTCAACACGAGGAGATGAGTTTTTTTATGTTTGATTATCATGTACATAGTTCCTTTTCAGCTGATTGCCCAGTTCCAATGGAGGAAATGATCGAAGCGGCTATTCAAAAAGGACTGACAAAAATTTGTTTCACGGAGCATATTGACTATGACTACCCCTATGAAGACTTCATTTTTGATTTCGATAAACAGCAATACACCCAAAAAATCAAAGATATGCAGCAGCAATACGAAGGACGTATTCGCATTCAAAAAGGCGTTGAAATCGGTGTACAGCCCCATATTCTAGACCAATACAAGGTACTCATGGACAAGGAAACATTTGATTTCATCATCTGCTCTATGCATACCGTTGAGAAAAAAGGGCTGCATTTCGGTGAATTTTTTGAGAATAAAACCCTCGAAGAATCGTATGGTATTTATTATGGAGAATTATTATATTGTGTCCAAAACTACAAACAATTTAATATTCTCGGACATGCTGACCTTGTCAAACGCTATACAAAACAGCATTGCGATAATCCTTTTCATGATGAATTGCGGGAGATTTTCAAGGTTATCATCCCTGAAGGCAAAGGCATTGAGTTGAATACATCGGGCGTTCGGTATGGATTATCGAACGGCATGCCGAGTGACGATATTTTAAAGCTCTACAAACAAAGCGGTGGTGAAATTATTACACTTGGCTCTGACGCACATAAGCCCGATGATATCGCCTTCCAATTCCGTGAATCCCTGCAATTGCTACAATCAGTTGGATTCGACTATATTACAACGTTTGAAGAGCAACGCCCGGAGTTTCATGCGATTTCACGTTTATTATGATAAAAAACGGTCCGTCTTCTATAGAGAAGATTGGACCGTTTTTCACATTCTATTATTCACTTTGACTAAGCGATATAAAATGAACGAACATTTTCGCAGCATGTGCACGTGTTGTTGGATTATTCGGCATAAACTTGCCCTCGAAGCCATTTGCAATATTCAATTCATGGAGCATCGAAATCGCATTGACCGTTTCTGCATTGTAGCTTCCTACGTCAGAAAATGGTACTGCTTGGAAGCTTTTATATGGCACTCCTGTTTTCAACTCATAGGCACGCCCAATCATTAAAGCAAGTTGAGCACGTGTGATTGTATCATTCGGTTTAAATTTACCATTACTTCCTTTTATAATTCCATATTTATAGGCTGCATTGATGTCTGCTTTTGTTTTATCTGCATACTTAACGATATCATCGAACGGCGCAATCTCATCTGTTGTCAAACCTAGCGCTTGAACAATTATACTTGTGGCTTGTACACGCTTCAGGTTTTGATTAGGCTTAAATGTGCCATCTGCATAGCCACCCACAATCCCAGCCGTTGCAGCCTGTTCAATATACACCCTCAATCCGTGTCCGGCAGTATCCGTGAACAGTGCCGGTTTCGGAGCAATTACCTCTGGAACCTCTGCATTCGAGCTTTCTATAACTGTCCAAAATTGTTCCATAATGACTTTATAGCCTGCTTCACTCAAGTGAATATTTTCTGGATTAGGAAGATAAGTCTTATAGTCTACCGCGATGGCATCACCTGTTGGGACTAGGATAGCCTGTGTCCCCCCAAGGCCTGTTGCAATGGTCTTATTCAAAGTAGTAAGTAACTGGTTGAGCATTGGTTGTAAATCCTCCGACATATAGGGAAATGGATTATAATAACCCATTACATACACTTGTGCATCAGGATTTAATTGGCTAATCTGCACCATAATTGCCTTGTAGTTGGCTCCAATCTGCTGAAGTGTCCTTACTAACTCCATCTGATCGACAATCATCTTGCCAGTCGTTTGGTCTTGTTTAAGAAGTGGTAATATATCATTAGCACCCGCGCTAATCGTGATAAGCTCAGCATCTTTGATAGACTGCTGAAGTGTAGCTGTCTTTTCTACAGAACCGATTCCCAAAATGTCTTTCGTTACATTCTGCTGAATATCACTCAATACATCCGTTGTTTTATAGCCTGGATACGAAAAACCTTTATTAAATGACTTCAAATCTCCCTTAGCATACAGCCCGTCCGCCAAGAAATCTGCATAACTTCTCCCTAATTCATTGTACGGACTAATTCCCACAGTCAATGAATCTCCTAGTGCTAGATAATCAATAGTTGGTGCATTCGTATCTAGTTCATCTGCTGAAAAATGATACGGGATGACCAACATTTGAAACATGAGAGCAACAACAAATAATAAGCTAAATCTGAACTTCTTCATTCATGTACCTCCTGTTTTTATATTTGGTAAATTAATTACTACAATATTCATCCTATAGCGTAAAACACAAAATAAGCTCATCACTTTCTAATTCGACATAGAATAATAATTTCCCTTCACAAATAAAAAAAACACATCGACATAGGCCGACGTGTTCCGAATATGAATTATAGTTCTTCCCCATTACTTTCCATTATCAAATATCAAATTCATCTTGAATACCCTATTGTTCTTATGTTATTCACTTTTTTAAAAAAAGCTAAACATTAAGGACGACCTGTTTGTTAATGAAAGAAATGGGTACAGTATGAAATAAGAGCTATTTCATACACAAGGAGGTTTTTGCAAAATGGATGACAAAAAATACGTAGGAACATTTCATTCGATTGATACTGTTTTATACAAAATAATAGAAATGAAAGCACAGGGCATTGATGAAAGTAATATGTACGCTGTTACAATCGAGGAAGATAATATTTCAATGCTCCGGGGGCGATCAGACATCGAGCTTCTTGGTACGGCTGATGATGATTGGTTAAATCGCTTTACACTTTTTTTGAAAGGTGAAGAATCTGTTTTAGATGCTTTTTCAAGTATGGGATTTTCTGAACAACAATCAAGACATTATTATGATGAGGTGAAGAACGGGGGAGTTGCCCTATTCATTGAAAATGGAGTGTCGAAAAGTCATTTGTCGGAACAGAAATCAGATAACCCTCGTTCTGTTGTAGAAGAAATGGATAGCAGTACAGATCGTAGCATAAGCAGGGGAGCCTTGGAGGGGCAAGATGAAAACCAACAAATAGTCAATAATGACCCCACAGTTCCACGCCTCAACACAAGAAACCTATAGGCTAGTCAAATAGGAGGGTAGATCCCCCTCGACTTCCCACACCTTTGTATGGTTCGTTATGCTGTGGTCAAGTGCTTACCTCCCTACAACAAACGTCTTCACCAACGCAATACGCTCTCGAAAATTCGACTTCGCCTCTACCACTTTCGGTGTTTTAGCCGCTACTACATCAGACTTTAAATCTATACTCTCCGCAATCTTTTGCGCTCTCGCTAAGTGAAAATCACTTGAAACAATCGTAATGGAATCGACATCGGATGGCAGCAGTTTCTTCGAAAAAAGCAGATTTTCATATGTCGAGGTCGACGCATCTTCTAGTATTAGCCGACTGTCTTCAATACCATTATCTGTTAAGAACCGCCTCATTGCTTCCGCTTCACTCATCGGTTCATCGGAGCCTTGCCCACCCGATAAAATCAATGTCACATGAGAATATTCATTGGCATAGGCTAGTGCAGCATCTAAGCGATAGCGCAATGATAACGATAGACTATCTTGTTTCACCTTGGCCCCCAACACAATCGCATAATCATTCGTGCCATCTGCCTTCGGCTCTAGGCCCGACTCTATCCATTTCCCTGTTCGCGACCAACAGAAAATACCGGCAGCAACGACTAGAAAACACGCTATCAAAATGACTCTTCTCGATATTTTCATGTAATCACCTCGACCTCCACTGCTTTTTTCTGTAATAAATCTGTATAAAACGGATCCTTGCCAATGGCATACACCCGATCGCAAACGTTCGTAATTTCATCCATATCATGCGATGTATACATAATCATCTTTCCTTCATTTTTCGCTAGATTATGTAAATATAATCCGATTTCTGTTTTTGATTTCAAGTCGATGCCAACTGTTGGTTCATCCAACAACAGCAATATTGGATCATGTAGCAGGCTAATCGCCAAATTCAATTTCCTTTTCATACCTCCTGATAAAGACTGGACACTTTCCTTCCAGTGTGTCAATTGCATGTCCAAGCACAGCTGACGACATTGTTCTTTTGACCGTCTTTTCCACGATAGTTTTTCAAAAAACAGCATATTTTCCTCCACCGTGAATTCATCCCAAATCGAAATATCCTGGGGTACATAGCCGATTTTCTGACGAATTTTCTTGATATCCGTTCTATAAGAAAGACCGTCTAATTGAATATCTCCTTGCGTCGGTTGCATAACCGTTGCTAATAATTGCAACAATGTCGATTTACCCGCACCATTTTCCCCAACGAGCCCGATAATTTCACTTGGTTTCATTCGGAAAGATAGATTGTCAATGACCAGCTTATTCTTATATTTTTTTTGCACCCCAGACACTTCAAGCATACGATTTTCCCCCTTTCCACAGCCATAGGATGAATAAGACGATTAATACCGTGAGCCAAACAACTGGAATCATCCCATCCAGTAAGGCGTGAACCGGGCTGAGTGCTTCTAGCCACGACCACTTCCGCGTCAGACCCTCAAGTGGTATAATCGCTCCGCCAACTACTGTAAGCAGTAGTGCAATCGCTACACCACTCACATAATACATGAATGCTTGCTTGGACACACTAGCTAGTAAAAATGCTAGCAGATTAATGGTTAGTCGAAAAGTGACAAGTGCTATGACAGCTTGAACAGAGATTTTTTCATCGAATAAACTCGAGAAAATAATTGCAGCTAGTAGATCTACAAGAAATAGGAGCAGTGTATACAGCAAAAATGTTCCCTGTGCATATTGTCCAAATGATATCGATGTAAATTGCCAACGCGAGCGCATCGATAGTCGATTTTCCTTCAATACCCAATCAAACAGGAAAAACACCGTAATCATTGCAAATAGCGCCCAAACACCCCATACAGGTACAATTAGCAGTGATTGTTCGACCACTTCACTATCTTTATCAAAATAAGTAAAACTCGACTGGAGTAATGTCTCATTGTGTTGTCGCTTCCGACTGCTATCGATGATTTCTATGTAGCTCCATTCATCTTCCATCTGTGCATCTTTGAATAATTGCTTAATAACAAATGCCGCTTTCGAACGGGACGCATCCTGCTGAGCAAACGACGCAATCGTTTCAACAACAGCCTGATAAGCATAGGAACGATTCGATGAATAGGCTTCAATCAGCTGATTGCGCCGCCCCGCAAGAATATTATCCGCATACCCCTCGCGTATCACAAATACACTATCCAGCTCATGCTGCTCAAGCTTATGAAGTGCAACATCCTTCTCCAGATAGTGAATATACAGAAGATCAGCGCTCGCAATATCAGCTACTAGCTGCTCTACTAGTTCCGATTGCTCTTCTACGACAAGTCCAATCGGAACTGTCATCTCCTCTTGCCATATCCCAATACTTTTCATCATCAATACCGTCAACACAATTGGTAGCAGTAACCAGCACACCAAGCCTTTCCATTCCTTGCGCCAACGCATCAGCCGGGTAGATACAATCCTTCTCATCGGTCCCACCTCTCTTTTCCGATCGTTGACAACCATACACCGAGTAGTCCAGCAGTCGCAACAAGAACTAACGATGTGAAATCCGCATAATTGCGTCCCTCTAACACAATATCAATCATCCAATTCATGCTGTCGTAGGAAAAGAAATATGGCAAAACACCTTGCACAACGAGTGGAAAGTATAAGGTCGGTATCACTGCACCACTTGTAAAAATCATGATAAAAGTCCACAATCCCTGTAAAAGTAAAGCCACTTTCTGTGATGAAACCCAGATATCCAGCAACGCAATCCCTATGAGCAACAATAAGGCATACAAAACTGCAAACAACGCAAACCTTACATAATCGATGAGGTACAAATCATAGTCCACAAACTGGCTAATAGCGACGAATAATAGTGTTGCATAGACCACACTGCCAGCCAATGCCACAATCACGCGTGCAAAAATACGTTGCCACAGTTTCACTCCTGCTAATGTCAGACGTATTTGCATCGCCGGATGTTGCTCTTTTCCTAAAATCATATAAAAAGCAAGTGCCCAAATCGACAAACTCATAAACCAGCCTGCCAATACGTAATAATGCACCGAAGAAGACGTCGCTACATTTTCAAGTATTTCCTTGTCCAGTAACTTATCCTTACCAAGTGTATACAAGGTAAAATCTATAAATTGCTGCAACATCAATTCTTGTCGTTGTTCTTTTGACATATCTATTTTTTTAGCATAGTCATAAATCGTCAATATATTAGCCTGTGCCGCACCAATATAGCGCGTCATACTTTCGACTAACTCTTTAACCAAATAGCTATCCGTAGGTCTGAAAGGATTTCCGACAATCGGAATCGTCACAGATTCTCCCTCATACAAATCCGCTGTAAACCCTTCTGGGAATGAAAAATACGTGCTGATTTCATTTTGCGTTATCAATTGCTGCGCTTGCTCCTTCGATAATGCAATGATTTGAATATAGGCCCCGTCCGCTGCTGTACCTTCCAATAAGCTAGCAAATAACCGTGACTCCTTTGTGCCGTCCTCATCCACTAAAGCAACCCGAATAGGAGAATGTTCATCTGGCACTAACAAACCAGCAACGAGTCCTAATAACAAACCTATCAAAAGAATAGGAAATAGAAAAAGAAGAAGAAGGGTTGCCCACTTCTTCCTCAATTGTTTCGTATATTGCTGCATAAAAAATAATAATCTTCTAATAGAAAGCATACAGCTCACTTCCATCCTATTCATTCAATTTAATCAATTACGCCTCGGAGTAATTGATTCCAGATTTTGAATCGAGCTTGTGCCTGCAGGATGCAGGTATGCAACCATTGCCGCAGGACGCGGCGGTCTTAGTCTGAGTTCCCCAAATCAACCGATTTTAAACTTCTGCTGATTTAAGTTAATAAAGTTCTCCTTCAACGTCGCCCATCAAATCGTAAAACCAATCTTCCACTCTTGGTGCTACTTCTAATTCTATAAAACTTTCAATCTGTTCTCTATTCATCTGACCGATGTTTACTGTATCAGCTGTTTCTTCCGGCATATCCACTTTTTTCACGACTTTCCCCTGTTGTTTGAGTAGTAAATTGAACATATCTCCACCCAAGCCTTGTTCGCTAATCGTAAATTCATGGTTGGCTGTCATTGCATCACTGTCATGCGTTGCACTGCCCTTCCAAATAAGTGCTGGCTCGCTGTAACCATCTGTAAATTTGAATGTACGGGTAAATGTCCGTTTGTTATCTATCAGTTCCTCTTTCCCTTGGTAGGTAAACTTCAAATCCTCTACAGATATAGCAATCGAGTCATCTGCTTTTTGATCTTTCCATGATAGATTCCCTTTAATATTCACAGCATTCTCGTCGCCAAAGGAATCTGTGAAAGCAAGCTTGTAATCCAATTGCTGGGCTGTTTTTTCTAATAATTGTGTACCTGTAACGTTAACTGTCACCACATCAACTTCATTGGAACCAATTGCCAACGCAAAGTCCCTTTTCACAATATGATTGGCTTGGTGCCAAATAGTTGATTGAAGACCGTTTGGAATATGTAATGTGTCCACACCTTCAATAGCAGCATCAATACCTTTATCAAACTCTTCAACAACCATTGCTAGATCACTTGCAGATAGATCCCCTGCAAATGCAGAAACACCCAATTGATTTTTCACGATTTCTTTCAGTTTTTCATCTGTTTTTGCTTTTGCCAATAGATCTTTTAACAGTGTTTTCACTTGTTCTTCCTTAAGATCCATCGTTATTTTTTTCGCTTTCAACTTTTGATCTGCTACAAGTATTTCTTCTTTATCAGTCGTAAAGGCATCTTCTGGAAGCTCTTTTATAAAGAATTCAATATACTCTTTTTCGATATATTCATTCACTTCTTCCATTGACGAAGAACTACTTTCAAATAACTGAGGTAAACCTAAATTTTCATTACCTTCAAAATTCTCATCAAACTCTCTCATTGTTTTCCCGAAATCCTTATCGTCAAATCGGATAAGCTCTTCCATAAATGGAAATTCTGCTACTAATTTTTCAGTCGTCGCAAAAATAGTGCCAAAATCAACAGATAGATTTCCAAGTTCTCCACTCAACGCTACTTCAATCTCTTTGTTCGTTGGATCGTATACTTGATTCATAGATAATGTAACGCTATTGACGATACTTTGAATTTCCTGCATCGCATAGTCAACAGATGGATCATTCCACTCACCAGATAGATCAAACTTTGTTTCTACTGGTTTCTCTTGTTGAACCTTCACCCAATTCACTTCATTTTTATAACGCTCTTCTGCTAGTGCATTCATTTGTTTATACGTCTCTACTTCAGCTAAAAAATACTGCACTTTTGCTGACTTATTCAATAGGAAAAACGCCGACGCACTTCCGCCTACCACGACTAAAGCCGTAACAATTAGAACAATTAAAGTCTTAAACGACTTTTTCTTTACCACAGTCTCTTCCATCAACTTCTTCCCCCTCACAATTCCATCGTGAAATGAGCCATAATCTCCCTCTATTCACATTTTTTCATATTATCATAAACAAAGCCTTTACTCAAAAGAAATTTGGAAGAATACACCCAAATCTACTAAATGATTAAAAATGACTATTACGTATATCCTACCAAAAGAACCACATAATAAGAACCCTCCACACTAATCGAGTGGGAGAGCCCAACATGCCATATATAAGATGACAAAGCCTTGTAAAAAATATAGTTTGCCAGGCACCCAACTAACCATATCCGTCAAACCAACAAAAAACGTCCACACAATAACTAACTTGTGTAGACGTTTTAATTACATCAACATATCCTAACTAAGACCATGCGCGACCATAGCATCTGCAACTTTCAGAAAGCCTGCGATGTTGGCGCCCATCACTAGGTTACCAGGGTGACCAAAGCGATCTGCGGCATCTACGCAACTTGTATAAATATTCTTCATGACAAGATGAAGTTTTTCATCGACTTCTTCAGCTGTCCATGACAGACGCATACTGTTTTGTGACATTTCCATCGCTGAAACTGCCACACCACCTGCATTGGCAGCTTTTGCTGGACCGAATAATATACCATTCTCCTGGAACAACGCCATTGCCTCTAGTGTACAGGGCATATTGGCACCCTCACCAATCGCCTTCACCGAATTGGCTACTAGCATCCGTGCGGCAATCTCATCAATTTCATTTTGTGTTGCGCATGGAAGAGCAATATCACAAGGTATGGACCAAATTGCTGAACAATCGTCATGATACTCCGCATGCAGATGTTCTTTAGTGTATTCAGAAATCCGCTTGTTCTCTACTTCTTTTAAACGTTTCACCGTATCCAAATCGATACCCTTTTTATCATAAATATAACCTCCCGAATCACTACATGCCACAACTTTCGCACCTAATTGAATGGCCTTTTCCATTGCATAGATGGAGACATTCCCCGAGCCTGATACGATAACCGTTTGCCCATCAAAACTCTCATTTTTCACCTTTAGCATTTCTTCTACAAAATAGACAGTTCCATATCCTGTGGCTTCTTTACGACCAAGACTTCCACCGTGATTCGGATCTTTCCCAGTGAAAACACCAGCCTCGTATCCGCCCTTCAAGCGGTTGTATTGCCCAAACATATACCCAATCTCTCTTTTGCCAACACCGATATCTCCTGCCGGAACGTCTCGATCAGGACCAATATACTTACTTAATTCTGTAATAAAACTTTGCGTGAAACGCATAATTTCACGATCCGATTTTCCTTTCGGATCAAAATCAGAGCCCCCTTTACCGGCCCCAATTGGTTGGCCAGTTAAGGCATTTTTAAAGATTTGTTCAAAGGCAAGAAACTTCATAATACTACTATTTACGGAAGGATGGAAACGAATACCGCCTTTGTAAGGTCCTAGATCACTATTAAACTGAACTCGGAAACCACGGTTCACATGGACTTTTCCTTGATCGTCTTCCCATGCGACACGAAATGTAATGATACGCTCCGGTTCTGTAATACGCTCAAGTATTCCATTCGTAATATACTCGGGATGCTGGGCAAAAACGGGGCGAAGGGAGTCGAAGATTTCTCTTGTCGCTTGCAGAAATTCCTTTTCATCTGGATTACGCTTCTTCACTAATTCATATACTTCATGAACGTAATCATTAGCCCTTTTTTTATTATCTGTATGAATTGAATTCAATTTAGTCATTCTCGCTCATCCCTTTCGTGAAATGCTATATATTAGTGGAGAATTTTAGTTAATCTCCAATATTAATCGTATATTGATATTTCAAAAAAATCGAATTGTTTTTAAATATTATCTCTGAAAATAAGTAGAGATACAACATATTTTTATGGATAATCAATAATTATACTATATTGTGTCCTAATTATGTATAAACAATTAAAAAAATATTTACTTTTCTTAGATCAAGGTTTATTATTTAAGTAATCAGACCATTAGGCCCTTAGGTCAATTGTTTGAAAATTGATTGCTAACAGAAAGAGGGAGAGTTTTATGAAGATCAGCAAATTTTTTCGAGTATCTATAGGTGGGGTCGTCATGCTACTCATGACCTTTGCTTTCTTACCTATCCTAGCATTGAATCCTGACATTGAATTCATTCAGAGCTTCATCAATTACATGAATAAAGAATAATAAATGTAAAAATGAACCGCTTGTGTAACTCATAGCGGTTCATTTTTTAATTTGATTCAGCAAAAGTCCTCCGCCCCTATAAGCGGCGAGATAAATGCGGACAAAACCCTTTAGCTGATGCTTCACTTTCAGTTCAAATACAGTTGCCCCAAAGCCTCCGGCGGATTTTTATGTGATTTTCCGTATCGTAAAATTATCTGTTAACAACAGCCAGTTTTGTGGGAAGGCCAAGCCGAGTTTCCAATACATTATACCGCGTAAACTAAACTCCTTGACCAAATCGAATTTGGCTTGGATACTCCGTGCATCTTCAAACCATACTTCATGTTGTACACCTGAATCATCCATATAGTTGAAATGTGGAGCTTGTGCGACATAATCATAATCGATGTCTACCTCTTGGCTAACTGCAATTGCCAGCGCCTGTTGAGGGCTAAGCGCCCTGGCAGGTAATCCACCTTGGCTTGGATAAGGAGAGGACCAATCATAGCCATATAAATTTTGCCCTAAGAAAACTTTCTCGCTAGGAATTTGGCTGACAGCATACTCTACAACATTTCGCACAGGGCCAATGGGGCTAACAGCTTGCGGATCACTATACGTATAACCCCATTCATATGTCATAATGGAGACAAAATCAACAATTTCTCCATGCGCTTTATAATCATGTGCTCCGTAAATCCCAGTTCGTATATCACTAGTCATAGGAGCTAGTGCAGTCGAAAGTGTCAGCCCTGCTGGATGAAAACTGTCCCTTGCCCTTCGGAGAAAGCTATTATAGAGCTCACGATCTTCTGGGTGTAAAAGTTCAAAGTCAAAATGAATGTCTTTATAGCCGATTTCATCGGCAATTTGAATAAGATTGCTGAATAAGCGATCCTGGGCTGCTAGGTCCGTAAAGATTGCATGGGCCAAATCTGCATTAAATGCAAAATCCTCTAAATTACTTACAACCAGTGCATTTGCTGCCCCAGCGGATTGTGCAATATTCGGAATATCATCAATCGACGGTACTTTTAAAGAACCATCACGCCTGACCTCATAACTAAACATTGCAAGATAAGTTAGTGAAGCGACTCGTTTTCTTACTTCATCAATCATTGATTGTGCCACTGGAGTTCTTGGCTCGACATAAAGCAACGCCTCTGCCAATTTTTTCGGTCTTGGCGGGATGTAGAGTCGCTCCCCAACTTGTAGAATACTAGACGGAGAGATTCGATTAATCGTTGCCAACTCGTTGACGGTCAAACCATATAATTGAGCAATGAGATACAGCGATTGACCTGGCTGAACCCAGTGATAACTGCCTGTAATCGGGATGACCAATGCTTGGCCAACTACAATTTGAGCAGGATTCGGAATTTCATTGGCTGTTGCAATCTCTTGATAGCTAATGCCATAAGCCTGAGCAATGCTATACAAACTTTGCCCTTTTTGAACTACATGAATTTGCATATTTATCATCTACCTTTCAATAATCAATTACGTCCAGAGGCTTATCTTTATTCAACAAAGGGCTTCTACTGAATGAAGATAAAAACATTCTCTATCTAAGCCTATTTTTACACAGGGATAATTATGCATAATTTCTGACGTATAAATTTCATTTCAACATCCATACTACTGACGAAAAAATAATTAATCTATAGGAGGATATGTAGTGACGCAAAATCCATTCGGTCAAACACATGAAAATATGCATACCGGCCCTGTTTCACAGCAGATGAATCATGGTGGTCACGAGCTTTTTGATGTCCACGAGGCATTATCATGCACAGTCGCCGCACTCAACCAAGCTATATTATTACGGCCATACGTCAAGGATCCCGAGTTATTGGACATATTGGACCGCCAATACCGCTTCACTTTGAACGAATATAATAGTACCGTTGAAGCCTTTAAAACAGGTCAAGACCCCTCGCAGCCAACTGGGAGCTATAAGATGGAGGGTGGCAATGACTTCGTTTACGGCATGAAAGCATCGCAACCAACCAAGCCTATCCAATCTGAGGCAGAACTATCAGACCAAATCATTTCGGGCTATTTACTTGGTTCCGCTAAAACTGGGGCAACATCCAAAACAACTGCTGCACTCGAAACGTGCAATCCCGTCGTCCGCCGCGTACTTGCCGACTCTATACCGAACTGTATAGAAATGGGCTACGAACTATCGATTTATCAAAATAAGCATCATTATTACCAAATACCACAGCTCGCTCAACAAGATATGCAGCAATTGTTGAATTCGTTTGCTACTGCCGGACAACCAGCAATGCCCAATCATACGGTTCAATAATATATGAAGAAAAGGTGCTCACTTTTTTGAAAGTGAGCACCTTTTCTTCATATATTCATTTTGATTTTGCGTAAAACATCTTCGGTGCATCTGCTTCAAATCGCACAAGCTCTCCCGTTCGAGGGTGTGTCAATACTAGTCGCGTTGCATGAAGGCCCAGTCGTTTAATAGGATTGCCTGCTGCACCATATCGTTTATCGCCTACAACAGGATGACCTAGATCTTCCATATGGACGCGGATTTGATTTTTTCGGCCCGTCTCAAGCTCCACCTCTACTAAAGAAAACTGTTTGTTCGATTGTAGCGTTTTGTAATGTGTCACGGCATGTTGTCCACCGTTGTCTGTCGGATTTGAATATACTTTAAACGTTTTACTTTCCTTCAGCCACGATGCAATCTTGCCTTCCTTTTTGCGCACAGTTCCTTCAACAAGTGCAATATAAATGCGCTCCTTCACTACTTTAGCCCAATTCGCCTGCAATGCTTCCTTCACTTCTTCACTTTTCGCAAACAGCATAACACCAGATGTATCCTTATCAAGTCGATGAACAATAAAAATTCGTTTATTTGGATTACCATTGCTGACATAATCCCGTACTTGACGATACGCAGTCATTTCCGTTTCATTTTTCGAAGCAACGGATAGCAGACCTGCATCTTTATTGATGACAATAATGTCTTCATCTTCATGTAAAATACTGACACCCACTAACGTTTCTCCTTTTAGAGCCGCTTGGTTCTTAAGAATCTCAACAGTCTGGCCAGGTTGAAGTGGATGATTATGCTGCTTCACCATTTTCCCATCCACAGTCACTTGCCCACGTGTCAAGATAGATTTCACTGCATTCCGCCCACTCCCCCCCATCATTCCCAATAAAAAGGGGAGTAACTCCGCCGATTCTCGTACTGTGTAAACGGATGTATCTGCTTTTTTGTTCACTAAACTTTTACGATTTTTTTGCATAGTAAAACTCCTCACTCTCTTCTCCTATTATCCTCAAATTGCCTACACAATACAAACGCTGTATGATTAAATGAGGGAATTATTTATCTTAATAAGGAGAAATGCAGTTCAATGCCTCTTTATTAAGTTAAAGCCTCCGGACACAATCACGCCAAGACGTGATTGATATGATGCTAAGAAAAGGGGATTATTATGCGAGTTGCCATATTCGATTTTGACGGAACACTTTATGCTGAGGAAACTTTCCAGCTATTAATGGACCATTTAAAACATCATCCGGTTCACCATCCTAAATTCAAAAAATTTTACCGAGCTATTCTTAAGCCCTATCTTGGGCACAAAATAAAACTCGTTCCCGAAGCTAAAATGAAAGAACAATCCATGCAAATCTATTTAGATGCACTCGGACAACAGTCAAAGGAAGAACTAGATCATTATTTCGAAGAATTGGCTGATCAAGTACGTCAGGGCTTCAATCCAGATGTTCTGTCGCGATTACAACAACATATTGCAGACGACGTGCATGTAATGCTCGTCTCCGGTGCTTACACTCCCCTTCTACAATCCGTCACAAAGGGATTACAATTCGATACGATTATTGGTACAGACGTCCCTCTCAATGGACAAGATATCGATTATCAAGCACCGATTCACCACGTTCATGGTGCCCGGAAAAATGAGAAAATTGAACAGGCTTTAGCAGGGAAAGATATCGATTGGCAAAATAGTTTTGCCTACGGCGATAGTTTTTCCGATATCCCTGTTCTAGAGCTTGTTGGTCATCCTGTCGCTGTGCGACCAGAACCGCGCTTGAAGGTGATTGCTGAACAGCGTGAGTGGGAGATTATCTGAATAACTAAGTCGTCGCGGCATAGTAGTACGACCCACTCATAATAATTCTCCAAAATTCGATAGCGTATTCCTTTTCCAGAAATACGTTATCGAATAATAATTCCCCTCTAAAATTCATCACATTAGATTAAAACAGGCTAATAATGACTATATCTTTCATCACATATCCTCTTTTTCCATAAGTAGTATAACTCCAAAAACACCAATAATGTAACACAAATCAAACAAATGATAAATTATTTTCCAAATTTTTATATTCACCGTAAATATTATAGCAAAGGGAATGGAAGCGCTTTACTCAGATGAACTTTCTAATTCAACTAAATTTTCTGACTTGTGTTATTTTCGATTTCATGGTAAAAATTTATTACTCAATAAAATACTGTAGGGAATGGGGGATGTTCATTGACGAATCATTATCGGTCTTCATTAGAGATGCATCGGATTCATACGGGAAAAATGGAAACCGTGTCTAAAGTTCCGCTTGAAAATAGAGTAGATCTAAGTTTGGCCTACTCTCCAGGAGTAGCTGAACCTTGTTTAGAAATCGCCAAAAATCCCACAGCGGTATACGAGTACACCATCAAGGGAAATCTAGTTGCGGTGGTGACGGATGGGACGGCTGTATTGGGTTTAGGGGATATCGGGCCTGAAGCAGCACTTCCTGTCATGGAAGGAAAAGCTATGTTATTAAAAAGCTTTGCTGGCATCGATGCTTTTCCGATTTGTTTAGACACAACTGATGTGGAGGAAATCGTCCAAATAGTTAAAGCAATTAGTCCAACATTTGGCGCCATCAATTTGGAGGATATTTCTGCACCGCGTTGCTTTGAAATTGAAAGAAGGCTACGTGAGGAATGTGCAATTCCAGTTTTCCATGATGATCAGCATGGCACAGCAATCGTCGTTGGAGCAGGATTGTTAAATGCTTTAAGAGTCGTCAAAAAAGAAATCCATTCTGTTAAAATTGTGGTCAATGGAGCGGGTGCAGCCGGGATTGCGATTACCAAACTGCTTCTAACTATTGGATTCACACAAATCACCATCTGCGATTCACAGGGGATTATTTATAAAGGACGACCAAATGGCATGAATCCTACTAAACATGAAATTGCCGACATCACAAATCCTGAGGGCTTAACGGGATCTTTACAGGATGCAATGGTGGGTGCAGATGTATTCATAGGGGTTTCCGTCGCTAATTTACTGACAAAAGAGCTAATTGCTTGCATGAATGCCGATCCGATTGTTTTTGGTTTGGCGAATCCTAATCCAGAACTGTCTCCTGACAAAGCACAGGAGTATGGTGTACGCATTATTGCGACGGGACGCTCTGATCATCCAAACCAAGTGAATAACGTCCTTGCTTTCCCAGGTATCTTCCGTGGAGCTCTCGATGTCCGTGCAAGTGAAATCAATGAACAAATGAAGCTTGCTGCAACCTATGCGATTGCTTCATTGATTGATGGAGATGACCTTAGGGATGATTATATTATTCCGGATCCATTCGATGAGCGGGTTGTAAAAGTGGTTGCGGAAGCAGTTAGTAAAGCTGCAATTGAGTCAGGTGTGTCTGCCATAAAAGAATATATAACCTTGTGATTTAAGTAATGAAAAGCGTCATAAACCGGAGTTATGACGCTCTTCATTTATTTTTCCGCTTCAGAACTCCTATGAATATACAGACTTCCATCCATTTGTATTTCGGCATAAAACACGTGTTCAACCTTGCCGATACCTTGTTTTTTCAGTTGTTCATAAACCCACTCTTCCGTTAAATTCAACTCAGTCAAATTCTTTTTAACAATTTTCCCGTCAGAAATGATTTCGGTTGGAATATATTTCGGTTCAGGTGCTGGGGCATTGACATCTTTTTTCGTCGCCGGCTCTTGACCCGCCTTCTTCAAAACACTTAAATTTCCGTTTGTTTCTAATATGGCATACTGAACATCTTTAATAGAAAAAATACTTTGTTCTCGTAACATCATATTCAAATCATTCAAATGGAGACGTGATTTTTTCATAGCCTCCTCGACAAGTCTGCCCTCATACATAACAATTGTCGGCTGATCGTCTAAAATTACACGCGCTTTCTTTGACTTAAGCGCGATATAGCTCATGAATAACGTTAATAGCGCCCACCAAATCATTGCAATGATCCCATCCACAAACGGTGTTTCGTTTTGCCCAGCAATTTCTGCTGCTATTGAACCAATTGTAATGCCCGTTACATAATGGAAAAATGTCAGCTGAGAGATCTGTTTTTTCCCCATTATCCTTGCCATAATAAGTAAAACGATAAATGCAAGTGTTGTCCTCAGTAACGTTTCCCAAAAATGGATTTTCGATAATTCATCCATCATCATTAGTAGTCACACTCCTGTCATTTAGAAAGTGTTCCACTATCGCTAGGTGGCTATACATGGAGATAATAGGGAGATTGGTACTGCAGAGAAAAGCCACAACGGTATCGTTTACCGTTGCGGCTTTCCTAGTTAATCCAGTTTCACTCTAAGAATGGCTCCTGTATTTGCGTCAATTTTCACTTCATACTTATGACCTTCTGCTGTTCTAATATCAATTTCATAGACTAACATTCCATCATCGTAATCTAGTTCTGCTTTTACAACTTGACCTGGTACACGCTGCAAGGCAATCACCATCGCTTGTTCAATAGTAATCCTGCGGTATTGTGGGTGTTGCCAATGATTCGACCAATATGGATGTTGCCCTTCCCTACTTTGATGCGTCACCTGTTTCTCTCCCTTTCAATTATTATACAATCTTTAACATTCTATTCGTAAGGGAGGGATATGTGCCTTGTTAATGCTATTAATAATTACAATGAATAATGTTTTAAAACATAAATTATGAATTCCATTCATGCTCTAATATGCCATAAACAAACGAGTCTCGCCAGCCACCTTTAATAAGTAGATTTTCACGAAGTCTCCCCTCTTTCACCATTCCGATTTTCTCCAACACTTTTGCGGAAGCACCATTCCTAGGATCACAGGTTGCGTAGATTCGATGTAGGTTTAATTCTTTAAAACCAAAATTCACAAGTAAATGTGCCACTTCAGTTGCATATCCTTGCCCCCAATAATCTGGATGGAAAATGTATCCGATTTCCCCTTCACGATTAACAGTGTCTCTAATAGTTAATTCTCCTGAGCCAATCATTGTGGCAGTTTTCTCTTCAAAAACCACAAAAACAAAGCGTCTACGCGGAATTTTCTTGGCATCCAGTAGTACAGTTTCCACAAAAAACAAGGTCTCTTCTTCAGTGTTTGGTCCCCATGGTTGGTATTGGCTGACTACTTCCATCGAGGAATATTTATGTACATCTGTCCAATCTTCTTGTACCATTTCTCTCCATTGAATACGTTTTTTGGGTTGCCATTTTTCCATGTACGCCATCCCTTTCTTTTAAATAAAGAAGCACAAAGTACATGAAGTGTACTCAGTGCTTTCTTATAATAAAACCTATTCCCTCACGGTTCTGAATGCTATTTCAATCAACTTTTTTCTGTTTCTGCTCTGACTTTGGATTCATCCAAAAGTGTGTCATTGGTTGTTCAGGATTCGTCAGAAGTTTTGCTAAATGAGAAGCTGTCATCGTATAGCTACTTTCTATTTTTTCTGTTAAGAAGTTAGTTCGCTCGTAAAAAACACCTCGTAGATGATCCAATTGCCTGAGTATCTTTTCAGTTAAGCCTTCTTGATGATCCAGTCTGCTAATGATGACTTCCTGGGAATTCGTTTGCTCTGAAATCTGCTCTACTATTCGCTGTTGCTGATTCAATTGTCCATTCAATTTAATAGCCATTTCTTTCGACGATTCACTAACTTGCATCTGGAATTCCTGATTCACTACCTGCTGATCCACTAATATTTGGTGGTATTTTTGAAGTTTATCATCCAACTTCACTAACGACCCCGTAACATCGTTTTCATGTTTTTCACGTTGTATTTCATTTTCCTGTAATTCATTCAAACCAGCACGAATTGTTTCCAATTGATTTGACTGTGCTTTTTTTTGTTGTTTTAAAATCATTTCAAGGTCGTTCATATGGCGATTAAGCGTAGCATTTGCTTCCTTCTGCTCCTCTATCCACTGTGTTAATGAATCTATTTTCGAATGACTTTGATTATGCTCGACGAGATTCGCATCATTGTTGAAAACATCCGAGTGACTTTGACTGTTAATAAATAACCCCATTTACTTAAGCCCCCTTGTCATACTATCTTATGCAAATGGCGACAAAGCGGTTAGCACGTAGTTACTCCCAGACAAAAGGTGTTTCTTGATAAACATAATAATTCAACCAGTTAGAGAAGAGCAGATGAGTATGTGAGCGCCACGTATTTAATGGCTCTTTGCTCGGGTCATTGTTCGGGAAATAATTCGCCGGTGGATCAATGTCGATACCCTTTTGTAAATCACGCGCATACTCTTCTGCAAGCGTTGTTGCATCGTACTCAAAATGACCGGTAATCATAATATGTTTATTATCGTTAGAAATGATAATAAATGCACCGGCATCCTCAGACTTTGCAAGTAGATGTAAGCGAGGGTCATTTTCAATTTCTTCCACAGAAACAGCTGTATAACGTGAATGTGGCGCTCTAAATTCATCGTTAAATCCACGTGCCAAATTGATTGTCGGATCAGATAGACGGTGCGTAAATACGCCCGAGCATTTTTTAGGCAAATCAAATTTGTCAATTCCATAATGGTGATACAATGCCGCTTGTGCGCCCCAACAAATATGTAGTACCGATGTCACATGTTCTTTTGACCAGTTCATAATCTCCTTCATTTCGTCCCAGTAATTCACATCTTCAAATTGGAGATGTTCGATTGGCGCCCCTGTAATAATCATGCCATCAAAACGACGATGCTTAATATGCTCAAATGTTGAATAGAAATTGTCCAAGTGAGACTTGCTAACATTTTTCGATTCATGAGTTGCCATATTCATAAACGTTACGTCAACTTGTAGTGGTGTATTGCCTAATAAGCGTAAAAGTTGCAACTCTGTGCGCTCTTTCTCTGGCATCAAATTCAAAATAAGTATATTTATCGGTCGAATATCTTGTGTAGTTGCACGTTCCTCATCCATGACAAATATTTTTTCCTTTTTCAATAATTCACCGGCTGGTAATTGTTTAGGTATGTTGATTGGCATCGTTTATCTCTCCCTTTTCTCTATTTAGTATGTATGCTGAACATAAAGAAAAATCCTCTTTTCTGTATGATAAGAAAAGAGGATTAGCTTTAGGCTCTTGTTCTTATCTCTCAAGACAAAAGTCCTGTTGGAGGTAGCACCTTTCTGACGATGTCAGAGGTTGCTGAAGCTTCACCGGGCCATATCCCTCAGCTTCTCTTGATAAGAATATTCAATTAGATTCAATTATACGCTTAAACTTTATATTGTAAACAGTCTTTTTACTTTTTGAATAATTATAAGTCGCAGCTTCCGTCCGATTTTACAGAATAAATTCATCACTTCAGGCCATATTAACTCCGTACTACATGTTTGAAAGGAGTTTTTTTCATGGGTAGAGATAACAAACAAGGTAGCACCAAGAATTCGCGTTCATTACCCCAAACGCCGAAAAGGCAAAAGATTCAACCGGGCGATATGAAAGAAGAAATGGCACGTGAGTTTGAAGAATTGAGCAATTTCAAGCCTATGCGAGAGCGCATGATTCCAAACGAACGGAAAAGAAAGTAAGACATTTTTTGCGATGTTAGCACCTAACCTACCATGAAAAAGGCGATACCCCGCACAGCAATGAGGCTCGTGCGGGGTATTTTTTTGTCATCTTATATAACGGAGGACGGCTTTATTTAATTCGATTGGTTGCATGTTTTTCTCCACTTAATTTCTATATTCATTTATTCTTCCTCGCAAGCGATTCATTACTTCTTGATGAGTCTTTTTCCGGGTCATCGGATTCGCACTTTCGCTTTCAGCTTCAGCTAACTTTCTATATAGTTCAGCAATACTATTTCTCAAATCTGAAACAGGCCGTATTTCCTTCATTGGGCTTCACCCTCATTATCGCTTGGAATGCTACCTTCCTTTTCTACCTCGACAGTCCAAGAGATAATTGTCGTGCTATCCCTTACATTTCGCCTTTCAATCTCCATCAACATCCTTGATATACTTTCATCGAGTGCTTCTGCATTTAACACTTCTACCAGATTTTGTGGATTTGTAAAAGGTTCACCTGGACATTCTAACAAACCATCTGTTGTCATGAAAATGATATTTGTCCCTTTTCTCAATTCCCTTGTCCCAGATGTATAGCATGGAACCGTTTTTTCAAATGTATTCACTTGTCCAATCCACTCGAAGAACTGCCTTTGATTCAGTTGAAATTGGTTAAGGGCAATTAATTCTGGATGCAATAGATAGACCAAGCAGTCTCCGACGGAAAACCACCATATATAGTTATCTTTCCTTACGACAACAAGGCAAGCCGTTTCTCCTGTGACATTTCTACATGCAGCCAAAAGTTCATCGGATTGAAAAATTCCAAGCAACTTGTCTTCCAATTTTTTAAACCTTGGAGGGCCTTCCATTGATAAAATCTCTGACAAGCCTTCTTTATATTGTTCGAATGTACGAATGACAAGTTCCGCACTTTCGGCACTTTTATGTGCATCGAGAATAACTGCAAATTCCCAGTCATCAGTCTGCCAGACGATACAACCGTCCTCATTTTTTGTTTGACCTGCCGAAGAATTACCGCCAAAACGTCCTACCGCTACACGATTCATCCATTGAACATCTCGTTCATCAACGTAATCCTTTTTACTTCCTACCCAAGAGAATTCATTCATGACGATACGTTTCCAAATAGGCTTTGATTCGTATGAAATAATACTCTTTCATGCCATTCATTCCTCCCAATAAATAGTAATAAATTCATTTATAATTGGAATTTCAGGTGGATTTAGTGTGGGAGGGAGCTCATCATAATGAAAAAACGCTAAATCCGACACTTCATGTTCATCTTTCTTCATGACACCTTCATACTCCGTACAGATAAAAGTAGTGATGACATTGTAAACCTCATCACCGTGCGGATATTTATAATAAAATTCTTTACCAGAATAAACATTGAACAACGTTAAATTGTTGGCAACCAAATTAGTTTCTTCAAATAACTCACGCTTCGCTACTTCTTTTAGCGTCTCTCCCGGTTCCATGGAGCCTCCCGGTAACCCCCAATTCTTGTTATCCGATCTTAATTGCAACAGTAGTCGATTGTTTCTGTCTATAACAATCACATTAGCACCTGGCATAATAAGAGGACGATGACCAACAAGTTTTCTTAATTCTTGTATATATCCCATGTAAAATCCCCCTTACAAGCAATTAATAGAAATATTATTTCGATTGCCCATACATACCTGCAGACGTGAAAAATTCCTCTTTTGATGTTAAGAATAATGAAGGCAATGTTTTCCGATAGTCTTGTGCTTCTGTATGCAGATCCGAAGCACGGATTGCAGCATCCACCGCTTCATAGTGCCCCCTATCTACATATGCCCACATCGCCATAATTTCCGTTTGTTGTTCGTTAACCCAACGTCCAATAAACTCTGCACCATGCGTCAATTGGTTTGGAAGCAAATAAGTGTGAAAAAAGTGTGTAAACGTTTCGTACATTGTCGGTTCAATCATGTATATTTTTCTGCGATATAGCATGGTATCACTTCCCTTTTTTCAATACTGAAATTGTACCTCTACCGTGGCACTAATCACAATTTGCCCTTGTTCAATCGGTGTAGATCCGCTCATTTCTTTTGCCGCAAACATCCGAGGTGTTACCGATTCTGCCTTATGCTCCTCAACAATTTTAATCGGTGTAGGATCAAGCTGAAGTTGCATCGTTTCCGCTATTGTTTGCGCTTTTGCAACAGCGTTCTTTAACGCTAGGCTCAGTGCTTGTTGATAATGCAATTGTTCACCCTCTACCATGAATTGAATATTAGAGACGTTGTTCACCCCGTTTTGAACAGCCACATCTATTACATTTCCAGCTTGTTCAATAGTAGTGATTTTAACAGTGATTGCATTTGTAACCTCATATCCTCTAAATAGTTGCTGGCCATCTACGAAATCATATTGCGGAAAAATGTTATAAGAAACTGTTTGTATATCCTCTCTGCTAATTCCTAATTGCAATAATGCTGCTATCACTTGATTCATCGCAGCAGCATTTTCCTGTTGTGCCTGACTCAACTGTTTATTTTCCGTACGTACCTCCAACTGAATTTGAACAGTATCTGGTGCGACTGACAGGCTACCAATTCCCGTAACAGTCATAACTCGGCGTTGCTGGCTCGTGAATTGCTGAACATAAGGATAATACATGGACCTCCACCTTTCCTGACATATATGTAGTTTCATTCAATACTATGTTTATTATCAGGAAAAAATCATTAGGCAACACCTAATGAATGTACATCCATTTTTCTAGAACTCGAAAAATGTCCTTGTTACTCTCTACGCCGATTTCTTTTGAGTTCAACATGATATACACAGCTTTCAAGAAATTCTTTACTGTCCGTTTAGTATGATAGGCGTCAATTGACCCTTTATTTTCATCCAATTGTGTTTCGACCATTCCAGTCAACCCTGCCATCCAGGCTTGGATATCCCGTTCAGCATTCTGGTGCTCTAGTAAGGAAGCGATTATGTTCGCCAGCCGTTCCTCCTCTTCATCCAAATAATCCACTTGCTTACACAGGCAATGTTGAACTGCGTGAAGAACTTGGCTAATGTCCTCTTTTTTAAGGAAGGGATGTTTTGCTAAGGCGTCCAAGACATCCGCGCCATGTGCAATAGCATGCGCCCATCCCTTTCCTTCAATAAACCCGCGTGTATCTTTTTCTTCCATCATATAGTGAATGACATTATGTACAGTGTGTTGCACAAGATCTCGTTGCACAACTTTTTTCTCTATGTCGTATTCGATAATCGCTGCTATGGCAAGTGCAGAAAAGGACCGTGTAAAAACGGAATCCGTTCCAGACTCCCCAAGCCTATAGCATAGGTACTCTTCCCCTATGACGACTTCGAGTAATGCATCGATTTCTTGCGGAGTTAATTGATCCGAAAAAATCAACTTTCCGAAGCTTTTATAAATTAGATTGTCACGTAAATAACCATCCGAATTTCCAATTTCCCTTAACATTTCTTGCCTAACTTCTGGTGTTAACTCCGATATTCTACCATCGAGATAACTTTCTAACGTTGTTATCAACATCACTGTTCCCACTCCTATTTCGTAGTGCTACATACATGCACTTTTTCTATTTTACTTATTCTTTACGTCAATCAGCGTAAATCGTTCGCAAATAAGAAGCATGTCTTCCGAAAATTCAAGTCCATGACTCTGTAATTCACCAGTGAAAAATGTTACGTGAGCTGATTTCCAATCTTCATAAGGTCCTTCACCTTCAGCTATCGCAAAGTCCTCCGACACTTGATTCATCGGCATAAGCGATACTTCAACCGTTTTAATAATGGCAACCGGCTGTTCTTCACTATTTAAAACAACGCTGTAGTCATTTATTTCAGGCAGTGGCTCATTCTCCAACTCATAGATTACATGTCCTGAACACGTCGCTGTCTTTTTTCCATCAATTACAAGCTGTGCAAGTTCATCAGGTATACCGCCAAACATCCATGCAGTGACAGATGTTGGTTTTTCACTGCCCTTCCAAAATTCATCCCAATATATTTGTGCTGCTTTATTCATTGTTAACGACCACCTATTCTTCTTAAACTTTTTACAAATTTCGCTTTTTTAATAAGTCCGCAACGGCGAGATAAGGTTCAAACAAGCCCCGCTATGTTGTGGCTTAATTACAATTGGTTTCATCATGCCACCAAAACTTATTGTTACGTTTTCTTCTTGTATCCCTTTCAATGCCTCCAGCATAAAGCGACCATCAAAAGTCATTTGAATGTCGTTCTGACCATCAATTTGGATTATTTCTTGATATTCTTCAATCATTCCAACTTCTGTAGCATTTGATGCTATTTTAATTCTTGCATCATCTACAATTTTTAAATTTACGTTGTTATTTTTCCATTCAGTCGAAAATACACAAGCTCGGTCAATCCCCTCCATTAGTCCTTTCGTGTTAATTGTTATCGTAGATTTTGATTCTGAAGGTACTAGGGCTTGGACGTTTGGAAAGCTACCTTCTATTAACCTCGAATAAAGTGAACTGTTAGCAGTCTTAAATACGATAAAGTTATTTGTATAATAGATATCTACGTTTGAAGACTCAGACTCCTTAAGATGCATCAGTTCAGAAAGGCTCGTACTTGGAACGACGAATGATTGTTGTATTTCCGATTCTATATGTACTTCTCTCCGTGCTAATCTATGTGAGTCAGTCGCGGTACAAATTAGCTTATTTTGTTGAAACTCCATTTTCACACCAGTTAGTACGGGTCTAGACTCGCTTTTAGAAACTGCAAACCCAGTTTGCTTTATAGCCTCCATTAATTTACCAAACGGAACTTTCACGTTATTGTCACTATCCATCTCCGGGAGTTTTGGATATTCATTCGAATCAAATCCATTTAGCTTCGTTTCAATATTCCCAGATTTAATTGTGATTGAACCATTGAAATCCGATTTCATATGAATATCATCAGGTAATTTTTTTAGTAGTTCATTTAAATACTTGGAGAGGACAACAACATTTCCAAATTCGCTTATTTCCACAATTTTTTCTCCATTAATTAAAGAGGGAATTATTCTTTCTATAAAAATATCCGAATTGCTTCCTGTTAACGTTAAACCATTTTCGTTGGCCACTATTTTTATTCCGGAAAGTATCGGAATAACACTTCTTGATGAAATAACTTTATTGATATCAGACATCGCACTTGTAAATAAAGAACCACTTACTTTAAAATCCATAAAAATCCTCCTATATAATCGGCTCCAAATTCATCATTTCAATGTTGCCCCATGTAGCTTGCCAATTCTTTTCCCTAACCCTTTTTTTATAAATCAACATCCTATCCCTTGATTCCAAGAAATAAGGAGTTGGTTTCACTATCAAATTGACAGCATCCTGTATACCATGAGGCGCTGCCAAGATGACATTGTTCCTCTCATCTAGCTTCACACCAAATGATGTGGCCGTTTCAGGAAACTTTCCGATTGCATCCACAGATGAAGAATAGGGCGATATATTATTCGCAATATGCATTCTCGCCTGATTTTTAACCGACCAAGGGACAGTTGAGAGTAGTTTCCCCAATGTCTCCTCATATTGCTTTTCGACTATCTCTTCAATATTCTCCGCATCGTAATAAATCACATCAATATCAGGCATCGTAGTTCTTTCACCAAAACCATGCAGTACATCCCAAATCTTAGATCGAACAAATCCCGCACAAATCCACCAATCAGGTAAATTCAATGATTTAGCACATTTTAATAGGTCCATCATCCATTTGTCTTCTTGAATAAGAGAAATGACATCTTTTTCATTTTGAATCAACATCATCAATCCAATACTCCCTGCCATCATCACTACGACTCATAAAGCGGTAATCAATTAAAAATCGTCTAATTGTAGCAAAGTCTTCATGAACTGCTTTTAATAATTCATTAACTTCCTTCTCCAAATAGACTTTTCCAATGTCAAAACGTTTAATGATTTCCTGGGCAATAATATATTTTCTTTTTTCCTTGCTCGGAAATACATCAAGCGGCCCATTAATACCTTGCTTGAAATAATTCCCCAATACTTTTTCTCTTTCTTTATCCGTAATTAAAAAACGCTCTTCCATTATTCTCGTCCTTTCCAATCAGCAAGATCAGCCCAACCATAGGCAATTTCACTCAACTTCTTGCCATCAATCTCGATTTCTGCCGTGTCGATTTTCTTTCCTCCCAACCTTTCGTAAAAACGGCAAGCAGGATTTTCTTTAAGCGCCCAAATAAGCATCGAGTTCAGTTTCTTTTCTTTCAAATCTTCCACGACTGTCTGGATGAGCTTTTGTCCAAGCCCTTTCATCTGCTGCCCTTCTAATAGATAAATCGCATATAACTCGCCCACATACGCTTCATATTTACCAGTGCGCTCTTTACCGCTTGAAGCAAATCCCACAATCTGACTATCCTCATCTTCTACTATGTATACGTTATTCTGCTTTATACCACTCATCCACACCTGCTCGCGACTTTCATATGACAAATTATCCAAATAAGTGTCCGGTACAATTCCCTTGTACGTTGTCCGCCAGCTATCCACATGGACCTTCGCGATACCCGAAGCATCCGCTAATTCCGCCTTTCGAATAAACACGTCAATCGCCCCCTTCCTGATCGTTCAGCGTTTGAACTAGTAGTTTGAAATGAGGTACCGTCAATTCCTTTAATTTCAAACGCTCTTCCGCCAATGAAACTTTCAGCCTTTTAAACTCTGCCCAAGCAGATTCATATTCACTACTAGAAATCTCATTGTTCTTTAAGGCAGCTTCCAACTCATCAATATCCTTGTCAATCACTTCCCCCGTTGGCAATACAATGAGATCTAGATACAAATCATCCATCCATGGCCCATTTTCCAAGCAGTACCCTATCTCTTTACAAATATCGATATACCATTGCACAATACTACCAGAAGGATTAAACACTGTAGTAACCGAATATTGCTGTCCTTCTGGAAAATGTTGCATCCAATAATAGCCTCTATCAGCAATACAAATCTTCCTACCTTCATAGCTCATATAAAGGGGCTCCCTGACTTCCTTCATATAAAGCAGGCTCACATTTCCCTTAAAAGCTTCCGCTTCAATAAAAAGCTCGGTATACGCCCTATTCAGTACACGTTTCCAGTCATACCTGCTTCCGTATTTTCGCTTTAGCATCCATATCCTCATTTCATATTATTTCCTTATTTTCCAGATACAGCTTTCCATTGAAAACTTAACCCGGCCGGGCTTCATAAGGATGTATTTGACCTATTATTCCCTCTTTATCATCGGTGGCGATTTGTTTAATGACTCCATGTGCAATCTCATCGTGTGTGAGCCAGCGTGAACCACTGTCCTCCATTACAAATCCCAAAAAGACTTTCCTGTAGTTACATTGACTAGGAATATGAATGGGATCATCTTCGAAATATCGCCGACTTCCTTTTACATGAAATAACCGAAAAGATTTAGCCTCATGATTCATCCCACAAATACGCTCAAGCACACTGTAATTAGGTGTCCAGCTGATAATAAGATCAAACGGACCACGTTCCCTCATCGCTTTATTAATTTCGTCAAAGACATCATCTGTATCGTAATCTGTTATAAGTGGAAATATAGAATTGGGTGGACTTTCTACTTGTAGTCGTTTAAATTTGGGCAATGTCCGCCCAATAACAGAGACAGAATAGCCTTTAAATGCAAGGTCAATACAAACCCCAGCAAGCATACCCGTTCCGCCAATCACTAGGGCATGACCATTACTGTTCATTCACTCACCTCTCCTCCGAAGACATGACTCCGTTTGGCAACTGACATGTATCTTGTCTTAAGTTGCCAAACGGCGTTTTATAGTGATATGTTGACTTGATTGTTTTCCATTTCTTCATTCATAAAACCCCTCATTTTCTCCCCACACTTTATTCCAATTGCATCACATGCGTCGTCTCTGAAGCAGAATCATCTAATTCAAACCCATTCGACCGATAAAAAGCATCCGCCTTCGAGGATTCTGTTCGGACCGTCATTTCATTAAAGCTACCGCGAGAATGGTCAATAATTTGTTTGAGTAAAAGAGATCCAACACCTTGCCGCCTTGCATCGTCTAACACGTAAAACCTTTGCAAACGCGCAACTTGTGTATCGTCGGAAAAAGGTGATTGATTGACACCACCAATCGCAACAACATCGCCAGCTTTATTTTGAACAGCGAATAAGGCCTCTCCCGGTTTGTTGAACCGATTGGTGCCATCTTGAAAATCATTAACTAAGCGCGACAAAAAGCGATAGCCTTCCGTTTCACTTTCCTTCACTAAATGAGAAATTGTAATCGCTTGTAAATCCTCAACCCGTTCCACTGTAAATGTCATTGCTTTTTCCTCCCTTTAATCAATTATGCTCCGGCATAATTGCGTCCGGATTTTTTCGAGCTTGTGGCCTACAGAAAGTAGATCATGCAGTGGGAAGGATTGAACTGCATCCTTCCTTGTTGCGACAGGACGTCGTGCACTTAGACTGCCTTCTTAATTCCCCCATAAAAATCCGTGACATCCGCCGGAGGCTTTATCTGAGTTCAGATAAAGTAATTTTTCCTACTAGTACCTTTCAACAACTCCACTAAAAAAACCTCCATTTATCAAATAAACAAAAATAACCCACATACGTTTATCACGTAGTGAGTCATTTTGTCATTTCTATTTCTCTACATCTCCATCCACCTGCGCTCTTGAAAAACCACGACCGAGAATTTCCGATGCGTTCAAGAAAATGACAAATGAAGTTGGTTCAAGCTTTTGAAGCACCTTTTTAAAATAAACAGCCTCTGCTTGTTCCACGACACAGAGGATCATGGTCTTTTCTTGATTCGAGTAGCCGCCAATCGATTTAATCTTCGTTAAGCCTCGGTTAATTTCATTTTTGATAATGGCTTGTACTTCCTCTTCTTTATCCGTAATAATCATCACCAGCTTCGTTGGAGACGTTTGCAGTTGGACGAAGTCAATCACTTTACTTGTGACGTAAATCGCAATCATTGCATATAGTGCTAGCTCAAAATTAAAAACAAACGCCGATGTGAGAACCACAAGCCCATCAACAAGCAGTTGTGAAAAGCCACTGGATAATCCTGTGAACTTTTTCACCAATTGAGCGATCAAAGCCGTTCCACCTGTCGAACCATTTCCACGATACACAATCCCTAATCCGACTCCAAGCATAATCCCACCGTAAATTGCACTCAGCAAAGGATTATCGACAGAGAGCTTGATATCCGCGGTTATCCAAATAACGAATGGCACAAAAAATGTACCGACTAATGTTTTCAGGCTAAATTCTTTCCCCACAAGGACAACTCCGAGTATTAATAGAGGGATATTAATGAGCCACTGCACGTAAGCCGGATTGAATAGAAAAAGTTCATAAAGAATCGTACTTATTCCTGAAACGCCGCCTGCTGCCAGTCTCGCCGGTAAGAAGAAAATATTAAATGCCAAACCAACGAGTGCAGCCCCAAAAATAACTTGAATATATTCAAAAAAAACTGTTTTTCTAAATTGTTGTATCGCCATTACTTATACACCCTCACCTTCAACCCTTCTATTCTAACAAAAAAACAACCAATCATCATCATTTTTCAAAAAAATAATATCTAGATCCAAATACATTTACGCTTGTACTTACTTTTGGATTTATTACTTTTTTATAGTATAATAGACATAAGTTATATTCTAAATAATATTTAAAGGAGGATTCTATTGAGAAGCTTGGGTATCGTAAGAAAGGTTGACCAGCTTGGCAGAATTGTAATACCAAAAGAACTAAGAAAAACACTACATTTGAGTACCAATTCACCAATGGAAATATTCGTAGAGGAAGATAAAATCATTCTACGAAAGTACACAGTCAATGAAGCTTGTATCGTAACTGGCGAAATAACACCTGAGAATAAAATGTACTCGAATGGTATGTACTTAAGCCCAAAAGGCGCGCAAATTGTATTAGAAGAGATTGCGAAAAATAGCTAAGTCACTCTGATTTATAGCAGACGATTTTAAATTGTGGTCATGCTTGGCTAGCTATTTCCAACTATTTCATTTGATAATACACTTCGATTGATGTACACTATTTTTAGAAGCTGCGTTGTTCGTATCAACATTAAGTTTTAACCTTTAAGCTGTAAACGGGAGTTTTTTCTAGAAACAGGAATGGCATACCTCGTTCTTTCGATAACGAGGACAAACAGGATTGTTTCTGCGAACACCCACTTTGAGAAGTGGTGGTTTAAAACTTTCTAAGACCGTACGGCAAAGGCGGCTCACCATACAAACCCTTATGGAACGAGGGTTTATAGACTAGCATCATCCTTACGAGGATGGTGTTTTTTTGTTGTAAAAATGCCTATGGGGTTAAAGTGGGGTTAAAATTCTTTTGAATCATTCACAATTCATCATATTTGAACTAAAACAGCCACCCTATTATATAGAAGGTGGCTGTTTTTTGTTCACTTTTTATTTTTTAGTTTTTCGAGCAAGTTGCTTACTTTCTCACGTGTGTTTTCAGTTTCTTCTTTTTGTAATTCTATTGTATAGCCCGATTCTGTTTCTTCTATTAATACAATGTCACCTTCGGAAATCTCGACTGTGATTTCTTCCTTCGGGATCAGTAGTTGGTTTATTTCTTCCGGATGCTCCAAAAATACATACTGGCTATCTTCGATTTTATCTAGTGTGTATTTTTTTGTCATTCACAGGCCCACCCATCTTTATCTCTATCCATCTTAGATTGATATGCTGGATGACCTTTCGCGACACCTGCTGGATGCACAGTTCTTAAGTCTGTACAATTTTTAAAGTTCGTGCGTATAGATGGTTTTGGAACAGGTTTAGTTACCGGTTTAGTTACCGGTTTAGCAATCGGTTTCGGCGCTGGATTAACAGTTGATTTTGTAGCAGGAGCAGTCACCTTTTTACCATCCTTGCATGCAGTAGATACCGCATGTTTAACTCCATTGCTCGTCACAGTAATATCGCAATCAAGTGGTGTTTTGTAAGTTTTGGCACCAACATTTTTCAAACGACTTTCTATTGCTAAATGTGGATGTCCGTAACTATTGTTTTTGCCGTAAGATAATATTGCCACTGATGGCTTAACATTATTGATAAACGCCGCCGAGCTGCTTGTATCGGATCCATGATGCCCGTTTTTAAGTACAGTTGCAGCTACGTCGTATTTTGCTCTGATCTTATCCTCAATCGCTGCATCCGCGTCACCCATCAATAAAAATGACACTTTGTTATAAGTAGCTTTTAACACGATCGATGCGTCATTGCTGTCTTTCGCATTTTCATCCGCATGAAGCACTCGGATAATCATGTTAGGATCCAGTGCTATTTTGTCCAATTCTTGTGCGACTGAAAACTTGATATTCTTTTTATCGATCAATGTAAGTAAATCGTAATAAGTCTGAGACGTATGCACATGTCCAGAATCGATGAAATTAGTGACAGGGAATGCATTTAACACCGTAATTAGTCCACCAATATGATCAGCGTCAGGATGCGTAGCAACTACATAGTCTAGTTTTTTCACACCTTTTGATTTAAGAAATGAAACCACTTTGCCACTGTTTGCTTTTGTGCCACCGTCAACTAGCATGCTTTTGCCTCCTGGTGCTTGAATCAGAATCGAATCCCCCTGCCCCACATCCAAGAAATGCACTTTTAATTCTGCTGGCGCTGCGTTTGCGATTGATGCTGGTAATAAACTGATTGCTAGAATAAATGCTATCAGTATCGAGAAATACTTTTTCATTCCTTCATCCTCCTATAATTCTATTTATCTATCAATCGTAGATTAAATAATACAAAATGTCTATATAGTACTGTAATGTATTCTCTAAATTACTATTGAAGTGGTATTTTATTCATACAAAGTAGGTTGTATCCCCGTTCCGCGCATAATGAAATCAAACGCGTTCATTTCTGGTAGTTTTTCAAGAAAGTCATCTAGTTCACCTGGTTCAAAGAATACGAACGTGTTAATACAATAGTCAACGTCTCCATCAGCGCATAAATATAAGTAGATAGTTGCCCCTCTGTTTTTTTCGAAGTTTGTATTTTCTCCAAGCGCTAGGATCATTACAGTGTCGTCGATAAAGTAAGTGGTTAGAAATTCATTGCCGTACAAATTTAATTTGCTTTCAAATTCCATGACTCAGCCCCCCCCTTTACGCATAGATTCAATACCGTTGTAATATCACCTTTATTAATCGTTCGACAAATAGCGACAAACAAAAAGACCAATCCGGTTAGGACTGGCCACTTTCTCACTTTACACTTACGATAGCGTTGATATTTATCTTTCTTTCCTCATAACCCACCTGTAGCGTTAATTTACCCGTTTGACTGTCGGCGTTAGTTATGACACCACGAGCTGAATCAAACTGCTTCTGATGATAGACAGTGATTTCTACTTCATTTTTAAATTCTAACGCTTCGTTTATTTTTTCGGCGATTAACTCGAAGTCTTCTTCTGTCATTTTTGGAGTCTCTGAGCTCTTGTATGTTTTCTTTGGTTTTGGAATTGCCGTCATTATAAACATCCCCTTTTAATTGATTAGCGACACCGCTGCTATCTCGTCAAACTTATAACGTATTGTCGAAAATGGATCATCCAACACGATTGTTTTATTGTCCATATTTATCTCAATCACTTTTCCGTAATCAACATCCAAATATCCATCACGCCAGTACGTCAACTTGATGGTGCTTTTGCTTTTAAATGCACGTTGGATTTCATCAGCAATTAATTCTAGTTCGTAGTCCTCCAACTGCGGTTTAGCCGTCTTCTTGTCATTTTCCTGCCACTTTTTCATCTCGGCGTTATGCTCAGGCAACATCATGCCTTGCCACTTAATATTCCCTCTATCTTTAATCATATTTTATCATCCTTTGTGTCCGCCGACCAATGCCGACCGTTTAATTGCTGTGCCTGCGTCAGTTAATGAGATTGCTCTTAAGACTGCTGTAGAACCGTATTTATTTCGTATTCTATCCATAACTTTCCCGATTTCTCGTTCACGCCAATTATCCTTCTCGAATAGACTCAGCTGCACAGATTGTTCGTTTTCTAATTTAGTTATCGAAATCGACACCTGGCGTACTGGACGGGCGTCATAGTTTTCACTCAGCAGTTCTTTACATACTGCGTAGATGGCCATTGTCTCGTTTGTAGCTTCATTAATAGTGCGCGAACGTTGAAAACCGCCACCCAATGCATTCTTGCTATATTGGATACCCAAAGTGATTGTACGACCTGTTTTCGAAGCATCCCTAGCCCTTTTCGCTACGTCTTCGCACATCTCGAGCATGACGGCTTTAACCTCTGCAATTGAATTGTAATCTCGCATGAGTATCTGACTCTTACCGTAGCTGACTTGACCTACTGGTACTGGTGTATCCACTCTGGATAGGTCTATACCCCATGCGTGGTGATACAGCTGGTTGCCCATGACGCCAAATTTCTTCTCTAAAATGTCAAGGGATGTGTGGGCGAGATCACCAACAGAGTAGATTCCCATTGCATTTAAAGACTTTTCTGTCCTGCCGCCGATTCCCCACATTTCAGAAAGTGGAGATACTGGCCATAGTTTCTTTTCAACATCCTCAAATCTCCATTTTGCAAAACCTTGTTTCTTCGCTTCCAAGTCCAATGCTAATTTAGACATCAGCATGTTCGGTCCCATGCCAGCCGTTGATGGTAAGCTAAGCGTCTCAAATATTTCTTTTTGAATTTCTCTAACGGTTTCCGCCGGATCTCCCCACAGCTTTTCTGTTCCAGTTAAATCAATAAACGATTCATCGACGCTGTAGACGTGTATCGCTTCAGCTGGGACGTATTTGTGAAGGATGCGAGTAATGGACATCGACATTTCTAAAAAGTACGCCATTTTAGGCTCGAACAAGCGAATATCTGGATGGCTAGGAATATCATATAGCCTGGTTACAGCCGAACGAACACCGAAACGCTTTTTCATTGGTGGACTTGCAGCTAATACGATACTCCCCGGCTGTTTGAAATTTCCGACCACCGCGATAGGAACTGCCCTCACATCTAAATTGTGGATTGCTGCCATGCAGCTGGCGTAAAAGCTCATCATATCAATGCAAGCGACCGAGCGGTTTGGCATCTTACTGTAGTCAATCACACGACGTCACTCTCTTTTCTAACGACGGGAACAAGTGCCAAAATGTTATCAATCGTAAAGGTTCGTTTGGATTCCCTCGTAAAGCAATACGCTCTGAAGGATACATCGCCAACTTGTAGCACTTTGATTCGCCTTTGACTGATTGAACCGTCCTTCGCCATGTAGACCATATCCAATAACTGACCATATTCTACCGACTTAACCAATAGTTTTAGCACGTTTGTTCCCCTCCTTGATTTCAGTATAACGAATGAATGTTCGGTTGTAAAGCAAATAAAAAAGCACCTCGTGAGAGATGCTTTGAACAAACAAGTTACATAGTAGCTAACAGCTCATTTTTAGTAACTGTATCAATAAACCGCTTGCCTATAATAGAATTGATTTGTTTAGTGCTATCAACGAATTTAAGGTTGTTTTTAATTTCGTCAAATGAAAAATGCTCCAAAAGTTCAATAAAAGCACTATTTACAAATGAGGTATTGAGCGCATAAATTCCTTCGAATGAAACAGTTACTTGTTGATTATTAAGCAGAGCGGTTTTCACTAAATCAAAGATGATCTCACCATCTTTATTAAACGATGTGCTATTCACTACATCACTTATTCTGATAAAGTTTACCATGAAAAATCCTCCTCTACGTTATCAAATAGATTTTCAGCTTTCGAGACATCGATTTTTATTTCGATATGGGTACCCGGATAGAAACTTTCCGCCGAACGATACTCTTGTATCATATGACCGTTTTCAAGTCTTGATTCCAGTATACCCCTGTTCGTCAAAATGTAAACAGTCCCACCAGCATTCGCTACCACATTATGGATTAACATATCAAGGCCTGCTCCACGATTGTGAGGTGTAGTTTGTGTAGTGAAATTACGTTTGACAGCATTTCTCAATGCTTCTTCATCGGTAAAGTGTGCAAATTGTGGAAAACTTTTTATGTGTTCTATTATGCCTACTCCGATATCACCTATAGTAATAGTTATACTATTACTTTCTGGATAATATTGCGCAAAGATGTTACTAAAATGTATATCGGCATGATCCCTAACATTGTTAAATATTTCTTCTAAACAAGCTTTAAATGACTCTACTTCTTTTGAAGATTTATTGAGTAACCGCGACAACCATGGTATAAAAGAATGATTAAGCCAGTGATTAAAATTATCTAACATTACATCTTGGAGCGCAACAGTGTCCTCACGCAATGAAGAATTTAAGTTAATCCTGTTTCCTATAAAACCTTCAAAAAAACCACAATCATCTAAAAACTTTTGAGGATTTACGTGTTCCGGTGAAAACTCATCATACTCAACACACAAGAAATCAACCGATTTCCCTTTTGAAAGTAGCCATGTCACCATTCCATGAAGAACGGTTACCCCAATTGGTTCTATGTCCTTTTTACATGTTTCGAAATCGAAAATATATTCTTCGTGCAAAGGATCCCCTGCTTCTGTTACCAATTGATTCGTAAGATCTGCTAATGTTTCGCGCTTTAAACGTTCTGGAAGTATTATATTCATAAGTAACCTCTTTTTCTTATTCAGTAAATGCTTCTATTAGTATAATGCTTTAAAAAATAAAGGAAACCCCTGGGAGACATAAAGTTAACAATATAAACAAAAAAGGCGCCCACTCAATTAAGAGAAGACGCCTTTTGCTTACTTATTTACCGCTACCGTATACTTGACCGCCAAACCTAACACATCCGCATCTGTGAGCGTCCTATTCGCTAGTTTGTCCTGCCACGATGGATGCGCTCCCGCTTTAACGGCTGCATCCACTATGATCTGACGGTGCGCTTTACTCACCAAAGATGTTTCCGTTTCCGATTTTAAAGTAGGGCTTGAGAATACCAATTCCTCTTCCTCCTTTTTAGTGTTATTAAATGCTGATTCTACACGATTTCTATATGGATTAAATGATCCGTCACGCTTAAGAATCAAACGTGGACAGTATTTACCACTCCAATGCTGATGAGGAACAACATCCGTCGGCTTCAATTTAAATCCTTTCAACAACAGCACTGTAAGAGCAATTGCATTGTCTTCAGCTTGCTTTGTATTCGTTTCTGGGTTTTCGCATATCTCGATGCCGATAGATGTACGATTGCCTGAATTCACCCCGCCACCATCTCCACAGTGCCATGCAATTTCGTCAAACGGAATGTGCTGGTAGATGAATTTATCATCGACTGACAGATGCCAGGATACGTGCGTGGTGTCTTTCGGGTGATAGCTAGCTAAGTTGTGGATATAAGTGTTATGCGCCTTAGCGTTCGCGCCCTTGCTAGCGTTGCCTGTGTTGTGAGTGGTAATCTTTTTCGGCTTCATTGGCGTGCCAGGACGAATTTCTGGATTGCCCTTTTGGATGATATCGACAACAACTGTAGCATTGCCGATTTTCATTCCGTTCGTGAGTAACCGCATTATTTCAACCCCTTACGTTTCAATTCCTCTTCCTGTTTTTTAGCTTTTTCAGTCAGTACATATGAGTTTTTGTACACACCGTAGATCAACAACGCAAACGGTACAGCTGCAATCAGCACACCCTCAAATGCTCCGATAGACTCCGTATTAAACCATGCAAATTCGATATTCAAAGTTGCCAAAAATAAAAGGATTGCTGATAGCAACCCTCCGAATAACCCGATGTATTGTTTTAGTTTGTCTGCATTCATGATTTAATTACTCCCTTTCCAAAGTAGCGCAATAAGCGCAATAATGACTGTGCCTACAATCGTTGTGCCTGCCCAAAATACAATTCTGTCTAGCTTATCAATACGGTGATGCGCCGACTTGGCAGATTGAGCCGCTTCCATCGCTGTGTCATTCGTCTTGTTCATCGTTGACAGCAAAGTCTTGATGCTAGCAATATCTTCTTTCATTTCGATAATCATTTTCATATCGTCTTCCGCCACATGATCACTCCTATTTTTTATTTTTTGATAAACAAAAAGGACACCCGATTGGATGCCCTTTACCTTGATATTTGATTATTTCTCGCTACGCCTTATGGTCCGAATAGGCAACAAAATAGCCAACTAAAAGTTGACTTAACATGTTAAACTAAAGCGTCCGATTGTTTAATAGTATGAATTAACGTTTTGAAAATCCTTTTTTAATTTCATCATCACTTTTTCCCTCACCTTTCAACTCAGAAAAGAAGAAGCTCAAATTTTTGTCTATGGAATATGTTTCATACAGTTCGGGACGTAGCGTTTGTGCTTTATTGCTATTCTCAATGCTTCGTTTATTTGGTGAACCATCTTCTTTCGTTCCGTTGCGACGTACATCATAGCAGTAAATTGCATTGGGGTTATTCCGCTCTGCTCGTCTTCCAATTAAGATTCTTTCAATATCACAACTTTTATCCAGTACTTTCATTTTAGGAATGAAAAAGGAAAAGTTTCGAGAGAAATCTTTAAAAAAATCTCTATTAGCATCTCCTCTTTCAACGTCAAAAAAGATACAAAACTCCCTAGCACTCTCAAAACGAACATCGTAGAAGTCTATATAACCCTTAATTGAATTTTTTGTATTGTTCCATGATATAAATTCAACTTTAGCCTTAGCGTAATCGTTAGGTTTTCTCTCCCTTTCATTATATAAAGTTAAAATCACAATATACTTTTCTCCTTTATAAGTAATAGGAAAAGAATCTATAACCCATTCTTTTTCTTTCATATCCCGCAATAAAGAAGGTAAATTTTTAAAAAGTATTTCTGTTTTCTTATTATTCTGCGTCATCATGTCTCCCCCCCTTTCATCCTAATTCGACAAAAGGAAAGGATTCCCTGCAATAAATGACATGAAAAATAACGCTAGCTTATGCTGCGTCTACATCTGCATCTAATAGGACTTGTACATCCGCACGCCACTTAAGCGGCACATCGTCAACCGTCCGCAATTCTTTTTGGATTAAATCATAATATAACTTCGCCATCTTGAGCACCCCCTGCTATGATTTCTGCTAATTCCGCAATGGCTAACTGCATCTCAGTCTTTTCTTGGGCATCTGCCTCTGCCAGTTCTGCAATGGCAAGCATTAAATCAGTACTCTCTTGTTTAAGTTCTTCAAACTCCACTTCTGGCACATTCACATAAATAATTGGAGGCTGTGGCTCTGTATCCGAAAATATTAAAAAATCACCTTCTGATATATTCTGTTCTTCAATCAAGAAGAGATGTGAGTATTCGTCAAGTATAGTATCTCGTTCTTCTTCTGAATCATATCGGACCTTTGTTTTCATTTTGCAACCTCCTAAGTAGTCCTGTTGAACCCTAGATTTGTCGACAAGGTGATCTCTGATACATTTAGAATTGTTGATCCAGGACCTTCGGCAGACACATAAATCCGCATCGAGTCACCATTATTAAAAAGCAAGTCCTCTGTGAATCTCATTGGATTGGTATTTCCATTAGCTGTTTTTCTAACGGTTCCATGGGGAGTACTGTTTCTATATATCTGTGCCACCATTATCCTATCCGGAGCTATATTAAGTTGGTTAAACAAATTAAAACCGATTCTGTATAAACCTCCAACGCTTATTGTTAATGCGAAAATCAAGACATTGTTTGGACTGGGCGCAGATATCGCCCCGGACATTTCATACACGTTAAAACCACCAGGCATAATTGTGGCGGCTGTACCTACCACTCCGCCGATATTGACCCCCTGTTTAACGTTACCTGCAATCAAGTTCGCAAAAGCCGCAGTTACTTTCCCCGCTCCATTGTGATAGCCCGCAGGAATTATTGATTGACCGTTTTGGGTTGTGATAGTTTGATTAATCGCTCCACGATTAGGCATAGTGCCAATGAGTCCTGTATCAAATTCGTTGCTAAACGGCACACCTGCTAGTACCTGTGCCGTTGTAGCTGTCCCTTCGGCACTAGCTTTGATAAAAAAACAATTACTCGCCAGATTGTACCAAACTGTATATGCTTTGCCGGCAATTAATGTAGGCGCCGCCGTTGTATTTGGCTTGTATAGGGGCTTACCGTTAATCGTCGTTGCCGCGCCGCCGTTATTAGCAGAAGCAATAAATGTCTTAGCGTAGCCGTCGGTTAATAGCTGGGTTGTTAATGTAATTGCTGATGCAGTACCGCCAGCCTTTTGATATGCCAAATCCGCCTTATGTGTCTCAATTTCGTCATGAGCATCCTCGATTCCTTGCTCCCACCTGTTAGCATCAGCCTCGGTTGGTGTTTCATTATACTGCCAGTCTGTCTTTGCATCATATGCCATTATCCCACCTCCAAAATGGTGAATGTGTGCGTGATATTCGTGTCGGAGCTTATAGGTAGATAAACGTCATTAATCGAAATAACTTGGTCACCGGCTTTTAATAGCGCCATCGTCTTCACTTCTGCTACTGATCCAAATGGGATTTCATATGACATATTCACTTTGTTGCCGACCACGCTTTTCACGATGAAATTTGTAATGTCAAACGTGCCGTTAATTTGTACCTTAGCGATTTGTGACTCGACAAAAGATGCTATATCGCTTTGAAAAGCTGTTGGAATCATTTTAACGTCACCTCATTTGTTGAGACTGCAAAAGGCGTAACGCCCAACCTCCAAGTTGTTCCCAGCCTCAGATTTCTACTTAACTTGTGGGCTACAATACTTTCTTTGATGCCCATAGAATCATTAATAGCTGTTTTTTGTAAGTAAATCATGTTTAAGGGTACAATTTTTTCAATCGTAATAAGAACTTCTTTAAACATGGCAGCATCGTTTATTGCTAAACTGACGGAAAGGATGAAATTATCTACATCGACATTAACAGTCGAGACGCCCTTGCCTAGCAGGAAATCGAATCTATCCTGCAGGTATCTTTCCGTGAATGGTGGTCTGATAGATTGACGGTTAATGATTCGTTTACGACGGAAATCTAATGTTTCGATAGTCAGGTCGGCTTGAATCTTGAATGTCCTCTCACGCCGCACTATTGATGGTTCTCTTGCTGTCATGATGAATTGGTCATTGAGAATGTTATCGAGTTCGGCATCCAGTTCGTCGAATTGCTCACCCTCAACTTCAGCAATGACGCGAAATTCCCGAATGTCATGATAGAACTCTGGTAGGTACTCGAGTAAATCAGTCATGGAGCGTCACCGTCCCTAATTCTGGGATTTGGGTAGGAGTTAAATCAACATTAGCCGCTATACCATTCAAGAGAGTGCCGCTCACGTCTTGAACACCTTCAACCGTTATGATACGTGATTCAATTTGACTGATTCGTACAACAAGAAAATCTGTAGGCTCTCCATCTTTCCACTCTTTTCGGAGATTCGCATAATAACTTTCTATCACGCTTTCGACATCCGCTTGAACTTGGCCGACTGTTCTCCCGCCACTTAGCGAGAGAGTGGTTTCAACATCGACCACTACTTTTGTGACACCTGATAATATTAACCGGTGACCAATTGGAGCCGTACCTAATCCATCGCCCTGATTAACAACTGGGTCCATCTCTGTTTGGACAGAATCTACTAGTCCAACGGACGGGACATTAAAACTAGAATCAATAATGACTGCACCGACAGTACCACCACCTGCAGGTGTTCTGAGTAACTTTACGCCACCCACGCCGACAATTTCTTCGATTTTCTTTTTGTAATCTGCTCGATTACCGCCAAAAGACTGCTCGTTGATGTCGTCTTGGTAACGATCGTACAACACCTCATCGGTTTCTTCGTCTTCACCGGGGACCAACACATCTGCTAGTTGAGCGCTACCTAAACCATCAATTGATTCAACGGGTAGCAAGTCGCCGAAGTCTTGGTTTCCAACAATCCCGAGCGTTTCCGCTCTAAGCTTAAATTCGCCTAGAGTTATTCGATCCGTTACCTCGTAAACTATTTCATTCAACCTAAATCTACTTCCGTTTGCGACGTCCAGAGCTACTGAGTTAGTATCTGTAAATATTGCTTTTCGAATGGCCGCAGTAGCCCTTTTACGATTCACACCAAACTCCGCAGTTCTTCGCCCTAAATACTCCCCATCTGACGTATCCGCATAAACGAGCCGAAGAACAACGTCCAAGTCTGAATACTTCTCGGCAAGTCTCATTGCTGCTGGCGCAAGGGCGTCATAGATAATCGAGCCTTCCCTTTTATCGACGTCGTCCGGCACATCCGCTAGCAGCTCGGCTAGTATATTTTCAAAGGTTTTATGCTCAAACAAAATTAATCACCTCTCTTAACACGTTGACATCGCCATAAATTGTGATTGCGGTTAAACTAGCAAACGCCTTATCCTTTTCAAATTCAAGACTGAAATCTTCGATGGATGTAATGCGGCCATCTTGCAACAGTGTTTCTTTAACTCGTCGAGGTAACTCAGCTTGGACAAATATTCGTTCTTTGCCTGTCATACCCTCAAAGCCATAATCGTCGGAATAAATCAGATGTTCAAAGCGGATTGTTTGCATCATCTTAAATATCGCTTGCTCCATTGCATCGAGCTTATCGGTCATACCCACACAGCGACCACGTTTAAAGTCGAGCTTGTACGTCCTAGTAGGTAGTTCAGCTTCATCAATGACTTCTACTTCATCAGTTATTGTAAATTCACCGATTGGCAACACCAATTAGTCCACCACCTTGTCTAAGACCACGAATTGTTGGCCGCCTTGCACGCGAGCCAATACCACGCCATCGCCTTTTTTCAATCCCTCTCGAATCACTATTTTAGTAAGGGCATCAACACCTCCGTGATTATGTTTTAAATCTATCTCTAACCTAGTAACGCGTTCGGTTATTACCAGAAATTCTCTCGTCAATTTCAACTTCTGATGTATTTCAATTTCAATAGGATTTGCATTTGCGACTGTTCCAACAAAGATATTCACGGGATTAGACGCTTCAAAAGCTTTCATTGCTGTTATTTTAATTAACTCAATCATTAGATCACCTTCAATTTCAAAGACATTGTGTGTATCCCTGCATTCCATTTGTGCGAACAATCATCAACAAGAAAATATTCTTTAATTCCAAGCTTCTCGATGTACACCATGACAAAGCTACCCGCACGGACTTTCCAATGACCAATGCAATCAAGAGTCAATTCTTTGGATTCGCGATTTCTCAACTTAATAAATCGGTCAGCAAGATCTTTAATCTGCGCCGGCTCCATGTTTTCATCAACTTTTTGAAAATGTTGCAGTCTGCCCCATTTAGCGATATTCGCGCTATCTTGTACGATATATACTTCACGTTTTTTCGTTTCCTTGTTGTCATGGACAAGTTTAACGCGGTTATATGTTTCTTTATCAATGGATTTTTTATAATCAAAATCAAAAAGCAGACTCTCCTCTCCAATGTAGAAGTCGTCTGCTGGTATTCTCATATTTTCAATATTTCTTAGGTCTAATGCTCCGAAGTTGTCGAATAGAATAAAGTTTCGATTCGTAGCAATTAGAGTGGAATCCAAGAACTTTGTAGCAACGTCAAAGGCTTTCTTGTCGTCCTCAATCATTCCAGGTACTTTATATTTCGTATCTTCAAACGTGCCAATTTTCAACTTAGCATCCGTTGCTATTTTTTTGATAGCCGCAGTAGCGGTTGTAGATGAAAAAACAAATGTGTCATTAAACATCAAATACTTTAACTGATCGTACGCCTTAACTGTTGCAGCACTATCTTTATTTAAACCAACATCGAAGATAAAACCATAAAACACTTTTTCTTTACCGTCCATAACCCGAACGATATTCCCATTGTTGATAGGATGTTTCAACGGCTCATTTACAACGAGTTTCACATCCAGTGTCCCAACCTTGCCTATACGTCCCGTCTTCCAATCTACGGATGATACAGGTATGTCCCAGACAGTACCATTAAGGTTATCAATCAACACTTCCATGCATCATCCCTCATTTCGTTGGGAGCTTTACTTTCAAGCCGATTGGTAGGCTACTAAATTGACTGTCTTTAATTCCATTTAAATTCGCTATTTCTCTAAATCGGTTACCATCACCTAAATACTTTTGAGCAACTTTCCACAGGCTGTCACCGCTAATGAGTGAATATGTTTGAGGTGCAGGCTTTGAGTTTTGACGTGGTGGAGCTGTTTTTTTGACGACTGCCGCTTTAACGGATGCAGTTGATACAATAGGCTTTTTCACCGCCATCTTTTTTGGAGCGAAATGCACATATTTCTTTAAAGCTAAAGTGAAATAAACATCTCCGCTACCATCCGATTCCTCATAATCAAACTTCTCAATAGTAACCAGCTCATTGATAGAAAAAGAACCGTTCACATAAATATAGCGAACGGCCATCTTATTTTTCTTCCAACGTTTTAAAGCATCGATATAATACTGAGGTTCCCTAAAAGCAGTCGACGAATAATGCGTTTCGGTAGCAGGGAAAAAGGATTCCAAAGGATATTCTTCGAGTTTCGGGTCTTTCGGTATGTTGATATTTCCGAGTTTCGAGATAGAGAAATCCTCACCATCCCCAGCTCCCAATTCACTCACTTTCTCAGGCAGAATCGGTAATTGGAAGCCTTCTTCATCGTTATTCGCGCTAAAGTAGATACCACGCATTACGTGTAGACCCCCTCTACCGATTCGTTCGATTGATCCGTCAGTTTATCGGTTAATTTAGCGACAAGCTTGTCTAGATCAGCATCTTCTCGGATAGTCATATCCCCCATGAATTGGACCGTAGGGTTAAGCGTTTGGAAGTTTTGAATGGAACGAATATCCGCCAACTCTCTCAGCATTTTCAAATCTTCATCTGCAATACTGATTTCATCATCGATTTTACCGACCTTGTCGAGTTTACCGCCTTTTAGTTTTCCGTCACCAAAGACATTACCTGTATCTATATTTGGAGGTACTTTGAATTTATCACCTGCATTCCCGAAGCTAGGCAATTTCATATTCGAACCTTTACTGTAGCCCGATTGATATGCTCCGGGGATGCTTTTCAAATCCATTCGCGCGAGATTAACGACATTCTTAGTACTAGTAGGAGCTTCTAAGTTGTTAGCCATATTTTTAAGGCTATTAGAAAGCACATTGCTAGTTCCGGCGCTCAATTTACCAACTTCCCCTAGATCAATACCGGTTACTTTTGCAATAGCTTTCAGCAAACCATTAATGCCTCCAATAGCGACATTAGCACCCGCTACAAAAGCTTTACCTAGGAAGTTAGTTACGTTGTCAAATGAGCCGCCCATTGCCGCCATATTGTCTATGACATGTTTAGTTAAATCATAGAACAGTTTCTCTACCGCGTACTTTGGGTCAATGAACAGATTAATAAGGAATTCTGCAAGCATCGCAAACATATTCCACATATTCGCTACTTGATTCCAAACCACTGCACCTAATGCGAAGAATAGTCCGCCAACGAAACCAAGAATTTGTTCGGTTGTTACTCCGAAGTGCATTAGAATAGCTATTAAAGCAACTACTATTCCGATGATTAGAGCAATCGGCCAATAAACAGCCAACCAAGCGGCGGCCTGCGCCAATACAGGTTGTACCAAAAGCCAAAGCTTAACTGACATCGAACTTAACCACCCCATTATCACAGGGAAATATACTGCAATTAATACCGCTAGCCCCGCTGCCATGACGGGCCAATATTCAGAAACTGCACCAATAGCACCGTATATTCCTTCGATGACATCAAACATAATAGACATTGCTGCTACAAACACTGCGACAAATCCCATAGCATGTCCTGCAAGAACTTGGAATGCATCTGAGTTAACGAATTGATTGAACCTAATAAATAATGGTTCAAATGCTCTGCCGGACCAATTTTTGAACAATACCATAGCATCTGCAAAGGTTAATGGAAGTGAAGCAAACATTTCTTCGATTTCTGTCCCTGCACTAAATAATGCGCTTTTAATGACAGCTGAAGTTATTTTCCCTTCAGAAGATAACTTTTTCAATGAACCTTCACCTTGCCCCATTGCTTTCTCGATTGCTTTTGCAAGTAAAGGAGCGTTTTCAATTATTGAAACGTATTCATCACCCTGCAAACGCCCAGAGGACATCGCTTGGGTTAGTTGACGTGTAGCAGCTTGACGGGCTTGAGTATCTGCACCAGATACCGAAAGTGCTTTCCCCATCAATTCAGAGAAAAGAATAGTTTCGTCGTTTCCGCTAAAAGCATGTCCTGCTAGTAAGTTCAACTTCGCTACGCTATCTGCCATAACATTGTACGGAGTTAACGATCGTTGAGCTGCGTTGTATATCTTATCTTGCAATTCTGCCTGCGTCTGCAATCCATCATTGATTAAATTCAGTCGGGCTGTTGTGGATGTCATCGTATCTGAAGCACCAACAAATTTCTTAAATCCGTTCGCTAACCCTTGTAAGGAAAGATACGCCGCTGCAGCTCCTACAAAACTGGAGAAGAAATTCTTCACTGCCCCCGCCGCACTTTCAACAGGGCTCCTTATTCGTCTAAATCCTTCACTCAATCGATCTGTAGAGCTTGTCGAGGAACGTAAACGCTCCAAGTCTGCAGATGCGTTTTGAATATCACTTCTCGCTCGCTGCAATCCTCGGGTATCAACGCTGTTAGCTGTTTGATCCATACGCTCCATAATTGCAATGGTACGATCCATTGCTCTCATCATTTTCATTAATGGACCAGTCAATTTGTCTTGTAAAGATAATGTTGTTTGTGCCCCAGCCATTGTCACACCTTCTTTCATCATAAGAAAAAGCACCCCTAAACGGGATGCTTGAAATTATTTTGCTTTATCAAAGATTAAACTCTGTTTGCTCATCTACACCGCGGAACTCTTTAACTAATTCACTTGGTTCAATAGTAGCTAATTTTTTTAAAAGTACTTTATCGAACTTTCCGGTTACACCATTCATCATTGCCGGCATACCAAAAGTGATATTCGCAATTTCTTCATTCGAGGATACGTATGAAATGATATAAAGGTAGTTCTGTTTAGAACCACTTTTTTTCCCGATACCTGAAAGTCCTCCCAGAATCAAACCTGCTGGCCCGAACAAAACTCCACCAAGTACGCCTCGACCAATCGCGCTTTTGTTCTTTTCAATTAGCTCTTTCTCAGTCGTCAACACAGTAGCCAACATGTTTTTCAGCGGTATGTTAAAAGTGGTTGCCGCAATACTTTTAAAACCTTTGAATCCCTTTTCAACAATAATAAATCGTTCTTCGTCAAATGTTAATTCTATTTGAGCTTTCGGGTCTTTTATTGGTAACCCATCAACTAAACTTACAATAGCTTTCAAAATAACCCCTCCTAATACTTTTCTACTATTCTAGCAGATTTTGCATATTGAGAAAGCTATTTTAAAATTTATGCGATAAATACTACATGACAATCACCCCTTTCAATGAAAAAACACCCTCATATGAGAGTGTTCCTCCTTAATTTAAATTTGTATTTGTAACTCTTGAAAACTTTCTAGTAACAGACTCTTATACGATTTTGTCGCTAAGCGTGCTTCATCATAAGAGTCACACCGAAACTTTATCTCTTGTAAAACTGTATTTGTTTCTATATTCATTGTCGATAAAGTATATTCTACAATTCCATCCCGAACACTATCATCTAAATCATGAGTTAGAAACACTTTCAATTTTTCTAATCCGGCATGCAATATGTTAGCAACATCGAGATTGATTACCTCTTTTAAAGATTTTGCAATCGATTCTCTTTCGATTGTTTCAGCCACAAAGACCCACCAACCTTCTTTGATGCAAAACGGAAAATATTTCTTTTTCCCATTCTTTTAATGGTTCAGTTTCTGATTCAAAGAAATTAATAAGTTTGAAAACTGTTCTTAGGTGAATATTTTCAATATCTAACTTCATTTTTTCTACACAAGACTTAAAGAAGTCATCGTAACCCGTTCCATTCGTAATCTCGACACCCAATGATTTACTTATTTCTTGCACTATCGAGAATGCCGTAACCGTAAGTTTAGTGTTACCCATAATTATCCTCCTCATTTCGAGGACATCCACTTTTAATTATAACCTTATAAGGTTATAATAGATTTAGGTTAGGGTGGATGTCACTCTTATAATGTCACAATCTGAGCGCCAACTTAGATTGTGGCTTTTTATTTTTACTGCACATATTTTCCGTACACTTCCTCACTTACTGAAAGTTCAAGTTGAAACTTATCCTTAACAATCATCAAATCCACTGTATCTGCTAAAATCGGCTCTCGTTCCACTAGCATTCTCGGTGTCATTTGATTCTTTTTCAATGCTTTTGGATGTCCATGACGACTAGATACTGCTTTGTTCGCAATTGTATTCGCTTTGATAAAGTTAACTCGTTTTGGCTCCTGCAAAGATTGGCTTAGCTTCGACATCATTTCTTTTTGATGCTCCTTATCCAACATGCGGAACACTTGGAATCCCTCTAAGCCCGAAGACTGGCGAAGTTCTTTAATTACCTGCTTAACCCACTTCTTGAATTCTTTAGCCTCTTTATTCTCACTGCCGAATATCGCCTCGTAAATACCAAATTCCGAAATAATCGTGTCTGGTCGTCCACCTTTCCCAATACGCGTTAAACGCATATTGCTCTTTTCTTCAACATCTAGCCTTCTTGTTAAATCAGATGCAGTCTTATAACCCAACGCCAATGCCACATCTTTCGCAATCGCCCACCAGTCACCAGGATTTTTCTCAACAAAACGAATTTCACGCCCCATCCAATTCTCTATTTTGATATTCATCCAACGCTTCCTCCTCTTTGAATTTAATTAGTTCTCCAATCTCACATTTAAGATACTTGCAAATTATTGATAGTGTTGTAAATTTCACTCCTTTAGCTCTCTCATAATAAAGTGAGATTATTGTTGTACGAGATATTCCAGTCGCTCGATGTAAATCTGAAATAGTCATACGTCGCTGCGCCAATAAAACAGGTAAATTTATATCGACCATCCACCACACCTCCCATCTGTTCATCCTACGTCATTTTCAAATTGATTGTTCAAACATCTGAACATACAATAACTAAACAATACATCACACTTTTAATCAAGTCAAGTCTTTCATTGTTAAATAGTTGCAATTTGTTCAGACTCTAATACAATTGTTCTTAAGAGGTGATGAAATGATTAGATGCAACTTATCTGTTTTGTTAGCTGAAAGGGAACTCAAAATCAGTGATGTAGCTAGAATAACCGGAATATCTCGTACTACATTAACCGCGTTAGCTTATAATCACGGTAAAGGAATACAATTTGACACATTTGATACTCTTTGCAATTACCTAAAGGTCACTCCGAATGAATTATTTATCCAAGAAAAATTTAATTATGAATTCGAAGTGCTTGATTACAATCCGAGTAACCGCTCTGAACAATCCCGTGTAAACTCAATAATAGAGTTTAAAGACCAAAAAATCGTTTCCGAATTTTTGGTAGATATTAGTATCGGTAGTTCGGAAAAAGAACCCGTTGATGGAAAGGAATACATCACCGACATAGGTCTACATGCTAAATATTCTGATGAAATTAAAACTATTTTGCAGGATGTACCACGTGCGTTTATTACTGAATTGGAAAAGGAGTTATTAGAAACCGTTAAGTCAAATCTTATTCTTCACTACTCTTTTGATGATGATTTAAAAGCTTTTTTCTATTAATATTTAACATCGAAGTGGTAGTAAGAAATTCAAAAGAGCTGAGAATCTTCTCTGACTCTTTTTGTTTTGGGTCGATAAATAATCTAAATCCAATACACTAAACACTCCCCTCCCTAAAAAACCATACAAAAACACCCCTAAGAATCCGTTTATTATAATAAACGGCTTTCCGAGGGGTGCTCCCTTTAAGGTTTATATGATTATTTGAATCATACAACACCCCATACCGATTATCAACTATTATTTAATTAAATTTTCAACTAGTTTTGAGATTCCCGACAAAAAAGCACCACAAAACCACCGGTTGACGGGGTTTTGTGGTGCTTCCACATTTGTAAGCAATTCAATTACTCACTATGCTACAGCACCTTTTAGTTACATGCAAGTATTCTTTTTTATTTCTTAATCTTATCCGCTTCATCCTTCTCTTTCTTCAACTGCACCTTAATACTAGCAATCACAAATAATTTCTCCTTGCGATCCATATTTAGAAATTCAAGCGGGCGAATATTAAAGCGGTGGAGGGCAACATGAGCGTAGACAGCTTCGGCATCTACCTCATCTTCCCCTCCATCAATCAGTTTTTTGCTTCTTCAATCTCGTCATCCATAGATACATCAATTCCGCTGATCTCCGTTACCTTTTCAAGAATCTGGTTAGCTTCACCAAGCAAGAACAGTTTGGAGTAAAGGTTGTCAGCTCCACGTACACCGTACGATTCCTGTAATTCCACATCGCTTAGGTCGGGATGCTCTATTGATGCAGTACAAATCTCGCGATTGTATTTGATCGTATCGAAGACACGCTCTTGCTTACCCTTTTTACCCGGCTTATTCTTAAAACAACCTTCACTAATTGCATCTGCTTCGCCAGATGACAACGGACGCAAAATAATAGCTTCATCAAAGCGTTCAAGCTTCAAAGAGGCGTTCTCTACTTCTTTTACATTCCCTTTTAAAAATGATTTAAATTTACTCATCCATGTTTTCCCCCTATTAGTTAAGTGCAATGAATTGGTTTAACAAATCGAAGTCATCCCACGTGAACGTAACTTCCTCTTTTAATACATCATCTGACTCACCATCAAGCAAAGCGATCAACATGCCATCAGGAACGATGTTTTTCACAAGCGTCGTTTGCTTACCAGCGTCACTTGATACGTCATCATTAACAACCATGGCGTCAAATATTGGGGATTTTCCTGTCTTCAAGTATTCAAGTGCCATGGCGCGTATCTCAGGTCTGTGGTAGTAGACTGTCATGTTTCCGGTGCCTTTTGCGCCTACAATCTTACTTCCATCCATACGAGCGCCAACTCGTTTTACATCGGCTTTCGTGAACTCGATTTTCGATTCAAATTTCGTGATTTCGGCAAACTCTAAAGAACGCCCTCCGATTGTTAGGAATAAGGCGCCTTCTTTACCGCTGATTGCGTCTTTCGTTTCCATAATAGTCATTTATAGCACCTCCAATTATTTGCAATTTACTGTTGTATATAGTTTTTCCATAGCATCTTGAATTGTGACGTAAGAATTTGTTGTAACTGCGTCTTTTTCAATGCCTTGCTCGACGATGATTTCTTCTGATGTGTATTCTATAGCTTCTACTCCTGCAAGCGGATCGTACACATCTTTTATCAACGCGGCTTTGAACAAGTTTCGACCATTGCCGTTGTTGATGTTTTTACCAATGAACTTAGTTGAAAACACGAAACTGGTAGCATCAGAAATCGCATCTTGCGTACGAACAATCTTGTTCTTACGGAAATCTTGATTCTTCTCCACAGTAAACGACTTGAACGTGTTAATATCCTGCTCGATAACAACAAGGCCATTGTTGAATGTATAGATGATATGGCCGTCTTTCAACGCTTGAATGATCTCGTCGTTAGTCTTGCGTTCGCAGTCGATAGCGCCAGGATAAGCAACATATGTTAACGAATCAACACCCGCCGAGGCATAAGCGCCACCATAGAAGTAAACTGCATCTTTAGCAGTCAGAACCTCGTTGCCTTCGAGTGTCACGCCATTGACGACCGATACTACCGCTTCACTGTCGGCGATTGCGTAACCATTCGTAACGAACGTCACATTCTTACCCGCCATTTCACGCAATTCTTTAACTTTCAATGCAAATAGCGCTTTTAAATCTGCTTCTTCTGTTCCGAGTGCGATAGTCTTGAACTCTTGTGTATCCAAGCCTGCGACAATTGCATCATATGAGCCATTAGTGGCTGGAACAGTAGTGCCGGTTGCAAGTGTCAGCGTGGCGTCTGCGACGGGAAAATCTCCCGAGAATACAACGTAGTCATTAGCCGCCAAATCAGTAGCAATAGCAGCAGTTTGTGAATCTACTTCTACGCCATCGAGATATGTTTTAACTACCGATTCATTCAGACCTAGCGTGAATTTAACACTAATGTTATTGCCGCCTGTACCGCCGTGTACCGCTGTAGCTGTGAACGTTGTGCTTACTGCCGTAGCCTTAACTCCCTCGCCGTTAACATTGAACACCGTCACTTGACTCGAACCCTTGAACGCTTCGCGAATAGGCACGATTTGATTCAACGGCTTACCAAATAGCGCTTTGAAATCGCTAGATGGAGTCACCTTAACGAACTCGCCGACTACTCCCCAATCTAAAGCTATAGGGACGATAACCGCACCCGTTAAATCAAGACCTGCGTCTGCGAGTGAGTTTGTTTTAAAATTTGTATATGCGCCTGGACGCACTTTGTCTTGTTTAATCCAAATTCCACCTGCCATTATTGCTTGACCTCCTTCTTCTTCCAATCTTTTACTAGCTTCGCAACTTCATCTTGCGTATAGGTTTTATCCTCCTTCAGCAAGACTTGAAGCAGGTTGCGACCGTTATTATTAGTTTCGGCTTCTATAAAAGCCGTTTTGCTGAAATTACTTTTTTCATTTTTTGAACCCAACCGTCACACCTCCAAGCGTAGTCATCGGCGTACCTGTAACTACTTCTTTTAACAACAAACGCAGGCCAAACGTGATGACTAGTACACCATCCGACATTTTCCCTTCAATTTCGTATGCGTAGTGTTTACCGCCTATCAGCCTAAATTCGTTTTGAAATGTTTCTAACACCTCGTCGCACTCTGTACGTCGCTCGTTCAATGACTTCGGGAAATAGTTGACGTTAAAAACAGGGTTACGCTTCACCACATTCAAGCCAGTAGTTTGCGAATTATCTGCAATCAGAAATTGAAAAGACGGTACCTTCAAACCCTGTTTAACCTCTTCGTCATACACTTTAATCGTGCTGCCGAATACACTTTTTATTTGTTGGATAATGAGAGATTTCAAGTTATTCACCAAAGATTCTCCTCATCTCCTTCTCGACATCTATTTTCCACATCCGAGGGGCGATGCGTTCCATTTCATCTTTCGTGAGCTTTAACATGAATCTGCCTTCCACCCAGCCGATTGTCGCTCCTGCTACAACTATTCGGCGCCCGTCTTCAACGAAACTTGCATATTCTAGTTGATTGTAAATGAGTATAGTGTAGATATCGCCTTTTTTTACGATGTGGTATTTCCAGTTATTACGAAGATCTCCTGTATCAACTGGCGTCATCTTCTTAACCTTACGTATCGCCAATTGAGCAATGCGCTTCGCGACCTTCAAATGGATGGCGTGCGAAGCTTTTTGTAACTCAATCAGATTTTGTTTCATCTGTCGTATCTCGCTGAATTCGAAGCCCATTATGCATAGCCTTTGAAGACGAGTAATACTTCTTGATGGGAAACGTACACGAACGGTTCTTTTGCTGATTCATATTCAACGCCATCAACAATGACTACATCGCCTGCTAGGACATCATGATCACTTGAAAGAAACAGTTTCACATCATACTGAATGACGTTCGCATCACCTTGTGTCGCATTGTTAAGCGTCGTGGATGATAAGCGACAGGGAACGTCTGCATGAACTGTCACCCACCGATGACCATCAGCACCCCCTGGCTTCACGTAATCCTCATAACGCTTAATTTCAGCAGTCTTGTCATACATAAATTCAGTGGCTGCTGTAGCTTTCGCCATGATTTCTCGAATGTTCACGCTACCACCTCAACTTCCGAAACTTGTTCAGCTGCTTTGCATAATCGAAGAAGAGTTGTTCGGCAGCACGTTCACTATAAGCAACTTTCGCCGAACCGAATTGAACCGTTACGTCACCCTCTTTTACAGATGCAACAGAGGATTGCGCCTCAGGATCACTCTTGCGGTTTTCTCCGTTGATGAAATCGACAACCATATTCGCATGAACAAAACGGAGTTCTTTAGGGATATCAGAGCGGTTGCAATAAGTTTTGATTGACTGGCCAACTTCTTCAATGTGCATATTCAGCATTGAATCACCGGGTTTCGGGTCTGGCAATTTGGACTTCACGATGTCGATTACTTCCACGTTTACTCCTCCTTGCTTTCCGCCTTCTGTTTCTTCTTAACAGGCCGCACAAAATCATCTTCGATAACACCTAACGCTAATAATTCATCGCAATCATCTGCCGATACTGATGCAGAATCTCCTCTACTATATAGTTCGGTACCGTATTTGACGTTTAGGGTGAATGTCACCATAACTTTTGACAATTGATTTACCTCCTTCAATAAAAATAGAGAGGAACAAGTCCCCTCTTAGTTAACTGTCGCAATGAAGATATTGTCGAGCGTTTCGAAAGACGGCAATACAATCTCGGAAACGATTGTTTCGACGTTCACTGGATGCGGCTCTTTAATCGTTGTAATCGCCACACCAGTGTCAACGATTTGGACATCAGCCGGAGAATTACCAGCCATAAGATCGGATTCTTCAGGAGTAGTACCGAAATACGTGTTTCCAAGAGATCCATCCGGAATGAGTGTAAACACATCGTCCGGGAAGAAATTCTGTGTTGTTTTGTCTTCTGCGATGTACTTTTTATCATATACAGCAACGGATAGACCAAGTTTTACACTTAGATACTGCTTAAGCATCGCATCCGTCATGATGATGTTTTGTCCGCCCAACGGATTCATATCCAATCGAATACTTGGGTGATTTAACAAATAACTAAACGTCTTGTTCGTCATAATTGCCTTGGTCGGCTTCGAACCAGTGTTGTCCAACACTTTATTCTGCCAACGGAGAATGTCCTGGATAGGAGTTGAATCCTTATCTGACCATTTCGCAGTAGTCAATAACGTTTCTTTGTGATCGTTCTTCATGCCATAGTCGTAATCGAAGTCTTGTCGATTCGCACGAATAGCAATCTTCCCAGTTGAAAGCAATTGCATAATCATGCGTTCCGGCTGAACTTCAGCACCTTTTACAAGCGTAGTAACGTCATCGTAAATTTTGGTAATCATCGGCATCAAATAAGCTTCGTTAGACGACGCTAAAAGTTTATTCAGTTCTTGACGGTCCTTCTCCCCGATACGCATCGCCTCACGGAAGAATGGCATTTCCGTCTCAACTTTACTGAATCCAATGCGATCACGTAGAGTCGCTTTCGCATCAAACTCGGAAGGCATAAGAGCAACAGGCAACCCGTTAGCGCCTTTAATCCAGCTTAAATCAAGCCCAAGCTGCTTCTTCGGAGGAAATAACGTCCGCCCCAGTGATGGCGTTTTATTCGATGTTGATTCTGTGTAGTAAGTTGCAATGCTTTTCGCATTAACTAGATCAAAAATGTTTGGCATTTATATCCGTCCTCTCTTATTTCAAGAATGTAATTTGTTTAAGTGCCGCAACTTCTTCCGCGGTTGGAACTGTTGGCAATTTGTCGATGGCAACGAATCCGTGAATCAATAAAGCGCCAGATGCAGGACCGTAAGTTACATCAGTGTCGTTAAAAAGAACACCTTCCGCGTCAGATACATCAGCTGTTGTTGTTGCCTTAACTGCTAAATTAGTATCGTCAGCTAGTACGCCGCCGCCAAGAATCGTACCCGCAGGAACAATCTTCTTACCATCTGCATTTGCTACAACGCCTGTATCATCAACCGTAATCGCTAGATTGACAAAGTGATCGGGGAATTTTAAAATACCCTTCTTATTACCGTAATCCGTTTGAACAAATTTCATTTTGTCATCCTCCTATTTATCCGAAATATGAATCTCGGGCTTTATCTAAATCTGCATTTCCTGCTGCTAAGTGAGCTAGACTTTTCCCGAAATCTTCGCTCGTATTTTTTTCTTTGTCTTCGCCTTTTTTACCATCTGCCGGTGTGAGCCCCTTGAACAATGGAGATTTTTCTTCCTGTTTTTCGACAAACAAGAAGGACTTCGATTCTTGCAGGGTTTTAATCTGCTCGTCGAGTCCTTCGGTGACCTTACCTGTTTCATCTACTTTGATTTTAGACTTATCGATTTGACCAATGACCATATCAACGTCATGGACTTTACCAATTAGATCTAATTTCATTGCAGTTGCAAGGTTTGTGTCTTTCAGCTTTGTTTCAAAATCAGCCGTCTCAGTATCGTATTTCCCTTGCAAAGTAGTAAGTTGCGTTTGAAGTTCTTCGCTACCCTCTGCTTTTTTCTTCAAGTCTTTCAGGTCGGAATCACGCTGTGTGAGTTGACCTTTCAAATCAGTGACACTTGATTCGAGGTCAGTAACCTTTGATTTATGCGACTCGACTGTTTTACCATGCTCTGCCATGATCTTGTCAATAGCAGCATCATCCAAACCCAAACCTTTTAAAAACTCTCTATTCATGTATATCTGCTCCTTTGGTTACGATTTTATTACGCAGTTACGTCTGCGAACCCCATTGAATCTTTAACGTCTGCAATTGATAAAAAGACGAAAATAAAAAGCCGCCCTATCAGCGACTTAAACAGATGCAATATAAATGACTGAATCGAATGGTGCAGTAAATATCAAGTCGCCTGACCTGTTCAGTAAAATGTATGCTCCGTCTTTAACCTCAATTTCCCCTACTCCATTAACACGTCGGTCAATTAACTTGTCGCCGTTAGCAATTAGTACTTTATAATTCATTATCCGACTACCTCCCAATCGAGTTACTTAAGTGATTGATCGACAAACACATTTCTTCGTTCATTTGTTTGATCAATTCATCTTTATAAATAGAAATTCTAATGTGTTTATCTCCAGTGAATAATGGGACCTCTATTTTTTCTCTCTCCAATGACATACCTAGCGGGACATTTAATTCAGCACTAATGGGGCTCATCACATTTTGCATTTGCTTCAAACTACAAAGAACGCAAAATTGGTCGAACGTACCATCTTCCATGTCAATCCATTTATGCTTACACTTGTTTATCATCTGACGAACCTCCTCATATAGCTACATGACGGAGTAGCCAACCGAGATTTGGATCACCTATCCTTTCTCGAATTTGACCTCTTGAAACACAAGTTCACCACCACCTTTACTTCACGTATTTCGGGCATAAGAAAAAGCATCTTATATAGATGCTTAAACTTTACCTTCACATTTTTCAACTGTTTCATTACAGTGCTTACAGTAGTAGTCACTGCAATCTATACAATAAAAGCCGTTATGATTGCCTGACTCAAAGCCCCATTCATCTGGTTCGCCATTTGCTTTCTTCTTCCAGTTGTGAGTTTGGAAATTCGACTGTTCTGCGACTGCGATTCGTTCTCTTTCCACATTACTCACCTCCGAATGACTTTTCGCTGATTAAACTACATACTTCCCGAACCACTCTTCATACGTCATCGAATCAATCAAGCCATCAGCGGACTGTCGCTGTTCGCCATCGGTGTATTCGGATTCATCAAACCAAGGAATTGTGGTGGAGCGACAATTCGGGTGAAATGGATTTGCCGTAACACCAGGTTCGTAATCCTTCGAATCATAGACCTTCCCGTCCTGCTCGCGACAAATGTTAGATGTTCGGCTATCTAGCGTCGCTAAGACTTCGTACTTTTCTATCCCGGCATCGGTATAGCTGTTTTGCGCAGCCAAACCGTGGAAGAAGTTTGACTCAGTTCGTACAAGCGTCTCTGCTCTCGAGCGGGTAACATCTGTTGCATCCATGATAGCTTTCGTTGTCTTTTGAATAGACCTGCCAGAAGCAAAGCTTTTCTCTAGCTCTTTACGGATAGCCATTCGTGTAGATGCTTGATGCCCCCAAATTCGTTCAGAAAACTCCTTACCGCTCCAGTTGTATGTCAGCACTTCCTGCATCGTCTTATCAGTTAGTACCGCCACGGTGCCGCCAACCACACCCGCTTGGGCCAAACTAAACATCGACTGATAGTAAGAAGCTTGATAGACTTCTCCTAAACCAGTATACGCGTACTGTTGTAACCCGTTCAGACCACCGTATAACTGAGCCATTCGCATTTCGATATTAAGATTGAGAGCTTCTAAACGTGAAATGCGAACTCGATAACTAGCAGCATTCAGAATCCTGTTGTATTCCGGATTGCTAGATAAGGACATCTCACGGAATCGCTTCAAATCGATGTCCTTAAAATCCTTTAACTCTTTAACATTTAAATACTTTCGAGCTTCGGTAAGGGTTACTTTGTTTTCGATAGAATACCTAGCATAGAACGCTTCAATTTGACGCACGATGTCAAGTTGCGCTTCTCGTAAACTTTCATCCATTCGCGCAAGATACTTGCTCGCAATAAGCTGCGATTCCATCTCACGCTGCTCAGCACGATCTTCCCAATACTTTTTATTTGGCTTAGCCATCTGCTTTCACTTCTTTTGGAGGGAACTTATCCTTGTAATCGTCTTCCTCTTGTTTTTCAGCTTCTTCCTGCTCTTTTAACCGATTTTCGACTTCTTCGTTATACCAAGGGTGATTTTCACGAATTGTCTTGTCGTCCAAAATACCAACAGACTCAGTAGCATTCTTTATAGCCTCGGTTTCGGCAACAATGATGTCACGATTAAAAATGATGTTTACCTTCTCTTCAAAGTAATCACCTTGTCCGGTCACAGAGAAGTACGTGTTAATGAACCACAACATGTGTTCAATGGACGATTGGAATTCCGACTCTAAGATGTTGCAGTCCATGTCCAAATCGCTGTATCGAAAACGTAGGGCGACGCCAGACGCATCGCGTAAACCCGTTTCTCTCGTATCGACTCCGCGACCGAACTCATAAATTGAGTTACGGTTGCGGTCAATCTCTTTTTCTACTGCATCGGTTTCGATATCCGCCTGCAACTTATCTACATCACCATCTTTATCCAAATTGACAGTCATATAAGTATTTAAATCGGATAGAAACTCTGTAAGATCCACGCCGCCGTAATTGATGAGCTTATAGATAAATTTCGGTATATCTGCCAACAAATCAGCATTAGTCGAAGCTTGCGTATTGTAGTTGTCGATTAGCGACTTAATGCTATCAATCAACGGTTGTTCTTCTTCGTTGTATTTGAAGTGAATCAGCGGGATCTTGTCCCAAACAAACGGCTCTTCATCAATCAAGAAATGGTAGTTCTTTTCAATGCCAGCCGGAACATCAGGGATAAGCTTTCCGCCATCAAAGACGTAATACTTAACGCCTCCAGAATGATAGTATTCAACCTTCTTGCTCGTGACCTTTTTACGGTCTTCGTAGTGAGTCACTTCGTAAACACGAGTAAACGACAAGGCTTCCATGTGTTCGTTATCGGCCCAGTTCACAATGATCTGTTCGGAAGGGAACTTTTTGAATGACAAATCGCCTGATTCATTAAAGAATGGGTGGAGGTACGCAATACCCTTGTTAACACCCTCTTTACCAACGTTCTTTATCTTTTTTAACAGACCGCGGTCAAACGTTTCTGTAATCAACTTTCGATACGTCACGTTTTCCGTGCCAAAGGTCGGCTCTTTCGCTAACAAATAACCAATCTTTTGGTCTACTAGTTTTTTAGCGAAACCGTGAGCCAGTTTCTGATTGGATTTCCACTCAATCTTTTGTTTCTTTTCGAGAATGTCAGTTTTGTTCAGATAGTAACGCTCACCAACGATCATGTTGGTGCGTACTTCACTGTCTTCCCACTCCTTTATTTCTTGCACCAGGATTTCAAGATCTGTAATGACATCATCAACCATATTCTTTATCACCTCATTCATTCGTTCGTGCCAGGGTGCACGGTATAAATCTTCAATTAGCATGTTGTCACCTCGGTTTTAGTACAGATACCGACCCACCTTTCAGGTCTGACACCTCGTAACCGTCCAACCCATACCAAATGGCGCTGAACGTATGAGGGTCCGTCTTAAATTCATCTGGTATGATATTTCCGTTCTTATCTTCCTTGTATGTTAAGTATTTCAGTTCCCTTATGACATCTGGACAATCAGATGAGCAAATGATTTTTTTGAATCGCTTGACCTTCTTCGTGTTGGCCAGTCGAGAACCACCGAACTTTACAGCACCTTTCATGCGAAATCCTTCTTGCTTAAAGTACTGGATAGTTTTCGGCTCGGCACTATCAGCGATAATTAGTTCTCTGGATTTCTTAAACTCATCTAATTCAACGACTGTACGGTCATCTGTCATATGATTCTTGTAATACTGCCAGTAGATGTACAAGTATTTCTTCTTGTGATCCACAACCATACGAATTACAGCGTTGTATGAATCCTCAAATCCAAAGTCCATACCAACCCGCTCGATAGGATCCCGTAGCCTTCTAATCGCTTCCATAACTTCTTCGTGTGGCCGTTCCGAAAACTGCGGTAATACACGTTTACCGTTAACACCAAAACGACCTTCCCGAGCGATACGGTGAAGGTCTGGATCATAATCTTTCATTTCATCCAATTGCTCGATGTAGCTTTCAGGCAAAAATAAATTATCATCAGCTGTTGAGTGGTGGTAGTAGGTATCGCCAACTACAACAGTACGCTCTTTGTACAAATCTTGGTCATCCAGAACAATACGCTTGTTTCTCTCGTCCTTAAAGAAGTGCAGGAACGTCCAGTTGTCTTCACCAATTGGGTTTGTGGAAAGAATCATATGCAGTTTTAAAGAAGGATGTCGTAAACGTCCTAGCAGCTCTTTAAAGCCTGCGTACTTGATTTCGGAGCATTCTTCCAGCCAGATAAGCGATACGTTATTTATTGACTTCAACTTTGCGGGTTTATCCATTCCCTTGAATATGATCTTGCTGCCATTCGGGAATTTGACTTGCATTGGTGATGACCCGCATCGTATTTTATGACTCAACCCTAAGTCATTGATGATTTCTTCTAATAAAGAGAACGTCGAATCCCTGTGAGTGTCATAGACTTCGCGGACAACTAGTGCCGTTCTTTTCTCGCTTAACAACTTTAGGATAAGTTTAAATGCCACATGGTAACTCTTAGATGAGCCATAGCCCCCAACCAGAAACTGAAACTTTTGATTCCAGTCAAACAAAAAATCCTCGAAATGAGGATTAACCTCTTTCTGTATCGCAACCATCAGCGACCACCCTTTCGGCTAATCACTATTTCGATTGGGGCCTCGTCGTTGTCGCCGGATAGTTTCTCAATCTCTGCTTTCGATTTGTTGATATTTACCTGCATACCCTCGAGCTTCAAACGACGCTCATCGTCATCATAAGCCATTTCAAGGAACTGCTTAATAGATGTTCGCAACTCAGATATAGCTCTCGATTGAGCGTTAAGGAATGACGCCTGTCTATCCCAAGCAAATTGAATCTCGTATTCTTGTTCAATCGGAAGTTGAATATCTTTTCCATCTGAAGAAACCACGTTCTCAACTTTCAACTTCTTAAGTTCTTTGACTGTTTCATGCTTATCTTCAACGAACATGATTTGTTGCGCTCGTATGATTGCCGCGTATTGAATCATAACTTGGTCCCATATCAAATCAGCTGGGTTGTCCTTATCCATCATCCCCATAATCGCTAGTGTTTCTTTCGGGATGTATCGACTGAACAACCCATGCTTTAATGCGGCAGTGTTCCGTTCGGTGAATTGGTTCTTTGGATTCGGGTTACCACTTCGGTTGCTCCGCTCTTTACCTTCATCAGTATATGAAGCTTTCTTTCTTGCTTCCTCATTAGCGGTCTTGTCACCGGTTGCATCCTTCTTGTTTTCAGGGGTTGCATCCTTGGGTATGGTTGCATCCTTTTTAGTTGCACCCCTCGACCATCCTTCACGACTCTTCCTACTCTTCAACGTACCAAGTTTCACATCATGCTTTTCTGCTAATGCAGCAAGCGTTATGTTAGTTGCTTCCCATTCTCGTTTAATATCATCCCAATTAGGCACATCACATCACCGCCACCTCCGAATTTACCGTTTATCTTTCTATCCAAAATACAACTTGTTACGCTTCAACACTTGATATAACACTATTCCAACACGGTTGATTACATCTTCGTCTTGTTCATCAAACCCAGCTTCGTTGTAACACGCGTGTAATAACTCGTGGATAAACGTTTGCTCTTTCTTTGCTTTAGTTAAACTACTCAATAACTGAATTTCTGATGACGCATAATTACAGGAACCTGCGTAACTAGTACTGCCATCAATAATAACTGTATCGACTTCCTCGACTGTATATTCGATTCCTGCAACGTCCACTTTATTCGGTATCAATGTATCACCCCTTTTATGCTAATCGCTTAGTTTGTTTTTAGGCATAGAAAAAGCACCCGAAAGGATGCCATTAAAAACTTTATTCTGTCCTATATTTATTCATTTTCCCCGGCATTTCGTAAACAAAGAGAAGTAGCATTTCTGTGAACCCTAGCAATTCAATAGCATCTTCTTCTTCAATGCTAGGAATTTCATGAGTTGCTTCGTTCCCTTTCTTTCTAATATGATCTACCCATTCTCTACTATCGGGTGGGATAAAATTATTTTTTTCTAAAAAAGTGACGTAAAACGCAAAAGTTTGACCAGGCTCCGCTCCCTTTGTAACTGATATATTCATTAATAGTTTACGACAAGATAAAACAGATGAAGTATATGCATTCACTTTAATACAATTCCTAGCCTCGGCATACAACTCTTCTATACCTTCCGGCAAATGAGCAACTTCATTACCAATCATTGGACCAGGAACTTGTTCATTGGTGTAGTTATTTAAATAAGTTGGTCTGTTACAAGAAGGGCAAATATAAATTCCCATAGTCACCCCTGAAATACCCGTACCATCTAATATATAATATCGTGAAGGTCCAGCGTTTTTTCCACAATATCCGCAATTATATGATAAACCAAGCTCTCCATACGCCGTGTTGTGCCACTTACCAATCATTTTATACATTACGCATTCCTCCTCCCTGACATCATTCGCCAAGAAAGGTGTAAATCCTTTATATTTTCAAAACTACACACCATATCAAGTCCTGCCGTCAGCTTTTATGACCGTATGATGCATAGTTTTCAAAATACAAAAAAGCACCCAACAAGCTTTCCGCGGCTCACCAGATGCTTTTCTTCTCGTCAAGAACATGCGCACTCGCCATATATTACGCTAAATCTTAACTGTGACTTAGCCGCCAGTGCCTACACGTCCTATGCGGGGTTTTATTATTTTATGGGATGCACGAACGCACCCCTCCTTTAATGGTTCCCCTCACCCTTGTGACTTTGCACATCATCCGCATATCATCCGTACATCACGATGCATTAATTCTGCTATTAATCTTCTTTCTAGCCCGATTGATAGACTGCTGCACCATACTCTTACTAACGCCTAATTCATCAGCAATCTTTGACCAACTCATACCCTGCGCCATGTGCAATATATAACATTGACGTTCTCGCAAAGAAAATGAAGCAAGGATGTCAGCTAGTATAATCTTCTCTTCCTTCGTCATAAACAGATGCTTTTTATTGATATCATTCTCTTCCCTCAACTGCATTTCAATATCCGGAATCAAATCAATATTCTCATACGACCGACGTTGATAAACCGCTTTTTCGTCCACCCCTCGATACGTCCCCGGCTGTCGTCCGGTTGTCATCCATTCAAGCGAAAAGGACATGCTCTCAATCATGCTGTTGATGTGCTTTAAATCCTCCATGGCGATCGGGTTGTCCCTGTCGATTTGATCCGCACGCTTTTTTAGGTCCTGCCTACCGTCCGTATACTCCTGAATCAACTCATCCGCCCAACTCAACATGCAAGCTCCCCCTATCGTTGTTTAACTCGCCCTTTAACTCTCCTGTGCGTCGCCCTGTTTGTACCCATCAATTCCCGCCACTCTCTATCTGACAGCCGTTCTTTCGACTTAATGCTTGTCCTAGCATTCTGTCGGTCTATCTCGCCTGTACGAGCATCAGAGAGTCCTTTTTCAATCAACTCCGTTTGCAATGATCGCATTCCCTCACCCCATCACCGTTTTTAAATATCTAAAACCCTGAAATCCCTTTATTTCTGTATTGAATTGTTCCATTCGTAAATCATTCATAATCAGTTGGCATTTGCCGCTCCACTGTCTTCCTGTCGTTTCACAAGTCATTTGGCTATCCATTTTTATTTCTAAGAGCCTCATGGACCGTTCTATCCGATTGTTTTTCACGAAATAAACCCTATCGCCGACTTGAAGTTGTTTCGGAATGACTGGAAGCGTCCAGAACATCACTACATCGTCGCTTGATAAGTAATCAACCAATTCATTGTCGTCATTTTCGTACTCGCTTTTTGGTATAGTTACAACGATATCCATTGCCTCACTCCCTATTTCTGAAATAAAAAAGAGGACAACAAATGACACAGCGCAATGCTGTAATCAATCGTTGTCCTCTGGTTGGCCAGGGGGACTTATTCTTTTATTCTTAATTCCCTTTTCGCTTCACTTAACTTCTTGTTAATCTCATCGCTTGATTGCTGTAAGATTATCCGATTTGCTTGAAGTGAACTTATTACGCTATTCTCATCTTCTTCGTTTTCAATACCATTTAAATCTTCACTTAGTATAGTTCCCATTTCATTTAGAATGAGTTTCATTGTCGCAAATCTAACAAAAACATCATCTATAATAACGTCGTCATCAATAGACTCAATACTCTTAATAATTTCTACTGTACTGTCTCTTAATATTTTATTGTTAATATAGTTATTACTTTTCACTAGTTTTTCGATTTTTTCAGAAGTTATCTTATCTAAGTACCACTCTAGTTCGATACTAAAAAGATTGATATACTTGTGATACTTTCGATATTCATCTTGCCTCCGTACTTTTTTCTGATTATTAAATTGAATAAATAAAACTATTAACGCTATAGAACTTGAAAACAAGGCCCCTAAAAATGACCCTAAAAATGAGGGATCAAATACAATTTGCGAAACCTTGTCAGAGAAAATAGACGTAAAGTTAATCCCTGATACGAGTAACAACGAAATGCATGATAAAGTGATCAATAAAAGGCTTGCTATCAAGACATTCTTAACCATATGTTCAACGTCGTCCCTCAAAACTCTTCCCCTTCTTCCCTCCGCATCCGCTTAATCTTCCCCTGATGCGTCACAATCCGATATTCCCCGTGCTCCGGCAACTCTCTCACTTTCGCAACCCCGTCCGAAATCACCACAACACAGTTCATTGGTAGTTCCATTATACCAATTCCCAACAATATTGCATCTTGATTAAAAGTAATGTCTTTATTCACCAGGACCCCTCCTATGTGGTATACTTTGCTTGTCTAGGGCAGGAGGAATCCTGTCTTTTTATTTGTCTAAAAAGGTGGTATATCTATTGAACTTATTTGAAGGTGTTGAATTTAACTCGATGCAATTCGTAGGTCCGATAATCGTATTAGCTATCACAATGTTTGCCGTCGTTTTTATATATAAAATACTATTTAGTTGGCTACCTACCAAACTGTTTAATTTTCTTATTGGCCCAGTAGCTCTATTCGGTGCTTATATATGGGCGATTCCAATGAATCTAGGATTTCACGAGCTTTTCAAATGATGTAAGGCGTCTTGATTGATGCCTTTTTTATTCCTCTTCATCCTTCACTAACATTTTTGCCGCTTCCCATTCCGCACCGCATCCAACACATACAAGATCGCCACCATTATTCACTGGATAAAACCCTGTGTCGCAATATCTACATTCCCAATGCATACTTTCACCCCTTTTTATAATTCAGAAGTACCCCATATCTTTATAGCGTGCATAAATCCCTATCACAGTCTCACATTCTTCGATAGCTTCCACCTGATGCTTGTCCATGGTTATTCTGATGCGACTTTCATCGTCTGGACCGTAATTGCGAGACCCTGTAAATTTCACTGAACCGTCCTTTTCCATCCAAGTCATATCCAATTTCAGATTTCCTTCAACCTGCATGAATGACCTTACTAAATCAATCTTCACTTTCACACCCCCAATCCCATCCGTCGTTGCTTGATGTAATCTTCTTCTGCCTGATCCACCACTAGTAAAGTGATACTACGCTGATTCGTTTTGAGCGCTTTAGCAATCGCGTTAATTGGTTCGCCTGTATTCCACATATCGCGAAACCTCATTAACTCCCATTCTTTCCACACCCATTTGACTTCGACATTTTCAAATAACACGTGTTTATTTTCTTGGGCAATCATTTCAAGCTATCCAAAATCCGACGTATATCCCGTGTCTTTTCCTCCGCTGGACGTTCAGTGTTCATCGCAATAGTAATATCGACAACACACTTCTTAAACATCTGCATGTTTTTAAATGCTAAATTATAGTGTGCTTGCATAGCGTTTTCTTGGATGACGAGTTCGTTGTAACTCTCGACCAACCGCGCATTTCTCGCTTGCAACCTCTTAACCTCATCAAACAAATCAACGTTTATCTGCTCTTGACTTAACATTATTTCATCCCCTTTCCGAAACAATAGCCGCATGTCATTTGAGTCTTACCTTCCTTGTAAATTGGTAACTCAATACCAAACAAGCGTGTAACTTTTCCTGTGTCTACTTCACTATTAACAAACAGCATCCCTTTCCCGTTGCAACGTTTGCATTTCTTCAAGGCACTCACTCCCTTATTTCTCCACTATTTTCGGAACTCTTATCATGCGATAATAAACAATTGAAAGGATGTTTCCGTATGAAAAACGAATTCATAATATACCCAAAAACCAAAATTGAAACGACTGACCCGAAAGTGGTAATCCTTGAAGCTCCACGTAAAGTTAAAATGAAAGCTTACATAACTGGTTACACGGAGGATTACGGTGAATTACCATCCATTGAACAAGTTCGTTCAATCTTTCGTGTATCCGAACAAGATGCTGAAATAGCTTTGGTAGTTTATAAGCCCGATTAACGGGCTTTTTTACGCTTAATCAGTCGCAATCATCCAAAGTTCGACTGTTTGACCTAACTTCGCTTTTGGTATCGATTCAATTTTCTAATTAACCATTCCAGAAATCTATCAATTTTAAGTGATTTAGCAAACGCATCCAACAGCTCATTCCATGCCTTTTCAAGATCGTCGAATGCAATTTCTTCTCTCGACGGCTTTGTAAGTAACAGAAGAATAATCACTCCAACAATCGTAATTACCGTTGCTAACAATAGATTTAACAATCAAATCTCCCTTCCTACGCTTAATGGTCGTACTGTTCGTTAGATGAATTCTCTGTGCGTACTGTATTCGTTGGTTGTGTGACTCCAATTACACTTTTCACAAATTAAATGCCCATTGTCGTAAAGTTCCACACGAACCCTTCCGCATTTAACACATTCATCACTGACGTATTTAATCGGTTTCGGTAAAGATTCTAAACGTTTCAATTCTTCTTGTTGTTGTTCAGACAACAAATCCCCTAAAGATTTTTCAAACATATCGAAACAGCCCCTTTACTACACATTATCGAACTGTGGAGCTAATCATCATGCTCGGCTTCACATATTGCGCTACAGTAAAACTCATCATTTACTGCACATGATTCTTCGGCATTGAAATGCTCCAAGCAATTAATACAAACCCTCAATATATCCACCTCTTTTGAGTCATTTAATGAATCTTGATTTAATCAACTAAATGATCGGTAAGTATCTTTGCAATGTTTCATTCCAATGACTCAACTTTGTTTAATTGCAAATAAGACATCGGACCGTTATGCATCGCCCTAGCAAAAGCAACATCAGCTACGGAGTACGGAACTTGTGCAGCAATTTCTTCATCCGACACTCCTTTCTCGATCTGTTCTTTTATGAATTGTTTAAAATACCATTCCATTATTTTAATCACTCCTTGTTACGCATTTTGGTCGTTATGTGTCACTAGGACTCTCTACTTTTTATTTCCTTGTCCATCAATTCAATCCTCAAAATGATATTTCTCCAATGATTCGGTCTATAAATCTTATCGACTTCCAACATCCTTTTAATTCTTTTTATAGAATTGATTCGCTTACCCGATAACCAGGCCTTGTAATCAGCAATGTCTTGTTCCGTTTCCAAGTTGTTTGTAATTATAGGCAATCCATTTCACCTTCCTTACGTCACTTAATGTGTCTAATCCGCCGTTTCCATTTCCCTCACATAGTAAGGTGTCTTGTCCATATTCTCTAAATGCCCGTTACTATCAATGAATTTATTAATCTCATTTACTTGTTTCAGGGCATTCTTTTTGTCACGATAATAATCCTCAACATAACTACCGTTTTCAACCACGTAGATTTTTCCATTCTTTCCATCTCGCTTACCCAGCCAATATGCCAACAACGCAATCAATCCGGCGCTAATAATCAATAACAAAACTTCCTGTATGGTGATTACCGTCACTTGCTTTCACGCTCCCTTAACTTGGGTATCTCGCTTCCGCCGAGTTTCTTGCACTTACTACCAATCCTGCTTTCACAATGCTTGTACAACCTACATCTGGTCATACAAGCCATCTGCTCGTCCTCTTTAATCATCCAAGGCGTGCGACTGTCAACAATGACAGCGTTCATGCGTGGACCCTCGTGTTCTTTCTGCGTAAAACAGCTACGTATTTATGTGTCGTGAAATCATTAGCGAACTTTTTCTTTGGGCCTCGCGAATCTGGATTCAAATCAAACATTTTCCGCGTTTCAGATTCGTTATGAACGCCTACTACTTCGAAACCGTCTGCTACAAGCTCCGCGACTCGTTTGTCGAGATCTTCCTTGCTCCCACGCTTTACCCTCGTTGTAAAATACTCGCCCATCTCCTCATCCCCTTATGGTTATTCCCTCACCCATTCCTTATCCTTCAATCGCACCACGATTAACTCCACGCCGTGCCGCATTTCAAACAACTTCTTTCGCAACGGGAAATCCCTTGTGACCGGACCTCCCTTAACGTCAATGACTTCGGCGTGCCCGTCAATGTACGTTACTTCAAAATCTGCCGTGTATTTTGCTCCCGGCTTGTCCCTACGTCCTTTGCCGTTACACAGACGGCACTTATTCGCGTTGCCTGTCTTGGTATTGATTAACATCCCAACGCCCACGCACCGCTTGCATGTAACCTTGTACGAATCGATAATCTGGAACTCTGGTTGCAAATGAATATTTCTAACGGTCGGATCACTTTTCAAATTTCGGTAATAAAGAAATTCTGTTTGGCTATCGAACTCAATGCCTTGAAACTCCACTTTCTTCGAACGGTGTTGACGTGGCTGCTTAACTGGTTTTGGTATTCTCGAACGTCTGGACGATTTATTGATTCGTTGCGGATTCCTCATCGCTATCCCTCCTAAGCAAATCCCTCAACGCTTTTTCAAAGCACGCATAACATAAATACTTACCCCTCTGCCGTACTGGGCTGCTACATTCAACACACTTCCTTTTCATGTCGCCCCTCCTAGTAGTTTGTGTCTTGCCGAGCATGATTGATTTCATTTTTAGCGGAGTAAGCAGATTCGATTTCCTCCCATGTGAAGCCGAGCATCTCCCCTAAAGCTACAAAGCAACTAAACAATGGCTTATACTGTTTTCTAACTTTCGTCGCCAAACTGAAAACGTAATTAAATTGCAGTGTCACGTCATTTGTCATATATGGTTCTTCGTAAATGTAATGATTTATGTTTTCTACATATTTCTCTTGTCCCAATTCCAACCCAATCGACAAAATGAAATGCAGACTATCAACGTACTCTTCGAGTAGTGGGTTTCTATCGTATTTCGCTATGCTCGAAAAACCTCCGCCTTCATACCGTTTTTCCTCATGATGGGAATACGCCTTTGCCCTCGGCTCCCTATCCTCACTCCACATCTTAAATCCGCGCCATTCGTTCGCACATTCGCCAATCTCCGTGAGTAAAGCGAGGATCTTCCAATCCATATTGTTCTGCCCATCTAACTCTGGAAATCGTTCATGTATTTTTCTATCCAGCATCTTCTGCATTTCAAACAACTTTTCAAGATTCAAATCGTTCCCTCCAATACTTCTATAAGCGCATCCTCAACTGAGTTGTACTTATGTGTCAACTTGTAAACTTTGTTATAATTCAGTTCGTTTTCACGGATAAACTCCGTCTGCTGCTTAGTGAATATTTGCTTATCCGACGCTTTTCTATCGTCTAACTCCCCAACCAAGTAGATTGCGAGTTTCCTCTTCAACTCCGCATTCTCTTTCCGTAACTTCGCGTTTTCCTGCTGCCATTGCCAATCTAGGTTCACAGTACTCACCCTTTCATAGAGTTAAAACGGGAGGTCATCATCCGAAACCTCTATTGGTCCCCCGCCTGTCGAAAACGGATCGTTATCAGTACGTGTATAGTTTTGTTGAGTCGGCTGCTGATTTGGTTGAGTACCTTGATTTGATGTTCCGGATCCAGCAGATGCATTGCGTGGCTCTAGGAATTGGACGCTATCTGCCACAACCTCAGTCATGAAAACGCGTTTCCCATCCTGACCATCAAAACTGCTTGTCTGAATTCGACCTTCGATTCCTGTTAGACTGCCTTTTCTTAAAAAGTTCGCTGTGTTCTCTGCCTGCTTTCTCCAAGTTACACAGTTGATAAAATCAGCTTCACGTTCGCCCGATGCACTTGAAAACGTTCTGTTCACCGCAAGAGTGAAGCGAGTAACTGCCACACCCGTCTGTGTGTATTTCAATTCGGGATCTTTCGTGAGCCTGCCGACTAATACGACGCGGTTTATCATTTAAATCACACTCCAATGTCTATGTCTTTACTTTTAAGTGCATTTGACCAGTATTTTTTAACGTCATCAGAACAATGTTTCATAGCATCATTCCATGTCGGCCAACGTCCATTTTCATCATAAAATTTATATTGATAATGTATGCTTTGTTGGTTATGTGGTTGGTCTTCGGAATGCCCCGTTGCGCAAACTTTGCACTTTCCCTCCGGCACATTGTCAATCATCATAAATCCGGTTTCTTTTTCAAGATGACCACCTTTTCTTATCATTCCGCCACCTCCAGCAACTCCGGATTAGAGTGAATATTGCCGATAATTTCGATGTAAGACTCCTTAATTACATGCAGAAATTCAGAATCATGAGGCGTATGGACATAGTGGCAACCCTTTTCATAAACAACCTGATACGGTCCTGCCCCAAATTCAACAATGTCATCTTCGTAAATCTCTCGGCCGTCTTTATCCTTTAACCCTGTGTATTGCATAAATTCCGCATCGCCTTCTCGGCATATCTCGCCTTCATCTGACCATAGAGCCACGTAATTACGGTCACCGTCCAAAGCATGACTCATACCGATTATCAACTGTGAGCCGTCCTCTCCCGGGTGGTACATGTCATGCGTTGTTGTATCAAAAACTCGAAACTTTATCTCTCTCATACCGCACACCCCTTTCTCAATTCGCGTTTAATTCCCTTAATAATTTCTGTCGTTCACGTTCGACATCGATATCCGATACTGGCGCAACAGGTTTGGCTCGATCTTCTTTGCCGAACCATTCAGGTGTATTCTCTTCACGAGTTGATCCGTATCTTCTTTGTCCGCCAGATTGATGATTTGGTTTATTAAACTTATTTCTTTCGTGGGACTGAATCTGCTCTACAGTGGTCAATTTGTTATTAGCCCATTCTTTGAACAGGTATTCAACAAATCCGAAATTCTTTCTGTTTCGATCATCAGCAATTTTTACTGCTTCTAGGATGATTTCTTTGTTTTGGTCGAAGTCATCAAACCACATTCCTAACGAATCTCTTTGTAGTGGTGACAGTTTGCATAGATTGGCTTCGAACGTTTGAAAGACTTCTGCAAATCCGTCGACAGACGTCGCTGTAGTTGTAGTAGTATTACTTAATTCTTTAGTTCTTAAGTTCTTTAGTTCTTGTTCTTGTCCCACGTTCGTCCCGCGGTCGTCCCGCGGTCGTCCCGAGTTCGTCTCGTCTTCCGTCCTGTTAGGGGTTTCATTTATATCATCCAACCCTTGATAGTCATCGTATTTAGTGATGGTAAACAGCGTCCCACTAACCGTCTCGCTAACAGACACCATAGATGCATCAACTAATTTCTTAACTTTTCTTTCGACAGTGCTTTTTGGGACCTTTTTGTAGCCTCTCCCCTCCATATATTCCAGATCTTCCGCTAATTTCGAATAGGCTCGGAGGTACTGCCCTCGGTTCACTTCGATGCCCCTCGTCTTCACGCCGTCCTTGTGAGAGGCTCTGAGTAATAACAGTGTGAAGAGTCGGAATGCGGTCACATCCTGCCAAATCTCGTTGTCTAATATCTTCCTGTGAAACTTAATCCAACCACCCAATTTCGTACCTCCTCCCTATCTAAATTAGGGAACGATTACGAGTTTCCCCGTCTGTTCCTGTACCGTTTTCTTAAACACCGCTTCATCCGAATTTGTATCCGAAAGATGTAACAAATGAATCTCTTGGACCTGTGATAGATCGTTAGCTTTCAGAAATTCAAGCAAGTTTTCCAAGCTGAAATGCGACTGCATAACGCGCTTTCTCAGTCCTTTATGGATTCTTCCATTCATTACGTTTTCATCAAGTATTTTCATAGAATAATTACATTCGACCATAAGATGCGTAATGCCAGAAAAGCGGTATCTGCAATAGTACGTGTCAGTTAGAAACAGCAGCTTATCCCCTACATCATTTGCGAGTAAGAAGCCAAACGGCTCCGCTGTATCGTGTTCGGTGTCGAACGGCAATATGGTCCACGTACCGAGCTTGAACTGCTTCTTGTTCTCGACCGCCTTGATGCGATGATGTTCAATTCCAATCGACTCTCTTGTACCTGGCGACATGTAGATATCCAGCCCGCGTTCTGAAACCTCTCTGACGGCTTTACAATGGTCTTTATGTTCATGGGTGACTAATACGCCCGTAATGTCCGATGTCTTGAAATTGAGTGCTTTCTGTATGTTTTTGAATGATATGCCGCACTCCAAGAGGAGGGGGGTTTTGCCATCTGTAACCCAGTAGCAATTCCCCGTACTTCCTGTTGCGAGCGTTTTGATTTCAATCATTACCAACCAGGTCCGTTGGTGGCTGTGACTGGTTGTCTCTCTGGTTCCGCCTGAATAATAGGTTCGGAAGTGATTTCGCCAGTGGCTGGATCAATATCAAGAGCTTGTGATTCCAAATCTTTCTCTTCAATGATTTCTGCTTCATTCACAGGTGTTGCTTCTGGTTGAATATCCAGTAGTTCAGAGTTCGCATTTTCATTAACTTCTCGACGATGACGAGCGTATGACTCGTCTTCCGCTTCGTTGTAAGTCATCTCGACAAAGGCATTGCCGAAATCTTTCGGTACTTTCTTCACAATGTTGTTACGCATTTTTCGGATTATCATAGATTCACGACTTTGCGGCTCTTTCCACGCTGGACTGACATGCTGCTGGACACCTTCGTCATCTAATGCCGCTAAACCTAATTCCTTCACTTTGTTGAGTATTTCACGTTTTTTTGCATCAATTTCTTGTTTCTGTTTTGTATTCGCTTTGAAACGACTTTCTGCAATTCCGAACGTTTCATTCATGAGGTTGTTGTTAATATGAGCAATTAAATTCTTTGAAACGTCTTCGCGCTCAGCAATGTGATATTCGACTTGTCCACTCGCTTTGGTAATTGGATAAACAACACGTACAACATCACCTACACCTTTCGGTTGCCATACAGGAGGTTCCATTTCAATCCCGCGATAAGTTGGATATTCAAATTTATCTTCTGAGCGAACTAACCAAAACTGGTGAACTTCTTTAACGCCTCGTCCGAAGTTGGATAGAATGGCGTCGTTGCCGTCTCCTTCAATCCCCATCTCAATCTGTTTGTTCCAAACATCTTTCCCATCGACTTTCTTTTTGACATTCCGCATTTGGAAGTACACTTCCCTTGGGCTTGCCGCAGCATTCAACTTCAGCGAAGCGACAGTTAGTAGCGTTTGCGTAACGTTGCTTTTATCTAACTGCTGATCGTGCCATGTAACATTTTTCGAATCTAAAACAGCATTGATGCTTGATATGGCACTCATTACACATTGTTTTGCATAATGGTCCATGCTGAGTCCGTTGCCAGTGAGTTGTTGCTCAATCATCGGGAAAAATGTGTTGCTGATTTTCGTCAGTGCTGTTGAATATGCTGGTGCTGCTATTTGGTTAGTCATTTAGTTGTCCTCCATGTCTTCTGATTTTATTTTTCTGTTTGATAAAAAGTCGCTGGTTTGATAGGAAGTTTTCACGGTCCAAGACACAATCCATGCGAAGTGCATCCAAATCCTTCATGCTCTTAGCGTTCTTTATCCGCTCTGGAAGAGTACTCATTAGATGGCCTCCTTCATATCTTGCGTCTGCTTTTCAATCCGTAACTGCTTGTCCTTTTCTGATACAACCAAACTGATAACCTGCGCATCCATCTCGGCTAAACGAGTGACAGCTTCTGCGTTATCAATAAAGACGGGCACTCTAAATCCGTAATGCTCAGAAAGCGTTTGGATGATATCTAGTCCGACATTGATCTTCGCTGCATTGTTCAATCCAGAACCATACGGAACTCCATTGAGCGTTGTTTCGCACACATCCACCAACGTTCCGTCTACCTGTTTGTGAGTAAGTTTGAATCGAGCAATCTTGAACTTACTGTTTATTTTTTCATCCAACATTTCCACTTTGATACGCGTAAACTCTTCGACTAGGAACAATTCTTTTTCAACGTTTTCAAACTCTTTTGCAAGCTGTTCTTGTTGCGCTTCCAGTTCGGCAATTCGATTGATAGATGACTCGAAATGTGCCTGTTGCGCTATTTGCTGATTGAGTTCAGCGCGTTTAGTACGTAGAGTAGCGACTTCGCTTTCGATGCCTACAACTGCGTTCTCGGCGTTTTCTTGAAGCGCCTTAATTTCTTCATTCAATTTTGCTTGCTCAAGTATTTTGGTCTGGTATTTTTCATCTTGTCGCGCGTCCTTAACAGCCGTTCTAAGGGCTTCTAGTTCATCTTCTAGCTTCGCTACCGCTTGCTGTTTCGCTTCAATTTCGGACTGCGTAGTGGCTACTCCGTTAACTAATTTTTCGTTCTGCTCAATGAGCTCAGCTTTCCTTTTGGCGCCGGCTTGCCCGAGTTCCTGAATCTCTTCTAGCCTTTGCGACTTTTTAAGGTTGAAAGCAGTCAATGCCTTTTCTTTTGCCGCTGCAACTTTGTCCGTTGGTAAGTCTTGCTCACAAGTCGGACAAACGCATTCAATTTCGTGAGTGAATTCAGACGATTCAAGTACGGTATATTCTTCACGAAGTGGTGCAATTTTCGCTTCGACAGTCGCAAATTCATCATTGTTACGTTTAACCTGGTATTCCGCATCCTCTTTTTTACGTTTAAGGATAGCGATGTTAGATTGCTCTTCTTGAATTTTTGCATTGACCTTATTCGCCTTTTCGATTGAATCAGCTTCAAGTTCTCGTTTAATGGCTTCTAAATCTAGTGCGACCTGCTGCAGTTCCTGTTGCTTTCCTACAATCGCTGTACCATTCTTGATATTGCTAATTTGCGCCGTATGGCCATCAATTTCCTTTTCAATTACCGCGATTTCTTTCTCTATAGAAGGAACGTCAACATTTCCTTCTGGAAGCATGTTGTTAATCTCGCTGATTCGCGTTGGTATGCTTTTGATTTCATCGTTGATTTTTTTCTTTTTAGCAGCGATGACTTTCTTGTGGTCCTCGATTTTCCGACCGTTCAAGATGCCTGTGAGTTCTTGGAGTGCCTTGTTAGCGTTAATGACTTCTTCATCCGTTAAGTCGCCTGTGATATCAAGCAATATCTTAAGGCGATCTTGCCATTTGTAGATTTTATCGTCATTAAAATAGGTAGGAGACGTTAAAAGTTTAAATACTTCTTCATCAATCAACGCTTCAATCGCTTTTTTATACTGACCTTCTGGCGTAGGTACTTCATCAATGAAATAGTCATTTTTATGACCTTTGAACGTTTTCTCTGCTGCACCCCTCTTTTGAGTCCAGTCTTCATAGTGGACTTTTTTCAACGCGAGGGGTTGTCCATCTACCAGGAACACCGCTTCAACCTCGTGTTCCAAGTTGTTCATTTCCTGCCCATCCTGCGTCAGTGTCTTAAGCGAGAACTTCGCTTGGTTCTGGCTGTTTTTGTTGAATAAGAGCCATAGAAACGCATCGTACAAGGTTGTCTTACCCGTTGCATTGTCACCGAATACTTGCACATCGTTTCCGTTTGCTGTGAGGGTGAAATCTTTCACACCCTTGAAGTTTTTAAGTGATAAGCTGATCAATTTAATTTCTTTCAAAATGTTCTCCTCCTTGTCATTTGAGGGGTTCTGCGCTAGAATAGCGGTAATAAGATTGTCAGAACCCCGAACTCGCTGTTGTCGCAGCGGGTTTATTTTTGTCCAATTTCCCTTTCTAGCTCGTCCTTTGTGATTTCGTGATGACAGCCAGCACATCGTTGCGGGTAACCGTGACCATCACCCATGTATTCGCCACAGGATTCGCAGAAATCACCGTCTAACGTCATTTCAGCGTATTCACCCATCTAGCTCACCCCTTTTTATTTTTGCGAAGCGAAGCGAAGTGTAGCAATACTAGTTTTTGCTTGGTTGATAGACGTTTCCAATCTTTCACCTTGATAGACATCGCATTTCACATCCTTTCTGATGGTTGAATCCCATCAAACAATCCGCAAACGACGCCGTGGAAGATGGAGGAAATCCTCGTTCGCGAATTGTTTGATAGGAGCCAAAGCTCCTACAATGTGTTATAATGTTTGTATCGAGAGATTCTTGTCGGCTGACGCGGTAACGTTAGTCGGCTTTTTTTATTTCCTGCAATGCTTTCAGTGAACGTAATGCTTCTTCTGTGCGTTTGATTGCCATTTCAACGTCGTTTTCTTTCAATCTCTGGTTCGCAACCCTCAAACATAATTCCGCCGCATAGCGTTCGTGTTCCGCTCCTACAAATACGTCCATGATTTCCTCCTACTTAAAAGAATTTGATAAAGCCGCCAACGAATTGAGTTAACGTCTGCGCCAGTGCTAATATGTCCACACCATTTACCATCGCCACCCCTAACTCCAAAGAGGTAGTACCAGTAGCTTGTATTCGCGATCCTACAATCTGCATCCACTTGATACCCTCATCAAACTTAAGCGCCCTGTCCCCTTTTTCTAGTTTGGTAATAGCTGTTCTCGAGAGGTCCATAAGTGGCGCTATATCTTCTTGCGATAATTTAGCCCTTTTTCTGGTCTCCCGAAGAAAACTGATATCCATAATCATTCACCCTCTCAAATGTTCCATTTTCGGACATGTTCCAAAACGAGCCGACATTTCCAATACGAACCTAGTAATATAGTTAATGAAGTTAACTTGTTGGAACGACCCCTCCGACAACCTCGCTACAAATCGCTTCGCAAGGGGCATGCCCGCCCCTCCCCGCTTTACGAAACTTTTCTCGGTATCCAAGCATTCACATAATTCACTGCCGCTTGAAGATCCTTCCGCTTCACATCTTTATAAGAAGCAACTCCGAACCTGTCCTTGATTTCTCTGTAGATTTCACGGAACATTTTCGGCCTCAGTTGCTCATGCACTTCTAACTCGTACACCTTTCTCGCAACAGCCTTTTGCAATCCACGTTGCTCCCCGTAATCCAGTGTTATTTGATTCTCCACTTTGTCTTTCAGTACGGCTACGTCTTCTTTAAGGACCTCAACATCCTCCGACGTTTCAAGGCTTAGCCTCAATGAAGCTCTGAGTTGTTCTTTTTCAGTAAGTGGCTTTGGAGCGTTGAGTGACTTCTCCATATCTTCGAATCTAGTAACATATGCAGCTGTAAATAGAACGCCCTTTTCACCAGTCATTTTGTTCGCTACCATGTCGCAACCAACCCGCGTGAGTAAGTAACATGGTTGTATTTGGTTACGTGTGTTCAAATACGTGCTTTCAATGAAGAATTTCTCACTGCCGAACTCTCGTCCGTGAAGAATCTCACTATACTTACGAATGTCTGCCAATAAATGCTTATGTTGAACATCCACCATCGTTGCAACATCTCGACTATCAGTTACTAGCTGCCCGTTAATAGAAACCACTTTTAATTGATTCATTCCAACCCCTCCTATTAATAGTTAGTAGATTTGTAATGCCTACATAGTTACGAATGAACTGGTTCGTTCATCAACCATTGCTCAATCGTCGGTCTATGAAACAAGATACGACTGCGAACCTTCTTGTGCGGTATTTCGCCGAGTCTGGCCATTGTATAAACTGTCGCAGTGCTTACGCCGATTAGTGCTGCTACTTTTTTTACGGATAAAGTGATTGCTTCCGTTTCTTCCATCTCGTCCACCTCTCTTCCGTTTCCTTCACACCCACCAAACTGGATTTGAATCACGGCTCTTTAACTCTGTTAGTCGCTCTCCTAATCGGATCGTGGCGCAGGTGGCTATTCAAATGCATTTCGCTGGGTGTGAGGTGCGTATTTTTTAGACGACTTCTTTCGGCTTGTCCAAATCACCATTACATGCAGTCAACGGTTTATCTAAAAAAATAAAATCCTTATAATCTAATCCGCTTTTCTCGCAGTATTTAGCTACTGCACTTAACAACTTCGGTCCCGCTTCACTCTCTGCAGTGTTGATGAATCTGTGAAGGTGTGCAACGTTCACCCCTATTTCTCTAGCGAAAGCGTTATAATTCCCTTCGCACTCCTTATTCATTAACTGGAAAAGTTTATCTTTATTCAAGTACATACTATCACCTCCTAGAATCGTTAACTACAAACAACATTGACTGTATGTAATGAACTGATCTAAATATACATCAAGTATTACATGTAGTCAATAGATTTATTTGAATTATTTTTGTAATCATTGATTATAGTCAATGATTTGAATAAGATTTAATTAGAGTGAGGTGGAATTATGTCATTTAATAAAGAAGAATTCTCGCGACTGCTGGAATTAGCTAAAGGCGCCAGATCTATAAACCAATACGCGATGCACTCCGGTATCAGTGCGGCGCACATTTCAAGATTGATGAGGAGTTTACTAGATACTCCGCCGAATCCAGATACAATAAAGTTATTGGCTGAAAAGGCTTATAATGAGGTAACTTACACCGACTTAATGGGCGCCGCGGGTCACTTTGGCGAACACGAAGCAATAAAAGAAGATAACGCGGCTTATGTAACAAAACTTAATCCTGTAATTGATTTTTTTAGAATTCCGTTATTAGGTCACATCGCTGCAGGAGAACCTATTTTCGCGGCTGAGCACATTGAGGATTACATTGATATCCCGAGTATGGGCGACTACGACCCCGATGAACTATTTATGTTAAAGGTAAAAGGCGATTCAATGGTAGGTAGTCGAATTTACGAAGGTGACAGAGTGATAGTAAAGATGCAACCAGAAGTTGAAAACGGAGAAATCGCAGTAGTTAATGTAAATGGTGACGAAGCAACATTAAAAAAGGTGAAAAAGTTGGATAACGGTCAAACCTTATTAATTGCATCTAATGATAAATACGAACCTATTCTCGTGAATCATGAAAGTGCTAGGATTGTCGGAAAAGTTATCCAAGTTATTTTTGAACCTTGAAAATAATTATATAAAATAGGAAATAGTATCATAAAAAACATCCGTTCGCAGTCAATTAAACCCGAGTTTACTTGTGTTCAGGTACAAAATAATTATATAAAATAAAAATATTGTTCTTCCTAAATGTAAAAACCTACCATTTAATCTTTTTTTAAAATCATGGTGGTAGACTTGAAAAACTTGAGTGGTTTGATTGAACAGTCTCCCCTACTTAAGGGGTTGCGCATCTTAAGAATTTACGGAATGTTCTTTGAAATAAATAGGAGGTTTATTATGAAAAAGATATCAGCAGTGATGTTATTATCTTTCATACTTATCTTATCCGGATGTGGTGAATCTGCTACTAATGAGCCTGTTGAACCTGTATTAAATGTAGAACAATTTTCATTAGTTAATCAGGCTTTTGTTAAGGACAAGCTCGGGGAACCGGAATCTTTTGAGGATATTAACTACCAAACTCCATCAACAGGTGCAAATAACGTGCTCACCTATTTTTACTACGATTGGGAGGGTTATTATTCAGAATTCGTTTTCGATGATAAAGATCGGCTGATAAGGATTAATATCTATGTTAGCGATAACCCAGAATCTAAATTCGTAAAAACGACATTTAAAGAGCATTTGAAACAGCTAGGTATATCACCTGCCGAAAGAATGACGAAGGCTGCCGATACTGGATTCGCTTGGCGTTACCAATCTGTTTCGGATAAAATTGATGAGGTTTGGTCTATAGGAAGTGACAAAGATATTGATGTGATTAAAATTTCATTTGATGTAAGGCCATTTATGTAAAGTAACACCGCCCTACCAGGGCTTTTCTTTTGACCAACTAACCGAACGTACAATCGTAATTTATTGATTAAGGAGGACATTCTAATGGCTAACATCGAAAAACGCGGTGAAAATTCATACCGCTTTACTGTTTATTTACCTATAAATGCGAAAGGCATATACCCTAAAGAACGAATGCCATATAAAGTAGAAGGTAAATTTACTCCGAAGCAACTCGAAGAACATTTGGAACACGAATACTTAAAATTCAAAACGCAGGTTCTTTCGGGAAACTATATCCGCCCGCAAGAAATGACGTTTGCTGAATTCAGGACAGAGTGGGACGTAAAGTATGCATCGAAACTTGCAGGGACAACTCACGGCAACCATCAACGTAAATTAGAACTGCATATCTCCCCTGTATTGGATCACATGGAAATGAAACAGATAAACGAATTTATATTAATGAAGCTATTGGATGAATTGGAACGGAAGGATGGAAAAGATGGCGAGTTGACGTATCATTCAAAGCAGGATGTTTACGGCACTTTAAAAAGTGTTTTCAAATATGCAGTAAGGTGGAAAGTTCTAAAAGACAATCCGATGGACGGGGTGGAAAAGCCGAAACCGACAGACACAGAAGAAGATTACGAGGAAGTACAAGTGTATGAAGAAGATGAAATAGCGGAACTGATGCAACTATTGCAAACTGAGCTGCCCCACTGGCGCGTCATGTTTACCCTTGCCCTAGCTGCCGGCTTACGGCGAGGTGAGTTACTTGGATTAGAATGGAACAACGTTGACTTCGAGAACAACCAAATTGAAATCAGAACTACTATCGTCCTTACAAAATCAGGACCGCTTATTAAGAAGACGAAAACAAAGTCCTCTAGGCGTACAGTTACCCTGCCAGAAAGCATGATGGCGGAGTTAAGGTTGTTCTACGACCAGCAAGAAATTGAAAAAACAGATGCAGGCGACAGTTGGATTGAAGAAGAATATAACTGGGTGTTTCGACAGCGGGACGGAACTCATATGTACCCTTCTAGCCCTACGAACCGTTGGAGTAAGTTTTTGAAGAAGCACGAATTTAAATATATACGTCTACACGATCTGCGACACACTTCCGCGAGCATATTAATTGCTCAGGGTGCACACGCAAAAATAATATCAGAGCGCTTGGGACATTCCGATATTTCTGTTACAATGAACACATATGGTCATGCGTTCAAATCTGCCGATCGTGCTGCTGCAAATATGCTAGAAAGTATATTCAAACCAAGGCCAAAATAATTGGGGTTAACGCGGGGCTAAACTGGGGTTAAAATTGTTATCAAAATCTATCATTCTCTACTAAAATCTATTAAACTCAGACTTTGAAACCTCAATTTATCAGCATTCTTACCACTTCTTAATAAATGATAAAAATGCAAACCGCACATTTGAGAAGTGGTGGTTTAAAACTTTCTAAGACCGTACGGCAAAGGCGGCTCACCATACAAACCCTTATGGAACGAGGGTTTATAGACTAGCATCATCCTTACGAGGATGGTGTTTTTTTTGTTCTCCGAAAACTATAAAATTTCGTGCTGTGGACAAGTTTTACCTCTTATTAGAAACTTTCATCCAGTAGAAAAAAATACTACTGAACTGATAAAAACCCTCTTCATCGTTCAGATGAAAAGGGCTGACTTTCACGAATGAATCATTCGTTTTGTATACTTTATTTCAATTTTTGTATCTATTCTCTGCACATTACGCAATAGTAATACCCGCACTTGCAGTACCAGTTATTACTCCACCTAGAAGACCCGTTGTAGTTGTTGAAAACACCATTAACAAACGGTCTCCCGCATTTACGGACAATGGTGGGAAATTCGAGGATGTTCCCTCAACTATACCCCCTACAGCTACTAGGCCGACATCCGGGGCTAGATTAACAGCCACATCTGTAGCAGTGAAGAGAGTACTTCCTGCTGGCGCACGATAAATTTGTGCAGTGACCGTTGTAGTTCCAAGGAGAGTAGCTGCAGCTGTTACAGTGAATGCTGCAGAAATAGCCGTTACTGTACCTGCTCGTGGAACAGAAAAAGCTTCGTTTAACAGACCAGTCAAGTCAATTGTAGTACCGAGAGCACCCACTGTAGGTACATTTGTACCAAATCCAACTAAACCACCCGTACTCACTAAATCACCTGCAATAGTAGTCAAAACAACCGGAGTCAAACCTGAAGCGAATGGAATGACCGAACCAGTGATAGCTGGTGGAACGATGCACGCTGAGTCAATCGCTCTGAATGGTCCAAGTGCAGTACAATTGACACTCCCGTTACAGGGAGCTTGCCGACCGCAACATCCTTGATTAAATCCATGATTAAAACTCATATTAACACCTCCTTTCTCCATTATCCTATTCAAACCAGTAGCAGGGCGGACGGGCTATCAACTATTTGTATTTCACAGTTTTTTATCGTTGCCTTATAATCTCCAGAAAAAAACAACCATCCTGACACTAAGTCAAAGTGATTGTTGAACACAGGGTAAAATGATATTCATTTTTAATATAATCTTAAGACTTCCTTCGAAAAAAATTGAACAAAGATAGTGCTTCTTTATTTTTATGTTGTTGACGCTTCATTTCATTAGATTTTTCTATCGAAACCTCCGGATTCATCTCCTCTTTAAATTCCTCAACATAAGGCGCAACCTCCTCAAGTGTTGCTTTATAAAATACTTCCTCAGGTAATAGTTCTATTACTTCATTTTCATCAGGCTCTATAACCGGTGGTAATTGAGCAGGAACCTGATTATCATTTCTTCTTGTTGGCATAGCCTGTTTGGTCGTAGCATTATTGAAATGAATCGTAGTCTCCCTGTTTAAATTTCTATTTAGACCATTATAGATTTGATTTGGGTGATTACCGATTGAAGGGAAACTTTGTTTACCAGGTGGTTGAAGCTTACTTACTATTGGCGCGGAAGCACTTGGAACTTCTTGGATTTCATTAGCCCTTGCTATAAGACTTTGCAGAGACTTATATGAGGGAGTACGATTCGATTGTTGAATCGAAGAAATGGATGTTTTCTCTTCCAATTGAGGAGTTGCTTCAATAACATCCATCTCAACTACATTTTGATTACTATTCACTGTATCCTGCATGTCGATAGAAGTATTCATATTTTCTGTACCTTCATTTAGTAATTGATTCATAACTGCGGAAAGATCCTTGTTCAACTCCTCGACAGTTTTGTTAAGTGAACCTATCTGTTGTGAAAATGTATCAAGTTGTTGCTCATACTCCTCTATCTGCATACTCCGTTTGTCACTTAGTCGTCCCATCAATCCTTCTAAATGCGAGACTTGCATTTTAAAGCTAGTCAATTCACTTTTCATAAAGAGATAGTCATCAATTGTATTTCCAGATTTCAATGTTGTTAAGGTATCTCTATAGGTCGCGATTTTCTGTTTTAATTTTTCAATGTCTTGAGCGGAGTATAACTTAGCATCAGCCACCACTATTCCCCCTTTACAGTACATACCTATTCTATTACTCATGTTTTCATTTCGTGACAAATTGTCACCTTTAACGCTGATTATTAATAGGTTGAAGTGTCAGCTTTTTAAAAATCGAGACCCCTTCTTAAATAATGTTTGTACTTATTTCTTTCCTAACGAATGAAATTTAAAAAATATCCCAATAAGTTATTTCCCCGCCCAGACACTCATTTTTCCACATCATATGCTACGGGTGAAAGATAAAAAATTTGGAGGTGTCTGCAAAAATGCAAGAAAAAAAGCCGTTTGATGGCAAAGAACTAATTTGTATTAATGTCGATAAGGTATATGACTGGATTGTTAAAGAAAATTCGTTTGATATTTCTCCAACAGGAGCTCTTGCTTTTCCGGGAGTTACACCAACGACAAGTTTAACAGGTGCAACCGTTACATGTGATGTTGTTCCGGCCGCATCGAATCCAATCGTTATCCTACATCGCGAAGATCGTCCATTCTCCATCGATGGAACGAATGTATGCCTTCAACAGCTTAATATTCAAAAGAATTTTGTCGTCACAGTTATCCTTACTTTTCCAAACGGGACGATGTTAACAAGTGCGGATATCCCTGTTTCTCGTTGTGAACAAGTCACATTATGTGCGCCTGTAGGAACTGATGTTGAAGTGACATACACTAATCTAGATTGCTTTGTATGTACTACTGGCACACTCATCGCAGGCGATGGTACCATTACCTTCTCTGCATTAACCATCTCAGTAGCTACTTGTCAAAGCATTCAATCGACATTCCCAGTTACTGTTGAATTTTTAGCAGACTTCTGTGAACCAAGGGCGGATATAGTATCAGGCTGCGCTGCACCAATACGTCCACAACAATGCTCTGTTGTTTTTCCCGACGCTGGCGGCAACTGCTGTAGTTGATAGCGGCTGATGGTGATAATTAGGAAGCACCAAACATATTATAAAGAGAGGATATCCCTCTCTTTATTTTTTTTGAACAGGAGGAAGTCATAATGAAAAATGAAGTGGAACAAAAAATTACCAAACTTCAACGGCAATCAAAGTCCTACTTAGATCAAATCAAAATATTGATAGCTGAACAGAATGATTCTAATAAAATAAATATCATAAGTTATTTCACTTTTTCTTTAAATATTTCCCATGAACCAGGACAGGAGAGCCTTTGTCTTGGTACTTATCATGTACATAATGCAGGTAATACCCCAATTACTAATCCCTATATATGCATAAAAGTCCCTCAGGAATCCCCGTTCTCATTTTCCGGACGCTATGTTCATGATAACTTCAAGCAATCTCTAAAAAATGCTAGTGAATGGGAGCGTATAAATGATAAAACAAATACGGAGGAATTTTGGCTTAGACCTATAGGTAATGTCCCTATTGCTCCAAATGAAACTATTTCATTTTCAAATTTCCAGATTAAATGGTCTCCTACAAAATCCTATGCCGGAAGCATTATGGGGTTTACACATAGCGATCAGCTGAAAGAGGGGATTGCAGTTATTAATCCCATCAATCTCAATGGCACTATTCCATTACAGGAGGATGAATAATGAGCAATTTAGCTGACGATGAACAAATCATCCGACAGTTTATGAAAGAACAGCTTAATGATCGAAAAAAAGATAAACATGACAACGATAATAGCTTTATCTTTTTAGAAAAAGAAACTTTGAATATATTGATGAACCATCTACTCGTCAATATAGAACAAAGAGCTTCAGGTGATTCACGAGTACAAATTATAGAAGTACTTGAACAAATTATCACAGATAATCAAAAGGATTTTGAAGCTATCATCACGTTCCTTAAAGAAAAGTCCTAATCCAGCATCTGCCTCGGAAACATCTACGATGGGAGGTATTAACATGATTAGTGAGAACACCAGACAAAACAGCTTTCAGCAACTGGAGCAAACAATTATCTATTTAAAGGCGGAATTAGCTAAATATAAAAATGAAGTAAGGAAAGTTCAAAGTGATTATTACTACTCTTTATCGGAAAAATTAACAGACGACAATGAACAACTAACAGTTGAAAAAAATGAACTAACCGAGGATTTATTTAGACTCAATAGAGAATTAGTCAAGCGGACGAGTGAGTATAAGGAACGTATTCACTCGTATGAAATACAAAGTAAAAAACAGTTAGAAACCATTGATGCTTTACAGCAAATGAAAAGTGTCTCGATAATGATTGAACAGCTTGAATATAGGCTAATGAGTCATATTCAAAATGCAAACAAACCACTTCTACCAACAATCGATCAGCTAGCGCAATCCAACAAGGAACATTCTGAGTTTGATCAAGTTGAACAACATTTACTGCAAGAAATTGACGAGAAAAATAATATAATTGATAAACTTCGACTTGAGTTTTCGGTGATACAAGAACAAAACGACAAGCTAGTAGCCGGGAATGGTGCATCTGCGATTGACACTGAAACATTTATGCAAGTCGATCTGCAAATCAAAAAATTACTAGGTCAATCGTTGGAATACGAAGAACAATTATCTGCCAAACTTCTTGCACTTCATACACTGGAACATAAATTGGATCAACTAACGGTTGAAGTTGACGAAATAAAAATCTTCGGTGTCAGTGGACAAATTTCGAAAGTTGAATAATAAGTAGAAGTACTATCTCGAAGCATTGGATTTCTGGTAATATGAAGGTTCATGAGCCAATCAAAACTGATTTTTCTACTGTATACATTTGTCGGGGGTGAAACGATATCGTAAAACGCTTAGTCGTCACGGGCTATAAACAACATGAGCTTGGCATATTTGATGATAAACATCCTGGCATACGATTTATTAAGAAAGCACTAGAAAAACGACTTGTTGCCTTAATTGATGAAGGATTAGAGTGGGTCATTATTAGCGGACAGTTGGGCATTGAACTATGGGCTGCCGAAGTCGTTTTTGACTTAAAAAAAGAATACACCGAATTAAAATATGCCGTTATCACACCTTTTCTTGAACAAGAGAAGAATTGGAATGACATGAAAAAAGAAACTTATCACCGAATTGTCGCCCAAGCCGATTACCATACAAGTCTGACGAAAAGACCCTATGAAGCCCCTTGGCAATTTATCGAAAAAGATAAGTTTTTCATGCGGAATTCTGATGGCATTCTCATTGTTTATGATGAAGAGAATGATGGCTCACCGAAATTTATTAAGAAAGCTGCGGAAAGCTATGCTGAACGTTCTGATTACCAGGTATTCACCATTACCGCTGATGATTTACAAGTCATAGCGGAAGAAGAGCAGCTAAGTGAGTGGTACTGATTTCCCGAAATCATTTGACAACCCAAATCCTCCATGCTATAGTTAAACGGTTAACAAATAGGTAACTGTCAAGATTTGAATATCTGGCATTCTACAAATGTTTTTGAGAATACTTATTCACACTGGCGCGACTATAGGGTCGCAAGGACGCAAAAGTAGGTAGGGTTTGCGTTGCTTAGGTTAGAAAACCCAGTGGAACAATGACCGCGGCACTGAAAGCTTATCCTTTCTATGGAAATTATTCCCCGATGATTCGGGATGAAAAATTACATTCAAAACTTAAATGTTACCGACAAAATAAAGGGGTGTTCTCAATTTGAGAGCATCCCTTTTCCAATGGTTATTCGATTAGCTCTTTAACACGTACTGCAATAAACAAAATGAAAAGGTGGTTGACAACATATGGATATTTACGCACATCGCGGTTCATCTGGCACACATCCTGAAAATACTATCGCCGCTTTTATAGAAGCCACGCGTCTTCCCATACATGGCGTTGAATTTGATGTTCATCTAACAAAAGACGGTGAACTTGTTGTTATCCATGATGAAACGATTGATCGGACGTCAAGCGGAACAGGATTCGTCAAAGACATGACACTAGCGGAACTGCAATCCTTTGATTTTGGCAGCTGGTTTTCCTCCGAATTTAAAGGGCAAAAGATTCCAACACTTCACGAAGTACTTCAAGTCTTTGCCGATACAACGCATCATTTGAATATCGAACTGAAATCAGATATTTTTCCATATGATGGCATGGTGAAGAAAGTTATAGCTCTTATAAGTGAGATGGATCTTGATTCACGAGTCGTTTTGTCGTCTTTTGATCACGGAGCTATCCGAACTGCAAAACAACTTGCACCCCACATCGAAGCAGCGGCTTTAGTCATGGAAGTATTGGTGGAGCCACTCGATTATATACATGCAATTCCTGCAGATGCACTACATCTATTTTTCCCAGCGGCACTCCGCCCATCTATTCGCCAAGTGTTAGAAGTCGGTACTACAGTACGCACTTTCACCGTAAATGAAGAACAATACGCCCAGGCATTATTAGACGTCGGGGTCGCAGCGATTTTTACGGACTTCCCAGAAAAAATGTTGACCTATCTAAATAAGAACAGCTGAGTAAATCAGCTGTTCTTATTCACACATACACCTACAAACTCTTCGAAAATCCGTCGAGAAACCACATCCCCATTTGACGCTAGTAATTCAGGATGCCATTGGACACCAAGCACGAATTGTTTATCTACACTTTCAACAGCTTCGATAATGCCGTCACTCGCAATACCAGAAATATTGAACACCGTAGGTACATCCTTCAAAGCCTGATGGTGAAATGAATTTACTTGAATGCGTTCACTACCCGCGATTTTCGCAAGCAAACTCCCCTTTGCCAATTGTACAAAATGGGATGGGTGGGCATCAGGTGCTTTTTGTAAATGTTGAAGAATCGGCCCTTTATATTGCTGTTGAATATCTTGATACAAAGTACCCCCAACCGCAACATTCAACAATTGAAGCCCCCTACAAATACCTAAAATCGGTTTATCCACCGCCAGCATTTGCCGTGCCAATTCCAGTTCAAACAAATCCCTACTCGGTGAAACCTCACCGAGATGCGTGTGTGGCTCTTCATTAAATAATATCGGATTGATATCATTTCCTCCGGTTAATAAAAGACCATCTAATAAGCCAACTATCTGCGCAACATCTGCCTCATCACCTATCGGAATTATGAAAGGCAATCCTCCTGCTCGGATAATCGCTTGCATATAATCATTTCGCAGGAAGTGCTTGTCATCTTTCTCCACATCTGGTGTAATTCCAATTATTGGTTTCATCGACAAATCCCCTTCGAATCAAACTGAAAGACTATTAATGAATTCCTCAATCTCTGCATGCGTTTTGCGATCCTTACTCACAAATCGACCTACTTCTACACCGCTATGGAATCCGATAAAGCTTGGAATCCCAAAAATATCAAGCTCTCCGCATAAGTCGATAAACTCGTCACGGTCTACGTGAATAAATGTATATTCTGGATAATCGGCTTCGATACCAGGTAAAATCGGCTCAATCACACGGCAATCCCCACACCAATCAGCTGAAAACATAAAGATAGTACGCTCCTCATTTTTCAGTTGTTCAAATTGTTCCATTGATTGTAGTTTTTCCATTTATCATCACTCCTGTTTTTTTATTTAATCAATTACGGCTCGGCGTAATTGCGTCCAAATTTTGAATTGTGCCCACAGGACGTGGGTGTGCAGTCGTTGTGAATCGAACTGCGAAGGGTTCGATTTGCCGTATTTTTGTGCTTTTTGCAGAAATTAAGCACATAATCAGGACGTCGCGAACTTAGACTGCCCGCAATTCACTCCCTTCAAAATTGGTGACATCCGCCGGAGGCTTAACTTGAATCAGCAAAAATATTTGCTGATTCAAGTTAAGACAATTTAATTGTATCATTACCAGAACGATTAGTTCATGTTTTCAGTGAACTTCACTTCAAAAAAATTTGTAGTCATAAAAATTTTCGATTGGGGAATTCTATGTAAACGGATTAAAGGAGGTTTTTTCGTGCGTCACTGGGTGTTACTACCAACGTATATCATCATGTTATCTTTACTATTTTACACGGTTGTTGCGGCTAAAGAAGAGACGATAAACGAACAGCGCATGCAGTTGTATTTACAATTTGATAGCCCCGATGTTCCCTGGTTCAACTTGGCTGCCATCGATCAGTTTGAGCGCAATATTCAACAGGTTCGAAATGATATTCCTAAAAGAGAAGGACCGATTGCCATCCAATACTCTGAAGAATATTGGGTAGGCGTGCTTAATCCCCATAAAACGGATACCTCGCCTGAATCCATCACATTCTTCGACGGTAAAGGACAGGATGGCAACGGTGACGGGATTGCTGATCCTAATAATCCACAAGACATACTTTCAACAATGGCGACTTTTTTAAGCGGATACGGACAAACAGAAGAAGATTTTAAATTGGCGTTATGGGATTATTACAAGCGTGAAGAAACCGTTAATCAAATCATGACCATCGCTAAATTATATCAATACTTTGAAACGTTGGAGTTGGACGAGCATTCCTTTCCCGTTCCAACCAATTACGATTATAGTTACAAGGGTACATGGGGTGCGAGCAGAGGCTGGGGTGGCAGAAGAATTCATGAAGGCACCGATATTTTCGCAGGATATGGGACGCCAGTTCGGGCAACATCCTACGGCGTTATTGAAATAATGGGTTGGAATGAATTCGGTGGTTGGCGCGTAGGAATTCGTGACAATCACAACACCTATCACTATTTTGCCCATTTAGCTTATTTTAATAAGGATATCAAAGTGGGTGATATCGTCGAGCCAAGAACAATCATCGGTTTTGTCGGCAGTTCAGGGTACGGCAAAGAAGGTACATCCGGCCGATTCCCGCCGCATCTCCATTACGGCATGTACAAAAATAACGGGCGAACCGAATGGGCATTCGATCCGTATCCTTCACTTCGGATTTGGGAACGACAAGACAAAACACGTTGACTTTAATCACCAGTATGAGGAAGTTCTTGGTACTTTTATTGAACTGGGGTACTAAACAATACAACCATATAACCTGACAACGTTTTCCAAGAACTTAACAACATAAACGAACAACCTAGCAACGTTTTCCTAAAACTAGACAACGTTTTCGATAAACTAAACAACGTTCACATGTTCTTCAATTGAAAAATGCTCGACACCACATTTCACGGTGTCGAGCATTTTTTCATCCTAATGTTTTAAACAAAAACGAATACATATCCGTTTGCTCCTCAATAATTTTCACAGTTGGTTTACCAAGCCCGTGGCCAGCATTCTTCTCAACCCGCAGAAGAATCGGATTTTCACCTTGCTGTGCCGCCTGCAAGGTTGCTGCAAACTTCATAGCATGCAGTGGAACAACACGATCATCTGTATCTGCAGTTGTTATAAGCGTCGATGGATATTCGACGCCTTCTTTAACATTATGCAGAGGCGAATACTTATACATGAACTCAAAATGCTCCGCATTCGCTTCAGCATTTCCATAGTCAGTCACCCAATAACGGCCAACTGTAAACTTATGATAGCGCAGCATATCTGTAACTGGAACTAAACAAAGTGCAGCCCCATATAGATCCGGACGTTGCGTTACACAAGTAGCCACAAGCAATCCACCGTTACTGCCTCCACTAATCGCAAGCTTTTTGCTGTTCGTATAGTTCTGTTCAATCAGCCACTCCGCCGCAGCGATAAAATCATCAAAGACATTCTGCTTATGCTCCAATGTCCCGGCTTTGTACCATTCTTCACCAAATTCCCCACCACCACGTAAATTGGCAACGGCATACACGCCACCAGCCTCAATCCACATACGCTGTGACGGCGAAAATGCAGGCGTCAAATTGACATTAAAACCACCATAACCATACAACAGCACGCGATTGTCACCCGTCAATTCCAACCCCTTGCGATGCGTTAAGAACATCGGAATCCGCGTCCCATCCTTCGATGGATAAAATACTTGTGTCGTTTCAAAACCTTCCGTATCAAACAACACTGACTGCTGAAAGACAGGCGTTAATTCATTCTGCTCAAAATCATAGCACGCAATCGTTGTCGGTACTAAGTAGGACGTATAACCGATATACATCGTTGTTGCCATCTTCTTGCCTGACCCGCCTACCAGCGAAACGTAACTAGGAAGCGGTATTTCTTTTAGAAATGTCCCGTCTAAATCAAAAATACTCAGTTTGTCATGCGCATTATGCAAATGACAAACAACGAACTGCTTATTAATAACTTGCACAAATGTCAGAACTTCATCCCGCTCAGGAACAATATCTACCCAATGCTCTTTCCCCGGGTTATCCAACTGCACCGCAATAATTTTCTCCTTTGGCGCATTATAATTTGTTGTGAAATAAAACAGTCGTCCCTCATTACCAATAAAGGAATACTCCCCATCATCTTCTGCCAATAAATGTACAAACCCCTCATCCGATTGCTCATCACGGTAATAAATTCGACTCTTATTTTCCGTCCCTTTCCATACTGATAAAATCAAATAACGATAATCATCGGAAAATACAGGATCGAAAGACAGCTCCTTATCCTCAATATCTTCAAACGTCAACACATCGTCTTGTTGCAAAGTACCAACAGTATGCCAATAAACACGATTATAATTACTTTCATCCTCTGAATCCACAGTTCCCGGCTCTGGAAAACGATTATAGTAAAAGCCGCTGCCTGCTTCATTCCATGCAATGCTACTGAATTTACACCACTTAATAACGTCAGGCTCATCCTTACCCGTTTGCAAATCACGTACACGAATTTCCTGCCAGTCACTACCGTTCAATGAAATTCCATAAGCCAATCGATTGCCATCCTTCGTAAACGACAGATTAGTAATAGCAGCCGTTCCTTCTTCATTCAATGTATTTGGGTCGATTATCACCTCAAGCACAGTAGACTCCAAATCCTTTGTTCGATAAAAAACTGCTTGATTTTGCAACCCATCATTTTTATGAAAATAGTAATAGTCTCCTTCTTTTTGGGGAACAGAGTATTTCGGATAATTCCAAGACTTCGTCAATCTTTCCTTCACTTTTTCACGCTCTGGATAAGTCGCTAAAAAAGCCTGCGTCTCTTCATTTTGTTCATCCACCCACTCTTTCACTTCTGCTGCATCAGGACTTTCTAGCCAGCGATACGGGTCCGCTACTTCTGTTCCATGATAATTGTTAATAACGTCTTCTCTCTTTGTCATAACGCTCAATTTAGTTCCCCCTTACAACAATGGACTTCAACTATATTTTACCATACAAACGATTGATTCGTATGACTTTTCAGATTACTGATTAAAAGGAAAAACCATAATTCGATTAAGAATTATGGTCATTTTTTTATAATTTTAGTCCATCATTTCCGCAACAATTTCATAAGAACGTAAGCGGGCTTGCTGATCAAAAATTTGCGAGTTAATAATCAGTTCATTCGCCTTCGTTTCTTGAATAAAGCTCTTCAATTTCCGTTTAACCGTTTCAGGACTACCGACAATTGTGGATCGCGTATCGAGTGTTTGCTCAATAGATGCTCGCTCTTGCGCTGACCATACCTCATCAATGTTATCAATCGGCGGTTGTAATTGTGTCGGCATACCTCTCGTTAGGCTAAGGAATTGCTGCTGTTGAGAAGTTGCCAACCAGCGGGCTTTTTCATCCGTTTCTGCTGCGATTACATTAACGCCAAGCATAGCATAAGGTGCTTGTAAAAATTTCGACGGCTTAAAATTTTGATGATATAGCTGCAAAGCTTGTAATACATAGGCAGGCGCAAAATGGCTAGCAAAGGAAAATGGCAAGCCTTTTTGTGCGGCAAGCTGCGCACTGAAGCCACTTGAGCCGAGCAACCAGATAGGTATGTCAAGCCCTTCCCCTGGGAATGCACGAACACGGGCGACACGATTCGGTTCAAAATATGCTTGTAGCTCAGCTAGCTGTTCAGGGAAATCATCACCGGTGCTTTGCAAAGTGCGGCGTAGCGCATAAGCAGTCGCCTGATCTGAGCCAGGTGCCCGACCTAACCCCAAGTCGATTCTTCCTGGATACATCGATTCTAGCGTGCCGAATTGCTCCGCTATGACAAGTGGCGCGTGGTTTGGTAGCATAATACCACCAGCGCCAACACGGATACTTTTTGTAGCACCAGCAATATGCCCTATCAGCACAGATGTTGCCGAACTGCCAATACCCGGCATATTATGATGCTCAGCGAGCCAGTAGCGATTGAATCCCCAGCCTTCTACATGCTGTGCTAGTTCTACACTATTTTTAAATGACTGCCCTGCGTTGCTCCCGACATTGATAGGAGCAAGATCCAGCACGGAAAGCGGAATCGAATTGAATGTCTCTATGTCAATCACTCCTTAATTTATTGTCATACAAAATGATACCCTTGTAGACAAAATTCCTCTACCAAACCGACTCCAAGAAAAATTCTCACGCTATTTTTCGAATAAATTCGGTATAAAGCGCTTACAAAAAACTTTTTTAGTGATTTAGCGCGTTAAAGCAAAATAGACGCTTGACATTTGTTTTTCATTTGTTATGATAAGTTCTAAATTCAATAACAATTCAAAATGTAATGATGGAGACAGGCTTTATGTGACGAAATCTCAAGAGAGCTGATGGATGGTGTGAATCAGTGATTTCAACGTAAAGTAGCACTTCGGAATTGAGAGGCTGAAATTCAAAGTAAGCCAATCCGCCACATGCCCGTTAAGCATGCTAACGAAGACTGTCAGATTGTGTTTATTTCTGCTGACAGTAAATCAGGGTGGTACCGCGTGAGCTAATCTAGCTTTTCGTCCCTTACAATTATTTGTAAGGGACGGAAGGCTTTTTTTATTTTTTCAGCAGAAGTTCAAGTTCCTACTGAAAAAATAAAGCCTCCGGCCGATGTCACGGATTTTGAAGGGAGTTAATCGAGCAAGCTCGATTCAAAATCCAGACGCAATTACGCCGAGGCATAATTGATTTTTGTCAATAAACCATTCAATTAGGAGGAGAACAGTATGTTACAAGATCAACAGTTTCTTAGAATTCCAGGACCGAGTCCGATTCCACCGAGTGTACAGCGAGCAATGAGCCAGCCAATGCTCGGCCACCGCGGAAAAGAAGTATCTGCCATCGTAAAGTCTATCAAACCTGGTCTACAACAAATATTTGGTACAACACAAGATGTTGCAGTCATTACAGGCAGTGGAACAGCGGGCTTAGAAGCGGCTGTTGTCAATATCGTTCAACCAGGCGATGAGGTACTTGTTGTTGTCACAGGTGCATTTGGTGATCGCTTCACGAAAATTTGTAACGCATATAATATTAAAGCCCATCGTTTGGATGTAGAATGGGGCCAAGCACTTCAGCCAGAAGATGTTCAACAATTTGTGCAAGCGAATCCGGCTATTAAGGCGGTATTCTCTACTTATTGCGAAACATCTACAGGTATTTTGAATCCTATACACGAACTAGCAACGGCGGTTCGTGCAGTATCAGATGCATTAATTGTTGTCGATGGCGTATCATGCGTCGGTGGTGTTCAAACAGAAATGGATGCTTGGGGAATCGACATTATGGTAACCGGTTCTCAGAAAGCATTTATGCTACCCGCCGGACTGACATTCGTCGGAGCAAGTGAACGTGCGTGGACTGTTATTGAATCAAATACACAACGCGGCTTTTATTTAGACCTTACAAAATACCGAGATAATCTCCAGAATGACGCGACACCATTTACACCTGCCGTTTCTTTATTATTCGGCTTGCAGCAAGTACTTGAATTGATTGCAGCAGAAGGCTTGAAGCAAGTATACGCACGCCATACATTAATGATGAACATGACGCGCGCGGCTTTCAAGGCACTTGATATTCCTTTGTTAACAACTGACGCTGATGCTTCTCCTACTGTTACAGCAGTTCAACCCAAGGACTTCGATGCTGAGGCATTTAGAAAAGTGATTAAAAAAGAGTTTGGGCTCACAGTAGCAGGCGGTCAACAGCATTTAAGCGGCAAAATATTCCGCGTTGGCCATATGGGCTATTGCTCGCCGGCAGACGTTCTTCAGACGATTAGTATGATTGAAATCGGCTTACTCAAGGTTGGCAAACAAATTACATTAGGCACAGGCGTAGCCGCCGCACAACAAATCTATGTAAATGAAGGAGTGTTGGTTTAAATGGCTTTTAATATACTTATCAGCGATCCACTAAGTGAAGATGGTATTTTTCCATTACGACAAGCAGAAGGTTTTAATGTTGTCATTGATACTACAAATACACCAGAACAGCTTGCTGAAAAAATTAAAGACTTTGATGCTTTAATCGTTAGAAGCCAAACACAAGTCACACGTGCCATTATTGAAAAAGCAACAAACTTAAAAATCATTGGACGCGCCGGCGTTGGTGTAGATAATATTGACTTAGATGCTGCAACGGAAAGAGGGATTATCGTCGTCAACGCTCCGGACGGTAATACGAACTCAGCGGCTGAACATACGATTGCCATGTTGATGTCATTAGCTCGTAAAATTCCACAAGCCTTTAATTCATTGAAAAATGGACAATGGGATCGTAAATCGTTCATCGGAGTGGAATTAAAAAATAAAACACTTGGCGTTATCGGTATGGGACGCATCGGTGCAGAAGTAGCAGCGAGAGCAAAAGGACAACGGATGAGCGTCATCGCATACGATCCATTTTTGTCAGAAGAAAAAGCGAAGAAAATGGGGATTACGTTAGGAACAGTAGAAGAAGTATTGAGAGCCGCTGACTTCATTACAGCCCATACGCCTTTATTGAAAGAAACGAAGCACATGATTAATAAAGAAGCATTTGCAATTATGAAAGATGGCGTTCAAATTGTTAACTGTGCGCGCGGTGGAATTATCGATGAAGATGCTTTGTACGATGCAGTTGTCTCGAAAAAAGTTGCAGGAGCTGCGCTCGATGTCTTTGAAACCGAACCATTCGTTGGCCACAAGCTACTAACTCTGCCAGAAGTCATCGCGACACCACACTTAGGTGCAAGTACAATTGAAGCGCAGGAGAGTGTCGCAATTGATGTTAGTCGCGACGTTGTCAACTTTTTCAGCGGAGGTACGGTTCGCAATCCCGTGAATCTACCATCAGTTTCGAAGGAAGTACTAGCTAAAATTGAGCCCTTCTTTGATTTAGCTGAGAAACTTGGGATCTTCCTATCTCGTTTATCCAATAAAGTAATTGAAGAAGTGAACATCTACTATTCTGGCGACCTTGCAGAATCAGACGTTCGTCCATTGACACGCAACACGCTGAAAGGCTTGCTAACACGTAATCTTGGTAATCATGTCAACGACGTCAATGCTAAGTTTTTGACAGAGCGTTTTGGTATCAAGGTGAATGAACATAAAACATCTACAACAAAAGGCTTCTCTAACTTAGTGACAGTCGAAGTCACAACAGCAAGCGGGGTTCGTCGCGTCTCTGGAACACTTCTTAACGGACTAGGTGCACGTATCGTCAAAGTCGATGACAATCTAGTAGACATTAGTCCTGAAGGTCACTTACTATTTATCAAGCATAAGGACCAGCCTGGTGCAATCGGACGCGTTGGGACATTACTCGCTATCGAAAACATTAACATCGCGACGATGCAAGTTGGCCGGTCAACAATTGGTGGAAATGCCATCATGATGTTAACCGTCGATCATCATGTCGAAAAAGCAAACGTCGAGCGTTTAAAAGAGCTTGAAGACATTTATGATGTAATTGCAATCGATCTTTAATTTATGTTAAGCAAGGAACCCCACTTCATCCACTAGAATTTCTTCAGGGGTGAAGTGGGGTTTTATTAATAAGTTGTAGTTTGTTGCACTGACTATCCAGCAAACAATTAGTACAAAGAAAAGAAGCCTCCTACTGGATGGCTTCCTCCTTCGTTAATACCTCTAAAATTGCGAACAATTTCTCCAAGTTATCAATTTCATATGTTGGTGTACTGCCCTCAGCCAATTCCATACCTTCACGATTAATCCAAACCGAACGCATCCCTACGCGCGATGCACCTAAAATATCCGTCATTAAATTATCGCCAACCATTAGCGCTTCATCTGCTGTGATACCGCAGGTTTCTAGCACATGATGAAAAATAGACATATCCGGCTTCCCTTTTCCAAACGCACCCGAAATAACAATATGGTCGAAATAAGGAGCGATTTCAGGTGTAATTTCGAGCTTCGTCTGCTGTAAGCTTGGCGAACCATTCGTTAATAATGCCAGTTGATATTTCCCTTTTAACTTATCTAACACACGAAAAGTTTCTTCGTATAAGAATGGACGCTTTTTCCGCTCCGCTGGGAATAATTCAGCCAACTCACTGCCTAACTCAACATCCTCAATTCCAACCCGTTGCAAGCCTTTTGTCCATGTTTCGCGACGATATCCTGGCACAATCTCCTTCATCTTCTGAAAGGATTCCCCTGCATCGTCAAACACACCCCAAAGCCCTTCGAATGGATTAATGCCAATCATTTTTGTGAATTCATATGTATCGTATGTAGCATATAGCTCCCTCGCCTCTGCCCGAACCGCCTCTTCAAGCTCTATCGGATCAACACCGTCACGCACCTGTGCCGCTCGTTCACATGTCTTTCTAAACGCCGTCGCCACACTTTTCTTATCCCATAATAAAGTATCATCTAAATCAAAAATGAGTGTTGTTATCATACAAATCATCTCCCTTTTTACATCTACCTTAGTATACATCATTTTCAGATTCTTTAGTGAGATAAAGAAATACCACCCCGAATACATACTCGAAGCGGCATTTCATCATAAAAAATCCGTGACATCCGCCGGAGGCTTTATTAGGGAGGAATTGAACTGCATTCCTCCCTAGTAAACCTTCCTCCCCCAAAACCGCTGCTGCGCAATCGCCTTCACAAACTCCTGATCAAAATCAGGATTATTAGTTGCAAAGACAATTCCAGGTCCTTCCTTTGCAGCCGATACTTCAAAAAACGGTAAACCTGTGGTCGCAAAGCCAATCGGTTTAAAATGCTTAAACGCTTCATCGATAAACGACACGATATCATAATTGAACTTCTCCTGATTTGCAGCTGTTCCACCAACAACATATAGCGCATCAAACAACACAGAATCTGTCGTCAAAAACGTCTCATTGACCATAACTTTAAGTCCATCCGCACCAAGCACATGCCCCAACTTCGCACCAACAAAATCAACCGTTACTCCATAATCTCTCAACATTCGCACAGTCGCCTTCACGTCAGCCCCGTTAAAATCATTACCAATCAATACGCCAACCTTCAATGTTTGCGGTACTCGTATCGTATTGGCCTGACTCAGCGCTGGTGATGACGCCGTAACCGTCGATTGTTCAGCAGTAGGTGGATTTACCCCAACGCCTTCTGCAATGATTGTGGCCATCTCTTTATCCACATGCGCAAACATATCTACGACCTGCTGCTTGACACTTCTACTATTCACTTTGCCAACTTCGAATGTAAACGCATTAATAATATGCTGCTTTTCGGGAGGTGACATACTGTTCCAGAAAAGCCTAGCCTGCGAAAAGAAATCCTTGAACGACTCACTACGCGCTTGAATAACACGACCTTCTACTTTCTCTGCATAATGAACGAAGCCGCCTTCTTGTGCCGTAGACGTCGATGGTGTATTGTCTGCCAGTGAATTTTTATGATAGCTCACCTGTCCGACATTGATCGTTTGCCGGCTATAGCCATTACGTTGATTGTTATGAAAAGGGCAGACCGGACGGTTAATCGGAATCTCCGTGAAATTCGGTCCCCCAAGACGAATCAGCTGCGTATCCAAATAAGAGAACAGCCTGCCCTGTAGCAGCGGATCATTCGTAAAATCAATGCCCGGAACGACATTCCCAGGATGAAATGCCACTTGCTCCGTTTCTGCAAAAACATTATCAACATTACGATTCAGCACCATCTTGCCAAATATCTGAACAGGCACAATTTCTTCCGGCCATAGTTTCGTTGCATCTAAAATATCAAAATCAAACATGAATTCATCTTCCTCATTGATCATCTGGACGCCCAGTTCATACTCGGGAAAATTACCATGTTCAATGGATTCCCATAAATCCCGTCGTTGGTAATCTGGATCTTTCCCTGATATTTTTTGTGCTTCATCCCAAACAAGCGAATGGACGCCCAACAACGGCTTCCAGTGAAATTTCACAAATCTAGATACCCCTTGCGCATTGACGAAACGAAAAGTATGCACGCCGAATCCTTCCATCATGCGAAAGTTTTTTGGTATCGCACGATCGGACATTTGCCACATAACCATATGTGCTGACTCCTGATTATTCGCCACGAAATCCCAAAATGTATCATGCGCAGAGGAGGCTTGCGGTATTTCATTATGTGGTTCTGGCTTAATCGCATGAATCAAATCTGGAAACTTCAATCCATCCTGAATAAAAAACACCGGAATGTTATTACCCACTAAATCGTAATTCCCTTGTTCCGTATAAAACTTAACGGCAAATCCTTTAACATCCCGCACAGTATCTGCCGAACCTGAACTTCCTACAACATTTGAAAATCGAGTAAATACAGGTGTAATTGTTCCAGGTTCCTGTAGAAATCCTGCAGTCGTGAATTCCCTCATCGATTTATATAATTCAAACTCTCCGTGTGCCGCATAGCCCCGCGCATGAACAACTCTCTCCGGAATTCGTTCATGGTCAAAATGCGTCACTTTTTCACGAAAATGAAAATCCTCCATTAACGTTGGACCACGAACCCCCGCTTTCAATGATTCCTCGTCATTTGAAACCTTCAAAGCTTGATTCGTTGTCATCTTCTTGTCGAAGTTATCCACGCGGTACTGTTCCAGCTGCCGGTCCTTGCTATTTTCTAATGATTTATCCACGCAATCCCCTTCCACTTTGCCTATATAGATGCATCATTACTATATGCGATTCAGCCTACGACTGGCACAATAAAAGGGTAGCTCCTTGAGAAGCTACCCTTTTCGTCCAATATTCATCATGCCTTAGCTGGTTCTACAACCTCAACAACCCAACTAAATGGATCCACTATTTTTCCATATTGAATACCTGTTAACTCGTTGTATAGTTTTTCGGATAAACTACCAATATCACCATTATTAACAACTAGCTGTTCATCACGCCAATTCAGTTCACCAATCGGAGAAACAACAGCAGCTGTTCCCGTTCCGAAAGCTTCTTCCAGCGTACCTGCTCGATGCGCCTCATATATTTCTTCAACTGAAATTTTACGCTCAATGACAGGAATATCCCAATGCTTTAATAGCTGGATGATAGACTTTCTTGTAATTCCTTCTAAAATACTACCATTCAAAACAGGTGTTATCACTTCACCGTTAATCTTAAAGAAGACATTCATACTACCCACTTCTTCAATATATTTTCGTTCCACTCCATCCAGCCACAGTACCTGCGAATAGCCTTTGCGATCAGCAATTTCCTGTGCTCTTAAACCGGATGCATAGTTACCAGCCGTTTTCGCCATGCCAGTTCCGCCTGCAACAGCACGCACATATTCATCTTCAACCAAAATTTTAACTGGATGAATGCCTTCCTTATAATAGGATCCAACTGGGGATAGAATAATGGTGAATTGATACTTTTTCGAAGGGGCCACACCTAAATACGGTTCGGTCGCAATCATATATGGGCGTATGTATAATGACGTGCCTTCTTCTGTCGGAATCCATTCTTTATCAATAACCAATAGTTCCTCCAAAGCCTCAATCGCACTCTGCTCCGTAAATTGAGGCATACATAAGCGATCGCATGACTGATTCATACGGCGCATATTTTCCTCTGGACGGAATAAGAGAACCTTACCATCCTTACCCATATAGGCTTTCATGCCTTCAAATACAGATTGACCGTAATGAAAAACCGTGGCGGCAGGATCTAACGCAATAGGTGCATAGGGAACAATTCGATGTCCACTCCAACCTTGTCCTTCAGTATAATCCGCAATAAACATATGGTCTGTGAATACTCTTCCAAACTCCAATTGATCGGATAATGGTTTTTGCTTTTTTGTTTCACTTAATGTAATGTCGATTATATGTTTTCCCATGGTGTGCATCTCCCTTTTTCTATTCTTCATTCCAATCAATGAATACTAAAAAGGAATACCAAGATAAGCTCAATTAGATGGCTTAAATGATATTCCTTCCTAATTGCAATTTTCGGAATTCATTTTTCTAATAATATAGATTATATCAACATATCGAACAATATGCTATCCCATCCTAAAAAAAAAATTCTAAACTGAGGAGGTATTTTTTTGCAACAACATTATTTCATCGGGATTCCCATTCCACCAACCTTTAAAGACACTGTGGAAATGTTTAACAAGAAATATCAACTAGAAACAACTTATAAAGTAATTCCACACCTAAAGGATTTACATGTGACTCTATTTTACTTAGGTGCGGTGCCGGATGAACTGTTGCCACCGCTAAAGAATCGGCTGATAGAAATTGCTACACATCATCAAGCATTTCCTACCAAAATAAACGGTTTTTCATACTTTGGTGCTTCATCTGGACCACGCGTAGTTTATTTATCAATTGAGCAATCAATCGCTTTATCCTCTCTACAGCGTGAGATTGAGCATAATATTGCCCAACAATTGGTACGACCAATCTCAGAACGCTTCACTCCCCATATCACCATTGCAAAAAAGCGTAAAACAACAGATGATTTTTTCATTCAAAAGGAGAAAATCCAGCCGATTGAAGTATCGGTTCACTCATTTTCGCTTTTTACTATTCATCCAAATCAATCACCGAAGTATGAAGAAATACAAAAATTTGAGCTTAGTTAACAAAGACTAGGACACAATTCCGCCTTAAACCTATATTTAAAATACACATTTCATTCGAATGAATAGCTTCCTCAATTCTCACAATGTTAAACTAGTAGTAACAAATCCTCTACTAACAAAGGAGCGAAGTACCATGACGAATATTTCTAAAGAAATGGCAACAGAAGTAATTTTATTAGCAAAAAGGGATAAAGGATTAACTTTTGACGAGATTGCGGCAGTTGTTGGGCGCCACCCTGTTTGGACAGCCTCCGCTATTATGGGACAGGCGTCGATGAGTGCTGAAGAGGCAGACAAGTTGGTAAATCTACTAGAACTGGATGCATCCGTTTCAACTTCATTACAACAAATTCCGCTAAAAGGTTCGTTAGATGAAAGTATTCCAGTCGATCCACTGCTTTACCGCTTCCATGAAATTTTACAAGTGTATGGCACAACCATCAAAGGTGTTATTCATGAAAAATTTGGCGATGGCATTATGAGTGCGATTGATTTTACGATGGATATTGACAAAAAAGAAGACCCTGCTGGCGATCGTGTTGTTGTCACATTAGACGGTAAATTTTTGCCTTATAAAAAATGGTGAGCATTTGCATAAAAATCCGTACCTTCTCAAGTTCCTTTGAGAAGGTACGGATTTTGTAATGTAGGATGCTTTAATTTGCTGATTCAGCAATCTTTTTGACACGTTGAACAAACTCAACAACGACTTTATCATTGCCGAATAATAGAAATAATTTCACAAACCATTTTAAGGGAAGATTCGTCGTTGTATACGTAAATGACGTTCTGGATTCATCTATTTTAACCAAATGGTAGCCCGCTGTAATATCGAACATATTTCCCAGTGTAAAACCGACTTTCATCTTTTTTTCATCTGAAGAATCGCTATACTCTAGCGTCTCGACTTCGTATTCCATCACACGCTTACCTTCTTGATATTTTTGCAAATAGATACTCCCGACCATTTCATCCGTTATCGTTACCGGTTGGTTTCCAACAACCTTCGGCATTATTTTTTGCATATTTTCTAAAGATCCATCAAACAACTGCCACACCGTCTCAATCGGCGCATTAATTTCAACTGTGTTCGTCCATTGTTTCATCCTAATAACCACCTTGTCCTATTAATCAAACATTTAACACCATCATGTCCTCCTTTCGGCTTAAAAGAAACACAACAATAAAAAGCCGTACCATCTCAAATCACTTTGAAATAGTACGGCTTTCCCTTACAGTACTTTACTCAAAAATGCTTTCGTCCGTTCATTTTTCGGTGCGTTGAACACTTGCTCAGGCGTTCCTTCTTCTACTAGATAACCACCATCCATGAATAATACACGGTCACCCATCTCTTTCGCAAAGCCCATTTCATGCGTAACAACGACCATCGTCATGCCTTCTTGCGCCAACTGTTTCATAACATCTAACACTTCATTAACCATTTCTGGATCAAGTGCCGAGGTCGGCTCGTCGAACAGCATAATTTTCGGTTGCATAGCCAATGCCCTAGCAATCGCAACCCGCTGCATTTGACCACCCGACAATTGCTCGGGATAGACATTTGCCTTATCTGCGAGTCCGACCTTTTTTAGCAATTGATGAGCCAGCGTCTCAGCATCCGCCGCAGTCATCTTACGAATTTTTTTCGGGGCAATCGTAATATTGTCTATGACACGCATATGTGGAAATAGGTTAAACTGCTGAAATACCATCCCCACTTCTTTGCGAATCGCATTAATATCCGTTTTGGGATCATTAACCTTCACACCATCAATAAAAACTTCCCCTGCCGTAATTTCTTCCAGCAAATTAATACATCGCAAAAAAGTACTTTTCCCCGAACCACTTGGGCCAATGACACAAATAATTTCTTTTTCCTTCACTTCATAATCAATGCCCTTTAACACTTCCAACTTGCCAAATGATTTCACTAATCCTTGGACCTTGATCATCTTATTCACCTTCCTACTTTAAGAGCGCCGCAATGAAAAGACGTTCCTTCGTTGCATCGGAATATAGCTATTACTAAAGCGTTTTTCCACATATGAAATCAATTTCCCTAATACAAAGGTTAAGCATAAGTAAAGAATCGCAACCATAATATACGGCTCCCAAAATCTGAGCGTAGCTCCAGCAACAACTTTACCTGCAAATAATATATCATTTGCAGCGATGACCATCAATAATGATGAATCTTTTAACAAGGCAATTAGTTCATTGCCCAGTGGTGGAACCATCCGTCGAAAAGCTTGTGGTAAAATAATATTCTTCATCGCAATCACTGTTGTCATTCCAAGTGATCTCGCGGCTTCCATCTGACCTTTTTCAATCGACTGAATACCAGCACGAATGATTTCCGCATTATAAGCGGCACTATTTAAACTGAGCGCAATGACACCTGATGTGAAATACCCTAAGGATTGGCCGAAAATTCCTGGTATTACCGCCGTATGAATTAATAAAATTTGTACTAACAACGGTGTCCCTCGGAAAAAGTCCACATAGTACTTACTTGGATAATACAGCCACTTTTTCTTTGATAGCTTCCCCATACCAACGAACAACCCTAAGACAAGTCCTAGCACGTAACTAATCAGTGTGAGTGATACTGTAATACCAATCCCACGGATAAATAATTCACGATAGTTCCAAATTACCCCCCACATATCCCAACGTATATCTAAGAAATCCAAATCTACCACTCCCCTACCACAGCTTTACATAGTGTATTATTTACTCTAGATCAAAGCCAGTGATTTCTTTCAATTTCCCATTATCCTTTATAATTTGAATTCCTTTATTTAATAACTCGAGAACTTCTGTATTCCCTTTTTTAACCATCAATCCATAATACTCTTTTTCAAAACTTGCATCTTCAATTGTCTTCACTTGTACTTTCGGGTTGTTAGCTTTGTAGTCAATAATAACGGCATTATCTCCTACAGCAGCATCCGCATTCCCGTTAATCATTTCACTAATCGCCAATGGCATTGTTTCCGCTGCTACAATTTTAGAGCTTGTATCCCCTAATAAACCCTTTGTGACAATATGCCCTGTAGTATTAATTTGAACAGCTACGCGTTTATCCTTCAATTCTGCAAAACTTTCTACCGAAGAATCTTCAGGAACAAGAATGAGTTGATTCGCACTAAAATAAGGATCAGTGAAGTCATATGATTTCTGACGTTCTTCCGTAATCGTAATTGAAGAAACAGCAAAGTGCACTTCACTATTATCTACAGCTGGGAATAATGGTTCCCATCCTATGTTTTTAAACTCTATTTCAAAACCTGCTGCTTCTGCAATCGCATTGACAATATCAATATCGATCCCGACAATATTCCCTTTCTCGTCCATTGATTCCATTGGCGCATACGTTGCATCAGTACCAACAATTAGTTTACGAACCCCTTCATTTTCACCTTCCCCTACATCCGTTGACGAACCTGAATCCTTCGTTCCACATCCAAATAAAACAACACTTAAGCTAACTAAAAGAACTCCTAATAACAAGAAACGACCTGTCTTCTTCAAAATAATTCCCCCCTACATAATTTTCATACTAGTATCAATTTAAATTATCTGAATTTTTCAGATAGTTATTCATTATTATATACGAGTAGAACGACCTATTCAATAGAAAATAAAAGAAGCAAAAAGCCGACTGCCTTGAGCAATCAGCTTTTCATCGACACTATACCTCATGCGTTGATTGATCAGTAAATCTGAAATAGAATAAGTAAATAATCATTACGAAGGAGGTCGTTAAAAATCCCCAGCCCAATATGATTTGCTCAATTAGTAAATAATTATTACATAATTGAACTGGTGCCATAATATACAATAGTCCCATTACTAAAAAGACAATTGTAAAACTAACAAAGAAAATCTTTTTAATAAGTAGGCTCACTTTCCCCCAACTATCCCGTAGTGGAACACCAGCTAAAAACGGTAAACTAATAAACTTAAATAACTCGATACTCTGCATAGTCAACGCCTCGTCCATTGTTCGAGGGATCATCCAGTACATCATAATGATAGAAAATAGCAAAATACCAGGTAACCCGTTACCATTCCATCTGTCAAAGAAGCGTGGGAACTTTTGCTGGAGTAGCTTCGCCATTAAAAAACCCGCCACAACAAACAACGGCATTTGCATATGCATATGCATAATCATGATTGATTCCAATACATTTGCAACAGGAGGAAGGATTAAGAACAGAAAGAGCACCAAACCGTATTTAAATTGTTTCATAGCCTACGCACCTGCTTCTTCTTCAAGGATTTTGATGACTGTATTCGCTGCCTCATCAACCTTCTTATAATCTAAGACCTCTGCCAAAGTACCTTGCTTATCAACCAAATAGAATGCTGAATTATGCGCGAAATTTCCATATTCATCAGGAATTACGATGACGCCAAACTCATCCAACAAAAACTGTAGCTCCTCTTGGTCCTTAATCCTTGCCATTCTCCAGAGTTCTCCATCACTATTCGTAAACAAATTTTGATAAACAGCCAATCTTTCAGGATCATCACGTTCAGGATCGAAACTAATACTTAAAAATTGTATGTCTTTTCCGATATACTCCTTTGGAATTAAATCATAAACCTGATCCATATTCATTTCCAAATCAATACAAACTGTTGTGCACATCGAGTAGATAAATGTAATGAAAACATATTTCCCTTTAAATTCATCAATTGAATAAGTGCGACCATTACTATCCTCAAATGCTACGTCAGGAAATTGCGGTTTTTCCTCCACTAACTTATTCACCCTTGCCGTTTCCGCAGTAAATGCGCTGAACTGATCAGTTCCTACATAAAATAGAACAAAGCCAAAGAGTAGAACGATGATTGTCGCTAGTAAATTATGCTGTTTGTTCTTCACAATCCATCACTTCCTCATTGTTTTATAGACGAAAAGAGGTAGCCTTTTAACACAGGCTACCTCTCCGTTTTAGTCCTTTACCAAGTCTTAATTGGTGGTGAACCTGGTGGTGCATTTACAATTAAGTCTACTAACGGAACGACATAGCCCATTGCGACGACTAATAGCATGATGATAATCCATAGTCCCCAACGATCTGTCCAAAGTGGTGTTTTTGTTTCGTTTTCCTCTGGCTCAGCAATCGGGAATTCTGTTACTCCTTTTGGTGCAAAGAACATCATATTAAAGACTGCGTAAACTTGGAGCACAACACCAATGATTAATAGTGTTCCACCGACAGCAAGTAGAATCATGTATGGATCCCAACCGAGTGCTGTTGCGTTATCGCCATATGTTGTATAAGATGTTCGACGTGGTGAGCCAAGTAAACCAACCCAGTGCATCGAACCTGACATGAACAGCATACCGGCCGTCCAAATAATTGTTTGGATAACCCCTAGTTTATTCATCGCCGGTGTTAACACCCGTTTAGATAGATAAGGTACTAACCAATAACTAATTCCGAAGAATGTTAGAATAACGGATGTACCCACAGTTAAGTGGAAGTGTCCAACAACCCATAACGTATTGTGAACAACTTGGTTCAATTGATTTGTTGTTTGAGCAATACCACCCGCTCCTGCTGGAATGAAAGCAATCATCGCAATCATCGGTGCAAGGAAGCGAACATCGCCCCAAGGTAATTTTTTATACCAACCAAGTAGCCCTTTACCACCTTTTCTTCTACCTGTACGTTCAAACACTGAGAACATCGCGAACGCAGTCATAAGTGACGGTAAACCGATTGATAAACTCATAAAGACGTGCAAGAATTTCAATGTTTCCGCCATTCCTGGGTCAACAATTTGGTGGTGGAATCCACCTGGGATATTTGTGATGACCAGCATGATGACGACAATACGTGTTAACGTGTCACTAAATCGTCTACCACCGATTACTTTCGGTACAATGACATACCAAGCAGATACGGCTGTTAGATACCAAATGTTTACTAACGTATGGCCGAAAGCCCAAAACAGTGTACGGCTGACCATGACATTGATTGTTTCAAGGAAACCAGCTGACCAAAAAATCAGCATAACAACTTCAATTGTGACACCGATACTTCCAAAGAATAATAGTACGAATACACCTGTTGCGAAGAATGCCAGGATTGGAATACTTTGTCCCGGATTATTCTTTCTCCAAGTTGCTACGTTGATAAATGCTCCAAACGCACAAACCCAGACACCCAATACAATGAACGCTAATCCAATATAGAAGAATGGGGAAGCTGCCATTGGCGGGTAAAATGTATAAAGAACCGTTGCTTTATTCAGTAGGATTGGTATAACTGCTATAACGAATCCCACAATTTTCATCCAGAAGCCAATCCAACCCATTTTTCTTACTTTCGGAAGAAGTCCTCCTAGTGTGTGGGAAAGCCCCGCATAAAAGTAACCGATTGTGAAGAACGCTGTTAATACGAGAACAAGTAATACTCCGTGTGCTGTGAGCACTTGATAATAGGTAAACCATGATGGTAATTGGATAAGACCTGCTCGTTCCAGACCTTGTGCTAATCCTAGAAACCCACCTATCAATAATGCTATAAACGCTACAACCATATATGATTTCGATAACTTCGCATCCTGAGCATTAACGCCCAATATCTTATTTGTTTTTTCCTTAAGTGACTGTGCTGTTGCCATTTTCCTTCCCTCCTTTATTTAACCGTGATTGTCGTACTCATCATCTGATGACCGATTCCACAGTATTCATTACATAACACTAAATATTCACCAGGTTCATCAAATTTCTGTGTAATCTTTTGAATATATCCTGGCATAACCATTGCGTTCAAGTTAGTGCCCACTACTTGAAATCCGTGAACCACATCTTTAGAAGTCATTGTGAATGTCACGTTTGCCCCTACCGGCACTTCGATATTACTTGGCGTAAAACCAAATGTTTGTAATGTCATAATCACTTCATATTCGTTGTCGCCTCGATCGTAAACACCTGGGTTATCGAATGGTGCTGTTTGGTCCACCTTTTGTGGATCAAGTGTTTCTTTATGACTTGGTGGCCCCATGCCTAGTGCGAATGTTTGATATCCCGTGATTAACATGAAGATAACCAACATGCCGCCACTTATGATGAGCCATAATTCTTCATAACGGTGCATTTTCATGTCTTTTCCCTCCCTATACTCTTCCCATGTATAATACGAATAGCAAAACCCACATTGCGAGAATAACTGCCCCTACAACACCTACGGAAAATACTGTTCCTTTTAGTGAATGCTCTTGTTCGAATTTCTCCTTATCTTCGATGTTCACTTTTTGAGCTCCCATCCAAATTCACCTCCTGTGTTTTTCCTTATCTTCACTCTAGTTGATAATACTTCTCACATTTGTGATTAAAATCACACACCTAGTTAAATCTCGTAAGGGGCTCATATTTTTTTACAAATCAATCATGTCGGGATAAATTACGAAACCACCTTTAAGCCCCTAAACATCGCATTTCACACTACTATTTTATATAAAAAATCAACGGATTACTTGCTCTTTTGAAATAGTGACAACTTATCGAACATAGTCATTTCACCCCAAAAATCCTCTCCTCCATTCTCAATTAGAAAAAGCTATCTCCATTTGGTTTGCATCTAAATCATGCAAACCAAATGGAGATAGCTTTTAAATTTGAATCAATAGGAGGCCGTATTGGTCTCTCTTTAAAATAGAAAAACAATTACATTGATAGTTCCTCTTGTACCTTTTCAGGATCAATAAAGTAACTACCTTCTACTAACTTAATCGCTTGTTCTTTTCTCAAATGTGAAATCATACGATTGACGGACTCTCGCGTTGTTCCAATCATATTGGCAAGGTCTGAATTTGTAAATTTTGTATTTAACTTAATCCATCCGTCCCCCTGCTCCTCTCGATGTGTCTCACTAAGACGTAATAGAAGCAATAAAATTCTTTCATTGGTACTACGAAGCGCCATTTCTTCTAGTCGTTGCTGAACATCTACAATTTGATCGCCCAATACACTAAATAGCTTGATAGCCAGATGGGGATTTGCCATTAGCACCTCTTCAAAATCCTGTATGGAAATGAAGTACAGTTCCGAATCCTCAATAACTTGTGCATGTGCAGGATAATCACCTTTGCGGAAAAATCCAACATGTGGAAACATATCGCCTGGTTGTTTGACGCAAACAATTTGTTCTTTACCCGCCATATCGTTTCGAAATACTTTCACTTTTCCAGAGCCGACAAAATAAACATGGGTGATGGGATTATCATGCATAAAAACCATGCTTTTATCATCGAATTTCTTCTTTTTTATAATTTCTAGGAACGGTACAATTTCTTTATCGCATAAGTCTTTAAAAATCCTAAACTGTCTAATCATCTCTTTTAACTGTTCCAAAGGAATTCACTCCTTAGAATTTCTAATATGCATTACATATATATCTTATCACATAGCACGTTCATTTATGTACTTACATCGTTCTATTTTGTGAACTATACAGATACATTTTGATAGCAGTTGGTATAAAAATTCTATTTTAAGGTATCACAGTCGAAATTCGGTGAATCTAAAGCCCAGAAATGACGATAACTCCGCTGAATTAATCGATAACTCAGAAATTACAAAACCGCATCAGTCGCGTTTGACTGATGCGGCCTTTATATTTCCAACAGCTCCCGAATATCTTCCTCAGTCAGCAATGTACTTGCCCTATCTTTTGGATCAATGATTTCTTCAATCAAGTCTCTTTTCTTCTCCTGCAATTCATTCATTTTATCCTCAATCGTTCCACGGGCAACCAGTTTGATGACATGGACAACCCGTTTCTGACCGATGCGATGGGCTCGGTCCGCTGCTTGTTCCTCCACTGCTGGATTCCACCAAAGATCGTATAATATGACCGTATCTGCCCCTGTCAAATTGAGACCGGCCCCGCCCGCTTTCAATGAAATCAAAAATAAGTCACGCTCGCCTGCGTTAAAACGATTGCATATTTCCAGACGTTCTTCTGAAGCTGTTTGACCATCCAAATAGAAGAAAGGGGTCCCATTCAATGCCAACTCCTTGCCTATAATTCCTAGCATCTTTGTGAATTGTGAAAAGATTAATACCCTTCTTCCTGCTTGTTTCGATTCTTCAAGTAGCTGTTTCAACTGCTCTAGCTTCGCCGAACTTCCTTGGTAGCCGTCCACGAATAGTGCTGGGTGGCAACAGATTTGCCGCAATCGGGTCAGTCCAGCGAGGATTTTGATTTTATTCTTTGTAATAGTGTTTTTATCCAAATGCTTTAGTGTGTCATGGCGTAGCTTTGCCAAATAGGCGGCATAGAGTTCCTTCTGTTCAGGAAGCAACTCCGTCGTTTCCATCGACTCCATTTTTGCTGGTAGCTCTGCGAGAACATCCTCTTTTAGTCGCCTTAGCATGAAAGGACGGATGCGATGGGCTATCGCCTTCGGTGTAAGTTCACTATACTCGCGTAACCCCATAAAAAGTTCAGGAAATACGACGTGAAAGATAGACCACAGTTCTTCCACTGAATTTTCAACTGGTGTGCCCGTCAACGCAAAACGATTATCGGCCTGCAGTTTTTTAACTGCTCGTGCTGTTTGAGTAAATGGATTTTTGAATGCCTGTGCTTCGTCAAAAAAGATTGTCAGAAAATCTTGTTTTTCAAACCACTGAATATCCTGACGTATCAATGGATAGGAGGTGATTAAAACATCTGTGTCTTCCAGTTCATTTTGTTGCTTCGTCCTCACCTTTTTGGGTCCTTCTATGACTTCAGCATGAATGTCAGGTGTGAATTTCTGAAACTCACTCAGCCAGTTATACATCAAAGAAGAAGGACAAACAATTAACACACGCCGTTTTGTCTCACGTATTTCAGGAAGTACAGACTGGACGAACGCAATGCTTTGCAATGTTTTGCCAAGCCCCATATCATCCGCCAACACACCCCCTAAGCTATGGGACGCTAGGGTTTTCATCCACTGATAGCCTTGTTTTTGATAATCACGAAGAACCGTTTCCAATTGCACTGGAAGCAGAAATCCGGTACTTTCAGGATTTCGAAGGCTTTCAAAGAATTGGCGCGCCGTTGCCTCTACAGAAAACATTCCATTCTCATCAGCACCAGCGAGAAATCGGATCCCACGACCTATCGGTACAGACAGACCTTTTTCCAATTCGTCCAATCCTTCAGGAACTTCATTCAAAAAACGTTGAATTTCCTCAAATTCCTTTGTTTCCAATGACAGAAGAGCTCCATCCTGCAAACGGTAATACCTCCGTTTTTCCTCCAATGCCTCAAGGACTTCTCGTATTTGCTTGTCCGGTATACCGTCCAGTTCAAATTTGAATTCGAGCCAGTTTGTTCGCTCTTCCTGTGATTTTACACGAATTCGCGGGCGGGCATTTCCTCTAAAAACTCGGTTCTTGATCGCTGTCGTAGCATACACCTTCAGAAGCTTTTGCAATTTCGGAAGGATATGCTGTAGAAATTCATACTCCAATTCTTCATTGTGCAATAAATAGCCTTCATCATTTTCCGTAAACGCACTTTCTTTCATTAATGCAAGGATGGCCTCTTCTTTTTCCAAGTCACGAACCATTACAGAACCAGTTGGTAAATCCCCTTCCGTCAATGGATTAATGAAGACATGATCATATTGGAATTCCAAGCTTGCAAGAAGCCGATGATTTACCCGATCGACGTACAGCATTGCTTGCAATGGTGATTTCACCAGTTTGTCCAGAATAGTTTCGGCAAGTTGAACTTCACCAATCCTCCGCAACCCTGGGACAACCTTTTCTAAGAAAAAACCAATTTGTTCATTGGAAATCGGCAGTTGACGGGCCCCCGAAGTTTCAACCATCTGCTTGAGATCCGTGAGACGTTTGCAATCCTCATTATCCAGCTGAAATAATTGCCCATTGCATAGGACAGACTGATAAGCCTGAAGGATAAGAATATTGGCCAAACCGTTAATTTCTAAATAATGTCCCTGGCCTTCCAACCTGTCAAAGCGGAATTGTACAGGCAATGCCTCATTGGAAAGAGGCATGCCTGAAATATACTGGCCATCGTACCCTAATCTGACTAATGGCGCACAGTTCAAAAACGGCAATAGTCGATCCCATGAAGTGGGCGGGATGAGTAACGTTTGCGGACTAATTGTCTGGTCGATTATGTACACCTTGTCCTCCTGATTCATCCGAATGAGCTGTTGAAGAACAGCATCCGATTCATGAGGGAAACAATGGCGGCTCGAATCAAACGTAAAAGTTGGCGAAAGGGTAGTAGGTTTTCCTTCATTCACCCTACTCAAAAATCCCCGGATATGCTCTATGGGAACTGAACCGATTTGAATTTCGATGCCGAGCATATGCCCACCTTTGACAGCAACAGGCATCCACGTAAACAGCAGGTCAAGTACTTCCCGGTCTTCGAAATGAAGCTGATGTCCCGTTGATCTGATAGGCTTTTCATTGAAAAGGGATAGCAGTCCAGAAGGCTTATCCAATTCAATGATGGCATGCATGACTGCGGCGACATGCTGGCATTTGTATGGATAAAAAGGTAACGATGGGCAACTGCACGCTGTCTGAATTTCTTCTCCATCATCGTCAATTGTGACATAAAAGTTTTCTGCTCCCACCACAGTCGCTTGACAATGCGTGGCGCTATATTGTTCAATCGTCACTTTCCCAGAACGTTGAAAGGTTTCGCCCCTTTTAAATGAACTGTTCCCGCACATGTCTAGGATCTGCTTTTGCGTTATCATTTTGGCCAACCTCCTTTCCTGAATCAATGAATTTCAATATATACTTCATTATATAGAATAAATGTTCTTTTTCATATCTTTCTTCTACCCTGATTTAGTAGTACTATAGTTAAGAACAAGGAAATATTCCCAGAAACGGCTTGGACAGATTAAAATAAATGGAGGATTTATGAAAAAACTCACACTCTTATTAATAGGTCCCACAATCATGATTTTCATTGGTCTAATCATCTGCAAAAGCATCATTGTTACTTTTTCACTATTTTATAGCTGGCTATTATTCGTCCCACTTTTCAGCTCTATTAGAAATAAACAAGACAAATTTAATCTAAAAAAACAATTCAGTCGTCAAACTATTGTAGTTGGCATAATTAGTGGACTTATTTCTCTACTAGCGATTTATGGGGCGGTGACAGTACTGAAAGATACTGTATTCGATCTTGCTGCACTGCGTCAATTATTGGTGGATTGGAATTTCACAGGAAACAATGTTATTTGGTTAGTTTTAGTTCTTATTTTCATCAATCCTTTTTTAGAAGAGCTATACTGGAGAAATTTCATGTACAAGTATCTTGAGACTAAAACTAGTATTACAAAAACTGTTGTCATTACATCATTTTTTTATAGCCTTTATCACTTAGTATCGCTCATTTCTATTTTCACATTCCCATTCAATTTCATCGCGGTCATTCCTGTATTTTTAGCCGGATTATTTTGGGGCTATTTTAGGTATAAATTAAATTCTATTTCGGCTCCAATTATCAGTCATATTCTTGCTGACTTAGGAATTATGCTGGTGTATTTGACTTATATTTTATAGCAAAGAAAAACTAGTATAGGCTTGTTATCGCTCATACTAGTTCCTTCTCATAGAATACAATGGTCATTCGTTCATTCATTTTTGTAGCCTTTCCAGTCTTGCGGTACCCTAGCTTTTCGTACAGCCCACACAGCTTTTGTTCTTCCAGAATCGTATCTAGTTCCCAAACTACAGCATCTTTATACAAACTCTCAACTGTACGCATGGTTACCGACGCAATTCCCCTCCCTTGATATTCTGGGAGAATGAAAATAGGAGATACCCGATAACGTCTATTAGCTTTCTTAACAATTCGTATCGCACCAACTGTTATCATATTGTAGACAATGAGATAATAATCAGTTTGTTTTTGTTGTAAACGATCTGTCGTCCGTTGAATCGTTTCATTTGCTGGACTCGTGTCAAAGTCTTGATACTTAGCTAACAATGGCTTAAATGCTGCCACTTGTATGGAATGGATGAATGTCGCATCCTCTATAGCCGCCTTCTGAATAACTAGCTGTTCCAACTAAACACCCCTTTCCATCAATATACAAATCTGCTGCTACTTGTTTAGAATTAACTAGGTGGCCTCCCTTACTAGTACAACGTACTAATATAGCCAAGGGGCGACAAGTGTGAACCGAAGTAATAAGACCGACAATGATCTTCTGCTGGGCTTATTACGAGAGGCCATCACCAAGCGACAAAGCGATGTTGAAGAATATTCTATTTTTTAATTGCCGACTATACAGCATCAGTTCCCTTAGAAATATTTTTCTCCAACACAATTCTATGAATACCGTCATCATCTGTGAATACTTCCATCACATCGAAGCCGTTTTTTATATTAAGAATCAGCATACTACGCCACTTGTTTCTGGTCTTTGTTTGAATAATTGTATAGCCAGCTTCCCCTACTAAACAATGCTGCTGTTTCATAAGCTCCGCTGCAATTCCTTGTCCTCGGCACGCTTCATGCACTGCTCCGTACCAACTATAATACTTGTTAGCATCAATCTCATAGCCTATTTTATAACCAACCACCACCGATTGATTGAAGGCTACATTCATCAATACTTTCGGTTTTGATTTTATTTTATCTATTAGTGTAGCTGACTCTTCAAAGACCCTTTCATGCAGTTCCAAAATTCCATCTACGACATGCTGTTCAGGCATTCCCCAAAAGGCCTTATAGGTTAACATGATATCCACTCCCCCTAAAAATTCACACATTAACGCCAACCATATGGAGCTCATGCATCGGCCTTGTCATGGCAACATATAACAACTTTCTGTCAATCGGATGATCTCTAAATGGATCGTCAACCGCGACAACAATGACTGCATCGAATTCCAGTCCCTTTGCCAGATGGCTCGGAACAATCAGCAGGCATGCCCCACTCATATCCGTTTGGTCGCCTAATAATTGCACCGCCATGTTGAATTCCCGTAGTCTTGCATGAATTTTTGTTGCCTCTGCTGTCGATTTGCAAATCAGCGCTACCGATTTATGGCCACGTCCCGTAATTTCATTATAAATCTGATCAATTTTAGCCCCATCAAACGTCGGCATATCGTAAAAATCTGGTTCCCTACCATGACGAACAACCGGCTCGACAAGTGGCAAATCCTCGTCCATCTGCGCGAGCACCTGATTGGCTAAGTCCATTATTTCAATTGTCGTTCGATAACTTTTTTGTAGTGTTGTATAAGTCGCTCTCGGGAATAATTCTTTAATTGGTTCCCAAGACGTCAATGCCCGGTAGCTGTGAATTCCCTGCGCCAAATCGCCAACCATCGTAAACATATCCGTTTCAAGTCCCTCCTGCAAAGCCGCCAACTGAAACTCGCTGTAATCCTGCACTTCATCAATAAAAACCACGCGCATTTTCCAATCATCTGCAATGCCCTTCAGCTTGGCCTGTAAATAATAAATGGCTGCTAAATCCTCAATTTCCCAAGTTTCCTTCTGATGCGCCTCTCCAAAAGCAGCTCTTTCCTGATCAGACCAATGACCGGCAAGTGCTGTTTGAAGTTGCTCGTTCGCTAACCAATCGCGATAGATTTTCTTGATATTAAACTTTTTAAACCTACGCATATAAACGGCCGCTGTTGATTTACCTTCCTTTTCAATAACTGGCAGTCTGTCGTCACGCTCATCCAAAATTCTTGTTAGCTTGGCTTTCCGTCGTTCATCATCTCGAATACCATATAATGCTTTATCAAGCGCTTCCTCATACTTGGTCGTTAAAGTAGCAAGCAATCTTTTATGCTTGCGCTTCACATCACTTTGCACAATGATTTTAATACGCTCCAGCCTTTTTTCAACAGGCATGTAGGCAAACTCCTGAAGAAATAGTTTCTTCAGTTGCAAAGCTTTTATAATCCGATACTTTTCAATAAAAACATCTTCAAAAAGCTCCGCCATGTCTTGTTCCAATTTTGTCACATAGCGCTGCATGATCTCTCGATAATCGAGAGTCCCTTTTACGCGCGTCACAAAAAGCTTTTCTTCATCTAAAGTGGCCGATTGTGCTAACTGCGCCAACTTCGCGTCAGGATCAGTCAGCTTCAGTTTCAAACCTGTCGCATTCAAAACATATTCCGCATATGTCCTCTGACAAATCTGCCCCACTCCCAGCTCGGGTAGTACGTCCGCGATATAATCCATAAACAATTTACTGGGTGCTAAAATCATCAGTTTATTGGCCGGAAAATGTTCACCCATCGTATATAAAAAATACGAAATACGGTGCAGTGCAATCGTCGTCTTCCCACTACCCGCCGCCCCTTGGACAATAATGGGCTGCTTCAAATTAGCCCGAATGATAGCATTTTGTTCAGCCTGAATTGTCGAGACTATCTCCATTAATCGAGTGTCTGCTTTACCAGCTAAGGCTTCTTGAAGTAACTCATCATTTGTTGTTAGGTCAATATCACGAATATCCAGAAGCTCTCCATCTTCAATCTGATACTGCCGCTTAGAGTACAGATGTCCTTCGAACTCGTCCTCTCGTACTTGATAGGTTAAATCACCAAGCCTTCCATCGTAATAAACGTTAGCCACAGGGGAACGCCAATCGACAATAATCGGCTCCTGCGTTTCCCGATGGAATAAAGACGTCTTACCTATGTAAAGTAATTCCGCCTCCTCATCTTCCTTTTGGAAATGAATTCGGGCAAAATATGGCTTCAATTGAATCGCTTCTAGCCCTTCCTTTTGAGAACGAGCCATTTCAAAAAAACGGGCATTCGTTAAAATATTGATGTAACTCAAACTGGAGTCCAAATACTCCAAATCTGCCATCGATTTACGAATTTCATCTTGAGAGGATTTTACGTCACGTCGTGATTCTGCTAATAATTGCTGCATGTAGTGTTTGGTGTAGTCAAGGCGCTCTAATTCAAACTCAAAATCAGGATGTTGCTGCATGAGACAAGTCCTCCATTTATCGTATTTTGCGTCCTTTATAACTGTATAGAAGATGTTGGGGATTTTTAGACAGATTTGTATTTTACCACTTACATGAGAACTAGGCAACTATAATAGTAGAATAATTCTGTTTCCACTGATTATTTCAATAAAAAAAGAAAAAGCTACATGCATAAAAGCAATTAGCTGTTTTCTGAGTCATCTATAGTTATTGAAATAATATACCTAGCAAAAAGACACCCTTCTACCACTGAATTCAGGGCTAAAGGATGTCTTTCCATTTAATTATTACACTTTAAATCGTCCCATATCACTTTGCAGTTTCTCTGAAAGCTCCGCTAGCAACTGTGCGCTGGACGAAATCTCTTGGTTAGCAGCTAGTTGTTGCTCTGTCGCTGCACTTGTTGACTGGGCAGCTTCCGATGATTCGGCTGCCAGTTCCTGTACTTTTGTAGCTCCTGCAGAAACTGCATCGGTCATTGTGCGGATCTGTTCGATGGCTGAAGAAACAGTTGTCACTTTTTCACTGACATCACCGGCCGCCCGTTCAATCCGGCTGAAGACCTCGTGTGTTCGCTCCGTTACAACAAGCCCTTCTTCTACACGTTGACTGCCATCTTCTGTGCTTGCAACAGCTTGTGCAACGCTACCAATCATCGTATCAATCATATTACCAATTTCTCCAGCAGAACGTTTTGACTGTTCTGCAAGATGTCTCACTTCCTCAGCTACGACCGCGAAGCCTTTTCCATGCTCCCCAGCACGTGCTGCTTCAATCGCCGCGTTCAGTGCCAATAAGTTCGTCTGTTCAGCAATATCCGTAATCAAAGACGTAACTTTTCGGATTTCCTCCGAATAATTCGCCATACCGCTCATAATGCCTGCTGATTGCCCAATTGCCGAGCTAATCACTGTCATTTGACCGTTAACATCCTCCATTAGAGAGGCCCCTTCTTTCACAAGCCGAGCAACATCCTCAGATGATAACAGCATCGCTTCGTTATCATCCGTAATCCGGTTAATGCCGGTTACGACTTCTCCGATAGCCCGATTCGTCTCATTGACAATTTCCGCTTGGGATTCACTTCCCATTAAGTTTCTTTCCGTCGTTTCTGCAACCATTTCAGATGCTGCTAGACTTTCCTCTGAACTCGCAGACAATTGTTCTGCTTGGGCAGCAAGTTGAAGTGCTGACCCATTTGCATTCGAAATAATCCCGCGAAGGTCTTTCGACATGCTATTAAAGGCAGTTGCCATCTCACCAATCTCATCTTTATTGCGAATGATGACAGGCTCTATCATAAGATTTCCTTCTGCGATTTCTGTCAATGCTGCCGTCATTTTCTTAACGGGTTTTGCAATACTTCGTCCAAGCATAATTGCTATAGAAATGCTCACATAAAGAGCAACAACAAGTAAGCCAATCATCACTATGCGTATCCACTTGATTAACTCTTGAATATCACCATTTACTTGATAAGTTTGATCTGTTTGGCTTACAATCAATTCATTAATTTTCTCCATGATTTCCGCTTCAAACAGACTTGCATCAAGTGCAATATTCAAAGCTCTTTCTTCTTGACCAGCATCGAACTCACTGATTGCTAAATCTGTAATTTGTATATAACTTGTGTGTGATTCTTTTAATTCATCGAGTAATGTACGTTCGCTAGTAGACCATTTCATTTGGTCTAATAACCCCGACTGGCGGTCAAGCTCCGTAATTATTTCCGTTCGACTTTTCAAAAATGACTCTTGTTCAAACAATAAATAACTTCGAACATTTTCCGAAAGTTTGTTTTGAAGTGACCCTATTTTTTCAAATACAATTGTTTTCGCTACTTGATTATACATTAAAGCATTAAAATCATTATTTGTTTTGGATACTGACCAAAAACCCGTCCCACCAATAATAATCATAAAAAGAAGCAGCGATAAAAATCCCATCCACAATTTTCTACCTACTGTAAATTTCATTATTTTACCTCCTACATAATAAATCCATCTTTTAGTATAACTTAAACCCAAGATCTATCATAGTCATATATTCTTAAAAGAAATATATTTCATGCAGGTATTAATGCCTAGAAAGCTTATACAACTTGCTTTCAACGGCTATCCAGTCAACAAAATAATCCCTTCCTGCTTATTTCAGCAGAATGGGATTATTATCTGAAAATAAAATTATTTCTTTACAAAGTGGACTACCCACTGATTCTCTATTTGTTTCATCGCTGTCCCTCGCCAGCCATCTTGAAGATAACGCTGTTGTTGCGCTGTATCAGACATTAAGATTTCATAACTTTGTGTGGGGTTCTCTTGCAAGTTCTGCACTAGATCTTTCATTAAAACATATCTCAGCAAGTCACCATATTTCACTTTGAGTGCGACAATTTCCATACCATGGGCAAATTTATCCTTCAAGCTAGCAATATTAAACGGAGCAACGGTTGTACATACATAGCGAAATCGCTGTCGATTGACTTCCCGTATGAGAATTTCTCCTAATAACACCTGCAAATTATTCCCTCTGAATTGAGAATGCACATTCGATATTTCCGAATAAATAACAGCGGATAACCCAGCTGTCGGTACACCTGCATCAATTCCTAAATGACCTTCCTCATCCACTTTAGGTTCCAACATTGCACGAAATGCAATGAGTTGTCCTTCACAGTAAGCGCCAATCATCATGCCTTTACCATTCAAAATATAAAGAAATTCTTCCTTCGTCAATGGCTGTAAAAAAGCGTCTGTTGTCAGCGATGCAATTACTTTTTGTTGCAGTACTAGAATTTCATCGAGATGACTCACGGCTAGTTGGATAACGTCAATTTCTTTTTGATTTTTTAAGACTAATTGTAGTGGATTCATCCGCTAACCTCCTCTGAAAACACCGTTAGTTCTTGAAGTATCTGTTCATCAATATCAATTCCTAATCCTGGCCTGTCTGTCAAACTAATCATAGGTTGCATAACTAATCACAAATGGCTCATATAGCGGTAAATGAATCGCGTAAATCTCAATTTCAGTAATCTTCACTGTTTTCAAACCTTCCTCTTGTTGAATTCTACTATCTATTGTATCATTTCGAACGTATTCTATATTTCAATTTCTCTAATCAATAAAAAAGAAAGTTCACTTTAAATAAGTAAACTTTCCTTTAGCTCGATTATCCCATAAAAGGATTTTTTTAATCATGTCCATTAAATCTAACTCCCTAAGAAGCTTAAATTGTAAATATTTGTGGAAGCACCTATAGATTACAGTCTGAATTGCTGAATAGATCTTTGTAAATCCTCTGCTAAATGCGCAAGTGATTCACTGGCAGCTGAAATCTCCTCCATTGTTGCTATCTGCTCTTCTGATGCCGCGCTATTTTCCTGCGATGCCAAAACACTCGTCTCAGCCACTCCATGTACATTGACGACAGAACTAGAAATGGATTGACTAATGGAAGAAACCGCTTCTACAGAACGGTTTACTTCAGTTGCATTTTTGGCTACTTGCTCAACCATTGTCTCAATTTCACCAAATATATTACTCACTTCCTCAGTCTTCATAAGACCATTTTGCACACGCTCAGTTCCTTGTTGCATGGAGACTGTTACATCCTGAATCTCATGTTGAATTTCATTCACCATGCTATAAATCTGTTCTGCAGAAATACGTGACTCCTCCGCCAGCTTCCGAACTTCATCAGCTACAACTGCAAAGCCTTTACCAGATTCTCCTGCACGCGCTGCCTCAATAGCAGCGTTCAATGCTAGTAAATTGGTTTGGTCAGCAATATTCGTAATCATCTGCACGATATTGCTAATTTCTTTTGATTTGCCATCTAAGTTTCGCACCGAATCTGCCGTTAATTTCACAGCATCGGCAATAGAAAGCATTTGGCTATTCACTGACATGACCGCAGTTGTTCCCAGTTGTGTCTTATCAAATGCACCCTGCGATTGCTCGTTCATCTGTACACTGCTCTTGGCAATTTCCTGCATATTCAACATCATTTCTTCAATAGAAGTAGATATTTCATTAACACTGCGAAGCTGGTTATCAGCACCATCGGCTGATTGCTGCGAGAGATTAGCTACTGATTCAGCAGCAGCCATACTTTGCTGGGCACTAGCGGATAATTCTTCAGAACTAGCTGATACTTGTTCACCAGAATTTTGTGCACCATCTACAACTTCACGAAGTGTCTTATGCATATTATTTAATCCGACAGAAAGTGTTGTAATTTCATCACGACTAATGCTAACAAGTGGCTCACTACGCAAATCACCATCTTCGAACTCCCTCATCCGATTAACAACAATTGTTAATCGACGAATCATTGATTTGCTGAAAAGATAAGTAATGAGCACTGCGATGATAATACTCACCGCAATTAAAATGCCACTCAAAAGAAGAGTGCTCGCATACACTTGCTGATTTTCTTCCTTGATTTTCTCCGCAAGTTGTTCATTCAGCACTACTAATTCATTGAAATACCTCATAGACTCATCAAAAATAATTTTTTCTTCTTTAATGCCTTGTTCAGCCTCTATCCAGTTGCCATCTCTCATTAGTTGAATATTCTTGTAAGCGCGTTCATTAAATAACAACCAATTACGCTTAAATCCTTCAAACGTTTCTAATTCCTCCAAATTCAAATTAGTTTCTTCATACTCCTGAATCCAAGTCTTCATTTTTTCCAAATTAGTCACTGCTCTTTCCAGCATGTTAGTATCTTTAAATGCTAGAGTTGTTACCATTTGAGTACGTATATTTTCTGCATCCTTACCAATTTTAATAAGGTATGTAGAAGGAACCATTCCATTCGTGTACATCGTTTCACTATTTTCATTTAACTGTTTTATTTGAACTAAGTTATAGATATTTAATGAAACAAACACTACAATAACGCCACCAAATGCAAGTAGCATTTTCCCGAATAATTTCATTTAAAATTCACTCCATCTCATAAATTTCTTATCTACATTAGAACTAATTACTCATAACTATATCACCATGGTTGCATTTTAAAAAACTAATGATTAAAATTTACCCGAATTATCAAAAAAGTATAACAAACAAGAACATCCTGTTTAATAGTTCGTACAAATCATTTTGATAGTTCCTTCGATGAAGACAGTGAAATCTAGATAAATCTACTGCAGATTAGCTATCTATTAATTCACCCGTATTTGGTACCAAGGAAACAAAAATATTCCTTCCCTTCGCTTTTCCAGCGCACGGAAGGAATATTTTTGTTAGATTACTTCTTCTGAATGATCCATAAAGGTTAGTTGAACAATGTAGATAATCATACCTGCAGTGATGAATAAAAAACCCCATCCTAGTATTTTCTGCTCCAATTCTAAGTAGTTATTACATAATTGAATCGGTGAATCCACATACAACCAGCCCATTAAGCCAAACATTGAAATATAATTCAAAAAGATAAAACTTTTCCCTAACACTTGTAACTTATCCCAACTATCTCTTAAAGCAAGACCAGCAAGAGGAAGCCCTATAAATTTAAACAGTTCTATATACCATATCGCTAGCGCTTCATCCATCGCTCTTGGGAGCATCCAGTACATTGTTATAAAAACGATGAATAAAATACCTGGTATACCATTACCATTCCATTTCATGAAAAAAGAATAATATTTTTTTAAAACAGTTTGACCGACTAGCCAGCCTACAATCATCAGTAAAGGTATTTGAACAAGCATATGCAAAATCATAATGGATTCCACTAGAGAAATAACGGGGGGAACCCATAATAATATATACAAAACAATTCCAAAGATTGTTTGTTTCATATCCTTATGCCCCACTTCATTTCTTTAATTTATACTTAGCTCACTTCAGTCTCCTGTGTTGTGCTATTAATTGATGTTTTATTTCTTCCGAAAATATAACGAACAAAATGAAGAGCAAATATCAAAATACCAATAACTACAAATATGCCTGTGACAGCACCTACTTGGGCGGGTCCCATCCATTCCGGTAAATGTGTAGCAAAGCGTCTTGGTGTACTAATAGCACCTGAAACAAGGAATGACACACAAACACCAAACATAGATAGCGTATAGAGGATAAATGCAAACTTATCTAAGCCATTTGTCTTCAGTTGACTATCATTTTTCGCTAGGAAATACATAAAACCAAACATCATTGCAATGACGCCGAGCCCCATATACATATGAAAATGTCCAGGTACCCATTTCGTATTGTGCATGACATGGTTGACGACAATCGCTGAGTCAACAAGTGCCGGAACCACACCTGCAGTCCAACCAAACATAGATAGGAAGATTAAAGACGAAGCCATATCCCATTTAATGCCCGACTTATAGACAATCATCAATGCCCCATAAGCTGTAATAACCAGTACAGGCAAACCATTCGCATACGATAATATTTGACCAAGAATTAAAATCCATTTTGGCATTACACTATCCATAAGAAGATGGTGAGGATAGACAATCATTGTAAAGAGTGTTGACATAGTCCAAGCGATTAGAAATGGTTTATTGGCCTTCCAAGGTCGCCCTGTATAGCGAGATAAAATTTCATAGACTGCTATAACCGCCATATAAATAGTAGCATTAGCAAAAATATGTCCGAATGCATACGTCAAGTTTTTAGCTAGCAACGGGTTAAATGTAAAAGCGGGATTAACGACACTAATCATGTTGACAATAAGTACAGTTGCTCCAGCAGTCAGTGCTGATATATTAACGATTGTCACCATCGTACTTGCTACAACTGTTGTAGGCGGTGCATCCTTTTCAGCCTTCTTACCTGAAATAACATCCCAGCCAAGCCCTTTTCCAAGGCTTCCGTACTTTTTAATAATTGCTCGGCCTGTATCGATATAAAGCAATAGGAACCCTACACCTAAGACAAGCATTCCACCTAAGTAGAGTAAAGCACCTGTTGTCCCCCATGCCCCCCCTGATAATGCTGGAAGCGGATACAAGAACGTCCATGCACTGGCATATTCAAACGAGAATATCCCGATAATTGTCATGACGACACCTATTAAAAATAATACGAGATTAAGATTAAATATTTTCTTGGATAAGTCTACATAGTGACTGAGGAAATACCACATGATTGCGGATGTTGCAAGCGCCGCTGAACCAATCATAGCCGTGCCATGGATCGTTAAAAATTGATAAAAAGATGCTGCTGATAGTTCAATAAGTCCACCTTGTGATGCTAACATCAGGACTCCAAAAATCATTCCTACAATGACAACAGCGCCTGAAATGATCATTTGTGTTACAACTTTATCGTCCCTTGATTTTAACGATGTATATTTATGAGTAATAGCCATTCCTTGTACACTCCCTTTCTACTTCACTACAATTTGATCCATCATGACATGGTGTGCCAACCCACAGTACTCCAAGCAAAGTATCTTATATGTACCGGGCTCATCAAACGTTATATATACAACATTCGTATATTCCGGCATTGCTTGCGTCTGGGCTATTAAATTCATCTCTTCATCATAAATACCGAAACCATGCGTTGCATCTGCAGTTGTCACATGAAATTCAACAGACTGGCCAACATCAAATTCTTTCTCACTGATTTTCCAACCAAATTGGAAAGCCTCAACATCTACAATGACAGGCTCATTGCCTTCACTATAGACAGGCTGGTTGAAAGGTAACTCCCTTAACGTATAAACCATAACGACTATCATTAAAATAACGACAAACGTACCGTACACTTTTCGAATTTTGTACCACTTTTTCACGATAGGCTCATAATCTTGTTTTTGTGTCGACTTTATTGCAACAAAACCAAAAACGACTGCAATCGCCAAAATAAACACCAAACTCACTACCCACGCCACTGTTTGGACCATTGTAAAATCCTCCTTCATATTTTCACATAAAAAACACATTCTATACTAAACGGCTGACGAAGCCCGGCTTCTTCTAGTTAACGATTTTTCACATGTCCATACTGTGATAAAAATCACTACCTTTTCAATTAACTACCTTATAATTATGTATAATCAGTGAACGTATTTCTAATCTTGAGATAACTGCGCATGAAAGGAATCAACAAACTATGATTTACCTATTCAAACAAACAGTATCTAATCTTTTCTCAGGTTACTTTTCTGTCGTTATGGCAACAGGTGCTCTTTCCATTGCCTTGCACTTACTTGACATGCATGCAATTGCGCATGTGCTATTGCACGTCAATACTGCCGCCTATCTTATCCTGTGGATATTGACCATTCTTCGGCTCACTTATTATTTCCCCCGTGTAATTGAAGATCTTACAAGTCACTCTAATGGACCTGGTTTTTTCACATTAGTTGCGGGAACCTGCGTGTTTGGTAGTCAGCTCATTATCATCGCGGAAAACTATCAGTTAGCTAGCTATTTATGGGGACTTGGTATTATCCTTTGGTTAACGATTATGTATGTCTTCTTCACTGCCGTGACCATACGAAAAAACAAACCTGCTTTATCTGAAGGGATTAACGGGGCTTGGTTAATTGCCGCTGTGGCCACACAATCCATTTCGATACTTGGTACTTTACTGTCGGACCGTGTGACTAGCGGACAGGAAATTCTACTATTCATTACTTTATGTATGTTTCTCTTAGGCTGTATGCTTTATTTAAATATCATCACACTCATTTTCTACCGCTTCACTTTCTTAGAATTAAAACACGCTGCCCTCACCCCTCCCTATTGGATTAATATGGGCGCTGTTGCGATTACTACATTAGCCGGGTCAACATTATTATTACACGCCGATAACTGGCCACTTCTTGTTGAATTAACACCGTTCATAAAGGGATTTACATTATTTTTCTGGATCACAGGAACATGGTGGATTCCATTGCTATTTATCTTAATGATTTGGCGTCATATCTATCATCGCTACCCGTTAAAATATGACCCACAGTTTTGGGGCATGGCCTTCCCACTTGCCATGTACACAACAAGTACATTCCAATTATCCAAAGCTTTACAATTACCTTTTCTAGTCATCATTCCACGCTTCATGGTTTTCGTTGCCATCGCAGCCTGGCTTGCCGTATTTTTTGGCATGCTCCACCATCTTTATAGTTGTTTGAAAAGGTACCCGTTAATGAAATAAGAAAATGCCTACGCATATGCGCAGGCATTTTCTTATAACGGAAAGATAAGTGGAATCGCAATCATCATGACGATAAACATGATGATTTGCAATGGAACGCCAACTTTGACAAAATCGAAAAACTTATAGCCACCCGCTGTCATGACAAGTGCATTCGTCGGAGATGCGACAGGAGTTGCAAAAGCCATACTAGAAGCAACCGCGACAGCGATTAAAAATGTATATGGGCTAGCGTCCAAGCTAATCGCGGCATTCATGGCAATCGGTGCAAACAACACAGCTGTTGCCGTATTACTAATAAATTGCCCGAACACCATTGTGATAAAATAAATACCTGCTAGTACACCAATCGCTCCAAAACTACCAAGCATACTAATAATGCCTTCTGATAACATCACCATACCACCCGTTTTTTCCAAGGCAGTCGCCATCGGTAGCATCGCCGCAATGAGCACAATACTTTCCCAGTTAATTTTACCGTAAGCATCATCCATATTACGCACGCAGCCCGTCACAATCATTAATACAGCCCCGATTAACACTGAAATAACGGCTGGGAACACTTCAAAAATCATCAGTAGTACCATCAACAGCATAATGCCCCCAGCAATCGGCGCTTTACCATTTGCCGCCGCCATACTGGCATGTTCTTTCGGTTGCCCAACAACGACAACATCTCTCGTTTCTCTTGCCAACAATTCAATTTCATCCCACGAACCTTGTACAAGTAGCGCATCGCCAAAGCGCAAACGCTCCTTCGACATTTCTTTTAACACATATTCTCCACGTCGATTAATGCCAAGAATATTTAAATTGTATTTCTCTCGGAAGCTAATGCCTCGGACGGTTTCACCAATCAAACTAGAATGAGGCGTCAACAACACTTCTGCAATTCCAAACTGCTTAGATATTAACTCGTCTGCTTCTGACTCTTCCTCTTCAATCACTAGTAAATAATCCGCTACAAACTTTTCCATACTGTTCCATGCACCTTGAATTCGTAAAATATCCTTGGCTTGAATAATACTCGTCGGACCCGCCATTTCCTGATACGTCATCGGCAATAAATTGATTCCTTCCGTCGATTTCCGTTCAATGGTCAAAATACATAATTGGTAGGCTCCAGGAATCTTTAATTGCGCCAGACGCTTGCCAATCATTTCTGAGTCCTCCGGTACGCTCACGCGGAATAAGTTACCGCCTAATTGATAGTCAGAAGCTAGCTGTTTAGGTGACAGCTGATGCTCATCTTTCGAATTATTTCTTCGTTTTTCATTCGGCAATAAAATATTGCGAACGGCGTATAAATAAATGATCCCTACAACGACACCAATAATACCAATTGGCGTAATCTCAAAAAAGCCTAACTTTTCAAAGCCATTGTCCACCAATTGTTGACTGACAATTAAGTTTGGTGGAGAGGCAATAAGCGTCAGCAAGCCCGAAAAGCTTGCCATATACGATAGCGGTATTAAAAATTTCGAAGGACTGCTTTTCATACTTATCGCCACGCTGACGACAATCGGTAGCATTAACGCAACCGTTCCTGTGTTACTCATGAAAGCTCCGACAGCTGCTACAATGACAAGTAACAAAATGAATAATTTCTTCTCGCTATCTCCCGATGAACGTAACAAGACATTCCCTGCCATTTGGGCTAATCCGGTTCGTAAAATACCGGCTCCTACAATAAATAACCCCGCAATCATAATGACGACAGAGTTCGAGAAGCCGACAAGTGCTTCTGTCGCATCTAAAATTCCTGTTAAAACGAATGCCAATAACGCCAGCACCGCCACAAGATCCGCGCGCACTCGATTGCTCATAAATAAAATAATGCTAATGCCTAAAATGATAAATGTAATAATCAGTTGCACTGAACTCGAATCCTTTCTAATTATGACCGGCATACGTCGTGTTATGACCGCCATGGACTGTGTTATGCTCGACATGGGGTAGTTTATGACCGCCTTGAGCCCTGTTACGCTCGGCACGAACGGGTTTATGACCGGCATAACCTTACTTATTATTATTGTATACCAGCTACAAAAAAAGTGCCGGTGACAACGGCACTTTTTATTTTCTTTAGCAGGAACTCAGTTCCTGCTAAAGAAAATAAAGCCTCCGGTGGATGACACAAATTTTGAATGGAGTTAAGGAAGGCAGTCTAAGTTCGCGACGTCCTGTCGCACCGACTGCATAACCTACATCCTGTAGGCCCCAAGCGCAATTAAAAATTTGGACACAATCACGCCAAGGCGTAATTGATTGTTTATTCTTTATGTATCGCCAACCAAGGGCGCTCATTTTCCCAACGAATTGTCACGGGGACTTGATAGGTTGTCGAAAGATAATCATTCGTCAAAACTTCATGCTTCGGCCCTGCAACCACAATCTCTCCATCTTTCAATAGAAGTACATGTGTTATTGCTTCCACCAATTCTTCAATATGATGCGTCACATAAATGATATGACAACCATTTTGTACGACATCCTCCATTGCACTTAGAAATTGTTCGCGTGATAAAATATCCAAGCCAGAACACGGTTCATCCAAAATAAGCATTTTCGGATCACTCATTAACGAACGCGCAATAAGCACTCTCCTTTTTTCCCCTTCGGACAACTGATGATACGGCTTGCCCTTTAAAAACCCTAAACGCAAACTCGCCAATAACGCATCCGCCTTATCCCAATCCTCCTGTATCACCTGCTCATAAATCCCAAAGCTCGCAAATTTACCGCTAACGACTACTCGCTCCACCGTTTCACGATTAAAAAACTCAGCAAAACGCTCCAATGAACTACTAACAAAGCCGATCTTTTTACGCAACTCTGGTAAACTCGTTCGACCAAATCGATTCCCTAGCACAGTCACTTCACCTGATGACGGAAAATGATAGCCCGATACAATATTGAGCAAAGATGTTTTCCCTGAACCATTCAAACCAAGTATGCCCCAATGCTCATTCGGCTGAATAGACCAATTAATATCGCGAACGATTTCCTTATTTCCTCTATGTAATGAAACATTTTTCAATGAAACGATACTTTCCATAACTAAAATCCCCTTTGAATAATCAGATAACAATGATAATAACATCGTTTGAGTTATTTGAACAATGGCCACTTGTGCTCGAATTTACATAATAATCACAAATTCAGCATATATAATTTAGGCAAAAGCCATTTAAATAGGTCCCTGCCACTTCATTTGCTATACTTATCAAGGTAAATACGTAACGATAAAGGAGCAAATTTCATGCAAAATCTAACAGGTAAAACAGCGTTAATCACTGGAGCAGGTAGAGGTATTGGCCGTGCGACGGCAATTGCTTTCGCTAAAGAAGGCATCCATGTAGGGCTTGTGGGCAGAACAGCTGCAAACCTTGGGGAAGTGGCAAAAGAACTTAGCCAATACGGCGTGAATGTCACAATGGCGACTGCTGATGTGTCGGATAACGAATCCGTCATCGCCGCAGTAGAACATATCAAAGCAGAACTAGGTCCGATTGATATTTTGATTAACAATGCAGGTATCGGCAAGTTCGGTAAATTCCTTGAGCTATCACCAGAGGAATTCAAAAATATTATCGATGTGAACTTAATGGGCGTTTATTATGTCACAAGAGCTGTGCTTCCTGAAATGATCGAAAGACAAGCTGGCGATATCATTAATATTTCATCAACAGCTGGTCAAAAAGGCGCACCTGTCACAAGTGCATACAGCGCATCGAAATTCGGTGTTCTTGGACTGACAGAATCTCTAATGCTTGAAGTCAGAAAGCATAACATCCGTGTTAGCGCCTTGACACCAAGTACAGTTGCAACCGACTTGGCAATCGAAAGTAATCTTACAGACGGAAATCCAGACAAAGTCATGCAGCCGGAGGATTTAGCTGAAGTGATGGTGATGCAATTGAAATTACACCCACGTATTCTTGTGAAATCGGCTGGGTTATGGTCGACGAATCCTTAAGCCTGTTTATCACCATGTAACCCAAAAAGGTGTCCCGTTAGTCAATTTTCTGACCAGTGGGACACCTTTTCTATCACCTCGTCTCAATAATAAGGCGAAATCAAAATATACACGAGCACACCTGTAAAACTAACATATAGCCAAATCGGCATTGTCCAGCGAGCAATTTTCTTATGACGAGCATTTTCTCGATTCCATGCACGTGTGACGCTTGTCAGCGCAAGTGGTACAATAGCTGCCGCCAAAACAATATGGGTAATGAGAATAAAATAATAAAATCCTGCCATAAAGCCTTCTCCCCCAAAGGATGTCGAAGGTGCCAAGTAGTGATAGCTAACATACGTGATTAAGAACAAAAATGTCGTCGTAAACGCTGCGTAAATAAAACGCTGATGCACCTTAACGTTGCGCTTCAAAATCGCAACTAATGCACATAGTAAAAATACAAATGTGAAACTGTTCAAAATTGCATTCGTCAACGGTAAAATTGCTAGATCAGCTGCTTCGAAATTTTTCTCTCCTCGCATTCCGGATAATGCTCCGATTGCACCAATTAGAATGATAGATAGTGCAATAATAAACGGCTTATAATTACGTTTTTCAAACGGCTTACTCATACTATTTTTCATAGAAATAATCCACTCCAATACTTTTTTGAGACTATAGATTTTAAAGTGATGACTTATACATTCTACATGAAAAATAGCTACATCCCAATGAATAAGTGTTAGTCTTACGAGAATTAGAGGTAAACTAGTAAGTAGAAATACGATTGGTGGCGAATTGCGTGGATAGATTTCATTTAAAAAGAATATATGAGCCCTATGCAATAGAGGATGGCTATCGAGTATTGATAGACAGACTATGGCCACGTGGAATTTCGAAAGATGCTGCGCATTTGGCCGATTGGGCGAAAGGCGTTGCGCCTAGTAACGAGCTTCGACAATGGTTTGGTCATGATCCAAATAAATTTCTAGACTTTCGAGAAAAATATCTAAACGAACTTCATACTGATATTATTAAGATAAACAAAATAGCTGAACTACATCGATTAGCGCACATAATGCCCGTAACACTCGTATTCGCAGCCAAGGATTCCATTCACAACCATGCTGTTATCCTGAAAGAAGAATTAGAACGGGTAACAAAGTAACAACTAAGGTGCTGTGCTTTCATCACGTAAAAGCCCAGCACCTTCCTATTACCGCTGTCCTAAATAGCTGCCAGACTTACCATTTTTCATCGACAACTGTTTGGTTGAAAAAGGAACCAATCTTCCCTTCTCCTTCACCAAAGTAGCCATATAAATAGACGCCTCCGCTATAACCGCAAACAACAATGTTCCTACAGCGACATGGAGCATTGCCCAAACAATATCAATTGCTGTCACAATTGTTAAAACACCCAATATAACTTGGAGCGCAACTGTCACTAAAATAGTTATAAACCGTTTCTGTAATGGTGCACCCCAGCGTTTTGCGAAGGACCAATACGTTAACAACATACTATAAACGGCTAACACAATTCCTAAAAGTCGATGTGTCGTTTGGACAATCTCAGGACCAGATCTCGGTATAAGAGAGTCGCCACATGTCACCCAGCCACAGCTTGTCCCAATAAAATCATGTTTCACATAAGCGCCTACGAAAAAAATAGCAAGGACTAGGCCTAATAATACCTTGATATGCCTAGTTATTTTCCTTTGTTGCTGAGTACTGAGTGCTATACGCTGGATCACCATTCGTTCCGACGATCGTCGCCATATGACTAATACACACGCTAAGAACAGCATCGCTATAAGTAAATGACCCGCAATAATAAATGTTGGGAGATGAAACCATACAATAATCGCACCAAGTAACACTTGAAAAATAAGCAAAGCCACCATCCAATTAGCTGCTGTATTAACAGCTTTACTCATCTTCGCACGTTTAACTTTAGCAAAAAGAATAATGCTCAAAACACCAAGAATTGCCCCAATAACGCGATGTGCAAACTCAATGAGCGTTTCTCCTTGCAAAGTCGGAATCACTTCTCCATTACACAAAGGCCATTCCGGTCCACAGCCTAACCCTGATTGCGACGAAGCCACATATCCTCCGAACACAATTAAACCAAAAGTAATGATTGCTACCCAAAATGATAATCGCTTAATCGACACATTCATTCCCCCTACTTTACTAGTTTTCCAAAATTAGTATCCAACTTCCAACATTGCCAATAATCTTTTAAATTATAAGTGGCATATATGAAGTTTTTAAGTAGTTTCTAAATATTTTTAGAATTGCAATGAAGTGCTCCTGGCTGGTGTTTTTTCTTTAGTGTATAACTTTCTTCTTCATCGGTTAGGTTACTAACAAGATCCAATGAAAGGATGAGCGAGTTGAAAACAACATGGTGGAAGCTAATCATCGTCGTACTAGCTTGCCAATTCATCATCAGTGCTTGTAGCGATAAAAATACCGTTAAGGATAAACCTGATGATGACGAAAAACAATCCATTGGTGAACAATATGGCTTTACTTCTTTTGATATAGCGATTGATACGAAGGATAAAAAAGAAGCAGTGGTTGCTAACTTTGAGGAAAAGCCCGATAAGACAGAGGCTATGTATGGGAATAAAATAGAGGACACTTATTTGCACGGTGATCAGGCAATGGACAAGCTCGATGAAATCTTTCAGGAAATGGAGCTGACTCCTGATACAGATGATGAAGATTTGATTAAACAAACTGCAGAGGCATTCGAAGTTCTCGATTATAAAACGCTAAAATTGAAAGTGACATTTAAAGGACACGATACAAAAGAATTGATGATGACGAAGTAAAAATAGATACACAAGGAGAAACATCGTAGTAGGATATTTCTCCTTGTGTATTGTTTATTTGTTCATTAATTTGTAATATTTAGGGATAGCGTAATTAAATAATTGCGCTATAATTTTGGAGAATACAACATGAGCGGTTCTTTTTTTTCGGCACCTATGTGAAACTCTTCACAAACTTTTCATAATTTCTTCACACATTATAAAAATGAAGCGATCTAACAGAAGTAGCCGAACCCAATTCAACAGTATTCCTGATTGCAGCTTAGAAGATAAATAGCCGGAGGGAAATGAGATGAAAGAAACAATCGCGACATTTAGTGATATGGCCGTCTCCAAAATTAATTTATTAAACTCAAGTAAAGCTAGATACTTCACCGTGACTATGATGGCCGGATTTTTCGTTGGGTTAGGAGTCGTTCTAATTTATACAATTGGCGGAATCCTGATCCCATATGGTTTCGCTGGTACAAAACTTGTGATGGGAATGGCATTTGGGGTTGCACTAAGTCTTGTTCTTATGGCTGGGGCCGATCTTTTCACGAGTAATAATATGATTATGACCATCGGCACCTTGATGAAAAAAACAACCGGATACGACACATTAAAAGTATGGACCTATAGTTATATCGGTAACTTTGCGGGTTCCATACTAGTTGCCATGCTATTTTTCTATTCCGGATTAGCATCTGGGGCGACAGCTGATTTCATCACAACTACAGCTGGTAGCAAGATGAATACGCCATTTATGGAGTTAGTTGTCCGCGGGATTCTTTGTAATATTCTTGTCTGTTTAGCTGCCTGGTGCTCTGTCAAATTAAAAGATGAAACTGCAAAACTAATTATGATTTTTTGGTGCTTATTTGCTTTTATCACTTCTGGTTTTGAGCATAGTATTGCCAACATGACACTACTATCTATCTCACTAATGATTCCCCACCCCGAAACAGTATCGATGATGGGGTTGGCAGCAAACTTAGTACCCGTCACAATCGGCAATATCATTGGAGGTGCTCTATTTATTGGAGCAGCCTATTGGTATAGCAATACTAGCAAACAAGTTAAGATTCCTTCCTGAAATTTGCGGATGAGTAAATCCCCCCGAGTAACATGCAAATCGGGGGGATTTGATAAAGTTATTTTAAACAAAGAATAAATAGAATAACCTATTAAAATATCTTTTTTCGATCTCGCTCATCTTTTAATAGTTCAACTGATTCCCTAAAACGCAACGAATGAATATTTTCCCTCTCCCTTAAAAACCGCAGGGAATCATTGATTAATGGATCATCTGAAATATCGATCAGCCACTGGTAAGTCGCCCTCGCTTTCTCTTCGGCTGCGATATCTTCATACAAATCAGCGATTGGATCCCCTTTCGCCTGAATGTACGTTGCAGTGAAGGGTACCCCGCCGGCATTTTCATAAAAAAGAGCATGCCCATGGTTGACAAAATGTGCGCCAAGCCCCGCTTCTTCCAGCTGTTCTGGCGTTGCATCTTTCGTCAATTTATAAATCATTGTCGCCAGCATTTCAAGATGAGAGAATTCCTCGGTCGCAATGTCATTCAAGACTCCGATAACTTTACTTGGGACTGTATAGCGCTGATTCATATAGCGAAGCGCTGCAGCCAACTCCCCGTCTGCTCCCCCATATTGCTCCGCGATGTATCTCGCGAGCTTCGGATTGCACGTACCTACCTCAACAGGGTACAACAGTTTTTTTTCATAAACCCACATTGCGTATCTCCCTCCTCATCGTTGCCATGGCCAAGGTGTTGAATTCCAGCGCCATCCAAGTTCAATCGCTTGTTCAGTAGGAACTGATAGGAGAGATAAAGGTCCGTATCTATTTTCATATTGGCGCCGGACGTGAGCAGCCTCTTTAGTTGCTTCACGCCACTGACTGAGTGCCTCTGCATCATTGGGGTGTGTATCCGTGTACAAGGTCAGCTCAACTACAACAAAATCTGCTTGCTGTACGCGTAACATCATTTCCCTTTCTTCTTCAAACGCATTCATGAAATCCCCTCTTCCCGAGAAAATCCATCTGCCAACGAAGGCCAAAGTGTACCTTGACGTAGCGTTTCTTCAGGTGAATTTTGCGGTAGTCCAGGTGGCTGAAAATTCATGAAAATTTGTGGCGGTAAAACAAAAGTCTTCACCCAAATAGGCGGACACGGGTCAAGTGGCGAAACATAAGGCTTATAACTTCCTCGGAACATTGGACGTTCCAAATTTAATCACTCCTCGAACTATCATATGAAAGAACTGCCTGGTTGATTCAAATGAACCTCTTTTTTATCATTCGGAAAGTGATTAACCTACATATCGATCATTCAAAGACACCACTTCTAAGTAGTCTAAAGTCAACCTTAACGTTAACTTTCATTTCCTTATACATTTCATGCCATTTCTCTTCTGTCAGTTCAGAATGACGTACAGAGCTTCTATAAAGGTCACCGTATCCAAAAACATCTGAATCCATTTCTTGGCAGTAGGCAATTACCCTCGATATTTCACTCTCTAATTTCTTACCAATTGCTTTTTCGAATTTCACCATTTTTTCAGGGTTCTCGATATTAACATCCGGTCTTATTTCTAATAACCTTGCTTGTACTTTAAGATGTACATCAAATTCGGGCGTTGTCGGGTTAACTAACTTCACATCTCTTTGCGTTTTGATTGGATCAAACACCAAAAAAATTTCTTCGGGGTCCCCCTCTATTAATGATGCTGGAAAATCATCCCCTTTAATTTTTATTTCAAGTGTCCCATTTTGATAATCATTCCGACTTAGCTTTATGAAAAAACTATCCTCAATAGGAAGTTTACCTTTCATTTTATCCTTCCTAAATAAAGCAATACCAGAAATTGCCACAAGCTCCTCATCCTTTTTTATAATCGGCAAGGCAATGTCTCTACCTATGGAATAATAATCATAAGCTACTTCATGAAGTGTTGATGAAACCACTTGCTCACTTTTGATGTTCTGATCTAACAGCTTATAAATATGTTCACCAATTTCATCAATTTCCGGGTATTGATATTCAAGTAACGGTCTCGTCTCACCCTCCACCACTGCCAAAAGCATCCGCTCGCTTAACGTATGATTTTTCATAAGGGTGTCAATATAATGACCTATGCCATTTTCAGCAAACTCTTCACCAAACAATGTCCCCCTCAATTGTCCAGACATTAATTTTTCGGCTGCCCTATAATTTACTTTTACTCGTGTTCCTTGACTCGTTTCGTTTTCACTCGTAATAATTACAACTTTACTTTGTAATTCTGTCCCCACCTGGCGAACAACAGCTGTAGTCTCCACACTCTCCTCTTTTCCCATGTCGTAGCCTACCAAAGTAACTAAGCTCACCCTTTCAAGGATTTTTGTTTCCGTACATCCGACTAAACTAACGCAGAGTACTAGCAGTAGTATAAAAAAATAAATTTTCCTCATTCACTTTGCTCCTTATGTGATTTGAATTTCTTTTTTATAGCCGCTATTACGTATAAAAAGATGGGGTAAACAAAAATAATATAAAATGCCACCTTGCCAAAGTAATCATTAAACATATTTATTTGTGTTCGAGTTTTAAAAGTTAAACTTAAAACGAAGATAATCAATGAAAATATCCAGACGAATTTATTTGCATTTATCTTTACCATACGTCTGATTCCACGAAAAGCAGACCATATAAATAGACAGAGATTCGGTAAAATAATCAACATCCAAAAACAAACAACTATATATTCAACCCGTTCTATGAACGGCAATTGTACAATATTGAATAAAGACAAAGTTGCCCATATCGTTTTCGTTAATTGTTCTCCACTGAAGTACGATAAAGACACCAACATGATTACAAGATAAAGCATGGTCGTTACGAACAAACCAAGATGAATATGTTTTTTTGCATTCTCTTTATCTTTTACAAAAGGATAAATCACATATATGATTTCAAATCCTATAACGGTAAATGTCATAGACTTTGCACCTTTTAGTATTTCCGTCATATTGGCCTCCAAAATAGGCAGAAGGTCACTCAACTCCATAAACTTCACTGGAAAAATCAATAACGGAAAAAGCCATATGGAGAGAATAGTACTAAAAAAAGAAATGCCCACAATCACCCGTAGACCACCCGTAAACGTATAAATTACGATTAACAACAATGAAGCCGCCAAAAACCAGGTGGCCAAATCTGGAAAAACCCATGTTTGAACGACTTCAATATAGTTTCTCAACACTGCAATAAATGCAACTGAACAATAGATAATATAAAGTATATTAAAAAAGTTTCCAATCCATTTACCAAATACATCTTGATGAATACCATATAGATCATTTGAACCGTACATTTGTAACGTTTTAATCATGAAAAAAGCGATGATATGAGTGGCGAGACCTGCAAGAAGCACAGAAATCCATGCATCTTGCTTGGCATCCTGATATATAATCCGTTGAAAACCATGTATCCCAACACCAATTTGAGCTGACTGAATGATGAAAAAAAGCAAAAAAGCGTTAATCGTATCCTTAGGACTAATTTGTATAGAACTTTTCACTCATTTCACCTTCTGTTCATTTTTCTCAGGATTGATAGGTTCGGGCTCATACTTATCCGCATCTTCTGGTCTCGTATTTGAAGGTCTTTTAAATGTAAATGGCAGTGGGAATCTGACAAGACTATCGCGCCAATCAATTAGTCGCGGAGGATAAAAAGGTGCTGTATATGGGGATCCCAAACTAGTTTGGCGCAAAAGATGAATTAAAATAAAACAAAGCCCCAGCATAATGCCATAAAAGCCCCAAAATCCTGCCAAGAATATTAACGGGAACCGAATAATTCTGATAACATTCCCCATCATGTAACTTGGTGTTGTAAAGGATGACAATGCCCCTAAAGCAACAATAATAATTAAAATATTGCTTGTAATCCCTGCTTGCACAGCTGCCGTTCCAATAACGATACCGCCAACAATACCAATGGTCTGACCAACCTTTGTCGGTAATCTGACTCCAGCTTCTCGAAGCAACTCAATAATAATCTCGATAAGCAATGCCTCTAGTAAAGGTGGGAAAGGAACCAAGGCCCTTGATTCACTTAGTGTGACTAAGAGCGTTTCCGGAATAACTTCATAATGAAATGTTAAAGCCGCTACATATAAAGGTGTTAAAAATACAGATAGGACGACAGCATTGAATCTTAATAACCGGACAAATGAAGCAATCTGCCATCGAAGATTGAGATCTTCCTGACTTTGGAAGAACTCAATAAATGAGTGGGGGCAAACAATTGCAAAGGAACTTCCATCTACGATAACCCCCAATTTCCCATTCAATAGTTCAGCGCAAAGCTTATCTGGTCTTTCTGTTAGCAACATTTGCGGAAAAACAGATAACGAGTTGTCGTCTATTAGTTGATTGAGAATCGAGCTATCCAATACCGAATCAATCTCGAGATCAGTAATCCTCTGCCTAAGCGTATTTACCATTTCATCGGAAGCAATACCTTTAACGTATAACAGCGCAATCATTGTTTTCGATCGCTCTCCAACGATTATACTTTCATTGCAAAGATCCCGATTTTTTATATATCTCCGAATCAAGGAAACATTCGTTGACAGGCTTTCATTAAACGCGACTTGTGCACCAATTACCTGAGATTCGTTTTCTGGTGCTGATAAAGCCCGCGATTCATTGGTAGGGATACTTGCTAATACGACTTGCGAGTACCCCTCAATATGAATAAGTACGGTCCCATCCATCAATGCAGTAATCGCCTCATCTAGGTTAGAAGATAACTTGACCTGAGCGATTGTTAGGGTCGATAGGATACTTTCTGGTGAGGCATCCTTACTTTTGAATAAATCCTGGATAATGTGATCTTTTAGTACTTCACCATCCACTAAAGTGTCTATATAAGTGAGCGTTAGATTCGGTGGAATTGATTTAATATTCAAATCAGCTGAATGATGAACGGCAGTACTGACCATCTGAGTGAAATCATTCTTTGAGAGGGGAACTACGCTATCCGTTTTTCCTTCAATTTCTTTATTCTTTTCACTTGCTTCTGCAGACTGTTTTTTTGTGAAAGTCGAATTGAACCTTTTACGAAACACACTATTCACCTCATTACTAACTTTGTTTCTAAAATTGACTTAAAAAAGATAATCTATACTCCCATCTGAAATTTGATGTATCCCATATACCATTTTTCATTGACAAAAATATGTTCCTAACTACTATTCAATCGTCTAAAAAAAACCGATCCAACGAGCTGGATCGGTTTTCTTGTGTGCTATAGACCAAGTGAAACATACTTTACTTCTACATACTCCTCAATGCCTTGGTGGCCGCCTTCACGGCCTAGGCCACTTTGTTTAAAACCTCCGAATGGTGCTTGTGGTGTAGATGGGAGTCCATCATTCAAGCCGATGATCCCGTATTCTAGCTTCTCGGTTATTCGAATGCCCCGCGTAATGTTCTCTGTGAATACATAAGCTGCCAGTCCATAAATCGAATCATTCGCTCGTTGAATGGCTTCCTCTTCCGTCGAAAATGTACTGATTGGTAAAACAGGTCCGAATGTCTCTTCTTGCATACAAATCATGTCATCCGTTATGTTCGTCATAATCGTCGGTTCAAAGAATAAACCGCTTTTTTGTGCGCCGCCAAGTTTAACGGCTGCCCCCTTACTTCGTCCATCATCGACATGCTGCTGTACTTTTTCAACCGCAGAAGCGTTGATAAGTGGACCAATATCCACGCCTTCATCCAATCCATTACCGACCTTCAACAGCTTTGCTGCTTCCACAAGTTTGTCTGTAAATTGCTTAGCAATCGATTCGTGCACATAAACGCGGTTAATACAGACACAAGTTTGACCTGCATTGCGGAATTTCGCTGCCAACACGCCCGCTACCGCCTTGTCCATATCGCAATCTTCCATCACAATTGCCGGCGCATGTCCACCTAGTTCAAGAGATACTTTTTTCATCGTTTCCGCCGCACCTTGCATTAAGGTCTTACCGACTTCCGTCGATCCCGTAAATGTTAGCTTGCGGACTCGTTTATCTTGCAGCCACGCTTCCCCAATTTTTTTAGAATCCCCCGTCACAATATTAACGACTCCATCTGGTATACCCGCCTGCTTAGCCAATTGGACTAATTTGATAGCCGTCAGTGGTGTTTGCCCCGCTGGCTTTATGACAACCGTGCACCCCGCCGCTAACGCTGGCCCCACTTTCCGCGTAATCATTGCCGCCGGAAAATTCCACGGTGTAATGACCGCGGCTACTCCTACAGGCTGCTTATGAACAAAAAGACGCTTATTCCGCTGTGTAGCGGGTATTATTTCACCATAAATCCGCTTGCCTTCTTCTGCATACCAACCCATAAACCCATTAGCATAATTGATTTCCCCGCGTGCTTCAGAAAGCGGCTTCCCCTGCTCTTGCGTCATCGTCGTCGCCAAATCCTCAGTCTTCTGCTTAATCAAATCATACCAGTTGCGAATCAATTCACTGCGCTCATAGGCCGATAAACTAGACCATTCCTCAAATGCCATGTAGGCAGCATCGACAGCCAAAGTCGCCTCTTGACTACTCCCTCTTGGAACAGTCGCAAATACTTGCTCTGTTGCTGGGTTACTTACTTCTATAACGGGCAGCTCATGGCCAACTTCTTCACCATTAATGATCATGTGATAGGTTTTCAATTTTTACTCACTCCTACTATTTTCATTATGAATCAAATAATATTTCTCCAATCCCCTGTTCATAGGCGGCTGCGTTTTGCCATTCTCAAAATTGCTACCTGTATGCCTAAATTCATCAGTACAATCATCGGTAATGTCAACACCTGTATAAACAAAATTCACTAACTGCTTTTTATTCATTCTTTATCAACACATTCTTTTCATTCTCGTTCAATACTTTTAAGAAATTTTTCTAAAATTACTGTATATACCTCTGGTTGTTCATTATGAACTAAGTGAGCCGCGAATGGCACGACCGCCATATGGAAACGGTCATTTTTTTTCCGATAGTTAAGAGCCCCACTCACTTCATGCCACATTCCTTCCCCTACGATTATTAGGGCTGGACATCGAATACTTGAGACATCACCTGTTTCATTAAACGGATACCAGTCAACTTCCTGTGACTGCCTTATAAAACTTTGCCAATTTGACAGATGCAGTTGATTAAAGTAATTAACTGATTCCCTATTTTCAAGAACAGCCATTTGCATATGTGCATCAATAAGCTGTAATTCATCCCAATTATGAGGTTTTTCCGAAGTGATCCCAGACAATGTCAGACTGCTTACCCTATCAGGAAATCGCTTTGCGAAAACCAAACCAACAAGCGCACCTAAAGATCCTCCGACAATATGTGTTTTTTCAATTCGAAGAAACTCTAACGTATCTTTTAAATCCTTCGCAGAGTCTTCGAAAAAATTTACAATATCAAATTGATCAACATTCGATCTACCATGTCCCCGTAAATCAGGAAGTATGACTTTATAATTCTTACTGAAATGCTCGCATTGATAAATAAAATCACTTTCCCCCGTCTGCAATCCAGAATGAAGAAATACAATCGGTTCGCCTTCACCGATAATATTTGTGTGTAAAATCATTCATGCTTTCCCCCACTTCTCCCAAAACCCTAACTGGATTTCCTGAATAATTTCATATATAATGGACATATACTAAAAGAGAGAAATGCGCTAACATTTCTCCCCCAACCTCTACCATCAGGGTGGTGGTTGTCAAAACTTATTCTTTGTCCTGAGAACCATCCACTTGCTTCTGACGGCGCGGGGTGGTTTTCTTGTTTTCCAAAATGTTTTTTCGGAAAAGAAAAGCACTTGTTTCACGTATGATTCCCTCAAAACCTCCTTTAGAAGATCAAAAAATGTCTCCATAGTTATCACCTCCTTCCCTTAAACAGAAAAGAAGCACGACAACTACCACCCTCACAATATTCGGTTGTCCATCAATTCTATCATATTATGATTAGTGATAGAACATACTATCCCCTATCTGTTACAATAAAAGAAATACATCATGACATAGGAGGACTATTTATTATGCGTAAAAACATAGTCGCCTATCTTACCCTCGTTATTGGTTTGCTTATTTTTTCTGGTTGTTCACATGACAGCATCGAACCTACAACTAAGATAGACGACAAAGAGATAGATAATAGCGACATTCAAAAAGTGGATCAACAAGCTACTAGCCAGTCAACATTGAAAGTCCATTACATAGATGTTGGACAGGCTGATGCAACCTTACTGCAGCTCGTTGATCAAAATGAAACCATGAATCTACTCATTGATACAGGTGACTGGAACGCAACTGATGTAGTCACTTACCTTTATTCGAAAAATATCAAAGACATTGATATCGTTACGGTGACGCATCCTCATGCCGATCATATTGGGCAGTTGGAGAAAATCATTGAGGGTTTTTCTGTGACAGAAGTGTGGATGAATGGAGAAACTGCGACTTCTCAGGTGTTTGCGAACTCACTAGAAGCCATCGAAAAGCGTAGCATTGACTATTATGAACCCGAAGTTGGAGATGTTTTTGACATCGGACCACTCGAAATAACTATTCTTCATCCGGATTCTTTAACAGGCAATACTAATAATAATTCACTCGCTATGCGACTACAATATGGAGAAATTTCGTTCCTGTTCACTGGGGATGCTGAACAGCTGGCTGAAAACGCAATCCTCGCTAGCGGCGCAAACATCCAAGCGAACATTTTACATCTTGGACATCATGGCTCTAATACATCTAGCACATCTGATTTCTTACAAGCTGTTAATCCAGAAATTGCGATTTACTCTGCTGGCGTAGATAACTCCTATGGGCACCCTGATGTTGAAGTTGTTGATCGAATCAGTGAACGTGATGTACCGCTTTATGGCACAGATACACATGGCACGATTATTGTGGAAACAGACGGTAAAACTTATACAGTTATGACACAAAAACAAGGAACACTATCTCAGCAATCAGTTGGTAAATCCTGTCTGGATATCAACACTGCTAATGCAGAAGAACTTCAAGAAATTACACATATCGGACCCGCCTTCGCAAAGGCATTAATCGAACTGAGACCTTATCGTACTGTCGATGAACTCACCAACATTAAAGGTGTGGGTCCCGGACGCTTGCATGATATTAAATCGCAGGGACTTGCCTGCGTAGGAGGCTAAAAGCATGTATTCAGGCTATCTCGATCGATTTACAGATACGAATGACGCACTTATTCTTGTTGATGCACTGCAACAGCAATTTCATGTTCCAGCTGACTTGTTGCCCACTGATAGTACTGTGGGAACTTGGTTGCTTGTCGACATTGAAGAGGACAACATTGTTTCCATACAAATAGATGTGGACAAAACACAGGCGATTACGAATGAAGTTGAAGAACGGATGCAACGATTAAAATCCAGAAAGTCTAGTAGATTTAAACGTAGTTGAAAGTCAGGTGCTCACACAACGTAACGACGATTGCCACGAAGTTCACAACGTTTCCGACGAACTAGACAACATAAACGCGAAACCTAACAACGTTTTACTCAAACTAAACAACGTTCGCACCAAAAAGCCGGAAGAAAAATCTTCCGGCTTTTACTCACATCAATAATCCATACTGTTCAACAATCGCCTCGAACAACATTGTTCCCGGCTTCAATCCGGTAAATGTTTCAATTGCCTGTTGGAGACTTTGTTGTTGAATCGCCTCTTGTATAACTTTCGCGTCGGGATCCTCCATATAATCGTAACGCAGTGCTGCCGCAATGCCGACGACTAAATACTTCGGTATCTCCTTGAACATATCAACATATTGCTGTGCTGGACCAACAAGTCGATCATTCGCTTGAAGTTTACGAATTGGTGAACGACCTACCCGTGTTGGATCATCAATTATGAATGGATTGGCAAAACGACCGATAATTTTTTGAATATAGTCATCATGTACTTTCTCATTAAATCCATATTTTGCAACGAGCAATTTCCCCGTTTCTTGTAAGGCTTTTTTGGTCATGCTTTCGATGTCTTCATTAGCAAGCGACTCATGAATTGTATTATTCCCCGCCCTATAACCTAAGTAAGCAACAATCGAATGACCCGTATTCACCGTGTACAACTTTCTTTCGATATATGGCTGTAAATCCTCAACAAATAGTATCCCTTTAATAGGAGGATTTTCTCCCTTAATCTGAGATTCATCTACAACCCATTCGTAAAATGGTTCGACCTTGACCAAAAGCTTATCCTCATTTACCTGATTTGGAACAATACGATCCACTGCAGCATTTGGGAAACTAAAACGTTCATCAAATCGGGCTTTTTCCTCATCTATCAATTGCTCATAGACTTTCTCCATAAGCAAGGCACTACCGCCAATCATATTTTCACAAGCAATAATCGTTAACGGCTTGTCTGATTGTTCAAGGCGTTCTTTCAACCCCTTTGCCAACAATACAGCAATATGAGGCAACACATTCGGTCCAACAGCCGCCGATACAAAGTCCGCTTGGACAATTGCTTCAATAACTAACTGCGGATCCGTTGCACTATTAATAGCACGCACATTTTTAACAACTAATTCTTCCTGCGACTCATTCGCAAGTTGAACACGATACTCTTTTTTGTCATTAATCAAATCAACAAGCTCACTATTTACATCCACAAAACAAGTTTCAAATCCTGATTGGTACAATAAGCTACCGATAAAGCCTCTTCCAATATTTCCTGCACCAAAGTGAACTGCCTGCATATTAGTTCACTCCTTCAAAGAACGACAGAATATCTTCTTTTGAAGTTGCTTTGACAATGGCTTCTACATTCTCCTCATCAGAAACAACGATTGCAATGTTCGAAAGAATGTCCAAATGCTCATCGCCTTTACCGGCAATACCAAAGATCAATTTCGCGATATTACCATCTCCAAAGTCAACACCCTCTGGTACCTGAATAATGGCAATTCCCGATGTCTTCACTTGCTCCTTCGCATCATCTGTTCCGTGAGGGATTGCTACAAAATTACCCATATACGTCGATGTCATCGCTTCGCGTTCCAACATTTTTTCTACATAACTTGGTTCAACATAGCCCCTTTCAACAAGGATTTGTCCTGTGAAACGAATTGCCTCCTCCTTTGTTGTAAGCTCTTTATTTAACACAATATTGTCAGCTGATAAAATAGATAAAGTCATTGTAAACGCTCCTCGATTAGTTTGTTTTTTCATGCATAAACTGTTCAAATTTTTTAGCTATATACGTATGAATAGCTATTTCCTCACCAGTTTCAAATAACTCAATACTTTTTTCATTTTCAATAATCATTGTACTAATTAAACTAAGTGCTTCCAAACCAGGGCCATGATAGGGATCGGGAGACAGCAAAAGTAATAACTGGTCCACTTCAATATCCGTCCCGTCCATTGCTTTTAAAGTAACCGGCTTTTGAAGTGAATGCATCGTGAATGAGGGCTTCAACACATGTTCGTGACGCGTATGGAACAAAGCGAGTTTTGTGCCTGGAATACCGATTCCACCAATTGCTTCTCTTTCAAATAAGGCATCTGCAATCATTTCAGCTTCTACTAGGATCTCCTGCTCTTCTAATTCAATACAGACTTCACGTATGCACTGTTTTGCAGTCATTGTTTCTGAATAAGATGACAGATAAAAATTCGACAATAATGTAGACGCTGCCCCTGTATATAAGTGAATATTGCTCATATTTCCCATGATTTCCTCAATGGTTGAATCACTTTCCATCGATGGAGGAGTCACTTTTTTTATCAGCATCTGTCTTCTCGCATATAGCTGTACTTTCTTAATTTCTTCTGCCGTCATAAACGGGCTTACAATCATATACTCTCTCGGGAAGTCATGCAAGTAAATCGTAGAAAGAACCAAATCCCTATCCGCAATTTGAAGCTCTTTCAATTCGAATAAAGAAACGTTTTTAGTTTCAACAATTTCAGGAATTTCACGTTGAAGTCGAGATATAAGCATTTTTGAAGTTCCGATACCACTCGAACAAACAACGTATGCTTTTAAATCCCTATCTCCTTTCGAACTAAGCAGGGCAGATCCGAAGTGCATAACTAAGAAGCCGATTTCCTCATCAGGAATTTGTAACTCCGGGAACACTTTTTCCACTGCCTCTTTAACGAGCTGAAACAAATCCTCATAATCCTTGCGAATACTCGACAATAACGGGTTCGTAATGCCCATGTTTTGTCGGACACGATAAATTGCCGGTTTTAAATGCGCGACAAGCCCTTCCAAAAGAGGCTCATCGTTCATCAATTCGAAACCTGTTGCCTCTTCAATGATGTGCATCAATTTATTCGCTTGCATGACTGTTTGCAAATTGGATGCTTCAAGTAACTCCCCTTTATGATGACGAAGTTTAGCGCCCTGAAGATGCATCGTTATATAACCAATTTCAGCTACTGGTATGTCAATTTGAAAACGGACTGCCATTTTTTCAATAATTTCTTGTGCAATGTCAAATTCCGGTTCCATTTTTAACTGCTGTAAATACATCTGATCCATCTCAATATTTTCACCTACTAGTATCCGCTCAATCGCCAACGCTAGGTGAACAAGCAGGCCGACATACGCACTATCCGTTATGGGAAATGGTAGAACTCGCTGTAAGTCTTGCATAACATTCTCGATAATTAATAACTTTTCCCGATCGACAAGATGCAATAATCGTTCTGAGATGGAATTTTCCTGACTGACAGAATTTTTCTCGATACGCTCTTTAATAAGCGATAAAAACTCATCTTCCTTTAGTGTTTTGGCAATAAGATAGCTCATTGCCCTTCGTTTCGCTTTTTCTGATCCACTTATTTCAATACCGTAGCCCCTTCTTTTAACAATCGATAGTTCAAATGGCTTCACTAGCTCCTCTAACTTCAGTAAATCCGAACTAATCGTTGCAATTGTGACTCTCAATTCATTGGCAAGAGCAAAAAGCTTTACGGGTTCGGACGATTCGAACAATATACAGAGTATCATCGTTTGTCTTTCATCTACTGTATATTCTCGAAAAGTAAACGCGTTAAGCTCTTTTTTTAAGGCTTCCTTATTTTGCTGAGTGCCTATTATCTGAATACCTACCCCAGCTTTTCGCGACAATTCAAGATGAGAGCTTTGTAAAAGCTCTTCGATTCTATCCAAATCACGATGAATCGTCCGTGAGCTTACGTCGATGTCCTCAGATAACTCTTTGATAGTCACTTCTTGCTGCCTGTCGATCAACATCTCAATGATTGCTTTTTCACGAGCTGAAATATACATCGTAAACACCCCATTGATGCTGCATATTCTTACCATTAGCAAAACTCAGCCCATAATTAGGCCGAGTTTTGCTGTTCCTTATTATTATCCTAACTTCTCAAGTAACTCATCGTATTTCGGGCTATTTAAAAAGTTTTCTACTGATACATGGTAGGCGTTTGGTGCTTTTTCTTTCGCCCGATCAGTTAAATCTTTATGCGTAATGATAACTTCCGCATCTGCCGGTAAATTAGCAATCGCCATATTTGTAACGGCCACATCAATACCAGCTTTCTTGACTTTATTGCGTAAAATCCCTGCACCCATCGCACTAGAACCCATTCCTGCGTCGCAGGCAAAAATAATGCCTTTGACATTCGCAAGTGATGCTTCCTGAACTGCTCCTCCAACTGATTGGTTTAGCAGGCCAGCTGCGTGGCTTTCTTTGCCTTTTAGTACAGATGTTTTTTCTGTTGCTTTTGCCAACTCATCCTCATCAGTTTGTTTACCTGTTTTCAGGATAATAGAAGCGACAACAAATGATACGAGTGTTGCAAAGAACACGCCTGCGATAACAGCTGCAAAGCTACCTTTTGGCGTCATAGCGAGGATTGCGAATATACTACCTGGCGATGCAGTGGCAACCAAGCCTCCACCCAATAACTGAAGTGTAAAGACGCCAGTTGCGCCACCTGCAATTGCAGCAACTAATAGCAATGGTCTCATTAAAATGTACGGGAAGTAAATTTCGTGAATCCCCCCAAGGAAATGAATGATTCCTGCTCCTGATGCCGTTTGCTTCGCCATTCCTTTACCAAAAATCATATAGGCAAGCAATATCCCAAAACCAGGTCCTGGGTTTGCCTCTAATAGGAAGAGAATCGATTTACCAGTTTCTGCAGCTTGCTCAAGACCAAGTGGACTTAACACACCATGGTTAATAGCATTATTTAAAAATAGTACTTTTGCTGGTTCAACCAATATACTTGCAAATGGTAATAGATTAGCATCGACAATTACTTGCACACCTGATCCAAGCGCTTTATTTAACGCCTCTACTACCGGTCCGATTCCTTTAAAAGCAACCAGTGCTAAAAGGAAACCAATAATTCCTGATGAAAAGTTATTGACAAGCATTTCAAAGCCTGACTTAATTTTTCCTTCAACTAGTTTATCAAACGACTTGATCGCCCATCCACCTAAAGGTCCTACAATCATTGCACCGAGGAACATTGGAATCTCTGCCCCAACAATAACCCCCATTGTGACAATTGCACCAACGACACCCCCACGGATATCATAGACGAGACGTCCACCTGTAAACCCAATTAAAATTGGTAGTAAATAATTGATCATCGGTCCTACGAGTTCTCCAAAGCTTTCGTTAGGAATCCAACCTGTTGGAATAAATAATGCCGTAATGATACCCCAAGCAATAAATGCACCGATATTCGGCATGATCATGCCGCTTAAGAAACTTCCGAAACGCTGAACCTTAACTTTGAAACCTGAACCTTGTTGTTCGTTTGTCATAGTTACTAACTCCCTTCTCCCCATTGATGTGGTATTAATAATAACAATAAAGCGTTTTCATTCTATAATCAATCTAATGTAAACCCTATTCTGTCACCTTCATTGTTGCCATGACTAAAGTTGGTGTGCTACTGTTTTTATATGCGAAAAATAATACTCCTATTAGTCCTTCTTACTATTTTGTTTATGTCATCCGAACAGACCTATGAGCAACAGTCTCTTGTGGTAGAACTTGAGAAATGGTTACCTGGAAAACCGTTGGAATCTTTACTTATGAAATTAGATATTCCTTACTGGGGCATAAGTGTTTCTATTGAAGAACGTGGGTATTATGCTTTTGTTGAATTTTTAATTCGAAAAAGTACTCATTTCTTCTCTTTCGGCTTACTGGCCCTCTTGATTCATGCCGTACTACCTAAGTGGAAATTTCGAAAAGTAATGGCTGCCTTTCTCACACTTCTTATTGCCATCACTGATGAAATCCACCAATCCTTAACAGCTGGTCGAACTGCCTCCACCCAAGATGTCATGCTCGATATGGCGGGCGCAGTAACGTTCCTTATCCTATTACACTATTCTAGGATTCTTAAACATCTCGCCTGTCGATCAATTAAAAAATAACTGAATTAAATTCAAGGTGCTCTGTTGATGGACGTTTTTGACCGCTTTGGGATTGAACGGACTTCTATTACAATAACCGTTCTTTATGTATAGAGATGCGACTTCATCGCATCCCTATACATTTTTGCCGGTAATCGTATGGTGGTCGTTCATCCATCGCTCTCCAAAAACGTAGATACGTGAAGTGCAAATGCTTTTTGGGACGAGGAAATAGAGTGCTTCTTAACTGGAGAAGGCAGCCAAAGATTCAATTTTGGCTGCTGAAGCCCTTCACCATGGTCTTTTCTATTGTTATTTCTGGAAACGTCACTTTCTTATAGGGCTTGCTAAAAGTAAAATAGGGACACCGCGTAAAACGTGCAAAGAAAAAAATTGGCTAAGGAATAATAACTATTCCCTAGCCGATTTTTACTATTGATTATTGACTTGTATCAAAATCGTCCACACTATCACTAATCAAACTTGCTAAAACATGAACCCGCAAAATGATTCCTGCTATCTGATTGTCTTCATTAACAACAACAAGTGGATATTTTGAATCCAATACAAACGGAATAATATCTTGGACATAATCATCTGGGCTAACTGTTTTTACTTCTTTAAACATGACATCTTGCAATGTCTTTTTTTCTTTTAACCCATCGATCGCTTGGTCAATTGTTACCAAACCATGCAACTGACGTTTCCGATCCGTCACAAAAACACTGGAGATTCCATTTTCGCGCATGACTTTTATCGCCATATTTAACCCGTCTTTTAACGAAACCAAACCATAAGGCTTCACCATAATATGATTGGCTTGTAAAATTTTTGAGCGATCGATATCTCTTATAAACTGCGAAATATAATCATTTGCTGGACTTTCTAAGATTTCTTCAGGTGTACCAATCTGTTCAACTTTTCCATCTTTCATCACAGCAACACGATCACCAATTTTAAATGCTTCATTCACATCGTGAGTGATGAAAATAATCGTTTTTTGTAGCCTATTTTGAATATCGAGTAACTCCAACTGCATTTCACGACGTATAAGAGGGTCAAGTGCACTAAATGGTTCATCCATCAATAAAATGTCTGGGTCATTTGCCAACGCTCTTGCAATGCCAACACGCTGGCGCATCCCTCCAGATAATTCTTCTGGGTATTGATGCTCGTATCCCTTTAGCCCCACTGTTTCTAAATGTTTCTGCGCAATTTGTCGACGTTCTGTTTTGTCAATTCCTCTTATTTCTAATCCATACTCAATATTTTCTAAAACAGTCCGATGACTAAATAATCCGAAGTGCTGAAATACCATCGCAATTTTTTTCTGACGATAATATTTCAACTGCTGTTTGTTATAATCCGCAACATTTTCACCATCTACATAAATGGCTCCAGATGTTGGCTTATTCAATAAATTTAGACAGCGAATTAGGGTCGATTTTCCACTTCCCGACAGTCCCATAATGACAAATGTTTCACCTTCCATAATTTCCATCGAAGCATCATAAACTCCAACAGTATGGCCTGTGTCTGCCAATATTTGTTCCTTTGAGACCCCTGCCTCAATTAAAGGAATTACTCGTTTAGGTCTCGATCCAAAAATCTTTGAGACTTTTTCAACTTTCACTTTAACGGTCATGCTGCATTCCTCCTATTTCTCTGAAGGCGCTCAGCTATTCCACCGGTAATGCGGTCAATAATAATAGCTAAGAAAACAATACTAATTCCCGCTTCAAAACCCAGTGAAATATCAATTCGATTAATGGCATAGAGTACTCGTTCACCGAGTCCTTGTGCACCTACCATCGACCCAACAACTGCCATTGCTAAAGCCATCATTGTCGTTTGGTTAATGCCTGCCATAATTGTTGGAAGCGCTTGCGGTAATTGCACCTTAACTAGCATTTGCATTGTCGAAGAACCAAAAGATTGAGCGGATTCCACCACTTCCTCATCGACATTACGAATTCCTAACTCCGTCAAGCGAATGACAGGGGGAAGTGCGTAAATAATTGTTGCAATCACTGCTGGTACATTTCCTAACGGAAAAAAGAAAATAACAGGGATCAAATAAACAAAACTTGGCATGGTCTGCATCGCATCTAATATCGGACGCATAAAAGCAGACATCACTTTACTGAAGGCAGTCAAAATGCCCAGTGGTATACCAATTGCAAGGGAGAGCAATACGGAGATTAACACAATTGATATGGTAGTCATTGTTTCTGGCCACAAATCAAATGTACCAATAAGGAAAATAAAAAAGGAGAATAGTAGTCCCCCGTATATAGAAGTAAAATACCATCCCAATACAAAAATGATGATGATAAATACCCACCACGGAATTGAAAGAAGTGCCGATTCAAGCCCCTTAATTGTAGTTGAAGCAATGACAAAAACGAAGTCGAAAAATGCACTAAAGTTTTGTGCTAAAAAATCTATGAACTTTTCCACACCATTACCGATCGGTATGCGTATATTGGGAAATTCAATCATAAGTTTGGACTGTTCAACAGACAGCCGCTTCCTCACCTCTTTCTTTTTTCGTTGGGTAAATTGGATAAAGTATTATTACTGTAAAGCTTTTTTCACTTTTTCAGCTACGTCACTTGGTACCCACGTTATCCAAATCTCTTCATGTTCTTGCATCCACCATTTAGCCGCCTCTGCAGGTTCAGCGTCAGCTTCATTCATGTAGTCAAGTGCCTGCTCAGTCAATTCATTGCTTGTTTCATAATTACTTAAGAAGTCAACAACATCCTTCGCCTGAGTTGGGAAATCCTTATGGACTGCAATCACAACATCATTAGGTGGGAATTCAGTTCCCTTAGTTTCTTCCCAAACAGTTTCATCATATGGATTATCAGCAAGTAATGTTAAGTCGTAACTTGCAGTCACCCACGTCGGAGACCAATAATACCCTATCCATGGTTCACCTTCTTTGTAAGCACCTACTAGTGATGCCACAATTGCAGAATCTGATCCTGGTGCCAAATAATTATACTGCTCATCCAAGCCGTACGTTTGCAACTTCGTTTCTAGATGTTCACTAACCGTCCAACTAGAGGGAGCACCAATAATACGTCCTTTACTTTTATCTTCTGGATCTTGGAAAATTTCGGGATACTTCGCTAAATCTTCAACCGTTTTTAAATCCGGTGCGATTGGCTCAATCCCTCTTTCTGCATCCCCTTCAATGACATATGTCGGTACGTATAACCCCTGTGAATTGTCGGCGAAGTTAGTAGAGACATTAACAATATTTCCTTTTTCAATTGCTGCCTCATAAACTTCTTTGATATTATCTGTCCATAATTCCATATAGACATTAATATCCCCTTTCTCCAATGACTGAACTGTTGCAGCCGTCGTACCACTTGTTACTTCTGTGTCATAACCATAGCCTTCCTCAACAATGAGTTGGGCAATACTATTGTGGACACGAATGCTATCCCAACCGGCATCAGCAAATTGGATTACTTTAATACTGTCTTTACTTGTCTCCCCACTACACGCGGAAAGAATTAAAAGCATACAAATTGAGAGAAAGATCGTAATTTTTTTCATTAGAAATTGTTACCCCTTTTCATCTTTTTTAAATTAGACGTTATAAACATACTTCCCCCTAACTGTTTGGTTTATCGTGGCTCCTATTCCCCCAAAACTGAATAGGGAAACCTCAAAAAAATCTATCTGTCTAATTTATAGTTTTTAATAATACAGGAGTTTCCAAGTCATTGCAAACCCACATCGGCAATTTGCTGGCAATAATACAGTTAAAATCATTATAAAAATAGTTAAATTTACGAGTGAATCATTTAATATATTTATACAAAAAGGGAAACATAGATATAAATTTATTGTAGAATCATACCTGCCAACTTGCCACCTAACTTGTTGATACCTTGATTGTTTTTCATACATTCGGAACATTTGACAATCCTTTGTATTCAGTTTGACAGAACAGTAGATACGTGATAACTTTGAATACATCGACAATTCCATAGTAAAGCAATAGAAATAGGTGGTCTGATAACACATGCTTTTGTCAGATCTTAAAAGTGAAGCCGGTGAAACCATAATCCGGCGCGGTCCCGCCACTGTAACAGTAAATTTGCTGAAGCCAGATAACTGCCTTTTTTGCGACGCTCTACCCTACGGTCGATAGGGAGTGTTAGGATGACAACGCATCTCTATTTATATTCTGCGTAAACATTTCTAACCTTCGTTAGAAGTGTTTTTTTGTTTCCTTATTTAAACACTTCGTTACTTCACAAAAAGAGGAGACGAAACGATTTGTCAATTGTCAGTAGTACGGTTGGATACCCCTATATCGGGGGCAATAGAGAATGGAAAAAAGCACTCGAAGCCTTTTGGGCTGGGAAATTGGAGGAAGGTCTATTCCTCGAGGAAATTGAAAAACTTCGTCTAGAACGTCTTCAAAAACAAAAAGACGCAGGAATCGACCTTATTGCTGTCGGTGATTTCACTTTGTACGATAGGATGCTCGATACGGCTGTCATGTTTGGTATGATTCCTGAACGCTTTAACTGGTCTGGCGGTGATGTATCGCTTGCAACGTATTTCTCCATTGCACGTGGTAATGATGGGGCTGTTGCCTCAGAAATGACTAAATGGTTTAATGCGAACTACCATTATATCGTTCCTGAATATAGCAAGAAAAAACTAGTATTAACAGAGAACAAACCCCTTACTGCCTATCTGGAGGCGAAAGAAAAATTAGACATTGACGGTAAACCTGTCTTAATCGGACCGTATACGTTTTTAAAGCTATCAAAAGGCTATGCGAAAAAAGATATTCCAGCGTTCATTTTGCAATTAGTTCCTCTATATAGCCGAATTTTGAACGAATTAGCAGAGGCAGGAGCGCAATGGATTCAGCTTGAAGAACCTATTCTTTCCACATCTCTAACGAAAGAAGATATTCAAACAGTTACTGAAATTTACAAACAACTAAGCGTCGAAGCTCCAAATGCCAACATTCTATTACAAACATATTTTGAGGCCATTGAGCATTATGAAGAGGTTGTTGCCCTTCCTGTTGCAGGGATTGGCCTTGACTTTGCACAAGGTGCTGAGAAAAACCTTGAACATTTGCAAGCACACGGATTCCCGGCGGATAAAGTACTTGCGGCTGGTTTAATCGATGGACGCAATATCTGGCGTGCTGATTTGCGGGAAAAAGTAGCATTACTCGATACATTAACACAACTTGTGCCAGTGGATCGCATTTGGGTACAGTCTTCAAGCAGTCTACTTCACGTTCCCGTCACGGTACAATCTGAGGTAAAGCTAGACGCAACGATTAAAGCTGCGCTCGCTTTTGCAGATGAAAAACTTGTGGAGGTCACAACACTAGCAAAAGGCGTACGTGAAGGTAAGCAAGCTATTACTGATGCAGTGGTAGAAAGTATAACTGCCCGTCAAAATCTTGCGGACTTGCCTGCAAGAAATCACCCTGATTTGTTGGCATCCGTACAAAACATCGGAGAACAAGATAGTAAACGAAATTCTCCATTTAAGGAACGTCGCGACAAACAACGAGAAACATTCAATTTGCCTCTGCTACCGACAACCACAATTGGTAGCTTCCCGCAAACACCAGAAGTTCGTCGCGCACGGACAAAATGGCGTAAAGGTGAATCAACAGATGCACAATATCGCGATTTCGTACGTGATGAAATCAAACAGTGGATTGATATTCAAGAGGATATTGGACTGGATGTCTTCGTTCACGGTGAATTCGAACGGACAGATATGGTTGAGTATTTCGGAGAGAAATTGGGCGGCTTTGTCTTCACTGAAAAGGCTTGGGTCGTTTCCTATGGCTCTCGCTGTGTTAAACCACCAGTTATTTACGGTGATGTGACATTCATCGATCCGATGACAGTGGAGGAATCAGTCTATGCTCAATCCTTGACGGACAAACCGATGAAGGGAATGCTGACAGGGCCTGTCACTATTTTGAATTGGTCATTTGTACGCGACGATATTTCACGGAAAGACGTCACGTATCAGATTGCGCTTGCATTGCGTAAAGAGGTTGAAGCACTGGAGGCTGCCGGTATCCACATCATTCAAGTCGACGAACCTGCTCTGCGTGAAGGCTTGCCACTTAAAAAATCGGAGTGGAGTGACTATCTAGAATGGGCTATCAACGCATTCAGACTAGCAACAGCGTCCGTACAAGATACAACGCAAATTCATACGCATATGTGCTACTGTGAATTCAATGACTTCATCGACTCCATCAGCGGACTTGATGCAGACGTTATTTCTATTGAAACATCACGAAGCCACGGTGATCTCGTTTCCGCCTTCAACGACTTCTCATACGATAAAGGCATCGGTCTTGGCGTCTATGATATCCATAGTCCACGAGTTCCTGAAGTCCAAGAAATGGTCGACGTCATCGAACAAGGACTCGGCGTACTGGAACCAAGTCAATTCTGGATTAACCCAGACTGTGGCCTGAAAACAAGGAAGTATGAAGAAACAATTGCCGCGTTGAAAAACATGGTCCTTGCGACGAATAAAATGCGCGAACGCTATGCTGTTTTACAGAAGTAATTGGTGAATCGCGTGTAATTCTGCAAAATCGCTTGTCTTTTCATAAACTCACACAGAAAAGCCAGCTTTCCCCCATTTCAAACTTGAAATGGAAGGATAGCTGGCTTTTTAGCTAATTATCACTTATTCGCCTTATGCACCTTCAATAACTTGCCCTTCACCGTCGTCGTTCGCATTGCATCTAACACGAGCTTGCCCTTGCCATTTAAAATATCAACATACGTCTCCGTATCCTGGATTTTAATAATACCAATATCTTCGCCCGTTACACCCGGGATATTAGTAATCGTACCGACAAAGTCAAATGCCCGCAGTTTTTTCTTTTTACCGCCATTAAAGTACAACTTCATAATATCTTTACTCACAAGTTCACTTTTATCTCTTTTCAGCTTAGGCAATTGCTCCATTTTTTCAATGAATGCATCCTTGGCAGCCTCAACAGCTTGCTTAGATGGCGCATTTCGTTGCGAAATCTCAAAGCCGATATAAGCTTCAATGTCCGCTAAGAATTTATCTTCATGAGGTGTAACAAAGGAAATTGCCTTCCCTCTTTTACCAGCTCGTCCTGTTCTCCCAACGCGGTGGACATAACTTTCATTCTCCAATGGAATATCATAGTTAATGACATGTGTAATACTATCAATATCAATCCCGCGTGCGGCAACATCTGTCGCAATCAAATACCGGAATTCTCCACGCTTAAATGCATCCATCACCGCAAAACGATCTTCCTGCATCATGCCACCATGCAGTTTATCGCATGTGTAAAAGAACTTCTCAAGTTGTTCAGTAACCCCATCTACTTGATCCTTCGTTCGGCAAAAGATGATACAGCTATCTGGATTTTCAACAACCGTCACATCACGCAACAAATCAAACTTCTGCTGCTCTCTAACAATAATTACCGAATGGTCAATTTGGTCTGTTAATGTAACCGTCGACGCAATCTCAATTTTTTTCGGATTGTCCATATATTTACTACTTAACGCCGCTATCTTCTCGGGAAGTGTCGCAGAAAATAGCATCGTCGTTCTATTTTTCGGCAAATGATTAATAATCGCTTCAACTTGGTCAATAAAGCCCATATTCAACATTTCATCCGCTTCATCTAATACAAGATAACCAATTTTCTCAAGCACCAATGTCCCTCGCTCAATATGATCCAATACACGCCCAGGTGTCCCCACAACGACGTGACACTTCTGCTTCAACTCTTCCTTCTGATAAGCAATAGGAGACTTGCCATAGACAGCAGCTGCTTTCACTCGCTTAAAACGTCCAATATTCGTAATATCCTCCTTAACTTGATCAGCCAACTCACGTGTCGGTGTTAAAATAAGCGCCTGTGGCTTATTTTCATCCCAATTGACCATTTCACAAATCGGAATACCAAACGCCGCGGTCTTCCCACTCCCCGTCTGCGATTTGACGACCAAATCCGTACGGTCTAACGCCGCAGGAAGCACTTTCTCCTGTACCTCTGTTGGGGACGAATAGCCAAGCCCATCTAGCGCTCGTATAATTTCATTACTTAATCGATAATTTTGAAATGACATTGTATCTACCTCACATTCTCCGTACATTATCCCATGAACAGGCTATATACGTTAGTATAGAGATTATTATGATTTTGCACAAAAATAAGCTGCTGCCCGAAGACAACAACTTATCCTTAAAGGATCTATTTATATGTCCTTTCCGTTTCACTTTTCTGCCGGTCATTTTGCGTCATCGGCTCTTGTTTAGGATTTAGATTGTCTAGCTCAGCTAACTCAAGAGAAATTTCTTCTTTCATCTTACCTGTTTTTTTCCGTGGAGCCGTCGAGCTATGTTTATCCTCTTTTCTTCCCACAATAAAACCTCCTTTGTCACAATCCTGCTCCCTTTTAATATGGCATAATCCCTGATATTAATACTAAAAGTAAAACATTATATTTTGACATATTTCTTTGTCTATAGAACCTATCATTTCAACATTGTATGTATAATCAAATAACGAATTTCACTTCGTCCACCAGCAAACCTTTTGAAAATGTCCGTTCCACAAAGGTGATACTACCATCATGACCGACTAGAACTACAGTCGAGCAACGTGTTCCATAATTCGTGGTTTTGATAAAAAGTGGAGAAAGCTGTCGTTCAAGGTCCAATCCCACACCTGTATCTGGTAACAGCTCGTCTGAAGCAATTTCCGTATCGCGTAAAATAGCAAATAGCGCATCTGTTTCAACCACTTCATGTTGCTGCACATAATTACGAAGTCTCCCCTTACCCTTTTTCACTTTCGGCCAAGGCGTATTAAGAAATTCATTACTCAAGCTATGTGTTCCCTTTGGAATCTCTTTGATTCCCTCTTGTTTATTAGAAAAATAGAACAATCCATCTAAATCGCCGACAATTAAATTAAAACCCGCATACTCATTGCTATGATTCTGTAATGTTTCCAAAAACTCAACAGGTGAAATGTTTTCCATCAAAAAATCCTTCACAATATCACCACGCGATTGTTTTTCTATACCAAATTCTGCAGGATCACGGTAATTTGTCAATGCTGCAAAGCGACCGGACTTCGTAATACCAAGCCATGTTCCATTATGTACTAAATCTCGTCCTGCCAATACGTCGGGATTCTCTTCCCAAAAGTCAGCTTGAGCAGTTGGGCGATCATAGGACTCATCCCGATTCGCCGCAACAATCAATTTGTAGGTTGGGTGTTCACCGTAATTAAGATTAATCAGACACATGATTACACGTCCTTCCTTAGTCGTATATATTCCTGTTTTATCTGATTTCAGCAGAAAAACCCGGCTGAAATCAGATAAAGCCTCCGGCGCGGCGGATGTCAGGGATTTTGACAGGAGTGAAGGAAGAGGAAGGCAACCTAAGACCGCCACATCCTGTGGCACGGTTGCATGACCAGCATCGTGCTGGCCTCAAGCTCAATTCAAAATCCCGACGCAATTACGCTAAGGCGTAATTGATTTCCTTCTTCCTATTTGAATATTTTGTGACAACTCCCTTTATTCACGAATCGTTCATCATTTCCCTTAGTAAAGAGCTTCAAGTATGAACAATTTTTGACAAGCGAAATAGTGTGATTAAAATCACACTTTGGACTGTATCCCCCACCTATGATGTAGGTATCAGATGGTATCTGGTAAAAATATCAAGGAGGGTTTATGATGAGAAAAGGCATGGCAGTAAGTGCAGCAATGTTATCCGTATCTATGATATTGGGGGCTTGTGGATCGAATGCAGCTGTCAAAGATGTGGAGAAAGTTAAAGTGGAAGCGAAATCGGAAGTTGAAAGTTCTACAGCAGATGTAAGAGTGTATGCACCTCATGAAGGGCTGAATCAACCACCTGTTCCAGTCAAATTTGAGCGTGTTGGTGAACATGAAGTTAATATAGAAATGACTTCGCAAATCACAGATATCGAAATTGCAAAAGGCAAAATGTATAAGGCGTGGACATTCAATGGAGAAGCACCTGGACCACTCCTCGTCGTTAATGAAGGAGATCTCGTCAACTTCAAATTGGTCAATATTGACCCTGCCGTTCCGCATAGTATGGACTTCCATGCAGTGCATGTTGCACCAAATGTCGGATTTGCAGATGTAATGCCAAACCAAGATGGGACATTCACTTACCCAGCGAATAGACCTGGCGTATTCATGTATCACTGTGCAACTGATCCCGTTTTAGAGCATATCGCGAACGGGATGCATGGAACCATTATCGTCAAACCGAAAAATGGCTTTCCAACTGACCATGAAGTCGACCGAGAATTCGTAATTGTCCAAAATGAATGGTACAAAGAAAATGATATGGATGCTATGACAAATGGCGTACCAAGTGAAGTTGTGTTCTCAACAAAAGCGTTAAATGAAGGGGACCGCAATACAAATGGTGATACATTCACTTTAAAGGATCAACCGCTTGTTGCAAAAGTGGGCGAAAAAGTTCGTATTTACGTTATGAACGTGGGGCCAAATGAAGTAAGCTCCTTCCACGTTATTGGAACCATTTTAGATGACGTCTATATTGATGGTAATCCGGATCCTGCCAACCACATGAAAGGCTTACAAACAGTTATGCTTCCTGCAAGCGGAGGAGCTGTTGTTGAATTCATCGTTACAGAAGAAGGGGAATATCCATTCGTTACACACCAGTTTAATCATGCTACAAAAGGCGCTGTTGGAGTTATAAAAGTAACACCTTAATGATACGTTGCAAGTATCATTTGCAAATAGTTTAAACCTTGAACACCTACTCGTGGAGGAGTGGGTGTTTTTGTGTGTAACGAATAGTTAATTGGGACTCATGTATCAACTGGATATGATAGCCAATCGAACTTCCATAATTGTAGCATAACTAAATTTGATTTACGACTAATCAGTTCGCTATATTACAATAGCATCATAGATAGAATTAATTAAATTATACTGCATAGATATAATTTTATCACAGGATAATTATATTTACGATTAACCATATTACTATACTTGAATATTATTGTATATGTCCTCTAGCAGCAGTAAACTCTTGTTCAAGCATTTAATTTCTTCCGGAATTTGTTCTAATGATAACCTGTCGAATTTACTATGCAGATTGACCACGTATTATTATCCCCACGTGGACTAATCAAATTATGTGAATGTCATAGACCAATCGTTTATAATAAAAGAAGGTTATACACCATGAAATGGAGGAAGATTACTATGATTAGTCAACGATTAGCAGACGCACTTAACAAACAATTAAACAATGAATTTGATGCCGCTCAATCTTATATGGCAATGGCTGCGTATTGCGAACACAATAATTACAGCGGTTTTGCCAACTACTATCTCCAACAAGCCGAAGAAGAACGTTTCCACGGTATGAAAATCTACAACTATTTGAACGACAGAGGTATTCAAGCAAAGTTTTCTGCTACGTCTGAACCAAAAATCAATTTTAGTTCTATTTTAGATACTTTTGAGTCTGGCTTGTTACAGGAGAAAGCAGTCACAAAAAACTTCTATGAACTTACTGATCTCGCTTGGGAAGAAAAAGAACATGCAACGATTTCATTTTTAAGATGGTTCTTGGACGAGCAAGTTGAAGAAGAAGCATCTTTTGATACACATATCGAGTATTTAAAACGTATCGGTGAAGATAAAAATGCATTATTCATTTACGAAAAAGAACTTGGCCAACGTCAATTCTCTCCTGAAACTGGAGAATAAGGAATTTAAAAACCACCCGAAATGGGTGGTTTTATATCTTCAGGAAATAATCTGCAACCTCTTGCCAATTGTTTAGGCGAGTATAGCCGGTTACGTTGCGATTATGTGGAGCTGTGAAAAGTATGCCTTGTCCTGTAAACCTATCTAAGTTACTCGGCGTGTCATCGATTAAATAATCTGCATGAATAATGCTTTTATCTCCACAGAAAACAAAGTTCTTGTCATTCAAAAAGCTAAAATGCCGTTTCAGCCATTGATACTTCGGAGCCAGAGATGTTGGGAATTCCATTGCCGCCGTTACAATATAAATATCATAGCGAGCACTTAACTTTTGGATCACTTCTTGACTGTCTTTAATCACCTGTAAATCCAGAAAAAATGATTCATTGGCCAAATAATAATCTACCCTGTCTGCAAATCTAGCGTCTAATTCTACTAACAATTTCCCTTGTAAATCTTTTATTGTATATTTTTCATTGAATTCTTTATTGAACAGCTCCAAACAGCCCACACTGAAATGGCTAATGACTTCATCCATATCAATTGCAATTCGCTTCACTATTGCTTCACCTTTTTCTTAAATAAATCAAGGGACCATATTCCCTGCTGCTTTATAGATGTCATACCATTCTTTTCTCGTTAACGTAATTTCAGCACCTGCACATGCATCTTTAAGGCGTTGCGGGCTTGTTGTCCCTAACACGACCTGGATGTTAGCAGGATGACGGGTAATCCAAGCTGTTGCGATTGCTGTATTTGTTACATCATAATGGGTTGCAATTTCGTCAATCACTTTATTCAACTCTGCAAACTTCTCTAAATCGCCAAGAAATGTACCTTCAAAGAATCCATTTTGGAATGGCGACCATGCTTGTAGCTGAATATCATGTAAACGGCAATATTCAAGGACACTACTATCACGATTAATAGCTTGGTCGGTATTCATGTTTAACGCAATACCAGAGTCAATTATCGGTGTGTGAGCGATGCTGAATTGAACTTGGTTGACGACTAATTTATGCGGCGTATATTTTTGTAATAGCTCGATTTGTGCTGGACTATGATTGGATACCCCAAAATACTTTACCTTTCCACTGCTATGCAAAACTTCAAATGCTTCCGCAACTTCTTCTGGCTCCATTAATGGATCAGGACGATGTAGCAATAACAGATCCAAGTAATCCGTTTGTAAACGCTTTAAGATACCATCGACTGAATCCAGAATATGCCCTTTCGAAAAATCGAAGTAGTTTTCTTGCCCTTTAATACCACATTTACTTTGAATAATCATTTTTTCACGGATGCTCGAATTCATTTGAATCGCTTCAGCAAATAATTCCTCACTTCTGCCCTGCCCATAAATATCTGCATGATCAAAGAAGTTGATCCCTTCGTCAAGTGCTGTGTGGATTAGCTGCTCGATTTCAGCTACTGTAAGCTGTGGCAAGCGCATATTCCCCATAATGATATTCGAGACGTTTAGGTCAGTGTGTTTAATTTGGTTATATTTCATAAAAAAAATCCTCCTTTAATTGTGAACAATACTATTAGAATACCTTATAATAGCAATGAAGGGACAATCAAAAGGTTTGAAAATTAAAATAACCATACTAGGGGTGTATCATATGACATCAGTTGCTTTACTTAGGGGCATTAACCTAGGGAAGAAAAACAAAGTGGATATGCAATCTTTAAGGGCTTTATTTGAGCAAATGGCCTATGAAAATGTCCGTACTTATATTCAAACGGGGAATGTCCTTTTTGATGGGACATCCTACAACATCCACCACATCGAAACACACTTACGGGATACATATGGATTTGAAATTCCTGTTGTTGTGCGAACAAAGCAAGAGCTATTAGAGATTCAGCAGCACCCCATTTTTTCAAAGGAACAAGTTTATGTTATGTTTCTTGAAAAGGATATTTCTGATGAGCAACTAGCCTTGCTGGATGAACTAGTAGAAGATGAATTCGTTATCGTCAATAAGAAGGACATCATTATTTCACTTACGAAAAACTACCATCAAACGAAATACACCAATACCTTTTTCGAAAAGAAGTTAGCTATGCATTCTACTGCACGCAATCAAAATACGGTGAATAAAATTCTAGATAAGATGGAGTAGGTACTCATCAATCAAAAAAAATTCATCTTGACAGTTCATCCAACATACACCTCTAGCAAGTTATCCAAAGTCGTATTTGCTAGAGGATATTAAGTTTACTTTTACTCTATACCTTCATAAAAATTCAGCAGGAAGTCTACTCCTGCTGAATCAAACTAGTATATGTCCTCAACTTCCGTCAGATTTTCGAGGCTTGTTGAGCCGAAAATGAGTAGGAGGAGGAATACGATTAAGATAACTGTATTTATAAATTTTACGCCATCAAATTCAGTTTGGTCCCCAAACACTACTTTCCCTCCTCTCTATTCATTCGCTTTTTAATACCTTCAACTATTTCATCTATCGTTAAATTTCCATTTCTGTTTAAAAACTCGGCCATTTCATCTACTTTTTGATCATTCAATTTCTTAAATTCACCTAGTAACGTCACCGCAATAACAGGTCTATCCCTAAAGAGCTGAACAGATTCGACCTTCAATTTACCTAATAACAGCAGTGACGCGGCAACAATTTCTAAATCCTTTCCCTTTAAAAGATCATTTAGCGTGTACTTTGACTGTCTATTACGGTTGGAGTTATTGGAATACACGTCTAAACACATCCTTTTCCGGGATAATCGGCCACTGCTTTATTGTATGTATTGAAAAGAGGCTAGGTGCAAAATCTGGACGCAATTACACTGAGGCGAAATTGATAAACAACAAAAAAGCTTGAAACGCCTGCCTTCTTACAAGGCAGTCCCATCGTTTCAAGCTTAGTTATATGCTTTTCGTTTATTAGTTTTGAATCAATAGCTGCAGGAAATCTTCTGGTACATACGTTTTCATATCCTTTAGCTCTGGTGCTACTTCAAATTGACGTAAGCTTTTATTATAACCATACATTTTTTCACCACGGGTAATCGTGAATGAACTGTTTTGTAATGTAACAATTGCTCCATTAACCTTCGGCTCTGATAATACGTAGTAACCAAGATGTTCTGCCACTTTACGCAGTGGTATCATTTTGACACCATTTTTCATATAATGATCATTCGCAATGATTTCTTGTACATCTGGTGTTAGATTATCCAAAGCAATCACCTTATTTGGTGGTGTTTGTGGTGGTAGACTCCTTGTGGTAATCGTATAGAAGACCATCAGTTCTTTACCTTGCAAGTCTTTCAGTTCAATCGCTTTTCCTTGTTGATTGAATAATGGTGTTTCTTCACCAATATTCAATTTTAATTCACGGTCAAGGCTAAGGAAGTCTTTGTCGAACTGGCTAACTTTTACTTCACCGAATACTTCTTCGTTTTTCACAATGACGATTTCAGGCGTTATTGTTGCTGGATAAATCATGATCATTGGTTTGTTTTTATCATAGTATGCTTCAATTATAGCACCTTTTTTCAACTCTTCTTGCTTCAGACCGTTTGTTGTTCCAGCGTCAAATAGAAGGGACTCATTGTTGATTCGTAAAATTGTTACCATTTTATCTTCATTTTCGATTGTTAAACGAAGGCCATTTGCTTCTTTTTCAATTTCTTGAACAACACCAGTTGCTTTCATGTAATTGGTTGTGTTTTGAACTTGCTGCTCATTCTCAGCCATAATAGGTATGATATCCTCCTGCGCATATGCTGAATAGCCACCTACTGCACTACCCGCTAACAGTGCTGCCAATGCAATTGTACTGATTTTTTTCATGTTTTTTCTCTCCTCACTTTTCATTACTCAATGTATTTGACGGGGCATGTTGGAAGAAGTTACACATTTTTTCTTCCTTTATTTCATTATTGTCGAATTGGGGTCATTTTTGACACAAACAAACGGATCTGCCTTGAATGGCAGATCCGTTTGTTTAAACCTTCAGACAGAGGTCAATTGAATGGCGTTTCACTGAACGCCTTAATTCAAGTTTAGTTTAAGAAATCACTGATTTTGTAGGTTGCAAAATGGATGCAAGAATGTTTATAGCTTTGTCGATTTCTTCGGTTGTTACAGTTAATGGTGGCAGCAGGCGAACAACATGCGTGCCTGCTTGTACAAGCAGTAAGCCCGCAGCTTCCGCTTGTTGAATGAAAGGTGCAACCTCAGCTTCGCACACAATCCCAAGTAACAAACCTTGACCGCGAATCGTAAACTGATCTTGTGGTAATATCGCTTGTAACTTATCCAATAAATAATCAGATGTCTGCTTCACTTGCTGTAGAAATTCATCTTCAAAAACAATATCAATAACCGCTTGGGCTACCGCCACTGCGAGTGGATTTCCCCCGAATGTTGTACCGTGCGTGCCAGGTCCAAATGACTCTGCAAGTACTTTCGTGCCCAGCATTGCCCCAATCGGGAAGCCCCCACCTAGCCCCTTAGCAAGAGTAATGATATCTGGCTGGAGATTCGTCTGCTCGTAAGCATAACGCGTTCCTGTTCGGCTAATCCCCGTCTGTACTTCATCAATAATCAATAAAATACCTTTTTCCTGACAAATATCCGTGATTGCTTGTGCAACATCTGGATCGAGTTGGTTAACGCCACCCTCACCTTGAATAGCTTCTAGCATAATGGCTGCTATATCATCATCAATGGCTGCTTCAAGTTGTTGTTTATCGTTATATGGGATCGTTCGGAATGTTTCCAGTAATGGGCCGAACCCTTGACGAACCTTGTCTTGACCCGTTGCAGACATCGCACCAAACGTTCGTCCATGAAATGATTGTTCAAATGTAATGATTGTATTTTTCTGTGTATGTTTACGGGCTAATTTAATAGCTGCTTCATTCGCTTCGGCACCACTGTTACAAAAGAAAGCCTGACCAAATGGTGTATCCTTTACAAGCGCGGTCGCCAGCTGTTCCTGCTCAGGACTAGCAAATAAATTCGAGATATGCCAAAGCTTCTCACTTTGCTTTTTGAGAGCTTCGACAATAGCAGGATGCGCATGCCCAAGACTGACAACTGCGATACCACTTGTGAAATCGAGATAGTCATTTCCTTGATCATCTGTTACGACCGTTCCCTGCCCTTTGACAATATGAACGGGACGCCTTGCGTAATTTTGAAATAATGTACTCAAGCAAAAACCCCCTCGGACTTAATCGATGTTCCTTCTAATTGTTGACCGACAATTTGCACTTTAGGAATACCTGCACTTAAACAATCTAGTGCAGCTCCGACTTTTGGTAACATGCCTCCATAAATCTCACCCGTACCAATCCATCGGGCAATCTTAGAAGGTGTCACAACTCGTTGGACTTCTTCCTGTATTTTAATGCCTGGCGTATCTGTCACTAGAAGTAAACTATCCGCATCAACGGCAAGCGCGACCTTACTTGCAACCGTATCTGCATTAATATTAAGAGGCGACCCATCAGCAGTTGCTCCAAGACAGGCAATCACAGGAACTAGACCAGCCATAAGAAATGCATCAAGTAACTCTGCACGGACGTGCTCGATATACCCAACTGATCCGTACAGTTCTTCATCTAAGAATGTACATGACAGCAAATTCCCATCATAACCACTCAAACCAATCGCCCCAATGCCTTTTTTGTTCAATTGGTGAACAAGTGCTGGATTCACTTGACCAACTAATGTAGATTGCACAATATTCGCAGCTTCCTTCGATGTAACTCGAATCCCACTTACTACAGTTGAAGGTACACCATTTTTAGCAAGCTGTTGATTGATAGCAATCCCCCCGCCGTGCACAATGATCAAATCATTGCCTTCTTCCTGTAACTGTTTAAACTTGATGAAAAAATCATTATCTAACCCTTCCAGCATACTACCACCTAATTTAATCACTAGACGCTTACGAGCGATAGGTTGCGTTGATTTGAACGTAGTCATATGTTAAGTCACACCCCCATGCGATTCCTTGACCATTTCCTTGGTGCAGTTCGACCGTAAATTTCACTTCTGGCTGTTTTAAATAAACAAGTAATTGCTGCTCTGAAAATAGGATTGGCTCGCCGTTTTCAACGACTGTAGTGGTACCGATTTTAATCGTAATGGCATTCGGGTCCAATGTTGCTCCGCTATAGCCAACCGCTGCAATAATGCGCCCCCAGTTCGCATCACAACCAAAGACTGCTGTTTTAACAAGAGGTGAGCCGACCACTGATTTGGCAATCATACGCGCCTCTTCATCTGTAATGGCACCCACAACTTCCACTTCAATCAGCTTTGTCGCCCCTTCCCCGTCCTTGGCAATCATTTTTGCTAAGTCCTGAGAAACAGCATGCAATGTTTTCACGAATAGCGACCAATCTGGATGAGTAGGCGTCAATGATTCGTTCTCTGCCATGCCATTCGCCATAACAACAACCATATCGTTAGTCGACGTGTCACCATCAACCGTAATGGAATTAAACGTTTTGTCCGTCACCAGCTTCAAAGCTTCTTGCAAATGAACAGATTCGATATTTGCATCCGTTGTGATAAAGCTCAGCATTGTGGCCATATTCGGCGCAATCATCCCCGAGCCTTTTGCTGTTCCTGCGATAATGATTTCTTTACCATCAATAATTGCGCTATAAGCAGTATTTTTTGTCACGGTATCCGTCGTCAATATCGCTTGCGAAAAGAGAATTGAGCCCTCCAACTCAGCGATAGGTTGTATTTTGTGAATACCTTTGACAATCGGCTCCATCTGCATCATTTCGCCTATAACGCCCGTTGACGCGACACCGACTAATTCTGGTGCAATGCCAAGCTTTTCTGCTGTTGTTTGCTGCATAAGCAATGCATCCTTCATACCTTGCTGTCCTGTACACGCATTGGCATTTCCAGAGTTTACAATAATCGCCTGCATCTTTCCGACCTGCTGAACCACTTCTTTTGTAACCAGAAGTGGTGCCGCCTTTATCGCATTTGTTGTAAAGACTCCTGCGACACTCGCCGGCACTTCACTAATGAGTAATGCTAAATCATTCTTTTTATGTTTAATGCCACAATGAATGCCTGCCGCTTTAAATCCGATAGGTGAAACGATATTTTTACGCGAAATACGCTTCACGGTTGGATAAGTCGTTATCATAGTGTTTCCCCCTTTTATAAAATCAATTTCGCCTTGGCGTAATTGCGTCCAAATTTTGAATTGTGCCCGCAGGATGCGGGTATGCAGTCGTTGCGAATCGAACAGCGAAGGGTTCGATTTGCCGTATTTCTGTGTTTTTTGCAGAAATTAAGGCACTTTTTCAGGACGTCGCGAACTTAGACTGCCTTAATTAACTCCTTTCAAAATTTGTGACATCCGCCGGAGGCTATTTGACGAACAAGGAGGGATTGAATTTCATCCCTCCTTGTTCGTCAAATGAATGCCGGGACAAAAGCTAAACCAGTCATTTCCTCAAAACCGAATTGAACATTCATATTTTGAATCGCCTGCCCTGCCGCCCCTTTTACTAAATTGTCAATGACAGAAACGATTGTTGCCCTGTTCGTCCGAGGATCCACTTTGACATGGAGATCACAATAATTAGAGCCATATACTTGATTGGTTCCAAATTTATTCGTATCCTTCAACACTCGAACAAACGGATGATTCGCATAGGTTTGTTGTAAACAATCGACAAGCTGAGCCTCTGTGACCCCTTCTCGGACAGGCGCATAGCTTGTTGCCAAAATCCCCCGCGTCATCGGAACAAGATGCGTTGTAAAAGTAATCGGAGGTGCTTGTTGTGCAAACAATCCAAATGCCTGCTCGATTTCCGGGATGTGCTGATGCTGATGTATTTTATAAATTGCTGTATTTTCATTCGTTTCACTGAAATGCGTCATTTGACTAGGTTGATTGCCTGCGCCAGACACACCGCTTTTCGCATCAATAATCAAACCGCTAGCATCAATCAATTTATTTTTTATCAATGGTAATAACGATAACAATACTGCCGTTGGATAGCAGCCAGGATTGGCGATTAACTGTGCTTCTTTAATAGCATCATAGTTCCATTCTGTTAGTCCATATACACTTTGTGCAACTGCCTCTTGCGGAGCAGGTTTCTTGTTATACCATTGTTCGTATTCTGATACATCCTTTAATCGAAAATCACCAGACAAATCGATGAGTTTCGGCCCTTTGCCAATTAACGGTGGCAGTAGCTGACTAGCTACACCGGCAGGCGTACTCGAAAATACGATATCAAGTTGCGCTAATTTCTCTTGCTCAATTTTCTGAAGCGGACGATCAACTATATTCATAAGATGTGAATACTTATGCGAAAATACAGTACCTTCTTCCGAAGACGTGAATAATTCAAGTTGTTCAATTTCGGGATGGTTATGCAATAGCCGGATGAGTTCAAGCCCGCCATACCCCGAAGCACCAATGATTCCTACCTTCATTACAGTCACCCCTCATTACAAGTTAGACTTATTATATGTATGCATAATTATAAAGTCAACTGCATTTTTATTTATTACAAATATTTCAGAAATGAATACGCTTCCACAATTTTAGAATAGACATTCACACTTTCTTCACAGATATGCTATAATTTGATTAGCATCTGGTACTAATAATAGGTATCAGCGATTTATGTAGGAGGTTATTATGGAGGATTTATTGAAATTAAAGGGTAAAAACATAGTTGTCATGGGTGTTGCGAATGAACGAAGTCTTGCTTGGGGAGTTGCAAAATCACTCTTCACAGTCGGCGCAAATGTCATTTTCACCTATCGGAAAGAGCGTTCACTCGTCAAATTGGAGAAATTATTAAGTGCGGAAGGATACGAAGCAAAGCAAATTGTGCAATGTGATGTTAATGAGGATGACAGTATTCATGCAGCTTTTGCAAAAATCGGTGCAGAAGCTGGCATCATTCATGGAATTGTGCATTCACTCGCCTTTGCACACGCTGAAGATTTGAGAAATGACTTTGTAGAAACGACAAGAAGTGGGTTTGCATTTGCGCAAGATACTAGTGCTTACTCATTAATTGCGACAGCGAAAGAAGCTCGTCCATTTATGACAGAGGGCGGCTCAATTGTCACGATGAGCTATCTAGGTGCTGAACGTGTATTGGATGGCTACAACGTAATGGGTGTTGCGAAAGCGGCATTGGAATCTTCCGTCAAATACTTGGCATACGATTTAGGGAAAGAAAACATTCGTGTCAATGCAATTTCAGCGGGAGCCATTCGGACATTGTCGGCAAAAGGCGTTCCTTCATTTAATACAATTTTGACTCAAATTGAGGAGAAAGCCCCCCTTAAACGTAATGTCACGCAAGAAGAAGTCGCAGATATGACGATTGCCGTTTTAAGCAATCTATCACGCGGCGTCACTGGCGAAATTATTTATGTCGATGCTGGCTATAATATTATGGGGTAAATCAAAGAACCACTTTATCAGCTGGGAATGAACCAGTAGATGAAGTGGTTTTTCATGTGGCTAGAAAGATGGAGACTTTCAACGTTGTCAATTAAGGAAATAGTTAACCAGCTACAAAGAGCACAAATTGTAGCCCTAACTAGACACCGTATGAATTACTTTAACGTACCTGTGTTAAGAATTTTAAATTCCACATTTACGTTGTATTCTACTGTGCGCATTACTTTCATTGTTAATTCATCTGTCCATTTTCCTTTGTGATACATTCTAAAATACTCACTGAAACCCACTGGGTCAACTTCCGATTCCTGAAGTTTTTTTAACAAGTCTTCTATCTCTTTTGTAATTTGTTTATTAATTTCTTTTTCAATTTTTTTATTTTCTTCACTTTTACTTAAATCTCGTTTCCCTTTATATTCGACTATTACTCCCTCTATTTTGAGGGATATATCCAATTTCGGAGAGTCAATATTTTTATTACTTGTCACTTTTAAATCGTTTTCAATTTGTTCGACAAAAAGTTGTTGATCCTGTTCATTTCCCTTAAATTTAATAGCAATAGGAGAAAGTTTTTCAAGCCCTTTCAACGCCTGAATAAGTAGCGATTCTTGATTCGTAATTATTTGAATCATTTTTTCATCATTAAATAAAGTAATACCAATAATTTTAAGTGAGTTCTCCTTTTTTTCTAAATAAGGAATCATCGTATGATAGATCGGACTTTCTTGATCGCTTATATAATCATTGATCGAGGTAAAGGGACTAAAAGAATTATGGAGCTTAGGCTGAAACAAATCATTCAAATAAGCATCCATATGTTCATTTTCTGGATAATCAGCTCTTAACACCTCCTCTGCTTTATCTTTTACAACGACAAGACGGACTTTATTACCGATTGTTGAATCCCTATAAAAATGTTCAATCACTTTCGTTACCTTGCCACTTCTCGCAAATTCTTCATTAAATAAAATCGTTCGTAATTGGTTTAAAATAATCATTTTGTCAGCTTCAGAAGATATATTGACGAGTCCCTCTTGAATCATTTCTGTGTTGACTGAATAAACTTCTGTAAGTACCGGGGATTCACCCATTGGTTGTGGTATCGATACGGTCATCCTTATTTCTTTCTCATTCACATAGTCAAGGCCTACACTACTCACCAATGCTAAATCTTCCACAGAAGAACGCTGACCTTCACGCGTACATCCCACTGTGAAAAATGTAGATAGTGCGAATAGTAATAAAATGATTTTCTTCATCTTAACCCCTCGTTCTTTTTGGTTTCATAACGTGAATGATACACAATAGGATTGGCCACACAAACATGACATACATAACGTAAAAAATACGTTCAAATAACAGTTTTTGAAACTCTTGCATAAACGGAATCTGTACGACTAGGTAGACAGCAATCACAATCATGTATAGATGCGCACTCTTCGCTGTTGAAAGAATTGAATCTAATCCTCTCTTTGCAGCCCACAAATAAGCAGCAGTCGTAGACAGAATAAGAAATACCCATAAAGTGATGCCTAGCACGTCGATTCGTTCAAGAAAAGATAATTCAACTTCTTTAAACAAATTTAAAACAGGATATATTAGGTGTTTAAGTTGCCACTCTGAAAAAAACATCACACTTACGAATGTGAATAGAAAGGTGAGCAAGACACATAACCATATGCCAAGTGACGCATGTTTCAATGCTTTTCTTTGATCGATGATATATGGAAAATAAAACGATATTAATTCGAAACCGCCGACTGCCATTAGTCCATTTTTAGTTGCTGTGTAAAACTCCTGTGCATTGAAGTTAAAAATAGGCAGCATATGACTAATTTCTCCTTCAACAAATCCCCATTTCAAAATAAAAACAGTTCCAAGTGTTAGGAAAAAAGCCATGATACAAAACCGTGCGACCGATTTAATGCCACCGTTTACAATGTAAATGATCATAAGCAAAAGAATAATTAACGGTCCCGTGATTGTTCGGTCTACGAGTGCCACAACTTGTATTAATTGAATATAGCTTGCACAGACAGCTGCTATAATTACAACGAAATAGGCAACAAGAAAAATATTTATACTTTTCCCGAGCCATTTGCCTAGTAGCTTTTCATGAATTGCAAATAAATGATCATCACGATATTTTAGAGCGAGCCATATCATTGGTATGAGCACAATGTTTGCGATAACCCCAAACAACAGTGGCATCCACCACTGACTGTACCCCATTGAACTTAATCGATTCGGCAATGATAAGATAGAGGTTCCTACCATCACATTTTGAACAAGAAAAACAACATGATAGCGATTCAAAACTTTAAATTTATCTTTATCCATTGCCTACTCCCCCTTTTCTATAGGAGGTGCTTTTTTGCTTTGCACGTTAGCAACACCCGACTTTCGTTTATCAAAAAAGAAGGGTGCACGTACGACACTGTTAAGAAAGTCTGTCCATTTTCTTGGTATGACAGGTGTCATAAATGGGGTTCCTAAAGAAGTTAAAGTTAATAAGTGATGAAAAAGCCATGCAAATGCAATCATCTGACCATATAATCCGAACATGCCCGCAGCCACTATAAAAATATAGCGAATGGCACGATTCGAGTTACTCAACGTGAAATTTGGTGATAGAAAAGATAGCAGCGCTGAAATCGCTACAATAACGATGAGGACATTGCTCACAAGACTTGCTTCAACTGCAGCAGTCCCAATGACAATCCCACCAACAATACCAATTGTTTGTCCAATTTTCGACGGCATTCGTGTCCCAGCTTCTCTTAATATTTCAATAACAAGTTCCATAAATAGTACTTCAAGAATAGGTGGAAAAGGTACCTTACCTCTTGACTCTTGTAAGTTTAATAATGCATTGAAAGGAAGCATTTCTGGATGATGAGTAAGTACTGAAATGTAAGTAGGTGTTAATATGACCGATAAGAAGAACCCGAAAAAACGAAGGGTCCTAAGAAGGGAGGCCGTCGTCCAACGGTTATAGGCATCCTCGGGCGAAGTAAATAGTTCAAAAAATGAAATGGGGCAAATCATGACTGCCTGACTATTGTTCATAAAAATAGCGATGCGCCCATCCAATAAATAGGATGCAACAGCATCGGGTCTTACCGTCGCAAGATATTGTGGGATTGGGGAGAACGGATGGTCATCCATTAGCTGTTCCAAGATAGAGATATCATTAAAGCCCGGATGTTTTATGTCGACTATTTTTTTATGCACTTTATCCAAATTATCCTTATTCACAATATGCTCCATGTAAACTACAGAGATTTTAGTATTTGTTTCTGTTCCTACGATATAGTCCTTATTTTTCAAACTTGTGTTTTGAATCCGTCTTTTTATCAGTGATAAGTTTGTTTGCAGCGACTCCGTAAAAGCATCTTGCGGACCAATGACACTTGATTCGGTATCGGATCCAATAATTGAACTCATAGGAGGGCTATATGTATTCACAATTGCAAAAATATTTTTAGTATGAAAATAAACAATCGTGTTTCCTTCGATGATAGTAGATACAATGTCTGCAAGATTGATTTGTGCAGGTACATCTGCAAATTTCACCAATTCTTCCTTTTGGGTTAACAACGGAAGAATAACCGTTCTGTGCAGGGTCAGTTTTTCAATAAGTGAACTAAAATAAATGATTGTCACAAGCTCTTCTCCGGTTTGAATATCTTTAAACGTAGCATCGTTAATTCCATATAATTTACTCTTAATCATGGCAATTGTAATAAGTACTTTATCGTTCTGTGTAGTAGATGTAGAGTTCGTTACTTCTTCATTATTATCGCCATTCCAATAACTCATCTCTTTCACCTGCTTTTTTCTGGATCTGTTTAAGCTCACTATTTCCTAATTCCTAATCGTTTATTCAAGAAAGGCCAGTCATCTGATAAGCAATATACGATCAACGCAACAGATCCATCCACCTGCTCATAATTGAAAAATTGTTTTCATCCCCATTTTTGATGATTTTGTATTTGCTCAATCATAAAGAATGCTCCTCCCCAAGCTTGCCGTTGAAATCTGTCAGTGTTATAATTTGAAAACGTCTTACTGTAGCGAGTGATGAATATGATTGCTGGAAAACCAATATATAATTTAGAACAACAAAAACCCTTGACAGAAACTTGTCATGGGTTTTTGTTTCCCCTGGGAAACATATTAAAAGGTGGTGTTTTCTATGAAAAAAGATGATTATTCCAACGCCTCCATTATTGCAGTTTGGATTAGTCTGATAAGCAATATTCTCTTAACCATTCTTAAACTAGTCGTTGGGGTTCTCTTTCATAGCCCGGTTCTGCTTGCCGATGGTTTTCACAATGCAGGCGATGTCATTGCAAGTGGAGCCGCTTTAACCTCGATGCGCATTTCAAAGCGTCCTGCTGATGAAGATCATCCTTACGGTCATGGCAAAGCAGAAGTGATTAGTTCTGCTATCGTAGCGCTTATTTTAGGATTGGCTGCCATCTATATTGCCTTCGAGGCGATTTCAGCATTATTTGAAGAACCTGCCAAAGCAAGCTTGCTGGCGTTACTCACAGCTTTCATCTCACTCATATGGAAACAAGCTTTATACGTCTATACTATTCGACTTGGAAAATTGGCAAACAGTAAAGGACTCATTGCCACAGCATACGATCACCTCGCCGATGTCTATGCTTCCCTCGCAGCTGTTTTAGGAATTGGGCTTGCACTCATCGGGGATTTTTACGATATTCACTTCCTATCGTATGGCGACCCTATAGCAGGTATCATCGTGTCATTTTTAGTCATCAAACTTGCTTATGAGATTGGAAAAGAAGCAATGGACGTACTAATGGAAAAAAATATCAACCAGCAAAGAATAGATGAGTTTGCTACACTCATCTACACATTTCCTGAAGTAAAACGTATTGACAGACTACGCGCCCGTGAACACGGACATTATATCCTTGTCGATTTGCGCATTGGAATTCCTGCTGAATTAACGATCCAGCAAGGTCATGATGTGTCGCGAACTATCAGGGATACTATTATGGAGCATCATAAAGATGTCGATGAAGTGTTGATTCACTTAAATCCCTGGTATGAAGAAAATGGAGCTGTCCCAAAAGGTCATGTAAAATGACTTTTTAGGATAGCTCCATTTTCATTAGGGATTTACTTCAACTGTTTCTTCTTCACTTATTGGATCTTCAGATGATAAAAACTCTTGCAGCGCTTGCTTATTTTTCTCAAAATCAATAGTAAGCACTTCCCCTACTCGATTTAGGCGTTCTTCTTTAAATGAATTTTCTACGGGAATTCGCATCGTTTCCATCCCCCGTGTTTTTCCAGTCAACAATCCTTTGCCGATTGTCAGGATTGTTCGATTATCAACATTCGTATCAATATAAGGATTGACGACACCTAATATTTTAGGCAAGTTTAGCAAACTATGCACACTAATCGCTTGGTCTTTCACTTTAGACAACACTTCTTGCTGACGTTCGACTCGCCCATAATCACTTCTAATATCATTGCGATAACGCACATAGCCGAGCAACTGATCGCCATGTAACACTTGCTTCCCTGGCTTTAATACCATCCCAATTCCATGGGACATGGTAGATTGAATATCGACCTCAATCCCATCTGGGGCCACGACATCGATTATTTTAGGAAATCCGGTAAAGTCGACCATTGCGTAATAATGGACATCAACGTCAAAATTATGCTTAATGGTCTTCCGTACAAGCTCTGGACCACCTAAAGCAAATGCCGTATTCATTTTATGATAGCCATACTCTGGGATATCCACATAGGTATCTCTCATCACTGAAACGAGTTTCACTTCATTTGTTGTTTGGTTATAATGAGCAATCATTAAGGAATCTGAACGTGCATCTTCATCGGTTCCCCGTGCATCACTTCCTAAAAGCAGAACATTAATCTCACCAAATTGTGGATCCTCTGCCTCAAATGGCTCGAACTCTGTATTGGCTTCCTTATCAAGTCCCTCGCCCGCAAGAGACTGTCCGCTATTGAATTGGTAAACCCAATAAAAAATTCCTATTGCTAAAATGATCGCGGTAACCAAGAAAAAGTTTCTCAGTCCTCTACGCTTCGATTTTTTTCTTTCACTTCTTTTCATGCATACATCCACCTATCATCACTATTTACTATTTGCTCACGTAATCATAAGTTGAGCGATTACCATTCTAATCAATTACGGCTCGACGTAATTGCGTTAGGATTTTGAATTGTGCTTATCTAAGTGCCTTAATTTCTGCAAAAAAAACGCAGAAATACGGCAAATCGAACCCTTTTCTGTTCAATTCACAATTAACTCCCCTCAAAATCCTTAACACGCGCCGGAGGCTTAACTTGGATCAGTAGGGAGTTCAAACTCCCTGCTGATTCAAGTTAATCATACCCTTAACGAGAAACCAAGGATAGTCTTATGTGTATATTTGGGCAAAATAGGCGACCCGCATATTTTTTCTATAGTTAATTAAAAGCCTTATGGCAAAATGTAAGTTATACTGATAGACGAGAAATCTAACTGAAGGAGTGACTTGAATGTTAAATAAACAGATGGAACAATATATCGCTGACAATACGCGTGCTAACAAAATTGAGTTTTTCGACTTTGAAAAAGACTATGTGGAGAAGCAACAATTGCTTCCGAAAGGTGTAACTGCTACAGAGAAAACATTTTACGCCAACGTGCTTGAACGCTGTGATAAAGAAACGGAAGAATTAATGGGTACGGAAGCTCGTGGCTTTTTGAGTGAAGCGGTTTCTTATTTAAAAAAGCACCACAATCAATTCGTCTATGCAGAATCAAATATTTTTGAGGCTATTCGTATCGATGCTGTTGCGCTGGAATTCGATGAAGTTTTTGAAACGTATACTGCGTTATTTGGCTTAAAGCTGCAAAAGAAATTCGGGGATGATATTAAAGCCTATTTGGATAACCACTTGCAGGGAGACGGTGTAAAATACAGCGTCATGTTTTCCGGTGAAGATGGGTTATGGGATGTCAATTTCGCGTTGGATTATATAAAAGGTTTTAGCGAAGCGCAGTCATTTGAGGACATTTATATGACGATTTATCGTTTCGTTTTCAACATGCTTGAAGTCATCGAAACAGCGCAGTGAAGGATGGGAATTGATTGAGGAACAAGGAATTTATTTATACCTATATACGACATAGGGATGAGCATGATTTATGTCGTATGGAAATGCGGTCGTTTTTTGGCATCGATACTCCTTCAAATGTCTTGAAAAGTACGATAGAAATCGATCCGAGTCGTAGTCCATTTATAAACGAGCGGCTGGAAGTTCTCTACGAGGGTGATCTTTTTGAACAGATTACGACACAAGTTGAACGAATAGATTTAGGCCAATCCACATTTAAAGTGGTTTGCTTGAATACGACAGAATTAGGTTCTACAGATAAGATTGGACACGAAGAACGACGGAAACTTGAACGTCAGATTGGCTTGGAAATAAACGGTGAACCTGATTTAGACTCGCCTGAAACAGTATTCGGTTTCGTCGCATTGGATGGCAAATGGTATTTCGGCAAACTGATGTTTAGTGAGAATATCTGGTTTCATCATCAGCAAAAACCACATATGTATTCAACAGCTTTGAGTACACGCGTTGCGAGGGCCGTTGCCAATATTGCGGTGCCACATCCAGAAGGTGTTCGAGCCATCGATCCCTGTTGTGGTATTGGCACGGTATTAGTAGAAGCATTATCTATGGGCATTAATATCGTGGGCCGAGATATTAACCGACGTGTCGTGTTAGGATCGCGAAAAAACATTGCTCACTTTGGACTGACGGGCGATGTAGCTATCGGACCAATTGCCGATGTTGTTGATAACTACGATGTGACGATTATTGATATGCCCTATAATTTATTCACCCATATTACAGCTGATGAACAGCTTGAAATTATTAAAGAAGCACGTCGGTTCACGAAAAAAGTCGTCATTGTTACAATTGACACCATAGACCATATGATTGAAGAAGTAGGCTTTCATATCGTCGATCGCTGTGTCGCGAGAAAAGGCACGTTTTCAAGACAAGTTCTTGTTTGTGAATAAACAAACTCGCCTTCTACACAGGTTTTCCTTGTGTGGAAGGCGAGTTTTTCATTGTTAAATAAGAGAATTCTGGCTACGTTAGAATAACATGAAACTTCACTCGTTTATGTTTCGTATACATAGACACTTTTGATCGCTTGGAATTGAACCGACTTCTATACAATAACCGTAGTATTTTTATGAGTAGAGATGTGACTTCGCTGTATCCCTAGCCATTCATTGCGGTAATCGTATGGTGGTCGCTTATTTCGAAACATGTGTAGTAAAGTCAGCTAACAACCGTGCACCATAGCCTGTTGCAGATTTAGCGTAGTAGCCCGCTGCACTGCTTTTCTCCATCGGCCCAGCCATATCGACATGTAACCATTTGCTGTCTTTTGGAACAAAGCGGCGAAGGAATAACGCTGCCGTAATGGAACCTGCTTCTGATAATGAACTGATATTATTCATGTCAGCGTAATCGCTATCTAATGATTTGTCGTAAGCTTCAACGAGTGGCATTGGCCAGATGAAATCTCCATTGGTATCACCGATTTTCTTCATATCTGCAGATAGTTGTTCATCTCCAAAGACGCCCCCGATTTCTAGTCCGAGTGCATTACAAATGGCGCCAGTTAGTGTAGCAATATTGACGATGTACTCTGCTTTCCACTCGCCTGCACGAATAAGTGCATCTGCTAAAATGAGACGGCCTTCTGCATCCGTGTTACCTACTTGGACTGTTAAACCATTTTTGTAGGTAATAACTTCGCCGGGTAGGACGGAAGTGCGATCGATGTTATTTTCCACCATCGGAATGAGTGCAACAACATTTACAGGCGCTTCTGATTTTGCCAATAATGTCATGGCCCCAGCAACCGCAGCAGCCCCCCCCATATCCATGCGCATATCACTCAAGTCCTTGCCACTTTTCAAACTAATACCGCCCGTATCGAATGTCACACCTTTTCCAACAAGCGCAACAAGTGGCTTCGATGCGTCACCCTTGTAGACAAGCTCCACGAAAGCTGGCTTGTACACGCTACCGCGTCCAACTGTTAGGACGCCGTTCATATCCATTTGTTTGAGCTTATCTTTATCAAGTACATTCACTTCAACACCAGTGTCTGCAAAGTTCTTCTTCAATACTTCCGGGAATGTTTCTGGATTTAACACATTGGACAACTCATTCATCAAGTCACGTGAAAAAGCAGTTGCTTCCGCACGGATTTGCCCTACTTCAACAAACGCTTGCGCTTCTTCTCCTGTTACCTGAAGCGTTGTTTGGAATGCTGTAACGTTCGATTTATAGGTAACAAACTGGTATGCACCAAGCTGCCATCCTTCAACAAATGCAGTGATGACAGCACCTTTATCTAAATTGGCAAACGCAGTCGTTAGAATTCCCTCTTCGATCATTGCAGTGTCGACTTTTTGTGCACTGACATCGCGGGCAATATTCCCTGCCGTAGCACGAACTTTCTCGAGAGTAGCACCTTTACATTCTTTCACGACTATATAATGCGTTTCTCCGATTAAAACAGAACTATGACCTGCTGTTTGGTTAGCAACAAATTGCTTCACTGCTCCAATTTTTGTAACGATTGGATCGTTTACAAAGATAATTTTTACTTCAGTAGACATATGATTTCCCCCTAGATGCTTTTATTTCGACTTCAGAAATAGTTTACCATAAAGAGCACCAGTAGAGGGGATTATCTCTTACTTGAAAGCAGGAGGCAGAGTGTCGCAAAAGGCCCTAATACTAATGAAAGAAGAAACCAATTAAAGCCACTTCTGTTTTTCCCTTGTGCTAGTCCTGCGTTAATCAATGCGAGTGTTCCCCATCCGACAAAATAACTGTTATCCATTCAAATCACTCCCTTTTTTAACCATTCAATCTCTCTCCACTAGATCTTATTAAGTTTACGTTAGAAGGTTTGAATAGTTTCATATTTATTTTTCAGTAGCAGAATGCCCTATATGTTACACTCTTCTTAAACAAACCATTAGGGAGGTAATGAAGCTGAAAAAACCATGGAATCTTCAGGAGATTATCGAAAAATTCGAAGCAAATCGCAATGAGGAATTGGCTGGGCCAATGGTAGCTTATATGAAAGGTCACTTCCCGTTCCTCGGCATCAAAAGCCCGCTGCGTAAGCAATTATTAAAAGAACATTTCGCAGAGTATGCATTGCCGGAACCCGAGCAACTTTTTGATGAGGTATGGAAGTTATATAACCTACCAGAACGAGAATACCAATATGCGGCGATTGCGTTAATAGAGAAGATGAAAAAGCATTTAACGCCGGATGATTTCCCCGTCTTACAACTATTGATTGAAACAAAGTCATGGTGGGATAGCGTAGACTCCATTGCACCTCATTTTATTGGACAAATCGTCAAAATGGATCATGCATACGGTGATAAAGTCATGCTAAAATGGTCCTTGTCCGATAATATGTGGACAAACCGCTCAGCAATTCTTCATCAATTAAAATTCAAACAGCAGACAGATACGGAGCTCTTATTTACGATTATCAAACAACATACAGATTCAAAGGAGTTTTTCATCCAGAAAGCGATTGGCTGGGCATTACGGGAGTATGCCAAGACCTACCCGGATCTAGTGAAGGATTTTGTGGAGGGGAATTCGTTAAAGCCGCTAAGTAAGCGGGAGGCTTTAAAACATTTTGTATGAACGTTGCTAAACATAAAACCGGCCTCAATTAGTAAAGTCGAATACTAATTGAGGCCGATTTTATACATATTGATCTTACTCCCGATATTTCAAAGCCAATCCCTTTATAAAATTCCGAACGTAGCGATCCCCACATTCTTTGTAATTTCTATGTCCTGCTTTTCGTAACACTGCGCCCAATTCCCCTTTGGAAATTGTGACACCTGCTTCTTGTAAAATAGCAATGATTTCTTCGCCCGTTAACGACAATGCGATTTTCAATTTCTTTAAAAGAATATTATTCATATGCTCATTTTGCTCCAAAGCAGTAGCTGATTTCTCAGGCTGTCCTGGCTTCGGTTCTTGTTTCCCTCTTTTAAAAATAATAAGACCATTTAAAAATGAATCCAAGAGTTGATTACTGCATTCCATACTGTCCTCATTGTCCTCTAGTTTGGTCAGCAATTTACGTACTTCTTCTACTGTTACTTCAACGCCACCCAATTGAAAAATTTCTACCATCGCTGCATTTTTAATATCCAAAGCATATCTGAGTCTAATTAATATATCATTATTATTCATACTAAACCTCCTACTAAATTATTGTCTTTTCACACTAGCATTTCCCTAATAATAGCACACATACTTATTTCCAACCTTTTTTTGTTAGTTCAGATAAAGCATCCGCCGGATTTTACAACGAGACGTGATTAATTTCAACAGTACCTTGCAATGGATAATACCATATGATATATTGTTGTTAACAAGTACTTTTCATGAGGTAGTACTACTCATTGACCACTAGTGAAAGGAGAGAATGAGAAATGAATGTGCAATTTAAAAAAGGTGTACTGAATTTATGTGTGCTTGTTCTTTTGGATAAGCAAGATCGCTACGGCTATGAGCTTGTGCAGAAGATTTCGGATCAGATTGCTATTTCCGAAGGTTCGGTGTATCCCCTACTTCGGCGCTTGACAAAGGAAGGTTATTTTACAACGTATTTGCAGGAATCGACAGAAGGTCCTCCTCGTAAATATTACAAATTAACCGAAGTTGGTCGTGTGTATCTTCACGAACAGTTAGCGGAGTGGAAAAATTTTACTGATGGCGTGAATACATTAATCGAGGAGGGTGTACACAATGACTGAAAATCAATTTATAAGTGAACTGGAAACGGCTTTGAAACGACTACCTACTGAGGAACGCAACGATATACTTCAAGATATTCGTGAATATTTTACGAACGGTCGTGAGGATGGCAAATCTGAAAGTGATATTGCAGCATCTCTTGGGTCTCCGGCGAATATTGCTGAGGAATTACTTGGATCTTATTCATTCGATGAAAATAAAGTAGACATCACATCGACCAATGAGGTCATTACGATTCAAGATGATCGATTTACGAATGTCAATATCGATGTCCAACACGGCGCACTTGTCGTGAGACCTTCCCATAATTCGGAAACGACTATCGAACTAATTGGTGCGAATGATAAATTACAACTGACTGCGGAAGTTCTTAACGATACGTTGGTCGTGCGCTTGAAGAGTATCAGCCACTGGTTATTCATATTCAATTTAAGCATCAATTTCAATGTAAAGGCGGTGACACTGAACGTGTTTATTCCAAAGAAGCTCTATCAATCATTTGCGATGAAAACGGATAATGGACGGATTGATGTCGAGAAGCTACTTGCTAAAAAGATTGATGCCAACACGGATAACGGTAGAATTCAATTGCGTGAAATTGCCGCTACGACTTTAATTGCTGAAACGGATAATGGACGCATTGAACTAGATAAGGTGCAAGCCGATCATATGCGCATGAAAACAGATAACGGACGCATTGAAATGCGTCATGTCGATGCGGAAAGCATTGGCATTGAGTCCGATAACGGTCGGATGGAGCTGGAACACGTAACGGGGGACATTGTGGGCACCACTGATAATGGGAGAATTACACTGCAAACGGATACGCTTGACCGGAATGTTGATTTTCGGACGGATAATGGGAGCATTGTTATCCAATCAAAGCTCGCGCCAACGAACGTTTCCATCCATGCGAAAACGGGTCATGGGAAAATTGATATATTTGGTGAACGCAATTCACGCACAGTCATTGGTGCCGGTGAAAATACAATTCGGTTAAAATCGGATAATGGGCGGATTACGGTTAGCTGATTGGCTGATTGCGCGCAAGCGATACTAGCCCCTATATCTCCAAATAAAAAAGTAGAACATTAAGTGGTTTCCCACTTAATGTTCTACTTTTTCATAATTTAAAGAGCTGGCGCTTCCTCGCCAAATTCTGCCCAATCATCACGTGATGGACCATATACACCTGGCACGCGTAAGCCTGCTTGTCGCATAAGTACAGTCATTTGGCCACGATGATGGATTTGATGGGATACTAACACACTGAGAATGGTCGCGATTGACCATTGCTCTCCATACATATCTTTCATGTCATTCAATGTCTCATCCGTCCAGTTCTTTTTCATAGCTGCGATCATCGCGGTACTTGATGAACGGTAAGCATCCGCAATTTCAGTAACAGTTGTCGGAACAGGCGCCTCGTGGCTTGCTGCCTCAAACTGTAATCCTGTTCGTGACAACATTTCATCGAGCGTCGTCACAACGTGCCAAGCAATTCGCCCAAGTGTCCGATCCTTTGGTGATACTTCCTGTGCAAGCGACGCATCCGTGAGTGCATCCAGAACTTTTTGTGTCGAGTCACTTTCATGTTTCCAATTTACCAAAAATTCTTCAATCGTTTTGAACATTACTACATCCCCCACATTTTCAATTAGGTACACTAGTTATTTCGACAACCTCAAGGGATTTTCCTTCACTTAGCTATTAATCGAGGACATCGTTCCTCCCTTTTGTACATTGGCATAGTTCTGTTCGCCCACACGTTTTTTCACTTCTTCCTCAGTCATCGGTGGCGATATTTGTTCTGTAGCCAATACCATTTCATCCTTTTCCACTTCGATGTGCTCATATGCAGCACTTCTCGCATTGATTTTACGTCCGTATTCCTCCATTTCCTCTCGTGTCATGCGCACTTCCTCTGGTTTTTCAAACATTTCACTCACTCCTCTCCAATCAATCGCGCCTCGGCGTGATTGCGTCAAGATTTTGAATTGAGCTTGCTCAATTCACTCCCTTCAAAATCTGTGACATCCGCCGGAGGCTTTCACTTAATTCAGCAGGGATTCAATCCCCTGCTGAATTAAGTGAAATCATTGTACTCACTATACCCGTCTCTATTTGTCATAAAACCATATGCTCCTATGATATAATTTCCATATATTGAATGGAGGGATTTTGTGCATCACAAAAAATGGCTATTGCTATGCCTATTCGTCGTTGCTGTACTTATAACGGCTTGTTCTCCTAAAATGCAAGTTGTGGACGGCCCTGAACCGATGGAACACCTAAATCATTTCGTCAGTCAGCTAGATGTTGAAAAAGTATATACAACTGCTGAAGAACTTTCAAAAGAACCGCGTGTCGCGGGAACTGAAACTGAAAAGCAAGCGGCGACTTTTTTAACGGAACAATTGGAAGGTTATGGATATGACGTTGAGATGCAACCTTTTACTTTCGAGCGCTATATCATGCCTGAGAGAATCAATTTACAGCTAGACGATTACGACGATAGCTTCTCACCTGCCCCATTCCAATACTCCATTTCAGGAACTGTTACTGGACAGTTAATAGACGCAGGGCATGGGTTGGAACAAGATTATAAAAATCTGGATGTGGAAGGTAAAATTGTCGTTGTCACTGTCGAGAGCACGTATTTCTATGATCTTGTGTTACATGCATCCAAAGCAGGTGCTGTGGGAATTTTAATTCATTTCCCTGAAGATTATTCGATTGAGAACTGGACACTTGCAAAGCATTCTGAAGACTATATCCCTGCACTCGCCCTCTCCCACGAAGATTATTTGAAATTGTCTAAAACAATGGACAAAGAGGCGACTGTCACAATAGAGGGTTCTCGTGTGGAACAAGCTAAATCACAAAATATTACAGTCACGAAACAACCGATAACTAAGGAGGATACTCCCACTGATATTGTCATCATTGGAGCACATTACGATTCAGTCGATCAAGCTCCAGGTGCAAGTGATAATGCCAGTGGAACAGCCGTTGTACTCGAATTGGCACGTATATTTAAGGACGTCACAACAACGAAAGAGCTTCGACTCCTATTTTTCGGTGCCGAAGAAGAAGGCTTATACGGTTCTAAAAAATACGTCAGTGCTATGACGGAGGATGAAATCAAACGCTCCGTTGCGATGTTCAACTTAGATATGGTCGGTAGCGCCCATGCCGGCGAGCTATCCATTCAGACAGTCGATGGGATGGACAATACTGCAACTATCCTTGCCAGTAAAGCGTATGAGGAGTTAAACAGGGAAACAATTTGGACTGATTTTGGTGATAGAAGTGATCATACCCCATTCCATGAAGCCGGAATTGACGCAGCATTGTTTATTTATTATCCACTGGAGGATACTTACCATTTACCTGGTGATACAATAGATACATTAAGTAAGGAGCGCCTACTACATGTTGCTAAAATCGTTGCAACCTCGGCGTTAGAATTAACGATAGCTACTGACAAAGAAAAATAAGTTCTAGGCATAGAATTCCAGTCATAAAGAATATAAAGGGGGGTTGCTCTATGGCGACAATTCTTATTGATGCAGACGCTTGTCCAGTGGTCAATGAAACAATCCGAATCGCTGGACATTTCGGGTTTCGTTGTGTCCTCATTTGCGATACAGCACACGAAATGCATCGTGAAGGTGCAGAAACGATTATCGTTTCAAAAGGGGCGGATGCAGTCGATTTTGTGCTTGTCAATCGTGTGCAGAAAGATGATATCGTCGTGACGCAGGATTACGGTTTAGCGGCGATGGTTCTTGCCAAAAAAGGACATCCGATTGATCAAAATGGACGATTGTATACCAATGATAATATCGATCAGTTACTATATGCGCGTCATACTGCACAAAAAGTGAGAATGGCCGGTGGACGATTACGTGGTCCCAAAAAACGTTCTAAAGAAAGTGATTTGAAGTTTGAAGAAAGTTTAAAACAGTTATGTACACAACTCACAAAATAGAAAAGTGACGGGCGATAACACCAAAGGATTTAAATCCTTTGGTGTTTTTATCTTGGCATTCAATAGCTTTGTCTCCTGCATATCAATTCCTTTTCTGAATTCAACTAATCACCATTGAAATACTCGACATTGAACAAAAGAAATTTAGTCTCGAAGATTCGCATTAGATTCCCAATGGAAGCGCTCTCAAATTAAACGGAATATATAGAATTGAACAAACTATCTAAATATTTGTTGTAAAGCTAAATAAAGCGTGCTAGAATATGAAATCAACAGAGTGCAGCTATTTTTTTGACCATAATGGGACTCGCCTCGATCTAAAGGGACAAAAATAGTCCCATGAATATTATTCATTCTGTTAGGCTCCAACTATTACAAAAGGGGGAATTTTCTATGACAACAAATACGTCGATGCTACTAGCCGGTGAGCTTTATATAAACGGGGAATGGAAAAAAAGCAAGTCAGGCCAAACGATTGAGATTACATCACCTTATCTATATGAGCCCATTGGTAATGTGCAAGCCATTACACAAAAGGAGGTTGACGAGGCGATTGACTTTGCACAAGCTGCACAAAAGGAATGGGCACAGACTAGCCTTCAACAGCGTGCTAGCCATTTATACAAATGGGCAGATGCTTTATTGGCCAATCAAGAAAAAATTGCAACTGTCATTATGCATGAAGTTGGAAAAAGCCTAAAGGATGCCAAAAGCGAAGTGACACGAACAGCAGATTTTATTCGCTATACGGTAGAAGAAGCACTTCATATGCATGGAGAAAGTATGAGAGGCGATAGTTTTCCAGGAGGATCTAAATCCAAGGTTGCGATTGTCGAACGTGTTCCACTCGGCGTTGTACTCGCCATTTCTCCGTTCAACTATCCAGTGAACTTAGCCGCCTCAAAGCTGGCGCCAGCATTAATCGCAGGAAATGCAGTTATTTTCAAACCAGCTACACAAGGCGCGCTCAGTGGGACAAAAATGATTGAAGCCCTCCATCAAGCTGGCTTCCCAAAAGGACTTGTTAACTTGGTGACAGGGAAAGGTTCAGTCATTGGCGACTACTTAGTCGAACATAAAGGAATCAATATGATTTCCTTTACGGGCGGCACTGACACGGGTCTTCACCTAGCTAAAAAGTCGGCTATGGTTCCGCTTGTCCTTGAACTCGGTGGGAAAGACCCGGGTATCGTACGACAAGACGCTGATTTACAAGAAGCAGCTAAACAAATTATTAGCGGTGCATTTTCTTACTCAGGCCAACGCTGCACAGCCATTAAGCGCGTACTTGTCCACGAAAGTGTTGCAGACGAACTCGTCGCTCTTTTAAAAGGAGAGATTGAGCAATTAGTCGTAGGTTCTCCAGAAAACGGCAGTACAATCGTTCCGTTGATTGATGATAAGTCGGCTAATTTCGTGCAAGGTTTAATTGATGATGCGGTTAACAAAGGTGCAGTTGTCGTAACAGGTAATCAGCGGAAACAGAACTTAATTCATCCAACGCTGTTGGATCATGTTACCGAAGAAATGCGCCTAGCATGGGAAGAACCATTCGGTCCCGCACTCCCAATCATTCGGGTTTCTTCTGACGAACAAGTCATTGCGATTGCCAATGCATCAGAGTTTGGCCTACAAGCTAGCATTTTCACCAAAGATATCGACAAAGCTTTTGCGATTGCCAATCAAATCGAAGCGGGGGCTGTTCAAATTAACGGACGTACAGAACGTGGCCCAGACCACTTCCCATTTATCGGCACAAAAGGCTCTGGTATGGGTGCACAGGGGATTCGGAAAAGCATCGAATCCATGACACGCGAAAAAGTAACTGTCTTAAATCTGGCTCTTTAATATTTCAAATACGAGGGCATCCTGAGTTTCTTTGGGATGCTTTTGTCATCTTCTGTACAAGTTATGCGTACCTTGGTGTGTAGTTGTTTTTACGACAATGAATACGGAGGATACTCATGCCAAAAATCCTATCAGTTAGTACTGTCAAACCACCCCATCGAGTTTTTCAGGAGCAAGCTACTGAATTGACCCGCTCCCTTTTCAGTGAAAAATTTCAGGATATTGAAAGATTATTAAAAGTTTTTCAAAATGGCGATATAGAAACGCGTAATGTCTGCATGCCGCTTGATTGGTATGGGAGCCCACATGATTTTGAAGAACGCAATCAGTTATATATTCAACATGCTGTCGACTTTGGCGTGCAAGCTGTGCAGTCCTGTCTTCAAGGGGATGGTATGCTGGATTCGCCGATTGAGCCATCGATGATTGATGCCATTTTCTTCATTTCCAGCAGCGGAATATCGACGCCGAGTATCGATGCGCGCATTATGAATTGTATTGATTTTCGCGATGATATGAAACGCGTTCCGATTTGGGGCTTAGGCTGCGCAGGAGGAGCTGCCGGAATAAGCAGAGCCTATGAATATTGTCTCGCTTTTCCAGATGCGAATGTACTCGTGTTGTCCGTTGAATTATGTAGCTTAACGTTTCAAAAAGACGACTATTCGAAAAGTAATTTAGTCGGTGTATCGTTATTTTCCGATGGCGTTGCGTGTGCATTGTTGACTGGTGATCGTTCATTGGTGAGGGGTCGAAAAGCAATGCCAACCGTGATCGCTACTGCTTCGAAACACATGCCAAATTCCGAGAACGTCATGGGCTGGGATGTGAAAAATAGTGGCCTATACGTTGTTTTTTCAAAAAGTATTCCTGCAATTATTACGAATTGGCTTGGACCATTTGTACATGAATTTCTTGAAAATCAAGGCTTAACAAAGGATGACATTACGCATTTCGTCGCACACCCTGGCGGTAAAAAAGTACTCGAAGCGTATGAGCAAGCATTGGCATTTGATTCAACCAAGACTGTGGTATCCCGACAGGTATTACGCGAAAATGGCAATATGTCTTCTCCAACCATCCTATATGTGCTGGAGAAATTCATGGAACAAGATCCTATTGCTGGTGACTACGGACTAATGGCTGCACTCGGACCCGGATTTTGCGGTGAACTGTTGTTACTGAAATGGGAATGAGGTGGTTCGTGAATGATGTTTTCGACTATCATTTCGATCGTTATCCTGCAGCGACTGATTGAGCTCCTTATCGCAAGACGCAATGAAAAGTGGATGCTTGCACAGGGAGCATTTGAAGTTGGTACAGCTCATTATCCAATGATGGTTACGATGCATATAGCGTTTTTTGTCTCCTTTTTGTTAGAGGTTATGATTTTTGAGCGAGTTCTTTCTCCTATTTGGATTGTGTTACTCGGCATTTTTTTATTGGCGCAGACGGCACGAATCTGGTGTCTGCTGTCACTCGGCAAGTTTTGGAATACGAAAATTATTGTTTTGCCAGGTGCTGATGTCGTACGCCGAGGCCCCTATCGGTGGGTGCGACATCCGAATTATATGATTGTCACCATTGAGTTGCTCATACTCCCCCTATTGTTTGGCGCGTATTTTACAGCTGTTTTGTTTACGTTACTGAATGTCTGGATGCTATCTGTACGGATTCCAGCAGAGGAAAAGGCATTGAAGGAAGCGACGAATTATCGGGAGACGTTTTCATTGGAGTGAATGACGGGTTGCAGGACTGTCATGGTAATTTGAAGAACTGTCATGGCAATTTGGGTAACTCTAATGGCAATCGACAAAACTGTCAGGGCCATTTAGGAAACTGTAAGGACGCAGACAAACTGTCAGGGCAATTCGGTAACTCTAATAACAATCTACAGAACTGCTAGGGCAATTCGCATAACTCTAATGACAATCTGCAGAACTGTCATGGCAATTCCGATAACTCTAATGACAATCTGCAGAACTGTCAGGGCAATTCCGATAACTCTAATGGCAACCTGCAAAACTGTCAGGGCAATTCCGATAAACTGTAAGGACAAAAAAGCTTCCCCGTCATATCAAGACTGACGGGGAAGCCTCGCCTTCATTTCACCTACTAACTCAGCGCTCCACCGATTCTCCATCCGTATACGTCAACGTCTTCCCTAAAAATCCGAACAACACCGTCAAAATTGGTGACAGCAGACAGAAGAATGCAAACGGTAAATACTCCATCGTCGAAACGCCCAACATACCCGTGATAAAAATTCCACACACGCTCCACGGCACTAATGGATTCACAACCGTACCCGCATCTTCCATCACCCGACTCAAGTTTTTCCCCGTCAGTCCTACTTTTTCATACTGCGACTGAAAAGCCTGCCCTGTCAATAAAATCGACAAGTACTGCTCGCCAATTAGCACATTTATACTAATCGCCGTTAACGCAGATGCCGCAATAACCGAGGACACTTTCTTCAATAGCCCCTCAACCATCGCCAACAAGCATTGCACAATACCAAGTTTAAATAATAATCCGCCCATACTTAGCGCAAGTAGCACTAAACCAATCGTAAACATCATACTTTCCATACCACCACGCGTCAGCAATGCATCAATTTCTTCAATGCCGGTCGTTGACACGAATCCGTTGAATAAAATACTAAACACTTCGGAAGCACCATAACTATGATGAAAATAAGAAATTGCGACCGCACTAGCCGAGCTCAGCGCCAATGTCATCAATGCAGGTACTTTCAGAATCGTTAACACAAACAGCAAAACAAGCGGTAAAATCGTGTACCAGTGGATCATCCCTGTCGCCAATAACCCATCCTGGAACGAGTTGATTTTATCGACTTCCGCCACTTTAACGCTTGGTGACAAAATGCCGAAGAATATTAATGACAGAACAAACGCTGGTATCGTCGTCCACCCCATGTTGCGAATATGCTCAAACAAATCGACACCAACAATCGAAGATGCCAAATTGGTCGTATCAGACAACGGCGACATTTTATCGCCAAAAAAGGCTCCTGACACAATGGCTCCAGCTGTTATCGCTAACGATAAATCGAGTACACTTGCCATTCCGATAAACGCAACACCAACCGTCGCCACCGTTGTCAATGAACTACCGATTGAAATTCCAACAATCGCTGTCACCACAAACACAACAGCAAAGAAAAAGGACGGTGTAATCAAATTAAAACCTGAGTAAATCAGCGTCGGAATCGTCCCAGCCATAATCCAACTACTCACCAGCATACCTATGAAGAAAAACAAGAAAACAGCACTCATCCCTGCCCCTGCACCTTCAACTAAACCTCTCTCAATCCTGCTGTATGAAACTTTTTTAATAAGACCATAACAAATTAATAACAAAATCGAAAACAAAATTGGTAAATGTGGAACTGCATCAAATTTAACAAGACTAACACTGATCATAATTATTATTGTCGTTACTAATACAATTGCCTCTACCAATGTTGGCGAAATAACTGCCTTTATTTTAAACATGGTGAAATTCCTCCTCAATGATTGCGAACAATGGAACGCAGTCTAAAAGCGCCACGTCCTGTGGCAACGACTGCATGACCTACTTCCTGTAGGCCCAAACAAATACAAAAAACCCCTACCATCCCTTGGAAAGGGACGAAGGAGTTCTCCGCGTTACCACCCTAATTGATGAATCGATGCTAGATCGACCATCCACTTCATGCCAAATTGAGAAAAACCGATGGCGTACTTCATCATGATTGCTGCCTGAATTCACACCTGCCATTCAGTCTCTTGTTGCTGCTCACAATCTGACTACTGTACCATCTCTCATAGATTTATAATTTTTTCAACTTTTGAATAGCGGTAAACAGTCTAAATGCGCGACATCCTGCCGGCACGTAAAAGTTAATTGATTTGAATCTTACCATGTCTATAAAGGAAGTCAAGTTTTTTATTCAGTCTGAAAACATGCACTTTTTCAATAAAAAGTGACGCGAATTTCTATTTTCCCTCCGGATACGTCTGACTATCAAAGCCACGCTCCGTCACATAATCCTCCAGTGTCCAAATACCAATACCCGCTTTTTTCGCCTTTTCCTGCGCTTTTTCAAACGCATCGAGATGACGCGTATTCGGTGGATAGACGTAGCCTACTCGGGCCAATCCTTCTTCCAATAACTTCTCTTGAATGCTCACACCGTCAATATAAATATATGCTAGTAATCTTCCATACTTATCGACCCGTTCACCAATATCAAATTCAATTTCGAGCTTTCCGCTATTCATCAGCTCCATATTTCGCTCCTTCGCTTGCTGACCGAAAGGCTGCTTGCCAAGCTGAGCATGATTCGTTTCAGGCGTATCAATCAGCAAATAACGAACATTTTGCTCCTTGCCCTCATACTTGATTTTAATCGTATCGCCGTCAATCGTTTTCACCAGCTCTACTGGAATCAAACCAGATCGACTTGGCATTTCTTCCTCTTCTGCAAATAATTCAGGGAAATAAATAGCAGCAATTGCAACGACAATAACTATCGCTATTGATTTTATTATATTATTTTTCTTAGCTTTTTTAGCCATTTTATTCATCCTTTTTTAATTAAATACTATACGATTACATAGCCGATTGTTGCGAGTACCAGCCCGCCGCCATAGGTCAACAGTAAGTAACGGACAGCATGATTCTTTTCACCATTACTCCACAACTCAATCAGCTCTTTATTTAACGTAGAAAATGTCGTGAGTGCACCTGCAAGACCTGATGCTAACAATAATGTTAAACCTCTTGATAATTCCAGCCCAAATACGAGACCAATCAACAATGCACCGATTAGATTGACAGCCAATGTACCACTAGGAATGCCGGCAGAATGATTCTTCTTTTTCGCCAGACCATACCGAATAACAGCGCCAAGAAATCCGCCTGTGCCCACCATAACCATTTCGAGAAAAGTCATACCCGCACCTTCCTATCACCGAGATAAAACCCGAATATCCCAGCTGCAAGTCCCCCGATTATACTAAGGACAACGTACAACATAGCCATCGCAAGTTGTCCATTTTCTACCATCAACACGGTTTCCATACTTAATGCAGAAAATGTTGTGAATGAACCTAAAAAGCCCGTCGTCACTGCATCATACAGTTGTCGATTGGCACTAATTTTACGCAGAGTCCCTGCAACAATAAAACACAACGCAAACGTTCCTACAAGATTAACCACAAGTGTCGCTATCGGAAATCCCGATTCGCTGTGGATAAATTGCCCTACTACTATCCGCGTGACTGCACCTAAAGATCCCGCTAAACCAATCCATAGAATATGCTTCATAGCGTCACCTTTTCAAGTATTCGAAGAGAAAGGACTGTCTCTAAGTCGAGTCGTTTTTCCATATCTGCAAATTGAATGATTAGCTCATTGCCATCACGCGCAACAATCTCACCAAGTCCAAACACACGATGCTTAACTGCAACTCCAATAATGAGTTCATCCCTGTCGTTAATACCATTTGGATTCACTGGAATCGATGCCTTCGACGCTTTCACTGACGTAGGCTCATTCCCCACTTTGCTCGGCTTCAACAGCAGTCCCCGCACTTCATTCAAAAATCTAGAATCCTCTTTCGCTTTCCCTTCGTCCTGACCATATGACAGCAACTCAAGACGTTCCTTCGCACGTGTCATGCCTACGTAAAAGAGTCGACGGGCTTCTTCCAACGTCGCTGTATTTCCCTCATCTTCCTCTGATGGAATGATACCCTTTACTAAATCTATCATGAAAACACGTCGAAATTCGAGCCCTTTCGCACTGTGAAACGTCGATAATGTCACCGCATTTTCAACTGGCTGAAACTTTGCTTGTTGCACAGCCTGTTCGAGCTCTTTCAATTGATTCGCAAATTCTACCATTGTCCGTAACTGAGATGCAATCCCCTCGAGTGTATCGAGAATACCTAACAAATGATCAAAACGATAGCCAAACTTTTCCGCCCTACTTTTCAATGCCGCCTCGTAGCCGAAATCATTGCGAATCAGCTGAATCACCCGCTCCGGGCGCATATCAGGAATGACAGCATAGCCCTTTTTGTAATCCTTCAGCTTCTTCACTTGGCTTTCTTTCAAATCAACCGTTTGAATAAGAGCATCAAAAACATTCCCCGTTGTCCCGGTATTTTCAAATATCGTCAGCATACTTCGTGAGATAAATAAATTCATTTTCATCACGATTTTAGTAAAAATATCTTTGCGTTCCATATTAAAACTCAGTCGCATAAAATTCAAAATATCCTCTACAATCCAGTGGGTGAAAAACTTGTCATCTGCGTCTTTCATATAAAAAGGAATGCCCCGCCGATGCAATTCATTGACATACAACGTCGATGAGGAGTTATTACGAAATAGAATTGCAATCTCGTTCAAGTTACTTTCCCCCAGCAATTCATACGTCACATATTCAAGCTGGCGCTTCGGATCATCCAGCTTCCGTATATAAATGGGCTCCTTTGCCTCATTTTTCGTATGCATGTCCTTCGGATAACGCTTCTCGTTCCGCTTGATAAACTTTGAGGTCAACTCAACAATTTCTTTGGATGAACGATAATTCCGTTCCATCATTAGCACCTTTGCATCCGGATAGACTTTCTTAAAATCTAACAAATAATCCGGCTCCGCACCTCGCCATGTGTATATGGACTGATCATCGTCCGCGACAACACAAAGATTGCCATGATGCGCCACCAAATGTTCCACAATCCTGTGCTGAACAAGCGACGTATCCTGGCTTTCATCTGTCAATAAATAATCATAGAGATTGCGAAAGCGCTCAGCTAACTGCTCATCTTGTCGTAGCCCTTGTTCTGCAATCGTCAGCATATCGTCAAAATCGAGTAATAAATGTCCCTGTGTCTGTGATTTATATTGCTCATATTTGTACGCCATACGCCCCGCCTTTTCGACTGGCCCTTTTAAATCCTCCCATTGTTCAAGCGGAATCATACTGTTTTTAATGGAGCTAATAAACGTTGACAAAGAGGACAACTCATCATCCGTACAATCCTCTTTCAACACTTCTTTATAAATTCCTTTCAACAGAAAAGCCTTATTCACCGACTGTCGCCCTTTTCCACCACCTTCAATCAATTCGAAAGTGGTACCAATTGCTGTCAAATAACTACGCGCAATCGTAAATGCCAAACTATGAATCGTAGAAAAATCAATTGGCTCTTTATCAGGAAAAAACCGGCTAAATCGCTCCGTCATATCACGCGCAGATGCCCGGCTAAAAGTTATGGCCTTAATACGTTTCGGATCCACATTCTTTTCTTCAATTAAATAACCAATTCGCATAATCATCGTCGTCGTTTTCCCCGACCCGGGACAAGCCAACAATAGCAGCGGTCCTTCCGTTTGCAGCACCGCTTGCTTTTGTACATCATTCAACTCTATATTCAATTGTTGCTTTTTTCGTTCGAAAAAATCGGTCATCATTTTGTAACTCCTTCTACATCACACTGCTCTTAATTTACCATACGAACGCTCATTTGTAGAGTTGATAGCTATTTATCACCGTCTTGGTGCTCGTTATCACCGATTCCAAGCATAAAAAAACCTCTACATTAACGCTTGTAGGGGTTCCTGATTATTTTATATGCCATTCCTCACGCAACAACGAAAACACCAGCGCATCATGAGATTGTCCATTCTGGAACAGATAACTTCGCAACTTGCCTTCTTCCATAAATCCTTGCTTCTTCAAAAGCCCTATAGATGCCTCATTTGCTGGAAATGTAACAGCTCCGATTCGTTGAAGGTCTAGCTCTTCAAACGCATAGTCCAAAACCGCTTGCAATGCTTCAGATGTTATGCCACTTCTCCAGAAATCAGGATGTATTTCAAATCCGACTTCAGCTTTTTTCATACCGATAGCCAAATTATTCAATCCAATCGTGCCAACAAATCGATTCGATTGATTATTGATAATCGCCCAACGCATGCCTTTTTTTATATCAAAATTGTTCTTAAAATGCTGTACAATATTTTCAGCCTGTGCCAGCTCTTGGAATGGATCCATCCCATAATACCTCACCACTTCGGGATTCGATAAAATTTCAAAAATCGCTGGCGCGTGCTCCACTTGTGCTTCAGTTAAACGCAATCGCGTTGTTAGTAATGTTGGAAATGTCACAGTACTCTCCCCTTCCGTCCATTCTCCACTGCATCCGCCAACACTAACGGATTGCATTGCTCCACATACATATCCTCTGCCGGAAAATATCGCTGCTCATAATGACGAATAATATCCTCGCTGCCTCCAATATAACCATCCCTATCCAAAGCGCGCGCCATCCTCATCTCCCGATCTGTTTCAAGATAAATAACCTTATCGAAGTACGCCCTTAACTCAGGACGTTGTAGAAAAATCCCTTCAACAATTACCGTTGTGCCAATCGGTATATCAAATGTCTGCTTTCGATAACTATCCGCTGGCTTATCATATAACTCGATAGTGTCATACACAGCTAACCCACTACACACAGGCTCTAACAGTTTTTCAATCAAATAATCATAGCGCCATTGCACATAGTAATAACAATACCATTCTTCAAACTGATCATTATAGCGAATCGCGCGTGTATGAATAAAATCATCCAGATGAATGACAATTGCGTCTTTCAGCTGGCATTGCAAATCCAGTGCGTATGTCGTTTTCCCAGATCCACCAAGGCCATCAATACCAATAAGTAAAGAACGTTTTTCCATCATTTCGGAATCCCGATATCGCGTAGCGGATAAAACTTAAATGTCACAGCACCAACGACAGACTTCTCATCAATGACACCAAGCTCCCGACTATCTGTGCTATGTCTTCTATTATCCCCCAAGACATATAAATGACCTTCTGGCACTTCAACTGTAAAATCCTGTGTAAGCTTCTGTCCTTCGAACACCTTTTCTTTATTCGCTTGAATATAATCCTCCTCATATTCCACGCCATTAATGGACAGCTTGTCATCCTTCATGACAACGACATCCCCTGGCAGTCCAATGACTCTTTTGATGAAATCTTCCTCAGAGTTCGGTGCGTGGAAAACAATCATGTCAAAACGATTGATTTTATGAATTTTTGAAATGACGATTTTATTTGCATTTTCAAAGGTTGGCTCCATTGATTGTCCCGATACGATAACCGGTGTAAATAGAAATTGACGAATTACAATGGCGATAACAAACGCAACGGCTAGCGATTGTATCCATGAAATCAGTTCACGTTTGCTTTTTTCCTTCAAATCAGTTCCCCCGTTCATACTACGTCTATTATTTTCTATACATACTGTATTCTATTCTCATCCCTATGACTCCTGCTCTTCTAAAAAGGTTCCCTCAAAAAAAGTGCCTCCGATTTCACGAAGGCACTTCTCTATTCATGAAGTTATAATTTGAACTGACTAATTGCTGTATGCAAATGATCACTCAGCTCTGACAATGTATCTGCAGCTTATGTCACTTCACGAATAGCCCGTTGTTGTTCGTCTGCATAACAGTTTCTTTATGTGAATCAAATTCTATTCGTCAGGACTAAATGCTTTGTACAATTATATAAACTGCACATATTTTCATCATCGCGTAGCTCAACAACCGTGAGCGATGTATTATCCATCTTTTCTCCTAGCTTCTCACCTGGCACAAGTGCACCGACCAATCGTTTGATGAATCCTCCATGACTGACAACGAGTACACGCTGCCCCGCATGAGTCACTTTCATATCTTCAACAAATGCCATTCCCCGCGAAATAATGTCCTCATTTGGTTCAACACCAAGCTCCATCTCTCTCCATGTTGGACCCCATTTTTCAAGCCGTTCCACTTCCGTCGTTCCTTCAATTTGACCACCACCGAATTCACGCAGTCGATTGTCCTCTAGTAGTTTAATAGCGGGCTTACCCTCCGCAATAATTTCCGCCGTCTTTTTCGCACGGATTAAAGGACTCGTATAAATAACATCCCATTGCTCCCCAACAATCCTTTTCGCCACATGCTCCGCCATTTCAATCCCTTCTTCATCAAGAGGAATATCTGAACTCCCCTGTGCTCGTCCTTCTTTATTCCAAGCTGTAACACCATGTCGCACAAATCCAATTGTCGTCAAATGAAACACTCCTTAATTTAATCCATAAAAAAGCCTTGCCTCGGCTTTTCCTAGACGATATAGCCAAGTGATCTCAACACATTATTCATAAATGCCTCTGTATAGAGATAAACTTCCTCGCGTTCAGGCTCCTGAAATACATCATGATAGAGATGCTTCCATTCTTTATATTGAAACTCGGAAAGATTTTGGTGAATCAACCACTTCTTCGTCTGTGAAGAATCAGCTATTTTATCGCTCCCTGCGATATGGACAAGTATTGGCACATTATGAATCGTCCCCTCATACTGTGCCACAGCTTTCATAAAGGTTTGCAAATCCTTATACCAGCTAGCTCTCGCAACGGAGTTATAGTGTCGATCCTGATGAGCCTCTACATATAAGTCATAGTTACGCGTCAGCAATTCAATGCTAATGTCATGATTGATTTTCATAGACGAAGTCAATTTTGACAACACCGTCGAAAACTTCGGTGGCTGATGCTTAAGCGCTAACCAAGGAGAACTGAATATAAATCCAGCACACTCAATTTTCTTTGCTTGAATCATGCGCATCACAATCGTCGCACCAAGTCCATGCCCCATGACGAATAACGGCAAACTATCATCCAACCCAACTTCAACTAACTTCTTCACATAAGTGACATAAGCATCAAAGGATTCATCATGAATCCTTTTCCCTTCAGCCCCATGCCCAGGCAAATCGCCTGTCACAACATGAAAACCAGCACTTCTAAATTTTTGTATAAGCCATGCGTACCGACTATGATGTTCATACGCATTATGGACAATGGCTACGACAGCTTTCGGCTGCCCCTCCGCCTCCCATTTCCACATGGACATCATCTCCTTATCTATTCAATAAATTACGCCTTGGCGTAATTACGTCCAAATTTTGAATTATGCAAGGCACAATTAACTCCTTTCAAAATTTGTGACATCCGCCGGCCGACAAAAACGCCACGTCCTGTGGCATTGTCGGCACTAGTACTTCCTGTACGTCGAAGACTTTATGTTCATTCATCAGGCATTTGAAAACCTGATGAATGAACATAAACATAATCTTTGTTAAGATAATTATACACGATAGAGAGAAAAGAGGAGAACACTATGATTTACCCATTTCATGATAAAAAACCAGTTATCGATCCATCCGTTTTCATCGCAGATTATACAACGATCACAGGAGATGTCACAATTGGTCCAGAATCGACCATTTGGTTCAATACAGTCATTCGCGGTGACGTCTCACCCACAATTATCGGACGCAAGGTCAATATTCAAGATCTATGCTGCCTTCATCAAAGTCCACAATTCCCACTCATTCTAGAAGATGAAGTCACCATTGGTCACCAAGTAACGCTACATAGCTGCACTGTCAAAAAAGGTGCATTGATTGGCATGGGTTCTATTGTTTTAGACGGAGCGGAAATCGGAGAAGGAGCATTCATCGGAGCGGGTAGTTTAGTTCCACCAGGTAAGAAAATTCCGGCGAATTCACTGGCATTCGGTTCCCCCGTTAAAGTCGTGCGTGAACTAAACGACGAGGATCGCAAGGATATGGAACGTATTGTCCGTGAGTATGCTGAAAAAGGGCAGTATTATAAAGGGTTGCAGAAATGACAAAAGAGCCGTCCGTGATTGGATGGCTCTTACTTTTTGATAATTAATAAAACGACTAAAGCAATTAGCACGATGAATACTACAACACTTAATATTAAAATTAACCCAAGTAAGCCAATACTCGTCATTAAATCACCTTCTTATTTTAAGCTCTCTTTCTGTGGCCAACTCATAATTCAGATATAGTCTTAGGTTTATACATGATTAGTGACATACCAATAACTATACAAATCAAACCACCTAAACCACTTGTAACACTTGAAAATTGTTCTGGATAATAGACATGGCCTAATCCTAATACAATAACAAAAATCCAACCTATACTATTTAATGTAGTCAGCTTTGTTTTTTTATAGTAAAAGACAAATGTGGAAATGAAAATGCCTAGGAAAATACCAATACTTATAATAATTTTACTATCTGTTGTAGTAAATAGTATTGAAGCAAAAACCATAGCTACCATTAAAGTCAAAACAGCACGTATGATTTTATCCACTTAAGATCGCCTCCTTATTATCTTTCGTAAAGGTTGTATTTACTCTACGAAAGATAATTAAGAATAGTTTCGTTTGTAGGACAAATGAATACTATAATCCTACTTCGTCAATTTAGAGGTCCAATTAATTCTTTAAAAAAAGATGTCACTCAAACAATCGCATTAATTCAAACAAATATGTTTGTTTAAATTTTGACGATTGTACGAGTGACTAGCATCTCATCTCAAGGTATTAGACAGATACAGGCGACTCATATATTTTGATTGATATATTCCTAAATACAAAATCAGCAGTGCCAAAAATAATGCGATAGGAATTAATGCATTATTTTTGGCACGTTTGCAAGCAAACCGAAAATTACGCAAAATGTAGCCAGAAGCAGTAAAAAATTAATATTTTTTTAAGACGTCATGATACCTCATTGTTTTATCTTTATTGTAGTATCATCTCATCCATCGTATAGCTTACTAGATTAATGTTACTGATGTTTCCAATTATCGACGATTGAGTGCTTTGAGTTAATACTGCTGCCATAGTGGCAGATAGCCATACAATCAATAGTACCGTCTTAAGAACTTTCTTGAATTATTATTCCCCCTTAAATAGTAAGTGTATTTCAATTAACCTTCTCTTCCAAATTCATAAACCATTCGACACAGTGGCGTGTTTGGTTTAAATTTTGTGACCTACCTACGTGTTAAGCCTTGTATTTCTACTTTTGATGAGCACTCACCTATAAGATTAACATAGAAATACGGATTAGAAACCGCAAAATTCCCGCAATAATTTGCAAAAAGCATTGCGGATATCCGCAATTTTCGTTGCGGGTTTCCGCAATGTTTTCCCCAAATACAACGATGAATGTTATTTAGTCTTTGCTACTATTATTCCATTCTCTTGCCTTTACGACGGCTGCTGTTCTTGAATCCACCTCTAACTTTTGACTAAAAATGTAACAGTCACTCAAACAAACACGTTAATCTAAACAAACATATTTGTTCGAGTTTTCACGATTGAATGAGTGACTGTGGTCGCCATATTTAAAGGGTCAACCGAAATAGTGGAAAGAAAATGGCTTGTAAAATTACTCTACAAGCCACTAAATAAAGTGAAAGCAATTTCCCTCCAACAAGTAGAAAATGTTGTTGAGAAATATCCACTAGTCGGTACATTAATTCACTTGGTTTGGCGTTTCAAAGAGATTCTCCAATCGGGAGATAAAAAGTTGTTACATACATGGATCACATAGGCTGCGATGCTCCCCTATAACAACGGATTAGCTGAAGGCAGCGCAAATAAATTAAAAACCATCAAACGTATCATGTATGGCAGAAACAGTTTTGAACTTCTACGAAATAAACTATTATTGCTTGAATCTCGTAAATTCAACTAAGGCTGGAAAGAACCGGTTTGACGCTTACCCTGTAAGGAAGAAAGTGTGCCCATAAAATCGCGGTTTTCGGCAATAAATCTGTCATCAACGAGCTGGTGTTGGATCACCCATCAGGGCAGAATTTCTGATCCTCAGAAGTCAATAGATTTATCTAGAGATGACTGTGCGATGTGGCAGTATACCTTTGATGTGAAAGTGAAAGCCTTTCAATGTGGATCGTAAGAGGGATTCCGTTCTTGCCCTTACGTGGATGTCTATTTATGTACACATTCTTTCGAACGGTTAATTACGAATTTCATCATCTAAAAACTGAATTATAAATGATGATTCTTCAGTAGACATTTTCTTCTTATTACCTTTATACATGATGGAATCTTTAGAGACACCTATAGGATTATTCGCGTGTTTTCCATTATTGATGATATAAATATAATAGAGAGGCTTATCTATAACTTCATCTGCACTAGTTTTGTTAGATTTTAATTTTATCAAGAAAGAGGAAATCTTTTCAATACCAACCGTATCATCAATCACTACGTTTTCATTAGTGAGAATATCAAGAATTTCTATATGAGCAATATTATTGGGGTTAATGTCCTCTTCCGTGAATAAAACCTGACTCTTGTTTGATTGTGTGTATATAAAATAAAGTAAAAATAAAATAAAAATAATCAATATAACATTCCTTAAATTTCTCACTCTCATATAAACACCGCCTTATCCTTTTTTTAAAAATAATAATTAAAGAATCCTAATCGGTATTGAATTAGGATTCTAATTTTGAGTTGTCATATCTTTTCTAAATACCGGACTTATATTATTAATAGATTATATTTACGCCTTGAATTGATGCTCCATCATATGAATTTGAGATACCGGAGATACCAACATTAAATCCGGAATTAGTAATGCCAACACCTGTTATTTTTGCAGTTGACCATGTATGTGTCCAATGTGTACGTGCCTGTGTGTTGACCCTGCCTAAAAACTGTGGCCAAACTGTTATATATGCTTTATCCCAAGTATATTCATATGCTATAGTACCATATATATAGTCTTGAGCTTTATAATAAACCCCTTGAGGCTGACTTTTTTCAGGATATAAATTAGAGTTATATCCTTTGTTGTAGTTATCAGCAGTGTAAAAAGAAGAAGTACTTATATCAATATTGGTAGAATTCGAGAAATATATCCCAAGTCCATCATCTCCACCCACAGCTGCTGCTGCAAATGTCGGTCTATGTTTCAACCAGTAAGGTTCACCCCAACTATCTTTTTTCCAAGTGGCACTCCCTTGAATAAAATATCCCTGTGAAGATTGATAAATGACAGGTTTATTAATAGCTATCTCGCTTACAGGAGGTGATGCCATTGGGCTAATTCCCAAATCTGATTCATTTTCACTTACCCGTTTAATGCCGTACTTTTCGATCTTTTCATCTATTTTCGCTTGAATAGTATCTTTGAATTCTACTGTGTCTTCGAGATAACCGCCGTTTAATGTACGATACATAGATGCTAATTCAATGTATGCTTCATCTCTTGCTTCCATGTCTGCTTCAATAACAATTAATTCAATTTCTTTTTGCTCTTTTGTAGGTGGAGTATACTTATACTCATCTTGACGTTTAGTATCTTTTAGATTATCTGTAACTTCCAGCGTGCTTGCCAGCGTACTTGTCGTTAAGGAAAAGGACAAGATAATTACTAAAGTTCCTAATAATTTTTTCATGTTTTTTTCCTCCCGTTTTTTATTATGACAACTCCTGCATAACTCAACTTTCGCACCTAAATATAGTGATTTAAGCCCAGTGATTCTAAGGCGTACTTGATATTCCTTCCCGTTCTTGTCATACGTAAAAAACGAAAATGAAGTTTAAGACACTTTTTGAGCGTTTGCTAATCTTGATGGCCATCAAACCAGTATGAGGACAAATATAAATTCCTAATACATCATAGCAGCTGCTTACAAATAACCTTAACACAAGCCTTCAAATTGCACACCGCAAGTTTCCCGCAATAATCAGCAAAAAAAATTGCGGAACTCCGCAATTTTCGTTGCGCGGTTCCGCAATATTTTTCGCAAATACAACAATGAATGATACTCAGTCTATGCTAATACTGTTCAATTCCCTTGCCTTTACAACGGCTGCTGTTCTTGAATCTACCTCTAACTTTTTAAACACACTTGATAAATGATATTCTATCGTTCTAGGGCTCTGAAACATCGCATCAGCTATTTCTATATTTGTTTTTCCGTGCGCTACTTGTTCAAGAATGTTCCATTCTTTTTCAGTTAAAAGATTTGTCTTCATTTGCATCGTCTGAAAAAGATTATTCCCTTTTCTTAGTTGTTGAAGAAGGTGAATTGGAATGACCGCATCATTCTCTAACAAACCTCGTATTGTCTTCATCATCTGTTCTTCTGAATCTGTTTTACTGAGAAAACCTACTATACCCGTTTCAATTAAAGAATTGAAATATTCTTCGAGCTCATACCCTGTATAAATGATTATTTTGGCTAGAGGATCTAGTTCAATCACTCTCTTAGCCAAATCATGACCATTCATTTCTGGCATCTTCAAGTCAAATATGTATATATCAAAACTCGCTTTCTTTATAAGGTCTAGAGCATCATCTCCACTATTTGCGGTTTCCACTTGAAAATTTTTTTCTTTCTCCAACATTAGCTTTGTTCCTGCCGCCACTGCTATATGATCGTCTACGATTAAAATCCTTTCCATCTCACATCTCCTAGTATAAATACTTTTATTTGCTTCCATTATTTAAAATGTATTATATAATGAAAATTATACCATATTTAGTGGTTATAATTTCCTGCAAGTATAATTACCACGAAGTGAAGGAGAGGGTTATCTTATCTGATTACAACATCAAAGAACGAATGATTCAAGAAGTCCATAACCATTTTCATCAAAGTAACTTAAATGACATGGCCATCCAATCCATTAGGCATAAGAAACAAGAAGGTTTTTTATTTGGGGAGCTTACCCTGCTACACCACGAAATGTTTGGTGGCACTTCCTCTGCTATTGGACAGGCTGCTGCTGCAGTGGAATTACTCATATTGTCATTCGATCTTTTTGATGATTTACAAGATGATGATAGTTTTGGTACCCCATGGAGTACATGGGATACCGCTTTAACATTGAATCTAGCACTAGGTTTATTGCAATTAAGTTCAAAAATAATGCATGAAATTCAATTTCCGAATGATGGTTGGAAATATTTTGACCGTTTAAATCTTATGTCCATTAACGGTCAGCATGGTGATATTTTAAATAGTATTGAAACAGAAGAACAATATCTGCATATCACTGCTCAAAAAGCAGGCTCCCTTGTTGCGATGGCTAGTTTGATTGGAACGAGTTTAGCAACAGAACAGTATCATGATATCGTTGAAAACTACTGTATACAATTAGGCATTGCAGAACAAATAAAAAATGATTTGAATGATATTTTATCCGTTGAAAAAAGTGATTGGTTTTTACGAAAAAAATCACTTCCTATCCTTTACTTATTCGATAATAATATAGAATCAGATATTCTATATTATTATAAAGAAACAGTATCATTCGATGAGCTTCAAACGAAAAAAGAATTAGTCAAAGAAATACTATTTGACTCAGGTTCGATGATGTATGCACAAGTCATTTTGCGTAAACATCAGTTAGCTGCATTAGACCAACTACACTCTCTTCCCATTGATAATATGTACAAAGAAAAACTTACACATTTATTCAAAACCAATTAAAAAGGAGATTACCATACTATGTCTAAAATCATTCAATACCTTACCCAAAATCCCACTCTGATTCCATTATTTTTAAATGAAAAAATTTGTTTTGTTGGATTAGAAAATGATGTGGATAGAAAAGCATTGGTTGATGTTCTTACTGCAGAAGTCACAAGTGAACCTGTATTTTGGAAATAAATTCCTTTGCAATTATCAACCAAGTATTTCTATACTAAGATATTTCCAATGTTTTTTTCTCTACTGTTAGCTATTTATTTCATTTACATCTCAGCTAACTTTCCTTACTTCCACACAAAAGTGAACATGAATGATCAAGGGGAATTTATCGTTACAAATGTTGATAAAAATGGAGCTGGATTTGAAGCAGGAATTAGGAAAAATGATGTCATCTTAAAAATCAATGGCGAAAGACCAGAAGACCATTTCACCTTTAAAAAATATACGAAGATTGAGCAAGTAAAAAAGGTTGAATTTAAACATGGTACAGAAATTCAGACGGAAGTATTGACACAACACTATTCATTTAAAGAAAATATGAGTTACTTATTTTTCCCAAGCATTGTATTTATTATCTGCCTTGTTTTAAGTTTTATCATCACTAGGCATAGAGATAAAAACAATCTCACTGTATTATTATCCTATTTTCTTTTGGTATTTGGATTGGGTTATGTAGGCGCAGGTGCTTCCTCCAGGGGAGATTTATTAGCAAGGATTATCATATCCTTTTCTCTTGTTTTATCTCCCGTGATTTTATTGCATCTCCTTACTGGTTTATTTACAAGTCTACGAATAAAACAAATTTTCAAATGGCGTATCCGCTGGTTTTATGTTATTTCCTTATGTTTGACTGGAGCTGCTGCGACACATGAGCTCTCAAATGTCTATTACTCATTTATCGACAATGTATTGCTCTTGTTCTTTCTTGTGACAGTCATTGTTATTATTAGCATGTTAACTATGACCTATTATAATAATAGACAGTCAGCATCAAGCCCAACTATTAAAGTACTGCTAGTTGGAATTTTCCTTTCTTTTTCTCCATTTCTTTTTTTGTATGTCCTTCTTGACTTAGTATTTGGTTTTTCAGTTATTAATCCTGAGATCACACTGATGTTCTTTCTTATTTTACCATTTACAATCCTTTATTTGATTCGTAAGGAACACATAATTGATATTGATTTCCTCTTACACTGGTTAAAAAAAGATTTTTTATTTTCAATATTGGCAGGGTTTCTTTTCTTTATCATCACAACTGCCACTTCTTTAGATCAGAAGATACTAAATTCAGTCTATGTATCAGGCATTTGTTTACTCATTTTCACGCTTAAAAACCCGATGTTTTTCAAAAGTACATCGAGATTCAGTCAGTCAAATTCAAACTTTCAACAACAACTACAACATTACTTTAAAAGGGCTAGAAATGATTCATCTTACTTACAATTAATAGAAACCATTACAGATGAAATCCACAAAGTTATTCCTGAAATTAAGACCATACACCATTTCGAGTTAAATAAAACATCCAAAGCCATTCATATGGATGATCCAAATTCCTTTATGCTCGTTGAACCTTTCACAGAGCTATTAGTAAGTAAACATTCCTCGATAGGTTCCATTATTTTTCTGAAGCGTGGATTTTGTTTATTGATCCATGAAAATCAAGATACTTCATTCTATCTGTTTTGTAGCGATAAGAATAACCGAACGAGTTTAAATCCAGTTGAACAAACTTGGTTAGAAACACTTGCAAGTTATAGTCATGTCCTATTGACGAACCAGTATACGATTGACAATGTCATCCAAGAGCTACATCATTTAAAAGAGAATGATGCTTATTCTTCAAAGTGGTTATCCAACTTTTTATTTTCTTATACGGAAAAAGAAAGAGTTCGCTTAGCTGGTGATTTACATGACGTAGTTTTGCAAGAGTTAATAGTTATTAACAGAGGATTAGAAAGTGTTCTCAAGGAAGATTTATCTAATAATGTACACACAGAAATTTATGCAGTACGTGAAAAAGTGCTCGATTGCATTCATACGACACGGGAAACATGCAATCAATTATCACCTCCCTTTTTAATGGAGTTCGGGCTCATTCAAGCAATTGAGCAACTGATTAAAAGAATTCATTTGCAGGCGAATTTCCATGTTCAATTCACTTATAAAGACTTCGATAATCAGTTGTTACAAGAGGAGTCTGTCATTGCACTCTACCGCATTACCCAGGAGCTACTGACAAATGCGATGAAACATTCACAAGCTACAGCAGTCACGCTGTTATTAACGCATGAAAATAATCATATACACTTATTTTACTCTGATAATGGAATAGGTCTGGACGTTAGCCAACTAGAGCATCGCTCCTTACAGTTCAGTGGACTTATTGGGATTAAAGAGAGGGTTAAAGGTTTGGATGGTACCATCCAGTTTGCGGCAAATGATGGTTTGCAACTTACGATTTATCTACCTGAAGAAGTGATGACTTCTGTCCCCTTTATAGGATGAACATATGAATAACTTTATAAATCAGGCATAGGCGCCTTCCATAAAGTAGCCTAGGTTATGGTGATTGACATCCCTAAGGGAAGGATATAGTTCAATAATTCCTTAGGACCGTAGCTAATTTATTGAAATGATTTTTTCCTATCTATAAAAAAAGGCACAGCAAACGGGTTCGTCCCCGCTAACTGTGCTTTTTTCTTTACAATTACTGCGCCGCTTGTTCCTTCAAAGCAGCAGCTCTATCTGTTTGCTCCCATGGTAATTCAATGTCTGTACGGCCGAAGTGACCATATGCAGCTGTTTGTTTATAAATTGGACGACGTAGGTCGAGCATTTTGATGATGCCGGCTGGACGAAGATCGAATAATCCGCGTACAAGCTCTACCAATTTGCTTTCTGCTACTGTGCCTGTTCCGAATGTATCAATCGAAATCGATACAGGTTGCGCTACGCCGATTGCGTAAGCAAGTTGGACTTCACAACGATCTGCAAGGCCTGCTGCGACGATGTTTTTCGCCACATAACGAGCGGCATACGAAGCAGAACGGTCCACTTTTGTTGCATCTTTTCCAGAGAACGCGCCGCCACCATGACGTGCGTATCCACCGTATGTGTCCACGATGATTTTACGGCCTGTTAGACCCGCATCTCCTTGTGGTCCACCAATGACAAAACGGCCTGTTGGGTTAATGAAGTATTTCGTATTGTCGTCAATCAATTCCGCTGGGACTACCGCGTCAATGACAACTTCTTTTATGTCATGTTGAATTTGCTCAAGCGTCACTTCTGGATGGTGTTGCGTTGAAATGACAATTGTATCGATTCGAACTGGGTTATTCTGTTCATCATACTCAACTGTCACTTGCGTTTTCCCATCAGGGCGTAAGTAATCTAGCGTCTCATCTTTACGCACTTGTGCAAGACGACGTGATAGTTTATGCGATAGACTAATTGGGAGTGGCATTAATTCTGGTGTTTCATTACAAGCGTAACCGAACATCAAACCTTGGTCACCTGCACCGATTGCTTCAAGTTCCTCGTCTGTCATAGACCCTTCGCGCGCTTCCAGTGCTTGGTCAACGCCCGCAGCGATGTCAGCTGATTGTTCGTCGATCGCCGTAAGGACTGCTGATGTTTCCCAATCAAAACCATATTTCGCACGTGTGTAACCAATTTCCTTCACTGTTTCACGCACTACTTTTGGGATATCCACATAAGTCGTTGTCGTAATTTCCCCTGCCACTAGGACAAGCCCAGTCGTAATCGTTGTTTCACATGCGACACGCGCATTTGGATCTTCTGCTAAAATTGCATCTAAAATAGCATCCGAAATTTGGTCACACATTTTGTCAGGATGTCCTTCTGTTACTGATTCTGATGTAAATAGTCGACGATTTGTCATGTTGGTTCCTCCTATATCCTACGAGATTGATACGGTACTCATATGTCCCATGTAGAGTCCCAATTCCTATAGGGAAAGGAACTACAAGCCACTGCGAGCTCTATACACGAGGATAAAGGGCAATTTCATATAAAAAGCCCATCACTCAGTATTAACTACATAAGTGAAGGGCATAATTTCGAAAGCACCTTTCACTCTTATCATCCAAAATATCTATCTGTATCCAGATAAATACCTTGCTACAGGTTTGGCACCTTCGCGCAGACAACATGGTCATTGCAGGTTGCCGGGTTTCATAGGGCCTGACCCCTCCACCAGCTCGGGATAAGAGTATCCGTTCATCTATCCATGTTACGGAAATTATCGATTTATGTCAATTAATTTTGATGTTTTGCATATAATTAGTTGCAGTTTGAATTAGTATAGACTATTATTCTTAATGTGTTATACTAATTAAAAATAAGATGTCACCCACTGAATGGGTCTATATCAAAAGGATGGTAGATGACTATGATATCAGCGAAAATGAGCGACAAGCTTAAAGATCTTCTTTCAGGTAAAAACGTAAAAATTCAACTTTCTGTTCCACAGCTTGTTGAAAAGGCAACAGCACGTGGAGAAGCGCAATTGACTGCCGATGGCGCGATCACGGCACAAACTGGCAAGTATACGGGTCGCTCCCCTAAAGATAAATACATCGTTGAAGAAGCATCTACAAAAGACAAAATTGATTGGGGCAACGTAAACCGCCCGATTTCTTCTGAAATTTTTGATTCATTATATAATAAAGTCATTAACCACTTAAAAGTCAATGATGAGCTATTCGTTTTCAAAGGATTTGCAGGGGCTGACCCGGCCTCACGCCTAGCTATTCAAGTCGTCAATGAGTTCGCATGGCATAATCTGTTCGTTCATAACTTATTCATTCGTCCATCAGCAGAGGAATTGAACAATCATGAGGCGCAATTCACGATTCTATCCGCTCCTACCTTTAAAGCAAACCCTGCAGTTGATGGTACGAATTCAGAGACATTCATCATTGTTTCAATGGAAAAACGAATCGTCTTAATTGGTGGAACTGAATATGCTGGTGAAATGAAAAAATCAATTTTTTCTATTATGAACCACCTGCTTCCAGAAAGTGACATACTCCCTATGCACTGTTCAGCTAACGTTGGTGAAGATGGAGATGTCGCCTTGTTCTTTGGGCTGTCTGGCACAGGTAAAACAACGCTTTCCGCATCTGCAGACCGCAAACTAATCGGTGATGATGAGCATGGCTGGTCTGACAATGGTGTATTCAATATGGAAGGCGGATGTTATGCAAAATGCATTAATTTATCACAAGAAAAAGAACCTGAAATCTTTGGAGCCATCCGTTTCGGTTCCGTTTTAGAAAACGTTGTTGTCGATCCAGACACACGTATTCCTGATTATAATGATGGTTCATTAACTGAAAACACACGGGCGGCATACCCAATTCAAGCAATCGATAACATCGTCGATCCTTCTGTCGCAGGTCATCCGAAAACAATTGTTTTCTTAACTGCAGACGCATTTGGCGTGTTGCCTCCGATTTCGAAATTGACAAAAGAACAGGCCATGTACCACTTCCTAAGCGGTTTCACATCGAAGCTTGCGGGAACGGAGCGTGGCATTACGTCACCTGAAGCTACCTTCTCGACATGCTTCGGCTCACCATTCTTACCGCTTCCTGCAACGGTTTACGCAGAAATGCTTGGTAAGAAAATCGATGAGCATGGCGCACAAGTATTCCTTGTCAACACTGGATGGACTGGTGGCGTATACGGAGTCGGTAAACGTATGGATCTGAAACACACACGCGCAATGGTATGTGCTGCACTTGCAGGACAATTAAACGATGTTGAAACAACGACAAACGATGTATTCGGCCTTGAAATGCCTAACGCTATCGAAGGGGTTCCAGCAGAAGTCTTGAACCCACGAAACGCATGGACTGATGGTGCTGCTTATGATGTAAAAGCAAATGAATTGGCGGATTTATTCCGTGAAAACTTTAAGAAATTCGGTACCGTTTCTAAAGATATTTCTCTTAAGGGCGGACCTATTTCATAATAATCAATCAATGGGATAACACATTCAACTGTGTTATCCCGTTTTTCTATCTTTATAATATATGAAAAATAAGATTACCTTTAAAAAATGCTCTTACTTCGTCAATTTCTGCATCCCTTTGAGGGTAAAAAACGATTTCTCCCCCATAGTGTTCTACTGTACAAACTAGTTCCCCTAATACATCATATAGGAAAATCGTAAACCATTTTAGCCCACCATGTATATCAAATGATTCTACAGACATCCAGTCAATTATTTCCTCTGTAAGCTCTGTTTGAAATGCGATTGTCTCTGTTCCAGGAACTTGCCCGAGTTCCTTCATACGTGCACCTAGTTGCACCCGAACTTCGCTTTCTACCGCCCAACAATGAATGTCCATCGTTGTTGCTTTCCTTGAAAACTTTGCCCATAGTGGCTGCCAAAATGAAACATCTTGTGGAAATCCTGACTTTTCTTTTGTACTAATCGTTTGCGGTGCAATGTACACATATTTTTTCATTATTCTTGCCCCCTCATCCACATACATAAATCACGAACCAGCTGGGCATTCATCACAGGTGGGATGAAGTGCGTGTACTCCGGAAAATACCAGGTGTCGTAGATTTTGTGCTGTTGCCGAAGCGCGTTTTCTAGTAACAACGCCTGGTGAAAGGATACGTTATTATCCTCCATACCATGAATAATTAAGACAGGTGCATCAATGTCAGTAGTATGGAACAATGCCGTACGCTCACGGTAAGCATCTGGCATACTCGTTGGCGTTCCACCAATAACCCGCTTCATCATGCGTCGCATATCCTTGCGTTCCTTATATGTAAAAACGATGTCGGACACGCCCGCCCATGTAACGACGGATGTTATATCATCCCGTAAAATGGCTGTCCACAATGCCATGATACCGCCACGGGAAAAGGCAAATAAGTGAATTCTTTCTGCGTTCGTCTTTGGATGCTGTTTCAATACATCAACCGCATTCACTGCATCCTGACGGTCGGCTCCCGCAAATTCGTCACGCCCCTCACCACCACGATTCCCACGATAATAAGGTGCAAAGACTACAAATCCTTGCGACGCGAACTGTGCAATACGCGCGGGACGAACCATCCCCACATGCTGCATGCCGCCTCTCAAATAGAGAATCCCTTCATAATCCCCTTCAGCAATTGGCTCTGCCATCAGCCCTTTAACTCGAAAGCCTCCCGACCAATACGTAATCTCCTCAAGTACGATATGAGGATTTGGCGAGGGATACGGTCTTCGATGAACAATTGTGCCGTCATGCTTCATGCTCTTCTACCCACTCTCTGATTGCTTCCATACCCGTCCCTTTCATATGAAAACTCAAGTTAGTACATTGATTCAATTCTTCACTCGTTAGCCATAAAGCGCCTTCCGTTTCATGAAGTGTCGGCTGTTCATCAACCTCAGTAACTTTTCCCGTAAAGACCGCCTTACAAAATGTGCTATCACTATACACGACATATTCAGCGACTTTTACAAGATCTGTAATCGTAACACCCGTCTCCTCTATCGTTTCACGAATAGCAGCTTGCCCGATAGATTCCCCTTCTTCTGCCTTGCCACCTGGAAATTCAATACCCCGAACACGATGCCGCGTCAGTAGCCACTTCCCATTATATTTTAATACGACAAGCACATGCCGAGCCTCCATGCCGAGATAATTATCCCCGAATGTCAACTCAACACGCCCACCGTTTATATCATTAAATGTTAACATCGCCATCACGTCCTTTCGTTTAGTTTAACGAAAATACGGTAGCTTCTCAATAAACTGCTTTGACTTGTCATCTGTAAACTCATGAATCAGCGCATAAATTTTCATCGTCCGAGTGTCAATATCGTGATTATCCTGATCATAGTGATACGGAATATATGGCAAATGCGCTCTTAAAAAGTTGCGAAATTCCAATCGGTCTACTTGATGGAATAATCTATGGAATACTGGAATATATTCTTCCGTGACATTCACTTCATATTCCCATGGCGAATCATCGGGATAATGGTACACCTGCTGATGAACGACTGATACGTACATTTTATATTTCTCCATGCAAATCCATCCTTTTTTATTTTTAGGATGGCTCAATCACATACGTTCATACGTATGTGCGCCCAGATTTTTATCGAGCAAGCTCGATAAATTCCCCTGAAAATCTGTGGCATCCGCCGGAGGCTTTAATTTCACTTAGTAGGATCACTTTCCTACTAAGTAAAATTAAAAAACATGCAACCCCATTTACGGGAGATGCATGTCTGTGGCCGATTTACGCCGTAACGTCAATCGAAGTGCCTTTAGTTGGATGAGCTGCGGCAGGCTGGTCAGGTAGAACCTCTAGCATTTCCGTCACCGCACTCGTCTCCATTGTGAGCGCCTTGTTCAAAACACTCATTTGTACAAGCGATTGCAAACTTCTAAGTTGGCTCGCCATAATCGAATTCATTTCCATTTGCCATCACTCCCTTCACAAACTTAATATCGGCAAATTAGACATATTTTTAAGGAAAGTCGATTATTTATTACCCTCACCAAGGAATGCATTGAGCATCCATTGATGTTTCTCGATACTTTGGTATGTTGCATTCAATATATCTTCCGTCATATCGTCGCCTGTTTGTCCGGCCAACTCCATACCTTTTTTCAACGATTTCATCATTTCACCATAGTCATTGGCAATGGTTTGTACCATTTCTTCGGACTGCTCTTTCCCGTTTGCTTCTTTCACGACAGACTGTTCCAGATGTTCTTTCAGTGTAGCAACAGGATCTCCACCTAATGTCAAAATTCGTTCAGCAATTTCGTCCATATGCAGCGTCGCCTCGTTATATAATTCTTCAAATTTTGTATGCAACGTGAAAAACTGATTGCCTTTGACGTACCAGTGATAATTATGCAATTTAGCATACATCACTGACCATGAGGATACTTGAATGTTCAACTCATTGATAAGTTCTTTCGACATGATAAAACCTCTCCTTATAATTCATCTCCCTGTTAATTTACCACTTAAGGCAGTAGAATAAACATAACAGCACGAATAGGGAGCTATGAACTTGAAAACAATCTTAATGGGTATCATCAAATTTTATCAAAAAGCGATTTCACCGTTAACGCCACCATCATGTCGCTTCTATCCAACCTGTTCACATTACGGGATTGAAGCTATCGATAAGCATGGAGCTCTGAGGGGTTCATGGCTAGCGGTTCGTCGTATTTCAAAATGTCATCCTTTTCATGAAGGTGGATTTGATCCAGTTCCGGAGAAAGATTCAGACAAGAAGTAGAACGCGGTTCGGTAAAATTGCCGGCCGTTTTTCTTTTGCCAAAATCAATTACGCCTCGGCGTAATTGCGTCCAGATTTTGAATCGAGCTTGCTCGATTAACTCCTTTCAAAATCTGTGACATCCGCCGGAGGCCTTATCTTTGTTCAGCCCTCGTTTGAACACCCGCTGAACAGGAAAAAAAAACCGTGTTCATCTCGACACCTACAGAGGTGGGAGTCTTCTGCTGAATAAAAATAAAATTCTCTTTCTAGTTGCTAAATGAGCAACTCTCTTGTATGATAATAAAGCCAGTTACCTAAATCGTAACGATTACTATTAACTAAACGGAGGATTTTTACTTATGAAGAAAAAAATCATTGTCATCATTTCATTTCTAACGATATTGCTACTTGCAGCATGCAGCAATAAAGACACAGATAAAGAACAATCAGCAAACGATAATGAAAAACTATCTGTCTATACAACTGTTTATCCACTGCAATATTTCACAGAACGAATCGGTGGTGAGCAAGTCGATGTCAAATCTATCTACCCACCAGGTGCAGATGAGCACACATTCGACCCAACTCAAAAAGATATGATTGCACTCGCGGATTCGGATTTGTTCTTCTATATCGGTCTTGGCCTTGAAGGTTTTGTGGAAAATGCTGAAAAGACGATGAAAAACGAACATGTCAAAATGATTGCGACCGCAGAAGATATTTCTGAAGCAATGCTTGAAGAAGGGCATGACCATGAGGATGGGAGTCATGATGAAGAAGGTCACGATCATGAAGATGAGGGACATGATGAGGAGGGTCATAACCATGGCCCACTTGATCCCCATGTCTGGATTTCGCCAAAGCTGAGTGTCGAACTCGCTACTTCCATCAAAAATTCTTTAATTGAAGAAGCACCTGAAATGGCAGCTGAATTCGAGAAAAACTTCGAGCAGCTGCATACTGAATTGGTCAAACTCGATGATAAATTTAAAGAGATGGCATCCAGTGCTCCATCCAAAACATTCTTTGTCTCACATGCTGCATTCGGTTATATTGCCAAACCCTATGGCCTTGAGCAAGTCGCCATTGCAGGCTTGAATTCACAGAGTGAGCCTTCGCAAAAACAATTGGCAACGCTTGTTGAGCAAGCCAAAGAACAAAATGTGCGTTATATCTTATTTGAACAAAATATTTCATCCAAACCAACAGAGGTGATACGCAAGGAAATCGGAGCCGAAGCACTTACACTGCATAATCTTGGTGTGCTGACCGACGATGATGTGAAGCATAACGAAGACTATTTTTCCTTGATGCTACGGAACATTGAAACATTGAGGAAAGCGTTGAGTGGAGAATGATTTGAGAAAGGCTGTTTTGCTTACCTAGATGAATCCGGGGAGCAGAACAGCCTTTTTATCTGGCGTAATTATAGAACCGTCGATAGGTTTCTCGGTTTGCGCTGACAATCCACAGCTTACTTTGGACAATCCAACCATTCCCTCAATTCCCGCCGTAACAACTTATTCGATGCATTACGCGGCAGCTTATCAACAAAATAGAATTCCTTAGGCACTTTATAGCGTGCTAATTGCTCTTCGCAAAACAATAGCAACTCCTCTGCCGACACATCACCTGCTACAACGACAAATGCTACTGGAACACTTCCCCATTCGGCATGTTCTCGCCCACATACACCCGCTTCGCTAACATTTGCATGCGCCACAAGTACATTTTCAATTTCTGCAGGATAAATATTCTCCCCGCCTGAAATGATTAAATCCGAACGCCGATCGATAACATACAAATAACCTTCTTCATCAAAATAGCCGATATCTCCTGTCGGCAACCAGCCATCCTCCAACGGATTGATATCTGCAAATCGGCCAATATATCCTGGCGTCACATGCGGACCATGTATTAATACTTCTCCTTTGTCATAAGGATTCACCGCATTCTTTATCTTGATTTGATTAAAAAATAACGGCTTGCCCGCAGAACCCATCTTACGTATCGCATCTCCTGCTGCCAATGTCGCGGTCTGCGAACTGGTTTCCGTCATGCCATATGTTTGAAGTACAGGAATGCGACAAGCAATCGCCCGCTCCATGTAATCTACAGGCACTGAACCACCACCTGCCAGCATCGTTTGGAAAGAAGGATGAGCCTGCGCATTGTCTTTTTCAAGCTCTCGCAAGATTTTGTCCAACGTTAGAGATACAACTGACATCCTTGTCACCGAGCCATCACGAATTTCCGCCGCCGTTCGAATGGCATCAAATTTTTCGTACAACCTGACTTCCATTCCATACAGAGCCGACCGAACAAGAATGGAGAAGCCGCTAATATGAAATAATGGCATGGCACAGAGCCAAACATCATCATCCTTCAACCCTAGATTCAAAACAGACGACATTGCACTCGAAACATGGTTGCCCGCTGTTTGACGAACCCCTTTCGGAAAGCCTGTCGTGCCCGATGTATACATAATCGTAATCGTCCGATCTGTCGTCCACAGTTCCTGAACGTCAAATTGCTGCTCTACACTTTGGTCAATTGTCGAATAAAGCAATGGACGGACAGCTGTATTAGCGACAACATCATGCATTTCATCCGCAACAATGACCGCACTAGCACCCGAATCCTCCAACTGCCACTCCAATTCCTTGGTGGTCAGTCGGCTATTCAACATGACGATTTCAAGTCCCGCTAACATACAGGCATGGATGATGAATACCATGTCTGCATTAGACGGACCGAGCAATGCAATGCGCTGTCCCTCTTGTAAATCATTCGCTGTCAATTTTCCTGCAAGCACCATTGACTTATTTTTCAACTCGGCAAATGTCCATGTTTCATTCTCAAAAGATAATGCCGTTTTATCCGGCGTCAAATACGCTCGCTGTATCAGCCAATTTGGAATCATTTTTTCACCCTCCATTCAGTCAGAAAAAAAGCTACCCAATAATTAGGCAGCTTTCTTTGTTGTTTATCTTCATCCAGCTGAAGACTCCCACCTCCACAGTTTTAGAGATAAGTACTGTTTTGTTTCCCTGTTCAGTGGGTGTCCAAACTACCGCTGAATGAAGATAAAGCCTCCGGCGGATGTCACAGATTTTGAAAGGAGTTAATTGAGCAAGCTCAATTCAAAATCTGGACGCAATCACGCTAAGGCGCGATTGATTAAGGAAAACGTGGGAATTGACCGAAGTCCGGTTGACGTTTCTCTTTAAACGCATCGCGGCCTTCTTTCGCTTCATCCGTTGTATAATACAGTAGTGTTGCGTCACCAGCCATTTGTTGTAAGCCTGCAAGACCGTCCGTATCAGCGTTCATTGCCGCTTTGACAAAACGAAGTGCAGTCGGGCTCATTGTAAGCATTTCTTCACACCATTGAACAGTTTCGTCTTCGAGTTGTGCATAAGGAACAACTGTGTTGACAAGACCCATATCAAGCGCTTCCTGTGCGTCGTATTGACGACATAGGAACCAAATTTCACGTGCTTTCTTATGACCAATAATTCGTGCCAAGTAGCCTGAACCATAACCAGCATCGAAAGAACCAACTTTAGGTCCTGTTTGCCCGAATCGCGCATTGTCTGCTGCAATCGTCAAGTCACAGACAACATGTAACACGTGTCCGCCACCGATAGCATAACCTGCGACCATTGCCACAACTGGCTTCGGAATAACTCTGATTAAACGTTGTAAATCTAGCACGTTCAAACGGGGAATTTCGTCATCTCCAACATAGCCACCATGACCACGTACAGATTGATCGCCACCTGAACAGAATGCTTTCTCACCTTCACCTGTTAAAACAATAACACCAATGCTCGCGTCATCACGTGCGCGTGAAAATGCATCGATAAGCTCCATTACCGTTTTCGGGCGGAATGCGTTACGCACTTCCGGACGGTTGATTGTTATTTTTGCGATACCACTATACTTTTCGTATTTGATATCTTCGTATGTACGAAGTGTTTCCCATTGACGTGTCATATAGACCCTCCTCGATTTTCATTACATCTAAGCGACATTATACCCGTAAGAAACGGATAGGTAGTGAGGAATGCATTCTTCCCTGTTGCAACAGAACGTCACAAACTTAGATTCCCCTCATTAACGCCCTTCAAAATATGTTCCTCTACCATTGTAGCAAATACAGTGGGATTTTCCACATGTATTGCATGTCCGACATTGACAATCGTTTCATGACGAGCATTCGGGAATTTATAAATCATTTCCCGGGCAATATTTACGAATTTTGTGTCGAGTTCTCCCGTTATGAGCAAAACAGCAACAGTCAGCGCGTGAAGCCTCTGCCAATACGACGGTTGACTACCAGTCCCAATGCCTCGTAAACTGTTCGCAAGTCCCGTCTCACGCTGGCTAAGTCGTTCATCCCTAACCGCCCGCCTCTTGTCTTCCGACAGCATTCGCTGTGAATCAAACAACGGAACACTCTCCCAAAAATCCACAAACGATTTCAAGCCATCCTTTAAGATTCTATCTGCCAAACGACTATCTGCCACCTTACGCTCCGTTCGTTCTTCAACTGTTTTCAGCCCTGGAGAAGAACTTTCAAGGATTAGAGACGTTACTCTCTTTGGATACTTCACCGTAAAGGCAAGTGCAACGCGACCTCCCATGGAATAGCCAACCAATGTAAATTGGTCTAGCGACAGCATGTCAAAAAGCACTTCAAGATCTTCTACTTGCTGTTCCATCGCATAGCGAGCAGTCTCTTTTGGTGCCGCCGTTCTCCCATGACCCGTTAAGTCAATCACGACAGTTCGGTATCGACCTTTAAACAGCTCGATGACCTCTTGCCAAGAAGCCGTACTTCCCGTAAAACCATGTAACAGAACAATCGTCGGTAAGCTGTCATCGCCATTCATTGCCACATGGATGTCTATTCCACGCACATCAACAAACTTTTCACACATCGCTAGCAAGCCTATCTGTAATCTGTGCCCACAACTCTCGATGCGCCTGTACATTCACTTGGCGATTCGCAAATACTTCGATAATACGTACAGACTTGTCTTTAACACGCAAGAGCTCTGCTTCAAACTCTTCGACGGACTTGACAGCGGCATATTGTGCATCATACATCGCCGCAATATGATCGAATGTCAAACCTGTCGGCGTGCCAAATAACTCTTCAAAATGATTCGTAACCCCGGCTTGTGAAAGATAAGAGAAAATCCCACCGCCATCGTTATTCATAATGACAATCGTTAAATCCATGTCATGAAAACGACTGACAATTAAACCATTGACATCATGTAAAAACGACAAATCACCAATATACAACCATGTTGGTCGCTTCCGTGCCGTTTGAATCCCAAATGCTGTTGACACAACTCCGTCAATACCATTCGTTCCTCGGTTAGCGAAAATAGTGATATCTTTCGTCGTCGCTCTAAAAAATGTATCCATATCGCGAATCGGCATACTACTACCACTGACCAAGTCACTACCTGTTGGTAAATGTTCAATTAGTGTTTTTGCAAAGATCCCTTCATCACCGACGACTCCTTCATAACTGTTCGTTACATCAGATGCTAGCCGATTCGCTGCAGCCCATAACTCCGAATAAGCTGTCTTCGGCTTGTTCACAATAATTCGAAAAACCGCTTCCGGTGTTGTCTGAACATGATGTGTAACGATACCGAGCGAATCCCTGAATTCGGGTGATTCATCCACCGCAATAACGGTCGAAGGCCCTACTTTTTTCAAATAAAGTGAGAGTGGTTTCGATACAGGCTGCGTGCCAAAACGAATTACTATCTCTGGCATCACCTTGTCACAGAAAACATCACTTTTCAACAGAGCGTCATAGTGATCGATACACAACGCTACACACTGGTCGGGTACCTCTGAACGCAGATTCGATAACGGATCGCACAACACTGGCCATTGTAACGCACCTGCAAATCGCCAAAACGCTTGCTTGTCCATCCCAACTGGCAGCTCACCTGCGACGATAAGCCCCCTATCCGATTTGACAAGCATGTCCATTATCAGTTGTGCTGTAGCTGTATCTAAAGCAGAGCCCCCTATGAGATGTTGACTAAATGTCGAGATCGGTGTTGCTCGATCAAAATCAATCAACAGTGGTTCTCGGAACGGTACATTCAAGTGAACCGGTCCAAAAGGCGCTGTTGTCGCAACTGACAACGCGCGGCTAATATGACGATCAATAAAATCATGAATGTTCGAATTATCTTCTGGCACAGGCATATCCACACTGTACTTTACATGCTCACCATACATACGAATCTGATTGATCGCTTGTGGTGCCCCCACTTCCCTTAATTCATGTGGACGGTCCGCTGTTATAACGATGAGTGGAACGCGCGCATAATAAGCCTCTGTAATGGCTGGGTGATAATTCGATGCCGCTGTACCTGATGTACAAAGTAAAACGACCGGTTGCCCCGATGCCTTCGCCAAGCCAAGTGCAAAATAGGCTGCTGAACGTTCATCAACTTGCATATAAACGTCGAGATTGTCCGTTGAAGCAAGTGCATAGGCAAGCGGCGTTGAACGTGATCCTGGACTAACAACAGCCTCTTTTACACCTGCATTCATCAGCGCCCCAGTCATACGCCGAACATAATCTGTTAATACGCTACGGTTATCCATTCAATTTTCCTCCAAGCGCCCGCATAACCGGTCTAAATTTAACCCATGTTTCATCATATTCTTTATCCGCCTCAGAATCAGCGACAATTCCACCACCGGCATACAAATACGCATGATTACCGTCCAGTAAGGCAGAACGAATTGCCACCGCAAATTCACCATTGCCCGCCGTATCCGTCCAGCCGATCGGCGCAGCATAATATCCTCGATCCATATTTTCCACAGATCGAATCATCTCCATCGATACATTTGTTGGTACTCCACCAAGTGCAGGTGTCGGATGAAGAGCCTGAACCAAGTTAAAAATGTCAGTTCCTTGCTCCACTGTTCCCTCAATCGGGGTGAATAAATGCTGAATATCACGAATTTTCATAAGTTTTGGTGCTTTAGGCATCGCAATATTTGTACAAAAAGCCTGAAATACTTGTGAAATCATATTGACAACATATTGATGCTCTTCCCGATTTTTATGATCCTCGAGCAGTTCTTCACCAAATTGCCGATCCTCCACTGCGGACTTCCCGCGTTTAATAGATCCTGCAACACAGGCGGAGTACGCTCGTCCATTCGATATTTCAATCAAACGCTCCGGCGTAGCACCGAAAAACAGTTGACCATCTTTTTGCAGACCGAAATGATAACTCTCCTGCTGTTCATTTGAAATATGATGCAATGCAGTGACAGCCGGTACTTCCTCTGCAAAATTGAGCTGTACAGAACGTGCAATAACAACTTTTTCAGCAATACCTTCATTGATTTTATCTGTCACATCGGCAACAGCCTGCATATAATTGTCTTTGGCAATTTCCTCAATGGAAACAACAACTGGCTTTGCCAATAGATTAAAATCTTCCACTTGCGCAATATGAATTAAGCGATCCCGTTCATCTCGCAACCGATTGAACTCTTCCGCCGCTTCATCGCTTTCCGTCACTAGGTTGATGGAAATCGTCGTCTTCCCGTTTTTAATTGTCAGCTGGAAAGAAGGGACAACAAAATAAGCAGATGGAAATGCATCCCACTCCGCCTCCTTAATACTTTTAGGATCATAGGAGAAACCTCCAAACAATACAGGCTCCATATCCTTTTCTTCTTTAATAAGCGCAGCCCGCAAACGATTCCACGCTGTTGAAATATGTTGAAAGCGTTCCTCAACGCTATCACTCGTCAATACTGTCGCATGTCCAATACCGACGAGCGTCATGGTTTTATCTGCATTTTGCCAATAAAAACGTTTATCTTGATAACAGGATTCCCCCGCTTCAAAAAATGCAAGTGGTGAAATTCGCCCCGCATCAATGGTTTCCGTAAAAAATCGTACTGCATGACTGTCCATTTTCACTTGGCTTTTACGCGTAGCGGTCAACTTCCGGTTCATCATTTTCCCTCCGTACATTCATTCAACTAATTATATACTTATACCTTAATACTATCATACCGAATTTCCGACATTTAAGCACAATATTAAGCAGGTAGCATGTCCACTTTGTCGAATTTAGAGTACAATGATTATAGTACAAAATGATAGGGAGAGAAAAATTTTGCAACAGACAATAAAAGCAGATACAGGATGGCGTATTTGGTGGCAACTGACACGTCCACATACCCTAACAGCAGCTTTCGCACCTGTATTTCTTGGCACGATGATTGCGTTACCTAGTACAAACATTCATTTTCCTTTATTCTTCGCAATGCTGACCGCCAGTATCTTCATCCAAATGGCGACAAATATGTTCAACGAATACTATGATTTCAAACGGGGTCTTGATACAGAGCATTCCATCGGTATTGGAGGCACAATCGTCCGCAATGGTATCCAACCCAAAACGGTATTGAATCTGGCCTTTTTACTATATGGAATTTCCGTCCTAATCGGTATCTATATTTGTATGGAAACGTCATGGCTACTCGCAATTGTTGGTATCCTGTCGATGATGGTAGGCTATTTCTACACCGGTGGACCATATCCAATCGCCTACACACCTTTTGGTGAGTTAGTATCTGGCGTAGTAATGGGCATGCTGCTCATCCTCATTGCCTTTTACCTTCAAACAGGAACTGTCACGACAGAAGCCATCCTATTGTCCATACCAAGTATGCTACTTGTAGGAGGAATCATGATGGCCAACAATATTCGCGATATTGAAGGAGATACTGAAGGTGGTAGGAAAACACTTGCCATCCTAGTCGGTCGACCCAACGCTATCACAATTTTAATGTTCTTTTTTGTCATATCTTATGGCTGGATCATCGCGCTGGTTATTTCAGGTTACCTGACACCTTGGGCACTTCTTGTTTTGCTCAGTGTCAAAAAACCAGCAACAGCAATCTCTGTATTCCGAAAAAATTTGCAACCAATTGAAGTAATGCCTGCTATGAAAAATACAGCTGTGACAAATACACTATTTGGTTTGTTACTTGGTCTTGGTATACTCTTCAATCACGTATTTTAAAATAGACAAGCATGTAGCACCGATTTGATTTGGTGCTACATGCTTTTTTTTATTAAATCCAAAACTTTTGCACATACTGTTTGTATTCTCAAAAAGGACGTGACCAAACGTGCTAACTGACAAACAACAATCACTGTTAAAAAAAGAGTTATTCAATATGAAAGAACATTTAACAACAACGGCAGAACAAACTGATAGCAAGGAAAGTGCACAAGAAGCCTCCAGTGAACTTTCGATGTATGACAATCATCCTGCTGATATGGGTACAGAACTGTTTGAACGTGAGAAAGACATCGCCCTAAACGTACATGCGAATAATGAACTAACTAAAGTAGAGAACGCCATACAGGCGATGCTCGAGGGCACCTATGGCATTTGCGAAGTATGCCAACATGAAATTCTATTCGAAAGACTTGAAGCTATTCCTTACACAACGCTTTGTATTGATCATGCGAACGAACAAGAAGTACCAAATGATCGTCCAGTCGAAGATGATATCCTTATCATGGCTAACCCAAATTCGTATGCCGATAGAAGATCTGGAGCAGCCCGCGACGGCGAAGACAGCTTCCAAGAAATCGCTAAGTCTGGCACCTCAGAAACCCCTTCAGACTTCATAGGCGACCATGACAGCTATGACACACTATACGACAGCACTATCGAAGACGGGGCTTCAGAAGAAGCGATTGAAGAGTTTGTAGGTACAGACATCAGTGGTAAAACACGCGGTTTCATTAGGTCCGACGCATCCGTGCAATACGAGGAGGAATTGGATAGTCAATAACAAAAAGCGACATCCCAGATTACCTATCGAGCCCCGGGATGTCGCTTTCATTATTTGGATTAAAACTGAACAACATTTTCTTAGAACTAAGCTACCTTGAGATAAAGCTGGGCTACGAATATTGTGGATTCATACGCTGATATGCTCACAATACAAAATTCTATAATTCTCAAAGTAGGAAAAAAGCTAGGTTATGAGTTCTTGAAGAACTCATAACCTAGCTTTTTATTGTATGACCCCTACGGGATTCGAACCCGTGTTACCGCCGTGAAAGGGCGGTGTCTTAACCGCTTGACCAAGGGGCCAAATATATGGCGGAGAAGGAGGGATTCGAACCCTCGCACCGCTTACGCGATCTATACCCTTAGCAGGGGCACCTCTTGAGCCACTTGAGTACTTCCCCATATAAATGGCTCCGCAGGTAGGACTCGAACCTACGACCGATCGGTTAACAGCCGATTGCTCTACCACTGAGCTACTGCGGAATGGTGGGCCTAAGTGGACTCGAACCACCGACCTCACGCTTATCAGGCGTGCGCTCTAACCAGCTGAGCTATAGGCCCTAATTTTGGAGCGGATGAAGGGAATCGAACCCTCATCATCAGCTTGGAAGGCTGAGGTTTTACCACTAAACTACATCCGCATAAGATGGTGGCTCAGGACGGAATCGAACCGCCGACACAAGGATTTTCAGTCCTTTGCTCTACCGACTGAGCTACTGAGCCACATTATGTATTTTTGAAAAAATGGCGGTCCCGACCGGGATCGAACCGGCGATCTCCTGCGTGACAGGCAGGCATGTTAACCGCTACACCACGGGACCATTTGGTTGCGGGGGCAGGATTTGAACCTGCGACCTTCGGGTTATGAGCCCGACGAGCTACCACTGCTCCACCCCGCGACAATATTATTCATAATAATAAAAAGTACACGCAATTCATTTTCCATCTAGGATTTCGCTGTAATTTCCTTTCAGGAAATTACACAAATCACATTCTTCGTTATGTGACTTGCTCCACCCCGCGACAATATTATTACTATTTTTTTCAATGTGATTCATTAATCAAGAAAAATGGAGGAGGTAGAGGGATTCGAACCCCCGCGCGGTTTAACCCGCCTGACGGTTTTCAAGACCGTTCCCTTCAGCCGAACTTGGGTATACCTCCATGTGAAAATATAGTACTGGTGGACCTTGCAGGACTCGAACCTGCGACCGGACGGTTATGAGCCGTCTGCTCTAACCAACTGAGCTAAAGGTCCTTTAAGATGGCGGCAGAGGGGATCGAACCCCCGACCTTACGGGTATGAACCGTACGCTCTAGCCAGCTGAGCTACGCCGCCAGGATCTTTATATAAGTTGTTTTTGGTGGAGCCTAGCGGGATCGAACCGCTGACCTCCTGCGTGCAAGGCAGGCGCTCTCCCAGCTGAGCTAAGGCCCCATAAAGTGGTCGGGAAGACAGGATTCGAACCTGCGACCCCTTGGTCCCAAACCAAGTGCTCTACCAAGCTGAGCTACTTCCCGTTAGATATAAAATATAATGGCGCGCCCGGCAGAAGTCGAATCCACAACCTCCTGATCCGTAGTCAGGTGCTCTATCCAATTGAGCTACGAGCGCATATAAGTGTACTTAATTTATAAGATTTGGTGCCGAGAACCGGAATCGAACCGGTACGGTAGTCACCTACCGCAGGATTTTAAGTCCTGTGCGTCTGCCAGTTCCGCCACCCCGGCAAAGAATTGGAGCGGAAGACGGGATTCGAACCCGCGACCCCGACCTTGGCAAGGTCGTATTCTACCACTGAACTACTTCCGCATTATAAGTGCGGGTAAAGGGAGTCGAACCCCCACGCCCGAAGGCACTAGATCCTAAGTCTAGCGCGTCTGCCAGTTCCGCCATACCCGCAATATATAACATGACTCGCAGTCATGAAAATGAAAAATGGTGAGCCATGCAGGATTCGAACCTGCGACCCTCTGATTAAAAGTCAGATGCTCTACCAACTGAGCTAATGGCTCGAAAAGTGGTGCCGGCGAAAGGACTTGAACCCTCAACCTACTGATTACAAGTCAGTTGCTCTACCAGTTGAGCTACACCGGCTAAAGTGTATTTATAAAAAAATGGTGGAGGATGACGGGCTCGAACCGCCGACCCCCTGCTTGTAAGGCAGGTGCTCTCCCAGCTGAGCTAATCCTCCTGGGTAAAAGTGCGATAAGCTTCGCATTACTGCGTCAACTTCATTCGCTTACTCAGTCACGTAGTTATGTACGCTCCTTCGTTCTCTCAATCGTTTCCTTGTACTACTCGCTTCTCCCACTTTTACCGGGATTACAATAAGTAAAATTAGACGTTTTGAATGTTATATGTAATGAATTACAGGCCCGGCGACGTCCTACTCTTGCAGGGGGAAACCCCCAACTACCATCGGCGCTGAAGAGCTTAACTTCCGTGTTCGGTATGGGAACGGGTGTGACCTCTTCGCCATCGGCACCAGACCTGCATCATCTTTTTCCAAAGACAATACTCATTATATCAAATCAGTTAAGATTTGCAAGCACTTTTTTATGAACGGTACTTATTCGTTCAAAACTGAATAAAACAGACAGTGTGTTTCACAAATCAGGGCCAACCTGCCCTTTTTACTAGAAGGTTAAGTCCTCGTTCGATTAGTATCTGTCAGCTCCACACGTCGCCGCGCTTCCACCCCAGACCTATCAACCTCATCTTCTTTGAGGGAACTTACTTACTTGCGTAATGGGAAATCTCATCTCGAGGGGGGCTTCATGCTTAGATGCTTTCAGCATTTATCCCGTCCACACATAGCTACCCAGCGATGCCTTTGGCAAGACAACTGGTACACCAGCGGTGTGTCCATCCCGGTCCTCTCGTACTAAGGACAGCTCCTCTCAAATTTCCTGCGCCCGCGACGGATAGGGACCGAACTGTCTCACGACGTTCTGAACCCAGCTCGCGTACCGCTTTAATGGGCGAACAGCCCAACCCTTGGGACCGACTACAGCCCCAGGATGCGATGAGCCGACATCGAGGTGCCAAACCTCCCCGTCGATGTGGACTCTTGGGGGAGATAAGCCTGTTATCCCCGGGGTAGCTTTTATCCGTTGAGCGATGGCCCTTCCATGCGGAACCACCGGATCACTAAGCCCGTCTTTCGACCCTGCTCGACTTGTAGGTCTCGCAGTCAAGCTCCCTTATGCCTTTGCACTCTACGAATGATGTCCAACCATTCTGAGGGAACCTTTGGGCGCCTCCGTTACTCTTTAGGAGGCGACCGCCCCAGTCAAACTGTCCACCTGACACTGTCTCCTGCCCCGATAAGGGGCATGGGTTAGAAGTCCAATACAGCCAGGGTAGTATCCCACCAACGCCTCCTCCGAAGCTGGCGCTCCGGAATCTTAGGCTCCTACCTATCCTGTACAGGCTGCACCGGAATTCAATATCAGGCTACAGTAAAGCTCCACGGGGTCTTTCCGTCCTGTCGCGGGTAACCTGCATCTTCACAGGTATTATAATTTCACCGAGTCTCTCGTTGAGACAGTGCCCAGATCGTTACGCCTTTCGTGCGGGTCGGAACTTACCCGACAAGGAATTTCGCTACCTTAGGACCGTTATAGTTACGGCCGCCGTTTACTGGGGCTTCAATTCAAAGCTTCGCTTGCGCTGACCTCTCCTCTTAACCTTCCAGCACCGGGCAGGCGTCAGCCCCTATACTTCACCTTACGGTTTTGCAGAGACCTGTGTTTTTGCTAAACAGTCGCCTGGGCCTATTCACTGCGGCTCTCTCGGGCTTTAACACCCTAACAGAGCACCCCTTCTCCCGAAGTTACGGGGTCATTTTGCCGAGTTCCTTAACGAGAGTTCTCTCGATCACCTTAGGATTCTCTCCTCGCCTACCTGTGTCGGTTTGCGGTACGGGCACCTCCCGCCTCGCTAGAGGCTTTTCTTGGCAGCGTGAAATCAGGGACTCCGGAGATTAATCTCCTCGCCATCACAGCTCAATGTTATAGGAACGGGATTTGCCTCATTCCACACCTTACTGCTTAGACGCACATAACCAACAGTGCGCTCACCCTATCCTACTGCGTCCCCCCATTACTCAAACGGCGGGGAGGTGGTACAGGAATATCAACCTGTTATCCATCGTCTACGCCTTTCGGCCTCGACTTAGGTCCCGACTAACCCTGAGCGGACGAGCCTTCCTCAGGAAACCTTGGGCATTCGGTGGAAGGGATTCTCACCCTTCTTTCGCTACTCATACCGGCATTCTCACTTCCAAGCGCTCCACCAGTCCTTACGGTCTAGCTTCAACGCCCTTGGAACGCTCTCCTACCACTGATACCAAAGGTATCAATCCACAGTTTCGGTGATTCGTTTAGCCCCGGTACATTTTCGGCGCAGCGCCACTCGACCAGTGAGCTATTACGCACTCTTTAAATGATGGCTGCTTCTGAGCCAACATCCTGGTTGTCTGGGCAACGCCACATCCTTTTCCACTTAACGAATACTTGGGGACCTTAACTGGTGGTCTGGGCTGTTTCCCTCTCGACTACGGATCTTATCACCCGCAGTCTGACTCCCAAACATAAATCATCGGCATTCGGAGTTTGTCTGAATTCGGTAACCCGGGATGGGCCCCTAGTCCAAACAGTGCTCTACCTCCGAGATTCTTAAGTTTGAGGCTAGCCCTAAAGCTATTTCGGAGAGAACCAGCTATCTCCAGGTTCGATTGGAATTTCACCGCTACCCACACCTCATCCCCGCATTTTTCAACATACGTGGGTTCGGGCCTCCAGTAAGTGTTACCTTACCTTCACCCTGGACATGGGTAGATCACCTGGTTTCGGGTCTACGACCCCATACTCATTCGCCCTATTCAGACTCGCTTTCGCTGCGGCTCCGCATTCACTGCTTAACCTTGCATGGAATCGTAACTCGCCGGTTCATTCTACAAAAGGCACGCCATCACCCATTAACGGGCTCTGACAACTTGTAGGCACATGGTTTCAGGATCTATTTCACTCCCCTTCCGGGGTGCTTTTCACCTTTCCCTCACGGTACTGGTTCACTATCGGTCACTAGGGAGTATTTAGCCTTGGGAGATGGTCCTCCCGGATTCCGACGGAATTTCACGTGTTCCGCCGTACTCAGGATACACTCTGGAGAGAATGGACTTTCGACTACGGGGCTTTTACCCGCTACGGCGGACCTTTCCAGGTCGCTTCGCCTAATCCATTCCTTTGTAACTCCGTATAGAGTGTCCTACAACCCCAGGAAGCAAGCTTCCTGGTTTGGGCTTTTCCCGTTTCGCTCGCCGCTACTCAGGGAATCGATGTTTCTTTCTCTTCCTCCGGATACTTAGATGTTTCAGTTCTCCGGGTCTGCCTCGTTTACGCTATGTATTCACGTAAACGTACTGCCCCATTATGGGCAGTGGGTTTCCCCATTCGGAAATCTCCGGATCAAAGCTTACTTACAGCTCCCCGGAGCATATCGGTGTTAGTGCCGTCCTTCTTAGGCTCCTAGTGCCAAGGCATCCGCCATGCGCCCTTTCTAACTTAACCATTCGGCTTCCGATTTCTCGAAACCCTCATTAGTGTGTATTTGTTTACAGCGATGTAAAACAAATGCACGTAAAAAGGTATTGCAATCGTAAATAACAAGTTATTTACGTGGTTGATTCTTGATTTGTTACTATCAATGTCGTTTTATCCAGTTTTCAATGAACAAGTTTAAAAAAGGCATCTCTTATTATAAAAGATAAACCTTCAAAACTGAACGCAAAACGTCAACTTGCAGACCCCAAGGGTCTACATTCCGAATAATTCCTTAGAAAGGAGGTGATCCAGCCGCACCTTCCGATACGGCTACCTTGTTACGACTTCACCCCAATCATCTGTCCCACCTTCGGCGGCTGGCTCCCGTAAGGGTTACCCCACCGACTTCGGGTGTTACAAACTCTCGTGGTGTGACGGGCGGTGTGTACAAGACCCGGGAACGTATT